>NZ_SEWR01000010.1:0-129078 GCF_004195115.1 Rahnella sp. RFA10(1/100)
GCTACTTCCCGCTGCCGCTCGACTTGCATGTGTTAGGCCTGCCGCCAGCGTTCAATCTGAGCCATGATCAAACTCTTCAATTAAAAGTTCGATTTGCTTAAACACGTTAAGCGGTGCTCAGAGATTATTTCGTAATAATTCAACTAAATGAATTACTGCTTGGTCACTCTAAGACTTGATATTTTTTGCCACCGAGGTGGCTGATATCGTCTTGTGAGTGCCCACACAGATTGTCTGATAAATTGTTAAAGAGCGTTCGTTGCGAGACTTAACTCAGCAACGTGGGAGGCAGAGAATACTCCTTCCCACTGAAGAGTCAACCATTTTTTTACAAGATTCGGTGTTTTCACCGGGTTGATTCTTCCTGACGGGGCGACTTGGTTCTCGTTAGAGGAGTCGTTGTTCCCGGTCAGTGGAGGCGCATTATAGGGAGTTCTCAGAAGGCCGCAACCCCTAATTTCAAAAAACTTTCCGACTGCTTTCTTTTTGGCCTGAACGTCTATTAAGTCCGCATTAGTGTGATTTTTTATACGATATTTGTCCAAAATCTTCAGCGAATTTGGCTACCTGTTGCCAGTCGGTGTATTCCACTTCTTTACGGGTATCTGTTTCCCCGCCTGTCATCCGCATAATAAGTTGGATCATGACCTTATCGAACCAGCGATATCGCGGATAACGTAATGCGCCAGCAAAGACACCACACATTGCAGGTTCCCAAGGCGACGCCAGCAGGAATTTACGCACGTAGGCATTAGTCTGTGGCGTACGCTTTTCAGGTTTGCGTGCAGTCAGATTGACGCCGAAAAAAGCTGACGGTATGCGGTTCAATGTTTCGGCGTGTTTTTTAACGAACTTATCCAGCACCGGGTTGAAGTGACCGTAACGTATCGAAGCGCCGATCATGACCTGGTCATAGCTTTTCAAATCGACGTGTGCCGCATGGACGAGATCAATAACATCGCAGTAGCACTTCTCTTTCAACTCACTGGCTATATAAGAAGCGATAGCATGTGTCTGCCCGTCACGACTTGAATAGAGTATCAACGCTTTCATACTTGTTTCCCTTTCTTAAAACTCATTCCCGCCAGAACGTCGGCGTGAACAGCACTAATAATGTGAAGACTTCGAGACGACCAAACAACATGGTGACGATCAGGATCCATTTCGCCACTGAATTCATCGAGGCAAAGTTATCCGCCACAACCCCTAAACCAGGCCCAAGGTTATTGAGCGTCGCGGTGACCGCAGCGAAGGCGGAGAAGTTATCTACACCGGTGGCCACAATCGCCAGCATGCTGACAATAAACACCAGCGCATAAGCGGAGAAGAAACCCCATACCGCTTCAATGATACGTTCAGGCAAAGCGCGGCTACCCAATTTAATCGTGTAAACCGCATTGGGGTGAACCAGCCTTTTCAGCTCGCGGGAACCCTGTAAATAAAGCAGAAGGATACGGATCACCTTTAGGCCACCGCCGGTTGAACCCGCACATCCCCCGATAAAGGCAGAACAGAGCAACAGAAGCGGCAAAAACAGCGGCCATTTAGAAATACTGTCCGTGGTATATCCTGCGGTAGTAGCCATTGACACCACCTGGAAAAATGCCTGATTCAGCGTCTCCAGACCGGAACCGTAAGTATTGTGGATCCACAAAATCACCGTACAGATGATCACCAGCGTGAACTGCACACCAATGAACATACGAAATTCCGGATCTCGCCAGTACACTTTCAGGTTTCGCCCGCTCAGTACCGCAAAGTGCAGGCCATAGTTACAGCCGGAAATCAGCAGGAATATCGCGACGATAGTATTGATCGTTCCGCTATGAAAATATCCGATACTGGCGTCGTGCGTTGAGAAGCCGCCGATGGCGATAGTCGAAAAACTGTGGCTGATCGCATCAAAAACCGGCATACCCGCGCCCCATAACGACAGCGCACAAGCGATGGTCAGCAGTACATAGATGAGCCAAAGCGTTTTTGCTGTTTCGGCGATACGCGGACGCATCTTGTTATCTTTAAGCGGGCCCGGCATTTCGGCACGGTACAACTGCATCCCGCCGACACCCAATATCGGCAGAATGGCCACAGCGAGCACAATGATCCCCATACCGCCAAACCATTGCAGCATCTGCCGGTAGAAGAGAATCGCTTTGGGCAATGAATCCAACCCGACCAGCGTGGTCGCGCCCGTCGTCGTCAGGCCGGAAAAGGATTCAAAGAAAGCATCGGTAAGGGAGAGATTCGGCCGCTCGGAGAACAGAAAAGGCAATGCCCCGACGCTGCCCAGTACCGTCCAGAACAGCACGACAATCAGGAAACCTTCCCGTGGTTTAAGCTCACTTTTCTGCTTTCGGTTGGGCAACCACAGGAATAATCCAATCGCCAGAGCGACAAAGAAAGTCTGACTGAACGCACGCCCCGCGCCATCGCGGTAGATTAAAGCGACCAGACCGGGAATAATCATCGTTCCCGAGAAAAGGATGACGAGCACCCCCACAATGCGTGTTATGGCACGAAAATGCATGCTGGTGCGTTCCTCAGCGAAGTAATCATAGAAAATTTAAGAAACCGGACGCAGGATAAGTGTGCCACGGCTGATATCGAATAAGTGGCTGACTGTTGCCGGCGCATCTGCGGCAGGCAGCGCCAGAACGAGGTCCACCGCCGCGCCGTACTCACTGCGTAAAATATGCCCACCCACATGCGAAAGCAGCATTTCCACCTGCTGTAACTGGCTGTAATCACACTGTACTGCGTACTTCACCAGCGGAACCTTTTGCTGCACGATAAGTTGTTTTAATGCCTGCTGAACACCACCGCCGTAGGCCTTCACGAGGCCGCCGGTGCCCAGCATAATTCCACCGTAATAACGCACCACGACGGCCGTGATCTCCCCAACCCCGCATCCCATCAGCTGACTTAAGATGGGTTTACCGGCTGTGCCCGCTGGTTCTCCATCATCAGAAAAGCCCAGTTGCTGAGAATCAGCAGGCGCACCAGCCACAAACGCCCAGCAGTGATGACGCGCTGCCGGGTGCTGATGTCTGACATGCTGAATAAAGGCTTTTGCCGCTTCAATGCCTTCCGTTCTTGCCAGTAAGGTGATGAAGCGACTTTTCTTTATTTCTTCGCTGAAACTGACGGACTCAGCGGGGACGGCATAAGGCTGCATCAGGCCAGCTTCAGATCGCGTGTCATATTTTCGATACGATTGTCATGGATGACAATATTGTCTTCGATACGAATGCCGCCAAATGGCTTCATCGCGTTGATGCGATCCCAGGCAAAATGTTTGCTGAACTGCCCTTCGCGCCACGGTAACAACAACGAATCGATGAAATACAGACCCGGCTCGATAGTCAGTACCATGCCAGGCTCAATCACACGGGTGCAACGCAGATAAGGATATTGCGAAGGCGCAGCCAGATGTGTACCGGTATCGTCCTGCATAAACCCGGCAACATCATGCACCTGTAATCCCAGCGGATGTCCCAGACCGTGTGGCAGGAAAGGCCCGGTCAGGTTCTGTTCCACCATGGCGTCTTCACTGATATCGACCACCAGCTTGTGCGCTTTCAACAATTTGGCGATGCGGTGATGCATCTGAATATGATAGTCGGTATAGCGCACACCGGCCTTAATCGTATCAATTAACGCGAGTTCTTCCGTATTGAGATCTTTCACCAGTGCGGCGAAATCACTGTCCGGTTTTGCGGCATAGGTCCGCGTCAGGTCAGCGGCATAGCCATTATATTCCGCACCGGCATCAAGCAGGAAGCTGTGCATTTCGGCAGGCGGCTGGTTATCTAGCGTCGTGTAATGCAGTACGGAAGCGTGTTCATTGAGCGCAACAATGTTGTCGTAAGGCACATCGGTATCACGATGACCGGTAGCCGTGAGATACGCCAGATTGATGTCGAATTCACTCATGCCGGAAAGGAACGCCTCTTTCGCCGCACGATGGCCGCTGACCGCGACTTTCTGCGCTTCACGCATACAGGCCAGTTCATAACCCGTTTTGTAAGCGCGATGATAATGCAGGAAATCCAGCACAGCTTTCGGGTTGACGTTGGCAGCAGGAATACCCATGCCGATCGCGCGTTCCTGACTGTAACCGATGTAACCCACACGTTTGAGATCAACCGGCAACTGGCCTTTGATATCGTCGGCGTTGGCCAGCGGCGTCAGGGAAATTTCTTTCGTCCAGAAAGAGTCCGGCAGCGGTTCATGGCTGTGCCAGTAGTCCACGGGGGAATAGAACCACAATTTCGGGGCATTCACGCCATCCACCCACAACCAGCAATTCGGCACTTTGGTGACCGGCACCCAGGCCTTGAACTGCGGATTGACTTTGAAGGGATAACTGTGGTCATCAAGGAAGGTCGTCAGCAACTCACCGGAGTGAATCAGTAACGCATCAAGCTGAGAACGTTGCAGAATTTCACGGGCACGCGTCTGCAGCGTGGCAATATGTTCTTTATAAAGCGTAGTAAGCGATTCCATCCAACTCTCCTTTTTTCACCTGAAAGACGATGCAGCATCTTACCACAGCCTCACCGCGACCATAGTCCCGGAAGGTTTGTGATCTTGCCTGCAAATAAAACACATCTCATTTGCAAATTATTAACATAAAAACCACACTCCAAGTCATCTGGTCATACCAGATCATCCCAGATGATTCAGGAGAGACACATGCTCTACCAAGGCGAAACATTACACCTGCACTGGCTCGATGACGGTATCGCGGAGCTGGTGTTTGATGCCCCAGGCTCGGTCAATAAACTCGATACCCAAACGGTTGCCAGCCTGGGCGAAGCGATTGCAGTACTTGAAAAGCAGTCTGAGCTGAAAGGCTTACTGCTGAGTTCAGCCAAACCTGCATTTATTGTCGGTGCGGATATCACCGAGTTTTTGTCCCTGTTTAACGCACCTGCGGAAAAACTGCAGGAGTGGCTGAATTTCGCCAACCGCATTTTTAACCGTCTGGAAGATCTGCCGGTACCGACCCTTTCCGCTATCAGCGGTTATGCGCTGGGCGGCGGTTGCGAATGCGTACTGGCGACGGATTTTCGCATCAGTACGGCCGATGCACGTATCGGATTGCCGGAAACCAGCTTAGGTATCATGCCGGGCTTCGGCGGATCCGTGCGTCTGCCACGCCTGATTGGCACAGACAGTGCACTGGAAATTATCGCAGCCGGGAAAAACATCAGCGGGAAAGAGGCCCTGAAAGTCGGTCTGGTAGATGCCGTCGTTGAAGCAGACAAACTACGCGATGCAGGCATTACCATGCTGAAAAATGCTGCTGACGGCAAACTGGAATGGCATAACCGCCGCGCCCCGAAACGTCTGCCGCTGAAACTCAGCCAGATTGAAGCGACGATGAGTTTCAGCGTCGCCAAAAGCATGGTCATGCAAAATGCCGGCAAGCATTATCCCGCGCCTATGACCGCCGTGAAAACGATTGAAGCCGCCGCTCGCCTTGGCCGTGATGAAGCATTACAACTGGAAACCGCCAGCTTTGTACCGCTCGCACAATCTAAAGAAGCCCGCGCACTGGTCAGCATTTTCCTTAACGATCAGTTTGTGAAAGGCAAAGCAAAAAAACTGGCTCAAGGGAGTGATAAACCGACGCAAGCTGCGGTGCTGGGTGCCGGCATTATGGGCGGCGGGATAGCTTATCAGTCGGCCCTGAAAGGTGTACCGGTCGTCATGAAAGATATCAACGATCAGTCCCTGACGCTGGGCATGAACGAGGCCGCTAAGTTGCTAAACAAGCAACTGGAGCGTGGCAAACTTGATGGTCTGAAAATGGCCAAAGTCCTGTCGACCATTCATCCGACTCTCAATTACAGCGGAATCGAACATGCCACCGTCGTGGTCGAAGCCGTGGTCGAGAATCCAAAAGTAAAAGCCGCAGTGTTGGCTGAAGCTGAATCTTTACTCGGTACCGGTGCCGTTCTGGCTTCCAATACTTCGACCATTCCTATCAATCAGCTGGCATCCTCGCTGAAAAATCCGGAAAACTTCTGCGGTATGCACTTCTTCAACCCGGTTCACCGGATGCCGTTGGTGGAAATCGTGCGGGGTGAAAAAACCTCAGACACGACAATTTCACGCATTGTCTCTTACGCGCTGGCAATGGGGAAAACACCGATCGTCGTCAATGATTGCCCGGGCTTCTTCGTTAACCGCGTGTTGTTCCCGTATTTTTCCGGTTTCAGTTTGCTGTTGCGTGATGGTGCCGATTTCCGCCAGATCGACAAAGTGATGGAAAAACAGTTCGGCTGGCCAATGGGCCCGGCTTATCTGCTGGATGTGGTCGGCATCGACACTGCCCATCACGCCCAGGCAGTGATGGCCGCCGGTTTCCCGGAGCGTATGTCGCGCAATTACCGTGATGCTGTTGATGTGCTGTTTGATAACCGTCGTTTTGGTCAAAAAAACCATCTTGGCTTCTACCGTTACAGCGAAGACAGCAAGGGCAAGCCACGCAAGGAGGTCGATGAACAGGCAATCAGCCTGCTGGCCGATAATCTAAAACCGTCACATGCGGATTTCTCGCCGCAGGACATCATTGCCCGCATGATGATCCCGATGATTAACGAAGTGGTACGCTGTTTCGAAGAAGGCATCATAGCCAGCCCGGCCGAAGCCGACATGGCGCTGGTGTACGGCATCGGTTTCCCTCCGTTCCATGGGGGACCGTTCCGTTATCTGGATACCCTCGGTACCGCTGCGTATCTGAAAATGACCGAACAGTACACCCACCTGGGGCCGATGTATCAGGCACCAAGCGGGTTACGCGTCAAAGCGCAAACCAATGAAAGTTACTATCCGGTTGCGGCGCCGCTGGAAAACCTCAGCACCGGTAATCAGGCATAAGGACCGAAATCATGGAAAACGTAGTCATTGTTGATGCAGTCCGCACGCCGATGGGCCGTTCTAAAGGCGGCGCATTCCGCCACGTCAGGGCTGAAGATCTCTCCGCACATCTGATGCGCGCTGTGCTGACCCGCAACCCGGCACTCAACGCCAAAGATATTGATGATATTTACTGGGGCTGCGTCCAGCAGACGCTGGAACAAGGCTTCAATATTGCCCGCAACGCGTCGCTGCTGGCAGAAATTCCGCACAGCGTTCCCGCGACTACAGTCAACCGTTTGTGCGGTTCTTCCATGCAGGCACTGCACGACGCAGCGCGCGCGATTATGGTTGGCGACGCACAAGTCAGCCTGATCGGTGGCGTGGAACATATGGGTCACGTACCGATGAATCACGGCGTGGATTTCCATCCAGGCCTGAGCAAGACCGTAGCGAAAGCTGCGGGCATGATGGGACTGACAGCTGAAATGCTGGCGAAAATGCACCAGATCAGCCGTGAAATGCAGGATGAATTTGCCGCACGTTCACATCAGCGCGCCCATGCAGCCACCGTTGCCGGGCATTTCGCTAACGAAATCGTGGCGACCGAAGGCCATAACGCCGACGGTGTGCTGACCCGTTATGACTTCGATGAAGTGATCCGCCCGGAAACTACTGTCGCCACGCTGGCAGCTTTACGTCCGGCGTTCGATCCGGTGAACGGTACCGTTACGGCGGGCACATCCTCGGCCCTCTCCGACGGCGCATCGGCGATGTTGCTGATGAGTGAATCTCATGCCAAATCTTTAGGTCTGAAAGCCCGCGCCCGCATCCGTGCCATGGCGGTAGTCGGCTGCGACCCGTCGATTATGGGTTACGGCCCGGTGCCGGCAACGCGTCTGGCATTGAAACGCGCCGGGCTAAACGTGCAGGACATCGGTCTGTTCGAACTGAATGAAGCTTTTGCCGCACAAGCTTTACCGTGCGTGAAAGATTTGGGACTGCTGGAAACCATGGAAGAACGCGTCAATCTGAACGGCGGTGCCATTGCGCTCGGTCATCCGCTCGGCTGTTCCGGCTCGCGTATTTCCACCACGTTGCTGAATCTGATGGAGCGCCGCGACGTACAATTTGGCGTAGCCACCATGTGTATCGGTTTGGGACAGGGCATCGCGACCGTTTTCGAACGCGTCTGATTTCCCTCTTCCTGAAAAACACAAAAGCGGGCATTAAGCCCGCTTTCATCAATCTGTCGTTACCGTTTTAGTTGCCGTTTTCCCGCCTGTCAGGGGCGGGCTTTTTCATTATTCAATCAGATGAAAGAGAAGGCATCACCAAACAGACGGTCTTCCTGTGCACCGCGTTCTGCGACAAAACGTTCACGGGCGATTTTTGCCATCTCAAAACGACCCGCGATATAAATATCGTACTCAGCCAGTGAGGAGAAATCCTGTAGCACCGCGCTCAGGACAGTACCGCTTCTGCCCTGCCATCCTTCTTCCGGCTGTTCAACCACCGGGATCACTTTCAGGTTCGGGTGATTGATGCTCAGCGCTTCCAGTTCACTGAGATCATACAGATGCTTCAGTTCACGGCCGCCCCAGTAAATAGAAATATCACGATGTGGTTGTTGTTCAAGCGCGGTGATCAAAATAGAACGCACGTAAGAAAATCCGGTTCCGCCCGCAATCAGCACCAGCGGACGTTCACCGTCTTCACGCAACCAGGCATCGCCGTGCGGAATATCCACGGTGATAGCCTGTTCTTTCAAAATGCGATCCATCACGGCCATCGCGTACAGATTCAGTTCAGACGCGCCAATGTGCAACTCAATCACATTGTGTTGGGCCGGCGTGGAAGCCAGAGAGAACGGGCGCTTGTCACGCTCATCCATTACCACCATCAGATACTGACCCGCGCGGAACGAGAAAGGCGCTTCCGGAACCAGCCGGACGCGATACACCGTATCGGTTATCGCCTCAACTGAGGTCACTTTACAGCTCAATGTTGTCATGCGGTCCCTCTGTGGGTCGTCAAAGCAAAGCGTAGGACAAAGATTCGATTATTTTTTCGTATCGTCTTTATCATTAAGAATAGCGAGTTCGTGCCAAATAGCGTCGATACGCGCGGTGACTTCCGGATCTTTCACAATCGGACGCCCCCATTCACGCTGCGTTTCGCCCGGCCATTTATTGGTAGCATCCATCCCCATTTTCGAGCCAAGGCCCGACACAGGGGAAGCAAAATCAAGATAATCAATCGGGGTATTTTCTACCAGAACCGTATCCCGCGCGGGATCCATTCGGGTCGTGATCGCCCAAATCACATCGTTCCAGTCACGGGCATTCACGTCATCGTCGCACACAATCACAAACTTGGTGTACATGAACTGTCGCAGGAAGGACCAGACCCCCATCATCACGCGTTTCGCATGACCCGCGTACTGCTTCTTCATGGTAACGACAGCCAGACGGTAGGAGCAACCCTCAGGCGGCAAATAGAAATCAACAATTTCCGGAAACTGCTTTTTCAGAATCGGCACAAACACTTCATTCAGCGCCACACCCAGTACTGCAGGTTCATCCGGCGGACGGCCAGTATAGGTCGAATGATAGATAGCATCTTTACGCTGTGTCATGTGCGTAATGGTGAACACCGGGAAGTTGTCCACTTCATTATAGTAGCCGGTGTGGTCACCATACGGGCCTTCCGGTGCCATTTCACCCGGCTCGATATACCCTTCCAGCACAATTTCGGCGCTGGCCGGCACTTCCAAATCGTTAGAAATACATTTAACCACTTCCGTTTTGTTGCCACGCAACAGCCCGGCAAAGGCATATTCAGAAAGCGTATCGGGAACCGGCGTCACAGCACCAAGAATCGTAGCCGGATCAGCCCCCAGCGCAACAGAAACCGGAAAACGCTGACCCGGATTCTGTTTGCACCATTCCTGAAAATCAAGCGCACCGCCGCGATGGGACAACCAGCGCATGATCACTTTATTTTTACCCAGCACCTGCTGACGATATATGCCCAGATTCTGACGCGGCTTGTTCGGTCCCCGGGTGACAGTCAGTCCCCAGGTGATGAGCGGCGCGGCATCTTCCGGCCAGCACTGCATCACCGGAATTTTGGTTATATCGACCGCATCACCTTCCCAAATCTGCTGCTGGCACGGGGCGGAATGCAGCATTTTGGTCGACATATTCAGCACCTGTTTAAACTTTGGCGCTTTGTCGTATAAATCACGCAAGCCCCGCGGTGGCTCAGGTTCTTTCAGAAATGCCAGTAATTCACCGACTTCCCGCAACGCACTGACATCTTCTTTGCCCATGCCCATCGCCACACGCTGAGGTGTGCCAAATAAATTGCACAGAACCGGCATGTCGTAGCCTTTGGGGTTTTCGAACAAAAGCGCGGGACCGCCTGCACGCAGGGTGCGATCGGCAATTTCGGTCATTTCCAGATAAGGGTCAACTGACTGGCTAATGCGTTTCAGTTGGCCTCTCTTTTCAAGTAACGAGAGGAAGTCACGTAAATCACGGTATTTCATGCTGATTCTGAGTCGCCGGGTTGAAGGAGAGCATTATAGAGCCTCTCCGGGGTTGTTGCTGCCTTTTTGTTATCAGCAAGTTTGTTATGAGTAAATTTCTTAACAGTAACTAAAGTCTGATAACGTAAAAACTGTATAACCGTCAGCCGGGTATTTCTGGACTGACGGTGCGGAAGTAGTATCGTGACGACAATTACAGGCAGTTAAAAGGCACCAGAGACTGAATCGCCTGAGTGTCCTGATATTCCTGCGTGTCCTGTCCGTGACGGAAAACTTTAAAACCCTGCTCTTTCGCACTGAAGTAGCTCAGATTGTTGCCGGACACCTGTAACAGGCTGCCTTCACGCAACGCAATTACTGATTCCGACGGATTAACCGCGCAGAATTCCGCAATGCGCTCATCACGGGTTTCACCCATATGACCGCTTAAATGGGCATCAATATAGTGCGGATTGATTTGCACCGGGAACAGGCCAAGAGAAGGCAGAACCACAGAGTTGCGAACAGGCATATCATTGGTGGTACGGATACTGGGTGTGGCAACATTACAGCCCGCACTCCAGCCGATATAAGGTACATTGCGCTCACGCACTGCCCGCTGGATCGGCACCATCAGGCTGTGTTCATGCAACATTTGATTAAGCATCCAGGTATTCCCGCCGCTGATCAAAATACATTCCGCGCTGGCAATCGCTTCAGCCGGGTTTGCTGCATGATGAATACTGCTAACGTCAATGCCCAGCACATCAGAAAGCTCCAGGGCGCGGGCATCGTAATCACTGCGGATCAGGGCATAAGGGATTAGGACAGCTGAGGTAATCTTGTGCGCCTCAAACATAGTCTGGATACGCGCTTTAGCGTAGCCCAGTAACTCAGATTCACCTGAAAGCTTACCGTTACTCAGTAAGAATAACTCCATGAGATTTCTCCTGATAAAATAGGACTAATAGAGGGGATAAGAATGCGCTTTTCTCCGATAATAAAAGATAACGGGCCGACAATCAGCAAACGTCTGCAGAGACTTGCACTGTCTATATCTCCTGAGCGGCTTTTGGTATGCTGCCCCGCTCGACGCTTTTATGTGGGAAACTATGGAATCCTGGTATTTACTCTATTGCAAACGTGGTCAGCTTCTTCGCGCAAAAGAACATCTTGAGCGCCAGCACGTTAACTGCCTGACGCCAATGATCACGCTTGAAAAACTGGTGCGCGGACGCCGCACTGCGGTCAGCGAGCCACTGTTTCCGAATTATATGTTCGTCGAGTTCGACCCTGAGCGGATCCATACCACGACTATCAACGCAACGCGTGGTGTCAGCCACTTCATCCGCTTTGGTGCGAAACTTGCCACCGTCCAGCCTGATGTCATTAAACAGTTGATGGAACCGCCATCAGTTGATATTCGTGATCCTGATACACCGTATGAAGGCGATCAGGTGGTGATTACCGGCGGAATTTTTGCTGGTATCGAAGCGATTTATACTGAACCGGACGGCGAAGCACGTTCACTGCTGATGCTTAATCTCATCAACCAGCCGGTTCGTCAGAGCATCGAAAATACGCACTTCCAAAAAATGTAACCGGTATTCCCGCTCTGTTGAACTGGATGGGTCGACCGTAAAAAGGCACTGTCCTGCAGTACCTTTTTACGGGGTTCAGCCGCGTGCCGGAAGGGCAAAAAGCTTACGCGCATTGTCATCCGTAACGTCCGCCAGCCATAGGGGATGCTCACCACGCCAAAGAGCCACCTGCTTCACAATATGCGGCAGGAAAGCGGGTTCATTGCGACGGTTTTTCGGTTTGTTTTCCATATCACGCGGCAGTAAATACGGTGCATCGGTTTCCAGCAATAACCTCTCCGCCGGGATCAGCGGCAGCATTTCACGCAGTTCCAGCCCGCGACGCTCATCACATACCCAACCGGTAATACCCACCGACAGTCCGAGAGATAAATACAACTCAAGCTCCTGACGGGTGCCGGTAAAACAATGAACCACACCGCCCGGCAAACCGGACAGCCAAGGTTTGAGCAACGCGGCGAAGCGCTCCCCAGCATCGCGACAATGCAGAAAGACCGGTAACTGCAGTTCTTTCGCCAGCGCCAGCTGCGCGGTAAAAGCCGCTTCCTGCCGATCTGCCGGAGAAAAGTTACGATTGAAATCCAGCCCGCACTCGCCGATCGCAACCACATTGGGTAACGCTGCGAGCTCGCGGATACCGGCTTCAACCTGCGCATTCCAGTCGCTCGCCTGATGCGGATGCACACCCGCCGTCGACCAGCAAAAATCAGGATGATCATCCGCCATTTTCTGCGCTTCGACACTTTCCTGCGCTGACGTTCCGGTGATCAACATGCCGCTCAGACCGGCGGCTCTGGCTCTTTCCACCACCTGCAGCCGGTCTTTATCAAACTGACTGCTGGTAAGATTTATACCGATTTCAAACATGAGGAGTCCTGAAACAGAAACCGCCCAACAGGGCGGTTTCTCTATAACGAAAAAAACTTTAAGCAGACTGATCCGGATCGGTCTCGTTGTCGACGTCCGACCGGCGACGGCCTCCGACATAGAAACGGGCAAAGAACACGCCAATTTCAAATAGCAGGTACATCGGAATGGCCAGCAACGTTTGCGAGAATACATCCGGCGGTGTTAACAACATCCCCACTACAAAAGCCCCGACCAGTACATAAGGACGTTTCTTTTTCAGATCTTCCGGGGTCGTTACACCACTCCAGCAAAGCAGCACAATCGCGATAGGCACTTCAAAGGAGACGCCAAACGCCATAAACAACGCCATCACGAAATCGAGGTAGTTGTTAATGTCGGTGGCTATCTGCACGCCAGCCGGTGCGGTTTTCGCAAAGAAAGCGAACGCCAGCGGGAACACGACGAAATAAGCAAACGCCACACCGAGATAGAATAACGCGGAGCTTGAGAACAGCAGCGGCATCATGAGCCGGCGTTCGTGTTTGTAAAGTGCCGGTGCTACAAATGCCCAGACCTGATACAAAATGAACGGTGCAGAGACAAACACCGAGACGATCATAGTCAGTTTGATAGGCGTAAAGAACGGCGACGCGACGTCAGTCGCAATCATGCTCGCACCCAACGGCATTTGCTTGATCAGCGGCGATGCCACCAGTTGATAGATGTCATTTGCAAAATAAACCAGCGCTAAAAACACCACAATAATACAGATAATGGCATTCAGCAGACGTTTACGTAGCTCGATCAGATGGCTGATAAGGGGTTGTGTATCTTCAACGGCCATGTTTAACGCTCGCCTGTCGTTTGAGTTGATGAAGCCGGTTTAACCGGTGCTGTGGGTTCCTCCACAGGGGCTTCAGCCGCGGTTTTCACAACAGGTGAAACGTCAACAGAACTGTCAGCGATAGGTTCCACCGATGCCGCCAGCGTTTCAGCTGCGACATGCGCCGTTCTGTTTGATGCCAGGGCAGCATCAACAGCACTTTGCGGTGCAGCGGCTGGTGCAGAAATTACCTTGTCGGCAGCAGCAGGAGAGACACCTGCATCATGGTGCGCTTCAGCTTCATCCAGAACAGGATTGTGGATAGTGTTGCCTTCCGCTTTGGCGTCTTCGACAGCCTTCTCCGCAGGATTCAATCCTGAATTGATCGACTGCTTCATAGATTCTGCGGCCTCTTTCAACTCGTCCATAGACGCTTTGATTTCTGGCGTGAGATTCTTCAGACCGGATTCTTCCGCTTTCTTCAGGCTATCCTGCAATTCCTGGAGTTTCAGTTCCTGCGATAATTCGCTCTGAACTGAAGCAGCCATTGCACGAAGCGTACGGATCCAGCCTGCTACTGTTCTGACTGCTACAGGTAAACGCTCGGGCCCGAGGACAACCAGGCCAATCACCAATACCAGCAGCAGTTCACTAAATCCAATATCGAACACGGCTTATACCTGCTCTTTGTTTTGGCTCTTGGTGTCTTCTGCTTTCGTTTCTGGCTTGCTTTCAACAGACTTGGCTACGAAATCAGCGTCATTAGGAGGAATGTCAGAGTCTTTAGGTTTTGGCTGAGTGTCGTCATCACTCATGGCTTTTTTAAAACCTTTGATCGATGCACCCAAATCAGCGCCCAGACCACGCAGTTTCTTCGTACCGAACAGCAGTACTACAAGAACAACGAGGATTAGGATTTTTGTAATACTAATACCACCCATTATTTTCACCTCAAATAGGAAGGAACCACATTCATTGCCGTCCGCAAACGGCATTCGATTTAAAACAATTTGTTTAGCTGGCGCGTTTCCATCCGATTAACCATGAAACAACACCTGCCGCCATCAGGCAAGCGGGGTAAACCTTAACGCCGCCTAACAGTAAAAGGGTTCCGCTCAACAACAGCGTCGCACCCATTCCCAACAAATAACGAGACTGTCCCTGACGGGAACTCTGGTTATGAATCTGGGAGGAAAGTTTCTCAATGTTGTATTGCAACAGCTTGTGCTGCTGCAGGCTCTGATAAACCAAATCTGGCAGTTCAGGCATTTTCTCAATCCAGAACGGCGCACGCTCTTTCAGTGCACGGATCATCGCTGGCAGGCCAACCTGATCACGAACCCAGCTTTCGAGGAAAGGTTTCGCCGTTGTCCACAAATCCAGTTGAGGATAAAGCTGACGCCCGAGGCCTTCGACATACAACAGTGTCTTTTGCAGCAACACCAGCTGAGGCTGGACTTCCATATTAAAACGGCGAGCCGTATTAAACAGATTTAACAATACGTTACCGAAGGAAATATCCGCCAGCGGTTTCTCAAAAATCGGTTCACACACTGTCCGGATCGCAAATTCGAATTCTTCAACGTTGGTATCACGCGGGACCCAGCCGGAATCGACATGCAACTCCGCCACTTTGCGGTAATCGCGATTAAAGAACGCGATGAAATTCTCCGCCAGATAGCGTTTGTCTTCCTTGTTGAGCGAACCAACTATGCCGCAATCAATGCCTATGTAGCAAGGATCTTCCGGCGTTTCGTAGCTCACAAAAATATTGCCCGGATGCATATCGGCATGAAAGAAACTGTCGCGGAAAACCTGAGTGAAGAAGACCTGCACACCGCGCTCCGCCAGCAATTTCATATTGGTGCCCTGCTTTTTCAGCGCCTCAATATCAGAAACAGGGATCCCATAAATACGTTCCATCACCATCAGTTGTTCGCTGCAATAATCCGGATAAACTTCCGGCACATACAGCATCGGGCTCCCTTCAAAGTTACGACGAAGCTGAATGGCATTCGCGGCTTCACGTAGCAGATTCAGTTCATCAAGCAGCGTTTTTTCATACTCGCGCACCACTTCACGCGGACGCAAACGGCGGCCATCTGGCAACAGAATCGGCAACCAGCCAGCAAGACGCGACATCAAACGGATGTCCGCAACAATGGTCGGTAAAATATCCGGGCGGATAACTTTGAGCACCACTGGTTTGCCGTTTTCTTTCAGGATCGCTGTATGCACCTGAGCAATCGACGCAGATGCCAGCGGTGTCTGGTCGAACTCATCAAACCAGGTTTCCAGCGGGCCACCCAGCGCAGCATTAATTTGCTGACGGGCTTTTGCGCCATCAAACGGCGGAACATGGTCCTGGAGCAAAGCCAGTTGATCGGCAATTTGCGGAGGGAAAAGATCGCGGCGTGTCGACATCATCTGACCGAACTTGATCCATACCGGTCCAAGTTGTTCCAGTGCCAGACGCATGCGCTCACCCAACGGTTTTTCTTTATGACGATGAGGTAACCAGAAAAAAAGATAACGCCCCATTCTCAGCGGTAACGTTAAGCGGATTTTAGGGATCAGTTCGTCAAGGCCGTAGATCAGAAACATGCGGATAATCAGATATAAACGTCGCATTTCCCTAGGCGTCACGGTTTATCCTCCAGTTTTTTGATTCGTTTATCCAGCGCATCCAGTTCGCCCACCAGTGCGGAAACCTCATCACTAAACCAGACAACTTCCAGCGGACCGGGTGCCATTTTCCACTCTTCCGTCAGCGTTTGCGCTACATAGCTCTGCTGATGTTTCAGCCCTTTTTGCAGAAAGCTGAAAGCCCCCTGCACAGCCTGGCTCACGCCCTGTGCCGCAATATCACCGATATAGGGTGCCAGAAACTCAGCAGGCTCAATTTCCGCCATATCCAGCAATGCAGAAAATTGCTGAACCACGGCGATATCACCATCAACCACCAGCCCGCCACTACGCATCATTGGCGACAACTGCTGGCGATCACGTAACTTATGCAGCACTGACAGTTTCGAGGTGACAGTGCAATCCGCCGCCCCATCCCATTGTCCGAGCACATCAATTTTGTGTTCACTGAATACAAACGTCAGGGGTGTACTCAGTTCCTGCAATTCGACACGCAGAACTTTGCCGGCCAGACGTGTCCGTGCCGCCTTCATGCTGCGATCTCTGAAAAGCAGGTAATTAAGCGGCGTCTCGATAGCGGCAGTCAGTAACGGCGTTAACAACATCGGCATACTCATATCAGAATTTGAAACCCCGATGTAACGCCACGATGCCGCCAGTCAGGTTGTGATAAGTCACATTTTCAAAACCTGCGTCTGCCATCATTCCTTTCAGTGTTTCCTGATCCGGATGCATACGAATTGATTCAGCCAGATAACGATAGCTTTCCGCATCATGCGCAACCAGTTCACCTATACGCGGTAAAATATGGAAGGAATAGGTGTCATAAGCTTTGCTCAGCGGTTTGAACACCGGTTTGGAGAATTCTAATACCAGCAGACGGCCGCCCGGCTTGAGGACACGGAACATGGAGCGCAGCGCCTTCTCTTTTTCAGTCACATTACGCAGACCGAAAGAGATGGTGATGCAGTCAAAATAATTGTCCGGGAACGGCAGGGCCTCGGCATTCGCCTGAACGTAACTGACGTTGCCAACGATGCCGAGATTGCGCAGCTTTTCGCGCCCCATCTTCAACATGGAATCGTTAATATCCGCCAGAACGACTTCGCCTTTCTCACCCACCAGACGGGAGAATTTTGCGGTCAGATCGCCCGTACCACCGGCCAGATCCAGCACACGTTGTCCCTGACGGACACCGCTGCAATCAATTGTGAAGCGTTTCCAGATGCGATGAATACCAAAAGACATCAGGTCATTCATCAAATCATATTTTGCCGCAACGGAATGGAAGACTTCTGCCACCATTTCCTGTTTTTCATCTTTGGCTACTGTACGAAAACCAAAATGGGTGGTTTCCGGCGTCTGCTTTTCCATTATTTATGCCTGCTTTTTCAGTCGAACTCTTGGGGAGAAGTGTATCAGAACCCGTTCGAAAGCCCCATCACCGATGGTGATTCAACATATTGCGAAGATTCACGCATTGAATCACACACAATGCGGCCCCTCTGAGAGCAATGCCTGCTCGTGAGCGGTTAACTCACCCGGGTTCAGCGTCTGTTCTTCTTCCGCATCAGAGGTATCGGGCAGAGATGCGGTGTCTTCAGGTTCGTTTTCCGCTTTCGCTATTTCAGCCAGAGAGGGACTGATAGGTCGTTTAACTTCAACACCCAGCGCGCGAAAACTTTCCACCTGCCCGATAAGATTACCACGGCCTTGCGAGAGTTTATTCATCGCGGATCGATAACTTCCCTGCGCTTTGTCGAGACTTTGTCCCATCGACTCCATGTCATCCACAAACAATCGCAGTTTGTCGTAAAGACGGGCCGCGCGATCGGCGATACGTTTGGCGTTCTGACTCTGATGCTCATAGCGCCACAAGTTGCTGATCGTTCGTAGCGCCACCAGCAAGGTCGTCGGGCTGACCAACATAATATTGTGGCGAAGCGCTTCGCTGATCAATTCGGGCTCCCGGTCGATAGCCAACAGAAAAGCAGGCTCAACGGGGATAAACATCAGCACATAATCGAGGCTGCGCAGACCGGGAAGTTGCTGGTAATCTTTGCGCCCGAGCAGGCGGATATGTCCGCGCACTGAGGCAATATGTTCATTGAGTGCCGCTTCCCGCTCGCTGTCATCCTCACTGTTGAAATAACGCTCATACGCAACCAGCGTCATTTTGGCGTCAATCACCACGTCTTTATTCTGCGGTAACCGTACGACCACATCAGGTTGCATCCGGCTGTTGCTATCCACCTGCACGCTGACCTGCGTCTGGTATTCATGCCCTTCGCGTAAACCGGAAGCCTCGAGCACGCGACTCAGAACCACTTCACCCCAGTTGCCCTGCGTTTTATTATCACCTTTCAGAGCTTTAGTCAGGTTGACGGCTTCGCGTGCCATCTCCACATTCAGTTGCTGTAAATTGCGGATCTCATGCGCCAGCGTATGTCGCTCACGGGCTTCCTGCCCGAAGCTGTCCTGCACCTGGCGGCGGAAACCATCCAGTTGCTCACGCAACGGCAGCAGTAACTTATCGAGACTTTGCTTGTTCTGTTCATCGGCACGACGGCCATTTTGTTCGAAAATCCGGTTAGCCAGGTTTTCAAACTGGCTGCTCAGGCGCTGTTCGCTGTTAATCAGCAGACGCTGCTTTTCTTCAGCCGCCATGCGGGTTTCGTCCAGACGGGTCGAAACCTCACGCAACTCAGCTTCCTGCGCACTGTTGATTTCCCGCTGCGCACGCAGTTCCTGATTGAGTTGGTCACACTCGTTTTGCCAGTGGACAAGAAGTTGTAATTTTTCCTGGCTGGCCGCCTGCAGACTGTGCAGTTTTCGCAGCTCAAGTTCAGCTTCACGCAGTTGCTGCTGGCCTGATTGCCGCTCGATTTTGTGCGTATCATTTTCCGTTTTAAGCTGTTCCAGCGATTGTTCCAGCAAACGGCGTTGCGTTTCATACTCCGTCTGTTGTTGCTGTTGGCGCAAACTGGCAATCAGCCATCCTAAGAGTAAGCCAATTAACCCTGCCCCCAGGGCAGTCAGAATGCTGATATCCACGTGATTTCCCTCTTCAAGTCTCTTGCGGCCAAGGTAATGTCAGGCTGTATGGATGTCCAGTCTATTTTCTGTTGCATTGAACCTTTGCGAGACGTCTTCCAAAAAGGAATTTCTCTGTATTTGCCCCCTTGCGACGGGCAACGACAGAGGGCAGGATTTAAAACCAGCGGCTCAGCCACTGAATGCCAAACGCACCGGGTGCCAGAATGCCGAAAGCCCAGATAAGTGCCGAGGTCACATTCGCAATCTGGAAATACTTTTGCGGCATACCGCAGATGCCAGCAACCAGTGGCACAACGGCGCGAAGCGGGCCAAAAAAGCGGCCGATAAAGGCCCCCGGCATGCCCCATTTTTCAAAGAAAGCATGCCCCCGAACCAACATTTGCGGATGACGGGAGAAAGGCCAGAAATTGCCAACACGATCCTGATAACGGGCACCAATCCAGTAAGAAAGCCAGTCGCCCAGGAAAGCCCCCGCAGCGGCGGCTGCCCAGATGGGCCAGAACGGTATGCCGGTTTCGCCAATCAGCGCACCGAGCCCCAACAAGATAAACGTTGCCGGAAGCAGCAGGGAAAGGAATGCCAGCGATTCACCAAAGGCCAGAAAAAAAACGATCGGCGCAGCCCACACCTGATGGGCACGAATGAAGGTAGTGGTGTACTCAAGAAGGTCGTGAACAGTCAAAAATGCAGTTCCTTGTGTCAGAGATCCGGAAGGGAATACATCAATTATTCCAGATGGATTACTAACATGACCTTAACAGATCTGCTTAACAGAGCAAAAAAACGGGCCGTCAGAGGCCCGTTGATAAGATGTGGTTGTTTTAGTTTTACAGGGACTAAAGCAGTCTGCGGGCCGCTTCGACAACAATCTTCACCGCATGGCTTTCGGTCTTTTTCATGGTTTCCGCATTAGGAATTTCCTGCTGCGTGCGGTTCACGATAACACCGGCAACCATCCCGGCGCGCAGACCCTGGCTTGCACACATGGTCAGCAGAGTCGCGGATTCCATTTCGTAGTTCATGACGCCCATTTCCTGCCATTCTTTCATCGATTCTTTGAAGCGACGGACAACACGGCCGGAGTAAGTGTCATAACGTTCCTGACCCGGATAGAACGTGTCAGAAGATGCAGTAACGCCAATGTGTGTCGCGGCTCCCACGGCTTCTGCCGCCGCAACCAGCGCGGTAGTGCAGGCAAAATCGGCTACCGCAGGGAATTCCATCGGCGCAAAGTGCAGGCTCGCGCCATCAAGACGAACGGCAGCGGTCGTGACCAGCACGTCACCGACATTGATATGTGGTTGGATCGCACCCGTTGTGCCGACACGCAGGAAAGTACGGATCCCCAGCTGTGCCAGTTCTTCCACTGCGATGGAGGTAGAAGGCCCGCCGATACCGGTTGAGCAAACAATCACAGATTTGCCATCAAGCTCAGCACGCCATGAGGTAAATTCGCGGTGGGAGGCCAGACGAACCGGGTTCTCCATCAGTTTGGCAATTTTTTCTACGCGCTCAGGATCGCCGGGAACAATCGCCAGCGACGCGCCGTTTAAATCTTTTTTGGCCAGGCCAAGATGGAAAACTTCGGGCTGAGACATAACAAACTCCTCGGTGTGTAAGGTCATTTATTGGCAGGAGGAACACCCGGCAACTGTACTCAACATTGTGGCGTTATTTCGTGACGGTCGTCACTATGATGTAACAACTTGAATTGCGCATACATTTATTTTGTGACGCTCATCACAAAATAAAGGTGCATTTCACTGAAACCTGAACAGGCAATCTCCGTTACCGGAGGTTGCCTGCTTTCCAGCTACAGCAAATCAGGCAGGCACAGCCTCTGCCAACGCACTGCGTGACCAGATCCGGTGTTTGAGCATTTCTTTCAGGAACGTTTTCAGTAATGCTCCCTCCGCTTTTTCACCTTCGACAATGCCCTCTTCCGGCACGTCATCCGTCAACCCCAGCAGTGATTTGAAGCGGCGTGCATCGCCACTTAGGCCTACGACTTTCAGGTGCTTGTAGGCCTCGAGCACGTAATGCCGCGCATCGCCGTTCATGAGCAGTGCATCGATATGTCCGTGCGGAACAATCACCGCATCCACGGTGATGGAAGGCGCCCCGGCAAAGGTTGCATCAACCGGCAACGTGGAGCCATCATCGGCAGTTACATTGCCTAAATGACTGGCCAGCAGTTTAGGATGGACGCCTGCGACCTGAAGCGCCTGCAACGTTTCCAGAACATCTGCCGCTTTCACGCCCTCCCCCAATAATATTGCCACCTGACGTCCTTTGAGCGTGCCTTTACCGCTGGCATACAAACTCAGCGACGGATCATTTTTCAGGCCATTCACCGGCTTCGGCGGTTTGATATTCAGAGTATCTGCGGAAAGGGTAATACCCAGATTCTTCGCCACTTTTTGCGCCAGCGTCTGATCAACATGCGCCAACAGATCCACCACCCGCTCGCGGATATAAGGCCGCGCCACTTTCGATAATTCAAATGAGAAGGCCCCGATAATATGATCCTGCTCCGCCGCTGTCTGGCTCAGCCAGAACAGGCGCGGATGGGCATAATATTCGGCAAATGACGGGCTGCGCTGACGAATTTTTTCTGCACCAATACGCTCAGGATAACTTTCAAAGCCGCCGCCGGATGCTGCCGGAGGCGTTTCCCTTGGCCAGTTATTGTTGATGGAATTCGGCTCGTAGTTTGCCGGATTAGTATCAATATCCTGGCGGTGCATACCGTCACGCTGGAAGTTATGGAAAGGACATGTCGGCCGGTTGATCGGAATTTCATGGAAATTTGGCCCGCCAAGACGGCTGATTTGCGTATCGGTGTAAGAGAACAAACGCCCCTGTAACAACGGATCATTGGTAAAATCTATGCCCGGCACAATATGTCCGGGATGGAACGCGGCTTGCTCGGTTTCAGCAAAGAAATTATCGGGGTTACGGTTAAGCACCATTTTGCCGATCAGTTCTACGGGCACCAGCTTTTCGGGAATGAGTTTAGTCGGGTCGAGCAAGTCGAAATCAAATTTGAACTCGTCTTCTTCCGGGATCAACTGAACCCCCAGTTCGTATTCCGGATAATCTCCGGCTTCGATGGCTTCCCACAAATCACGGCGGTGAAAATCCGCGTCTTTCCCCGCCAGTTTCTGTGCTTCATCCCATAACAGAGACGCTTTTCCGGCCACCGGTTTCCAGTGGAAACGGACAAAAGTGGCTTTCCCTTCGGCATTCACAAAGCGGAACGTATGAATGCCGAAACCTTCCATCGTGCGGTAACTGCGCGGAATGCCGCGGTCAGACATCGCCCAGAAAACGTTATGCAGCGTTTCCGGTTGCAGAGAAACGTAATCCCAGAAGGAATCATGCGCACTCGCGCCTTGCGGGATTTCATTATGCGGTTCAGGTTTGACCGCGTGGACAAAGTCAGGGAATTTATGTGCATCCTGAATAAAGAACACCGGCGTATTGTTACCCACCAGATCGTAAATCCCTTCATCCGTATAAAATTTGGTCGCCCAGCCGCGGATATCACGTACGGTATCTGCCGAGCCGCGGGAACCCTGAACAGTAGAAAATCGTACAAAAACCGGGGTTTTCTTTTCGGGGTCTGAAAGGAAACTGGCTTTGGTGACATCTTTCATATTGCGGTATGGCTGAAAATAACCGTGCGCTGCCGCACCGCGCGCATGAACGATACGTTCCGGGATGCGCTCATGGTCAAAGTGAGTGATTTTTTCGCGCAGGATGAAATCTTCAAGCAGTGTCGGACCGCGGCTTCCGGCTTTCAGCGAATTTTGGTCATCGGCAATTTTGGTGCCCTGATTGGTGGTCAGCGGCTGTTTTTCTCCATTTTTGCGGTGGTGTTCTAATGCATCAAGTTTGGTATTGCTATTTTTCGGACTCCTGGCGCTGCCGGAAGCTGTCGGTTCTTTTCCTGGCGGTGTAGGTTGTGCTGAAGGCTGATAAGCACGATCCGCGGGGGCAAGATCCCCCAGGCCTGGCTGCGAAGACTCAATGCCCGTGGCGGGGGCGCGGCTTACCGGTTTTAACTCACTTTTCTTGGTGACTTTAGAGGGTGATTTGGACATTGAACATAGCTCCTCGGCAAAAGTTTCGGGTGTTCTGTGAATCTTCCGTGATGACTTTCCTGATTAACTTTTAACTATAGAACATCTCTTGCGCCTTGCTGTTCATGCTTTCCGGCTATAGTTTTAATCCATAGCCACAGATTTCCGTATGGACACTTGCCTGGAGACACCCGATGAAAAAAGAAGAATTGCTTACCCTGAAACAGGCTCCGACCAGCTTTGCTCCTGCCGTCACGCCCGTCGCCAGCACCACCATACATACCGACACCGACGGGCTGCACGCAGGCCAGACCACCATTCCCTCACAGGGCGAAGATATGCCCGCCTATCTCGCCCGTCCTGAACAGTTCACCGGTAAATTACCGATCGTGCTGGTCGTGCAGGAGATTTTTGGTGTACATGAACACATTCAGGATATCTGCCGCCGGCTGGCGAAGCAGGGGTATATGGCCATCGCGCCGGAGTTATATTTCCGTCAGGGTGACCCGCGTGATTACACCGAAATCAGTGAGCTGTTTGCCAAACTGGTCAGCAAAGTACCGGACCAGCAAGTGCTTTCCGATCTCGATCATACTGCACACTGGGCATCACAGCATGGCGGGGATATTACAAAATTAGGTATCACCGGTTTCTGCTGGGGCGGGCGCATCACCTGGCTGTATGCGGCGCACAATCCGCAACTGAAAGCGGGCGTAGTCTGGTACGGTAAACTGGTCGGTGATAAAACGCTAACCAGCCCGTTCCAACCGGTTGACCGCGCAGCGGCACTGGATGCACCGGTGCTGGGTTTGTATGGCGGGGAAGATTCGAGCATTCCTCTGGATACCATTGAAACCATGCGACAGGCCATTCGCGCAGCCAATGCCACAGCGGAAATCGTGGTATATCCCGAAGCGGGTCACGCGTTTAACGCCGATTATCGCCCGAGTTACCATGCTGAAGCCGCTGCCGATGGCTGGCAACGCATGCTGGCTTTCTTTGCGCAGTACGGAGTTAAGTAAAAGTAAGGCGTAAAGTAAAAGGATACTGACCAGAATGACAAAGGCCCGACAGGTTTTCCTGCCGGGCTTTTTACGCAACGTTAGCCGATTAAAGTGAGAGTTGCCCGAAAGCACCTTGCCAGTCTTGTTCAAATTTATCGACAGCCGCCTGTACGGCGGGCGCACTGATCAATTGCTCCGCGACATCGACAGGGATCGTGACCGATTGACAGCCTGCCAGCAGACAGGCCAGAACCTGGCGCGGCGTTTTAAAACTGGCGGCCAGCACTTTGGCATGCGGCGCATGCAGGGTAAGCAATTGCTGCAACTCGGTCACCATCGCAATGCCATCACCCCCCTGGGCATCCAGCCGGTTAACATAAGGCGCGACATATTCGGCCCCGGCCAGTGCCGATAGTAACCCTTGCCCCGCACCATACACAGCGGTTCCCAGGGTTGGAATTTTACGAATACGCAGCGTCTTAATCGCTGCCAACCCGGCAGCGGTTACCGGCACTTTGACCACAAGCCCTGGCACGCGGGAATACAATAATTCAGCTTCTTCAACTATCTGCTCAGTTTGATTTGCCAGTACCTGCGCAAACAGTTTCCCTTCTCCTCCTAATGCATCACGAAGCGCGGGCAAAACCTCCCACAGGGAAGTTTGCGATTTAGCCACAATGCTCGGGTTCGTGGTCACGCCCTGCAACGGCAAAATCCGGGATAAACGTTTTACTGCGCTAATATCAGCAGTATCCAGATAAAGTTCCATACCCTCTCCTGTCAGAGTTCAAGCTCTTGTTTGAGCAACGTTTCAATCTGTGCTGCCGTGGCCGAATGCATCAGTGCGTCGCGGAAACTGTCATGCATAATCCGTCGCGCCAGCCTTGAGAAAATCCGCATATGCTGGTCGCCTGCGGCATGTTTATTGAGGGTCAGCATGATCACAAATTGTGCTTGTTCATCACCCCACTGCACCGGTTGCGGAAGTTTCGCGACGCTGATAGTCGATTGCTCAATGTGCTCTGATTTGGTGTGCGGTATCGCAAAACCAAACCCGAGACCGGTGGAAAATACGGCTTCACGCGCCCAGACATCAGCGGCGAGTTTGCGCGGATAACGGCAACGCCCTGCCAGCATCAGGTTATCCACCATACCTTTAATCACTTCTTCTTTGCTGCGCCAGTCGGCATTAAGCGTCACACATTCCGTCGTAATCAGCGGGGCATCGTTAAACGTCATCCTGAACTGCGCCAGCAGGTGTTCGACTTCCAGCGACGTCCGGCACTGCATGGCGCGGTTAAGCAACAGGCGGCATTCGCGGCTGTCGAGTTTTGCCAGACGCGCTTTGGTCACCGGAACTGACGGCGCACTCATGCTAATTTCATCAAGCCCCATTCCAACCAGTAGCGGCAACACCGAGCCTTTCGCGCCCAGCTCACCGCATAAACCAATCCATTTACCGTGACGATGCACCTCGCGCACAACATGATCGAGCCCGCGCAGAAAGGCCGGATTCAGGCTGTTGTAATGGCGGGTCACTTTCGTATTATCACGATCGACCGCCAGCAGATATTGCGTCAGGTCATTGCTGCCGATGCTAAAGAAATCAATCTCTTCACAGCACTGATCGATGATGAACATCACCGACGGCACTTCCAGCATGATCCCCAACTGAATTTTTTCATCAAACGGCACTTGCTCGCTGCGCAGCGACTGTTTGGCTTCCGCCAGCTTCTCTTTCACCCATAAGATCTCCTCCATGGAAGAGATCATCGGGATCATGATTTTCAGCGACCCGTGCGCCGAGGCGCGCAGGATCGAACGCAACTGCGTATGAAATAACGGCAGAAATTCCTGATAAATACGCACGGCGCGATAACCGAGGAACGGGTTGTTTTCGGCAGGAATGTTCAGATAATGAACCGGCTTATCTCCCCCGATATCCATCGTGCGGACAATGATAGTTTTGCCCCGGGTTGCCTCCGTCGCCTGACAATAAATATTGTACAGCTCATCTTCGGAAGGGGCGCTGGCGCGGTCCATATACAACATTTCCGTTCGGAACAGCCCGATCGCTTCAGCGCCATGATCAAATGCCGCGCTGGCTTCAACCGAATGAGCGATATTGGCTGCCACTTCAAGACGCACACCGTCTGCCGTGTACCCGGGTTTATCGAGATATTCGCTTTGCTGTCCGCGCAGCGCCTGTTGCACTGCCTGTTCCTGACAATAATAACGACGTACCGGTTCGCTGAGTGCACAGGCAATCAGACCGAGATCGCCGTCGATCAGCACATCCTGCTGTAAATAAGCCAGAAGTGGTTGCGGATCCACACCGACGAGAGTGGGTATATTGAATGATCGGGCGAGGATCACGGTATGTGACGTACTGCCTCCGCTGCCGAGCAGCAGACCTTTCAGATGGGTTTTATCCAGTTCGAGAAACTGGCTCGGCGTCAGTTCATCGGCCAGACAAATACTCGCTTCGCTCAGTGCCTGTTGGGAAGGAAAGCGTTCCTCACCATAGATTTGCTGTAAAAGCCGGAAGCTGACATCACGAATATCCAGTTCGCGTTCACGCAAATAAGCACTGGACGATTGTGCGAGTTGCGAGCTGAAATATGCTGCGGTGTCCACAATACTTTGTGCACAGCTCCGGTCTTGTGCCACACGGCTCAGCAAAGCTTCGCGCAGGCTGTTATCACGCAGCAAAGAAAGGTGTGATTCCAGCACCGCAGTCATCGTCCCGCTGCCCGCCATCAATTGTAAATTGAGAGATTTTTCCAATCCAGCCAGCCCGCTGCAAAGCAGGCTTTGTTCTTTATCTTTCCCCTGAGACGCGGGTAAGTCCCTGAGTGTTGCCAGGTTCACATCAGAAAGGCTGACCAGTTTTCCGGACGCGCACCCTTCACTGACTGAACGGGCGCGGAAAACCAACGGAGAAAGATGGCTCAGGGATTCAGGAAGCGGCTCAAGTTCCGCGCTTTCATCATGCTCTGGCAGGGCTTCATCACAATGAGGGAGTTGGTATTCAATGAAATGAGCCAGCGCCCTGTACGCGGCGTCTTCGTCATTCCCTTCTATGGTGACCAGGCATTCATCATTAAACAGAATATCGGCACCAATCAGTGAAAGAACACTTTTACCATCGGCAACGCGGTCAGTGCGCCCATTATGCCACTGAAACGCAGACCCGAAGCCATTGCACAACGTTTCAATATGGCTGGCTGGCCGGGCATGAACCCCATTGACTAACATGCAGGTGAAGCTCAACGTCTTACTCATTTCTGAATCCTCATCCCAAATTCCGGTGTAATGCACCGGCTCTTTGCAGAATAAGAGTCAGGCGGATCCAATAGCTACCAGACAAAAATGACAAACACTGGATAAATGTAATATCTGTCATTTTTTGCGAAGCAGCTCACACAGCAAACGAGCGCACAAACCTCGCTTTATTTCGGCTTATTTGAACCTGCTCGCATTTTTGGCAGGACATTACAAAAGTCCAGTAAAACACAAATTTGTCCACTATTAGCGTTATCAGCAGCGGCCTATTGTTGTGGTCGATAGCCTTTCTGTATCTGCGGTTTTGAAATGAAACCCTGATATTTGCGATTTTTAGCCCGGCACCGGTTTTCGTGGAGTTCATCATGAAAGACTTGATCACTATTCTAAAAAATACCCGCCAGCATCTGATGACTGGCGTGTCTCATATGATCCCCTTTGTGGTCGCAGGCGGCATTTTGCTGGCGGTCTCCGTGATGTTGTATGGCAAAGGTGCCGTACCGGATGCGGCAACCGATCCGAACCTGAAAAAGCTGTTTGATATCGGTGTCGCTGGTTTAACCCTGATGGTGCCTTTTCTGGCGGCTTATATCGGCTATTCCATCTCGGATCGTTCCGCGCTGGCTCCTGCTGCCATCGGTGCCTGGGTCGGTGCGTCATTCGGTGCAGGATTTTTTGGCGCGATCATCGCTGGCCTGCTGGGTGGCATTATCGTCTTCTATCTTAAAAAGATCCGCGTACCGAAGATCCTGCGCTCAGTGATGCCGATCTTCGTGATCCCGATTATCGGCACGCTGCTGACAGCAGGGGTCATGATGTGGGGACTGGGCGAACCGGTTGGTCTGCTGACCACCTCCCTGACTCACTGGCTGCAAAGCATGCAGCAGGGCAGCATTATTGTGCTTGCCATCATCATGGGGTTGATGCTGGCCTTCGACATGGGCGGGCCGGTGAATAAAGTTGCCTACGCTTTCATGCTGATTTGCGTGGCAC
This sequence comes from Rahnella sp. RFA10(1/100), assembly GCF_004195115.1. Taxonomy (NCBI): domain Bacteria; kingdom Pseudomonadati; phylum Pseudomonadota; class Gammaproteobacteria; order Enterobacterales; family Yersiniaceae; genus Rahnella; species Rahnella sp. RFA10(1/100). The sequence continues at coordinate 28,743 of NZ_SEWR01000010.1, forward strand.
AAGGTGTGTATACCGTGGTGGCCATTGCCGCCGTGGCTATCGCAACACCGCCTCTGGGATTGGGTTTCGCCACGCTGATTGGCCGTAAATATTATTCCACTGAAGAGCGCGAAGCGGGCAAAGCCGCCATGCTGATGGGCTGCGTCGGCATCACCGAAGGTGCTATTCCTTTTGCCGCCTCTGACCCGCTGCGTGTCATTCCTGCCATCATGGCTGGTTCAGTGTGTGCGGCGGTGACAGCAGCTCTGGTTGGCGCGCAATGCTATGCCGGCTGGGGCGGACTGATTGTGTTGCCGGTTGTACAGGGAAAACTGGGGTATATCGGTGCATTGCTGGTCGGCATGTTTGTCACGGCACTGTGCGTCAACACGCTGAAATATCTGGCCGCCAAAAAGCAGTCGGCAAAAACGCGTCAGGAATCAGAACTTGATCTGGACTTCGAAATTAACTGAACCCAAAGGAAAACATCATGACTCACATTATTGCTGTAACCGCGTGCCCGTCCGGTGTTGCTCATACCTATATGGCGGCTGAAGCGATTGAACGCGCGGCAAAAGCTAAAGGCTGGGAATGCAAAGTTGAAACGCAGGGTTCAATCGGCCTGGAAAACGAACTGACGCCGGAAGATGTGGCGGCGGCAGACATCGTGATCCTGACGAAAGACATTGGCATCAAACAGGAAGAGCGCTTCAGAGGTAAAGTCACGGTGCGTGTGGCCATCAGTGATGCCGTAAAACGGGCAGATGCCATCATGGAAAAAATCGCAGCACATCTCGCCAACGCTGCCATCACGGATTGACGCCAGGGAGAATGAGATGACTTCCCGCACAGAACGTCTTAAAGCCGCACTTTTCGCCAGCCCGCGTGAAATTTCGCTGGAACGTGCCCTGCTGTATACCGAAAGTCACCGCAGCACAGAAGGCGAACCTACGCTTCTGCGCCGCGCAAAGGCCACGGCACATATTCTGGATAACGTTGAGATTGCCCTGCGTGAAGGCGAGTTGATTGCCGGTAACCGTACGGTCAAACCGCGTGCGGGGATCATCTCTCCTGAAATGGACCCCTACTGGTTGCTGGAAGAACTGGATGGGTTTTCAGCCCGTCCACAGGACCGCTTTAACATTTCGGAGCAGGATAAACAGATTTACCGCACACAGCTTTTCCCTTACTGGGAATCGCGTTCGATGAAAGATTTCATCAACAGTCAGATGCCGGAAGATGTCACCGCTGCCACCAAAATGCAGATATTCAGTATCAACCAGACAGACAAAGGCCAGGGGCATATCATTATTGATTATCCCCGGTTACTGAATTCTGGCCTGGATAACGTCGTTTCAGAACTTCAGCAGCGCGTCGCCGGCGCGCCGGATAATACCTTTTATCAGGCAGCGCTGATTACGCTACAGGCAGCACAGCGGCATATTTTGCGCTACGCCGCGCTGGCAGAAGGGTTAGCAGAAGCCTGTCAGGATACCTCGCGAAAACAGGAGCTGATACGTATTGCCCGCATTTCGCGTCATATTTCAGTCAATAAACCGCAGGATTTCTATCAGGCCTGCCAGCTGTTCTGGTACATGAATATCATTTTACAGATCGAATCCAATGCCAGCTCGTTATCGCTCGGGCGCTTCGATCAGTACATGTTGCCGTTCTATCAGTATTCCCTTTCGCACGGTGAATCACCGGCGTTCCTTAAAGAGTTGCTGGAAAGCCTGTGGATAAAGTGCAATGACATCGTGCTGCTGCGTTCGATGTCCAGCGCACGTTACTTCGCCGGCTTCCCGACGGGTTATACCATTTTGCTCGGCGGCCTGACCGACACCGGACGTAGTGCCATCAATGTGCTGTCGTTTCTGTGTCTGGACGCGTATCAGAGCATTTGCCTGCCACAGCCTAACCTTGGCGTACGGGTCAATGAACTGATCGACCGTCAGTTTCTGCTGAAAACCGCTGAAACGATCCGTCTCGGTACCGGTATTCCGCAAATATTCAATGATGAAGTGGTGGTTCCGGCGTTTCTTAACCGTGGCGTACGCCTCGAAGATGCGCGGGATTATGCTGTTGTGGGCTGCGTCGAACTGTCGATCCCCGGAAAAACCTACGGGCTGCACGATATCGCCATGTTTAACCTGTTAAAGGTCATGGAACTGGCACTGTATGAGAACGAGGGCAACCCGGCGATCACTTATCCAGAACTGGTGGAACAGATCCGCCGGAAAATCAGCCATTACGTCAGACTGATGGCGCAAGGCAGCAACATCTGTGATATCGGCCATCGCGACTGGGCGCCGGTTCCGCTGCTGTCTTCGTTTATTGAAGGTTGTCTGGACAGCGGTAAAGACATTACCGCTGGCGGCGCACGTTATAACTTTTCCGGTGTTCAGGGCATCGGTATCGCTAACCTCAGTGATTCCCTGCATGCGCTGAAAGGCATGGTATTTGATCAGCAACGTCTGACCTTTGATGAATTACTGGCTTCTCTGAAAGGGAATTTTGCCGGCGAAGAAGGGCTCGCCATTCGTGCCCGTCTGATCAACCGCTTTGAGAAGTACGGTAATGACATTGATGAGGTCGATCTGATCAGTGCCGATTTGCTGCGTTTCTACTGCAAACAAGTCGAGCAGTTTCGCAATCCACGTGGCGGTCAGTTTACGCCAGGCTCGTATACGGTTTCCGCGCATGTGCCGCTGGGCGCAGTGGTCGGCGCAACGCCAGATGGTCGTTTTGCCGGTGAACAACTGGCAGATGGCGGCCTTTCACCGATGAGGGGACAGGACCATCAGGGACCGACAGCGGTACTGAAATCCGTCAGTAAACTCGACAACACACTGCTCTCCAATGGCACACTGCTGAATGTGAAATTCACGCCATCAACGCTTGAAGGCAGGCAGGGGCTGAATAAACTGGCCGATTTCCTCTGCGCGTTCACCCGCCTGAAGTTGCAGCATGTACAATTCAACGTGGTGAATGCTGAGCAGCTTCGCGAAGCGCAAAGACGCCCGCAGGATTTCGCAGGGCTGGTCGTCAGGGTAGCGGGATACAGCGCGTTTTTTGTTGAGCTGTCAAAGGAGATCCAGGATGACATTATCGGCCGCACCGCACATCAGCTCTGACGGGCAGATCCCCGTCAGGGAGGCCGCGGAAAGACACGCGCGTATCTTCAATATTCAGCGTTTTTCACTCAATGATGGTCAGGGTATTCGTACCCTGGTTTTCTTCAAAGGCTGTCCGCATCGCTGCCCGTGGTGCGCCAACCCTGAATCGATGTCGCCGCGCATTCAGATCATCAAACGTCAGGCAAAATGCCTGAACTGCCGCACCTGCCTGCAGGATCCGAACGAATGCCCGAGCGGTGCAATGGAATATGTCGGTGAAGACATCACGCTGCCGGAGTTAATGACGCGCCTGCTCAAAGATGAGGTATTTTTCCGCTCATCAGGCGGTGGTATCACGCTTTCCGGCGGCGAAGTACTGATGCAGCACGAGTTTGCCGGTGAGTTGCTCAGGCAGCTACAGGCATTAGGTATAACGACGGCGATCGAAACGGCGGGCGATGCGCCGCTGGATCACCTGCTGTCGCTCACCGATCACTGCGATCAGGTGTTGTATGACTTCAAGATAATGGATCCTATTCATGCAAGATCGGTTCTGAATATGAACCAGTCGAGAGTACGGCAAAATTTTACGGCGCTGGCGCGGCGCGGCGTTAAGTTGATCCCCCGCGTACCGCTGATCCCCGGCTTCACGTTAACGATTGAAAATATGCAACAAATTCTGGATTTTCTGCGACCCTTCAACTTAACTGAAATCCATCTGCTGCCTTTCCATAAATACGGCGAAGCAAAATATCCGTTACTGGATAAACCGTATTCAATGCATAAGATAAAGGTGCCGGATGACGCCACTGTTGCGCCGTTTTATACGATGGCCGAAAAATACGGTTATAACGTGACGCTCGGTGGATAAACTTTTTAAACAGGGGAAATATTATGTCGCTCAAACTGGTCGCCGTAACCGCCTGTATCAGTGGCGTGGCGCATACTTATATGGCGGCAGAAAAGCTGGAAAAACTGTGCCTGCAGGAAAAATGGCCGGTGAAAGTCGAAACGCAAGGTGCACTGGGCATCGAAAATGCCCTGTCACAAACCGACATTGCTCAGGCCGATGTTGTCCTGTTAATCACTGAAATTCAGCTGGAAAACAGCGACCGGTTTGCACATAACCGATGCGTCCAGACCGGAATTCACACCTTTTTACGTACGCCGGAGAAAGTGATGGCAGCGGTAAAGAAACTCGCCTCCTCGCCTCAGGGAACGAAAATTATTCTACCCTGATGGTGACGATGCCCTGTTTTCCAACTGACTACGGTATTGCCGCCGGTATGCCGACGCAGAGCGCCCGGTATTTTTCCTGAACCGGGGCATGGCTCAGCAACCCTTTTACCCCTGCGTGACTCAGCTAACAGGCCAAAAAAGACCCCCATAAAAAAGAGGCACCGGAGTGCCCCAAACGTTTCAGCAACACCACAACGTAAATCTAGTCAGCGTTCACTCAGACTTTCTCAGCACGCAGACGCTTGGCCGCTTTCACCATGTTTTCCAGCGACTCACGGGTTTCCGGCCAGCCACGGGTTTTCAGGCCGCAGTCCGGATTGACCCACAGGCGTTCGGCCGGAATACGGTCTGCGGCTTTACGCAGCAGATCTTCAATCCATTCAACGCTTGGTACGTTTGGCGAATGAATGTCGTAAACACCCGGCCCGATTTCATTCGGGTATTCGAAATCTTTAAACGACTCCAGTAAATCCATATCGGAGCGTGAGGTTTCGATTGTGATCACATCGGCATCCAGCGCGGCAATGGAATCCATGATGTCGTTGAACTCGCAATAACACATGTGGGTGTGGATCTGCGTGTCATCACTGGCAATCGCGGCATTCAGTTTGAACGCATCCACCGCCCAGCGCAGGTAGGCATTCCATTCAGACTGGCGCAATGGCAGGCCTTCACGCAGTGCCGGTTCGTCAATCTGGATGATGCCGATACCGGCCTTTTCCAGATCTTCCACTTCGTCGCGCAATGCCAGCGCGATTTGTTTGGCGATAGTTTCGCGGCTGACATCTTCACGCGGGAATGACCAGCAGAGAATGGTAATCGGGCCGGTCAGCATGCCTTTCACCGGTTTTTCGGTCAGAGACTGTGCGTACTTCGCCCACTCAACGGTGATCGCTTCCGGACGGCTGACGTCGCCGATAATGACCGGTGGTTTCACACAACGTGAGCCGTAGCTCTGTACCCAGCCGTTTTGCGTGAACACAAAACCGTCCAGGTGTTCGCCGAAGTATTCCACCATGTCATTACGTTCCGCTTCGCCGTGAACCAGTACGTCGATATCCAGACGCTCCTGTTCTTTGATGGCTTGCCGGATGTGCTCACTGATACCGGTACGATATTTGCTCTTATCAAGACGACCTTGTTTAAAGTCCAGGCGCAGACCACGGATTTCAGTGGTTTGCGGGAATGAACCGATGGTCGTCGTCGGCCATGCCGGCAGGTTGAAACGGGCACGCTGTGCTTTGGCACGTTCGGTATAAACGTGCTGACGTTCAATATCCGTAGCCGTGATTGCAGCCACACGTCTCCCCACAGCAGCGTTATTTACGCGGGCTGATTCGCGACGGGCACGGATTGGCGCACTGTATTCAGCCAGTTTCTGTTGTGCCTGCGCGGTGGGATTGTTCAGGGCAGATGTCAGCAATGCCAGTTCGGCACATTTTTGCAGGGCGAAGGCGAACCAGCTTTTCACTTCATCATCCAGACGGCTTTCAACGTTTAAGTCGATCGGGCTGTGCAGCAATGAACAGGAACTGCCAATCCAGACGTTACGGCCTTCAACCAGTGGCTTGAGACGGTCAAACCAGGTGCTGAGATCCGCCCGCCAGACGTTACGACCATTGATGACACCCAGAGAAATCAGCCACTCTTTTGGCAGCGCGTTGATGACGGTTTCCAGATCATCATGACCGGCAACGGCATCAATGTGCAGCCCCTGAACCGGCAGGGCCCGGAGGGTGTCGAGATTATGTCCGACGCTGTCGAAATAGGTGGTCAGCAGCAGTTTAATTTTATTCTGTTGCAGGGCGGTATAAGCCGGTTTGTAAGCATTTAGCCATTCCTGAGGCAGTTCCAGCACCAGAGCCGGTTCGTCAATCTGCACCCATTCGATGTCGCGTTTTGCCAGTTCAGCCAGCACCTGCTGATATACAGGCAGGATGTCGTTGAGCAGGGAAAGACGGTCAAACGGTTCGCCTTTCACTTTGCCGAGCCAGAGATAGGTCAGCGGGCCAAGCAGAACCGGTTTCACTTTGTGACCGAGCGCCAGCGCTTCATCCACTTCTTCCAGCAGTTGTGTCCAGGTCAGTTTGAATTTCTGACCTTTCACGAACTCCGGCACCATATAGTGGTAGTTGGTGTTAAACCATTTGGTCATTTCCGCTGCGGCAGCCGGTTTACCGGTCGGTGCACGGCCGCGGCCAAGACGGAATAAAGTATCGAGGTCAACAGAGCCGTCGTCATTCTGGTGACGTGCAGGCACGTTACCCAGCAGCAGACTGGTGGTCAGTACGTGATCGTACCAGGCAAAATCGCCCACCGGCACCCAATCCACGCCGGCTTCAGCTTGTTGTTTCCAGTGACGGGCTCGCAATTCGCGACCGGTTGCCAGCAATTCTTCCTGCGTGGCATTACCCGCCCAGTAGCTTTCTTGTGCTTTTTTAAGTTCACGACGCAGACCAACGCGTGGAAAACCCAGAGTGTGATTCAGTATCGTCATCTTTTTAAGTCCTGTTTAGCCATCCAGATGTTTACACATCCATAATCCGCAGGTAGTGTATATTCCACAAGCGCAAATTATTCATGACAAAGTGAAGGACACTCATGATCGAACTGAAACACCTGCGAACGTTGCAAGCACTGCGCAACACCGGGTCACTGGCCGCAGCCGCTTCGCAGCTTCATCAGACCCAATCGGCCCTGTCGCACCAGTTCAGTGACCTTGAGCAACGCCTCGGTTTCAGATTGTTCGTGCGAAAAAGTCAGCCCCTGCGTTTTACCCCGCAGGGTGAAATCATGCTCAATCTGGCAGAACAGGTGCTGCCGCAAATTCAGCAGGCACTGCAGGCATGCAATGAGCCACATCAGACTTCGCTGCGTATCGCGATTGAATGTCACAGCTGTATTCAGTGGTTAACGCCCGCACTGGATAATTTCCATCAGAACTGGCCACAAGTAGTAATGGATTTCAAATCCGGCGTGACATTCGACCCGCAGCCCGCACTGCAACAGGGCGAGCTGGACATCGTATTAACCTCCGACATCCTGCCGCGTAGCGGTTTGCACTATTCTCCGATGTTTGATTTTGAAGTGCGTCTGGTGCTGGCACCGGATCATCCGCTGGCAGGCAAAGCGGTCATCACGCCGGAAGATCTGAGCACTGAAACGCTGATGATTTATCCGGTGCAACGCCAGCGTCTGGATATCTGGCGACATTTCCTGCAACCGGCAGGTATCAGCCCGTCACTGAAAAGTGTCGATAACACATTGTTATTGATTCAGATGGTGTCGGCGAGGATGGGGATTGCAGCGTTACCGCACTGGGTAGTGGAGAGTTTTGAGCGCCAGGGTCTGGTTGTGACCAAAACCCTGGGCGAAGGCTTATGGAGCCGTCTGTACGCCGCCGTGCGTGACGGCGAACAGCGTCAGCCTGTGACGGAAGCGTTTATTCGTTCGGCCCGGCAGCACGCGTGCGATCATCTGCCGTTTGTTCGCGACGCGGCACGACCCAACGCCGGTGTACCCACAGTGAGGACATAATCACAGCGGCACCTGTGATAAAACTCGGCCAGTGCGGCTGCTGTTGCCAGATTGCCAGGTTAACCAGCAGCCCTGCCGGGACGTGAAAGTTGTTCATAATCCCAAGCGTTCCCGCATCAACCTGCGTTGCCCCGTAGTTCCACATAAAGTATCCCAGCCCGGAAGCCCCGATCCCCAGCCACACCAGAATCCCCCATTGCAGATGGGTGGTCGGCAGTTTTTGCGGATTCCCCCACAGGAACCACGCCACCACTGCGCAAAGCAACGCCCCCAGATAAAACCAGGAAAACGCCGTATGTTGCGGCACCGGACGGGTTTCCATCAGACGCTTGTACCCCACCTGCCCGATGGCAAAACAGATATTCGCCGCCTGCACCAGCAGCAAACCGATGATGAAATGTTCGCTGATATGGTCGTAACGGATAATCGCTGCACCGGCCACCGCCAGCAGTGCGCTGAGCGCATAGCCCATGCGGATTTTCCGTCCGCTGATCAGGTCATAAATCAGCGTGACATACAGCGGCGTCATTACCGTAAACAACAGGAATTCCGGTACCGACAGGTACAGGTAGGCCTCAAAACTGATGAGATACATGATACCGAGCTGCATCGCCCCCACCGCCATATACAGCAAAATGGTGGTGAGCTGATGGCCTTTCCAGCGCAGGAAAGGCAGAAAAACCAGCGCCGCCAGCCCTAAACGGACTAATACGGAAAACACGCTGTCGACCTGTCCGGCCAGATACACGCCAATCAGGCTGAAGGAAAAGGCCCACAAGATGGTGGTAATGATGAGTAAAGGCACGGCAGCTACGCCCTGTTTGTCAGAGAAAAAGTGAAAGATGCACGATTGTAACGGAATGGGGGAAACCGCGAAGTACGAAGATGGTTTACGTTTGTTTAATTATTGAGCAAACGAGAGCCGTGCCACGCTTTGAGGGAATCGTGCGCTCAAATCACACGTCTGCCGCCGGGATGGCATACACTTAACCTATGACCGGAAATGGAGGATGACCTGATGAAATGTTTGTATGGAATGCTTGCCGCGCTGCCATTGCTGTTTGCCGTTCAGACCGCCAGCGCCGCCGAAAAGGTGCCGAATCCTAACGATCCGCTGCTGACCAATCCGTCGCAACAACGCATGCAGCAGCAACAGCAAAACAATCAGCAGATGCAGAAACGCCAGCAGGAGCAGGATTTACGTAACAGCCAGCAGCAACAGCAACTCAAGTTGAAATCGCAAATCCAAAGCAATCAGCAACGGTTGCAGATCCAGCAGAATAATCAGACGCTGAATCAGAAATTGAACCAGACGCCTTAACCCGCAGTTCAGGCGTGGTGAACACCACGCCTGATGCCGGATTTTAACGCCAGGTTCTAGGCAAAATCGGGCCCGATCACATCAATCTTATCCGTACAGATACAGTCCACGCCCCAGCGCAGTAATTCGCGGGCGCGTTCCGGGCTATTCACCGTGTACACCAGAATACGCAACCCGGCGTCTTTAATCGCTCTGACGCGTTCTTCGTTCAGTAATTTATGGTTAAGATGCAGGGAAACGCACTCCAGTTCACCGGTCAGTGCTTTCCAGTTTTCGTGCCATTCGTCGATCAGTAAGCCGCGAGGCAATTCCGGTGCGGCTTTTTTGGCGGCAACCAGCGCATTGAATTCAAACGAGGAAAGCAGCGGCGGAACGGCCTGATCTTTCCACAATTCACGGGCAGCCAGCGCGATGTCAGTGCCGGTTTTCTCATCAGTTCCGGTGGTCGGTTTGATCTCGATATTTACCATCATGTGATGGTATGCGCAGCGTTCGGCTACCTGCGCCAGCAGCGGCAATTTCTCGCCTTTAAATGTGGCGCTGTACCAGTCACCCGCATCAAGCTGGGCCAGTTTTTCCCACGGCAAATCCCCCGCAACACCCCAGCCGTTGCTGGTACGTTGCAGCGTATCGTCATGCAGCAGGAAGATCTCTCCACCCTGCGCCAGTTTGGCGTCAAATTCGATCATGGTGTGACCGTATTTTGCGCCTGTGTCGATGGCTGCCAGCGTATTTTCCGGCGCCAGTGCGCCACCACCGCGGTGTGCCACAATACGTGGATAGGGCCAGGCTTTCATGTTCATTCCATCCGTAATCCGCTGTGAGTATCGAAAAAGTGTAACGCTTTCGCCGGGAAATCCAAGCGCAACAGCGATCCGGCTGTCGGGAACACTTCATGCGACAAACGGACAACAACGCCGCTGCCCGCCAGCTTGCCGTGCGCCAGATTATCCGCGCCCAGCAGTTCCAGCGTATTCAGCACCATCGGGATCCCCTGCTGAGTATCATCAGTCAGATGAATATGTTCAGGACGGATGCCCACCGTCAGTTCACGGCCGCCCCATTCAGGGCGCGGAACCGGCAGCGGCAATTCAAATCCGCCTTCCATTACCAGCGATAATCCATCCGTAGTCAGCTGGCCCGGTAATAAATTCATGGCTGGCGAACCGATAAAACTGGCGACAAACAGACTTGCCGGTCGGCGGTAAACTTCGGAGGGTGTACCGATTTGTTCGGCAATGCCTTTGTTCATCACGATCACACGCTCAGCCAGCGTCATGGCTTCGACCTGATCGTGCGTGACATACAAACTGGTGGTGCGCAGACGGCGGTGAAGCTGTTGCAGTTCGAGGCGCATCTGCACCCGCAGTTTGGCATCAAGGTTGGACAGCGGTTCGTCGAACAGGAATACCGCCGGTTCACGCACGATAGCGCGGCCCATCGCCACACGCTGACGCTGGCCACCGGAAAGCTCACGCGGTTTGCGTTTGAGCAGCGGGCCGAGTTCCAGGATACGCGCCGCCTCTTCGACGCGGTCGAGGATCTGCGCCTTGCCGAAGCCACGAATTTTCAGGCCATATGCCATGTTGTCGAACACGGTCATGTGCGGATACAGCGCGTAGTTCTGAAATACCATCGCGATGCCGCGGTCTTTCGGTTCCAGTTCGGTGACGCGTTGGTCGTTGATATAAATATCACCGGAGGTGGTGCGCTCCAGCCCGGCCACCATACGCAGCAGGGTGGATTTTCCGCAGCCGGAAGGGCCGACCATCACGATGAATTCGCCGTCAGCGACGTCCAGGTCAATGCTCTGGATAATCTGGTTTTTGCCGTCGTAGGATTTGGTCACTGCCTGTAATTTCAAATTTGCCATTTCAGTTTACTTCTCACTGTCTACCAGGCCGCGCACAAACCAGCGCTGCATCAGGAGCACCACCGCCAGCGGTGGCAATAAGGTCAGGATCATGGCCGCCATCACCTGATTCCATTGGGTCGAGCCGTCGCCGGAAGAAATCATGCTTTTAATTCCCGCCACCGCCGTGCCCATCGAGGCATCATTGGTGATCAGGATCGGCCATAAATACTGGTTCCAGCCATAGATGAAGGTGATGACGAACAGCGCTGCAAGGTTGGTTTTTGACAGCGGCAAAACGATGTCCCAGAAGAAGCGCATCGCGCCAGCACCGTCGATACGCGCCGCTTCCAGCAGCTCATCCGGCAAGGTCATAAAGAACTGACGGAACAGGAAGGTCGCGGTCGCAGACGCCATCATCGGCAACGTCAGTCCGGTGTAGCTGTCGAGCATATGCAGATTGGCGATCACCTGCACGGTCGGGAAAATACGCACTTCCACCGGCAACATCAGCGTCATAAAAATCAGCCAGAAGAACAGATTACGCAGCGGAAAACGAAAATAGACAATCGCGTAGGCCGACAACATGGATACCGAAATCTTACCGATGGTGATCACCATCGCCATGATGAAGCTGTTGAACAGCATCCGCCCGAATGCCGGACTGCTGTTGCCCGCGCCCTGCGTCCAGATGATGCTGATGTTTTCCCATAAATGCGTGCCTGGGATCAGCGTCATCGGCACGTCAAAAATTTGTTTGTTATCCAGAGATGCCGCCACAAACGCGACATACAGCGGAAAGAGGATCACCAGCACGCCGAGCAGCAGCATGATGTGGCTGAAAATATCCAGCCCTCTGCGGTTTTCAATCATTGGTAACGCACCTTACGCTCGACAAAGCGGAACTGAATGAACGTCAGGCCGCAAACCAGCAACATCAGAATCACGGACTGCGCGGCAGAACTGGACAAGTCCAGACCGGAGAAACCTTCGCGATACACTTTGTAAATCAGGGTAGTTGTCGCCTGTACCGGGCCACCGGCCGTCGCGGCATCAATCACCGGGAAGGTATCAAAGAAGGCGTAGACCAGATTGACCACCAGCAGGAAGAAACTGACCGGCGAAATCAGCGGCAACACCAGATGGAAGAACCGGCGAACCGGACCCGCACCATCGATAGCCGCCGCCTCCACCAGAGATTTGGGGATCGACTGCAATGCCGCCAGGAAGAACAGGAAGTTGTAACTGATTTGCTTCCAGACCGATGCCAGCACCACCAGAAACATCGCCTGACCGCTGTTTTGCGCGTGGTTCCAGTTATAGCCCATCGAGCCTAAGAAATGGGTGATCAGACCGAGGCCGGGGCTGAACAGGAACATCCACAATACGGCGGCCACGGCAGGCGCAACGGCGTATGGCAGGATCATCAGCGTCTGATAAATCCGGCTGCCGCGTACAACGTGATCGACCAGCGCCGCGAAAAACAGCGAAACGGCCAGCCCGATAAACGCCACCATAAAGCTGAATTTCAACGTGGTATAAAACGAATCGAGATAGTACGGGTCCTGAAACAGCTGTATGAAGTTAGTCAGACCGGCAAACGTACTGGATAAGCCGAACGGATCCAGCGTCTGAACCGAATACCACAGCGCCTGACCTGCAGGCCACAGGAAAAATATCGCGGTGATCAGCAGCTGTGGCAATACCAGCGCGTAGGGCAGCCAGCTGCAACCAAAACCGGGACGGTGTGAACTCATGATGGTGTACTCGTTGATGCGATGGCGGGTTTAGCTCCTCCCCCTGCGAAGGGGAGGTTGGGAGAGGGTTTTGCAAACGACTAAGCTGTCTTTAATACCCCACCAACCCTCCCCTTCGCTGGGGAGGGAGCAAAACTGGATTACTTAGTAGAAGCTTCGAAGCGACGGAGTAACAAATTCCCGCGCTGTACCGCAGTATCTAATGCTTCTTTGGCAGTTTTCTTACCACTCCATACGCTTTCCAGTTCTTCATCCACGATGGTGCGGATCTGAGGCATGTTGCCCAGACGCAGACCCTTGGTGAACGGCAATGGCGGCTTGTTCAGCATCTGGCGGGTAGCAACGTCAGAACCCGGGTTCTTGTCGTAGAAGCCCTCTTTTTTGGTCAGTTCATACGCGGCGGTGGTCACCGGCAGATAACCGGTTTTCTGATGCCATTCGGCAGCAATTTCAGGTGTGGTCAGGAATTGCAGGAATTCGGCAACGCCTTTGTAGGTATTTTTGTCTTTGCCGTTCATTACCCACAGGCTTGCACCACCGATGATGGCGTTTTGTGGGGCGCCTTTGATGTCTGCGTCGTAAGGCATCATGCCTACGCCATAGCTGAATTTAGAATACTGACGGATGTCAGCCAGGGAACCGGAAGAGGCGGTGGTCATTGCGCAATCGCCGTTATAGAACTTGGCGGTGGATTCATCCTTACGACCAAAATAGGTGAAATCACCTTTTTTGTTCATGTCTTCCAGCATCTGAATATGTTTGATTTGCTCTGGTTTGTTGAATTCCAAAACAGCATCCGTGCCATCGAAGCCATTATTTTTGGTAGCGATCGGCAGACCATGCCAGGCGCTGAAGTTCTCGATTTGGATCCAACCCTGCCAGCCACTGGCGTAGCCACATTTCATGCCAGCTTCACGTAATTTCTCGGTGTACACCGCCATATCCTGCCAGGTTTTTGGCGGCTGATCCGGATTAAGACCGGCTTTCTTAAAAGCGTCTTTGTTGTAATACAGCACCGGCGTGGAGCTGTTGAAAGGCTGGGACAGCAGGCGGCCTTTGGAATCGGAGTAATAACCCGAAACAGTCGGCACAAACTGGGAAACGTCTTCTTTAATCCCTGCATCACTGAACACTTCGTAAACCGGTTTGATGGCTTTGCTGGCCATCATGGTCGCGGTGCCCACTTCGTAAACCTGCAGAATCGCAGGCGCATTACCGGTTCGGTACGCTGCAATCCCAGCCGCCAGGCTTTCGTCGTATTTGCCTTTATAGACAGGCACAATTTTGACATCAGGGTGCGTCTGGTTAAAACGGTCGGCCAGCGAGTTCACTTCTTTGCCTAACTCGCCATCCATAGAGTGCCAGAAAGGAATTTCTGTCACAGCAAAAGCATTGGCGCTGAAAGCCAGCGCCAGCGCGGTGCCAATGACCGTTTTTTTGAGGTTGATGAACATGCCTGTCTCCTGAATTCTGCTGGTGTAGAACAAGTGCAGAGAAATAATGGATATTAAGAAACGTTTTTATTCGGGAGCTAACATGACATGGAAAAATGACAGAAAAACATAAAATCAATGACAGTAATATGACAGCGATGTTAAATAAAGCTTTGTAGGGCATTGCTTAATTCATAATGAATTCGACTTGAACAGCCACTAAAATTATCATGCACTCAGAAAAATCTACCACCCACCTCATTTACAACCCCTTAAATAACATACAAATACAAGGTGAAATTAAGAAAAATGGAAGATAAGAACATATGCCAGATAAAATATGGACGATAGAGGAATTTAAAAAGCAATCCAATCTGGGATTGTTTCACAGAAGGGCCAATGTTTATCTGGCTCATATTGATACGCTCTTACAACATTACAAAATCATTACGTTAGAAACGCCCGATTTAGAAGCCAATCTGCTGCTAATGATTTGTGATGCCTGTCAGAAATATTATCACCGTAAGCCTGCAAACCATCGCGCTGCGGCGGTCATGATACTTCATGATCAGGCTCTTAAACGCGCTAAGGCCCTCACTCTTCAACTCGTGACCGGCGATAGCTCAGGCCACGGACTTCGGGGTTGGGCGAAAGTCAGGGCGGCAGTAAAACCTTTTGTGGTGGGAATAACGGGCAAAACACATCACCGTTTACATCAAGATTACTGGCAGGAAGCATTAATACCCGGCCATTTTCCTTTAGCAAGGGCCATTGCTTATAGTAAAGACCCGTTATCAATCTGGAAGACGTCCTCAAGCCCATTGAGTTTTTTGGACTGGCTGCGTGAATTTTATATTCCGGATATGTTTGATAATAAAAAGGGAGAAGAATTACTACGCAGACTGCAAATGGGCGTCACTTATTTAGACAGCGCACAGCGTGAAGATAAAAAAATTTATATCAACAATGGCATCATTTATAATTCACGCGGTGAACGGTTTCACACAGGTAATATGAGCACCAATACTGCTGGCGAGGGATGGGCCATATTTGTGATGGCGCCCAATAATAGCCTTTACGCTAACGATCATAGGGTGGATATTTTCCACCACTCGAGCTTCCTGAGCGGCGCGCCGGTACAGGCTGCCGGTGAAATAGCGGTAAATAATGGAATTTTGGTCGGGATTACGTGTAAAAGCGGCCATTACCGCCCGAACGCGGCCAGTTTTGTGCGCATTTTATTCTGGCTAAAGCAGCATGGCGCCCTGCTCCAGGGTGTTGCTGCCTGTCCGGTCATTAGCGATCATATTCAGGAATTTTTTGACGCGGAAGAAGTGCTGTTAAATGGCGGGAAAAAGGGAACGAAAAATATAAAACCGTGTAAAGTTTATCCATCCGACATGTAATGCCTGCCGACAGGTACCGGGCACAAAAAGGTACCTGCTGACAGACAAGCGAAGGAAAATTACAATGCGCGTTTGAGGCGGGCAACCGCCTCATGCATTTGCTCTTCAGTCGCGGTAGCAAACGACAAACGGAACGTCGAGTGATCCGGGTTATCGGCATAGAAGAATTCGCCCGGTACAAATACCACACCCTGCGCCAGCGTCTTTTTCATCCAGTCAGCACAATTACGCGGTTCGCGGAAGCGTGCCCACAGGAACATGCCGCCTTTCGGATATTCAAACGTCAGCACGTCTCCCAGTTCGCGTTCCAGCAGTTCGGCCATAACCTGACATTTCTTTTTATAGGCCGTACGGATGGTTTCGATCTGCTTCGGCAGACGGCCCAGGCCGAGATAATATTCGGCAATTGTCTGCGACAGCGCGCTGGCATGCAGATCCGCCGCCTGCTTGATGATGGCAACTTTGTGCAGTAGCCAGTCGGGCATAATGACCCAGCCCAGACGCAGGCCCGGTGCCAGGATTTTAGAAAATGTCGAAGTGTAGATGATGTTATCCGCGTTACCGTACAGCGTCTTCGACAGCTCGAAAAGCGTCGGCTGGCGTTCTTCAGTGAAACGCAGTTCGCCGTAAGGGTCATCTTCCACAATCAGAAATTCGTGCTGTGCCGCCAGTTTTACCAGCTGTTCGCGACGGGCACGACTCAGGGTCACGCCGCTCGGGTTACCGAATGTCGGGACAAGATATACACCTTTGATTTTCTGCGTCTTCAGCAGTTGTGCCAGCTCATCAACAATCATGCCATCGCCGTCAGAACCGACGGATAACAGTCTGGCCTCCGCCAGTTCCAGCGTCTGTAAGGCTGCCAGATAGGTCGGGCGCTCGACCACGAAAACGTCATCCGGGTTTACCACGGCGCGCATCACCAGATCCAGCGCCTGCTGGGAGCCGGCAGTGACCACAATATCATCCGGACTGGCCACCACACCGCGTTCCTGACAAAGCTCAGCAATACGCTCACGCAGCGTATAACTGCCTTCAGTCAGCCCATACTGAAAAGCATGCTCCGGCTGTTCAGTGATGGCCAGTTGCGTCGCCTCACGCAGACCGTCGAAATCAAAAAGCGCCGAAGAAGGAATACCACCCGCCAGCGAAATAACGCCTTCCATCTTGCTGTGTTTCAGCAATTCCCGGATGGCCGAACTTTTAAGCCTGACCATACGGGCGGCGAGTAAACCTTCTGTGTTCATGACATGTTCCTGATGGTATGCAAAGTTATACGAATGTAAGAGATGTTAATTTATAGACAAAATAAAAACCGCAAAGCGCTTGCCGTGCGGTTTGTCAGATTTAACACAGTTTTTTAAAATCCGAAGCCAGTTTATGCACCGAGATAAGCCGCACGCACTGCTTCGTTCGCCAGCAATGCCGCACCGGTGTCTTCCAGCACCACATGACCGTTTTCCAGCACATAGCCGCGATCGGCCAGTTTCAGCGCCTGATTGGCGTTTTGCTCAACCAGGAAGATGGTCATGCCTTCTTCGCGCAACTGCTGGATAGTGTCGAAAATCTGCTGGATGATGATAGGTGCCAGCCCCAGCGACGGTTCATCGAGCAACAGCAAGCGTGGCTGACTCATCAGCGCACGGCCAATCGCCAGCATCTGTTGCTCACCGCCGGACATGGTGCCTGAACGCTGCACACGACGCTCTTTCAGGCGCGGGAACAACGTAAACACACGCTCCAGCCGCTCCTGATACTGATCGCGTGTGGCAAAGAAACCGCCCATCGCCAGGTTTTCTTCCACCGTCATACGGGAGAATACGCGGCGACCTTCCGGCACAATCGCGATATCGCCGCGCATGATTTTGGCGGTCTGCCACTGCGTGATGTCTTTCCCTTCGAAAATAATCGAGCCGTTCGTCGCACGCGGTTCGCCACATAAACTGCCGAGCAGCGTGGTTTTACCGGCACCGTTTGCGCCGATCAGCGTGACGATTTCCCCTTTATTAATGTTCAGGCTGACTTCATGCAGCGCCTGAATTTTGCCGTAATGGGCGGATACCTGATTAAATGACAACATCTTGTTCTGTCCCTTAGACTTCGCCCATTAACCTTCGCCTAAATAGGCGCGGATCACGTCAGGATTATTACGAATTTCAGCCGGTGTGCCTTGCGCCAGCGGCGTTCCCTGATTCACCACGTAGATGCGGTCAGAAATGCCCATGACCAGTTTCATGTCGTGCTCAATCAGCAGCACCGACACGTTGTGCTGGTTACGCAGTTCAGCAATCAGCTGGTTCAGCTCTTCAGTTTCACGCGGGTTCAGGCCGGCAGCCGGTTCGTCGAGCATCAGGATTTCCGGACGCGTTACCATGCAGCGGACAATTTCCAGCCGGCGTTGCTGGCCGTAAGCCAGATTACCCGCCTGGCGGTTTGCCAGTTCGAGCAATCCGACGCGCTCCAGCCAGTCAGCAGCACGATCCAGTGCATCGGCTTCAGCACGGCGAAAACCCGGCGTTTTGAACAGGCCAGCCAGTACACCGCTTTTCAGGTGCTGATGCTGGGCGACCAGCAGGTTTTCGATCACGGTCATTTCACGGAACAGGCGTACGTGCTGGAAAGTTCGCACCACGCCCATGCGGGCAATTTTCTGCCCCGGCAATCCTTCAAGATGTTGATCACGTAACTTAATGGTGCCGCCGCTTGGTTTATAGAAACCGGTCAGGCAGTTAAATACCGTGGTTTTACCGGCACCGTTGGGGCCGATCAGGGAAACAATTTCACCCTGATTAAGGTTCAGCGCCACGTTGTTGACCGCCAGCAGGCCGCCAAAACGCATCATCAGCCCTTCAACCGCTAACAGAGGTTGCGTACTCATGCCTTTTCCCCCTGATCCGCGATTTGTTGCTTAGACAGTTTCAGTTTCAGTTGCGGTCGCTTCATCGGCAGCAAGCCCTGCGGACGCCAGATCATCATCAGCACCATCAACGCACCGAGCAGTAACATGCTGTATTCATTGAGATCACGCATCAGCTCACGGGATACCACCAGCAGAATCGCCGCCAGGATAACCGCAAACTGCGAGCCCATCCCGCCGAGCACCACGATAGCCAGCACGAACGCAGATTCCGCAAAAGTGAAGGATTCCGGGCTGACAAAGCCCTGACGTGCCGCAAACAGCGTACCGGCAAAACCGGCAAACGCAGCGCTGATGGTGAATGCGGTCAGTTTGATGCGGGTCGGGTTCAGGCCCAGTGAGCGGCAGGCAATTTCATCTTCACGCAGTGCTTCCCATGCACGACCCAGCGGCATACGCAGCAAACGGTTGATGATGAACAAGGTTGCGATCACCAGCAGCAGCGCCACCATGTACAGGAAGATGATGCGATCACTCGGGTCATACGTGACATGAAAGAAGTTACTGAAGGTATCCCAGCCGCCGTCGCGCGGCGTACGGCTGAATTCCAGCCCGAACAGCGTCGGTTTAGGGATCTGGCTGATGCCGTTCGGCCCGCCGGTCAGTTCGGTATTATTGAGCAGCAGGATACGGACAATTTCGCCGAAACCCAACGTGACGATCGCCAGATAGTCACCGCGCAGCCGCAAAACCGGGAATCCGAGCAGGAAACCGAATGCCGCAGACACCAGACCGGCCAGCGGTAAGGCTTCCCAGAAACCGATGCCATAATAATGGTTGAGCAATGCGTACGTGTAAGCACCAATGGCGTAAAAGCCGCCGTAGCCCAGCACCAGCAGACCGGACAGCCCGACCACAACATTGAGACCGAGGCCCAGCATAATGTAGATCAGGGTCAGCGTGGCGATATCCACGGTGCCGCGCGAGACGATAAACGGCCAGGCGATAGCGGCGATAATCAGCACCAGCGCCAGCAGTTTTTGTTTTGGCGTTGAGCCATCAAAGCTTGGCAAAACCCAGCCCGGACCCGAGACTTTTTTCAGGCTGCTACTGACCATCGGGCGGAACAACTGGAACACGAAGACGATCACACAACCGATGGCAATCCACGTCCAGCGCACTTCACCGGCCCCGTTGACCACCAGTTTTGTGCCGTCGAGACTCAGCTGCAATCCCATAATGAACGCCGCCAGCACCAGCAGGACGAATGCCGAGACCAGCGCATTTAACAGATTCAGGCGCTTCATACTTTCTCAACCTCCGGGCGACCAAGAATACCGGTCGGCAGCACCAGCAACACCACGATCAGCAGTGCGAAGGAGACCACGTCTTTGTATTCAGTGCTCAGATACGCCGAGGTCAGCGCTTCGGCCACGCCTAAAATCAGGCCGCCGATCATCGCGCCCGGAATACTGCCGATCCCTCCCAGCACCGCTGCGGTGAAGGCTTTCATCCCGGCCATAAAGCCAATATACGGATTAATGACACCGTAAAACTGACCGAGCAGAACGCCCGCCACGGCCGCCATTAATGCACCAATGACGAAGGTCAGCGAAATTACGCGGTCCGTGCTGATGCCCAGCAGGCTGGCCATTTTGAGATCTTCTGCGCAGGCACGGCAGGCGCGGCCCATGCGTGAATAACGGATGAACAACGTCAACGCCAGCATCGCAACAAACGTGACGACCCAGATAATCAGCTGCATGGTGCTGATGGTCGCCGCAAAGCCGTTGGTCTCTCCCAGTTTCCACTGGCCGGTAACCAGACTCGGTAAGGCAAGATCGCGTGAGCCCTGGGTGAGGCTGACGTAGTTTTGCAGAAAAATAGACATCCCGATGGCAGAAATCAGTGCAATCAGACGCTTGGAGTTACGCACCGGCTTATATGCCACGCGTTCAATACTCCAGCCATACGCACTGGAAATTACAATCGCCGCGATGAAACCGGCACCGATCAGCAACCAGCTGGCATCGATACCCATCATCATCAGGGCAGCGATAACGATAAAGGAGACATAACTGCCGATCATATACACCTCGCCGTGGGCGAAGTTAATCATGCCGATAATGCCGTAAACCATGGTGTAACCAATGGCAATCAGCGCATAAGTGCTGCCCAACGTGACACCGTTGAACATCTGCTGAATGAAATAGAGGAACTGCTCTGACATACCCTATCCTTATTAATCAAGGGTTTGATAACTTGTGCTGAGACTGCAACCCGGCGCCTCTTATAACAATAGACGCCGGGCAGAGTAATGCGCTGTTCTGAAACATAATGCCCAAAATCATTCGTGTTGCATCAAGGCGGCAACTGAATGAATCCCCGGGAGCTTACACAGGTAAGTGACCGGGGTGAATGAAGGCGGCCAACGCAGAGGCGGCGCGAAGGATGCCGGGCATTTATTTGATTGGGGTAGACGTGCCGTCCTTATGCCACTCGAAGATACCGAATTCGAATCCTTTCAGGTCACCTTTATCATCCCAGCTCAGCGGGCCCATCACGGTATCCACTGACGCTGATTTCAGATTTTTGGCGATATCAGCCGGTTCCATGCTGCCACTACGTTCCATACCGGTCGTCAGCGCCTGCAATGCGGCGTAAGTCGTCCAGACGAACGGACCGGTTGGATCCAGTTTCTTGGCTTTCAGCGCATCAACGATTGGCTGGTTGGCCGGAACCTGATCATAGCGTTTTGGCAATGTCACCAGCATGCCTTCAGAGGCATCACCCGCGATGTTAGACAATGAAGAGTTGCCCACGCCTTCCGGGCCCATAAATTTCGCTGCCAGACCGGCTTGTTTTGACTGACGCAGGATCTGACCCATTTCCGGGTAATAACCGCCGAAATAAACGAAATCGACGTTTTCTTTTTTCAGACGCGCCACCAGTGTGGAGAAATCTTTGTCGCCTGCGGTTACGCCTTCAAAAAGAACAACGTTACCGCCACCTTTTTTCAGCGCGTCCTGTACGGAACGGGCCAGACCTTCTCCGTATTGCTGTTTATCATGCACAACAGCGATGCGTTTTGGTTTGATGGTATCGAGGATATATTTCGCTGCGGTCGGACCCTGATCGGAATCCAGACCGGTGGTGCGCATCACCATTTTATAACCACGGGTGGTCAGGTCAGCGTTGGTCGCCGCCGGAGTGATCATCAGCACGCCCTCATCTTCATAGATGTCCGAGGCAGGCTGAGTGGAAGAAGAACACAGGTGGCCGATAACATAACGGATACCGTCGTTAATCACTTTGTTGGCCACGGCAACAGCTTGTTTAGGGTCACAGGCATCGTCATATTCCACGCCAACCAGTTTATCGCCCTTCACTCCGCCTTTGGCGTTGATGTCAGCGATCGCCTGTTTTGCCCCCGTAAATTCCATGTCACCGTACTGGGCAACCGGACCTGACATAGCACCCACGATGGCAACTTTGATGTCTTTTGCGAACGCCGCCTGACTCATTGCTAATGCGATACACCCTGCCAGCCAGATCTTACCCTTTGTTACTTTCATCCGATTACCCCGTTCATGTGTGTGTTGTGGTTTGCTCTTTGTTGCCTGTTCAAAACATCATCACTTAGGAAATTTAGTATAAGTAATAACGAGTTACCGGCTTATTTCGTCTTATTTTCGAATAAGACTTTATAATTCATAACATTAAACAGGAATTTTCTTCTGCAAATCAAATGGCACAATCAGAAATATGAGGTGTAAACAGAATTTTATTTGGATGGAAAATCGGTTCCGTTTCAGACAATCAGTCGTTAACGCTGGCATTATTGATTAAAGCCAACATTTATCGCTTATACTCGGATCTCTAAAAAAGTTTTCACGCTGTTACTGTACAAAAAAAGTTACGCCCGATTTTTAGAAGGATCCGCTACACTGGCGTTCCCATTTCCTGACCTTCCGCATCATGAAATTAACTATCCAAAAACTGACGTCACTCAGCGCGCAGGACCTGATCGATCTGGCCAAAATCTGGCCGGCGCAAACTGAAAGTGACTGGCAAGCCAGCCTGCAAAATAACCGTGCGCTGTTCGCGGCCGTGTTTAATGAACGCATTCTGGGCGCAGTCAAAATCACGCTCAACGGCAATCAGGGTGAACTTCACGATCTGTTGGTACGGGACGTCACCCGCCGTCGTGGTGTCGGGTTGTATCTGATGGAGGACTTACAGGCGCAATTGCCACAGGTGAGGAGCTGGACGATGAAGGCTGATAATGACGCCGTTACCGCTGCCTTTATGCAGGCATGTGGTTTTGTGCGGGAAGAAGACGTCTGGAAAAAACCCTGAAGCACGGTGCGTTATCGCTGAATTTGAGGCATAAAAAAAGCGACCCGGAGGTCGCTTTTTTCGTTTTGCGCTACGTTGATCAGGCTTCGATCGCCATACGTAATTTCTTCATCGCGTTCTTTTCAAGCTGACGAACACGTTCTGCGGAAACACCGTATTTGTCGGCCAGTTCCTGCAGCGTCGATTTGTTATCGTCGTCTAACCAACGTGCACGGATGATATCCTGGCTGCGTTCGTCAAGACCTTCCATCGCATAGGAAAGTTTGTCGGTCGCGTCCTGATCCCAGTTATCTTCTTCGATGGTTTCTGCAAAGTCAGAACTCTTATCTTGCAGATAGAGCATCGGTGCCATCGCTGCGCCGTCACGTGGTTCATCATCCGGCGTCGGGTCAAACGTCATGTCCTGTGCGGCCATGCGTGATTCCATCTCCAGCACATCTTTACTGGTCACACCCAGTTCGCGGGCGACGTGCTCGACTTCGTCGTGACTGAACCAGCCCAGACGTTGTTTGTTTTTACGCAGGTTGAAGAAGAGCTTACGCTGCGCTTTAGTGGTTGCGACCTTCACGATGCGCCAGTTACGCAGCACATATTCGTGAATTTCCGCTTTGATCCAATGCACGGCAAAGGATACCAGACGCACACCGACTTCCGGATTAAAGCGACGTACCGCTTTCATCAGGCCAATGTTACCTTCCTGGATAAGGTCTGCCTGTGGCAAACCGTAGCCTGAATAGTTGCGGGCAATGTGAGCAACAAAGCGCAGGTGAGACAGGATCAGCTCTTTCGCTGCTTCCAGATCACCGTTGTAATGCAGCCGTTCAGCCAGCGCCCGCTCTTCCTCTGCGGTGAGCATAGGATAGGCATTGGCGGCCCGAACATAGGCTTCCAGGCTACCTTGGGGTACTAATGCTAAAGTGCGCATTTCTTTGGTCATTAAAGCCTCTCATGTATGACGTAATGCAGGTTTTATACCACGTTGCTGCGGGATGATACCGCGACATTGCTGGCCTTAAAGGCGACAACAAAGCAACGCCGAGCCCTTCATATTCGCTGCTCTACGACCACGAATTTTACATAAAGTTCACGGACAGATTCAACAGTCTAAAGACTGTAAG
This sequence comes from Rahnella sp. RFA10(1/100), assembly GCF_004195115.1. NCBI lineage: Bacteria > Pseudomonadati > Pseudomonadota > Gammaproteobacteria > Enterobacterales > Yersiniaceae > Rahnella > Rahnella sp. RFA10(1/100). Next base: position 52,717 of record NZ_SEWR01000010.1, read on the forward strand.
TGACAGACTGACTATTGGATAGTGAATTTGTGCCATTGCAGGGGAAGCAGGAAAATGATGTGGCTGACTGGCCTGAAACCGCTTCCCCCTGATACACAATGACTGAGCAGCAGGGGGACATTATAGCAAATTCTGACTACTGTGGTGTAAATCGCCGTAAATGTTGAACCGTCGCCAGCCAGGCGGCAATCCAGCCAATCATCGCGGAAACGATCAGCAGCAGCAGGCTTTCATCCCAGCCCAGACCGTGCAGGTCAAAGGTCGTGCCGAAGACTTGCGCAACCTGCGTCACCACGCTCTCAAGACGCAGTACCAGGACTTCCGAGAGGATCAGTGACAACAACGCGCCGGTGAAACCAAGCATCGCACCACCGTTGAGGAACGGTCGCAAAATGAAGCCATCGGTCGCACCGATAAGCTTCATGACGTTGATGGTGTCGCGCCGGCTGAAGATACTCAGTCGCACACTGTTACCAATGACGAGGAAGACCGCAATCACCATCAGGATGCCGATCATCGCCGCAATCTGTCCGACCAGACCGGTCAGCGCCGCGAGCCGGGCAAACCAGCTGTCATCCATACGCACTTCATCCACGCCATGCACAGCCGCCACGCGGTCGCGCAAGGTGTTGAGTGTTGCGGCGTCCTGGAAATTCATTTTAGGCGTGATGATAGCCACGGCCGGCAACGGGTTTTGCTCCAGCATATCCATAGCGCCGCCAAAGCCTGACCAGTTGCGAAATTCACCCATCGCTTCTTCGCGGGACAGATAGTTAACTTTATCCACCCCTGCTTCCGTTTTCAGGGTTTTCACCACGTTTTCTGCGGCATCATCATCCAGTGCTTTGTCAAGATACACCGTCAGTTGTGGCGTCGGATACCACTGCTCTGCGGCCGTACTGACGTTCTTCCATACCAGATAACAGACACTCGGCAGCGTCAGGGAAATAGCGATCACCATCACCGTAAGCAGCGTTGCCAGCGGCTGACGCAACATGTCAGCCAGCGCATTCATCCACGCATAGCGCCACTGCTCGCGCCAGCCTCCCTGTAATGCTTTGCTTTTCGCAGCACGGGCGCTTTTTGCGGTTTTCGCCGGGTTCGGACTGTTTGCCATTAGTACACCCCTCCCGACATCCGCCCCTGACTCAGCGTCAGCGTGCGGTAATTACGACGGGCAATCAGACCCACATCATGCGTCGCCATCAGCACGGTGACACCAACACGGTTAAATTCTTCGAATAAGCGCAAAATACCTTCTGATAGTTCACCGTCAAGGTTACCGGTCGGCTCATCCGCCAGCAGCACTGCAGGTTTGTTCACCACTGCGCGGGCAATACCCACACGCTGTTGTTCACCACCGGAAAGCTGGATCGGCAGGTTCTTCGCTTTATCCAGTAATCCGACTTTATCCAGTGCGGCCGACACGCGGCGACGAATATCTTCACTGCTGGCCCCGGAGATGATCAGCGGCATCGCCACATTGTCATAGACCGTACGGTCCATCAGCAAATGGTGATCCTGAAAAATCATGCCGATCTGGCGACGCAGAAACGGCACTTCACTGGATTTCAGGCGGCTGATGTCATGACCGCCAAACAAAATATGTCCGGCACTCGGTCGCTCAATACCGCAAATCAGCTTCAGCAGGGTACTTTTACCCGCGCCAGAGTGTCCGGTCAGAAATGCCATTTCCGCTTGCTGGATGTGAAAGTTGACGCCCTGAAGCGCCTGTCGTCCGCCCAGATAAGCTTTACTGACCTGTTCAAAGCGAATCATCCGTATTAATCCTCTCGGGCAAAAAGTGCCTCAATAAAATCGTCTGCCTTAAAAGGCCTTAAATCTTCGATACCTTCACCGACACCAATGTAGCGGATCGGAATGCTGAACTGATCAGCGATGGCAAAGATCACGCCGCCTTTTGCGGTGCCATCCAGTTTAGTCAGCGTTATTCCGGTCAGTCCGACGGCTTCGTTGAATAATTTGGCCTGACTGACCGCGTTCTGGCCGGTGCTGGCGTCGAGCGTCAGCATAACTTCATGCGGTGCATCTTCGTCGAGTTTCTTCATCACCCGGACGATTTTCTTCAGTTCTTCCATCAGGTGCGCTTTGTTTTGCAAACGGCCTGCGGTATCGGCGATCAGTACGTCGATATTGCGGGCTTTCGCCGCCTGAATGGCATCGAAAATGACGGAGGCGGAATCGGCACCGGTATGCTGCGCAATCACCGGGATCTTGTTACGCTGACCCCAGACTTGCAACTGCTCAACGGCCGCCGCACGGAAGGTATCGCCTGCCGCCAGCATCACAGATTTACCCTGTGCTTCAAACTGGCGCGCCATTTTACCGATGGTGGTGGTTTTACCGACACCGTTCACACCCACCATCAGAATGACATACGGGGTTTTGCCGCTGACATCCAGTGGCTCGTCAACTTTTGCCAGTATTTCGGACATTTCTTCCTTCAGCTTGCCGTACAGCGCATCGGCGTCTTTCAGTTGCTTACGCGAGGCATGCTCAGTCAGTGAAGTGATGATTTTACGGGTAGTTTCGACGCCAACGTCGGCAATCAGCAGCTGTTCTTCCAGCTCCTCAAACAGATCGTCATCGATTTTCTTACCACGGAACAGGCTGACAAAACCGGAGCCCAGATTCTGCTTCGTTTTGACCAGGCTGCGTTTAAGACGGGCGAAGAAACCTTCTTTAGTCGGGCGTTCCTGTTCAGTTTCACCGGCAGGCAGGACGACGATAGGATCCAGCGCCACAGGCAGCGGTTCGTCTACCGCCGTGTTATCGTCAACAGAATCAAGGGTATCCTGACGCTGGTCTTCCGCAATCTCTTCTGCCGATTCAACAAACTCATCTTCAATGACTTTTTCTTCAACAACCTCAGGCTGCGCGGCAACCTGTTCGGTGATGTGAACAATTTCTTGTGCCAGTTCAGCCGAGGCCTGTTCGCGAACCGGTTCCGGTTCAGCTTCCGGCTCTGTCAGCGGCTCAGGCTCAATTTCAGGTTCCGGTTCGATTTCCGGCGCGGGTCCGACTTCCGGTTCTGGTTCAACAACTGGCTCACGTTCAACCGGAACACCCGGTTCTTCAGCAACGGCTGACTCTTCATGCTCAGGCACGGACGCCGGTTGTTCTTCGACAACGGACTGTGCGTCGCGTGTTTCTTCCTTCTGCTGCTCTTCTTCCTGACGGCCACGACCGAACCAGGAGAAGAAACCGCGTTTTTTATCTTTTGCCATTTTACAACGTCACTCCTCGCCGTTAATGACTGGCGAACGGATTATTAATAGGGTTATGGTCAGGCAGTCTATCACTTTCCCCTGCAGGCAACACGCCCGCGTATTGAATTCCGCTGGTTTTTCAATCGACAATGTTAAACATTTGCCCATTGCCCGCACACCGGTAGAATAGCCCTCCAAACGATAAGTAACGAAGCCTGACGGCTTTGGATGACACAAGCGAACTATGGCAAAAAAAACCAACACGCCCGCCGCAGGCCAGATCCGAATTATTGGCGGACAATGGCGCGGACGCAAACTTCCGGTTCCCCACAGCCCGGGGTTGCGACCGACCACCGATCGCGTACGTGAAACGCTGTTCAACTGGCTGGCGCCGGTTTTGCAGGGTGCGCATTGTCTGGACTGCTTTGCAGGCAGTGGCGCACTCGGTCTGGAGGCCTTGTCCCGCTATGCAGCCAGCGCAACACTGCTGGAGTTTGAACGCCCGGTTGCACAACAGTTAGAGAAAAACCTGGCGCTGCTAAACGCCGGTGATGCGAAAGTATTTAACGTCAATACATTGAACTGGCTGGCAAAAGCCGGAAATGCTTTTGACGTGGTTTTCCTCGATCCGCCTTTCCGCAAAGGCATTCTGCAAGACACCCTGAACCTGCTGGAGCACAACCAGTGGCTGGCTGACGAAGCCTGGATTTATGTCGAAACAGAAGCCGAACATGACACTCTGGATGTGCCTGCCAGCTGGCGGTTACACCGTGAGAAAGTCGCCGGACAAGTTGCTTATCGCCTCTACCATCGCGATGTGACGCCTGAAACCGGCTCACCAGAACAGGAGCAGTAAGATGTTGATCAATATTGGTCGGTTGTTGATGTTATGTATTTGGGTGTTTCTGGCGTTTAACCTGATCCACCCGTTCCCGAAGCCGATCAAATACTTTCTGGACGTGGCGATTGTGTTCATGTTCTTCATGCATGGTTTGCAGGTAATGCTGCTTAAAGCCACGCAGGGCAAGGAAAAAGACACCATCGGCCCGTGGCTGCAAACCCGCATCTTCCTGTTCGGCGTCTTCGAACTGATGGCGTGGCAGAAAAAACAGCCGCCGCTGCCAGCTAAAAAGTAATCCCCGCTTTTACGGCGCGCCCTGCGCCGTAAATTCCTCTCATCCTGAACCCACATGCATCAGACCTGCCGTTACGGGGATTTCTGATTGTCGCCGCCATGCTCTCTCTCCTACACTGAAAGCAAGTCCGGGAAAACAGGATGTGTTTTTCTGAAGGCAGACCCTGACATCGGTTTTTATGTTCTGTGCTGAAATATAAAAGGATAAACAATGAGTTGGCCATTCCTCGCTGTATTTTTCTCCGGCTGGTTATTCGTTGATGCCAGCTATCGCGGCCCGCGCTGGCAGCGCTGGGTCTTTAAACCCGTCACCCTGTTATTGCTCCTTTTGCTTGCCTGGCAGGCACCGACACTCAACGTTTACAGCTATCTGATCCTGCTGGGTCTGGCGGCGACGCTGGTGGCTGACGGCCTGTTACTGTTGCCTGAAGAACGCTTTATGTATGCCATCGGTGCGTTCTTCCTGTCGCATCTGCTGTATACGCTGAGTTTTGCCAGCCAGATGACCATCACTTTCTTCTGGCCGCTACCGCTGACGTTGCTGATCCTCGGTGCAATACTTCTTGCCGTGATCTGGACGCGGCTGGCTGAACTGCGATGGCCAGTGACCACTTACATCGCCATGACCCTGCTGATGGTCTGGCTGGCGGGCGAACAGTATTTCGCACGCGGCACCGACATGGCGTTTTCGTTATTCTGCGGCGCGGCGCTGTTACTACTGGGAAATATTCTCTGGCTGGTCAGCCGTTACCGCTTTACCTTCCGCGCCGCTGACGCGCTGGTTGCCGCCTGTTATTTTGGCGGGCACTTCCTGATCGTCCGGTCGCTATACCTGTAAAATATCCCGCCGCGGAACCGTTCTGGTTCCGCTGATAAAATACTTGTTGACCTTAGAGCTGACTCCAGGGTTTACACTGGGAGTCATTCCACTCGGTTCCGAACCGGAGGCTTTATGATCCCACTGCAAAAAAACAACGGCTGTAGCTGCGGATGTCAGGGCAAACGTGCGCCTGCACTGCGTATCAACAAAATCGGCGCTATTGCACAGCCGGGCACCCATCCGGCAGGTTGCTGTAGCGAAAAAGCCACGCTGGCGGTTTCTGCCTGCGCCACGACAGACAGTTGCTGTGCGCCAAAAACAAGTGAGCATTCACACACATCAGACGGCAGCGGCACTGAAGGCTCGCCGGGTGAAGATGACCCCGGAGCACCGCTTTCCGGCAGTCGGCAATACAGCTGGAAGGTGGAAGGCATGGATTGCCCGGCCTGTGCCCGGAAAATTGAAAAAGCGGTTTCCGGCATTCATGGCATCAACCGCGCCAAAGTCTTGTTCGCCACCGAAAAGCTGGTGATTGATGCCGGTTTTGATATCACCCGGAACGTACAGAATGCCGTCACCGCCGCAGGTTTTACCCTGCAATCGCTCGACAAGCCACACAGTAAACCTGCCGCTGAACCTTCCCGTTTCCAGGAAGCGCTGCCTCTGATCGCCCTGTCGGCGCTAATGTTGCTGAGCTGGATTCTCGACCATATCAATCCGCAGGCTGGCAAAATCGCGTTTATCGCCACGACGCTGGTCGGGCTATGGCCGGTACTGCGACAGGCGATTCGCCAGACCCGGGCCGGTTCGCCATTCGCCATCGAAACGCTGATGAGTATCGCCGCGCTCGGTGCACTGTTTATCGGGGCTACGGCCGAGGCGGCCATGGTTCTGCTGCTATTTATGGTGGGTGAACGCCTGGAGGCTTTTGCATCCGGCCGTGCACGCAGCGGGGTAAAAGCGCTGATGGCGCTGATCCCGGATACCGCCGTCCGTATTGTGAATGGTCAATCGGAAACCGTGCCAGTCAGCCGTTTGCGTCCCGGCGATATCATTGAAATCGCGGCAGGTGCACGCCTGCCTGCCGACGCCGTTTTACAAAGCGCCGCCAGTTTCGACGAAAGCGCGCTGACCGGTGAATCAGTGCCTGTAGATCATCTGCCCGGTGAAAAAGTACCGGCGGGCAGCCTGTGTGTTGACCGGCTGGCACACCTCGAAGTGGCTTCCGCACCGGGCAGCAGCGCCATCGACCGCATCCTGCAACTGATTGAAGAAGCCGATGAACGCCGTGCGCCAATCGAGCGTTTCCTTGATACCTTCAGCCGCTATTACACACCGGTCATTATGCTGATGTCGTTGCTGGTGATTATCGTTCCCCCGCTGGCAATGGGGCTGTCTTGGGAGACCTGGATTTACCGCGGGCTGACACTGCTGCTGATTGGCTGTCCGTGTGCGCTGGTGATTTCAACACCTGCCGCCATTACGTCCGGACTGGCAGCGGCCACGCGTCAGGGCGCATTAATTAAAGGGGGTGCAGCGCTTGAGCAACTGGCGCTGATTCAAACCGTTGCGCTGGATAAAACCGGTACGCTGACTGAAGGCAAACCTGAAATCACGAAGATTTTACCGCTGAACGGTGCCAGCGAAGGCGAGGTATTAAGTCTGGCATCTGCGGTAGAAGAAGGTTCGCATCACCCGCTGGCGCAGGCGATTCTGGCCCGTGCAAAAACCAGTAATCCGCTACCGCTCACGGCGCAGGATCGCCGGGCCCTGGCCGGTGCCGGCGTCGAGGGTGTGGTCGCAGGCCGTAAAATTCAGGTGCTGGCCCCGAAAAGTGTCACGCCAAACGGCCTGACGCCGGAAACCTTTGTGCAAATTGCTGACTGGGAATCCACAGGAAAAACCGTCGTCGTGGTATTACAGGAAGGGAATGCGATCGGGCTGATCGCCATGCAGGATCGTCTGCGTGATGACGCGGCCGACGCATTGCAGAAACTCAAAGCACTGGGCGTGTCCGCCGTCATGCTGACCGGCGATAATCCGCGCGCGGCAAAAACCATCGCGGACCGCCTGGGCATTGATTTTCGTGCGGGTCTGCTGCCTGCGGATAAAGTTTCGGCGGTCACCGCGCTGAACGCACAGAAACCGGTCGCCATGGTCGGTGACGGGATTAACGATGCGCCTGCCATGAAAGCGGCGACAATCGGTATTGCGATGGGAAGTGGGACGGATGTCGCGCTGGAAACGGCGGATGCCGCGCTGACGCACAACCGCCTGAGCGGACTGGCGCAGATGATCAGACTTTCACGCGCCACGCGGGCGAATATCCGCCAGAACATTACGATAGCGCTGGGGCTGAAAGCGATTTTCCTGGTGACCACGCTGATGGGTCTGACCGGATTGTGGCTGGCAGTGCTGGCGGACTCCGGTGCAACAGCGCTGGTGACCGCCAATGCGCTGCGGCTGTTGCGCAATAAATCGAAATAAACCACACGGGCTGAGCCATCAGCCCTGTTTTTCCCTCAACCCTTTGCACAGTAAATAACGATACGGCTGATTGTCGGTATCATATGCTAATAACGTGTGTTCCATAAAACGGCAGAAACCGGGAATATCGCGGGTCGTTGCCGGATCATCGGCGATAATCAGCAGTGTTTCGCCATCTTTCATGGTGCGTACCACTTTGCGAACCATCATCACAGGTTCCGGACAGCGCAAACCCAGCGCATCAAGCTGATGGTCGGGATTGATAAAGGGATCGGTCATTTCGTTTCTCTACACTTCTTTGGGCGCAGCAAAGCCTCATAGTTTAACCCGCTGGATTTCACACGCAACATACAGGGCTCATTGCGCTAAAATTAACCGCCGGCCCTGTTGCGCAAACGGTGCGCAAACAGTTACTATGCGCGCCGCAAACAGCTAACGCCCCTGCGGTTTCAAGAATGCAGGGTATTTGGGTTCCCTCACCCCAATCAACTAAAAAGGTCACATATATGTACTCCTTTACTGCTCAGCAGCGGTTCTCCGCGCTGATATGGCTTTCGCTATTCCACATTGCCATCATCACCTCAAGTAACTATCTGGTTCAGCTGCCCGTTTCCATCTTTGGTTTTCATACCACCTGGGGCGCGTTCACTTTTCCGTTTATTTTTCTGGCCACCGATCTGACTGTCCGCATCTTTGGTGCACCGCTGGCACGACGGATTATTCTGTCCGTGATGGTGCCCGCACTGGCCATTTCCTATGTCATCTCAGCGTTATTCTTTGAAGCGCAATGGCAGGGCATGGGAGCACTCAACAGCCTGAATATCATGGTTGCCCGTATCGCCACCGCCAGTTTTATGGCGTATGTGCTGGGGCAAATTCTCGATGTTCACGTGTTTAACCGCCTGCGCAAGCACCGCCGCTGGTGGATAGCGCCGGTCGCCTCAATGTTCCTCGGCAATATCAGCGACACGCTGTCCTTCTTCTTCATCGCCTTCTACAAAAGCAGCGATGCCTTTATGGCTCAGCACTGGGTAGAAATCGCGATGGTGGATTACACGTTCAAAGTCCTGATCTGTCTGGTGTTCTTCCTGCCGATATACGGCATGCTGCTTAACATGCTGCTTAAACGTTTGTCAGCAAAGGGAAACACTCCGCATTCTGCCGTCAGCGCGCATTAAACCCGGTCGCCGGTAAGACACAAATCGCGCCATAATCTGACTTGCATTTGTGGCCTGAATAGGTTGCCATAAAGGCTGTTAAGTCAACATGTAAGCCTGGTGAACAGGCCACTTAAGGAAGCCCGATGCGTAATATCGCGAAAATGATGGGAATGGCAGTACTGATCGCCGGTCTGGCTGCGTGTGACGGTAAGTCGACCGATGCACCGGCCACAGATAAAGGTGCACCGGCGGCCGCAGCGACGGCGGCGACCACACCAGTCAGCCTGCTGGATGGCAAAGTCACCTTCTCCCTGCCGCAGGGGATGAGCGATCAGAGTGGTAAGCTGGGCACTCAGGCCAATAATATGCACGTGTATGCAGACAGTACCGGCCAGAAAGCAGTGATCGTCATTTTGGGAGATAACACCCCCGAATCACTGGACGTTCTGGCGGGTCGTTTACAGGATCAGCAAAAAGCGCGTGATACCAATCTGCAGGTCGTCACTAATAAATCTATTCAGGTGAACGGCCAGACGTTGCAGCAATACGACAGCGTGATCACTTCTGCCGGTCAGAAAGCCTATTCGTCTATCGTTTTGGGCAAGGTCGACAGCCATTTGCTGACCCTGCAAATTACCCTGCCTGCGGATAATCAGCAGCAGGCACAAACCGATGCAGAAGCCATTATCAGTACCCTGAAAATTCAATAAATTCAGGGGTGATGGAAATATCAGGCGGGGCTCAGGCTCCGCCTTTTTTGCTTTGTGCTGTTACCCAATCTCACAACCCCGCCCGACTGCAATAAAAATGTAACATTTCCGTCATAAATCACAGTCCGTTTGTGCGCGAATAACTAACATGATGTTCGTTATAGAACACATTGGCCCAGCCATTTCCCCATGGCTCATGATGAGTCGGACCTGATTTATGCCATCGGAGGCATGTATGCTCAGTATCTTCAAACCCGCGCCCCACAAAGCTCCTGTTGATGAGACTCACGTCGATCCGCTGTACCGCCGCCTCCGCTGGCAAATATTTATGGGGATTTTCTTCGGTTATGCGGCCTACTATCTGGTGCGCAAAAACTTCGCACTGGCGATGCCTTATCTGATTGATCAGGGCTTCTCACGGGGTGACCTTGGTTTTGCGTTGTCCGGGATTTCCATCGCCTACGGCATCTCAAAATTCATCATGGGTTCGGTGTCGGATCGTTCGAATCCGCGCGTCTTTCTGCCTGCTGGCCTGATCCTGGCCGCCGCAGTGATGTTATTCATGGGCTTCGTGCCGTGGGCAACGTCAAGCATCGCCATCATGTTTGTCTTGCTGTTTCTGTGCGGATGGTTCCAGGGAATGGGCTGGCCACCGTGCGGACGTACTATGGTGCACTGGTGGTCACAGAAAGAACGCGGTGGCGTGGTATCGGTATGGAACTGCGCACATAACGTCGGCGGCGGCATTCCTCCGCTGCTGTTTCTGCTGGGTATGGCGTGGTTTAACGACTGGCATGCGGCGCTGTATATGCCTGCTTTCGGCGCCATCTTGCTGGCGGTATTTGCCTTCATGACCATGCGCGATACGCCGCAGTCCTGCGGTCTGCCGCCGATTGAAGAATACAAAAACGATTACCCGCCGGACTATGTAAAAGAATCTGCTGAGCAGGAACTGACGGCGAAGCAGATTTTCATGCAATACGTTTTGCCGAATAAATTGCTGTGGTACATCGCGCTGGCCAATGTCTTTGTCTATTTGCTGCGTTACGGCATTCTGGACTGGTCGCCGACGTATCTGAAGGAAGTGAAGCACTTCGCGCTAGATAAATCTTCCTGGACGTATTTCCTTTATGAATACGCAGGCATTCCCGGCACCCTGTTGTGCGGCTGGATGTCGGACAAAGTCTTCAAAAGTAATCGAGGCGCAACCGGCGTGTTCTTTATGGTGCTGGTCACCCTCGCGACCGTGGTGTACTGGCTCAATCCGGTCGGCAATCCGGGCATTGATATGGCCTGTATGATCACCATAGGCTTCCTGATTTACGGGCCGGTAATGCTGATTGGTTTACATGCGCTGGAACTGGCACCGAAGAAAGCAGCCGGCACGGCCGCCGGCTTTACCGGACTGTTTGGATATCTTGGCGGCTCGGTCGCGGCCAGCGCCATTGTGGGTTATACCGTGGATTACTTTGGCTGGGACGGTGGCTTTATCGTGATGATTGCCGGTTGCGTACTGGCCGTTATTCTGCTGCTACTGACCATGCTCAGTGAAAACAAACATAAGGCGCAGCTGGCAAAAAGTACCTGACGTTGGGTTTATCTTCGTCGAAAGGCACCGAAAGGTGCCTTTTTTACGCGCCATCCGGGAGAATCCGCTTGCCCGTTACATCAAACAATAAAATGCTGGTGGCATTAAACCCGAACCTGAGTGGCGTATTTTTAGCAAAGGAGAGCTGTTTCGATGACTTCATTTTCAGGATATGTTCGCCAAAGCGCGCATAGACCAGCGTTATTGCCTCGGCGCGATGCTGCTCGACCTGAATAATCCGTTCAACATCCTCGCCAAGTCTTCAGTACCGCTGTTACAGCCGGAAGCGATTTATGAAAAAGAGGGATTTTTTGGCAACGTGGTGTTCACCTGCGGCGCCTTGCTGGAACAGGAGATGCTGAAAATTTATTATGGGGCAGCCGATGAGTGCATTGCGCTGGCAACAATGCCGCTCAATGCTTTGTGGGGGCATCTCGGCCTGCCAGCGTGAGTGTGGCAGAAATTCACGGCAACGGCGGATAAAAACAGCCTCGACACCGGCACGTTAGGCTTCAGCGACATCGGTAATAAAGCAGCAGATGCAGATCCCAAAGCAGAGTGGAAACCCTGCTTTGGTTTACCGCAGATTAACGCTCTTCGGACAAATACATCTTACGCAGGTAATGCGGCACGGCGTCATCAGCATTGGAACCGATGATCTCAGCATCCGGCATCGCCGCCTTCAGGCGCGGCAATGATCCGCTCATCAGACACCCTTTACCGGCCATGGTCAGCATTTCCAGGTCATTCAGTCCGTCACCAAAAGCGATGCAATCTTTCAGGGAATAGCCCATCAGTTTGGAGACATATTCCAGCGCATGGCCTTTTGATACGCCGCCTGCCATCACTTCCAGACACACCGGCAGTGAGAAACTGACGTTCACACGGTCGCCCCATCGCGCATTGATAGCTTCTTCCAGCGGCAGCAGTTTTTCGTGATCTTCACAGGTGAAATACACTTTGCAGATGCCATCGGTTTCCAGCAAACCCGGTTCATACAGTTTGTATTTAAAAACGGATTCACGGAAGAAATCATCCTGATCGGCACGGTCACGGTTCATGTACCAGTCGTCATTGCGGTAAACGTTGGTCAGAATATCCGGATTATTGTGCATGATACCGAACAAATCTCTGGCGATGTCTTCATCCAGATTGTGCGAGAAAATCAGTTCGCCATCGGTGTTATGCACACGCGCACCGTTGGAGGTGATCATGTACGCACTGATTTCCAGATTGTCGCGCATCTGCGCCACATCGATATGGTGACGCCCGGTGGCGAACACGAAATGCACGCCGCGCCGGGTCAGCAGTTTCAGCGTCTCTTTGGCGAACGGGGTCAGGGTATGATCAGGTGATAGCAGTGTGCCATCTAAATCGGAAGCAACAACATGGTACATAGCGTTAGGTTCTAACCTCTGATGGAGTTGTGCGCGGCGAACCGCGGATTAATGCTGTCGCGCAAAAAAGCGCATGATAGCGTCCAGCGCCTGTGCCCTCAGGTCGTCCCGTTCAAACAGGATCTCATGGCGCGCGCCTTCGATGACCAGCGGTTTTTCCCCTTCACAGGGGTGCCCCGCAACAGCCATGGCCTGACAAAAAGCAAGATGGGACCGGTTATCCACGACACGGTCTTCGCTCGCCTGCAATAACAAAACAGGAGTGGTGATTTTTTCGGCTTCTTTCAGGATATGCATCCCCGCCTCAATCCCTTCACGCACCCAGTGATAAGTTGGCCCGCCGACCTGCAACTCAGGGTAATCGGCATAAAAACGCAGATTACGGCGATAACGTTCGCGGCTGTGGGTCAGACGGTTGACCACAAAGGGTAACGGTCGCCAGTGGCCGGTACCGAGCGCATAACCGTCACGGCGCAGCGGGCGATTCTCCGCCCAGTTGAGGATCCGGCGTGAAATCCAGCCCGGCATCGGCAAATAAATGCCCGTCATCGGCGCGAGTAGTGCCGCTGCATCAAACCTGCCCGGATTTTTCGCCAGAAACAGCGCCAGAATTGCCCCTCCCATGGAGTGTGCCAGCGCGAACTTTTTCGCGTACTGACGTGGGGCAATCTCCAGTTGATAAAAGCTTTCGAAATCCCCGACATAATCGTCAAAGTGATTAACGTGCCCGCAGTGTGGATCATCGAGCATACGCCCGGAACGCCCCTGGCCACGATGATCAACAATCATGACATCATAACCACAATGGAATAAATCGTAGGCCACTTCAGGATATTTTACGTAGCTTTCTATACGCCCGGGTGACACCACGATGACTTTATCATGCTCCGGGGAACAGAACCGGACGTAGCGGATCGGAACGTCGTCAATGCCGCAAAACTCGGCTTCTTCGCGTGTACGCCAGAAATCCAGCAAAGGTCCGGTCGCAAAGGCGGAAAACTCCTTCTCTCGGGTTAACCACTTGGCAAAATTCACAGGCATTCATTGATCCAAAGTCGTCAGGCAGGAAGGAGGAAAGTGTTATTTGTGAGTTATAGCGCAATTATAAACAATGGCGTATTGTGCCATAAAACAACCTAAAACGTATTCAGGGAGTCTCGCAATGACACTGGACTGGTGGTTAACCTACCTGCTCACCACTTCTATTTTAAGTTTATCCCCCGGTTCCGGTGCCATTAACACGATGAGTACAGGCATCAGCCACGGCTATCGCGGGGCGGTGGCGTCAATCGCCGGGTTACAACTCGGTTTATCCATCCACATCGTGCTGGTCGGTATCGGGCTGGGTGCTCTGATTTCCTCATCGCTGATGGCCTTTGAAATTCTCAAATGGCTGGGTGCAGCGTACTTAATCTGGCTGGGTATTTGCCAGTGGCGCTCTGCCGGGGCGATTGATCTGAACGCGCTCGCCAGCAGTATGCCGCGCCGTCGTTTATTCAAACGCGCTATTCTGGTGAACCTGACCAATCCTAAAAGCATTGTGTTTCTGGCCGCGTTGTTCCCGCAGTTTATCATTGCGCACCAACCTCAGGCTGCACAATACGTGGTACTGGGCGTGACCACGGTCGTTGTCGACATCATTGTGATGATCGGTTACGCCACGCTGGCCACCCGCATCGCCGGTTGGGTGAAAGCCCCGAAACAAATGCAGTTGCTGAACCGTATTTTCGGCTCACTGTTTATGCTGGTGGGTGTGTTGCTGGCGAGTGCCAGAAAGGTTTAACACCGCAGAATGCAAAAAGGGTCCGGCATCAACCGGACCCTTTTTATGTGCAAAATGCGCTAATTAACGATTCATGATAAGCGCAACACCAAAACCTGCAAATACCACGCCCGCCACGCCATCAATCCATTTCGCTAAACGCTGGTATCCGCGACGCATTTTCGGCAGGGCAAAAACCAGCGCCACGAGCGAAAACCAGGCCAGGGTTTCCACTACGATCAGCAGAAATATGCCCAGACGCTCGCCACCGCTGACACTGTCGCCAACGAACATGGAGAATACGCTGCCGAAGTAAATCACGGCTTTAGGGTTCGAAAGATTGGTCAGTAACCCGCGCATAAAAGTACGACCACGGGCAGGCAATGCCACCGGTGTTTCATCGCCATTCTGCTTTTTAGCCCGTGCTGATTTCAGCAACTGCCAGCCCATCCAGCACAGATACAATCCGCCGCCGACGGTAATAATCTGATGCAGCCAGGCCATTTTTTGCAGAATCAGATGCAACCCCATCAGCGCAACGGCTGCCCACACCAGTACCCCCAGTGTAATACCAATCACACCCATCATGGCTTCTTTACGCGACCGGCTGGCAGCCGTTTGTGAGACAAAGAAGAAGTCCGGCCCCGGACTCATCAGCGCGATCAGATGAACCATCGCAACCGTCAGAAATAGCATCAGCATGATTAACTCTCTGTGTTATGTGTAGGAAACAGAATTCTTATTCGTCGCCGTTATCGATGTGATCACGGATCATCGCCATAAAGGGCCGGCCGAATTTCTCCAGCTTACGCTGACCGACACCGGTGATGTCCAGCAAATCGCTGGCGCTGACCGGCAGATGTTCAGCCATTTCCAGCAACGTGGTGTCGTTAAATACCACGTACGGCGGTACATTGTTGTCATCTGCCAGTGACTTACGCAGTTTGCGTAATTTGGCAAACAGCTTGCGATCGTAATTTCCGCCATAGGTTTTCTGGCTGGCATTGCTTTTAATTTTGAGCGTTTGAATACGCGGCACCGCCAGTTGCAACGGGATTTCACCACGCAAAACCGGACGCGCCGATTCCGTCAGTTGTAAGGCCGAGTGCATGGCGATATTTTGCGTAATCAGTCCAAGATGAATGAGCTGGCGCACCACGCTGGTCCAGTGCTCGGTGCTGTGTTCTTTGCCGATGCCGTACACGCTCAGTTTTTCGTGGCCGTATTCACGGATACGCTGGTTGTTCGAACCGCGCAGCACTTCGACGACATAACCTAAGCCAAAACGTTGCCCGACGCGCGCAACGACTGACAGCGCCTTTTGCGCATCCAGCAAACCGTCGTAGCGTTTTGGCGGGTCAAGACACACATCGCAGTTACCGCAGGCATTCTGTTTACCTTCGCCAAAATAGTTAAGCAGTACCAGACGGCGGCAGGTTTGAGCTTCGGCAAAGGCGTTCATGGCATTCAGCTTATGACGTTCAACGTCCTGTTGCGCACCCGCCGGTTTCTCTTCCAGACAGCGCCGCAACCACGCCATATCGGCCGGATCGTAAAGCAGCACCGCTTCGGCAGGCAGGCCGTCACGTCCTGCACGCCCCGTTTCCTGATAATAAGACTCGATGGTGCGCGGAATATCGAAGTGCACGACAAAACGCACGTTAGGTTTGTTGATGCCCATCCCGAAGGCCACGGTGGCAACCACAATTTGCAGGTCGTCACGCTGGAAACCTTCCTGCACACGGGCACGGGTGTCGTTATCCAGCCCTGCGTGATACGCCCCCACGCTCAGCCCGCGGCTTTGCAGACGGGCGGCGGTGTCTTCGACTTTGGCCCGGCTGTTACAGTAAATAATGCCGCTTTTTCCGCGCTGGTCCTGCACGAAACGGATCAGCTGATCGAGCGGTTTAAATTTTTCTACCAGTGTGTAACGGATATTCGGGCGATCGAAACTGCTAACCTGAATCAGCGGATCGTTCAGCTCCAGCAGGCGGACGATATCATTACGGGTCGCTTCGTCGGCGGTTGCCGTCAGGGCAATCACCGGCAATTGCGGATAACGCAGTTTCAGCTGTCCGAGTGCGCGGTATTCCGGGCGGAAATCATGGCCCCATTGGGAAATACAGTGCGCCTCATCCACGGCAAGCATCGCCGGGTTCCACTGTTGCAGCTGTTCGAGGAAATCGCCCATCATCAGGCGTTCCGGCGCGATATACAGCATTTTGATACGCCCCGCGCGGCAACCGGCCATGACGTCAAGTTGTTGCTCACGGGTTTGCGTTGAGTTCAGGCAGCCGGCTTCAACGCCTGCAGCCATCAGTTGGTCGACCTGATCTTTCATCAGCGAGATGAGCGGCGAAACGACCAGCGTCAGACCGTCCATCACCAGAGCGGGAATTTGATAGCACAGCGATTTACCGCCGCCTGTTGGCATCACGACCAGGCAATCCCGGCCAGAAATGGCGGTATTGATGATGGTTTGCTGGCCTGGTCTGAATTGCTGATAGCCGAAGGTATCGCGTAATACCTGATGAGCCAGCTCTTCTTTGTTTATCACTGCCGCCGTAGACACTCAATTCCCCAACTGTTCAAACCACCCGGCTAAACCCTAAAGCCGCCGGGGCTGTACTGCACCGACATAATATACCCTAAATAATTCGGGATGCAGCCAACGCAACTGCAACCGGAAGTATGGCGGAATTACATGATGTCGTTAAGCATAATACCCACACCGATACGGGTCTGCTTATGGTTATAGTCAATCAATGACTCGCCGTAACCACTGAATACCTGAGTATAGAAACGAACCTGTTTAGTAATAGGATAGCTCCAGCCGGTAGTCGCACCGCCGTAGCCGGTATTCCAGTTGTAACGGCTTTCCACGCTGAATACGCTGTCACCCCAGGCATAACCGACTTTCAGACGGTAATACCCCATGTATTTGGTGATGTCGGGATTGTCATCATTTTTGTCGCTTTCCGGAATGCGATACCAGGGTTTGAGATCAACCTGCCAGTTGCCATTCTGCGCCATAAAACGGGCATACACGCGGTTCCAGCTGCGGGAGGTCGGATCTGAGCGGCCGTTAGACTGATGGCTGACACCATATTCCGCTTCGCGCAGTGTCCAGCCGAGAAAATCGTAATCCGTCGCCCAGGCCAGGAAAAACTGTGGCTCGTAGTTAGTCTCACGGAAAGGTGAAGATTGCCCGCTGTTGGAAAGCTGCCAGAACGATTTTTGCGTGTAAGACGCGCCGAGAACTGAGTTATCCCCCGCAATTCCTCGCCATAACGGGAACGCCAGGCTGAGCTGGAACGCCACTTCATCATGACGTGCTTTATCTGCCCAGTCGTAAGACTGAATGGCTTTTTTGTTAATATTGCTGGTATCAGTATAAATCAGGTAGTTCGGCTCGTAAGGATATAACGTGAACGGGTTGTCGTGCTCCTGCAACATATTCGCAATAATACTTCCGCGTACAGCAGGTTTATCATGCACTTCCTGCACTGTGGCCTCTGCGGCGTGTCCCAGCATTGGCATCGCCAGCATGGCGGCTCCGACAGCCCAATTTTTACGCATTATTCCTTACCCTCACCCTAAAGTTATCGACTCATTATGTTTGAAAATATGCCTTCTGCCCCGCCAATCCTGCGCTGACTAAATCCGCAAATCTCAAAGCAGGGCATTTTACACACAAATACATTTCTACATGAGTATTGAATACATTTATCCTTCGCAGTATAGAAATCCTTCTTACCCGCACCTAAAATCAACACTTCGTTAACTTTTTCAGCGAACATGCTGTCCACACGTTTTCGTCAGGAATTCATTCATGTCTGCTTCATCCCTCAGTCACGAGGCTGCCCTGCAACTGATCGGCAATATTTTCGTTTACGATATGCCGTTTAACCGCGAACTGGGTCTCGAGCTGAAACGTCTCGACTGTGATTATGCTGAACTCAAATTCACCAATCAGCCCAAGCTGGTGGGTAACGCAGCGCAAAAAATCTTACATGGCGGCGTGATTGCTGCCGTGCTGGATGTCGCAGCTGGCCTGGTCTGCGTAACCAGTTCGCTGATCCGCCGTGATAAACCTGATCACCCGTTGCTGGAAGCCGAAATGCGCCAGCGTTTATCCAAAATGGGCACTATCGATTTACGCGTTGATTACCTGCGTCCGGGCCGTGGCGACTATTTTATTGCCTCGGCCAGCCTTATCCGCGCCGGAAACAAAGTCTCCGTGGCACGCGTCGATTTGCACAGCGACACGGGAATTCATATCGCGACCACCACGGCGACATATATGGTGGGCTGAGATCAGGTAAACTCCGCTCCTTTCTCTACTTTTTTCAGGTATCCACATGGACGCACATCGTACCCGGCAAGGTGTTATTTTTGCCTTTATCGCCTATCTGATCTGGGGGATCGCACCGGCGTATTTCAAACTCATCAAACAGGTTCCGGCGGATGAAATTCTCACTCACCGTGTGATCTGGTCATTCTTCTTCATGTTAGTACTGCTGTCTGTCAGCCGCAGCTGGGGAGACGTCCGCCAGGTATTCGCGCAACCTAAGAAAGTCGGTATGTTACTGATCACTGCCCTGCTTGTCGGTGGGAACTGGCTGATTTTCATCTGGGCGATTAATCATAATCACATTCTGGAAGCGAGCCTTGGCTACTTTATCAATCCGCTGGTGAATGTGGTGCTCGGCATGCTGTTTTTGCGCGAAAGATTCCGGAATTTGCAATGGTTTGCCGTGGCGCTGGCATTTGCCGGGGTGATGGTCCAGGTGTGGATATTTGGCTCCGTGCCGGTCATCGCAATCGGGCTGTCCCTGACGTTCGCGTTCTACGGCCTGCTGCGTAAAAAAATCGGCGTGGATTCACAAACCGGGATGCTGATTGAAACTCTCTGGCTGCTGCCGGTGGCCGGGATTTATCTGTTCTTTATCGCCCACAGCCCGACCAGCAATCTGGCGGCGAATCCGTGGTCTCTGGATCTGCTGCTGATGGCGGCCGGGATTATTACCACCATTCCGTTGCTGTTCTTTACCGCCGCGGCGGCCCGTCTGAAACTGTCTACGCTGGGGTTTTTCCAGTATCTCGGGCCCACGCTGATGTTCCTGCTGGCCGTGGTGTTTTACGGTGAAACCGTCAACACTTCGCAACTTATCACCTTCGGCTTTATCTGGGCAGGCCTGCTGTGCTTTATCAGCGACGCGCTCTATACGCAGGGCCGTTTACGACGAGGAAGAAGCGGACACCGCGCTGCGTGAGATAAAGCGCGCCATCGCGGGACCGGTTATCAGAATGGTGATCAGACGCAATGTCTGCATTGCCATCACAAACCCTAAATCTGCATGGCTGCCTGCCGCAATAATCGCCACCGTGTCCAGCCCGCCCGGGCTGGTCGCCAGGTAGGCCGTCAGCATATCCACCCCCAGCAGTTTGGTCAGCGCCCATGCCATGCCGCCGCAAATCAGCATCAGGCCGATAACCGAGGCAATCATTTGCGGCAGAGTACGCAGTGCCAGTTTGAAAATAGGTCGCGTGAACCGCAGCCCGACACTCCAGCCAATCAGCGTATAAGCTATCGCCAGCAACCATTCAGGCACTTCTAACGAGACGGTTCCGGTGGAATGCAAAACCGCGCCGGCAATGGCCGGAAGTAACAGGGCGCCGGAAGGAATACGCAACCGTGGTCCCAGCCAGACACCGGCCAGTGCCAGAAATACTGTCACAAAGAAACGCCAGGTCAGCGGCGGAAACCAGACTACCGCCGCCGCCAGCGATGCACTGTCGCCCATTGCCATGCGGGCAACAAATGCGGCGGCGGTGGCGACAAACAGCACGCGCAGATATTGCATGAACGCGACCAGACGCACATCTGCACCGAAATCACCGGCCATGGCGACCATGGCACTGGCGCCGCCAGGTGATGAGCCCCAAGCGCCGGTCGGGCCAGGCAACTGACTAAAACGCACCAACAGCCAGCCCGAAAGACCGCTGGCGAGCAACGTGGCCACCAGTACCATCAGCACCAGCGGCCAGTCGTTGAGTAACGGTGGCAGAATCGAAGGCGACAGGCTTTGCGCAATCATGCAGCCCAAAACGCCCTGCGATATTTTGAAAAACAGCGGATGAATACGCACGCTGGCCCCCGTCAGCCCCATGACGACGCCGACAATCATCGGCCCGAGCAGGAGGGCGGCAGGAACGTGGAAGGTTTGAAAAATAATGCCCAGCATCAGCGAGGAAGCCACGAGGATGACCCACTGGCCCGCCGGAGCCACCCTTTCCATCAACATGGTCGGTTACAACCAGTTTTTACGTTTGAAATACAGATAAGGCGCCAGTCCGGCGAGGATCATCAGCGCAATCGCCCCCGGATAACCGAATGACCATTTCAGTTCCGGCATGAATTCGAAGTTCATCCCGTAACTTGAAGCCACCAGCGTTGGCGGCAGGAAGACCACTGAAACCACCGAGAAGATCTTGATGATACGGTTCTGTTCGATGTTGATAAAGCCCATCGCCGCCTGCATCAGGAAGTTCACCTTCTGGAACAGGGACTCGTTGTGTGGCAGCAGGGATTCGATATCGCGTAACACTTCACGCGCCTGCTCCAGTTGCCCTGCCGGTAAGCGGGCTTTACGTACCAGAAAATTCAGCGCGCGCTGAGTATCCATCAGACACAAACGCACTTTCCAGCCGATATCTTCCAGCTCGGCCAGTGTGGAAAGCGCAGCGTCATATTCATCGCCCTGATGCCCTTCCATGATCACACGGCTGAGTTTTTCCAGATCGCTGTAGATATTTTCGATTTCATCTGCCAGCTGTTCGATTTTAGTTTCGAACAAATCCAGCAACAGTTCATAGGCGTTACCATCAACCAGCGTCTGATTGCGGGCACGCATACGGTAGAGACGAAATGCCGGTAATTCGCGTTCACGCAGGGTATACAGACGCCCTTCGCGCACGGTAAATGCGACGGTACTGTTACCGGCATGATCTTCGGCATCTTCATAATAAAAGAAGGAGTGAATGTGCAGGCCGTCTTCGTCTTCAAAGAAACGTGCAGAAGCTTCGATGTCGTCCAGTTCAGGACGCGTCGCCAGGCTTTGTCCTAATTCACTTTGAACGCGCTCACGTTCCAGATCATCGGGTTCGACCAAATCCACCCACAATGAGGTTTTGAGATCGTCTGACTCGTCCAGCTCTAAACGGGATAAGCGGCTGTTTTCTAATTTAAAAGCACTCAGCATGTGCCCGTTCTCCCAAAAATGACAGAAAGTGGACAACGCGTTGAAGCACAGAAAATCACGGGATGAAAAGTGTCACCGGCGTAATTCAGACCAAATTCAGATCTGACTCACAGCGACAGAACGGGGGTCGCTGACAACCACTAAGGCCATCAGCAAAGAGGAGGGCCTTAGAAGTGGTACCTGACAAACAGGTTATTGAGCCAGTATCTACTGGGTGTGTCCAAGGCGAAGTTCCTCATTGATAATAGTGCGCGCATGTTACGCCGGGAGTAAAAAGACTGTCAACCGCGAACAAATCTATTCTGGCAACATTTATGCATAAATTTCAGGCGGTGTGGATAACCTTTGCTGACTTATGCCGGCGGTTTTTTTTGCTACACTCAGGCACCGGATTTCCCCGTTTCCCTAGCTTCTCAGGCAGAGACTGAAATGATTAAACAAATAAACCAGGACACGCTGTGTGATCTGATCACCAAAGCCACCCGCTCGCCGCGTCAGCGTCAGAATCTGAATATTCATCCTGCGCCTGAAGATGACGTGCAGCGTCTGGCCATCGCGATGGAGCCCGGTACTTATGTGCGCATTCACCGCCATCCGCACACCTGGGAAATGCTGACGGCGCTGCGTGGCCGCTTTCTGGTACTGATTTACGATAACAGCGGCAAAGTCACTGACCGCCTGTGGCTCGGTGCCGAAACCCTTCTGCTGGAAATCCCGGCCAATACCTGGCACAGCGTGCTATCCCTCGACGAAGGTGGCGTGATTTTTGAAGTGAAACACGGCGCGTATCAGCCGGTACAGGAACAGGATTATCTACCGGGCACCCCGCCGGAGGGCGACGAAGGCGTAAAAGAAACGCTGGAATGGTATGCGAAAGCCGAAGTGGGTGAAACTTTTAGCCTCTGATACTCTGTCGGGCAAGCGTCAGCGGCGCAGCGAGGTTGAGTCCGGCCAGCGGAGACACCGGAATGGACACGTAGTCCATGAGGATGTCGAGCACTGCCCGGACTCAAGATCGCAAGTAAGCTAGCTTGCGGCTTCGAGGCGGGCGTAGGCGGCGACCAGCCACTTAATCCCTTCACCCGGAAACGCCACTTGTAACCGACTGTGTTCGCCACTGCCCTCCATATTGACGATGGTACCTTCGCCGAATTTAGGGTGCATAACGCGCTGGCCGAGTTTAAAGCCGGTATCGCTGACGCTGGTAGGCGTGCCGACGCTGCGGTTGCTCATCGGGCGTGATACGTTGGCGCGCATCCTGACTTCTTCGACACAGTCTTCCGGCAATTCGCCGACAAAACGTGACGGACGGTGAGACACTTCCTTACCGTATAAACGGCGGGTTTCCGCGTAGGTCAGGGTCAGTTTTTGCATGGCGCGGGTGACGCCGACGTAGGCCAGACGGCGTTCTTCTTCCAGACGCCCGCCTTCTTCCAGCGACATCTGGCTCGGGAACATGCCTTCTTCCATCCCGACGATAAACACCTGCGGGAACTCCAGTCCTTTCGCCGAGTGCAGCGTCATCAGCTGCGTGGCGTCCTGATTGGCGTCCGCCTGCCCTTCACCCGCTTCGAGGGCTGCATGGGACAGAAACGCCTGCAACGGCATCAGATCTTCATCTTCATCCTGATAGCTGAACTGGCGCGTCGCTGTCACCAGTTCCTCTAAGTTTTCGATGCGCGCCTGACCTTTCTCGCCTTTTTCCTGCTCATACATGATGAACAGGCCGGAATCTTTGATCACCCGGTCAGTCTGCACATGCAGCGGCATATCTGACGTTTCATGTGCCAGAGCGTCAACCAGCTCAGTAAAGCGTTGCAGTGAAGACGCCGCACGGCCTGCCAGCACTTTTTCCTGCAACAGCGCACGTGTGGCCTGCCACATAGTCAACTGACGATCACGCGCCGTCTGGCGCACCACATCCAGCGTACGGTCGCCGATGCCGCGCGTTGGCGTATTCACCACGCGTTCAAAAGCGGCATCGTCATTACGGTTCGACATCAGGCGCAGATACGCCAGCGCATCTTTGATTTCCTGACGGTCAAAGAACCGCTGGCCGCCGTAGATGCGGTAAGGCATCGCCATTTGCAATAACGCTTCTTCGAGTACACGTGACTGGGCATTACTGCGATAAAGAATGGCGCAATCTTTCAGTGCACCGCCGTTGTCCTGCCAGGTTTTGATGCGGTTAACCACAAAGCGCGCTTCATCCAGTTCGTTGAATGCGCAATACAGCGAAATCGGTTCGCCTTCGCCGTCTTCAGTCCACAGGTTTTTCCCCATACGACCATTATTGTTTTCAATCAGCGAGTTGGCGGCTTTAAGAATGGTACTGCTCGAACGATAGTTCTGTTCCAGACGGATGGTTTGCGCATTCGGGAAATCTTTCAGGAAACGCTGGATGTTTTCAACCTGCGCACCACGCCAGCCGTAGATCGACTGATCATCATCACCCACGATCATCACATTATTGTTATCGCCGGCCAGCAGGCGGATCCAGGCGTACTGAATGCTGTTGGTGTCCTGAAATTCGTCCACCATCAGGTTGGTAAAACGTTCGCGGTAATGCTGCAGGATATGCGGCTTGTTCAGCCAGAGCTCGTGGGCGCGCAGCAACAGCTCGGCGAAATCGACCAACCCGGCACGGTCACAGGCTTCCTGATAGGCCTGATAAATACGCAGCCAGGTCGCTTCAACCGGGTTGTTGTAAGTTTCGACATGCTGCGGACGCAGACCTTCGTCTTTTTTGCCGTTGATGTACCACATCGCCTGACGCGGCGGCCATTGTTTCTCGTCGATGTTCAGCGCTTTGATCAGGCGCTTGATCAGACGTATCTGGTCGTCACTGTCGAGGATCTGGAAATCCTGCGGCAGGTTGGCATCCAAATGGTGTGCACGCAGTAAACGGTGTGCAAGACCATGGAAGGTACCGATCCACATGCCCCCCTGACTGGTGCCAATCAGCTGGTCGATACGGTGGCGCATTTCTGCCGCCGCTTTGTTGGTGAAAGTGACCGCCATAATAGAATACGGTGAGCACTTTTCTACCGCCAGCAACCATGCAATGCGGTGCACCAGCACGCGGGTTTTGCCACTGCCTGCCCCGGCCAGTACCAACAGATTGCAGCGCGGCGCGGCCACGGCTTCACGTTGTTTTTCATTCAGGCTGTCGAGCAGGTCAGAAACGTCCATAGGCACCGTTTGTCAGGATGAGAAAAGCACTCACACGAATATTATCGCTGCGAATGCATTTCTACTGTGAATTTATACAGAGTAATTTAAGGAGGGATTATAGCAATGCTGTCAGCGATGCCAACTGCGAAATCTCAATATGCGGTAACAGACGGGCATCTTTAATGTGCATCAGGTCGCCTTCGCGCAAATTAATCCAGCATGATTGCATACCGCAACGCACCGACCCTGCGACGTCTGTCGTCAGATCATCGCCGACGTGAAGGATGTTTTCCAGCGGAATATCCAGCTTCATCGACGTTTTTTTATACATGTCGGCGTACGGTTTTGCGCGGCCATGATCACCCGCCCGCAGCGTAAACTGGAAATATTGTGACAAACCAAATGCCGTCGGGTCAGCGTTGCCGTTGGTGATAGCCACCAGCGGCCAGCGTTCAGCCAGCGCCGCCAGTGCATCGTGGTTTTCCTGCGGAACATAAATCCGGCTGCGCCACTTCGCGAACGTTTCCATGGTGGCTTTGGTGCCCTGTTCAGCTTCACTGTGACTCAGACCTGCACGGGTCATCGCCAGTAATACAGCCTGACGACGCCATTCGGTGACATCATGATAAATTTCTGCGTCCTGCGCCAGTAACTCTGCGCGCATCAGACGGACAGCATCCGGTGCTATATCGGCCAGTGCCGGGTGGTAACCCTGCATGAATTTCAGTGTTTCGGCATCAGTGCGGCGGATAACGTCGTAATTATCATACAGCGTGTCATCTAAATCGAAGGTGATCGCTTCAATGCGTTTCAGCGGACGATAAAACTTCATCAGGATTTTCCTCGTTTTGCCCGGGGATGCGCGGCGTCGTAAACCGTCGCCAGATGTTGAAAGTCGAGGTGGGTATAGATTTGGGTGGTAGACAGATTCGCGTGCCCCAACAGTTCCTGTACCGCGCGTAAATCGCCGCTGGATTCCAGCACATGCGTGGCAAACGAATGACGCAGTTTATGCGGATGAATATGGCTGTTAACACCCTGTTTAACGCCCCATTCAGCAAAACGCTTCTGAACATTACGCGCAGAAATACGGCAGCCTTTGCTCGATAAAAACATCGCATCATCCTGCGGATTAAATTCTGCGCGGCGTTTCAACCAGTGTTCAAGCCAGGTGACGGCAGTCCGCCCGATCGGCACTTTGCGCTCTTTGCTCCCTTTACCCAA
This sequence comes from Rahnella sp. RFA10(1/100), assembly GCF_004195115.1. Taxonomy (NCBI): domain Bacteria; kingdom Pseudomonadati; phylum Pseudomonadota; class Gammaproteobacteria; order Enterobacterales; family Yersiniaceae; genus Rahnella; species Rahnella sp. RFA10(1/100). The sequence goes on from NZ_SEWR01000010.1 coordinate 78,669, forward strand.
CACCCGCACTTCACCGGAGGCCATATCGATATGCTTGCAATCGATGCCCACCAGTTCCGAAAGACGCAGCCCGCCACCATACATCACTTCGAGCATCGCGCGGTCACGCACAGAAAGCGGATCATTGAGATCGATTTCCAGCAATTTATTCACTTCATCGACATCAAGATTTTTGGGCAGATGCTTGGGAGAACGCGGCGTGGAAATGCCTTTGGCAGGATTGGCGCTTAATACGCCCTGACGCACCAGCCAGTCAAGAAAGCTGCGCAGCGAAGACATACGCAGTGCCAGACTGGACGGTCCTAAACCGGCACGTTTACTGCGCGCCAGTAACAACCGCACTTTCGGCGCATCGAGTTGCTGCCAGTGAGAAATACCTGTCTCGCCGGAGAGGGCGATCAGAGCTTCTAACTGGCGGCTGTAATTGGTGGTCGTAAGCGGGCTGAGTTGACGTTCAACGTGCAGGTAACGCAGAAACGCCTCGACCGCAGGATAAAGAGGCGATTCGGTGTGATTCATACCCGTTCTATCCAGCGTTCCAGCAGGCCAGGTAACATTTTAGCCAGCTGATCAAGTAAGACCGTGCCCATGCCGGGCTGATAATGCTGAGGATCACGACTGCTGAAAATCAGCACGCCCAGTTCCCCCTGCTCACCCATCAGCGAGAGCGCGACAGAACCCACGGCTTTCGCCTGCGGCAATAACAGCAACAGTTCCGGGCCGTTCAGGCTGCCGAGATAATGCGGGGCTTCACCCAGACGCTGAATGCGCATGGATTCAAACGCGCTGCGGCTTACCGCAAGATGGGTGAAATCAGACGGCGCGCCGATGCGCCAGCCTTCGCTGAACAAGCGTACATTGGCACCTGCCAGTCCCAGACTGCGCGCCCAACGCTGCAGACGGTTAAGCATATCCTGCAGACTGCTGGCCGCCGCCAGCGTGGCCTGGAGTTCGATCATCCGCCCGAACAATGATTCATTGACCGAAGCCTGTTCCATCAGCAACGTAATTTCTTCTTCAAGCTGCGCAATCTGATGACGCTGACGCCCGAGTTGCCATTCAACCAGCGAAATACTGCCTTTCACCGGATGCGGTACATGCATCTGCTCGACGCTGCGCGCATTACGAATAAAGAAATCCGGGTTTTGCAGCAGATATTGCATCACGCTGTCGTCGTCGAGCGCTATCACCGGTTCAATCTGGTCATCAAGATTGTTCATAGATGAATAAATCCGTCGTAAACATGAGTGGCGGGTCCGGTCATATATAACGGGTGACCCGGCCCTTTCCAGCGAATATCGAGGCTGCCTCCCGGCAGTTCCACCTGAACTTCTTCTGCGAGTAAACCTTGCTGAATACCGACCGCCACAGCGGCACAGGCACCGCTTCCGCACGCCTGTGTTTCACCGGCTCCCCGCTCGTACACGCGCAATTTTACGCTTTCCGGACTGAGGATCTGCATGAAACCGACATTTACGCGCTCGGGGAAACGCTCATGGCTTTCCAGCATCGGTCCGAGAACCTCGACTTCAGCTGTCAGCACGTCATCAACCTGTAACACGCAGTGCGGGTTTCCCATCGACACCACGCCGCAAAATACTGTGCGCTCTTCTGCACGCAGAATATAGGTTTTTTCCGCTTTCGCTGCACGGAATGGGACCTGCTGCGGCTCGAAAACCGGCTCGCCCATGTTGACCTGCACTTCTTCATCTTCCGTGACGGTCAGTACCATACGGCCGGTCTGCGTACTGACGCGGATATCGCGTTTGTTTGTCAGACCTTTGATGCGCACAAAGCGGGCAAAACAGCGCGCACCATTGCCACACTGCGCGACTTCGCTGCCATCTGCGTTAAAGATGCGGTAATGGAAATCTAATTCGGGATCGTAAGGAGGTTCCACCACCAGTAACTGGTCAAAACCTACGCCACGGTGGCGGTCTGACAAACGACGGATCAACTCAGGAGAAAAATAGACATTTTGAGTGACGGCATCAACGACCATAAAGTCGTTACCCAGGCCGTGCATTTTGGAGAACTGCATAACTGACTCCGTTTACCGCTGGTCAAATCCAGTCGCGATGATCCGTTAAGGAGAGGTTCCGGCAGTATTGCGCGAAACCCCGACAATCTGCCGGTTAATCTCTGGAATTCGTCGTGAGGTTTTCGGGTGATACCCCTTTTTCCTGCGATGAACCATCGTTCGCCGTGCCCGGAACATTGCTGGTTTTTTGCGTGGCTGATTTTTCCGGTGGTGGGAAATACAACGGCCCTTTAAGTCCGCAACCGGAGAGAGAAAAGAGAATTGTCGCGGCCAGAGACCAGCGTAAAGCGTTTTTCATTTTATGAATGCCCGTAATTCATGCGACCAAGCTCTCTATAATCGCAGGTGGATCATGAAAAGCAACAGGAATCGACAAAACCCCCGGGCACATTTTCAGGGTTTAAAGCGAAGTACAGCCGGATAATCTGCCACATGTCCGTGATACGGACACCTTTTCTAATGCAACTGAAATTGCTGCTTCAGACGCGAAGGTTCTGCGTCGGTTTCAGGCAATGTGGCGCAGGCGGCAGAGAGGGCGTTGCTGCGAAAAGGGATCACCTGGATCCGATTATCAAGTGACACAATCTGATAAAACTGCGGCAGGTTGAAGTTAATAAAGCTTGAGCCGTAGGTAAACCGGTCATGGGAAGACGAGTAGAACCGGCTGACATCGCGCACCAGATCCTCTTTGCTGCCTTCGCAATGGTGATAAACCTCAACACGGTTGGATTCATCAAGAATATAGATATTAAAGCCGATGTCGTCCGAACTGTCTTCAAAGAAGAACTGAATAATCCCTTCACTGGCATAGCCGTCAATCACTGCCGGCAGATGCGCCTGATCGGTCTGCAATTTCACCGACAAACCGTGCAGTTTGTTATTGGAAATCGCGCCATAGAATTCAATCGCATTCTCCAGCTTTTGCACTGAAACGCTGAGGCGTTCAAAGAACAATCCCCAGGTTTGCCCGGCAACACGCACGGCTTTGAAACGCCCGGGTTCAAGTCGTTTGCTCGACAGGCGAAGCTCAATGCATTCCGATACCAGTTGCTGAATCCGCGTACGGATAAGACCGCGTAAATGCTGGCTGTAACAGAACACCTCCACCGATTCCGGCGGTGCGGCATCCTGATGCATTTTGCCCAGAATCGTTTTCAGCGCTTCCAGAACCGCCTGTTCCCCGCTGAAATGCAGCGTACGCACTTCATTCCATGAGTTGCGATAAAGCAGGTCAATACTGCCAACCATACATTGCTGATTCTGCCCGAAACTGAAGACATCCAGTTTACGGAAATCAAAATGCACCACCTGATTGCGAAACGCTGCGGTCGGATCGTGTTCCAGATTCACAATAATCGCTAAGTGGCGAATTTCGCACGGACTGTACAACGCTTTAGGCGTCGGTGCCGCCAGACGCAACGGGAAGCTGTGTGAAACATCCGCCACCAGTTCGCGCAGTTTAGCGATATCACACAAGCTGCCACTTTTAATGTGCAGGCGCGTGGTGGAGGTCAGCAGACCATTGAAATAGGCCCACGCCACCAGTTTATTCAGATAGCGGTTATATTCGAGCGGCTGATGGCTGACAATAGATTCCATCGACGGTGACTGATTATACAGATACCAGCCGGTGCGGTTCGCACGGCCAATCGGCACATGAATAAAGGTTAAATCACCTTCTGACAAGTCAGGCGAAATTTGCGGATTCACCAGCGTGACTTTACCCGGCAGCGCTTCAAATGCGGCGTACAATTTACGGGTCAGCACGCCGATATCCTGCGGGCTGGCACTGACGCTTAAATTGTTGCGACGGGCAAAGCGGATCAGGTTGCGATAGCTTTGCATCATGGCATCAAGCAGTTCGTTATGCGCTTCGCGCACGCGCTCGATTTTCCAGTTCGCCCGGTTATCCAGAATGGCCAGACGTTCTTCATCCCATCCCCATTCCGTTACCAGCTGGCTGAGTATTTCACGACGCCAGCCTACCGACGCCCGCGCACGGGAGAGTTTTTCACAGACTTTTAAATAGAAACAACGGCGGACTAAATCAAGGCGGGTGAAATCTTCAATCTGGGTGAGATAACGGGTCACGCGGTCGAGCATCATACAATAGGAATCAAGCCCGAAGCAGACGATCTCGCCCTGATGCAGGCGTTGTTTAATATCCATCGCCAGGAGCTGCGTTTTAGGGTATTCCCAGGAATAGGTTTCCAGCAGCAACGTTTTGAGTACCGCTTTATAAGGAGAATCGATACTTTTATACAATTGCCAAAGGCTCGCGCCGAAATACTCTTCTGCCGACAGCGTACTGAGGCCACCGAGATCGAGCCATTCGTTTGGCGTCAGTACGCCCTGTGCATAAAGCGAAAGCACGTATTCGTCGTAATGCGCTTCTTCTTCGCCCGGCACCATATTCCACAGAATACGCTTACCGGCCAGACGGACGGCGGTACGGTAGAATTCGTCGAGCAATAAGATGTGCTGTGTTGAACCGCAGTCCTCACCCCCCAGGCTGCCGCTTTCATTATGGCGGAAGCGGTTTTCGTCGATCAGGAAAAAGCTGACTTCCACACCCAGCGAGGCGGCCCATTTTTCTAACAGGCTGCATTTTTGCTGTAGGCGGTTGCGCTCTTCATTATCGAGCCATGACTGATGGCAGACCCAGATATCGAGATCAGAACTTTGGCTCTGACCGATGGAAGAGGTACTGCCCATGGAGTACACACCCGTGATTGGCAATTCACCTTTCACAAGAGGTTCAAACGCGCTGCCCCATTTATCTTCAAGGTCAGTCAGGTAGGTTTGTTGGGATTCATCAGGCGTGAAAATACAGATACCATGCGGAACCTTACCTTCAAGGTATCCTGGCATCAGAGGATGATGTTGATGTAGAAAGACAGGAAGCAGCTGATAGACCTGTTGAAACGCAGGACCCATGGCTGCCAGTGCGCGATCCACCCGTAACTGATTGATCGCATCCAGTCTTTGCTTCAATGTCTCGATGTAGAGGTACAAGACGTTTCGCCTGATTATACAGTGTCTGGAAAGAACCCCGTTCCAAATCCGTCATTTATCGTGATGCTTATACTTTGCCCGATCGCAGCCGTGCAAATAGTTGACGAATAATTGCTGGAAACGTGATCAATTTAACACCTTGCTGTTTGACCGTAAAGAAAGTAACGCACCACAATTACGCTTCCGCTTCTCTGTATTTTATCGCCTGTTCCGAAACGGAACAAATCTCTTCAACGTCCGTTAACCTTCTTTTACGAATGGCTTCTTACGCTGACAGCTTTCTATTGTCAGTGGTAGGATGGTCACAGAGACAGTTAAACGGTAACAAACATGTTAGACAAAATCATTCGAATTGCCACCCGTCAGAGCCCGCTGGCTTTGTGGCAGGCACAATATGTTCAAAGCCAGCTGATGGCCTGTCACCCCGGTTTGCAGGTGGAACTGGTTCCCATGGTGACCAAGGGCGATATCATTTTAGATACCCCGCTGGCTAAGGTCGGCGGCAAAGGTTTGTTCGTCAAAGAACTTGAACTGGCGATGCTTGATGGCCGTGCGGATATCGCCGTGCATTCCATGAAAGACGTCCCGGTAGAATTCCCCGAGGGCCTGGGACTGGTCACTATTTGTGAACGCGAAGATCCGCGCGATGCTTTCGTCTCTAATCACTACGCCAGTCTGACCGATTTACCGCAAGGCAGTATCGTCGGCACATCAAGCCTGCGGCGTCAGTGCCAGCTGCGTCAGAAACGTCCGGATCTGGTGATCCGTGATCTGCGCGGCAATGTAGGCACCCGCTTATCCAAACTCGATAACGGTGAATATGATGCCATTATTCTGGCTGTCGCGGGCCTGAAACGCCTGGGTCTGGAAAACCGCATCACTTACGCACTGACACCGGAAGAATGCCTGCCCGCCGTAGGACAAGGTGCCGTCGGCATTGAATGCCGCCTTGACGATCAAACCACCCGCGACTTGCTGGCCCCCCTGGCGCACCACGAAACGACAGTACGTGTACAGGCTGAACGGGCAATGAATATGCGTCTTGAAGGCGGATGTCAGGTTCCCATCGGCAGCTATGCCGAGCTGAAAGGTGACGAACTCTGGCTTCGTGCTTTGGTCGGCGCACCGGACGGCAGCCAGATGGTGTGCGGCGAACGTCGCGGTCCGGCCGCTCAAGCACACAGCATGGGTATCGACCTGGCAGAAGAATTGCTCGCCAACGGCGCGCGCGAAATTCTGCATGAGGTGTATCAGGGGAACGCGCCTAAATGACCATTCTGGTCACCCGCCCCTCTCCGGCAGGAGAAGCACTGGTCAGCCGGCTGCGCGCAATGGGACGGGTTGCCTTCCATTCCCCGCTAATTGATTTTGCACCGGGGAACCAGCTCGCATCGCTCCCGAACCTGCTATCCTCATTAAATCAGCAAGATCTGGTGTTTGTGCTCTCGCAACATGCCGTCAGTTACGCTGACCGTATCTTGCGTCAGTCCGCCACGAACTGGCCGGACACCGTGAATTATTTTGCTATTGGCCGTACTACGGGCCTGATTTTCCATCGGGTCAGCAGCTTGCCGGTTCTCTATCCTCAGGATGGCGAAACCAGCGAGATGTTATTGAATCTTCCGGCATTGCAACGCATACAAGGTAAAAAAGCACTGATACTGCGCGGTAATGGCGGACGGGAATTGTTAGCTGAAACGCTGACTGAACGCGGTGTCCATGTGACTTACTGCGAATGTTATCAGCGCAGCCCGGTTTTCTACGATGGCAGTGAACAGAGCGCGCTCTGGCAACGTGCCGGAATTGATACGCTGGTTGTGACCAGCGGAGAAATGCTGCAACAGCTTTACCAATTAGTTCCTGATTACTACCGACATTCATGGTTACTGCACTGTAATCTGGTGGTGGTCAGTGAGCGTTTGGCAGCCCTCGCACGCCAGCTTGGCTGGAGCGCAATTCGGGTTGCCGGAAATGCAGACAATGATGCGCTGATCCGCGCATTACAACTACCTGACTAAGGGATGTGCCAAAATGACGGAACAAAAAAATCCTTCCGCGCCGGATGAGAATGTTGTTATCTCCCCAGCGGTTGAGAGCCCCCAGCCAGACGCTTCCGACCGGGAACAGGAATTGAAAACGTTGCGCAAAAAGCAACGTACAGCGCCGGTACTGGGCGCTATCGCCATTGTACTGGTTATAGTACTGGGTGCCGGTCTCTATTATCACGGCCACCAGCAATCACTGGCGCAGGCCGCCTCAGACGAAGCGCTTTCTGAACAACTCGATGCGCTGCAAAAAACCCAGCAGCAGGACAAACAGCAAATTGCTGATCTGCTCACACAGCAGCAAAAGACCCGGCAAGAGGCCGACCGCCAGCAGGCTTCGTTTGGTCGCCAGTTGAATGAATTACAAGATAAGGTTGCCAGCATTTCCGGCAGCGATGCTAAGACCTGGTTACTGGCGCAGGCCGATTATCTGGTGAAACTCGCTGGGCGCAAATTGTGGAGTGATCAGGATGTCACCACCGCCGCCGCACTGCTGAAAAGCGCCGATGCCAGCCTGGCGGACATGAACGATCCAAGCCTGATTGAGGTGCGCCGTGCGCTGAATGAAGACGTGGGTAGCCTTTCTGCCGTTGCACAGGTCGATTTTGATGGCATCATTCTCAAACTGAATCAGCTGTCGAATCAGGTAGATAACCTGCGTCTGGCGGACAATGATACTGACGACTCTCCGATGGACAACGACAGTTCCAGTTTGTCCGGCTCACTGACCGAATGGCGTCAGAATCTGACCAAAAGCTGGCACAACTTTATGGATGACTTCATCACGATTCGCCGCCGTGATAGCAGTGCTGAACCGCTTCTGGCACCGAATCAGGACGTGTATTTGCGCGAGAACATCCGCTCGCGTCTGCTGATTGCCGCGCAGGCCGTGCCGCGCCATCAGGACGAAGTGTACAAACAGTCACTGGAAAGCGTCTCGACCTGGGTTCGCGCTTACTTCGATACTTCAGATCCTTCGACCAAAGCGTTCCTGGAAGAACTGGACAATCTCAGCCAGCAATCTGTTTCGATGGACGTGCCGGATGAGCTGAAAAGCCAGCCGATGCTGGAAAAACTGATGCAGACCCGCGTGCGTAACCTGCTTCAGCAGCCCGCCGCCGCCACACAGGGGGAATAACACATGTTACGAGTTTTCGTGTTATTCCTGATTGTGTTTGCCGGGATTATCGTCGGCCCGATCCTGGCCGGCCATCAGGGTTATGTCCTGATCCAGACCGACAATTACAACATCGAAACCAGCGTCACCGGTTTGGTCATCATGCTGATCGTACTGATTCTGGTGCTGTTCCTGATTGAATGGATCCTGCGCCGCGTTCTGCGTACCGGTGCGCGTACCCGCGGCTGGTTTGCCGGGCGCAAAAGCTCTAAAGCGCGCAAGCAAACTCAGGCAGCGATGCTCAAACTGGCGGAAGGCGATCACCGTCAGATGGAGAAATTGCTGGCCCGTCATGCCGATCACGCCGAACAACCGGTAGTGAACTATTTACTGGCGGCGGAAGCGGCGCAACAGCGCGGCGACGATATCCGCACCAATCAATATCTGGAGCGTGCAGCGGAAATCGCCGATACCGACCAGATGCCGGTCGATATCACCCGCGTGCGTATCCAACTGGCCAGAGGCGAAGTTCACGCAGCACGCCACGGCGTTGACCGTTTGCTGGGCCAGTCGCCACGCCATCCGGAAGTGTTACGCCTGGCAGAGCAGGCTTATCTTCTGACTGGCGCTTATGGTTCTCTGCTGGAGATTTTACCGTCGATGGCGAAAGCCGATATTCATACTGACGATGAAATCCGTATGCTTCAGGAGCAGGCTTATGTCGGCATGATGAATCAGCTGATGGCTGAAGAAGGCAGCGAAGGCCTGAAGCGCTGGTGGAAAGATCAGAGCCGTAAAACCCGTCATGAAGTGGCCTTACAGGTCGCGATGGCGACGCATCTGATTGAATGCAATGATCAGGATCTGGCGCAGGAAGTGATCCTCGACGGGCTGAAACGCCAGTATGACGACCGGCTGGTCGCGCTGATGCCGAAGCTGCGTTCGGGTAATCCTGAGCAACTCGAAAAAACCCTGCGTCAGCTCATTAAGCAAAACGGCACCACACCGCTACTGAGCAGCACGCTCGGTCAGTTGCTGATGAAGCATGGCGAATGGCAGCAGGCGAGTGAGGCCTTCCGTGAGGCACTGAAACAACGCCCTGACGCGTATGATTATGCGTGGCTGGCTGATGCGCTGGATAAGCTGCATAAACCGGCAGAAGCCGCTGAGATGCGTCGTGAAGGATTGATGCTGACGCTGAATAATTCACAACAACCGTAACGGGTTCTCAGAATAAAAAAGGCTCCTTCGGGAGCCTTTTTTATGTCATCAATCCTTATACCCTAAATGATTTGAGTTGCAGAAAGGCGGCAAACGCAGGGATACCGATGAGCTGACATAAGTCAGTGATACGGGTGACGAAGAGCGACCAGCGTATCTGCAGCTCAAAGGATGACGGGTATGGGCAAAAAAAAACACCTGCCGTTTATGCAGGTGTATAAAAACAATCAGGTCCAGGACAACAGATGTAGTGCCTCACTCAACGTTTTGCCTTCTGGATGATAGCGCTTGCGCGTTATCGGTCAGGATGACAATAGGCACTGTAAATTGGCTCTGCATCATTCCCAGGTTTATGAAGCCGGAGCAAACATAATGGGTGGAATGAGCATCTACGGCGGGAATATTGCAGGACGCGTGCCAGCATGGCAATACCTGATTAAAAAAATTTTATCTATTTGATTTTAAAAACATTTATTTTACGGCGTGTGAACAATAATTTTTAACTGCCACGTTTCCTTTCCCCCTTTGCCGGTGAACCGTCGCCTGCAAACGACAACTGTGCAGGCTGAGAAGTTAATCCATTATTTTCAAGGAGATAAATGTCTCACGTCTGAGACAAAAGAAAGCGGGTATGTCGCAGATAAACAACACAGGCAGTGAGAGGGGAAAAGGTTTTATACGGACGAAAAAAAACCTGCTTTAAAAAAGCAGGTTCTTCAAATATGGTCGGCGAGAGAGGATTACGCGCATCTTCGATGCTTGCCCTGCGGGCCGTTGCTAAAGCAACGTGGTCTCGCTTCGCTCGGCTCAAACCTCCTTCGGAGGTTCTCATCCTCATAAACTCCGGACGAAAAAAAACCTGCTTTAAAAAAAGCAGGTTCTTCAAATATGGTCGGCGAGAGAGGATTCGAACCTCCGACCCACTGGTCCCAAACCAGTTGCGCTACCAAGCTGCGCTACTCGCCGATGTCGTGCATCTTACTACTTTCTGATGCTAACTGCATCATTTAAATGTATTTTGTGTGTGGTGCGAAGGGAGGGACTCGAACCCTCACATCCGAAGGACACTAACACCTGAAGCTAGCGCGTCTACCAATTCCGCCACCATCGCATGTCACAATCACAAAACCATTTTTAGAGTGGGGTGGCTAATGGGACTCGAACCCACGACAACTGGAATCACAATCCAGGGCTCTACCAACTGAGCTATAGCCACCATATCTCTAACTAACGTGAACTGCCTGACTTCAACATTCCACCGCAACTCTAGCGCATACTAAATGGTGCGCCCGACAGGATTCGAACCTGAGACCTCTGCCTCCGGAGGGCAGCGCTCTATCCAGCTGAGCTACGGGCGCTTAGCGCCGTTGCGGGTGGGGATACTACGGTTTTAACGCCTGGCTGTCTAGTGCTTTTTATCAGAAATATTGCGTTTGATTACGCTTTATCCAATACGCAGTAAAAGTAAGCATCTTGCCTTCCCCACCCGTGACTTACGACGTTATTTTACTTTTTCTGCCGTCAGCGCGGCACGCTTATGCATGCCGAGGCCGAAGTATATCAGCGAGACTGCCGCAATAAAAATACCCCCTACCAGTAAAGAAACCCGCGTATCCGGGTTAATTGCCATACCGACCAGCACACATGCCAGGAATATCAGCGTCAGGTAGTTGGTATAAGGGAAGAGAACCGACTTAAACGGATGGTTTTTCAGTTTCTCTTTGTGCGCGTCACGGAAACGTAACTGGCTGATCAATACCACAAACCATGGCACCATACCCGGCAGTACGCTGGCACTGTAGACATACACGAATACTTTCTCAGGATTCGGAATGATGTAGTTCAGGCACGAACCGACCAGCAGACACAAAATAGTGATCGCAATACCGTAAACCGGCACACCACTTTTCGAGACATTGCTCAGAAACGCAGGCAACTGGCGATTCTCAGACAGCGCATAAAGCATACGCCCGCAGCTGTACATACCGCTGTTACAGCCGGACAATGCTGCCGTCAGCACGACAAAGTTAATAATGCCTGCAGCCGAAGCAATACCAATCTTCGCAAATGTCAGAACGAACGGGCTGCCGTGGGTGCCCATTTCGTTCCACGGGAAAATGGTGATGATGACGAAAATTGCGCCGACGTAGAAAATCAGGATACGCCACAAAATGTTATTGATGGCACGTTTAAGCGTAACCTGCGGATTCTTCGCTTCACCGGCAGTAATACCCACCAGTTCCACGCCCTGATAGGACGCTACAACAATACACAGCGCAAACAGGAAACCTTTCCAGCCACCCGCAAAGAAGCCGCCGTGTGCCGTCAGGTTGCCAAAACCGATAGCTTCGCCATGATTGCCGAATCCGAAGAAAATCACCGCCAGCCCGACCACGATCATCACAATGATGGTGGTAATTTTGATCAGCGCAAACCAGAACTCCATTTCACCATACAGTTTCACCGCAGCAAGGTTAGCAGAGGCCACAATCGCCACCGCGATCAGCGCGGGGATCCACTGTGGTAAATCCGGGAACCAGTATTGGGCGTATACACCAATCGCGGTGATTTCAGAAATCCCCACCGCTATCCACATAAACCAGTAACTCCAGGCGGTCAGGTAGCCATAGTATGGTCCAAGATATTTATGGGCATAGACGGCGAACGAACCGGCAACGGGCTCCAGATGCAGCATTTCACCCATTGAGCGCATGATAAAGAAGACGAACACGCCCGCCAGAATATAGGCCAGCAACACTGAAGGCCCGGCCCATTTCAGGGTACTGGCTGCGCCCATAAATAATCCTACGCCGATAGTGCCGCCCAGCGCTATCAGCTCTATGTGCCTCGCTTCAAGCCCCCGGTGTAGCCCACCCTTTTCTTCTTGATTCGCCATAATTCCTCAGTTTCTCTGTAATTGTGTTTGCCTTCCGGAATGACCGGAATGTTATTTTTATGGGTGATGATGCCCGTACAGGGCGGAAAAACGGCGTTATGGTTCCGCATTTCAGGATGAGTTGCAAACCACAATTGAGAAAGATCCGCACAGGTAGACATGTCAGGGTGCAAACGACAGTAAAGGGTAGAGTGAAATGAGAGGTAAAACGCCGCGCTGAAGATCAGCCACGGCGCAAATATTACAGACGACCGGTATAGTAGTAACGGATAAATTTGAGCAGTTTGAGCTGACGACGCAAACGGCTGGGCTGTAAAATCAGCCGGTAGAGCCATTCCAGCCCCAGATTTTGCCAGATTTTAGGGGCACGTTTAACATGCCCGGTAAAGACGTCATAGGTCCCACCGATGCCCATGTAAAGCGCATCTGGATGCACACGACGGCAGTCACGCATCAGGATTTCCTGCTTTGGTGACCCCATCGCCACGGTCACGATAGATGCTCCGCTGCTTTTTACCTTTTCAAACAATGCTTCGCGCTGTTCAGGCACAAAATACCCATTCTGGCTGCCAACAATATTGACGTTCCACAGCAATCGCAATTTTTCTTCCGTCTGCATCAGGACTTCCGGTTTACCGCCGATCAGAAAGACCGGTGTTCCTTCACGCCCTGCGCGCTCCATCAATCCTTCCCAGAGGTCAGCCCCTGCAATACGCGAGACGCGTGACTGCGGATATTTACGCCGTATAGCGCGCACAATGCTGATCCCGTCGGGGTATTTAAACTCCGCATGGTCGATCAGCGTACGCATTTCAGGGTTGCTTTCGACCGTCAGCACTTTCTCTGCATTTATCGCCACCAGCGAACCTTTTTTCACCTGATGACCGGCAAAAAGATAATCAAGAAAATGCGCCATATTGCGAAAGCCCCAAAGGCGGATCCCGCGAATATCATATTGCGGGACGTTATTCTCCAAATCCATCCATCTTCCTTACTACCAAAGGCTCCATGAGGTTTTTTCTGACCGGCATCCTGGCTCGTATCAGCCCGGCGGCGTCAAACATCCAGTACAATAATTTTGCGACAACCAGACAAGTTCCGAATACGACACAGAAAAACACCACCCGTGAGAAAAAGGAATCCACGCCTTCGCGGGCAAGTACGATCATATTGAACACGGCACCAAAGCAAAAACTTTGCAGAATGGCCGCTTTATAAATGTTGGTCTCCGCTTTGCCTTTTTCATAAAGCCAGTCGAACCATTTAATGATCATCCCAACCGCCACCGCACCCAGCGGGATAAACCACACGCCGCCCATCACAACCAGCGAGCCAATCAGCGTCGGCGAAATGGCCAGACCGGAATGGTTACCGAGCACATCCCAGGTGAAATAGTTGGCGGTGTTGAGCACCACACCCGGACGGTCATGCCATAGCCAGCTGGGGATAAAGACGTAGAAATCACGAACAATCGGTGCCAGTCCCTGAAAACTAATTTTGTCGTAATTTTGCAGCAACAGTCCCAGATTTTCCCATGGCGAGAACGTATCACGCGTCAGGTACAGGAAGGTATAAAACGCCTCAGGGCCGCTGACATTCAGCCCGTAACGTTTCAGCGCCAGCCAGAACATACCGACAATGCCCAGTACGCCCGCCACCGCCAGCATCCACAAACTAATCCAGCCGCGTACGATGCCGATAAACAAAAACAGCGCGAACGCGATAATGATATTCGCGCGTGTCCCGCCAACAATAATATACGTGAGTAAACCAAATGCGACGGTACTGACCAGGAAAAACAGCCAGCGCTGCGGATTGGGTTTGAGGAAGAACACCACCAGCATCGCTGGCAGGAAGAAGTAAAAGAAGCGTTTAAGCGCAACCCCGGACACATCACTGGAAAAAATCTGGCTGTACGATTTGAGCTTAAACAGCAAAAATCCGTTATGCGTAAAGAAGATGGACACGGTTACCACGGCGATAAGTGCCAGTAAAAACCATGTCAGATGGGTTTCGACACGGTTCATCGTAAACAGTGTACGGGACGGGCCATCACGTTTTGCCCTCAACCGCGTTTTATAACTGACATAATAAATACCGTAAAAACAGGTTGCGGCCAGCATCGCCTGTAACAGGTTTTCAACCGGTACGACGCTGACATCAAACTGGAAGACCAGCAGACAGGTCAGAGGAAAACCGAAATAGAACGTCAGCAGATACAACAGCGAAAACAGGACGTTGAAGTTAAAACGCACACGGCGAAATTCTTTGTAGGTCAGCGTCAAAATGAACAACAGCGAGAACGCATAAACGACAGACAGGCCGCCAAGCTGTGCCATTGTCATGATGTTTCTCCTGCCGCCAGCAGTAACGCCTGTTGCCAGCCGGCGATGTAATTCGGGCTGAAGAATGCGATATTCTTCCGGTCCGTAGTCAGCAACTGGCGCCGCGCTTCGGCCACAGTTCGGGTATCAAGTGCGTCACCGTAAAACAATACCGGCAGATTTTGTTCTGCCAGATCCTGCCAGAACGGATTCTGACGGCTGACCACAAACGGCACGCCGAACTGAATCAGCAAACATTGCGTCCCGATACCCTGCTGGCGGTCAAAAATAAAATACCCCAGCGAGCAACCACGCAGCACGTCGAGATATTGTGCAAAAGGCATCGAACCGGTCATCAGCTCAACATTCCCGGGCGCAAAAAGTTTGAGCGCCTCGCGGCGAACCTGCTCGATATAGGCGTCATTGTTGGCCGGATAGCCCATAGGAATAATCACCCGGATACCGGCACCAAACTGTTGATGCAACGAACGCAGCGCTTCAGTATGTCGGTTACTGCGATCGCCGGAATTGCCGACCAGCACGGTCATCGGCTCTGCAGGTTCAGGCTGCCCGGCTGAAAGCGTCAGCGCCGGATCCATACGCGTCGGGAAATACAATAATGAGGACGGCACGCGCGGATGTCTCTGATGGAAATGAATCAGATCGCCGCGGGTAGCGAAAACATGGCCGATACGTCCCTGAGCCAGACGCCTTAAAAAATAAAACAGGCGGAATTTCAGGCCACCTGTCGATTCATAAAGATCTGCGCCCCAGATGTGCCAGCTGGCCTGCTGAGATTTAATTTTGCCGGTCAGCAGCGCCAGCCAAAGCGTCGGGTTGAACTGACCATGGAAGAAAAAGTGATGTGTACGATCCTGTGCCCGGGAAATCACCGCGTCGGCCAGCGATTTTTTGTCCGGATAAACCCGAATATCCAGACGTGCGAATTCAGCAAATGCTGATGCATCTGCTGCCGCCACCATAAAATGATAAATCAGCTTTTCAGGCGCGCATTCGGCCAGAACATCATTAAAAAAGCGCAGCACGGTGACATTATGGTGGGGAATGTCAGATCCCAAAACGTGAATCAGCGTTGTCATGCTCGTCTACGATAAATAACAAATACGGTACAGCACAGGGCGAAATAGACGACATACGTCGCCATATACGCTTGCGCGGCGCCAAGAGAACCCCGTATCGGGATCAACCAATGTGAAAAGCCCGTCAGTAACGCAAACTGGCTGATTTCAGTCAGCACGTAAAAACGCAGAGAGGCTCTCGCAATCACCAGATAGCCAAAAACATAAGAGCCGACTTTCAGTACGTCACCCACTAACTGCCAGGCGAACAAATCGCGCATCGCGATAAATTGTTTTGAAAACAGTAACCAGATAGCAAAGTCACGCAACAGCCAGACAGTAAAACTGACGGCCGCTACGGCGGGCAGAACAAATTTTAATGACTTAACGATTTCACGCGTAATATCGCGTTTATCCGTCATGCGCGATAGCGTCGGCAATAAATAAACGCTGAAAGAGGCGGTGATAAACTGCAAATAGGCATCAGAAATACTGCTGACGCCCTGCCAGATCCCCACATCTTTCCAGCTGTAATGCTCCGCCAGCAGGTTTCGCATCATCACATACGCCACCGGCAACGTGACAGATGTGATCAGTGCCATCAGGGTAAACTTTCCCAAATGGCTGGCGATAAAGCGGTCCCAGCCCGGCTTTAAGTAGGCCAGCGGAAAGGATTTTCGCCGCCACAACATGCCGCCCGCAGGCACAACGACCAGCGCTGGCACCAGTGCCAGCCCGGCCAGCGCGCCTTCATAACCGCCCAGTTTGAAACACAAGAGATAGGCCAGCAAGCCAATCAGACTGCCACCCATTACAGCCAGCGCGTTACCCGTCGCATCACGATAACCTTTCAGGATGGCCTGAAAATAGTTGGCATAAGCAATGCCCATCTGGATAAATGCCACGGCCCGCACAACGGCCTGATAGCGGTCGTGTCCGAACAACCCAACACTGACAGGGCCGGCAGACAGCAAAAAGATGGCGGCCAGCAGCGTCGAGAAACCCAAAATCAGCGAAGAGGACGTACCGAGTACAGCTTTAAGCCGCTCAGGATCCTGATGATGTTCGGCAACGTATTTAGTAATACCATTGAAAATACCGGCACCGGACAGCACACCAAGTACGGTCACGAGCTGGCGGAAATTCCCTGCCTGCCCTACGCCGTCAGGGCCGAACGTCACGGCCAGCAATTTCACCACCAGTAACCCGGCACCAATTTTAATCAGCGTAGAACCTGCGGTCCAGACTGATGCTTTTGCCAGCGACATATCAGGCGAAATATTGCAGCATGGCCGTAATCACCGCACGCTGCGTATCATCGGTCATGTTGTAGAACAGGGGCAGGCGCACCAGACGCTCACTCTCTTTTGTCGTGAAACGATCGACGCCAGCGAAACGACCAAAATCTTCGCCCGCCGGACAGGCATGCAGCGGGATATAATGGAATACGGTGAGAATATCTGCCGCTTTCATGTGACGAATAAAGGCATCACGGTCGTCGATATCACTCAGACGCACATAGAACATATGAGCATTTTGCACACAGTCTTGTGGAACTGAAGGCAACTGAACGCGGCCTGCGTCGGCCAGATCCTGCAATGCTTCGTAATACTGATTCCAGATTGCCAGACGGCGCTGGTTGATCTTTTCAGCTGAATCCAGATTCCCCCACAGATACGCGGCCTGCAAATCGGACATCAGATAGCTGGAACCAATGTCCCGCCAGGTATATTTATCCACCTGACCGCGGAAGAACTGGCTGCGGTTAGTGCCTTTTTCACGGATAATCTCGGCACGATCAATCAGGGCCGGATCGTTAATCAGCGTCGCACCACCTTCACCGCCCGCCGTGTAATTCTTGGTTTCGTGGAAACTGAAACATCCGATATGACCAAGGGTGCCCAGTGCTTTGCCTTTGTAAGCTGACATCACGCCCTGTGCGGCATCTTCCACCACAAACAGATGATGTTTTTCGGCGATCGCCATGATGGTATCCATTTCACAGGCCACACCCGCGTAATGCACCGGGACAATCACTTTGGTTTTTTCAGTGATCGCAGCTTCAATCAGGGTTTCATCAATATTCATGGTATCCGGGCGGATATCCACAAACACGATTTTCGCGCCGCGTAAAACGAATGCATTGGCGGTCGAAACAAACGTAAAGCTTGGCATAATCACTTCGTCACCGGGCTGAATATCCAGCAGCAACGCGGCCATTTCCAGCGATGCCGTACAGGACGGCGTCAGCAAAACCTTCGGACAGTTAAAACGCTGTTCAAACCATTTCTGGCAGCGCAGGGTAAACCCGCCGTCACCGCACAGTTTGCCGCTGTCCATGGCCTCGCGCATGTAATCAATTTCAGTACCCACAATCGGTGGCGCATTAAAAGGGATCATCGTTTCACCTGTACAACCAGTACGCCGAGCGCATGACTTTGCCACCGCTGGCGAGATAAAGATTTAAGGCCGCGATATTACCGGTTTGCGTGGCGACATACAGTCGCGATACACCCTGTCCGGCACACCAATTTTTCGCAGCCGCCATTAACTTTTTACCTGCTCCCTGCCCCTGGAATTCAGGTCTGACAGCCAGCAGGCCAATTCTAACTTCATCTTCTGACAGACGTCGCAACGTGACAAAGCCCAGCCCGTTACCCTGTGCATCGTCTGCCCACAGGCAAAGGTGATCAAACGTGCCCAGTATCGCCTTTTCTGCCCACATTGCGTAGAAACGGGCGCTGTCATCAGGCTGATACCAGGGTGCGCGAAAACGGCTGAAACGAAACGTCTGGCTGGCAATAATCGCCACATCAGCGATATCTTGCGGCAAAGCCAGACGCCCTGCTGGCAACGCCATATCCTGCGGCGTGACCGTCACGCAAAAGTCCGTTTCACCTTCTGCCAGCCGGAAACCCAACGCAGACAGGGCGTCCAGCGTGTGCGTTTGATCTGCCTCTACTTTGGCCTGCACCAGTGCATATTGTTCAAGCTTCTGCGGCGTGATTTCACCCGCAGAGGCATCCGGTGTCAGACGCGCACTGTTAAGCTGGAAGAAATGACTCTCCCATCCGAGCGGTTCGATATTGCCGTGCAAAGGATTATTTATCGCCATACGCCTTTAGTATCCACAATCCATGACTGCCGGATCTGACTGCCAGGGATCGCTTTGAACGGTTGGTGATCAACTAACATCACCAACAGATCGGCTTCAGCCAGTGCGCGATCCAGGCTTTCTAACGTCACTTTATCCGCGAGAGAAGCCGGTAGCTGATGCACATTAGGCTCAACCGCCCACGTTTTTCCGGCGTGCCAGTCGGCAATCAGGTGTGTCACTTCCACTGCCGGGCTTTCGCGGAGATCATCAATATTGGGTTTAAACGCCAGGCCAAAGCAGGCAATTTTGACGTCGGCAGCACGTTTGCCCGTGGTAGTCAGGCAATCTGCCAGTGCCGCTTTCACACGATCCACGACCCAGTGCGGTTTGCTGTCATTCACTTCGCGCGCTGTGCGGATGATTCTGGCCAGCGCCGGGTTTTGCGCAACAATGAACCACGGGTCGACTGCAATACAATGTCCGCCTACGCCCGGACCCGGCTGCAGGATATTCACCCGTGGATGGCGGTTCGCCAGACTGATCAGCTCCCAGACGTTAATGCCCTGAGCATCGCAAATCAGCGACAGCTCGTTGGCAAAGGCAATATTTACGTCGCGGAAACTGTTTTCCGTCAACTTGCACATTTCGGCGGTACGGGAATGGGTGGTAACACATTCGCCTTCAAGGAAAATGTTATATAAATCGCTGGCACGCTGTGAACAAACTGACGTCATGCCGCCAATGACACGGTCATTTTTGATCAGCTCAACCATCACCTGTCCTGGCAGCACGCGTTCCGGGCAGTAAGCAATGTTGATATCGGATTGCTCACCGGCTTGCTGAGGAAAGCTCAGATCAGGACGGGCTTCCGCCAGCCAGGCGGCCATTTGCTCTGTCGCCCCCACCGGTGACGTAGATTCCAGAATGATCAGATCGCCTTTTTTCAGAACCGGCGCCAGAGAACGTGCGGCAGATTCAACGAATTTCATATCCGGTAAATGATCGCCCTTAAACGGCGTCGGAACTGCAATCAGGAAAGCATCTGCAGGTTCCGGTTTAGTCACTGCCCGCAACAATCCCGCATCAACGGCCTGCCTGACCAGAAGATCAAGATCGGGTTCAACAATATGGATCGCACCACGGTTAATCGTATCCACGGCATGCTGATTAATATCGACGCCCACCACTTTTTTTTGGCGTGAGGCGAAAGCGGCAGCGGTTGGCAGACCGATGTAACCGAGTCCGATGACAGAGATAATGTTAAAACTCATTGTGGTACCCAATGATTTTTCAATGCGTCAAGAATATGGCGGCAGGCATGCCCGTCGCCGTAAGGATTGTGTGCCCGGCTCATGCTGTTGTATTCGTTTTCATCGTTTAGCAGACGGTTCACTTCCTCGACTATTTTAGCGGGATCGGTGCCCACCAGCCGGACTGTTCCGGCATCAACCGCTTCCGGACGTTCTGTGGTTTCACGCATCACCAGCACAGGCTTGCCCAGTGAAGGCGCTTCTTCCTGCACCCCGCCGGAGTCGGTCAGGATCAGATAAGCTTTATCCATCAGATAAACGAATGGCAGGTAATCCTGAGGGTCGATCAGTACGATATTGTCGATGCTTTGCAGAATGCGATTCACCGGCTCGCTGACGTTTGGATTGAGATGCACCGGATACACAATTTGTACTTCAGGGTGCTGGCATGCAATTTCCGCCAGGGCCGAGCAAATCCGTTCAAAGCCTTTGCCAAAGCTTTCACGACGGTGGCCCGTCACTAAAATCAGCTTTTTGTTGGCATCCAAAAACGGGTAGTTATTCGCCAACTGTTGTGCCAGCGAGACATCGCTGTTAAAGCGGTCACGTACCCAGAGCAGGGCATCAATCACCGTATTCCCGGTGACAAAAATGCTCTCTGCGCCGATGTTTTCCCGCTGCAAATTGACACTGGCATTCTCGGTGGGTGCAAAGTGCCATTTCGCCAGATGACCTGTTAGCAGGCGATTGCCCTCTTCCGGCCACGGGGACGATAAATCCCCGGTACGCAGACCTGCTTCAACATGCCCGACGGGGATCTGGTGATAAAACGCGGCAAGGCTGGCGGATAAAGTGGTGGTGGTATCACCGTGCACCAGCACTATGTCAGGCTTGAACTCATCCAGAACCGGCTTAAGGCCGGTCAGGATCCGACTGGTAATTTCTGTCAGTCCCTGCCCTGGCTTCATAATGTTGAGATCATAATCAGGGGTGATGTCAAAGAGGCGCAATACCTGATCGAGCATTTCACGGTGTTGAGCCGTCACACACACTTTTGATTCAAAGGCCGCATCCTGCGACAAAGCAAGCACCAGAGGAGCCATTTTGATGGCCTCCGGACGCGTGCCGAAAATCGTCAACACTTTCACAATGTGTTTCTCTTATTTTTACGGCGGGTCAGGGCAACGCCAGCCCCGATTAAACCACCGACAATGCCCCACATAATCATCAATAATGCCCGACGAGGGCTGTCACGTTTTACAGGTTCTTCAGGCGTTCTCAGATAGCGATAAGTCTGGAATTTTGCCGTAAGCGTTGGCCCGACGTTCAGCGTCGACAGCATCGCACGGTTCTGATCGTAATCCAGATCATACCCCGGACCGGAGGCTTGCAGTAATTCCAGACGAGCCTTGAGCATAGGCACACCCAGCAGGAACATATCGGAATCCGGCAATTCTTCTGCGGGCGTATCGGTCACACTTTTATTAATGTTTTGCTGCTGAGCAATCTTCAGTGCCTGCTCAGTATTATGCGTGGTGCGCTTGAAAACAGTCTGGGCAACCTCTTCCTGACGCTTGACCTGCGCTTTCATTGACTGCGTTCGTGCCGCCCACGCGCCTTCAAGCTCATCATAGAGATGTTGTGCCGCACGCTGGCTGGCGAAATCGACATACTGACGTAAAAGTTTGTTCGCATCAGCGGCATTTTCCGCCGTGAGTTTCACCATATCGTTCGGCACTTTCGGTGCATCACGGGCAGTAAACTGGATGTCATTGATCATTTCATCCAGCAGAACCGCATCAGCACGCGCATCATTTTCCTGACGTTGCTGGTAATAAGGGTTATGCAGCCAGAAATCCCGACGGGTGTCATAAGCCGCAAGTTGCATGACAAACTCGTTGTAGGCTTCATCAGAAATGGGTGGGCGGTTGGCGTCTGACTGCGACACATTACGCATATCTAAATTACGCAGAAACTGTGCCTGAGAGAAATAGGACGAAAGATTGTTGACCGTAGGCCGATCCGTGATTGCCGTCGAACTCCATTCCTGTTTCATGAGGTAAGACGACCCCAGGGCGACTAAGGCAAAGAGTATCGCCAGACCTGCAATCCAGAATTTTCCTTTCCATAAAGTGCAGCACAGCCCGCGGATATCAAGTTCATTCTCGATGGCGCGTTCGTTCTGGTTTCTCATCATTTCTGGTTTATCCACAGCCAGTAAGCCCTTGCTTAAAAAGTGATTATTGATTAGAAGAACGGCGCAAACGTCTTTTAACCCGTTTTATAAACCGCGCCACACGCCAGGCGTGTTTGATGCAGATGCCGTACAACAGGAAGGCAACGAAGAATAAAGCCAGCATTATCCATTCGGGAACAAAACTCAGATGTTCGCCCACCACACCAATGCCCGCCAGAATAGCGGCAGCCACAGTTATTAAGACGAAAGCCTGACGTGAAGTAAAACCTGCGCGCATGATCAAATGATGAATGTGCTGACGATCTGCTGAGAACGGGCTCATCCCTTTACGAAGCCGGCGATACATGATGGCGACCATGTCCATCAGGGGAATAGCGATAAGCCAAAGTGCAGTGACCGGATTCATAGGATGAGATTCGCCTTGCGTACTTTGCAGGAGAACCCAGATGACCGTAAACCCTATCAGCGTGCTGCCCGCGTCGCCCATAAAGACTTTGTAACGAGGCCCCAAAACACCCAAATTGAGTAAAATATACGGGATGATTGCGGCAATCATCGCGAAGCACCAGTACGCTAACTCCATGTGTCCGCTCTCGTACATGATGAGGCCCAGTGAGCCAAAGCTGACACAAGACAAGCCGCCCAGCAAGCCATCAATACCATCGACCATGTTGAAGGCGTTAATGGCAGCCCACACGGCGAACAAAGTGACAAGATAGCCAAACGGGCCTAATACCATTTCCCAGGGACCAATCAGATGTCCGAGGCTGCGAAGCGTGAGGTTAGCAAAACTCATCATCGCAACAGCGACCACGGCCTGAACCATTGCACGTGTTTTTACACTGATATCGAAACGGTCATCCAGTGCACCCACTAATACCAGCAGCCCGGCGCAGGCAATGTAAAGGTTGCCATGTGGAATAGTATAATTGGTGATCAGAAAGGCAAAACAAACACCCGCATAGACAGAGATCCCACCAACGAGTGGTATCAGTCCCTGGTGACGTTTACGAAAATTCGGTTTATCAACAAGTCCGATTTTATTCGCTACCTTCCGGGCAACGAATAAAAAGAGGAATGAAAATACGAAAACAATCGCTAGCTCAGTACTCATATTGAGTAAATTCACAGTTAAGAAGTCTCTTCTGCAAAAATAAGGTGTGGAGTTGACAGCATCATAAACCTCACAGCCTTAAATCATATCCTATGGTGACAGTTATGGTTTTGTCTCGGGCAAGACCTTATCTGCTGCCATTTCTCGGGCAATCAACCGACAAAGTAAAGAAAGGGCACGTGATAAACCATCAGCTATTATCCGAATAGTCTGACAATCTTCCCAAAGTAGCATTATGGTAGCCACCAAAAACAAAAAACGCCACGACTGTGCGTGGCGTTGAGCGGACTTTACACCAAATTAAGAACGTTTCATCATGTCGAAGAAGTCATCATTGGTCTTGGTCATTGCAAGCTTGTTGATGAGGAATTCCATCGCATCGATCTCACCCATCGGATGAATGATTTTACGCAGGATCCACATTTTTTGCAGTTCTTCAGAAGTGGTCAACAGCTCTTCTTTACGGGTACCAGAGCGGTTGTAGTCGATCGCAGGGAAGACACGTTTTTCAGCGATTTTACGCGCCAGATGTAATTCCATGTTGCCGGTACCTTTAAACTCTTCATAGATAACTTCATCCATTTTAGAGCCGGTATCAACCAGCGCAGTAGCGATGATAGTCAGGCTACCACCCTCTTCCACGTTACGCGCAGCACCGAAGAAGCGTTTTGGACGGTGCAAGGCATTGGCATCCACACCACCGGTCAGCACCTTGCCTGAAGCAGGCACCACGGTGTTGTAAGCACGTGCCAGACGGGTAATGGAGTCCAGCAAAATGATTACGTCTTTCTTATGCTCAACCAGACGCTTGGCCTTTTCGATGACCATTTCAGCCACCTGAACGTGGCGGGAAGCGGGCTCGTCAAAGGTAGAGGCGATAACTTCACCTTTCACCAGACGCTGCATCTCGGTCACTTCTTCCGGACGTTCGTCAATCAGCAGTACCATCAGTACGCAGTCAGGGTGGTTGTACGCAATGCTGGTGGCGATGTTTTGCAGCAGCATGGTTTTACCGGCTTTCGGCGGAGCAACAATCAGACCACGTTGACCGCGACCAATTGGCGAAGCTAAATCCAGTACGCGAGCGGTCAAATCTTCTGTTGAACCGTTACCCCGTTCCATACGCAGACGTGAATTAGCATGCAGAGGGGTTAAGTTTTCAAACAGGATTTTGCTACGGGCGTTTTCTGGTTTGTCGTAGTTAACTTCGTTAACTTTCAACAGGGCAAAATAACGTTCACCTTCTTTTGGTGGACGGATTTTACCGGAAATGGTGTCGCCGGTACGAAGGTTGAAGCGGCGAATTTGGCTTGGAGATACGTAGATGTCGTCGGGGCCTGCGAGGTAGGAACTGTCTCCGGAGCGGAGGAAACCAAATCCATCCTGCAATATCTCCAGTACGCCATCACCGAAGATGTCTTCTCCGCTTTTCGCATGCTGCTTCAATATTGAAAAGATAATGTCTTGCTTACGCATGCGGGCCTGGTTTTCCAGTCCCATATTTTCGCCGAGTGCAATGAGGTCAGAGACCGGCGTATTCTTTAATTCGGTAAGATTCATAATGGTGGGTTCTTAAACTCGGGGTATGTCTCGAACATCTGTCGTGAATGGGTATGGCAGGGTCATCCATGCCTGTTTATTGTATGACACCTAAATAACAGCCCGGTAATCCAGCCGCAGGCAGTCGCGCGCGGGCGATTCTTGAGGGGTAATGCTGATATTGAAGGTGTCTTAAAGCCGATTTTGTCAAAACCGTTAGATGGTCAAGTACAGTGCCAGTTCAATTTAATTATTATTCAAAGAAACTTTATAGGCAGATGTTTTTGACACAACAGAGTAAAACGTAAGAATCAAACTACAGGTAAGCTCTATTTGCAGTAAGCGTAAACTTAGCATGCTTCTTGACAGGCGTCTAGCGGACAATGTGAAAAACACGGTAACCCGCTAAACACCTGGCTTAGGTCATCCCGACCGATTACAGATTAGCTGTTAAGAACTCTTTCAACTGACCTTTCGACAGTGCGCCAACTTTAGTTGCTGCGACTTCGCCGCCTTTAAATAACAGCAGGGTAGGAATACCACGGATGCCATATTTAGGGGCAGTACCTGGGTTTTCATCGATGTTCAGTTTCGCGATGGTCAGCTTGCCTTCGAACTCAGTGGCAATTTCATCCAGAATCGGAGCGATCATCTTACATGGTCCGCACCACTCTGCCCAAAAATCGACCAGCACCAGCCCTTCGGCTTTCAATACGTCGTTGTCGAAACTGTCATCGGTCAGGTGAATAATTTTATCGCTCATGTTTACTCCAAAGGATTATCTTTACCTTGTTGATGTAGCATTAACCAACATCAGGTTGACTTTATTTCACCGGATACGCTTTCGTAAAGCAATAGTTAGCTGATATTCTACCACACTATGAGCAAAACACACTTGACCGAACAGAAGTTTTCCGACTTCGCCCTGCACCCGCTGGCAGTAGAAGCCCTTGAAAAGAAAGGCTTCCATTACTGTACTCCTATTCAGGCATTGGCATTGCCAATCACGCTCGCTGGGCGTGATGTTGCAGGTCAGGCGCAAACCGGTACCGGCAAGACGCTGGCTTTTTTAGCGTCTACTTTCCATTATCTACTTTCTCACCCTGCTGCGGAAGGTCGTCAGACTAACCAGCCGCGTGCCTTGATCATGGCACCTACGCGTGAACTCGCGGTGCAGATCCACTCCGACGCCGAAGCATTATCTGAATCTACCGGGCTGAAATTAGGCCTGGCATATGGCGGCGACGGGTACGATAAACAGCTAAAAGTGCTGGAAAGCGGCGTGGACATCCTGATCGGAACCACCGGCCGTTTAATCGATTACACTAAACAGAACCACATCGACCTGGGCGCGATCCAGGTGGTGGTACTGGATGAAGCAGACCGCATGTTCGATCTGGGCTTTATCAAAGATATCCGCTGGTTGTTCCGCCGGATGCCTCCTGCTAATCAACGCCTGAACATGCTGTTCTCAGCAACGCTTTCCTATCGTGTGAAAGAACTGGCGTTCGAAAACATGAATAATGCCGAGTCGATTGAAATCGAACCGGAACAAAAAACCGGCCATCGTATTAAAGAAGAGCTGTTCTATCCTTCAAACGAAGAAAAAATGCGCCTGTTGCAGACGCTGATTGAAGAAGAATGGCCGGATCGCTGCATTATTTTTGCCAACACTAAACACCGTTGTGAAGATGTCTGGGGCCATCTGGCGGCCGACGGACACCGTGTCGGTTTGCTGACCGGTGACGTTCCGCAGAAAAAACGCCTTCGTGTTCTGGAAGACTTCACAAAAGGCACGCTGGATATTCTGGTTGCGACCGACGTTGCTGCCCGTGGTTTGCACATTCCTGCCGTAACGCACGTCTTTAACTATGACCTGCCTGACGACTGTGAAGACTATGTGCACCGCATTGGCCGTACCGGTCGTGCAGGTCTGAGTGGTCATTCCATCAGCCTGGCATGTGAAGAATATGCCCTGAATCTGCCGGCAATTGAAACCTATACCGGCCACAGCATTCCGGTCAGTAAATACAACAGCGATGCGCTGTTAACTGATTTGCCTCCTGCAAAACGTCTTGCCCGCTCGCGCACCGGTAACGGCCCGCGTCGTAACAGTAATTCGTCTTCACGTCGCAGCAGTGCACCACGTAGCAACCGTAAACGTCCGGGCTGATAACCTATGCTAAGTTCCACCTCACTGTATGCAGCGATTGATCTGGGTTCTAACAGCTTTCACATGCTGGTTGTTCGTGAGGTGGCAGGCAGTATCCAGACCCTCGCCAGAATTAAACGCAAAGTGCGTCTGGCCGCCGGTCTGGATAAACAAAATCTGCTTTCTCAGGAAGCGATGCAGCGTGGCTGGCAATGCCTGAAGTTATTTTCTGAAAGATTGCAGGATATCCCGCGCGACCAAATTCGTGTCGTTGCCACCGCAACGCTGCGTCTTGCCAGTAATGCCGATGAATTCCTGGGTAAAGCTCAGTTAATTCTCGGTTGTCCTATTCAGGTCATTACCGGTGAAGAAGAAGCCCGTCTGATTTATCACGGCGTTGCCCATACCACGGGCGGGCCGGATAAACGTCTGGTCGTCGATATTGGCGGTGGCAGCACAGAACTGGTGACCGGCATCGGAGCTCAGGCCACCACGCTTTATAGCCTTTCGATGGGCTGTGTCACCTGGCTGGAGCGCTATTTTGCGGATCGAAACCTGGCCAAAGAAAACTTTGATCAGGCTGAACAGGCGGCAACAGACATGATCCTTCCTGTTGCTCCCGAGCTGATTGCGAATGGCTGGCAGATCTGTGTCGGCGCTTCCGGTACCGTGCAGGCCTTACAGGAAATCATGGTCGCTCAGGGCATGGATGAACACATCACGCTGCCTAAACTTCAGCAGCTCAAACAGCGTGCCATTCAGTGCGGCAAGCTGGAAGAGCTGGAGATTGAAGGTCTGACCCTTGAACGTGCGCTGGTTTTCCCGAGCGGATTGTCTATCCTGATAGCCATTTTCAAGACCCTGAACATCGAAATGATGACTCTGGCGGGTGGCGCATTGCGTGAGGGCCTGGTTTACGGCATGCTGCATTTGCCGATCGAGCAGGATATCCGCCAGCGTACGTTGCGGAATCTGCAACGCCGTTACTTGCTGGACAACGAGCAGGCCGAGCGGGTGGCACAACTGGCTGAGAACTTTTCGCTGCAGGTAGCTCAGGAATGGAAGCTGGATGCCCGTGCCCGTGAACTGCTTAACAGTGCCTGCCTGATCCACGAAATTGGCCTGAGTGTGGATTTCAAGAAAGCCCCCCATCACGCAGCCTATCTGATCCGTCATCTGGATCTGCCGGGTTTCACACCGGCGCAAAAAAAGCTGCTGGCGACGTTACTGCAAAACCAAAACAATACGCTTGATTTACCGTTGCTCAATGAACAAAACGCCGTGCCACCGCGTCAGGCACAACGTCTTTGTCGTATTCTGCGTCTGGCGATCATATTTGCCAGCCGTCGACGCGACGACACATTGCCTGCAGTGCGTTTACGCGCCAATGATGATGAGCTGAGTGTGATTGTGCCACAGGGTTGGCTGGAACAGCATCCGCTACGCGCTGAAGAATTAGAGCAGGAAAGCCACTGGCAAAGTTATGTCCACTGGCCACTGTTTGTCGAAGAACAGTGACCGGCAGCTGTAAAAAGTTATAGCGTAAAGCAGAGAGCTGATTCATCAGCCTCTGCTTTTTTAATGGCTAAGATTTAATGGCTAATTGCCGCCTTTTGCTTTCGCCAGTTGCTCGCGGATTTTCTCCAGGTGGCTTTGCCCTTTCACCATGCGTTCCTGCGCGCTCACTACTTTACGTTCGCTTTCCCAGGCCAGGTCATCCTGCGGTAATTCCAGCAGGAAGCGGCTCGGTTCCGGGCGGATCAGCTCGCCGTACTGACGCCGCTCACGACAGAGTGTAAACGTCAGCTCTTTCTGTGCCCGGGTAATCCCCACGTAAGCCAGACGCCGTTCTTCGTCCACGTTATCTTCGTCGATGCTGCTCTGATGCGGCAGCAAACCTTCTTCCATACCGACCAGATACACATAAGGGAACTCCAGCCCTTTAGAGGCATGCAATGTCATCAGCTGAACCTGGTCCAGCTCTTCGTCGTTCTCGCCACGTTCCATCATGTCACGCAGCGTAAAGCGGGTGACCACCTGTGTGAGCGTCATTGGCTCATCCAGATCGGTGCCTTCCAGCATTTCCGTCATCCAACTGAACAGCTGATTGACGTTTTTCATGCGCATTTCAGCGGCTTTCGGGCTCGGAGAAGTTTCAAACAACCAGCTTTCGTAATCAACACCGTGGATCAAATCCCGCACCGCCGCAACCGGTTCACGTTCTGCCAGCGCAGAAATATTGCCCATCCAGTGTGTGAAACGTTGCAGGGATTCCAGCCCGCGCCCCGTCAGATACTGACTCAGCCCCAGATCAAAACTGGCTTTAAACAGCCCTTTATTGCGCTGATTGGCCCATTCCCCCAGTTTTTGCAAAGTGGCGGCCCCGATTTCACGACGTGGCGTGTTAACGATACGCAGGAATGCACTGTCATCGTCCGGATTGGTGAGCACACGCAGATAAGCCAGCAGGTCTTTAATCTCTGGCCGCGAGAAGAAGGAAGTGCCGCCAGAAATCCGGTACGGGATACGGTTCTGCATCAGCATTTTTTCGAACAAACGCGACTGATGGTTGCCACGGTACAAAATCGCGTAATCACCATAAGCAGTTTTATTGATGAAGTGATGGGCAATCAGCTCGCCGACCACCCGCTCGGATTCATGATCTTCATTATTTGCCGTCACTACTTTCAGTGATTCGCCATAAGCCAGCTCTGAGAATAAACGCTTCTCGAACACATGCGGGTTATTGGCGATCAGAATGTTGGCGGCTTTCAAAATACGCTGCGTGGATCGGTAATTTTGCTCAAGCTTGATAACCTGTAACTGCGGAAAATCTTCTTTCAGCAACACCAGGTTTTGCGGCCGCGCCCCGCGCCAGGAGTAAATTGACTGGTCATCATCACCCACCACGGTGAAACGTGCGCGGTTGCCGACCAAAAGTTTCACCATCATATACTGACTGGTGTTGGTGTCCTGATATTCATCGACCAGCAGATAACGCAGCTTGTTCTGCCATCGCTCTCGCACCTCTTCATTACTTTGTAGCAATAGCGTTGGCAGCAGGATCAGGTCATCGAAATCAAGAATATTACAGGCTCGCATATGGTCATGATAAAGGCCGTAGCAGTGCGCGAAGATTTGATCGCGTTCTGATCGCGCCAGACCGGCAGCATGGGCAGGATCAACCAGATCGTTTTTCCAGTTTGAGATCGTCGATACCAGCTGCTGCAATAATGTCTTGTCGTTCTCCAGCCATTTTTCGCTCAGCTCTTTAAGCAGGGCCAGCTGGTCCTGATCATCAAATAAAGAAAAATTAGACTTCATGCCCAGGGCAGCATATTCGCGTTTGATAATTTCCAGCCCGAGCGTGTGGAACGTCGCAATCAGCAAGCCACGTGCTTCTTTGCGCCCGAGGGTTTGTGCGACGCGCTCTTTCATTTCGCGCGCGGCCTTATTGGTGAAAGTCACCGCTGCGATGTGGCGCGCCTGATAGCCACATTCGCGGATCAGGTGTGCGATTTTATTGGTAATCACCCTGGTTTTGCCGGAACCGGCACCCGCCAGAACCAGGCAGGGTCCGGTGACAAATTCCACGGCATGTTGTTGACTGGGGTTTAATCGCATGGCGTATCTTTGCTCACCTGATAGACAAGGACGGCGATTGTAGCAGAAACACCGCCTGAGATTGACAGGCTTTACGGCGCAATTTGTTGTGTATGGAATGCAGGCCGGATTCCCCCGGCGGGGTTTCAGATGTTACATTACGCCTCTGGAAACACTCTCGTAAAAAGGTCTTATCATGGCAAAAACTGCCGCAGCAATGCATATCCTGGTAAAGGAAGAAGCACAGGCACTCGATCTTCTTGAACAACTGAAGAATGGTGGTGATTTTGAAAAACTGGCTAAGAAGCATTCTACCTGCCCGTCAGGCAAGAAAGGCGGCCATTTAGGTGAATTCAAGCAAGGCGCCATGGTGCCTGCTTTCGATAAGGTGGTTTTCTCCGCACCCCTGATCGAGCCTCAGGGCCCGCTGCACACTCAGTTCGGTTACCACATCATTAAGATTTTGTACCGCAACTAAGTTCTGTCTTTGTCAGCACCCAAAGAAAGGGCACCGCATTTTCATGCAGTGCCCTTTTTATTATTTCTTAGAGACCCGAATAATTCGAGTTACAGGAGGCGGCAAGCGAATGACAAATCGGTCGGGAACCGATTTGAACAGCGCTCGCGCTGGCCCGCAGGGTGAGCCTCAGGGACAAGGCTCATTAATCCCGATGACCTTACTCAGGTAAGTGATTCGGGTGACCGAACGCAGCCAGCACATCTGTAGCTTGAAGTATGAAGGGGGATCAGCTTGCTACCGCGATACGCTTCATATCAGTCATATAGCCACGCAAAGTGCGGCCGATTGACTCAATGGGATGGTTGCGGATCGCTTCGTTAACGTCGCGCAGTTGCGCGTTATCAACCTGCGTTTCAGCCACTGATTTGCCCAGATCGCCTGCCTGCAGCGTGGTCATGAACTCTTTCAGCAATGGCACGGCAGCGTTAGCGAACAGGTAGTTACCGTATTCAGCCGTATCCGAGATAACCACATTCATTTCGTACAGACGCTTACGTGCAACGGTGTTGGCGATCAGCGGCAGTTCGTGCAGTGATTCGTAGTAAGCAGATTCTTCGATGATGCCGGACGCCACCATGGTTTCGAAGGCCAGCTCAACGCCCGCTTTCACCATCGCAATCATCACAACGCCGTGGTCGAAGTATTCCTGCTCGGAAATTTTACCGTCGAACTGCGGTGCGTTTTCGAACGCGGTTGCGCCCGTTTCTTCACGCCAGGTCAGCAGGTTTTTGTCGTCGTTCGCCCAGTCAGCCATCATGCCGCTGGAGAATTCGCCGGAGATGATGTCGTCCATGTGTTTCTGGAACAGTGGCGCCATGATCTCTTTCAGTTGTTCGGACAGCGCATAAGCACGCAGTTTCGCCGGGTTGGACAGTCGGTCCATCATCAGCGTGATGCCGCCTTGTTTCAGCGCTTCGGTAATGGTTTCCCAGCCGAACTGCAACAGTTTTTCTGCGTAGGCTTCATCAACACCGTCAGCAACCAGTTTGTCGAAGCACAACAGAGAACCCGCCTGCAGCATGCCACACAGGATAGTCTGCTCGCCCATCAGGTCAGATTTTACTTCAGCCACGAAGGAAGACTGCAGAACGCCCGCACGGTGACCGCCGGTGGCTGCTGCCCAGGCTTTGGCAATCGCCATGCCTTCGCCTTTCGGGTCGTTTTCCGGGTGAACCGCGATCAGTGTAGGTACACCGAAACCACGTTTGTATTCTTCACGCACTTCGGTACCCGGACATTTCGGGGCAACCATCACCACGGTGATGTCTTTACGGATTTGCTCGCCCACTTCAACGATGTTGAAGCCGTGGGAATAACCCAGGGTTGCGCCGTCCTTCATCAGGGGCTGAACCGCTTTTACCACCGCGCTGTGCTGTTTGTCTGGCGTCAGGTTAACCACCAGATCAGCCTGCGGGATCAGTTCTTCGTAGGTGCCGACTTTAAAGCCGTTTTCGGTCGCTTTACGCCATGAAGCTCGCTTCTCAGCAATGGCTTCTGCACGCAGGGTGTAGGACACATCCAGACCGGAATCACGCATGTTCAGCCCCTGGTTCAGGCCCTGTGCACCACAGCCTACAATCACCACTTTTTTACCTTTGAGGTAGCTGGCTTCGTCCGCGAATTCATCGCGACCCATGAAGCGGCATTTGCCCAGTTGTGCCAGCTGCTGACGCAGGTTCAGTGTGTTGAAATAGTTAGCCATGTCTTGCTCCGTTCTATCGAGGTAAGTGCTGTTATTTTTTGTTTCACCGGTGAGCCGGTGAACGCCGTGAATTCACTATATGTCATGCGACACATTGCTTAAATTGATATATTACGAAGATGATGTTGCAGATTCTGCAATATACTTCGTTTGATTCCTGTGAAACTAAAAAGCCGGGTATTCGATATGGACTTACGTGATCTGAAACTGTTTTTACATCTGGCGGAAAGCCGCCATTTTGGCCGTTCGTCAAAGGCGATGCATGTCAGCCCGTCCACATTGTCACGCCAGATCCAGCGGCTGGAAGAAGAACTCGGCCAGCCATTATTTCAGCGTGATAACCGCACCGTGCAACTGACCAGTGCAGGTGAACAACTCAAAAACTTTGCTCAGCAAACGCTGCTGCATTATCAGCAACTGCGCAGCGGGCTGGATCAGCATGGCCCGACACTGAGCGGCGAATTGCGACTTTTTTGCTCGGTAACCGCCGCCTACAGTCATCTGCCGCCGATCCTTGACCGTTTCCGTGCGCAGCATCCGCTGGTAGAAATCAAACTCACCACCGGTGATGCCGCCGATGCGGTTGAAAAAGTTCAGTCCACCGAAGCGGATCTGGGGATCGCTGGTCGTCCGGAAAGTTTGCCGGGCAGCGTCGATTTCACACAGATCGGCGAAATCCCGATGATCCTGATTTCTCCTTCCCTGCCTTGCGCCGTACGCACACAGGTCAGCGAACCGCATCCGGACTGGTCACAAATTCCGTTCATCCTGCCGGAGCATGGTCCGGCACGAAAACGCATCGACGTCTGGTTTAAACGCAACCGCCTGAGCAATCCGCTGATTTATGCCACGGTATCCGGCCATGAAGCCATTGTCTCGATGGTCGCGCTCGGTTGCGGTATCGCACTCATTCCGTCCGTCGTGGTCGATAACAGCCCGGAACCGGTGCGCAACCGTATTTCCATTCTGGATAACGTCACGCTCGGCGCGCCGCTGGAACTGGGCGTCTGCGTGCAAAAAAAACGCCTGAACGAACCCCTGATCGACGCGTTCTGGCAGTTGCTCTGAACGTTTACACCATAAAAAAGGGGCACTTTTCAGGTGCCCCGTTGAGTTTAGCCCGCCAGGAAGAAGCGGAACGCCGGATTATCACTTTCGTTATGACAGTCATAACCCAGTGCCGACAGGTTCTTTTCAAATTCCGGTTCTTGTTCGTTCAGCTCAAAGGCCGCCAGCACACGGCCAAAATCGGTGCCGTGGCTACGGTAATGGAACAACGATATATTCCAGTGCGTACCCAGCGTGTGCAGGAATTTCAACAACGCGCCCGGTGATTCAGGGAATTCAAAGCTGTAAAGCCGCTCGCGCAGAGGCTTGGTCGGACGGCCGCCCACCATGTAACGGACATGAAGTTTCGCCATTTCATCATCGGACAAATCCACGACCTGATAGCCGTCATGATTGAGTTCCGCGATGATTTCCTGACGTTCCGCATGGCCGCGTGTCAGACGCACACCGACAAAAATGCAGGCATTATCCGCATCGGCGTAACGGTAGTTGAACTCCGTTACCGAACGGCCACCCAGCAACTGACAAAACTTCAGGAAACTGCCTTTACGCTCAGGAATAGTCACTGCCAGCAGCGCTTCACGTTGCTCACCCAGTTCACAGCGTTCCGACACATAACGCAGACCGTGGAAATTGACGTTCGCGCCGGAAAGCACATGCGCCAGTCGCTCACCCTGAATATTGTGCTGCTGCACATATTTTTTCAGCCCCGCCAGCGCCAGCGCACCGGAAGGCTCAGCAATGGCGCGGACGTCTTCGAACAAATCTTTCACGGCAGCGCAAATTGAATCACTGTCGACGGTGATGACGTCATCAAGATATTCGCGACATAAACGGAACGTTTCGTTGCCGATACGTTTCACTGCCACGCCTTCCGCAAACAAACCCACACGCGCCAGATCAACCGGTTCACCGGCATCCATTGCCGCGCGCAGGCAGGCAGAATCTTCAGCTTCGACACCGATGACCTGAATCTGTGGCATCAATTGTTTGATCAGCACAGCGACGCCGGCGGCCAGACCACCACCGCCGACCGGGACGAATACGCGGTCAAGATGCGCATCCTGTTGCAGCAACTCCATTGCCAGCGTGCCCTGCCCGGCTATCACCGCCGGATGGTCAAATGGCGGCACAAACGTCATGCCCTGTTCCTGCGACAGCGTGATCGCTTTGGCTTTCGCCTCATCGAAATTGGCGCCATGCAGCAAAACTTCGCCGCCGAAGTTACGCACGGCATCCACTTTGATATCTGCTGTGGCAACCGGCATCACAATCAGCGATTTGAT
Source organism: Rahnella sp. RFA10(1/100) (assembly GCF_004195115.1). Lineage (NCBI taxonomy): Bacteria > Pseudomonadati > Pseudomonadota > Gammaproteobacteria > Enterobacterales > Yersiniaceae > Rahnella > Rahnella sp. RFA10(1/100). The sequence goes on from NZ_SEWR01000010.1 coordinate 113,935, forward strand.
GCCTTTTTTGGTCGCCGATAACGCAACACCCTGCGCGTGATTTCCCGCAGATGCGGTGATGACACCACGCGCAGCCTGTTCTTCCGTCAGGCTGGCGATCATCGAATAGGCGCCGCGCAGTTTAAAACTGTGAACGGCCTGGCGATCCTCCCTCTTCACCAGAATGGTGTTACCCAGCCGGGAAGAGATCTTTTCCATGACCTGCAAAGGCGTCACCTGCGCGACTTCATAAACCGGCGCACGCAGTACGGCACGCAGATATTCTGCGCCGCACGGCTGGTCGGGTAGAGGTTGTGATACCGCCATGACTGTCAGCCTCCCAGCTTAGACTTGTCGCGTACTGCGCCTTTGTCCGCGCTGGTTGCCAGCAATGCGTAAGCACGCAGCGCCAGAGAAACCACACGTTCACGGTTTTTCGGCGTCCAGGCTTTGTCGCCGCGGGCCAGTTCAGCTTCGTGACGCGCCGCCAGTTCTGCCGCGGGCACATCCAGCACCATTTTGCGGTTTGGAATATCAATGTCGATGATGTCGCCATCTTCCACCAGCGCAATCAGGCCACCGCTGCCCGCTTCCGGAGAAACGTGACCGATAGACAGACCGGAAGTGCCGCCCGAGAAACGGCCATCGGTGATCAGCGCACACTCTTTGCCGAGCCCCATGGATTTCAGGTAAGTGGTCGGATACAGCATTTCCTGCATGCCCGGCCCGCCTTTCGGCCCTTCGTAACGGATAACCACAACGTCGCCGGAAACCACTTTACCGCCGAGGATCGCGGAAACGGCATCATCCTGGCTTTCGTACACTTTTGCCGGACCACGGAAGGTCAGGTTGGATTCATCCACGCCTGCGGTTTTAACGATGCTGCCCGCTTCGGCGATGTTGCCGTAAAGCACGGCCAGACCACCGTCTTTACTGAATGCATGCTCAAACGAACGGATACAACCGTCGGCGCGGTCATCATCCAGCGTGTCCCAGCGGCAGTCTTGCGAGAAAGCCTGCGTGGTGCGGATACCGGCGGGACCCGCGCGGAACATTTTTTTCACGGCTTCGTCTTGGGTCAGCATAATGTCGTACTGATCCAGCGTCTGGTTCAGGGTCAGGCCCAGGATATTTTTCACGTCGCGGTTCAGGAGATTAGCGCGATCCAGTTCCCCCAGAATCGCCAGCACGCCCCCTGCCCGGTGCACATCTTCCATGTGATATTTCTGGGTGCTTGGCGCGACCTTACACAGATGCGGCACTTTGCGTGACAGACGGTCAATGTCGGTCATGTCGAATTCAATTTCGCCTTCCTGCGCTGCCGCCAGCAGATGCAGTACAGTGTTGGTCGAGCCGCCCATCGCGATATCCAACGTCATGGCATTTTCGAAAGCCGCTTTGCTGGCAATGCTGCGCGGCAGTGCGCTGACATCGTCCTGCTCGTAATAACGTTTGGTCAGCTCAACGATGCGACGACCGGCATTCAGGAACAGATCTTTACGGTCAGCATGGGTAGCCAGCAATGAACCGTTACCCGGCTGGGAAAGCCCCAGCGCTTCGGTCAGACAGTTCATAGAGTTTGCGGTGAACATCCCGGAACACGAACCGCAGGTCGGACAGGCAGAACGTTCGATTTGTTCGCTGTCGGCATCGCTGACGTTCGGGTTTGCGCCTTGAATCATCGCATCGACCAGGTCGAGTTTGATGATTTTGTCAGACAGTTTGGTTTTCCCGGCTTCCATCGGGCCACCGGAAACAAAGATCACCGGAATGTTCAGGCGCAGTGACGCCATCAGCATTCCCGGAGTGATTTTGTCGCAGTTGGAAATACACACCATGGCATCGGCGCAGTGCGCGTTAACCATGTATTCCACCGAGTCAGCAATCAGTTCACGTGAAGGCAATGAATACAGCATGCCACCATGCCCCATGGCGATCCCGTCATCCACCGCGATCGTGTTGAATTCTTTCGCCACGCCGCCGGACGCTTCGATTTGTTCAGCAACCAGCTTACCCAGATCGCGCAGGTGCACGTGCCCCGGTACAAACTGGGTGAATGAGTTAACGACAGCGATAATTGGCTTACCGAAATCGTTGTCCGTCATGCCGGTGGCACGCCATAAAGCGCGGGCACCAGCCATGTTGCGGCCATGAGTCGTGGTGTGGGAACGGTACTTAGGCATGCTCTGTTCACTCCAAATCATTTCTGTTTAGCAGGCTGCGCCATCGCCGCCTGCGCAATTCTTATTCTTTTGATTATTGAGGGTTAATTGGATCCAGCCAACCCCATTTGTCTTCGGTTTTGCCGGTGAACAGGCCGAAGAATGCATCCTGAATTTGTTTGGTGACCGGACCCCGTTTGCCGATACCGACCTGGATGCCGTCAACACTGCGCACCGGCGTGATTTCTGCGGCGGTGCCGGACATGAAGACTTCGTCTGCCAGATACAGCGATTCACGGGACAGAACTTGCTCACGCACTTCCAGTCCCAGATCTTTCGCCAGTTTAATAATAGCGTCACGGGTGATACCCGGCAGCGCGGAAGAGGTAAACGGAGGCGTGAATAAAATGCCTTCTTTCACTTCAAACAGGTTTTCGCCAGCACCTTCAGATACATAGCCATGGATGTCCAGCGCAATACCTTCCTGATAACCGTGACGACGTGCTTCGCTGCCGACCAGCAGGGAAGACAGGTAGTTACCCCCCGCTTTCGCGGCCGTTGGAATGGTGTTTGCTGCAACGCGGTTCCATGAAGACACCATCGCATCGATGCCCTGTTCCAGCGCTTCTTCACCCAGATACGCGCCCCACGGGAAGGCTGCGATGATTACATCAGTTTTGTAGCCGTCCGGCGGGTTAACGCCCATTCCCACATCGCCAACAAACACCAGCGGACGGATATAGGCACTGACCAGATTGTTTTTGCGCAGAGTTTCACGGCAAGCTTCCATCAGCTCATCCACGCTCTGGGAAACAGGCATACGATAAATTTTTGCGGAATCGCGCAGACGCTGCATGTGTTCACGGTGACGGAATACGACCGGGCCTTTATGGGAGTCGTAGCAACGCACGCCTTCGAAAACGGAAGTGCCGTAATGCAGTGCGTGTGACATGACATGGACTTTAGCTTCAGCCCACGGCACCATTTCACCATTGAACCAAATGTAATCAGCTTTCTTCGTCATTCTTCTCGTTCCTTTACTCACGCATTCGCGCGTATTTGTTGTGATGTATGTTGCTGGATCTCGACACACGCGACATCCATAAGTTTGCGTAACTGTGAAGACAGTAAATCTACCGGACGCTGACTGGCAACGGTCAATTCGATATTTATATTTTCCGCATTGACCATCGGCGTCATGTTCATTGCGCACACCTGAAAACCACGGTGACGGACCACGCGTAATACGCGCTCTAACATTTCGGGACGGAAACGGGCCTGAATTGAGACGTTATGTTGCATCATGATATTTTCTCCAGCATGGTTTCGTTGCCTGCGCCCGGTGGAACCAGCGGCCAGACATTCTCATTTTCATCGATAGAAACCTGGAGCAAATACGGACCTTCACTGTTGAAGAAAGCGTCCAGAGCGGCATCGACTTGATCTTTACGGTGGATACGTTGGCCGGGGATATTGAATGCGCTGGCCAGCGTGACAAAATCGGGGTTATCGGAGAGGTTGGTTTCACTGAAGCGTCCGTCGAAGAACAATTCCTGCCACTGTCGAACCATCCCTAACCGCTGGTTATCCAGCAACAGGATTTTAACGGGCAACTGTTTTCGCTTGATGGTGCCCAGTTCCTGAACGTTCATCATGAATGAACCGTCGCCAGATACGCAGATCACCATATCGTCCGGGCGGGCAACTTGTGCACCGACTGCGGCAGGTACGCCGAAACCCATCGTGCCCAGACCACTGGAGGTGATGAAGTTTTCCGGACGGGTGAACTGCATATGTTGCGCGGTCCACATCTGATGCTGGCCAACGTCGGTGGTCACGACGGTATTGGCTGATTTACGGTCAGAGATTTGTTTCAGTAACAACGGCGCATAAATCGCTTCACCCGGGTGGTCATAGCGCCATTCGCCCTGCGCTTTCAGCGTCATCACTTCATCACGCCATGCGTTGATGTTCAGAGGTTGTTGCAGCGCCGGTAACAGCAAGTTCAGATCACCCTGCAGCGCCACATGCGCCTGACGCAGTTTGTTCAGCTCAGCCGGGTCGATATCCATGTGGATAACCGCAGCATCTGGCGCAAAGGTATTCAGCTTGCCGGTCACACGGTCGTCGAAACGCGCACCAACGGCAATCAGCAAATCGCAGGACTGAACGGCCAGATTCGCCGCTTTGGTACCGTGCATTCCCAGCATACCCAGATAACACGGGTCGCTGGCATCCGGTGCCCCCAGACCTTTCAACGTTGCTACCGCAGGAATACCTGTCGCAGAAATGAATTCGCGCAATGCCGGGACGGCCTGTGCGATACCGACACCGCCACCGACGTAAACCATCGGTTTTTGCGCGGTGGTGATCATGGCATAGGCTTGTTGTAATTCAGTGGCAGAGTGCGGGAACGTTTCTTCAACGGCGACCAGATGCGGCGGTAATTCACCGACGGCCAGCTGGATATCTTTCGGGATGTCGATCAGAACCGGGCCCGGACGACCGGAGCTGGCGATGGCAAAGGCTTCAGCCATGATTTCCGGCAGCGCTTCCAGAGATTCAACCAGAAAGCTGTGTTTGGTACAGGCCAGGGACAAACCTAACACATCGATTTCCTGAAAGGCATCGGTGCCAATGAAGGCGGAACCAACCTGTCCGGTGATGGCCACCAGCGGAACGGAATCTAAAAGTGCGTCGGCCAGGCCGGTGATCAGGTTGGTCGCGCCAGGACCGGAAGTGGCGATACAGACGCCGACTTTTCCGGTAGAACGGGCATAGCCGATGGCAGCCATTGCGGCACCCTGCTCATGCCGGCACAACAGGTGTTCTACGCCGCCGTCATACAATGCATCGTATACCGGCATGATTGCCCCGCCAGGATAACCAAATACAGTATTTACACCCTGCGCACGCAACGCTTGTACTACCCATTGTGCTCCGTTCATCTTTATTCTCCTGCCTTTTTGCGACAAGTGCAGAATATTATGCTGTTGCTCATTTTCCGACCCCGCCTCTCTGTTCTCTGAAATTCCTGACCCAAAAAAAAACCCCGGACCTTTCGGTGCGGGGTTTCTTTTCAGGTTCAGGCTTGTTTAATAAGCCTTTCTTCGTCCAAGTGCAGCCCCGCACGGTGGGATAATAATCACCACCACGCTAATCACGACTAGGCTAACTACGAGGAGAAGGGCTTTCATTTTTAGTTTTCTAAAATTCATATTGCGAACGATTGCCTACAGAGTTACCACAGTAAGATGATTAATGACAACACTTTTCTTGCGTTATTATTTGCAGCCCGTTGCAGAATTCGTGAAAAATCGTCTGAAAAATCAGACCTTAGCGCGATGATCAGTACTTTGATTATTTATTGTTCCGGCAATCGCTTTTCCGCGCGTATCACGGCCAAATGCTACCAGAACAGAAATCAGGATAGCGACGGTGCCGGCCACCATCGCCATCGCCAGTCCGTAATTATGCCCGTGGCTTTCTGCAATGTAGGCCTGAAGTGTCGCATTGACTGAAGCGATCAGATTACCGAGTTGGTAAACAAAACCCGGCAGAACAGCCCGCGTATTGGCTGGCACCAGTTCGGTCAGATAAGTCGGCACGACACCCCATGCGCCCTGCACCATAAACTGCATCAGGAACGCGCCCAACCCCAGCATCCATGAACCGCCGGAGAAAGCCCATAAAGGAATGACCGGCAATGAAAGTAACGCGGCAATAATAATCGCTTTTTTACGGCCAATTTTCTCCGACAGCGAACCGAAGAATACTCCACCGATAATTGACGCGATATTGTAGCTAATGGCGATTAAACTGACGGTATGTGCATCAAAACCATGCTGAACTTTGAGGAATGTCGGATAGAGATCTTGTGTACCGTGGCTGAAGAAATTAAAACCCGCCATCAGTACAACCAGATACACACACAGCTTCCAGTTTTTCTTCAGCACCGGCATCAGAGCCGTGCTCTCATTACGCTCCCGTGCCGCCAGCCAGACCGGTGATTCCTGCACTTTAAACCAGATAAATGGCAGAAGAAAAATCGGAACAGCTCCGATGACAAACATCCCGCGCCAGCCGACGGTTTCGGACAGCAGGCCATACACCACCGCCGCCAGCAGATAACCAAACGGATAACCCGCCTGGAAAATCCCCGACATCACACCACGGGAACGGTCAGGTATGGTTTCCATCGCCAGAGAAGAAGCTACTCCCCAGACACCGCCCATCGCAATGCCATAAATTACGCGAAGGATGAGAAAAACCATCAGTGAAGGTGCCGCCGCAGTACACAGCTCGAAAAAAGAAAACAGTGCGATATTCACCATCAGCACCGGTTTGCGTCCATACTTTTCCGCTGCTCGCCCGAACAGCAACGCCCCAATCGGCCGCACGGCCAACGTCAGCAGAATGGCCAGTGTCACCTGTTTGATATCCACCTGAAAGGCCGAAGCAATATCACTGAGCAGGAAGACTAAAATAAAGAAATCGAAAGCGTCGAGAGTCCAGCTCAGAAAGCTGGCGATGGCAACATTACGCTGCCGGGAAGTCCAACCAAACATGGGTGAGTCCCTATTCCGGAATAACTGTAGGCGGTGCACTCACCAGGAAATTGCGGAAAACCCCTGGTCAGGCAGAGAGATGTTAATTGGTGTCTGCATTTGTTTATTTATTGTTAAATACAGCAAGATTAAACACCTCTGCCGGTATCATCGGCAACTTAATTAGGCCGCTAATTTGTTTCGAGAGCCCTCAAACTGTTAAGGAGTATTACTGTCATTGCGGGACTGCTCGCATTCCTCCAGGTTAAGCTGCTGACTTGCAGATTATTTTTCCATGACATTACGCATTGCAGAAATTCTCTCCCCGAAAGCGTTCCTGACTCAGGCATGCTGCTGTCAGGAGATCTCATAGCAAAGGAAAAAGCATGTCATTAGCCGTGGTGTATACCCGCGCATCGCTGGGGGTTCAGGCACCGGGTGTCTCGGTTGAAGTTCATATCAGCAATGGATTACCCGCCCTGACATTGGTAGGTTTGCCCGAAACCACTGTCAAGGAGGCCAGAGATCGGGTTCGCAGCGCCATCATCAACTGCGGGTTCACTTTTCCCGCAAAACGCATCACCGTCAATCTTGCGCCTGCTGATTTACCCAAAGAAGGGGGCCGGTATGATTTGTCCATCGCGCTGGCGATTCTGGTGGCCTCAGAGCAACTTCAGGGCGATAAGCTTGAAGAGTACGAATTTCTGGGTGAGCTCGGTCTTTCTGGTGCGTTGCGCAGCGTGAATGGCGCGATTCCGGCGGCACTGGAGGCAAAAAAAGAAGGCCGGGTGTTGATCCTGCCGCAAAGTAATCAAACGGAAATGACGCTGCTGGAGCCCGGTGTGGCGCTGGTTGCCGGGCATTTATTGCAGGTCTGCGCGTTTATACAGGGAGAAAGTAGCCTGCCACCGATTGAATTCCCGGCACAACCGACCCGGCTTGCGCATCAGCCTGATATTGCCGATATTATCGGGCAGGAGCAATCAAAGCGCGCGCTCGAAGTAGCGGCAGCGGGAGGGCATAATCTATTACTGATTGGACCGCCCGGTACTGGAAAAACCATGCTGGCCAGCCGGTTGCCCGGATTATTGCCGCCCATGAGTAACGAGGAAAAGCTGGAAACCGCCGCCATTGCCAGCCTGGTGTATAACCCGGAAGAAAACGATGAATTCTCCCGTATTCGCCCTTTCCGTGCTCCGCATCACAGCACTTCAATGAGCGCACTGGTGGGCGGCGGCTCGTTACCCAGACCAGGAGAAATATCGCTGGCACATAACGGCGTATTGTTTCTCGACGAACTGCCTGAGTTTCAGCGGCAGGTTCTCGATGCTTTGCGCCAGCCCATGGAATCCGGCGAAATCACTATTTCCCGCGCGAGGGCGAAAGTGCGCTATCCGGCAAGGACACAGCTGATTGCAGCGATGAATCCCAGCCCGACAGGACATTATCAGGGCATTCATAACCGTACGCCGCCACAGCAGGTTTTACGCTATCTGAGCCGGCTTTCCGGTCCGTTTCTCGACAGATTCGATCTGTCGATTGAAGTCCCGCTCCTGCCGCCCGGCATTTTGAGCCAGCAGAACTCGACGCCCGCGCTCAGGGAAAGTAGTGTGCACGTGCGGGAACGGGTGTTGATCGCCAGAGAAATTCAGTTAAAACGCGCAGGAAAAATCAACGCGCACCTGAGCAGCAGCGAAGTGGAGACGTACTGCGGGTTAACCAAAGCAGATGCTGAATTTCTGGAAGAGGTGCTGCATAAACTGGGATTGTCTGTCAGGGCCTGGCACCGCATTCTGAAAGTGGCAAGAACACTGGCGGATCTGGGGGGCATAGAATCGATTGAAAGGCGACATCTTGCGGAGGCGTTAAGCTATCGCAGCATGGATAGGCTATTGTTAAACCTGCATAAGAGTCTGGCATAAAAAACGGGGCATCGCCCCGTTTCATTAGTCATCACTTTCCGTGTAGTCTTCTACAGCGTCGGCCTGCGGTTTACCGCCAGACAACGTGTGGAATTTCTTCGGACGACGCGTGCGGACAATGTATTTGTTCCACACTTTTTCTGCATCCGTGACAGGTTCGCGTGTACCGCGGCAAACCTCCAGGAACAGTTTTTCTTCGTCGGTAACGGGCTCACGTTTTCCCAGATCCAGCTCGTTAAACGCGAAGCCGTAACGTTCTAGCATTTGCGCTTCTTTAATGGTGAAATCGCCATGCCGGGAGAACCCGCGAGGGTAATGTTTATTATCAAAAAAACGACTTGTCGTGGTGAAGCTTTCCGCCATCTGACACGCTCCTAATTCTCTCATGGTCGTGCTGTTATGGCGCGGAGTATTAGTTAGGCTTGACATTGTGTAAAACAAAACATTTAAATCTTAACGACAAAAAATATTGGAGATAGTTTTGGACACGGAATTACTGAAAACCTTTTTGGAGGTCAGTAGAACTCGCCACTTTGGTCGGGCGGCGGAATCCCTTTACCTGACGCAATCTGCTGTCAGCTTTCGTATCCGACAACTGGAAACTCAACTGGGCGCCAATTTATTCACACGGCATCGCAATAACATCCGCTTAACGCCCGCAGGAGAACGACTGCTGCCTTATGCAGAGAACCTGATGTCAACGTGGCAGATGGCGAAAAAAGAGGTTGTACGCTCGTTACAGCACACAGAATTGTCGATTGGTGCCACGGCGTCACTCTGGGAAGCTTATCTGACACCGTGGATGCAGTCTCTGTACACTCAGCGGGGTACGCTGAGACTGGAGGCGCGCATTGCCCTTCGTCAGTCGCTGGTGAAGCAATTGCATGAAAGACAATTGGATTTGCTGATTACCACCGAGCCACCAAAGATGGACGAGCTCTCAAGTCAGTTGCTGGGTAATTTCTCGTTACGACTTTTCTCATCAAAGAAAACGGTCAGAGGCGAACAGTCGCCCTATGTGAAGCTGGAATGGGGCGCTGATTTTCCTCAGCAGGAAAAATTACAAAATAGCGATCAGGAACCGATACTGACCACAACCTCTGCGCATCTGACGCGTCAGTTGCTGGAAAATACCGGAGGCTGTGCGTTTCTGCCTGCGCACTGGGCTAAAGAATATCCACAACTGGCCGCACATGAAGATGTTCCGCCGGTGATCCGCCCGCTTTACGCCGTCTGGCTGCAAACCAGCGATCAGCAGGTTTTGATCCGTCAGTTACTCAAAACGCCGCTGATCACTAATTTCTGACACCGTCCTGTTTCAGGACGGTTCTGGCCGCGGATGCCGCGCTCTTCTGGCTGTCCAGAAGCTGCCCATCCCTTTTTGCAATCCGATGAAAACAAACAATAAAACGCCCATCACGATTTTGGTCCACCATGAACTCAGCGTACCATCGAAGGTGATATAGGTTTGGATCAGCCCCTGAATGAGCACACCAAACAAGCTGCCTAAAACAGTGCCTACGCCACCACTCAGTAATGTCCCGCCGATCACGACAGAAGCAATAGCATCCAGTTCAACACCACTCGCTGCGAGAGCATAGCCCGCAGAAGTGTAAAGGGAGAAAATAATGCCGGATAACACCGCCAGCGTGCTGGATAGCATATAGATATAAATCGTGGTCCGCCGCACAGGCACCCCCATCAGCGCAGCCGATACATTGCTGCCACCGACGGCATAGACGTTGTTACCGAATCGCGTACGATGCGCCAGAATAATGCCGCCAAGCACCACCAATAGCATGACCAGAGCCAGCAAGGTAAAACGACCACCACCGGGCATTTTCCAGGCATAATTGGCGAGGAAGTCATAAACCGGATGATTAATCGGCAACGATTCTTCCGAAACAATAAAACTCATACCGCGCACAAAAAACATGCCCGCCAGCGTGATGATGAAAGCCGGCAGTTTCAGCGTATCAATGATCCAACCCATCAGCGCACCAAAGATAGCTCCCATCAACAGGACGATGACAAAAGCATAACCCGGTGCGATGCCATAAGTGCCGATAAGTTTCGCCAGCAAAACGCCGGTGAAAGCGATAACAGAACCTACTGACAGGTCGATACCACCTGACAAGATGACAAAGGTCATCCCCACGGCCACGATGCCAAGAAATGCGTTATCCGTGAGCAAATCAAAAAACACCCGTGTGGAGGCAAAACCAGGAAATTGCGTAAAGCAATAGGCGTATCCGGCCAGAAAAACCGCAATAGTAATCAGCAGGGGCAGATTTCTTTTGAGCATTATCCCTTCCTCCGGAACAGATTACTGAGCGAAACGCGGGGCGATTGCACCACCAGTACCGCAAGCACCACCAGCGCTTTCAGCACCAGGTTGAATTCCGGTTTGAAGCCGGAGAGCAAAATGCCGGTATTCATTCCCTGAATGATTAGTGCACCGACAACTGAAAGAAGCAGGTTAAAACGTCCACCCAGCAACGAGCCACCACCGATGACGACGGCAAGAATGGCATCAAGTTCCAGCCATAATCCGGCATTATTGGCATCTGCACCGCGAATATCGGCGGTGACGATAACACCCGCAACAGCCGCGCAAATTCCACAAATAACGTAAGTGGAGATCAGCACTAAACGAGCATTTACGCCGGCGTTATAAGCAGAACGGATATTGATACCCACGGATTCGATAAACAGGCCAAGTGCCGTTTTCCGTGTCAGCACCCAGACCAGAACCAGCATGACGACGGCAATAATCACCGGCATTGGCAGGTAGAATAAAGACCCGCTGCCGAACTGCGACAGGCCATTGTGCTCGAACGTGACGATCTGTCCTTGCGTAATCAGCTGCGCGATACCGCGCCCTGCGACCATCAGCATCAGCGTGGCAACAATCGGCTGAATTTGCAGGACAGCGACCAGAAAGCCATTCCACAAACCGCATATTGCGCCCACCCCGACCGAGGCCAGCAAGACTATCATTAGCGGATATCCTTGCACCGTCATGGTCGCGGCTGTCGCGCCGGCAATCGCCATGACTGCACCGACGGAAAGGTCGATGCCGCCGGTCGCGATAACCAGTGTCATTCCGAGTGCCAGCAAAGCGACAGGCGCACCACGGTTGAAAATATCAACCAGGCTGCCAAACAAACGGCCATCCTGAATATGAATTGAGAAAAAGCCCGGGGCGACCAGACTGTCGATCACTAATATTGCGAAGAAAGCGCCGATTTGCGTGGCGCCTTTAGGAAATACCCATCTTACTTTGCGCGGTTTTCCCGTCATTGGCAGGCTCCTGTTGTTCATCACTGTCTCCTCATTGCGCCGCAATGGCTTTCATAATGGCTGGCACGGAGATATCAGCCTGATCAATTTCGGCAACATGACGACGGTCGCGTAAGACGACAATACGATCGGCATAGCCCGCCAGTTCTTCCAGTTCAGATGAAACAACCAGTAACGCCAGGCCTTCGTCGCAAAGTTTTTCAATCAGACGAATAATTTCTGCATGCGCACCGACATCAATACCGCGGGTAGGTTCATCAAGAATGAGGAAACGGGGATGAGTCGCAAGCCAGCGGGACAGCAACACTTTTTGCTGATTACCGCCGGAAAGATACTGAATTTCCTGTTCAGTGCCGGGCGTACGAATGCCCAGTAATTTGATAAATTTCTCGGCTATCTGATGCTGTTCCTTCATGGGCAAAGGACGCAACCAGCCACGCTGAGCCTGTAAGGCAAGAATGATATTTTCTCGCACCGTGGCCGCGCCGATAATGCCATCAGTTTTGCGATCTTCCGGGCAGTAACCAAAACCCAGTTTCGCCGCCTTTCTGGGTGTGATGATGGTTTCTTCTTTACCATCGACGTGCGCCTTGCCACTGTCATGCCCTTTAATGCCGAAAATCAGCTGAGCGGTTTCTGTCCGTCCGGATCCCAGTAAACCCGCCAGCCCGACGATTTCACCCCGACGCACTTTTAAATCAAAATTTTCGACCACCCCGCGACGACCATAGTCTTTGAAATCGACTAACGGTTGCCCGGTCACATTTCTATGCTCAGTCCGTTTGAGCAGGTTTTCATCAAAACTGTGTCCCAGCATCATCGGCACGAGATCAATACGCGGTAAATCCACCGTTCGTTCAGACCCGACGTGCTTACCATTTCGCAAAACGGTGATCCGGTCACTGATGCGGTAAACCTGATCGAGGAAATGGGTCACGAAAATCATTCCCACCCCTTTATCACGCAATTGCATCAAAATATCGAGCAGCATACTGACTTCTTTGGCATCGAGACTGGCGGTGGGTTCATCAAGAATTAAAACCTGCGCGGACAGATCAACAGCGCGGGCGATTGCCACGATTTGCTGAATCGCGATGGAGTAGGTTGAAAGTGGCTGGCTGACATCCAGATGCAGGCCATAACCTTCCAAAAGTGCTTCGGCTTGTTGTTCCATCTTGCGCTGATTGACCAGCCCGAAACGGGTTGGCTCGCGCCCGATGAACAGATTGGCAGCGACAGAGATATTCGGCAGAAGATTGACTTCCTGATATACCGTACCAATTCCCAGCGACTGAGCATCGGCAGTATCAATTGGCTCGATCGGTTTTCCGTTAAGGAAGACCTGCCCCGCAGAACGTTTATAGACACCGGTAAGGGCTTTAATCATTGTTGATTTGCCAGCACCGTTCTCACCCAAAAGTGCGACGATCTCACCGCTTTCGAGGGTAAAGTCGACATTTTCCAGCGCTTTTACACCGGGAAATTCGACCGATAAGCCGCGCACTTCGAGCAGCGTTTTTGAAACTGGATTATCCGTCACGTCACTACTCCTGCTGCATTCGCGATAAGCGAAAAGGGAATAATTATTACCGGTTTGTCAGTAAGACAAACCGGTAAACCGGCTTAATAACCCATGTCTTTTTTCATGTCGTATTCTTTCTGAGCCATATCAGGAAGGATCAACGCGGACTGAGTCTGAATGAATTTCTTAGGCTGGGTACCATCCTTTTTCATTGCGATCAGCGCATCAAATGCCGGGCCAGCCATGTTCGGTGTCAGTTCAACAGATGCGTTTGCTTCGCCCGCTAACATCGCTTTGTAGATGTCCGGTACACCATCAATTGATACGATTTTGATTTGTGAACCCGGTTTCAAACCAGCTTCTTTGATAGCCTGGATAGCACCGATCGCCATGTCGTCGTTATGAGCGTAAACGGCACAAATGTTCTTACCGTTTTGTTCGGCCTTGATGAAGCTTTCCATTACTTCTTTGCCTTTACTGCGGGTGAAGTCTCCGGACTGCGAACGGATAATTTTGATGTTTGGCGCAGATTTCAACGCATCTGCAAATCCTTTTTTACGATTTAACGCCACACTGGCACCGACCGTTCCCTGCAATTCGACAACATTACATGGTTTGCCAGCAGCATCCTTAACCAGCCAGTCCCCCGCTACCTTACCCTCATACACGCTGTCTGAAGCCACTGCAGCGGTGTACAGAGACGGATCACTGACTTCGATCGTACGGTCTAACAGGAATACAGGGATCTTAGCTTCTTTAGCTTCGGTCAAAACCGGGGCCCAGCCCGTAGCCACAACGGGAGCGATAAAAATGGCATCAACACCTTGTGCGATGAATGAGCGTATTGCTTTGATTTGGTTTTCTTGTTTTTGCTGGGCATCAGCGATTTTCAGTGTTATGCCGCGTTTTTCTGCTTCTGATTTAGAGACTTTTGTTTCCGCAGAACGCCACCCAGACTCAGAACCGATCTGCGAAAAACCCACAACCAGCGGAGCCGCCTGAACTGTGCCACTAAGGACTGTCGCTACTGCTGCTGCCACAAATAAGCGTTTATACATATTTCTTTCCTCATGTGTAGTCTGAGCTACTTTTTGTTATGACTCGTAGGGTACGGCGAGGACGATTACCCGGCATGCATTCATCCGCTACGACAGTTCTGTCGGAAAAAGGATACAAGCAATGCTGTCAGGCGCTGATAGTCGTCATAAGACGATGATTAGGTTTAGTACATAGAGAAAATGGGAGCATGAGCGAAGTCACATACGGGGAGAACAATCAATTCGTGCATGTATTCAGCCAAAACATGACAAAAAACAACTAGCAAGAATGGAGGTTTTGAGCCCTGTCGGTGCAAAAAACGCTGAACAAGGGGATTAAGAAGCAAAGATTAAACAAGGAAGAAGGGCTTCAGAAAATTAAGACGAAAAAAAACCCCTCGCTTTCGCGAAGGGTTTAAATATGGCAGGGGCGGAGAGACTCGAACTCGCGACACCCGGTTTTGGAGACCGGTGCTCTACCAACTGAGCTACGCCCCTAAATTGTGCTTACTATTATGCCTGCTAATTTAGCAGGCATAATTTTTAATAATTGGCGGAACGGACGGGGCTCGAACCCGCGACCCCCTGCGTGACAGGCAGGTATTCTAACCAACTGAACTACCGCTCCACCGGTTCTTTCACACGCATCAGCAACCGGCTGATGCCTGTTTG
>NZ_SEWR01000011.1:0-118172 GCF_004195115.1 Rahnella sp. RFA10(1/100)
TGCCTGGCGGCACTAGCGCGGTGGTCCCACCTGACCCCATGCCGAACTCAGAAGTGAAACGCCGTAGCGCCGATGGTAGTGTGGGGTCTCCCCATGCGAGAGTAGGGAACTGCCAGGCATCAAATAAGCGAAAAGCCCCGTACGAAAGTGCGGGGCTTTTCGCTATGGGGAATTTGAGTAATAAAAGAGGAGTAGTGCCTACTGTTTTTGCTGATTTTCCAGCCATCTGATGACAAACTTTCCAATCTCTTCTATCTCATTTATATTCAAGACGCTAATTGCCTTTGAAATATTCTCTGAAAAACAATCGCTGGCTACCGCAACAACATGCTTATCAATTAACTGCTCCAGTGCTTTCCCTGTTCCTTCCCTGTGCAGGACGATTTTATCGATCTCTTCATGCTTAAAGCCCTCAACGAGAATCATATCCAGTTTATGGTAGTCAAAACGCGTTGCCAGATATTCAAGATTGAGCTGATCCTGCCCCGGCGTTTCAGTCATCAACGCCCACCGGCTATTACTGGCAACCATCGTCTGGTCTGCACCAGCTTTCCGTAACTCAAAGCTGTCTTTTCCTGGGGTATCAACATCTACTTCATGATGGGTATGTTTTATCAGGCCGGTTCTTATGCCCTGCTGACGCAGGTAAGGAATGAGTTGCTTCAGCAATGTAGTTTTCCCTGTCCCGCTGTAAGCGACGATTCCAAGCAATGGAATTTGTGTGTTTCTCATCTTGAGAGATCCTGGTGACGGGTTTTCCAGAGAGCTACGTCTTCAGGCGTATTGAGATTGGAAAAGGCGTTGGCGTCACCGAACAATACTGATTTTGCCCCAATATTATCAAGAAAAATCATGAGCTTCCTGTCGCCATTATCAAGATATGCCGTCAGTGCCGGGATCAGACTCCGGTTTAACAGGCAAAGTGTCGGATGTTCACGCTCTGGATCGCAGGCATATACAGCCTGTTGCCCTGCTGTGTTTGCTAAAAAAGCTTCAGTGAGATTTGCCGGGAAGTCTGGAACATCGCAGGGAACGAACAGTGCCCATTCTGTTTTGCTCACTGATAGTGCTGCAAGCATCCCGGCAAGGGGGCCGGAAAAATCCTGTATCTTGTCAGGGACTGTCCGCAAATTTCGGCCATACTGTTTCATATTCCTGTTACAGCTGATGAGGATCTCACCGACCTGCGGGCGTAACCTTTCAGCGATATGTTCAAATAAAGGCTTACCCTGGATTTCAATAAGCCCTTTATCTTGTCCCATTCTGCTCGAACGTCCGCCGGCTAAAATAACGCCGGTAATTTCATGCTTATCCATAATGTCCACTCACAAAACATCTATATTCCGTTTATTGTAACGTCTTACCATGAGGCCAGGCAGGTTTTAACTGGATCCCCCGTCAGCTTGTGCTTTCCCTCAAGAAATAACCCTGTTATTTTTAGGGTTTGTAACTGAGCTGAAAAGGAACATCATGAAAGAACATCGCGTAAATGAGTTGATTGAGCTGCTTCATCCTGCCTGGAAGGAAGATTCCGATCTTAATCTGGTGGAGTTTATCCAGAAGCTGGCGACAGAATGTGGTTATCAGGGCCCATTAGGCGAACTCAGTGATGACACACTAATTTATCATCTGAAAATGCGCGGAACTGACAGCACAACGGAAATCCCTGGCCTGAAGAAAGACTATGAGGATGACTTCAAAACTGCCATTTTACGTGCCCGTGGTGTGATTAAGGATTGATGTAAACTTATGTGAACTTCATGCGAACCGTGAAAAATAGATGATACTATTTCCTATTGTCACTATTCTGCGCGGCTAACCCGAATGAAGTTATGAACAATTCAGCTTTTAATTTTCAGGCATTGTCGCCGGATCTTATCCTTGATGCGTTAGAAAGTGTCGGGCTGATTGCTGAGTCCGGCCTCACTGCCTTAAACAGCTATGAAAACCGTGTCTATCAGTTTCTGGGAGAAGACAGAAAACGTTATGTGGTGAAGTTCTACCGGCCGGAGCGCTGGAGTGAAGAACAAATCCAGGAAGAGCATCAGTTTTGCCGTGATATGGCCGATGCTGAAATCCCTGCTATAGCCCCTCTTTCTATTAATGAAAATACGCTTCATCACTACCAGGGTTATATGTTCACCGTATTTCCGAGCGTCGGTGGTCGACAGTATGAAATTGATAATCTTGACCAACTCGAATGGGTAGGGCGTTTTCTTGGCCGTATTCATCAGGTTGGCAGTGAAAGTCTCTTCATTGCTCGTCCGACAGTTGGCCTCGATGAATATCTTTCCCGACCACGTGATGTCCTCGCGCAATGTCCTCTGATCCCCAAAAGCCTGCGAGAGCCTTTTTTATCTGTGACAGATAAATTGATCACCACGACCCGGGAATTCTGGCATACCGACTGGCAGCCTTTGCGCTTGCATGGGGACTGCCACCCCGGGAATATTCTCTGGCGAGATGGCCCGCTGTTTGTGGATATGGATGATGCCCGTAATGGCCCGGCAATTCAGGATCTCTGGATGTTGTTACATGGTGATGAAAGTGAGCAAAGGCTCCAGTTAGATACTTTGCTGGAAGCTTATGGCGAGTTCGCTGATCTTGATACCAGTGAACTGTCTTTGATTGAACCGCTACGTGCTATGCGCATGGTTTATTATCTGGCCTGGGTTGCCCGTCGTTGGGATGATCCTGCATTTCCTAAGAGCTTCCCCTGGATGCAGGACGAAGATTTTTGGCGAGGTCAGATAGCGGCTTTTATTGAGCAAATTAAGAAATTGCAGGCACCTCCTTTACGGCTGATGCCAATGTATTGAGTCACGATTAACGTTCAAAATTTAATTAAATGGAGATAGGCTTTCTATGAAAAAGATATTCCTGGCACTGGTTGGTATGGTTATGGCCTTCAGTGTATCTGCTGCGCAATTTTCTGATGGCGCGCAATATGTTACTCTCGATAAAACCGTAGCTAATGAGCCACAGGTACTTGAGTTCTTCTCATTTTATTGCCCGCACTGCTATCAGTTTGAACAAGTCTGGCATGTGTCTGACAGCATCCGTAAGAACCTGCCGAAAGATGTAAAATACACTAAATACCACGTTGAGTTCCTTGGCCCGTTAGGTAAACAACTAACACAGGCGTGGGCTGTGGCTATTGCTCTGGGTGTTGAAGATAAAGTTAGCCCGTTGATGTTTGATGCCGTACAAAAACAACAGTCTGTACAAAATGCTGATGATATCCGTAAAGTCTTTATTCAGGCTGGCGTGAAGGGCGAGGATTATGATGCTGCACTTAACAGCTTCGTCGTGAAATCACTGGTTGTTCAGCAGGAAAAAGCAGCCGCTGATTTGGGTCTGCAAGGCGTTCCTTCTGTATTTGTGAACGGCAAATATATGGTTAAAAATGACGGGCTTGATACCAGCTCACAGGATATGTACGTGAAACAATATTCTGATGTGATCAATTTCTTAGCGACTAAAAAATAACTATTCCTGAGCTTAGCGCCAGCCTTCGGGCTGGCGTTATATTGTCAGGGAAAAATAACAGCCAAAGTGCTTACTTCTGGAAATCTAAATAATTTATCCCTGGAATGTTTCTTCTAAATATTACTATCCACAATAGCTATTAAGCTTCTATTACAACGTTATTTCATAAAAAATACCGATAAGCTCATGAAACCAGTAATTAAAATTCTGGAGTATTTTCAGAATATGATCAGATAGTAATTTGCTATAAAAACTATTCACAAAGTTATCCACAGGATGATCCTTCGAGATCCCTCGCAACTTCGCAATGAATTTCCCTCTCAAGGTTCGTCTTTCCCGCTGGCTATGGCATCCTTAGTGTATGTCTGATCACGAATAAAGAAGAGTTATGGCCCAGATAGCAGAAAACCCCTTAATCCTGGTAGACGGTTCGTCTTACCTTTATCGCGCTTATCATGCGTTCCCTCCGCTGACCAACTCTGCTGGGGAACCGACCGGTGCGATGTACGGTGTGCTCAACATGTTGCGCAGTTTACTGCTGCAATACACACCAAGCCATGTTGCTGTGGTTTTTGACGCGAAAGGCAAAACCTTCCGTGATGAACTTTTTGAACAATATAAATCTCACCGTCCCCCGATGCCAGACGACCTGCGCTCTCAAATTGAGCCTCTTCATCAAATGGTCAAAGCTATGGGGCTGCCTTTGCTGGTGGTTTCTGGTGTAGAAGCTGACGACGTGATCGGCACGCTGGCTCTTGAAGCAGAACAGGCGGGGCATGCGGTGCTGATCAGTACCGGTGATAAAGACATGGCGCAGCTCGTGACCCCGGGCGTGACTTTAATTAATACCATGAACAATACGATTCTTGGGCCAGATGAAGTTGTCGATAAATATGGCGTTCCACCTTCACTGATCATTGATTTTCTGGCTTTGATGGGCGATTCCTCGGATAACATACCAGGCGTGCCGGGTGTAGGTGAGAAAACGGCGCAGGCTCTCTTACAGGGCATTGGTGGCCTTGATGCTTTGTATGCTGATCTGGATAAGGTGTCGACACTCAGTTTTCGTGGCTCTAAAACCATGGCGGCTAAACTTGCTGAGAATAAAGACGTCGCTTATTTATCTTACCAACTGGCGACCATTAAGACAGATGTTAAGCTGGACTTGACCTGTGCAGAGCTGACAGTCTCAGAACCGAACGCGGCTGAACTTCATCAGTTATTTGGTCGCTATGAATTCAAACGCTGGCTGGCCGATGTTGAATCCGGGACCTGGCTAAGCGGTAAAAAATCTACGGGTAAGGCAGCAGCGAAGAAAGGCGCTGCCACTCAGGAAGTTGCCACCACTGCGCCTGTTGAACCTAACCAGCTTTCTCAGGACGGTTACGTCACCATTTTGGATCAAAAGACACTTGATGAATGGATCGGTTATCTGAAAGCATCGGATGTGTTTGCATTCGATACAGAAACTGATGGCCTGGATACGCTGACTGCCAACCTCATCGGCTTATCATTCGCCACCGAAGCGGGTAAAGCGGCGTATTTGCCTGTTGCACATGATTATCTGGATGCGCCGGCGCAGCTGGATCGCGATGAGGTGCTGAAACAACTGAAGCCTTTGCTTGAAGATGAAAAGCAGCTGAAAGTCGGTCAGAACCTGAAGTTCGACCGCGGTGTGTTACTGCGTTATGACATCGAATTGAAAGGCATTGCCTTCGATACCATGCTTGAGTCCTATGTACTCGACAGCGTATCTGGCCGTCATGATATGGACAGCCTGGCCGATCGTTATCTTGGCCATAAAACCGTCAGCTTTGAAGAGATCGCGGGTAAAGGTAAAAATCAGCTGACCTTCAACCAAATTGCGCTTGAACAAGCGGCACCGTATGCGGCGGAAGATGCTGATGTTACGTTGCAGTTGCATCAGTCACTTTGGCCACGGATTGCACAAAGTGAATCCCTGAAGGCAGTATTCACGGACATCGAAATGCCTTTGGTGCCTGTGTTGTCTCATATCGAACGCACCGGTGTTCTGATTGATCAGAATATTCTCGCAGCCCATTCGAAAGAACTGGCTATTCGTCTGAATGAACTCGAAAACAAAGCGCATGAACTGGCTGAAGAGCCTTTTAACCTGTCTTCGACCAAACAGTTACAGGCCATTCTGTATGAAAAACAGAAATTGCCGATCCTCAAGAAAACACCGGGTGGCGCCCCGTCAACCAATGAAGAAGTTCTGGCTGAGCTGGCTTTGGATTATCCGCTGCCAAAAGTGATTCTTGAATACCGTGGGCTGGCGAAACTGAAATCGACGTATACCGATAAACTGCCCTTGATGATCAATCCGCAGTCCGGGCGTGTGCATACGTCTTATCATCAGGCAGTCACGGCAACGGGGCGTCTGTCTTCCAGTGATCCAAACCTGCAAAACATTCCGGTGCGTAATGATGAAGGGCGGCGTATCCGTCAGGCTTTTATCGCGCCAAAAGACTACATCATTCTGGCAGCCGACTACTCACAGATTGAACTGCGCATCATGGCGCATTTATCGAAAGATGAAGGTCTGCTGAAAGCATTTGCCGAGGGTAAAGATATCCACCGCGCAACGGCAGCGGAGGTCTTTGGCACGCCGCTGGACAGCGTGACTGGCGAACAGCGCCGCAGTGCGAAGGCGATTAACTTTGGTCTGATTTATGGCATGAGCGCCTTTGGTTTATCACGCCAGCTGAATATCGCGCGTAAAGAATCCCAGCGTTATATGGATTTGTATTTTGAGCGCTATCCTGGCGTGCTGGAATACATGGAACGTACCCGTGCTCAGGCTTCTGAACAGGGCTATGTTGAAACGCTGGATGGACGCCGTCTGTATCTGCCGGACATCAAATCCAGTAATGCCATGCGCCGCAAAGGTGCCGAGCGTGCAGCCATCAACGCCCCGATGCAAGGTACAGCTGCTGACATTATCAAGCGCGCCATGATCAGCGTCGCTGACTGGCTGCAACGACCTGACGCGCCGCGTGCCCGCATTATCATGCAGGTACACGATGAACTGGTGTTTGAAGTGCATAAAGATGATGTCGAAGCGGCAAGCGAAAAAATCCGCAATCTGATGGAAGCAAGCATGACGCTGGCCGTTCCGTTGAAAGTGGATGTGGGCACGGGCGACAACTGGGATCAGGCACACTAAGTGAATAGTTATTAAGCTTTTTTTGTAATTAAGCTACACAATTATGTGCTCATACCATGAGAGTGATCGCATAATCCGCGATTTTTGTGTAAGTAAACTACAAAAAGTTCTTTTTCCCCGTCAGAAAATAGGGTAAAGTTTCTCTTGTAGGGTACAGAGGTAAGATGTTCTATCTTTCAGACCTTTTACTTCACGTAATCGGATTTGGCTGAATATTTTAGCCGCCCCAGGCATTTTATGTCTGGGGCGTTTTTTATGGGATTTTCACCGTGTTACTCCCATAAAAAAAGGTAACCTTGCGGTCACCCCTTTCTGTACATTACTGACATTTCCCCGTTACGGGAGCGTTGTTATTCGCCTTCGTCAGAAACCTCTTCATCCAGCACTTCCGGTGGGATTTCGCTGAACCAGGTGTTCAGTTTGTCACTCAGTTTATCCACGCCCATTTTCTTTGGTGACGAGAATGCTTCCACCTGAATATCGCCCATGAATTCTTTCACCGCTTCACGAACCATTTTGATCTGCGCCTGACGTGCGCCTGAAGCCAGTTTGTCTGCTTTAGTGAGCAGCAACATGACCGGCGTACCTACGTCAACAGCCCACTGAATCATTTGGTGATCGAGATCTTTAAGCGGGTGGCGGATATCCATCAGCACAACCAGACCTTTCAGGGAGTTACGCATTTGCAGATATTCGCCCAGAGCACGCTGCCATTTACGCTTCATTTCTTCCGGGACTTCTGCGTAGCCATAGCCCGGTAAGTCGACCAGACGAATGCCCGGTTTCACTTCAAAGAGATTGATAAGCTGGGTACGTCCCGGTGTTTTACTGGTACGTGCGAGGCTTTTCTGCTGAGTCAGGGTATTCAGCGCACTGGATTTGCCGGCGTTTGAACGACCAGCAAATGCGACTTCAATGCCTGCGTCAGATGGCAAATGCCGGATATCCGGGGCACTCATGACGAAATGGGTCATATGATAGTTGTAAATTTGGCTGGTCAAAACGTGCGTCTCCGTGAGGCATGAGTATCTGGCTGGCGATTATAACTGCAACTGCGCCGGGATGTGTTCGTGTTTTTAAAATCCGAATGATGAGGCGAAGGGACCACAGAGATGAAGGCGGGGGAAAATTGCCTTCATGATGTAAGACATTTGCTATTCATGATGCGGGTTATTTCGCTTGTTTTCTCGCCTTGTTTTTTAATTTTTATATATTTCAATAAGATAAAATTAATGTGTTCTTTGAACGCTCAACGCGGCTGGTGGGTATCTTGAGCCTTTGTGTCAGTCGGGTAAAGTGATTCTTACGCGATGAAGGCAAGAATGGAAACATGGACGAAAATTGCATTCACGGATCACTGGAAATGCATCGCGATTTAAGGATGAACGGAGCCGGAGGCTCTGAAAGGCAAAGGAAAAACCGGGACGTTGAGGCTATACAGGGAAAGTGTTTGATGAATATCCTTCTGAAGAAGGAAAGAAAAAGGCAGCAAGGTTACCTTGCTGCCTTTTTTCTTTGTCCGCTTTCTGCTAGATTCCGCCGCAAATCTATACTAAATGTACACACCTAAGAGCAGATGCCATGAAACAGCCAGCGAAAGCACCGCGCGCCAATACCGCGACAGCTAAAACGAAGAAGAAAAGTCGTGTCGAGCTTGATATCGAAGCGCGCGAACGCAAGCGTGACAACAAGCGCCGCGGCCATAAAGCAGGCTCACGCGCTAACCCTGATGCCGCTCAGAACCAAAGCGGCGCGGGGGCGAAAAAAGCCGATCCGCGTATCGGCAGCAAAAAAGCCGTGCCATTGATCGTTGAAACCGTCACGAACAATGCGGCGAAAGCCAAAAAAGCTGCACAGCCGAAGCAAGATGCAAAACCTAAAATGACACCGGAAGAAGAACTGACGTTACTTGAAAACGATGAGCGTCTGGATTCTTTGCTGGATCTCATCGACGATGGCAAAGCATTAAACGCAGAAGATCAGGCTTATGTTGACCAGACTCTGGATCGCATTGATGTTCTGATGGAAATCCTCGGCATTGAACTCGGCGAAGATGAAGATGACGAAGAAGCCGTGAAGAACGAAGACATGATGCAGCTGCTTAAGCGCGGAAACCCAAAAGACGGTTTCTAAGCTATGCGCTGGGTTATCCCGGCAATAGCCTTACTCTTTGCATGTTATCTGCTTTGGTTATTCGGTAAACTACGCCGGTTATCGAAAACCAGAGCACGTTTGCGCAGAGCGACCTTTGCACGGCAGGCCAAAAGCCTGCCTGTAAGGCGAACCGGCAGCATCCGACGCCGGAAGGAGTAAGTCACCCATGTCAGAACAGACTACCGTCTGGGATTTAGCGCTGATCCAGAAATACAATTATTCGGGTCCGCGATACACATCCTATCCAACAGCGCTTGAGTTCAGTGAAAGCTACGATAATACCGCTTTCGAAAAGGCGGCCGCCCGTTATCCGGCACGTCCTCTCTCATTGTACGTGCACATTCCTTTCTGCCATAAGCTCTGCTACTTTTGCGGCTGCAATAAACTGGTGACCCGTCAGCAGCATAAAGCCGAAGAATATCTCAACGTGCTGGAAAAAGAGATAAGTCACCGTGCGCCGTTCTTTAAGGGCCGTCAGGTGAGTCAGCTGCACTGGGGCGGTGGTACACCGACTTACCTCAGTAAAGCCCAGATAAGCCGTTTGATGGGCCTTCTGCGGGCACAATTTAATATCCTGTCCGACGCAGAAATGTCGCTGGAAGTGGATCCGCGCGAAATCGAGCTGGATGTGCTCGACCATTTGCGTCGCGAAGGCTTTAATCGCCTGAGCATGGGCGTGCAGGATTTCAACAAAGAAGTGCAACGTCTGGTTAACCGTGAGCAGGACGAAGATTTCATCTTTGCCCTGATTGAACGCGCCCGTATGCTGGGTTTCAGTTCGACCAATATCGATCTGATTTACGGCCTGCCGAAGCAGACGGCAGAAAGTTTTGCCTACACGTTGCAACGCGTGGCAGAGCTGAACCCCGATCGCCTGAGTGTGTTTAACTATGCGCATATGCCAAAACTGTTCGCCGCTCAGCGCAAAATCAAAGATGCCGATTTACCAGGCGCAGAAGAGAAACTGAAAATTCTGCAGGAAACCATCGCTTCGCTGACCGGTTCCGGTTACCGCTTTATCGGTATGGATCACTTTGCCCGCCCTGATGATGAGCTGGCTATTGCCCAGCGCGAAGGTAAATTGCACCGTAATTTCCAGGGCTACACTACACAGGGCGACAGCGATTTGCTCGGAATGGGCGTTTCTGCTATCAGCATGCTCGGCGACACCTATGCGCAGAATGAAAAAGATCTCAAAACCTATTACGCCCGGGTGGAAGAGCAGGGGCATGCGTTATGGCGCGGTCTGGAAATGACCAGCGATGACTGCCTGCGTCGTGACGTTATTAAATCGCTAATCTGCCATTTTGAGCTGAATTTCGGCGATATTGCACAGCGTTATGATATCCGCTTCACCGACTATTTTGCTGATGACCTGGCACTGCTGAAGCCGCTGGCAGAAGACGGGCTGGTTGAGGTGAGTGATACGCATATTCTGGTGACGCCACGCGGGCGTTTGCTGATCCGTAATATCTGCATGTGCTTTGATATTTATCTGCGCCGTCAGGTGCGCCAGCAACAATTCTCCCGCGTTATCTGACTGCCTGCGCTGCAAAAATCTATTCGCAGTAAAGCAAAACAGCCGCATGAGCGGCTGTTTTGCTGTCTGGTGCAGGGACTTTTATTCCATGCCCAGTTCTTTCAGTTTGCGGGTCAGGGTATTTCGCCCCCAGCCCAGCAACCGTGCCGCTTCCTGTTTATGCCCCTGCGTATGGCGCAGCGCCGTGGTCAGTAACGTACGTTCCATTTCAGGTTGCGCTTCTGACAGCAGGTTTTGATGACCGGAACGCAGTGCGCGGTCGGCCCACTGTGCCAGCAACGTCGCCCAGCTGTCCGGCAGACTCTGACCACCGGTTTCCGGCGCCGAGGTCTCAAACAGTTCGCTGGGTAAATCCTGGATCAGGACTTCCTGACCGGCTGCCATGACGGTGAGCCAGCGGCAGGTATTTTCCAACTGGCGCACGTTGCCCTGCCATGGCAATCGCGTCAGTGCCGTTTCCGTTTCCGGATGCAGATTTTTCGCTTCCACACCCAGCTCTTTGGCCGCTACCTGCAGGAAGTAACGCGCCAGACGCGGAATATCTTCACGGCGTTCACGCAGTGGCGGCAAATGGACACGGATAACGTTCAGGCGGTGGAATAAATCCTCGCGGAATTTTCCTTCCTGAACCCGTAATTCCAGATTCTGGTGAGTTGCGGCGATGATGCGCACGTCCACTTTTACTGGCGCATAACCGCCCACACGATAAAACTGACCATCTGCCAGCACGCGCAGAAGACGGGTTTGCACATCGAGTGGCATATCACCGATTTCATCAAGAAAGAGCGTGCCGTTATCGGCTTGTTCAAAACGTCCCTGACGGATAGTGTTGGCGCCGGTAAATGCCCCTTTCTCGTGCCCGAATAATTCGGACTCGATCAGGTCTTTCGGGATGGCTGCCATATTCAGTGCGATAAAGGGCGCCTTAGCGCGCGGGCTGTGGCGATGTAAGGCATGCGCGACCAGTTCTTTACCGGTGCCGGATTCTCCGTTGATCAGCACGCTGATTGAAGAACGGGACAAACGGCCGATAATGCGGAATACGTCCTGCATCGCCGGCGCTTCGCCGATAATATCTGCGGTCGGGCCACTTGCCGGCTGGCTGCGTGCCGGTTGCTGCTGTTCCTGATAATGACTGATGGCACGCTCAACCAGTGCCACGGCTTCGTCAATGTCGAACGGTTTTGGCAGATAATCAAATGCACCTTGCTGATAGGCGCTGACCGCAGCATCCAGATCGGAGTGCGCTGTCATTATGATGACCGGAAGCATCGGATGACGTTGTTTAATCTGCTTTAACAGCGCTAAACCGTCCATTCCCGGCATCCGGATATCGGATAACAAAACGTCAGGGGTTTGAGTCGCAATGGCATCAAGCACTTCATTGCCGCTGTCAAACGTCGTGCAGGTTAAACCGGCTCCAGTGAGCGCACGTTCAAGTACCCAGCGGATGGAGCTATCGTCATCGACGATCCAGACTATCCCTCGTTGCATAAGAACCTCACTGGCGAATAGGCAGGAATACCGAGAATTCGGTATGTCCTGGCCAACTGTTAAATTCAACTTTACCCGAATGCTGATCAATCAAACTGCGCGCGATGGACAGGCCCAAACCGGTGCCTCCTTCGCGGCCACTGACCATGGGGTAAAAAAGGGTGTCCTGCAAATGCGCCGGTACGCCGGGGCCGTCATCTTCGATATCGATACGGGCCACCAGGCGATAACGCACGCCGTGTAACGTAATCTGGAAAGCAGTACGTGTGCGCAATGTAATTGTGCCGCCTTCCTCCCCCAGCGCCTGCAAGGCGTTACGGGTAATATTCAATAAAATTTGTTCTATCTGATCAGGGTCATGCGCCAGTTCCGGCAGGCTCGGGTCATAGTCCCGCACCAGTTGAACGTTATCTGGCTTTTCCATCGACACCAGTTGGCAAACACGTTCCGCAACCTGATGAATACTTTGTGTCACATGCTGACTCGGACGTTGCGGACCCAGCAATCTGTCGACCAGATTACGCAGACGGTCAGCCTGCTCAATAATGACTTTGGTGTATTCCAGCAAGGCCGGATCAGGCAGTGCCCTGGATAAAAGTTGCGCTGCACCACGCAGACCGCCAAGCGGATTTTTAATTTCATGTGCCAGACCGCGGATCAAATCACGCGCGGCAACTTGTTGAGCGTGCTGTAATTGTTCCTGGCTCAGACGGCGTTGATTATCCATCGGTGCCAGTTCTACCAGAATAAAACCTTCCGGCAGCATCTGAGCAGTCAGTGACAACACATGTGCCCTGCCATCCACGACCAGTGTCACTTCACTGTCTGTAAAGCCCTGTCCGGCTGTCAGACTTTCACGCATTAATTCGATGTTCAGCGAAAAATATCCCACCAGTTCTGGCAAAGGAGTGCCAAAAAGCTTTCGTGAACTTTGCGCCAGTAACTGCTGAGCGGCCGGATTGGCATAATGCACAGCCAATTCGTCGTCTAACAGCAGAACGCTGTTGATAAGTGAATTCAGGATCTGCCCAGCATCGGGCAGCTTGCCAGTTGCCATACCGCAGTCTCCCGCACCTGATTGGTGCATTTTATCTCGTTACCCGGCGAAATCACGGGCCAGAGGGGTTAAGCAGGAAAGAGTGTGGAGAAAAAAGCCCATCCGGAGATGGGCTGAAAGTTTCCACGGCAACAAATATAAATCGTCTGACTTAATTTTGACGCTGAAGGGGTTATTAACACAGCCTTCAGTCGGGTATTACACTCAGTGCCTGCTATAAGACGGGCACTGAGTTCAGGGTCTCATTCGGAAATTAGACGCTGTAGTACAGTTCGAACTCAACCGGATGCGGAGTCATACGCACGCGGTCCATTTCTTCTTTACGCAGACCGATGTAAGCATCGATAGCATCATCTGTGAACACGCCGCCACGGGTCAGGAACTCGCGGTCATCGTTCAATGCATTGAGGGCTTCTTCCAGTGAACCTGCAACTTTTGGAATTTCTGCTTCTTCTTCCGGTGGCAGGTCATACAGGTTTTTGTCCATCGCATCACCAGGGTGGATCTTGTTGATGATACCGTCCAGGCCAGCCATCATCAGTGCAGCAAACGCCAGGTATGGGTTAGCCGCTGGATCAGGGAAGCGTGCTTCGATACGCATTGCTTTAGGCGTTGATACGTGTGGAATACGGATGGATGCAGAACGGTTACGCGCAGAGTAAGCCAGCATTACTGGCGCTTCATAGCCCGGGACCAAACGTTTGTAAGAGTTAGTGGTCGGGTTAGCGTAGGCGTTGATCGCTTTAGCGTGCTTGATGATACCGCCGATGTAGAACAGTGCCATTTCAGACAGGCCGCCGTATTTGTCGCCAGAGAACAGGTTGTTACCGTTCTTCGACAGGGACATGTGGCAGTGCATACCGGAACCGTTATCGCCAAACATTGGTTTTGGCATGAAGGTCGCCGTTTTGCCAAACGCGTGAGCCACATTGTGCACCACGTATTTGTAGATTTGGATTTCGTCGGCTTTTTTGGTCAGGGTATTGAAGCGGGTTGCCACTTCGTTCTGACCCGCGGTGGCGACTTCATGGTGGTGAGCTTCAACAACCAGACCCATTTCTTCCATGGTCAGACACATGGTAGAACGCAGATCCTGAGAAGAGTCGACCGGAGGAACCGGGAAGTAACCGCCTTTTACTGCAGGGCGGTGGCCTTTGTTGCCGCCTTCGTATTTGGTGCTTGAGTTCCATGCGCCTTCGATATCATCGATAGCGACGTGAGAACCGGAGATGCTGCTGCCAAAGCGCACATCATCAAACAGGAAGAATTCTGGTTCTGGCCCGAACAGTACGGTGTCCGCGATACCGGAAGAGCGCAGGAAATCTTCTGCACGTTTTGCGGTAGAGCGTGGGTCGCGGTCATAACCTTGCAGCGTGGTTGGCTCAAGGATATCGCAACGAATGATCAGGGTAGTTTCTTCGTAGAATGGGTCAAGAACAGCAGTGCTCGCATCTGGCATCAGAACCATGTCAGATTCGTTAATGCCTTTCCAGCCACCGATTGAAGAGCCATCAAACATTTTGCCTTCTTCGAAGAAGTCAGCGCTAACCTGGTGCGCAGGAATGGTGACGTGCTGCTCTTTGCCTTTGGTATCAGTGAAACGTAAATCTACGAATTTCACTTCATGCTCATTCAGCATCGTCAAAACGTGTTCAGCGGACATACTAGTTCTCCCGAATTTCTCATTATCGTCGTGGAACGAATAACCATTTTTGGTCTTTAGTTGGAAATAACAGCCTTACTGGAACTGGCGTGTAGGCTGAACAGCGCTATTATTTGTCTGGTCAGGTCCTTCACCCTGTAAAAAATTTTTTACCCTAAAAAACTTTTACTCTAAAAACTATTAGCGAAAACTGTGCCAACTTTGAGAAAATGCAAACAACGCCATTTTACAGGGCTTTTGCACTCGATAAGTATGCACCATAACGGAATTCATGCACTAAAATGGTGCTGATTGCGAGAGGCAAGGCACCAAAAGGGTGCGTCATAATGGTTCAGTGGTCTTTTTGCACCGTGAAAGGGATCACAAAGTAACCATCCATAAGTTGTTTCAACAAGATCCTTGTGATCTTGTTTAGAACCTCGCTTAATACGTGTACAATAGCGCGCTATTTCTAATGCCTGAGGCAAAGCTGTGATCGAAAATTTGCGTAACATCGCCATTATTGCCCACGTTGACCATGGTAAAACCACCCTGGTCGACAAGCTGCTGCAACAATCCGGTACTTTCGGAGAACGTGCAGAAGCTACCGAACGCGTAATGGACTCCAACGATTTGGAGAAAGAGCGTGGGATTACCATCCTCGCAAAAAACACCGCCATTAATTGGAAAGACTACCGCATCAACATCGTGGATACCCCAGGACACGCCGACTTCGGCGGTGAGGTTGAGCGTGTGATGTCAATGGTTGACTCGGTGCTGCTGGTTGTGGATGCAATGGATGGCCCAATGCCGCAAACCCGTTTCGTGACCAAAAAAGCCTTCGCTAATGGTCTGAAACCGATCGTGGTAATCAACAAAGTTGACCGCCCTGGCGCGCGTCCTGACTGGGTTGTTGATCAGGTCTTCGACCTGTTCGTCAACCTGGACGCAACCGACGAACAACTCGATTTCCCAATCATCTATGCATCTGCACTGATGGGTATCGCGGGTAACGACCATAACGATATGGCCGAAGACATGACCCCGCTGTACCAGGCGATCGTTGACCACGTATCTCCACCACAAGTTGAGATGGATGCACCATTCCAGATGCAAATCTCTCAGCTGGACTACAACAACTATGTTGGCGTCATCGGCATCGGCCGTATCAAACGCGGTACTGTTAAGCCTAACCAACAAATCACTGTCATCGACAGCGAAGGCAAAACCCGTAACGGTAAAGTGGGTAAAGTTCTGACCCATATGGGTCTTGAGCGTATCGAAGCAACCGTTGCTGAAGCGGGCGATATCATCGCAATCACCGGCCTGGGCGAACTGAACATCTCCGACACTATCTGTGACCCGGCGAATGTTGAAGCTCTGCCAGCGCTGAGCGTTGATGAACCAACCGTAACCATGTACTTCAACGTAAACACCTCTCCGTTCTGTGGTAAAGAAGGTAAGTATGTGACTTCACGTCAGATCCTTGACCGTCTGAACAAAGAACTGGTGCACAACGTTGCATTGCGTGTTGAAGAAACTGAAGATGCTGATGCATTCCGCGTTTCAGGCCGTGGTGAACTTCACCTGTCGGTTCTGATCGAAAACATGCGTCGTGAAGGTTTCGAGCTGGCGGTTTCCCGTCCTAAAGTTATCAACCGTAAAATCGATGGCCGCATGCAAGAGCCATTCGAAAACGTGACACTGGATATCGAAGAGCAGCACCAGGGTTCTGTGATGCAGGCCATGGGGGAGCGTAAAGGCGATGTCAAGGACATGATCCCTGACGGTAAAGGGCGTATCCGTCTTGATTACCTGATCCCTGCACGCGGCCTGATCGGCTTCCGTACTGAATTCATGACCATGACTTCAGGTACCGGTCTGCTGTACTCCACGTTCAGTCATTACGATGACGTTCGTCCGGGCGAAATCGGCCAGCGTCAGAATGGCGTGCTGATCTCTAACGGTCAGGGTAAAGCGGTTGCGTTTGCTCTGTTCGGTCTGCAAGATCGCGGCAAGTTGTTCCTGGGTCATGGTGCAGAAGTGTATGAAGGCCAGATCATCGGTATTCACTCACGTTCTAACGACCTGACTGTCAACTGCCTGACCGGTAAGAAACTGACCAACATGCGTGCGTCCGGTACTGACGAAGCAACGACATTGGTTCCTGCTATCAAAATGTCTCTGGAGCAAGCTCTGGAATTCATTGATGATGACGAACTGGTCGAAGTGACTCCTCTGTCTGTGCGTATCCGTAAACGTCACCTGACCGAGAATGATCGTAAACGTGCAATGCGTGGTCCTAAAGAAGGTTAATCTTCTTTAACGCTTGTCGTTACACAGAAACAGGGTGCCCTCGGGAACCCTGTTTTTTTTTGGCATTTTTCTAACGCAGAGATAAACACCGCAACTCTGTCACTGTTCAGCTGTATGTTTTACCGCTAAAGTTAAAAGTCATCTTTGAAATCAGGAGCGTGCAATGCTGTACATTTTTGATATGGGAAACGTCATTATTGATATTGATTTCAAACGTGTCCTTGGCGTGTGGAGCCATCTCAGCGGAACGCCGCTGGCCACGCTGACCGAGCGGTTCAAAATGGGAGAGGTGTTCCAGAAGCACGAGCGGGGTGAAATCAGCGACGAGCAGTTTGCTGCCGATCTGTGCAATGAAATGGGCATTGCGCTCAGCTTCGAGCAGTTCAGTGCGGGCTGGCATGCCGTTTTCGTTGACCTCCGTCCTGACGTTATCACGTTATTCCAGAAGCTGCGCAAAGAAGGTCATCGCGTTGTCGTGCTTTCTAATACCAACCGCTTGCATCTGGATTTCTGGCCACATCATTATCCTGAAATCGAAGCGAATACTGATGCGATGTACCTCTCGCAAAATCTGGGTATGCGCAAACCTGAGCCTGAAATTTTCCGGCACGTTCTGGAGAAAGAAGGGTTCTCCGCCGATCAGGCTGTGTTCTTTGATGATGTTGCTGAAAATATCGAAGCCGCCCGGACGGTTGGCATTGAGGCTGTATGGGTGGAAGATAACCAGACGGTACCGAAATATTTTTCCTAAAGGATGTAAGGATGCAGAAAAGGGCACTGAGCCACTACCCAAAATCGTTGTGGAAATTTACACGCCTGCTCTTAAAGCGTTCGGATAAAGATGGCCTGACGCTTCTTGCGGGCCATCTGGCCTATGTCTCTTTGCTTTCACTGGTTCCGCTGATCGCCGTAGTATTTTCGCTGTTTGCGTTATTCCCGGTATTTTCAGATATCAGTGCTCAGCTGAAAACCTTCATCTTTTCTAACTTTATGCCAGCGACCGGTAATACCATCCAGCGTTATCTCGAACAGTTTGTGGCCAACTCCAGCAAAATGACGGCCGTGGGCACCTGCGGATTAATCGTTACCGCATTACTTCTGATAGCCTCCGTAGACAGCGTGCTGAACAAAATCTGGGACAGCAAAACTACACGTCCGATTGTGTTCTCCTTTGCGGTGTACTGGATGGTATTAACGCTCGGACCCATTTTGCTGGTAGCCAGCGTGGCTGTCAGCTCGTATCTGCTTTCCCTGAACTGGCTGAACATCAGCGGTGTACATTCGGTGATCGACCACGCGCTGCGCATTCTGCCTTTACTGATCTCCTGGGTAACATTCTGGCTGCTGTATCAGGTGGTACCAACAGTCAGAGTGCCGGCAAAAGATGCGCTGATAGGCGCGCTGGTCTCCGGTGCATTATTCGAGTTGAGTAAAAAAATCTTCACCTTATACATTCAGCTTTTCCCGTCGTATCAGTTGATTTACGGTGTACTGGCTGTGATCCCGATTTTATTTCTCTGGGTCTATGTCAGCTGGTGTATCGTACTTCTCGGGGCGGAAATTACCGTCACGCTGGGTGAGTTTCGTTCTCTGCGAAAATTGCAATCTGCTCAATATGTGGCAGAAGAATAATCAGTCCGAAGGATTTTTATGATTGCGTTAATTCAGCGGGTATTGAATGCCAGCGTTACGGTTGATGGAGAAATCTGCGGCCAGATAGGGCCGGGTTTACTGGTTTTACTGGGCGTCGAACAGGGTGATGATGAACAAAAAGCCAAACGCCTTTGTGAACGGGTGATCGGGTACCGGATCTTCGGTGACGAAAATGACAAGATGAATCTGAATGTGCAGCAGGCTGGCGGCAGCCTGCTGGTGGTGTCGCAGTTCACGCTGGCGGCAGACACACAAAAAGGCATGCGTCCGGGATTCTCTCGCGGGGCTGAACCACAAGAAGCCGACCGGTTATATCAATATTTTTGCGGGCAATGCCGGGAAAAGGGCGTTGTTACCGAAACCGGACGCTTTGCTGCGGACATGAAAGTGGCACTGGTGAACGACGGACCGGTGACCTTCTGGCTACAAGTCTGATCGATAAGGCATAACGCCGGAGAGAAAGCATCTATGTATCATCTGAGAGTACCGACGACTGAAAAAGAACTGGCCGCCTATTATCGGTTCCGCTGGGAAATGCTGCGTAAACCGTTGCACCAGCCGGAGGGTTCAGAACGGGACGCCTACGATTCCATTGCACATCACCAGATGGTGGTTGATGAAGACGGCGATCCGGTGGCGGTTGGCCGTTTATACATCAATGCTGATAACGAAGCCTCTATCCGCTTTCTGGCGGTTGATCCAAATGTTCAGGACAAAGGGTTGGGAACGCTGGTCGCGATGACCCTGGAGTCTGTGGCGCGTCAGGAAGGGGTAAAACGTGTGGTCTGTAGCGCCCGTGAAGATGCTGTGGATTTCTTTGCCAAACTGGGCTTTATGAATCAGGGCGAAATCACCACGCCGCAAACAACGCCGGTTCGCCATTTTCTGATGATTAAACCCATCGAAACGCTGGATGATATTTTGCATCGCCCCGACTGGTGCGGCCAGCTGCAACAGGCCTGGTATGATCATATCCCGCTCAGTGAAAAAATGGGCGTGCGTATCAGTCAGTACACCGGCCAGCGATTTGTCACCACGATGCCGGAAACGGGCAACCAGAATCCGCACCATACGTTGTTTGCGGGCAGTCTATTTTCGCTGGCAACGCTGACCGGCTGGGGGCTGATTTGGTTGCTGCTGCGCGAACGTCATCTGGGCGGCACCATTGTGCTGGCTGATGCACACATTCGTTACAGCATGCCGGTGACCGGCAGGCCGCGTGCCGTGGCTGACCTGGGTTCTGTTCGCGGTGATCTCGACCGTCTGGCTCGCGGGCGTAAAGCGCGCGTGCAGCTCGAAGTGAATTTATATGGCGATGAGATCGACGGCGCAGTGTTTGAAGGCACCTATCTCGTGCTGCCCGCCGCGCCCGGCGCACCGCTGGAGCCTGAGATTAACTGACCGGTTCCGCGCAAACAAAAGGCACCGCATTGCGGTGCCTTTTTATATTTACGGTTCTGATCAGAACTAAGGGGCTGCGGACGCGGGTGCACCGGAAACCAATCCGTTCACCATCCTCTGTTCAATTGTCTGGCTGCCGTTTATCTGCAATGTACCGCTGAGCGTCGGTTTGTAATCAACGTTTGCCGGCATTTGTCCTTGCAGATTCAGCTGCATATTGGCATTACCTTCCAGTGCAACATGTGGCCATCCCCAGTTTTCCAGCTGATTTGCCGGTACGGAGCGACCGGTCATTTTCATAGAGAAATGACGCTGTGGCTGCTGATCAACCGTCGCGCTGGCTTCCAGCAATCCCTCTTTGGTAAAGGCACTCAGCTCTGAAATATTCACCTGTCGGTCGTTCGCCTCCAGCGTGATGGAAGGGCGACGCACGTCATTGCGGTTAAACGTTGCTTCGCTGGCATTCAGATTCAGTTTACCGCTCCAGATCCCCCATTGATGATTACGCGCCAGCAGCAGGTTATTGCCAAGGCCATCAAGCGCGGTCAGCTGGAAGGGGAACTGCGGATTGATATCAATAATCAGGTTCCGGTTAGCAATAAACCGGCTGATAAAGACTTCAGATAGCGAATCTGGCAGCGCCTGGTTCCAGAGTTGTTTCCAGTTCTCCGGCAGTGTGTATTCCAGGCCCGCAACGGAAACCTCATCAAGCTGCAGACGTTTGTTGGCGCGCAGCCAGTTACCGGTCGTGCGCAATAAACTGCGCTCCCAGCGCGCCGTGGCTTGTTTGATAGCGATACCCTGCGGCGAAAGGTCGAGGCTAATGATCGGATCCTGAATATGCAGATTCCCATCAATCATATCGGTCGCATTCAGGGTGATTTCACCCTCGTCGCTTTGCCAGTCGCCTTTTTCGAGCGTCAGATCCTGCACGGAT
This sequence comes from Rahnella sp. RFA10(1/100), assembly GCF_004195115.1. Lineage (NCBI taxonomy): Bacteria > Pseudomonadati > Pseudomonadota > Gammaproteobacteria > Enterobacterales > Yersiniaceae > Rahnella > Rahnella sp. RFA10(1/100). Next base: position 20,871 of record NZ_SEWR01000011.1, read on the forward strand.
AAATCAACGTCACTGAATGCCCAGTCCGTTCCCTGCAAACGGGCATCAATCAGATCAAGGCGTTGAATAGTCACTTTTGGCAGGGTCTGGAAGTCATCGAAGAAAGCGGAAAGCGGTTTTGAAGTTTGCAGGCGCACATTGCTCAGACGCAGGTTTTCAATGTTCCAGCTACCGTCGGCGGCCTGTGTGGCTTTGCCCGTTAACTGACCGCGGGCCAGATCGCCGCCAAAATTACTCAGCGTCAGATTTTTATGATCGATATTGCCCTGAATCAGCACATTTTCGGTTGCCAGCCCGTTGACCGTCAGGCCGGCAGCGCTCAGCTGAAAGTCAGCCTTATCCCCTAATAGTTGACTGGATTTTGGCTGCCACGGCGAAATACCGGCGTTAATTTGCTGGCCCTGAATGTCTAAGCCCGCGGCATTGCCGGTAAGCGCCATCTTGCTCAGTTGCAAAGTATTGGCCTGCAACGGCAATCTGATTGAGGAGGGACTGACGTTGAGGCGTCCGTTGACCAAAACGACGCGATCGAAAAAGCGCGGTTCGGTGATTTGCCGCCAGCTTAAATCCAGATCAACTTCACCGGCATTCAGCACTTCCGGTTGATTCTTCTGCCCGAAAATCACATGGGTTAACGTCACGCGACCCGGCGACGACCAGTTATGGTCGAGTTTCTCCACGGAAAGACGATACTCGCTGTTATTGCTGACCCAGCGGCTGACCCAGCCAGCCGCCCAGCGGGTTTGTAATAGGACGTACACCAGCACGATCGCCAGCACCAGAAGTAAGGCGAACGTCAGCAAAATTTTACCGATAAATCTCATCGTCTGGAGCCCTGTAACGGGAAAGTGGAAAAAAGATTCTTTGTTTATGCCGCAAACAGCGACTTTTCTCAACAGGTTAGCAGAACGGAGGCAATAAAAAACGGCAGGGGTTCCAGACCCACTGCCGCTGTTGCACACAGATTACATCCCGTGATCACTTTTCGTGAGGGAAAACCAGATTCAGAACAATCGCAGTAATACCGCCCGCCGCAATGCCAGAAGACAGAAGGGTTTTCAGCCAGTCTGGCGCGAATTGCAGGATCAGCGGCTGCTGTGAAACCCCCATGCCGACGGCGAGAGAAAGCGCCATGATCATAATCGCGCGGCGATTCAGACGCTCACGGGAAACAATACGCACACCTGAAGCGGCAATAGTACCGAACATCACGATGGTGGCACCGCCCAGCACCGGTTCAGGAATATGCTGCACAAATCCTGCAACGGCAGGGAACAGCCCGAGGATAATCAACATCAGCGCGACCACAAAACCAACATAACGGCTGGCAACGCCGGTCAGTTGAATGACGCCGTTGTTTTGTCCGAAGCAGGAGTTCGGGAAGGTGTTAAATACTGCAGAAAGCATTGAGTTCAGACCATTGGCCAGCACGCCACCTTTTATGCGCTTCATATACAGCGGGCCGCTGACCGGTTGTTCAGAAACGTCTGAAGTGGCCGTAATATCCCCGATGGTTTCCAGTGATGTCACCATGAAAATCAGCATCAGCGGGATCAGCAGATTCCAGTCAAAACCCAGACCGTAATACAACGGTGTCGGTAATGTTATCCAGTTGCTTTGTGTGGCTGGCGCGACGGTTGGCAACATGCCCGTCATCCAGGCTACCAGATAACCCACGGCCATCGCGATAACCAGAGACGCGACACGCAGATAAGGGTTGCGCTGACGGTTTAGCAGGATAATCACCACCAGCACAACGGCAGCCAGCAGCAGATTTTTCGGTGCCCCAAAAGTGTGATCGCTCATGGCCGCATAACCGCCACCGATAGACGTCAGACCGACCTGAATGAGTGACAGCCCGATAATCATCACCACAATGCCGGAAACCAGCGGCGTAATAATGCGGCGCGCGAGATGCAGGAAACGGGAAAGAATGATTTCGGTACAGGAAGCCAGCATCAGCGTACCGAACAGCGCCGCCATCATGGTCGGCACATCCGCACCGCCATTTTTCAGCGCCATCCCGCCCATGATAAGCGGTGCCACAAAGTTAAAGCTGGTGCCCTGAATAGAGAGTAAACCCGAGCCGACCGGTCCCCAGGTCTTAATCTGTAAAATAGAGGCCAGACCGGAGGCGAACAGCGACATGCTGATGATGTGCTGCGTATCCTGTGCAGGTAAACCCAGCGCCTGACAAATCAGCAATGCGGGTGTTATTACCGCAACAAACATCGCCAGCAAGTGCTGACAGGCGGCGAATAATGTCTGTGGTAATGGCGGACGGTCCTCGAGCCGGTAAATCAGTTCACTTTTTTGCTGGCGGGAGAGATCGGGTTGCTGTGTTTCTTGTTCTGCGGTTTGCGAACTCATGCTGTGGCATTCCAATAAGCGGCAAAGCGGGCATTTTTATAGAAATCAGCGACAAAAGCAATCGTTTGCTAAGCGGGATTTTCCGCAGCAGGTTTGGGATTGGGTGGGATTTATGACCTGTTTTTCTTGCCTGATGTAGTGTGTATGACTTCTAATTCAGTTTCTGGGAAAAAATATGTCAGTGTAAATTTTATAAGCCAATAATTTTATTGGATTTATTTCAGAATGGAGTTCGTCAATGATTCAACTCGATACCTACGGCACCCTGGTTGCTGCCACGTTGGTACTCCTTTTAGGACGAAAATGCGTCCAGTCGGTCAAATTCCTCAAGAAATACACCATTCCTGAACCTGTTGCCGGTGGTTTACTGGTCGCTTTATTGCTGCTGCTCGCTAATCAGATGTTCGGCTGGGAAGTCGGTTTCGACATGTCTTTAAAAGAGCCACTGATGCTGGCGTTTTTTGCCACGATCGGTCTTAACGCTAATCTGGCAAGCCTGCGGAAAGGTGGGAAATCCCTGTTTCTGCTGGTCTTTGTTGTTCTGGGTTTACTGCTTTTGCAAAATGCCATCGGCATCGGTATGGCGAAAATGCTGGGGCTGGATCCGCTGATGGGATTGCTGGCGGGGTCGATTACCCTTTCCGGCGGGCATGGCACCGGGGCGGCATGGAGCAAACTGTTTATTGAGCGTTATGGCTTTGAAAATGCCACAGAAGTCGCTATGGCCTGCGCGACTTTTGGACTGGTTCTTGGCGGTATTATTGGCGGTCCGGTGGCGCGCTATCTGGTTAGCCATTCTTCCTCCCCCAACGGAAATCCTGAAGATACGGTCGATCCGAGCGCATTTGAGAAACCGTCAATTGGCAGAATGATTACGCCACTGGTGATGGTGGAAACTATCGCCCTGATCGCGATTTGCCTGATGGCAGGTACATATACCTCCAGCATGTTGCAAGGTTCGGCCTTTGAAATCCCAACCTTTGTCTGCGTGCTCTTCGTGGGCGTTATCATGAGTAACGTACTGGCATGGCTCGGTTTTTACCGTGTCTTTGACCGTGCGGTATCCGTGCTGGGTAACGTCAGTTTGTCGCTGTTCCTCGCCATGGCTTTGATGAGTCTTAAATTATGGGAGATGGCATCTCTCGCGTTGCCGATGATGGCGATTCTTATCGTGCAAACGCTCTCGATGGCGTGTTACGCAATTTTCGTGACTTATCGCGTGATGGGAAAAAACTACGATGCAGCGGTGCTGGCGGCAGGACACTGTGGTTTCGGGCTGGGTGCTACCCCGACGGCTATTGCCAATATGCAGGCGATCACCAATCAGTTTGGTCCTTCGCATCTTGCGTTTCTGGTGGTGCCGATGGTGGGGGCGTTCTTCATTGATATTGCTAATGCGATTGTGATTAAACTCTATCTGATGTTGCCCGTATTCCCGGCGATCAGTTAAAAAAACAGGCACAGAAACGTCGCTTCTGTGCCTGACTCATTCCTTCCCGTCAGGTTTATTGTGCTGCGTCCGCTTTTTTAGTGAACATCGGTTCGGCTTCAGCGGTTTTCTCCTGCGTCAGTAACTGCTTCTCATAAACTTTGAAGAACGGGTAATAAATCACCATCGACAGCGCCATCAGTAGTATGACCAGTATTGATACTTTGAAATCCCAGCCCATTGCCCATGCCGCACCAATCGGCGCTGGCGATGTCCACGGAACCAGTGAAATCATGTGCGGAAGAATATCCGTCGAAACGGCAAAATAGGCGATAACAGCATTGACCATCGGTGCCAGCAGGAAAGGGATGAAAAATACCGGGTTCATGACGATAGGCGTGCCAAAAATCACCGGCTCATTGATATTGAAACAACTTGGCACCAGGCTGAGTTTCCCCATCGTACGCAGATGTGCTGATTTACTTCGGCAGAATAACAGCACCAGCCCCATCGTCGCTCCTGAACCGCCAATAACGATCAGGAAATTCCAGAAGGCCTCGGTCATGATGTGTGTCATGGGTAAACCGGCAGCGAGATCGGTCTGATTCAGACCGAGATTGGTTAACCAAAACGCTTGCAACATACCGGAAACAATGGCCGAGCCATGGATGCCCGCAAACCACAGCAGGTGGCAAATCAGCACGGCGAGAAGTACTGCAGGCAGTGAGTCTGCGGCAGAAATCAGCGGTTCAAACAGCGCCATAATCGCCTGTGGCAACAACATATCAAACCCTGACTGTACCAGTAAGCTCAGCGGGAAAAGCGTAATCACCACGGCAACAATCGGGATCAACAAATCAAACGAATGCTTAATGTTTGAAGGCACCTGTTCGGGTAAACGGATACCAATATTGTATTTTTTCAGTAACCGCGTCAGTTCGGTGACATAAATTGCCACCAGAATGGCGGTAAAGATCCCCACGCCGCCCAGCGCTGCCGTCGACATCTTTTCATCAATCTGCGGTGCTGCGACCAGCAGGAAAGACATCAGCGCCAGCATTGCGGTCATGAACGGATCGAGTTTATAACTTCTCGCCAGATTGTAGGCAATCGATGCCGAGATGTAGATAGACATGATGCCCATCGTCATATTGAACGGTGTCAGGATCTGCACTTCATATTTTGCCGAGAGCGCCAGCCAGTTTCTGGCAAAGCCCCAGGACGATTCAGGCGAGAACGGCGGGTGAACAAAAACCAGTAAAAACGAACCCACAATCATAAAGGGCATTGCTGAAATAAAGCCATCCCGCACCGCCATGACATGTCGCTGTGAAGACAGTCGTGCGGCAAAGGGGCTGATTTTTTGTTCTATAAAGGTAAAGAGGGATTGACTGATACTCATGATGATTTGACCTTATGTTGAGGACATCAGACAGGGTTGCCTTAATAATCATCAGTGTAGTGGCGGGGTGTGGAACCGGTTACCTGCTTTGCCCCACTCTGTGAAGGTTATCAAATAACCTGAGCGGAAAGCTGTTTTGAAGACGCAATGGGGAAAAGGGAAGAGAATATGTTGAAAACAAAACATCATTATTAATAATGATTTGATGAAGTGCGAATGAGCGAGAAGAGAGATCAGGCGTTAGTGTAACGGACTCTTTCTGGCAGCCAGCGCTCAATCAGGGCCTGGGCATGGTCAGGGAATTGTTGCTGCAGATAACGTGCAATGCGCTGTACATCCGGGATCATCGCCTGATCACGTAATAAGTCAGCGACTTTAAACTCGGCACTGCCCGTCTGACGCGTGCCCAATAGTTCACCTGGCCCGCGGATTTCTAAATCCTGCTGAGCAATAACGAAGCCGTCGTTGCTGTCGCGTAAAACCTGCAAACGTTTCTGTGCTGTTTTGCTGAGCGGCGTTTTATAGAGCAGAACACAGTGAGAAGCCACGGCACCACGACCCACGCGCCCGCGTAACTGGTGTAACTGGGCCAGCCCTAAACGCTCCGGGTTTTCGATAATCATCAGGCTGGCGTTCGGTACGTCAACGCCGACTTCAATGACAGTCGTTGCCACCAGAAGTTGTACTTCACCTTGTTTGAAGGCCTGCATGACGGCCTGCTTTTCCAGGGCTTTCATGCGACCGTGAACCAGTCCGATATTCAGAGCCGGGAGTGCCTCCTTCAGGCCTTCCCATGTGGCTTCTGCGGCCTGCGCTTCCAGCATCTCCGACTCTTCAATCAGTGTACACACCCAATAAGCCTGACGATTTTCCTGCTCGCAGGCACTTTTGACGCGGCTGATAATGTCGCTGCGTCGTGTGTCCGGAATGGCGACAGTAGTCACCGGCGTGCGCCCTGGCGGCAGTTCGTCGATGACTGACGTATCCAGATCAGCGTAAGCGGTCATTGCCAGTGTGCGTGGGATCGGCGTGGCGGTCATGATCAGCTGATGCGGGTGGAAGCCCTGTTGCAAACCTTTTTCCCACAACGCCAGACGCTGATGCACACCGAAACGGTGTTGTTCATCGATAATGACCAGCGACAGTGACGAGAACAAAACCTGTTCCTGAAAGATAGCGTGCGTCCCCACCACCATCGAAACCTGTCCGCTGGCGATCGCATCCTGTTGCGCCTGCCGTGCTTTACCCTTTTGTTTACCCGCCAGCCAGCCGACCTGAATACCCAGCGGTTCAAACCACTGACGGAAATTATTCGCATGCTGTTCGGCCAGCAATTCTGTCGGTGCCATTAATCCGACCTGTTGCCCCTGAGCAATAGCGCAAAGTGCGGCAAGGGCGGCCACCAGCGTTTTACCTGAGCCCACGTCGCCTTGCACCAGACGCATCATGGGATAACTTTTGGCCAGGTCCTGTTCAATTTCCGCCACAACCCGTTGCTGCGCACCGGTGGGGCTGAAAGGAAGAGAGGCAAGGAACTGATTTTTCAGGCGATCGTCATGACGCAGCGGCAGAGCTTTATAACTCTGAGTACCGGCACGGACGGCCAGCATACTGAGATTATGTGCCAGCAATTCTTCCATAATCAGTCGGCGTTGAGCAGGATGATGACCTTTCTCAAGATCGGCGAGCTGGATATCAGGCGGCGGGCGATGCAGTAAATGCAGCGCCTGAGGAAGGGGGATCAGCGAACGGCTCAGTTCCTCTGGTAACAGTTCGGCAATAGGTACTGTGTCGAGCAGTTCAAGTGCCTGATCCGTCAGTTTACGCAATGTCGCCTGACGGATACCTTCTGTTGTCGGATAAACCGGCGTCAGTGATTCCTGCAGCACGACTTCGCTGTTTTCACCCTGAATACGGTATTCCGGGTGAATGATTTCAGCGCCGATCGTGCCGCGTTTGATTTCACCATAAGCGGTAACACGACGCCCTGCAGCCAGACTGTTTTTCATTGCGGCGTTAAAGTTGAAGAAGCGTAACGTCGCCATGCCTGTGCCGTCACTTATCTGACAGGTCAGCATCCTGCGGCGACCAAAACTGATATCGCTGCGCAGGACTTCGCCTTCTATCGTCGCGAAAATGCCGGGTTGTAAATCATTGATGGTGTAAAGGCGGGTACGATCTTCATAGCGTAAAGGAAGATGAAACAGTAAATCCTGAATAGTTTCAAGGCCGAGTTTGGCGAGTTTGTCTGCCTGGCTGGCTCCGACGCCGGAAAGCGACGTCAGTGGGATAGCGTCGAGCAGGCGGCCTTTCATCTTTTCTTAACCGTCATTTGCATCGCAGACCACCATTCATCATCGGCAATGATTTGCCCGCGATCGTCAATGAAAGGGCGGGGCAGTTTCTTCCGCTTTGCCACATTCGACAGGACCGGATAGCCGCCTTCAAACAGCAGCCGCTGCTGTTCTTTCTCGTTCAACAGGCTGTTATCGCGACGATACATACCGGCATTTTCGCGCTGGCGCTGCGCTTCATACAGGATTAACGCTGAGGCGACAGAAACGTTCAAAGATTGCACCATACCGATCATCGGAATGATGATATCGCTGTCTGCCAGCGCTAATGCTTCAGGTGTGATACCGGTTTTTTCCTGACCGAGCAAAATACAGGTCGGGCGGGTGTAATCAATCGCGCGGAAGTCGACGGCTTTCTCTGACAAGTTTGTTGCCAGGATTTGCATGCCCTTCGCTTTCATTTTGGCGACGGCATCCTGAATATTTTTGTGCGTTTTGACCTGAACCCAGCTGTTGCTACCCGCCGCCGAAGAGACCAGTGTCTTCATTCGGGTGGTGGGCCAGACAGCATGAATTTCGTGAACGCCGACGGCGTCTGCCGTGCGGATGACGGCAGAAACGTTATGCGGTTTATGCACCTGCTCCATGCAAACCGTCAGGTCTGGCTGTCGGGCTGTAAGCATTTCGCGGATGCGCGCATAACGTTCTGGGGTCATAACAATCAGTTTCGGTTGCGGGTAACTTTAATGACGTCCGGCATAATACGAATTTTACGCATGATATTCGCCAGATGAACGCGATCGCGGGTCGTCAGGCGGATAAAGGCGCTGTAGACGCGACCGTCTTTTTCTTCGGTGCTGAGACTCTGAATGTTCGACTGCGCGGCATTTATCGCGGCGGTCAGGTTCGCCAGTGCGCCCTGATGATTGAACATATCGACTTTTATTTCAGCGATAAATTCCTGATCAGTTTCCTGGTGGTCATCCCAGTCAACGGCCATGAATTTCTCAGGTTCTTTCTGATAACCGCGAATATTACGGCAGGATTCATGGTGGATCACCAGCCCTTTACCTGGACTGACGTGCGCAATAATCGGGTCGCCTGGGATCGGACGGCAGCATTTCGCGAACGTGATCAGCACGCCATCTGCGCCTTTAATCGGCAGATTACGGGTCCCTGACGATGCCATTGAAGACTGGTCACCCATCAGGTTTTTGGCCACCACAACGCTCATGGCATTGCCGAGGCCGATTTCTGCCAGCAGGTCATCCATCGCCGGGAGCTTCATACGATCCAGCTCGTTTTTAATGTTTTCCGGCGGAATATCTGACAGTTTTTTACCCGCACCCAGCGCATGATTGAGCAGGCGACGCCCCAGTGAAACGGAGTCATCACGTTTCAGGTTTTTAAGCATCTGGCGGATTTTGGCGCGCGCGCGTGAGCTCACGACAAAGTTCAGCCAGGCGGCATTCGGGCGGGCACCCGGTGCGGTAATAATTTCGATAGTTTGTCCGCTGGTCAGCGGCTGCGAGAGCGGATAAGGCTGGCGATCAACGCGCGCGCCAACGCAGGCATGGCCGATATCGGTATGCACGGCGTAAGCAAAGTCGACCGGTGTCGCACCCGCAGGCAATTCGACAATACGACCTTCCGGCGTAAAGACGTAAATCTCGTCCGGGAACAGATCTGATTTTACGCTCTCGATAAATTCAAAGGAGTTGCCCGCACTTTGTTGCAGTTCAAGCAGACTCTGTAACCAACGTTGAGCGCGGATCTGCGCCGTGGTACTGGTTTCACTGTTCTCTTTATAAGCCCAGTGCGCCGCAACCCCCATCTCCGCCATCTGATCCATATCTTCAGTACGGATCTGCACTTCAACCGGCACACCATGCGGGCCGATTAGCGAAGTATGCAAAGATTGATAGCCGTTGGCTTTGGGGATGGCGATGTAATCTTTAACCCGACCCGGACGCGGTTTGTACAGACTATGCGCCTGCCCTAACACGCGATAACAGGTATCGAGTTCTTTAACGATCACCCGGAAGGCGTAGATATCCATAATGGAATGGAAACGCTGTTCCTTCAGGTGCATTTTACAATAGATAGAATACAGGTGTTTTTCGCGACCACTGACACGACACTGAATACCGGCTTCGGTTAAACGGCCTTCAATCTCCGAGAGGATTTTTTGGATCATCTCTTTACGGTTACCCCGCGCGGCTTTCACCACTTCTTTGATGACGCGATAACGGTTTGGATAGAGGGCTTCGAAGCCCAGCTCTTCGAGCTCGGTTTTCAGGTGGTGGATACCCAACCGGTGTGCCAGCGGGCTGTAAATTTCCAGCGTTTCGCGGGCAATACGGCGACGTTTGTCCGGACGCAAAGAGCCCAGCGTGCGCATGTTATGGGTACGGTCAGCGAGTTTGATCAAGATGACGCGAATGTCTTGCACCATCGCCATGACCATTTTGCGGAAGTTTTCCGCCTGCGCTTCTTTCTTATCGCGGAATTTCAGCTTGTCTAACTTTGAAACGCCTTCAACCAGTTCAGCAACGCTTTTGCCAAACAGTTGTTCCATATCCTGGTAAGTTGCAGGCGTGTCTTCGATAACGTCGTGTAATAACGCCGCCATCAAAGTCTCATGATCGAGCCTCATTTCAGCCAAAATACATGCCACGGCTACCGGGTGAGTAATATACGGCTCACCGCTGGAACGTGTTTGCCCCTCGTGCGCGTCCCGCGCCACGAGGTAAGCCTGCACGAGGCGCTTAATTTGCTCCTCCGGCAGGTATTTTTGAATCAGTTGATTCAGGCTTTCAAAGATATACAAGTGGGATCCGTTTCGTTAATTAACGACGGCCTTCAGCGATGGCAGTCACTGCCTGAATCTCTGCGGCTTCCTGCTCTTGTTGCTCCTGACGGTCACGAACGTCGAGGATCTGATTGGTGATCAGGCCTTCTTCGATTTCGCGCAGGGCAATGACAGTGAATTTATCGTTTTCTTCAGCAACCAGTGGATCTTTACCACCAGATTGCAGCTGGCGTGCGCGACGTGCAGCCACCAACACCAGGTCAAAACGGTTACCAATTTTTTCAACAGCGTCTTGAACAGTTACGCGTGCCATATATGTGCTACTCCACAGGGTGACGAAAGACTGGGCATAATACTGAAAGTGTCTTCAGTCTGCCAATAGTTTGGTGATTAATCCGTCATGACGGAGCCGCTGACGGCTCAGACGCAGACGTTCAGCGCGAATAATGGTTTTTAAATCCGATAAAGCCAGATCAAAATCATCATTCACAATTAAATAGTCGTATTCGGCAAAGTGGGTCATTTCAGCCACGGCTTGTGCCATACGTTTTGCGATAACTTCCTCGCTGTCTTGCCCGCGGCCACGCAAGCGTCGGTCTAGCTCATCTTTCGATGGCGGCAAGACAAAAATACTGCGTGCCTGCGGCATTTTTTTCCGGATTTGCTGCGCGCCCTGCCAGTCGATATCCAGAAAAACATCCACACCCGACGCTAAAACCTGCTCGATGGTTTCACGCGACGTCCCGTAATAATTACCGAAAACTTCTGCATGTTCTAAAAAGGCATCACGTTCAATCATCTCGCGAAACGCTTCTTTGTCGACAAAGAAGTAATGCTCGCCATGTTTCTCGCCCGGACGTATAGCACGGGTGGTATGAGAAATAGAAACCTGTGTGTCGTAGAGCGGTTGTGTTTTAAGTAAAGCCTGAATCAGACTTGATTTACCTGCTCCACTCGGGGCGGAGACAATATACAGCGTGCCTTGAACCATAATGACGTTTCAACTGAATGGGTTGATAGGAAGTATGCGAAGAGTGATCTCCCGCACAGTATACACGCTCGCCGCATTCGGTGCAGCGTCCAGACGTATTTCATCGCAACTTTGCCGCAGAAAATAGCCTTTCCTGAGAGATTTACGTGCTGCATTCCACATTTTCTTTTCGTTGCAGCAACAGATGAAATAATCAGGAAGGCATCTCGCAATAAGGGGTTATGCCACTGGCAGGAAAAATCACACCGGCGTTTACTGGTCTCCACAAGGAGGTGCTAATGCGCCAGTTTATTTATCTTATTTGCCTGCTCACTTTTGTTTTCTCTGCTTCAGGTCAGGATACGCTGTCGCCGGAATGTCCCGGCTGGCCATCAGAACGTCTGACACAGGAAACCCGTCACCTCACCGCTCAGTTGACCCAATGGGATGCCGCCTATCATCAGTCTGGCAGCAGCCCGATTGAAGATTCGGTCTATGATCATTTGCGTCAAAAACAACAATTCTGGTTGCAGTGCGCCAGCCAACCGGTACCTGAGCTGACAATGCCAGCCAGTGATGATGCAGAATATGTGCATCCGGTGGCCCATACCGGCCTGCATAAAATGAAAGATAAACACGCGGTCGCAAACTGGATGCAGGGACGAAAGAATCTGTGGGTACAGCCCAAAATCGATGGCGTTGCAGTATCGCTGATTTACCGTTACGGGAAACTGGCCGCACTGGTAAGTCGCGGCGATGGCGAGAAAGGGCAAAACTGGACGGCAAAAGCTGCGTCAATTCCGGCGATCCCGCTCAACATTCCGGACATGAGCCCTGAGTTGGTATTGCAGGGCGAGCTTTATCTGAAGATGAACGGTCATCATCAAAATGTTGATGGCGGGATGAATGCAAGATCAAAAGTCGCAGGTGCAATGATGCGTACCTCTGCTTCTGACCTGCTGAAGCAAACGGGTATTTTTATCTGGTCATGGCCGGACGGTCCGGTGCTTATGGCTGATCACCTGGAGAAACTCAGACAGTTCGGTTTTCCGGTTGTGGCTCAGTTCACGCTGGCGGTGAGCTCTGTCGAAGACGTCGAAAAATGGCGTGAAGACTGGTTTCACCAACCCCTGCCTTTTGCGACGGATGGCGTGGTCGTTCGTCAGCAAGAAGAACCTGCGGGGAAATATTGGCAAAGTAAGCCTGCAATCTGGGCGGTCGCCTGGAAATATCCGCCCGCCAGACAGCTCACCGATGTCACGGGCATCAGCACCACGACAGGACGAAACGGGAAAGTCACCGTTATCCTCAACCTGAAACCCCTGCGGCTGGACGATAAGTTAGTCAGTAAGGTGAGTTTGGGATCGGTCAGCCGGTTCCGGCAATGGGATGTTCTTCCCGGTGATCAGGTCGCAATCGCGCTGGCCGGACAGGGGATCCCACGACTTGATGAAGTGACATGGCGGGTAAATGAGCGTACGGAGATGCCTTTGCCTGATCCAACGCGCTATAACGCACTTTCCTGCTTTACACCTGAACCGGACTGCATACAACAATTTCTCTCACGCCTGATCTGGCTCAGCGGGCCGGAAGCGTTGGATATGGCAGGGTTTGGCGGGGCCACATGGCAAAAGTTATTGGATGCTTCCCCGGGGGGTTCTCTCATCAGTTGGTTAAGTCTTAATGAAAAAGAACTGGATGCTGTTCCGGGTATCAGTATTAAACAGGCGCAAAAACTGATGGCGCAGATTCATCTTGCGCGCGGAAAAGGCTTCCGGCGCTGGCTGTCAGCAATAGGATTCCCTTCTTTTGCACTGGGATTTGCAGAACAGCAGCAAAGCTGGAACAGGTTGACACAGCTGACCTCTCACGACTGGGAGATGACTGAGGGGATCGGGGCCAAACGGGCCGCTCAGGTTTTTGACTTTATACATCATCCGGACGTTGAGGTTTTGTCCAATGCTTTGAAGCAGGCGCAATTGCCTGCATTCCGCTAGCGGGCTACACGGCGGCGCATTAATGGTCCGAATGCGGGTAATTAAAGACAGGCAATCCAAGGCGAAAACGCAGGGCGATAAGACGTGCGGTAAAGCCGATCAGCAGTGTAATGATAACGACCAGATTGTGGGGCAATGAGAAATATTGCAGCCCGATATAAACCCAGGCGGAAGCAAACGACACGCCGGCATAAATTTCTTTCTGAAACACCAGCGGGATCTGATTGCACATCATGTCCCGCAGCACACCGCCAAAAACACCGGTAATGACTGCACAAACGGAAGCAATGATAGCGCCATGTCCCATATCGAGGGCCACCTGTGTCCCGATAATGGAAAATACCACCAGCCCCAGGGCATCAAGCACTAAAAAAAGCTTTCTCAGATGTTGCATGAGAGGAGCCAGCCAGGTGGTCATGAGCGCTGCAACAGCCACAATCACGATGTACTCCGGATGCTTCACCCATCCCAATGGATAATGGCCTAACAGCATGTCGCGGACAGAGCCGCCACCAATGGCCGTCGCTGCCGCAATAATAATGACACCAAAGGAGTCCATTTTCCGACGTCCGGCAGCCAGGGCACCGGTCATGGCTTCTGCGGTGATCCCAATAATATAAAGAACGGTGAGTAACATGGATGTTCGCCAGACAAATCAGTAAATGGGAAAACAGTAGCCGCGTAGAGTAATGAGTTCCTCATTGATGCTCGACTGAATTTTTCTTTTGCATTGGTTTTAGGATTATTAAATCTAATGTGAATGGCCTTTCAATCCGCCAGAGTAAAAGGATAAAGAAGAATGCCGGGTTATTTTAGATTAGAAAAACAGGGGTTGCTTGCCTGTTTTGACCCTGCTTTAACATTTATCCATGCCCCCGATTTCTTCTCAGCAGTGAATTTTCTCCTTTTATAGGTTACGATTAATTAAAATCGTCACTCATTGACGCATTGCTTAATTGTTAAATCTGCTCCGGAGGAGTTTATGAAGCCCGATATTCCGGTTGCGTTAACACAGCGTGGACCTGCCGAGCATGAACGTCGTGAACAAATTATAAATGCGGCCTTTGAGCTCTTTCGTCTTTATGGTTATGCCAAAACATCAGTGGCTGATCTTGCCAAATCCATCGGTGTTTCAAGCGCTTACATTTATAAATTTTTTGAATCGAAACAGGCTATTGGCGAAGCTATTTGCTCGCAGCGGGTGGGTCAGATAGATGAGGCACTCATGGTCATTGCGCAAAGTAACCAAAGTGCGACCCTGCGCCTGAGATCTATTTTTAAAACGCTGCTGACGCGTAGTCTGGATCTCTTCTTCCAGGACAGGAAATTGCATGATCTGGCTGCAACAGCGTCGGCTCAGCAATGGAAATCGACATTAAATCATCGTGCTATGATTTACAGCATTGTTGAAAAAGTGGTTACCGATGGCCGGGAGTCCGGTGAGTTTGAGCGTAAAACGCCACTGGATGAGGTTTGTATGGCGATCACCACGGTGACAACGCCATTTTCGCATCCGTTATTGCTGGAACAAAAAACACCTGAACAATTGGAAGAGCGTGTTCAGGCGATCACCAGCCTGGTCCTGCGAAGTCTGGCAAAGTAGACGCAACAAAATTTTGGGTTACGGGTTTACAAAAACGTAATTCGTCACATACTGTCAGCCGTTATTATCAAGAAACCCGTTTCTGGCCGGTTCATATATCGCCTGCGGAAACTTACGTCTTATACAGACAGAGAGGAATGTTTATGACTCATCGTCGAGTGGTTATTACCGGCATGGGGGCTGTGAGTCCTCTGGGCTGTGATATCGAAACTATCTGGAAGCGTCTGCTGGCCGGTCAGTCTGGTATCCGTGTTTTGCCGGAAGAAATTGTAGAAACACTGACCGTGAAAATTGGTGGTCAGGTACAAACTAAAGAACAGGATCCTGAGTCTGGTTTCGATCCGGATCAGTTCGTGGTACCAAAAGACCAGAAAAAAATGGACCGTTTCATCCTGTTTGCGATGGCTGCTGCCGATATGGCCGTTGCTGACGCGGGCTGGAAAGCCGAAACACCGGAACAACAGGAACGTACAGCAACCGTTATCGGTTCGGGTATCGGTGGCTTCCCGGCGATTGCCCATGCCGTGCGTACCAACGACAGCCGTGGCGCTAAGCGTTTGTCGCCTTTCACGATACCGTCGTTCCTGGTGAATCTGGCGTCTGGTCAGGTTTCCATTAAACATCAGTTTAAAGGCCCGATTGGCGCGCCGGTAACGGCTTGCGCGGCAGGTGTTCAGGCGATTGGTGATGCGGTGCGTTTGATTCGCAATGACGAAGCCGATGTTGCACTGTGTGGCGGCGCGGAAGCGGCTATCGATACTGTGAGCCTGGGGGGTTTTGCGGCGGCGAAAGCCATGTCTACCGGGCATGAAGATCATCCGGAAAAAGCTTCCCGTCCGTTCGACAGCGCACGTGATGGTTTTGTTATGGGCGAAGGCGCGGGCATGCTGGTGATTGAAGAACTGGAGCATGCGAAAGCACGTGGCGCCAGAATTCTGGCTGAGATTGTCGGTTACGGTACCAGCGGTGACGCCTACCACATGACGTCCGGTGCGGAAGATGGCAACGGTGCGGGCCGCGCGATGAAAATCGCGCTGCGCCAGGCAGGTATTCAGCCTTCAGACGTGCAGCATCTGAATGCTCACGCAACTTCTACGCCGGTGGGCGATCTGGGTGAAATCAATGCGATTAAAACCCTGTTCGGCACTGACGGTAAACTGGCTGTCACGTCTACCAAATCTGCAACCGGACATCTGTTGGGAGCGGCTGGCGGGCTGGAAACCATTTTCACCATTCTGGCCGTACGCGACCAAATTGTTCCTCCGACGCTGAATCTGGAAAACAAAGACGAAGCGGCTGCGGGGTTGAATATTGTAGGTAATATCGCGCAGAAACATGATATTACGTACGCGCTGTCAAACGGCTTCGGTTTCGGTGGCGTGAACGCCTGCGTATTGCTGAAACGCTGGGAAGACTAATTTCCTTTTTCGCTGACGCATAAAAAAACGCCTCGGACTTTAATGACCTGAGGCGTTTTTTATTAAGCAGGGCAGAGGATTTACTCGATATTCTGAATCTGCTCGCGCATTTGTTCGATCAACACTTTCAGCTCGATAGCTGACGTTGTGACATCGGCATTGATGGATTTAGACGCCAGCGTGTTTGATTCGCGGTTAAATTCCTGCATCATGAAATCAAGACGGCGGCCCACGGCTTCTTCTTTCTTCATGATTTTGTGTGTTTCTTTGACGTG
This sequence comes from Rahnella sp. RFA10(1/100), assembly GCF_004195115.1. Taxonomy (NCBI): domain Bacteria; kingdom Pseudomonadati; phylum Pseudomonadota; class Gammaproteobacteria; order Enterobacterales; family Yersiniaceae; genus Rahnella; species Rahnella sp. RFA10(1/100). Next base: position 37,441 of record NZ_SEWR01000011.1, read on the forward strand.
CGCTTCCAGCCGGTCCAGCTCTTCAGCCACATCGATACGCTGTGCCATCAGAACCAGTTCCTGTTCCAGACGGGTATTTTCCAGCTGGACCTGTGCATCTTCCAGTTTACTGACCAGACGCTCGCGCTGCCATTGCAGAATATTTGGCATCTGGGCGCGGACTTTCACCACTTCTGCGCTCACGCCGTCGAGACGCTGTTCGATCATCGTTTTCAGTGCTGCACCTTCGCTTTCGCGCGCGCTGATGAAATCGTCCAGTGCGGTTTCCAGCGCCAGCAGCAGTTCGGTGCTGATGGCGTCCAGATCCTGTTCTTCGGCCAGCATAACGCCCGGCCAGCGCAGGACTTCCAGCGGATTAATTTCGCCTTCATCACTTTGCATTTTCACCCATTGCGCCGCTTCAACCAGCTGTTTCGCCAGCTTTTCATTAAGCTGTAACGTGCTTTGTGCGCCAGGGTCGAGATCAAAACGCAAATTACATTCGACTTTACCACGGGTCAGCCGGGCGCGAATACGCTCACGGACAACCGGCTCCAGGCTGCGGAATTGCTCGGGCAGACGGATGTAGGTTTCGAGATAACGTTGGTTTACGGAGCGGAGTTCCCACGCTGCGCTGCCCCAGTCACCCTTAATTTCGCGTCGGGCATAAGCGGTCATACTACGGATCATGTATGCGTACCTGTTAATGTAAAGATGAAGCGATTATAGCCCCCGCGAGCGGGTCATGATAGGCATTACCTCGCGAAGTCCGTATAATGCGCAGCCAAACATGATTCGCGACCCGGAGAAGTATCCATGCGTCCAGCAGGCCGAAATGCACAACAAGTGCGCCCCGTAACACTGACCCGCCATTACACTAAACACGCTGAAGGTTCCGTGCTGGTGGAGTTTGGTGATACCAAAGTGCTGTGTACCGCGACGGTGGAGGAAGGTGTTCCGCGTTTTCTGAAAGGTCAGGGACAAGGTTGGATCACCGCAGAGTATGGCATGTTGCCACGTTCTACCCACACCCGTAATGCCCGTGAAGCCGCAAAAGGCAAGCAGGGCGGCCGTACTCTGGAAATCCAGCGTTTGATTGCCCGTTCCCTGCGCGCAGCTGTCGATCTGAAAAAGCTGGGTGAATTCACCATTACGCTCGATTGTGATGTGTTACAGGCGGATGGTGGCACGCGCACTGCGTCCATTTCCGGTGCTTTTGTTGCGCTGGCCGATGCGCTGAATGCGCTGGTAGCTGCCGGTAAACTGAAAGCGAACCCGATGAAGGGTATGGTTGCTGCAGTTTCTGTCGGTATCGTGAAAGGCGAAGCACTGTGTGATCTCGAATATGTTGAAGACTCAGCGGCAGAAACCGATATGAATGTCGTGATGATGGAAGATGGCCGCATGATTGAGGTGCAGGGCACCGCAGAAGGTGAGCCGTTCAGCCACGAAGAGTTACTCGGCTTACTTGCTCTTGCACGAGAGGGCATCGACACTATCTTCCAGGCGCAGAAAGCGGCGCTGGCGGAATAATTTTTTAAGGCGACTGAGAAGTCGCCTTTTTTATGGCCTGCGGGCTGACAATGAGAAACAAGACGTTATCGAGGAGACCATCAATGAAAGCCTATCAGCGCCAGTTTATTGAGTTCGCACTGAACAAACAGGTTTTGAAATTCGGCGAATTTACCCTGAAGTCCGGGCGCATCAGTCCTTACTTCTTCAATGCCGGTTTATTTAATACTGGCCGTGATCTGGCGTTACTGGGACGTTTTTATGCCGAAGCATTGATGGATTCCAATATTGATTTCGATTTAGTGTTTGGTCCGGCTTATAAAGGTATTCCCATCGCGACGACCACTGCCGTTGCTCTGGCTGAGCATCATGAGCGCGATGTGCCATATTGCTTTAACCGCAAAGAAGCCAAAGATCATGGTGAAGGTGGCTTGCTGGTCGGCAGCCCGTTACAGGGCCGTGTCATGCTGGTCGACGATGTGATTACTGCCGGTACCGCTATCCGTGAATCAATGGAAATCATCAGTGCGAACAAAGCCACTCTGGCAGGCGTATTGATTTCTCTTGATCGTCAGGAACGCGGACGTGCGGATATCTCTGCTATTCAGGAAGTTGAGCGTGATTACCATTGCAAAGTAATTTCAATTATTACGCTGGCTGACCTGATTGAGTACCTGGAAGAGAAAGCGGAAATGGCTGATCATCTGGCGGCTGTCCGGGCTTACCAGCAGGAATATGGCGTTTAATGTAGTCACTATCCTATGAGTAAAACAAAAGGGCCTTTCGGCCCTTTTTGATATTGATGTTTGCCTCTGCCGGGCAGGTTTTATTGCAACTGAGCAGAGATCAGTGGCCAGCGGGTATCGAAATCCTGCGTCGGTTTGTACTTAAACTCAGAGCGTACAAAACGCGACAGCATCCCTTCGCAAAATGCCAGTAACTGGCTGGCGAGCAGAGTTTCATCGCTGATGAATCCGCTGCCTTCACGCATTTTCTTTTCCCGAAGCACCTGACGCAGTTGCGCTTCAATTCGCTCAAAAAGCTGATTGATGCGGCCTTGCAGGCGATCTTGTTCAAACATCAGGGCATGACCGGTCATAATTCGGGTCAGTCCCGGATTACGTTCGGCGAAGCCCAAAATCAGCAGCAAAATCAGACGTATTCTGTTTAATGTATCTTTCTCATCCTGCAGAATGAGGTTGATACGGGTGATCAGACTGTCTTCGATAAACTCGATTAAGCTGTCAAACATGCGTGTTTTACTGGGAAAATGACGGTAAAGCGCTGCTTCTGAAACACCTACACTGGCGGCGAGTTTTGCAGTCGTGATCCTCTGGCTGCCATCGCTGGACTGAAGCATTTGCGCCAGGGCCTGCAAAATCTCTTCGCGCCTGTTCCTTTTTGTCGTTTCTTTCTCTGCCATGTCTGAATAGACCCTTGCTAAAAAACGGCTAAAATCATGGAGAAACCGCACAACTGCCGCATGAATCACTGCGATCCTGCGGCTTATTTCGTTCCCTATGTGTTGTTACGGTCTGATAGTGATAAGGATCTGTTCAATATCGCGTCAAAATCAGCGGTGCTGAACAGGTTCTTATTGGCGACCTGAATGGCCAAAACCACCTTCGCCGCGTTCACTGGCGTCAAAATCTTCCACCAGATTGAATTCAGCCTGAACGACAGGCACAAACACCATCTGAGCAATACGCTCGCCTGGTTCGATAACAAATGTTGTCTGACCGCGGTTCCACACCGACACCATCAGCTGGCCCTGATAATCAGAGTCTATAAGACCGACAAGGTTACCCAAAACGACACCGTGTTTATGCCCCAGGCCGGAGCGAGGTAAAATAACCGCCGCCAGATTAGCATCACCAATGTGAATAGCCAGACCGGTTGGCAGCAGTGTGGTTTCACCCGGTTTCAGCTCTACTGAAGCATCCAGACAGGCGCGCAAATCCAGACCCGCAGACCCGGGTGTCGTGTAAGCCGGTAAAGGGAAAGTCGAACCGATGCGCGGGTCGAGAATTTTAATGTCGATTTTTTTCATCATAACGGCTGACAATCTCTTCTAATAATCGTTGACCAAGCAGGGACTTATCGCTGAGCGGTAAGATTTTATCCCCGTCCTGCCAAAAAAGATGCAAAGCATTGGAATCGCTGTTGAAACCTTGCCCGGCACGTGAAACATCGTTGGCGCAAATCAGGTCCAGATTCTTACGGATCCTTTTTTGCCGCGCGTATTCTTCCACATTCTGGGTTTCAGCGGCAAACCCCACGACGTAAGGTCGGTTCTCTTTCATCGCTGCAACACCGGCAACGATATCAGGGTTTTTAATCATTTTTACCGTGATTTCATCGCCTTGCTTTTTGATCTTCTCATCAGCAATATGCTCTGCGCGATAATCTGCCACGGCCGCGCAGGAAATGAAAATATGCTGAGATGCCGCCGAAAGCTGCACGGCTTGTTGCATTTCCAGCGCACTTTCCACATCAACACGGCGGACATTCGCGGGCGTCGGTTGTGTTACCGGCCCGGCGATCAGTGTCACTTTGGCACCCCGTTCAGCGGCGGCTCTGGCAATCGCAAAACCCATTTTGCCGGAGCTGTGATTGCTGATGAAGCGGACAGGGTCCAGAGGCTCGCGGGTCGGGCCTGCGGTCACCATAATGTTCAGGTGCGCCAGATCGTTGCGCGAAGAAAAATGCGTATTCGCCATATCAACAATCACCAGCGGATCCAGCATACGTCCAGGCCCCACATCACCGCAGGCCTGACTGCCGCTGTCCGGACCCCACATCAATGTGCCCCGTGCTGCCAGGCTTTGCAGGTTTTCTTGTGTGACGGCCGCACGATACATTTGCTGGTTCATCGCAGGCAGTACTGCGACCGGTGCCGCTGTCGCCAGACATACCGTTGTCAGCAGATCATTTGCCAGGCCGGCATTCATGCGAGCCAGCAAATCCGCAGTGGCGGGGGCAATAATGACTAAATCTGCCCATTTCCCTAACTCGATATGTCCCATTGCCGCTTCGGCCGCCGGATCAAGCAGGTCGTCAGAAACCGGATAGCCGGAAACCGCCTGCAGGCTCAGCGGTGTCACGAAAGATTTCGCCGCTTCTGTCATGACGACGCGGACTTCAGCGCCTCTTTCACGTAAGCGACGTACCAGTTCTGGTGCTTTATAGGCAGCGATACCACCGCTGATACCGAGCACAATATGTTTGCCGGAAAGTCCCGTCATCATCATTGTCCGATTAGTTGAAAGCTGAAAGAAGCGACATTTTAGCATAACGGGGAATGATGACAGCTATTGGCGATACTACGAAAGTTGAGGAATAAAAATTCTGCGTAACATCTCGCAAGCTGACGCACCGGACCTCACGACGGGGAGAATGTTGTGCCACAATCGCCGCGAAAAGGAGTCAGGATGACGAAACAGCAAGACCCGTGGCCGGGAGAGATGCCACCGCGCGAAAAATTATTGCAACAGGGAGCGAAAGAGCTGACGGATCAGGAGTTGCTGGCGATCTATTTGCGCACGGGAAGCAAGGGATTGCATGTCATGGAGCTGGCAAAAAATCTGCTGGATGAATTTGGTTCATTACCTAAATTACTGAAGGCCGATTTTGACACCATGGCACGCACAAAAGGAATGGGAGTGGCCAAGTTTTCACAGCTGGTAGCCGTATCCGAATTATCCCGCCGCGCCTACTTACGCCATCTGAGTGCTGAAAATGCGATGCTCAGCCCCGCAGTCATCCGCGAATATTTGCAGAATTTACTCGTTTTTCGGGAAAGAGAGGTGTTTCTGGTACTTTTTCTCGACAACCAGCATCGCGTTATTCGCCATGAGGAGATGTTTGCTGGTACTATTGGGCACGTAGAAGTGTATCCCCGCGAAATTGTTCGTGGTGCGATGAAGGTTAATGCGGCAGCCCTAATTCTGGCGCATAATCACCCATCTGGTCGGGCTGAGCCCAGCCTGATGGATAGAAAAGTGACTGAACAGATTATTCGTGCGTGCCAGCTGCTGGAAATTCGCGTCCTTGACCATTTGGTTGTAGGCCACGGAGAAACGGTATCTTTTGCCGAACGCGGCTGGATTTAGCGTCGTTTTTTGAAGATCCTTAGGGATCTTTAGCTGTTCGGGACTTGAGCACTTACGCTACAGAGCGTATACTACGCCACCTTTGAGAATCTTGGGTTTGGCGTTAAGAGCCTATCTCAGCAGGTTTCTGACCTGATGAATTGGTTTTTTACCCGACGACAGTGAGTCGGTTCTCAGTGGAGTTTGCTGAGATGGGCTCTAAAAGCCTGACGAGGCGGCCATACCCTATACGAAGCTCGAGCTGATTTGATTTTTGGAGAATAGACATGTCCCGAGTCTGCCAAGTTACTGGCAAGCGCCCGGTGAGCGGTAACAACCGTTCCCACGCAATGAACGCGACCAAACGCCGTTTTCTGCCGAACCTGCACTCCCACCGTTTTTGGGTTGAGGCTGAGAAGCGCTTTGTAACTCTGCGTGTATCTGCTAAAGGTATGCGTGTTATTGATAAGAAGGGTATTGAGACGGTCTTGGCCGATCTGCGTGCCCGCGGTGAGAAGTATTAAGGAACTGCATCATGGCTAAAGGTGTTCGCGAGAAGATCAAGCTGGTTTCTTCTGCTGGTACTGGTCACTTCTATACCACTACGAAGAACAAGCGTACTAAGCCGGAAAAATTGGAACTGAAGAAATTCGATCCAGTTGTCCGTCAACACGTGATCTACAAAGAAGCTAAAATTAAATAATTTTAGTGGATTGCTAAAACCCGGCTCCGGCCGGGTTTTTTATTGCCTGAATTTCATGATTTCTTTTCATTGCGACTTTTATTTGCCTGATGTCAGTGTCTGCGACAAACTCTGAACACGATTTTTGCTCAAGGGAAAATTATGCCGGAATTACCTGAGGTTGAAACCAGCCGCAGAGGGATTGAACCCTATCTTAAAGGCCACACAATACTGCATGCCATCGTGCGTAATCCGCGCCTGCGCTGGCCTGTCTCGGCGGAAATCTTAGCATTAACCGATCAGCCGGTTCTGAGTGTGCAGCGTCGGGCAAAATATCTGCTGGTTGAGCTGCAAACCGGGTGGATCATTATTCATCTGGGTATGTCAGGGAGTTTGCGGGTATTGCCGGAAGAAACCGAAGCAGGCAAACATGACCACGTTGATCTGGTGATGGATACCGGCCATGTGCTGCGTTATACCGATCCGCGCCGTTTTGGTGCCTGGTTATGGTCTTCGGATCTGACTGCCAGCAATGTTTTAGCCCATCTGGGGCCGGAGCCGCTAAGCGAAGATTTCACGGCGGATTACTTGTGTGAGAAATCCCGCACGAAGAAATCCCCCATTAAGCCCTGGCTGATGGATAATAAACTCGTGGTTGGCGTAGGAAATATCTATGCCAGTGAATCTTTGTTTGTAGCGGGAATTTCCCCTGACCGGCCTGCACATTCACTCAAACGTGATGAGGCAGAGTTGCTGGTCAGAACCATCAAAGCGGTATTGTTGCGCTCTATTGAACAAGGCGGGACGACGCTGAAGGACTTTCTCCAGTCGGATGGGAAACCGGGATATTTCGCACAGGAATTGCAGGTATATGGAAGAGCGGGCGAGCCATGCCGGGCATGCGGTATGCCCATTGAAAGTAAGAAACAGGCGCAGCGCACCACATTTTTCTGCCCGCGCTGCCAGCGTTAATACCTGATTCAGGCGCTGATTTTTTCCATCAGTGCCTGTGTGATGATTTGCGGCAGGAAAGGCGCAATATCACCACCGTGGCGGGCGACTTCTTTGACCAGAGATGAAGAAATAAATGACCATTCTTTTGACGGCATCATGAACACGCTTTCCAGCGTGGGCAGCAAATGCCGGTTCATGTTCGCCAGTTGCATCTCATATTCAAAATCAGACACCGCACGTAATCCGCGTACCAGCACGTTTGCGCCCTGAGCCCTGGCAAAATTTGCCATCAAATCGCTGAAACCAATGACATCAACGTTATCCAGATGGGATGTGACCTGAGTTGCCAGCGCCACGCGTTCATCCAGCGTGAACATCGGTTTTTTGCTTGGGCTGGCTGCAATTGCAAGAATGACATGGTCGAACATCTGCGCCGCACGGGTGACGATATCGAGATGCCCGTTGGTCATCGGGTCGAAAGTACCGGGATAAATTGCCTTAGTGCTCATAACGGCTCACTTTTGCAGTTGGTGGCTGAGCGCCCACAGGGCGGCATATTTATTGAATGTATATTGTGCATTGACGCCCGCCAGGATCAACCCCTGCTTTCCGTCCAGAAAACCGGCCCGCAGGATCCAGGTTTTGACGAATGCGCCCAGCGTATGGGAAATAATCGAGAAGAAGCTGCAACGGCGGCCTTGCTGATGGCGTTGCTCTGCCCATGCCTGCGCATAGCTGAGCTGTTTTCGCTGGAAACTGAAAAGGTCGCGACAGGTGAGGTGCAACAGGTCGCCTTGCAACGGAACGACAGTGGCATTCCCTGTGTTCAGTGATTCATGTACCCGATCGTCGTTATAGCTGAACGTTGAAGGATACAAACGGTTGACACGATCAGGATACCAGCCACTGTGACGCATGAATTTCCCGAGGAACAGGTTACTTCGTCCGAGGCTGTAAACGGTATTTTCCTGCGGGCAATTCAGCACATTTTCAATCGACTGACGCAACGGAGAGGATACACGCTCGTCGGCATCTATCATCAAAATATAGTCGCCTGTAGCATGGCTTTGCGCCAGCTGTCGCTGTTTGCCAAACCCCGGCCAGTCAGTGTTAAGGAATACTTTGGCGCCGAAGCTGCGGGCAATATCCTGTGTCGCATCGTTGCTGCCGGAATCGAGCAGAATTATTTCATCTGCCCAGGTCACTGACTCAAGGCATGCCGGCAATAAATCCCCTTCATTACGGGCAATCAGTACGACGGATAAACGTTTTTTATCAGTCATTAATGACTCCGGACAGGCAGATAAGGCTCCAGTAAATGCAGCAGGCGCTGTAAGGCTCCCTGATTTTGATGCAGAACTTCAACGGCGTGGCGACCGTAATACAAGCGATAATCTTCATCGGTCAGCAGTGTAGAAATTTCTTTCACCAGTGATGCGGTATCAGTGACTGTGATCAGACCGTCGTCCTGGGCCAGCTTGGCGCAGATATCTTTGAAATTGAAGGTATGCGGCCCCATGAGTACCGGAATGGCATGGGCTGCCGCCTCCAGCGGATTATGGCCTCCGCGATCGACCAGGCTGCCGCCGACAAAAGCCAGATCAGCAATGCCATACAGCAACATTAATTCACCCATCGTATCGCCGATCACCACCTGGGTGGCTGATGAAGGGACTTCACCTGAGCTACGCTGGATAAAAGAAAGACCGGCTTTGCGCGTCAGCTCACAAGCAACTGGAAAACGTTCAGGATGGCGTGGAACCAAAATAAGCAGCAAGGTCGGATGTGCTTTCAGTAATTCTTTGTGCGCTTCCAGCAGCAAGGTTTCTTCCCCTTCATGCGTGCTGGTGGCGATCCACACCTGACGGCGTGACGCCCATTGGCTGCGCAGTGCAATGGCTTTTGCTGCCAGTTCCGGCGTAACCGAGATGTCGAATTTCAGGCTACCCGTCACCGCAAGCTGGTTGCGTTTTAACCCTAAGGACAGAAAGCGTTCACCATCTTCCTGATTCTGCGCCGCGATCAGGGTGATGCGTTGCAAAATGGTACGAATGAATTTGCCTAGCTTCTGATATCCCTTTGCCGAGCGGTCAGAGAGGCGGGCATTGGCTATCACCAGCGGAATCTGGCGACGATGCAGTGCGCTGATAAGGTTCGGCCAAAGCTCGGTTTCCATGATGATGACAAGCTTTGGGTTCACCTCATCCAGGAAACGATTTACCGAACCCGCCAGATCATAAGGCAGATAAACGTGGTGCACACCCTTACCAAAAGCGGACTGAACGCGCTCTGAGCCGGTCGGTGTCATGGTGGTGACGGTAATCGGCAAGGAAGGATAACGATGACGCAATGCGCGGACTAAAGGGATCGCGGCCAGCGTCTCTCCGACGGAAACGGAATGCAGCATGATGCCACCGGAGACAACCTTTCCCTTGCAGAAGCCATAACGTTCAGCCCAGCGTTTACGATAGGCCGGGGACTTGCGGCTGCGCAAAAGTAAACGGATCCAAATCAATGGCTGAATTAAATATATGATTATATTATAAAAAATATTCATCTTTTATCAGGCGTTGCATAAGGGAAAGTTAATTTCATAAAGCGAAAATAGTCCCGGCGGATAGATGGGCACATGGTATCAGATAAGTGTGATCGACTCATCATGTCAGCGCCTGCGTCCTCAGACCAGTAACGAGTGATAAAGCGTAACTAACTGCTGTGAAAGGTTTTTCGGAGTGTAAGGTAAAATCCGTTCTCTTGCCGCATTTCCCATCTCGTCATTTTCCTGACGGGAAGGAATTTTATTCACATATTCGCTTAGGCTTGCCACATCCAGTGCATCGCAAACAAAGCCCTCGCGCCCCTGCCTGATAAATTCTGCCCCCCCACAAGTTTCACTGGTGATGACGGGCAATCCGCAGGCCATGGCTTCAAGAATAACGTTCGGGAACGGGTCATATAATGTCGGCAGGATCATGCCATCGGCTGCGTGGTAATAAGGCAGAACATTGTTTTGTACCCCGACAAAGCGGATCCGGTCGGCGCAGCCTGTTTGCTGAGCCAGCGATGCGTATTTTTTCTGGTCTTTATCTTGTCCGACAATAATCAGGTAACGATCGCCGGAAGCAATTGCTTCAATGGCGGGCTTCAACCCTTTGCGTTCAAAACCAGAACCTACGTAAATCAGTGCCACGGCCTGCGCAGGAATGGCAAGCATTTCACGTGAAGCAAGCCGTTGTGCAAGGGTCGCCGGTACGAATTTTTGGGAATCAATGGCGTTATAGATCACCTCAAAACGGCTTTCCTCCACCCCGTAACAGCGGATGATATCGCGTTTTACCATCTCAGAATTACAGATGATTTTTTTCAACGCCGGAGAGTGGAACATGGCTTCCTCAGCCTGCAGTACATACCGGTGATATGAACTGATTTGTGTGAGAAAACGCTGGAGAGGTGAAATAACGCGCGCCCTTTGTTCCAGCCAGACACGATGTGCACCATCGCCCGCGCGGAAAATATCGCAACCTGGAATGCGCTCGTGGCTTTGCACAATGTCGAACTGTTCCCGTTCCCAACATTGTTGTGCTGCAGCGGCAAAACCTTTCTCACGTGAAACTCGGCCATATTTTGCCGGATTGCACAGGTGAATTTTCCATTTCGGATTGGGTTTGCCTTCCCACTGGCGGGTAATAATATTCAGATCAATATTTTGATCATCCAGTGCTTCAAGAGCGCGTGAGATAAAACGTTCTGCGCCGCCATCAGGGCGATATTTTTGTCTGACAATTGCTAAACGAATGTTTTTCTCACTGGCAGCATTAGTCATGCAGGTAACTCCTGGCGGCATCAATCACATCGCTGACAGGGATTGCATGCAGATAACGTTGTTGAGTTTTTGTATCGATAGAATCGGGTGCGGGCAGCGGCGCGTAGTCCCCGGCCCAGATAGTGGTATTGTTATTGCCCCATGGACGCCAGTGCTGCATTTTCGTCGGGCCAAATAAGGCCACACAAGGTGTATTAAGCGCGGCAGCCATATGCATCGGCGCAGAATCCACCCCGATAAAGAGTTTTGCACCATCAATCATTGCCGCAAGCTGTGTCAGTGATAGCTGCCCGGCAACAGAGATAACCTGCGGATTGTGGGTGAGATCCTGAATTTTGCGCACCATATTCAGCTCTTTCTTATCCGGACCGGAGGTCATTACAATCGTCAGGCCGGTTTCAGCGAGTCCATCAATCACATTGGCGAATTTGTCATCATCCCAGCATTTGAACGTCCAGCGTGACGTCGGCTGAATCACAATATATTCGCCGCTTACCTGGTTTTTCAGAAGTAATTGCTGACAGAAAGACTTGTCACTTTCTGAATAATGCATTGATGTCACCGCATTATCGGTGGAGATGCCAAGAGGGGACAAAATCGACATATTCTGTTCGACAGTATGCAGGAGGCTGTGATTTTCGGTGGTCACTAATTGTGTATGACCTGCCCGCCAGAAAGCAGAACGTCGTTTTTTATAGTCGAATCCTAAACGAACTTTCGCACCGCTGAAGCGGGAAATCAGCGCGCTACGCCACTGATCGGCCAGATTAATCACCAGGTCATAATGTCGTTCGCGTACCGCTTTGAGTAGCTGATATTCTTGCTGTAACTGATAGCGGACACCTTGTTTTTTCCATGTTCTATCAATCACATGGATATAGGAAAGGGCCGGGTGTTCACTAAGAATAGGGCGGGTTTCTTTATACAGAAGCACATCAATTTCAGCATCGGGATAATGCTCACGTAGCCTGTTTATCACCGGCGTGGTCAGCACCATATCTCCATGATGACGGAGTTTCACCAGAAGAATTCTTTGGGGTCTGAATGCTGCGTATTTGGCTTCTGAATTAGGCATTCTATTATCTGATAGTAGAATATAGTGAATTGATTTTAGGTGAAGAATCGTATGGTGTGAAGTTATTTATCCTCCTGATATAGAAAGATAAATAACTTCATTTAAGAAATAGTTAGATTCCACTTAAAGACATAATGGAATCGTCTCTTTCTGAAACAGATTAACCGAGTTTTTTACGCAGGTTATGGAGGCGATACAGCCACAATAACAGTTGCCACCATTGTTTAGGTCCGCGCGCGTTACGCAGCATTATTTTGCGTGTGCCGGAGGTGTAAATATCGTCGATCATGGCTTTCCGGGCGGCCTGATCAGGCTCACGGCGGACAGAATGGCAGACCGTCAGGGCTTCACGGGTGACCTGTCTTGGAAACTCCGCATAGATCTTTACCTGGTCTTTATATCGCTCATTTAACGCATCAAGCATTTTGGCTATTTTTAGATAATGCCTTTGATATTCAACGTTTTTCATTCCAGTTCTTTTTTGGTTACTGATTGACTGGCCGTGAATGTAATAGCGATAAAGAACCTTTTGGGTATATTTCACGCGGCGTGCGTTGAACATTAATTCGGTTGTCCAGGGAATATCCTGATGATGCAGGCCCGGTTCAAAATACAGATTATGCTTTTTAATGAGCTGGAGACGGTAGACTCCAAGCCATACAACGTGCAAATAACGGTTTGTTGCCAGCGCCATTTTAAGCCAGTCCGGGCCATCCAGAACGGCTGTCGACGTTAAACGATCGGTGGGGATGATGGGTTTAACTTTTTCTGAGCTGACAAAATAACGTTCACCATTGCATTGTGCGACATCCAGATCATCTTGTTCACACAGCTCAATCAGCGTTTTATACATGTCCGGATAGAGTATGTCATCGGCATCCGGAAAAGTGACATACTGACCTTTGGCGACATCCAGGCCAGCATTGCGCGCACGTGAAACACCGCCGTTAGCCTGATGAATGACGCGAATATGCGGGTATTTGCTGGCGTATTCTTGCGCAACGCGCTCGGAACCATCTGTCGAGCCATCATTAACGATGATGACTTCGAGGTTTTCCAGCGTCTGGGCGACGAGCGAATCCATAAAGTTTCGGAACATCTCCCCGGCGTTATACAGGGGAATAATCGCGCTGAGCTTAATGTTGTCCGATGTCGTTGTTAAAGGCATATCACAGATTTTCCACTGATAAAGATGGCAAACAACCGGGCCGGTGCGAGCTCACAGCCCGGAAAAATCATTGTTTTTCTAAAGAGGGCCGCGTCCTCATTCTCAGCATCAACAGATAGGCGAAGACCAGCACAATAAAATACGGTGATTCGCGATTATAAAACTGGGTATCGCCCTGACTGAAGTAAATTACCGGAACCGACAGCAATAAAAATTCGTAACCTTTGGGTATCAGTCTGAAGGGATAGAGCAATAATACAGCGAAGAAAAGTACCATAATCAATGCGCCGAAAATTCCCTGTAATGACAAGGTATCGATAATGTCATTATGCAGATGGAACTGCAGATTACGTAACGCTTCCGGATTGCCGCCTTCATGCTGATCGATGAACGTTGTCGCCAGTGCATTGCGGCTGTCAGCAGACTGACCAAACGGGTGTTGTTCGAAAACATTCAATCCGGCGCGCCACATTGAGAAACGCGCGCCGACTGAAGTATTGCGGTTGCCTTCATGATATGAGGCGACCTCGTTCTGAAGGTTGTCGAGGCGGGTGAGTACCTTATTGTAATAAGGATGGCCTGAGAGAACGGCGGCAATAATCAAAGCGGTGATGCCAAAACCGTATATCATTTTAGAAGTATGGGAACTTTTGACAAAGTCGTAAATGACGCTGCCTGCACTAATGAGCGTAAAAAGTAGCATTGCTGAACGAGTTTCGGTGGCCGCAAGTACAGCAAATGTCATGGTCATTACAATCAGGCAAATGAATCGGTAATGTTTTAAAGCATGATATTTCAGGCTGTACATGACCAGTAAGGAAAAAATCGTGAATGTATAGGCACCGGATGTCGGGGCATCAGAGTTTATTTGAATACGGTCGCCTGTTTTTAAATAATAAGCGATGCGCGTTGCTGATATGATTAAAAACAGAAGCGTCATAATGGAAATGCCCGTGCGTACTGTCAGTGTGGGGATTTTCCATTTATGAATATTATGCTCAATGGCATAAAGGATGAATGATGCCAGTATGAGTCGTTTGCCACTGATTTGGTAATGGTATGCAATAAGCGGATACTGATGGTTGACGGTCAGCATAACCCAAAGTAACTTGCTGATACCCAGGAGCAGAATTATGCAGGCTACAGGATAGAAGTGAATTTTCTTTTCAACCCGTAAAGTAATATAGATAAAGTATATGACTGAAATATAGGTGACGATATAAAAGAAATTACGGGTAATTTCACCGGAATACATAAAGAAAGAAATAGAGATAGTAATAAATAAAAAAAATACTGATGCCAGTTTATCGTCCAGAGACGATTTCTTTATATTATCAATTAGCACGTTGATCATAAAGGACTTTTCCTGAAAATCTTCTTGTTCATATACTTGGACATCCAGCACAAACTGGTCAGGTAGCGACCCTTATACCAGAGCGCTTGCGCATAACGTTTCATTTCTTTGTAGGAAACAGGCACGTCATGTGGAACTGCTTGCCATGGAGATTGAGCATAATAGTGATCATAAACATCAGCCAGTTCTCCCATTCCCCAAAGATGCCAGGGTTTACATTTACCTGTGTAATGAATCAGGATGGTATCTTTAGGAATATCAACTTTGTTCCCTACTTTATTTAAAATAATATCACACACGAAATTGTACTTTTTAGGAAGTAGCAAAACTTCATGTTCAAGGACAATATTAAGTGCATCCTGATCAGGGAATTTAAATTCATTTCCCTGACGGGAAAGCGCCTGGATGATCCGCTCAGTGGTATTTTTTTCGATCCACTGAGGGATGTTGATGTATAAAAATCCTGAGTTAAAGTAGTTACCCTTTGTCAGGCTTAACTGTGAACAAAGTTTATTTCTGGCCCGCCGCGTATCATTGACAGCCGCCAGTGTACAGGCGCTGATATCCATCTCGTTCAGCTCCTTATAACTGCCTAAACATAATGTGTCCGCGTCAAGATAGAGTAATTTTGAGGTGACATCAGAAAGGATATAAGGAGTAAACAAACGGTAATAAATAGCCTGCGGGTAGCGGCCCATCAGCGGCAAATCCGTGAACGCAGACTCTTTGAATACGTAACAGGTTATGGCCAGCGGTTGATTTACTGCCAGCTCGAGCAGCCGATCTTTTGATTTGTCATCGAGCGCACTGCCAAATATATGAATATGAAACGCTAAGTCAGGATTGTTTTTCAGAACAGAAAAGACAGTGATCCCCATACCACGGGCATACGCATTATTTATTCCGAATGCGATATGAACCACAGGGAAGGCTGAATCCTCTAAATGGTTTACGAGTTCTTCTTTATGCTCGAGGTAGCTCAGGTATTCATGGTCAGACATAGTTTTGTACCTGACTTGTTTTGCTTATAACAAATGAACGTATTTTCTCCAGTTGTGCATCACTGAGGGAAAAGAGTTCTTCAGCGCTGTGCCTGAATTGATAAGGTGCTGAGAAAATGAACGATTCAGGCGCGAGTTGCTTATCTTCTGGTGTCAGGATGAGCGGCGCATAGGTCGGATGTTGTTCGGCTAAGTCACAAGGCCCCGCTAAACAGACCACCGGTATCTTCATGGCATCAGCGATATATACATTGCCGGAGTCTGAGGCGATATACATATCCATCTGAGAAATGGCATGAGGGACTTCATGCAATTTTAGCTTACCGATCAGGCTAGTGATATTTTCGCGGTGACTGAGTTTTCCCAGCAACTGGTCAAGGTATTTCTGCTCATTCTCCGGGCCAAAAATATAAAACTGACAAGGAATATCCTTCAGGGCGTTAAGGATTTTGATCCACACTGCCGTTGGAATTGTTTTCGCTTTATTGCCTGCCGAAATGCTGATACCTATTTTGATCTGCTTGTTTTCAGCCAGCTCCGGCAAGATTTTTTCAGGCACCCACAAAGGAAGGGTGGCATGTTTAGTATAACTGTCTGCGCTGAGGCTGGGATCTGCCAGCTTCAGGTAACTTTCCAGCGTGAAATTAGTTTTCTGGTGTAAACGAACAACGTCTGCCGTCTGATAAAAAATCCCGTGATACCACTTGCGGGTATAAGCAATCAGAAAGGCTTTATGCCTGGCGTTACAGAAGGCGGCATAGAAAGCATTAACGCTGTTAGGTTGCAGCAGATAAACATTGTCGTAGCGGTTAAGCAGGTGAAAGGCGAGACCAATTTTACTGACTAAAGATTTTTTATAATCTTCAATGAGATAAATAGAATCAATCGTCGCATCATGTGAAGCCAAAGGCATAACCGTTTTACTGAGCAAAACATCTGATTTTTTTAAGTGTTTTAGTAAAGGCGTAATATTGACGAAGTCACCAATTTTGGCGGTTTGTATGACCAGATTTCGTCCCTTTCCCTGATGAAAAGGCTTCATCAGCATTTTGAACGGCCACAGCAAAATGAAAATAATCACGTAGCTCATGGTCAGTTCATTTCCTCTTTCGCCGCCAGCAGATCACTCAGACGTTCAAAGACGCTTTTTGCAGATAAGTTTTTCAATGCGTTGTCATCGGCTTTGAGGATAAACTGATTCTTTCCATACCCGCCAATCAAGCCGGGATCGGTCGGTCCGTAAAGTGTGATATTGGGACGATCCAGCGCGGCGGTCAGATGGCTCAGCCCGGTATCAACAGAAATGACCGCTTTCGCCCCCGCTAAAACCTCAGCAACTTTTTCCAGGCTCAGTTTAGGCAGCACCTCGACATAAGGAAAACCTTCCGCCAGGCGCAATGCGCGTTGATATTCATGGTCTGCCCCCCATGGAAGTTTGATGCAAATATTTTGCCCGTCGAACATGCTGATCAGCGCACGCCAGTGCTCTTCCGGCCAGTGCTTATCTGCGCGGGTGGTGGCATGAAGAAACACCAGATACGGCTGCGTATCAGCAGGAAGATGGGAGAGGAAACGTGCCGCAATAGCGTAATCCCCCTGGCCTGATGGCTTTTCATAACCCAGGCTTTTCGCAAATAACTCCCGGGTACGCTCTACCGCATGCTGCTTTTTATCGATTTCATGGCGTTGATTGTAGAACCAGCTGGCGAATGGCTCGCGGGCACTTTTACAATCTTGCCCGTGTTTTTCGCCTTTGGCGACGCGGGTGATCAGTGCTGCACTTTTCATCAGACCCTGAGCATCGATGATGACATCATAGGTTTGAGACTGAACTTCGCGTTTGAAATCGCAGCGTTGATGCCGGGTTTCAGAACCGAACCAGTTTTTCCGCCAGCGGCGGATGGCGACAGGTATCACGCGATCAACGGCAGGATGCCAGCCGGGGATCTGGGTAAAGCCTTCTTCCACAACCCAGTCAAAGCGGATCCCAGGAATGGCCTGCATCGCATCCGTTAACGCCGGAAGAGTATGCAGAACGTCGCCCATGGACGAGGTTTTGACGATGAGAACCCGCATTAAAGCTCCTTCCTTGCGTTCAGCAACTGGGTGAGTTCCTGGTAAACCTGCCCGGGTTGTATATCAATTAAACTTTGGTGATAGCCTTCTTCCGCATCGCCTTTACGGACTTTATGGTAGCCGGTGATAAGACGTATAACTTTTGCCTGATGACTGAGTGGTGGCGTAAAGTCCGGGCTGCTGGGCCCGTAAAGTGCCACCAGCGGTTTATCCAGAGCAGCGGCAACATGCATAAGACCTGAATCATTACTGACCACCGCATGACAGGCGGCAATCATCACGACCGCCTGATCCAGGGAGGTTTTCCCCGCCAGATTGAGGCAGAAAGGCTGTGCGTTTTCTGTCAGCGCCAGGCGGATTTGTTCACCTGCAGCGTTATCTTTTGCGGAACCAAACAGCACCACCTGATAGCCTTCGCTGATCAGCTTTTCAGCCAGCACCGCGTAGTGATAATGAGGCCAGCGTTTTGCCGGGCCAAATTCCGCGCCAGGGCAGAAACCTATCAGCGGGCGGGTATTATCCACAGAGAAGGCGGTTTTAACCGCAGTGACTTCCGCGTTGCTGACCGCTAATTTCGGCCACAGAACAGGTTGCGGAAGATCAGCGGCAGTTTTGATTTGCCGGGCATCATAGCCCAGTGCGGCATAACGCTGAACCATCAGTGGGAATGCGGGTTTATCCAGTACCCGCAAATCATTGAGCAGGCCATAACGCATTTCGCCACGCCAGCCGGTGCGCTGAGGAATACGGGCAAAGAAAGGTATCAGCGCCGATTTAAACGAGTTAGGCAGAACGTATGCGCGCTGATATTTCTCATTGCGCAGTGAAATACCCAGACGACGACGCTCGCCCAATTCCAGCGCTCCATGGCCCAGCGGCATTGCCAGCGCCTGATGCACTTCCGGCATGCGATCAAGTAAAGGACGGCACCATGCAGGTGCCATCACGTCAATCTGAGCGTCGGGGTGCGCAGCTTTCAGGGTGCGATAAAGACTTTGTGACATCATCATGTCACCGACCCATGACGGCCCAATTACCAGTATTTTCATACCGTTAATCCATTCCTCAAGGTGCAGGGCTTAAACTGTGCGGTTAAGCCAGCTCATGTATTCCGTCACACCTTCAGCCACTGTTTTGAAGGGCTTGTCATAACCGGCGTTACGCAGGGCAGTCATATCGGCCTGCGTGAAAGACTGGTAGCGGCCCTTGAGTTTTTCCGGGAAAGGAATGTATTCGATATCGCCAGAATTGTGGTACGCCACAACGGCGTCTGCTACGGCCTGGAAGGATTCCGAACGGCCGGTACCGCAGTTGAAAATGCCTGAAACCCCGTTTTGCCAGAACCACAGGTTCACGGCTGCCACATCACCTACATAGATGAAATCGCGCTTGAAGCCTTCGCTGCCAGAGAACAGTTTTGGGTTTTCCCCGGCTTTGATCTGATTATTCAGATGGAATGCTACGCTCGCCATGCTGCCTTTATGGCCTTCACGCGGTCCGTAAACGTTGAAATAGCGGAAACCACAGATTTGAGATTCAGCGTGCGGCAGAATTTCGCGTACATACTGGTCAAACAGGAACTTAGAGTAACCGTAGACGTTCAGCGGCTGCTCATATTGGCGATCTTCTACAAAGCTGGTGCTCTGACTACCATAGGTTGCTGCGGAAGAGGCATACAGGAAGGGAATACTGCGATCCAGACAATAATGCAGAACATCTTTGGAGTACTGATAGTTGTTATCCATCATGTATTTGCCGTCCCACTCGGTCGTGGAAGAGCACGCGCCTTCATGGAAAATGGCGTCGATATCACCCAGATCGTCGCCGGCGACGATGCTGGCGATGAAATCTTCTTTGTCGCAATAATCCGCAATATCCAGATCAACCAGATTGACGAACTTGGTACCGTCTTTCAGATTATCCACCACCAGAATATCGCGGTATCCCATATCATTGAGCGATTTAATAATATTGCTGCCGATAAAACCAGCGCCGCCAGTGACGATTATCATGGGATTCACCTTTAATCATTTGAAGAACTGCGCACCATGCACAGCCTGTATAATGGGTAATATCATAACACTTCATTATGAAGCTCACATTGGGAAGGTGTCCTATAACAGGGATTCTTATGTTTCAGGGCGTAAGGCGTGAACTATGCTGCAAAACAAAGATATTGTGAGCACTTTCATCGTTATTTCATATGCAGATTAGTAAGGTATTCCGTGAATGAGTCATTTCAGGAGAATACTGTATGTCTGTTTCGTTTTATCGGCAGCTGGAAGATCAGCTGGATCAGGCTCGGGTTGAAGGGCTGTTTAAAGAAGAACGCATTCTCACCACGCCCCAGCAGGCAGAAGTCGCCGTTGCTGGCGGCCATCCGGTCATCAATTTTTGCGCTAACAACTACCTTGGCCTGGCCAATCATCCTGCATTAATCGACGCGGCAAAAGCTGGTCTCGACAGCCACGGTTTCGGCATGGCTTCGGTCCGCTTTATCTGTGGTACACAAGATACGCACAAAGAGCTCGAACACCGTCTGGCTGACTTTCTCGGTATGGATGATGCCATCCTCTATTCCTCCTGTTTTGATGCCAACGGCGGGTTATTCGAAACATTACTGGGTGAAGAAGACGCCATCATTTCGGATGCGCTGAATCACGCCTCAATAATCGACGGCGTCCGGTTATGCAAAGCCAGGCGTTACCGGTATGCCAACAACAATATGGCTGAACTGGAAACCCGTTTGCAGCAGGCAAAAGACGACGGTGCCCGCCATATTCTGGTGGCAACCGACGGTGTATTTTCGATGGATGGTGTGATTGCTAATCTGAAAGGCGTGTGCGACCTGGCTGAACGATTTGACGCGCTGGTAATGGTCGATGATTCTCACGCGGTTGGTTTTGTCGGAGCCGAAGGGCGGGGAACGCACGAATATTGTGATGTGATGGGGCGTGTGGATATCATCACCGGCACGCTCGGCAAAGCGCTGGGCGGTGCTTCCGGCGGCTATACCGCAGCGCGTCAGGAAGTGATCGACTGGCTGCGCCAGCGTTCGCGGCCTTACCTCTTTTCTAATTCTCTGGCACCGTCGATTGTCTCCGCCTCGCTTAAAGTGCTTTCCATGCTCGAAGAAGGCAACGACCTGCGTGAACGTTTGCTCAGCAACGCCAGACTGTTCCGTGAAAAAATGACCGCCGCTGGTTTCACGCTGGCGGGTGCCGATCACGCGATTATCCCGGTGATGCTGGGCGAGGCCCGTCTGGCTCAGGAATTTGCATCGCTTTTGCAGCAGGAGGGGATTTACGTCACCGGTTTCTTTTATCCGGTGGTGCCTCAGGGACAGGCGCGCATTCGTACTCAAATGTCAGCGGCGCACAGCACGGAACAGATCGAAAAGGCCGTTGAAGCCTTCACCCGTATTGGCAAAAAACTTGGCGTGATCGCCTGAGGAATGTCGATGAAAGCCTTAGCAAAACTCAAACGAGAAGAAGGCATCTGGATGACGGATGCGCCGGTACCTGAATTAGGGCACAACGATTTGCTGATCAAAATCCGTAAAACGGCCATATGTGGCACTGATGTGCATATCTACAACTGGGATGAGTGGTCACAAAAAACGATTCCCGTGCCGATGGTTGTCGGACACGAATATGTCGGCGAAGTGGTGGGTATCGGCCAGGAAGTTAAAGGTTTCAGTATCGGCGACCGGGTGTCGGGTGAGGGGCATATTACCTGCGGACATTGCCGTAATTGTCGCGGAGGACGCACACATTTGTGCCGCAATGCGCAGGGCGTCGGGGTAAACCGTCCGGGTGCTTTTGCGGAATATCTGGTATTGCCTGCTTTTAATGCGTTTAAAATCCCGGACAATATTTCCGATGATCTGGCTGCGATTTTTGATCCCTTCGGGAATGCTGTGCATACCGCATTGTCGTTTGATCTGGTCGGTGAGGATGTGCTGATCAGCGGGGCCGGCCCGATTGGCATCATGGCCGCTGCGATTTGTAAACACGTTGGTGCCCGCCATGTTGTCATTACAGATATGAACGAATACCGTCTGGAACTGGCGCGTAAAATGGGCGTAACGCGGGCAGTGAACGTCAGTCAGCAAAGCTTGCAGAATGTGATGGATGAACTGGGTATGACGGAAGGGTTTGACGTCGGACTGGAGATGTCAGGTGCACCGTCCGCATTTCGCAGCATGCTCAACGCCATGAATCACGGAGGCCGGATTGCGATGCTGGGCATTCCCTCCACTGAGATGGCGATCGACTGGAATCAGGTGATTTTCAAAGGGCTGTTTATTAAAGGCATTTACGGAAGGGAAATGTTCGAAACCTGGTACAAAATGGCCGCCCTGATCCAGTCAGGATTAGATCTTACCCCTCTCATTACGCACCATTTTCCTATTGATGAATTCCAGAAAGGGTTTGATGCAATGCGCTCCGGGCATTCAGGCAAAGTGATACTCAACTGGTAATCCGGTACTCCGGGAACGCAAAAAGCCCGCTGAAATAGCGGGCTTTTTGCTGAAAATGGCGCAGTTGTTACGCCGCAGGATCGGCCGTTTTTTTCTCGGCATCCGTCAGATAACGTACTTTACGGGTGTAATCCTGCCCTTTGAATAACAGTTCATTATCCGGTGAAGCCAGATACTTTTGCCATTCTGTCAGCGGGAAGCCGCCATGAGCGCCAATCACTTCTTTCGGGATAACCGATGGCGTACCGCCAATTTTTTTCGATACCGGCCAGTTCATCCAGTCGCCCAGATTGACGCTTTTGATATCCAGTGTATCCAGCATGGCGGCCAGAGGTAGCTGATCAGTCGGTGGCTGATTGTCTGGCAGAAGGTTCCAGGTATCTCTGAAAAACATAATCCACAGCGGGCACAAACGCTCCCAGGTTTTACGGGTGGCGGCTAAGAAAGCGCCGTTGACATGATCAACAATATAAGGGCGCACGCTGTTTTTGTAATACGCCGGGATTATCTCAGGATCACAACCGTCCAGTTTGGCAATCATCTTTCCCTGGCGGAAACTTGAGTAAATGTGATTTTCATGCAACTGAATTTCAGGCATTTTGAGTAAATTCAGATCGGAATCGATCATCAAAATACCGTCAGTCTTGGCCTGCAAAGGTGCCATCAGTTTGATCAGGCGACTGAGATAAATTTGTTTATAGCGATAATCACCGGATTTGGTCTCAGGGTTAAGCGTGACGATGCGGACTTTCTCAGGCAACGGGCGGAAATGGCTGGCATCCTGATCGGTAACAATCACGATTTCCTGTAATGCGGTCGCGAATTTATCGGCAAATTCTGCACACAGACACGCCTCTTCAATATAGTCGGCCCCTGCAGAAGGGATCACTACTGACGTAACACTGTTTTTGGGTTTGTCTGGCGTGACGGTATCGGGATACGGCAAATTATGGCGCGAAAGTATGTGACGATATTTTGGATTTAGAAATTTGAACATATTCAGCCTTGTTTCTTTTTCACACTGCTTAAAACGGTTTCAACGCCTGAGACATATTTTTCAATTGCAAATTTTTCGCGAACAATCAGGTTTGCCTGCTCTGCGATTTCATTTCTCAGATGGGCATTGAGATACAGTGTTTTCATATGGTTAAAGAGCATTTCAATATCGCCATACTCAAATAACATGCCGGTTTCTGCATTTTTAATCAGTTCGGCCGTTCCGGTGACATTCGATCCAATCACAGGTGTTTTTAGCAGCATCGATTCCAACACGACCCGTGGCAGGCCCTCACTTTTTGAACCCAAAATAAAGGTATCAAACGCGGACAGGTATTCCAGCGCATTGCTCTGAAAGCCTGTGAATATGACTTTATCCATCATATTCAGAGCCGAAGCTTGCTGAATGAGGCGGCGTAAGTTCGGGCCTTCACCCACAAACACCATTTTCCATTTAGCTTCCGGAAATGCGCGGTTAAATTTGTCCAGCGCCAGTAACGTGAAGTGATGGGCTTTGCGGTTAATCAGAGAACCGATACTGCCAAAGATGAACGTATCGTTGTCGGCCGCTAATTCTTCCCGGATTTTATTGCCGTCAGGCAATGGCTGATGAATATCAATGCCATTAAAAACGGTAAAACATAACTCCTTGCGTACACCGCGTTTGAGCAGTTGTTCCTGCACACCCTGAGAAACAGAGATAATGCTGTGGCAGAACTGGTTAACGATTCGCACAATTTCCCGGCTGAGCACCGGCTCAATACGACAATGTTGTACGATTTCTGTGGGTAAACCGGCAGTAGAATAATAGCCTTCAACATTCGAGCTGGGCTGATTATTCATATACAGAATGTCAAACTGACCGAGTTCAAGCAGGGAGTGAATTTTGCGGATGTTGGGGTTAATACGCCAGATTTTGTCGATGGAATAAATGGCTTTCTGACGCAAGTTACTGTTAAAGAAAAACAGCGTTCTTAATACTTCTTTGACGATTTTTGCCCAGGCAGGTTGTTTAACCTGCGGAATAAAGAATACCGGAACATTCAGTGAGTTTAAAATCTGGCCGATAGTTTCGCCGTTGTCCCGGGCATAATCGTTATAAAAGCAACAGCTGATTTCAAATTTTTCACGATCGATTCTTTTCAGCAGTTCTAACATACTGTTAGTACCGCCTCCCCATTCCTTGCCACTATCCAGTAGCAGAATTTTAGATCGATCTTGTCCCATCGGTTAGCGCCCTTGCTCAGTCCGGTCAAAAAAATATACAGCGCCTATTATATGAGGCAAAACCCAGAAGCTCTACTTTTTAGTTTGGCTCGTAAACTCATCTATATCAATAAGTTAGTTAATGGTAACGGAGATATGCTTACCATCAATATAATCAGGAAATCGTCAATGTGTGCGATTCCTAGTTTTGCGTAAAAGTTGTCATCACAGAATATTGCCGTTCCACAAACTCCAAGGCAGGTAAAGATTTCAGGCTTTCTCCCAGAACTTTAAACATGCTGTCCGCATAAATCTGCGGGATGGGTTGCCTGAGGCGACAGACACTGATGCCTTTACGCGATGATTTTACTGGCCCGATCGTGGCTTTGCGGGTTGCTGCGCTGCGCTGGGGTTCGTTCAGCAGATCGCTTGGCCTGACCAGAACGATATCGGCAGGTAAGTTTGGCAACATTTGCTGCAGCACTTTCACCGTAGTGGGATGTGGGTGCCCGATCGCGATGGCATAGCCATTCTTGCGTGCGAGTTGAATTGCACGTTCAAATTGACGGCGGATTTCCGTTTCATTCTGCACATCATCTAAAAAGACATTGCGTTTAATCACTTTCACCCGGGTGCCCTGAGCCGCTTTGACTGACTGGGTGTTGCCGATGGTCATACTATCAAGGAAAAACAGGTTGTGAGCATTCATTGCCTGCATGACATTTTCCATGCCGGTCAGGCTGGAGGTCATAGCGCTACCCATATGGTTATTGATACCAATCGCGTAGGGAATATTGCTGATCGCCTGATCGACAATGCGTTTCACTTCTGCGGCACTCATGGAAGGTGTGAGCGTATCTTTTTCCAGAGGTTGCTTGCTGAGCGGTGCCATCGGCAGGTGGATCAGAATCTCACGTCCCTGCTGGTGCGCTTTGTTCATCATCATCTGCGAATCGGGTGCATTGGGGAAAATCGCGACGGATACCGCTTTTGGCATCTGAAGTACCTGGTTTTCCTCATGCTGGCGATAACCGAAGTCATCGATCAGGATGGATAATTTCGCTGCCTGAACCTGACAGGCAAAGAACGCAGTACCGCAAACGGCAGCTAAAACGGACTTGTTATATCGCAATGCTATCTTCCCAACCACGGCTGTGGATTAACTGCCTGGCCCTGACGACGAATTTCAAAATACAGCGATGGCTGGCCCTGTCCGCCGCTGTTCCCAACTTTAGCAATGGCCTGACCGGTTCTGACCTGGTCGCCTACGCTGACCAGCGCATCCTGATTGTAGCCGTACAGGCTCATATCGCCTTTACCGTGATCGATAACCACAACCAGCCCGTATCCCTGTAACCAGTCCGCCAGAATGACCCGTCCGTCAGCAATCGCACGGACATCACTGCCTTCCCTTGCTGAGATCACCATCCCTTTCCAGCGTAGTTCACCCTGTAGCTGTTCGCCGAAGCGATGTATCAACGAACCATTAACAGGCCAGATATTTTGACCTGATGGTCTGCCCAGACCGCCGGTACGGGCCATCAGGGATTGCTCGCTTTGGGTTGGTTTGTAGGTGGAGCCGGATTTCTTCGCCTGTTGCTCTTTCGCTCTGACTGCCGCAGCTTCACGCGCTTCTTTTTCTGCGCGTGCTTTGGCGGCACGCTCAGCGGCTGCAATTTTGTTTTGCAGGCTGGATTCGTTGGCGCGCAGTTCAGTCAGGCTCTGCTCATCTTTTTGCAATGAGGATTCGAGCGCGGTCAGTGTTTGTTTGCGTGCGGCGCGTGCCTGTTCGAGTTTCTGCTGCTGGGTTTGCTGTTCATCCAACAGGCTTTTTTGCCGGGCTTGTTTAGATTGCAAAGACACACGCTGTGCCGCCAGCGTAGTGCGGGTCTGTTTCAGATCTTCGATGGTTTTCTGTCGTGCTTCATTCAGATAACCAAAATAAGCCAGGATCCTCTCGCTGCGTTCGCTCTCTTCGCTGCTCAGCAGTAATTGCAGGCCCTTATGCTGCCCGATGCGGAAGGCGGCATCGAGCTGCTTTGCCAGAATAGTTTCCTGCGTCTTTTGTTGTTTTTGCAATTTATCGATGGACGCATTCAGCCCGGAAATGTCTTTTCCCAAAGTGGCGAGGGTAGACTGTGTACTGCGCAACTGACTGCTGGCTGAAGCGATGGTTTTTTCCTGCGCCTGCAGTTGCTGCAGTAAAGTGCCGCGTTGCTGTTTCTGCTGTTTTACGCTTTTCTCTTTTTCCGCAATGTTTTGCTGAATGGTTTTGAGCTGATCTTTATTGTCGTCAGCATGCACGCTCACAGAGAGAGACAGCAGAGATACGCACAGTAATAAGGCTGGAGATGGGAAGGCAGATACGGCCTTGTCCTGAGCGGAAAGGCGGGTTCTCATCAGGCTGAAATGAATGAATTTGCTCAAACTTTTTTCCGCTTGTCGACCGTGGATGATAGACAATATGGCTGTCCCTTATCGTATCGTAACACTAATCAACCGGCTGATGCACAAACAAAAAAGGCGTACCAACGGAGGTCAGTACACCTTTTTTAACACGCTTTAACAGCAATTAGCGGGCGATAAACAGCGGTTTGCCGGTCATTTCCGTCGGAATTTCCATGCCCATCAGTGAAAGCATGGTTGGCGCGATATCAGATAATTTACCGCCTTCAACAGCCTGTGCATTTCCACCGATATAGATGAGCGGTACCGGCAGGCTGGTATGTGCGGTATGCGCCTGGCCGGTGGCAGGATCACGCATCTGTTCCGCATTGCCGTGGTCGGCTGTAATCAGCAACTGACCACCGGCGGCTTTCACTGCGTCCACGACCTGAGCAACACATTTATCGAGCGCTTCAACGGCACTGACAGCCGCATCGTAAACACCGGTATGGCCGACCATGTCGCCATTTGGATAGTTACAAATGATGGCGTCATATTTACCGCTGCTGATTGCGCCGAGCAATTTTTCCGTCAGTTCAGCAGAGCTCATTTCCGGTTGCAGGTCATAAGTCGCCACATTGGGTGATTTCACCAGGATACGATCTTCGCCTTCAAATGAGTCTTCCATGCCACCGTTAAAGAAGAAGGTGACATGGGCATATTTTTCGGTTTCAGAGATACGCAACTGCGTTTTCCCGTGCGCCATCAACCATTCGCCCAGCGTATTTTTCAGGGATGCCGGTGGATAGGCACAGGCTGCATTGATGTCTGCAGCATATTCGGTCAGCATGATAAAATCGCCGAAATTAATCACTTTTTCGCGGGTAAAGCCCTCAAAATCCGGGCTAATGAAAGCACGGGTGATTTCACGTGCACGGTCTGCACGGAAGTTCATAAAGACCAGCGCATCGCCATCATTGATTGCGGCAGTTTCTTCGCCAGCGGCTTGCAACACAGTCGGTTTGACGAACTCATCATTTTCGTCGCGGGCATAAGCGGCTTGCAGACCTGCAAGGGCGTTATCGGCAGTGAATGCGCCTTTTGCCTGTGACATTAAGTCATAGGCCTGTTGCACACGATCCCAGCGGTTGTCGCGATCCATGGCGTAATAACGCCCCACGATTGACGCGATACGGCCTGTACCTATCTGTGCAAATTTTTCTGAGAAGCGTTTCAGGGCTGCTTCAGCACTGCGCGGTGGGGTATCGCGGCCATCCAGGAAGGCATGCAGATAAATGGCTTTCGCACCACGGCGTTGCGCCAGCTCAATCATCGCCATAATGTGATCTTCGTGACTGTGAACGCCACCCGCAGACAGCAGACCCATAATATGAACCGATTTGCCGGCGGCGATTGCACGATCAACAGCGCCAGTCAGTACGCTATTATTAAAGAAATCACCTTCTTTAATTTCTTTGTCCAGACGGGTGAGATCCTGATACACGATGCGACCGGCACCTAAATTGACATGGCCGACTTCGGAGTTACCCATCTGCCCGTCGGGTAAACCGACGTCCAGCCCGGATGCGGCGATGAGGGTGTGCGGATGAGTGGCCCACAAATTATCCATGACGGGGGTTTTGGCGTTCAGAATTGCATTATCTTGTTGTTCTTCGCGATGCCCGTAGCCATCAAGAATCACCAGAACCATCGGTTTTTTGTTGCTCGACATGTCAATTGACCTCAGTTTGAAAGATGAAATGCTCATTAGGCTCGCCAGCTGAAACAGTCTGAACAGGCGCGGCTAAGGGCATTTAAGGCGGCTGATTTTACCTCAGCGCGGTAAGTGAATAGCCGGAGGAGATCAAAGATGAGGTGAGGTGAGGGTTAACTTTCGCTATAAAGGCGTGTTAATTTTCCGAGACGTGCCGCAGATTGTGGCAATCGCCGCGCTTACTGGCTGTATTTGCTCCGACGCGCAGGTATACTCTGAAGCCTTGAATTTTCCCCCAACTGACGGGAGTTGCTACACCCCATGCAAGATATTATGCCATTCATCAGTGCGCATCCGGTTCTCAGCCTGGCGTGGGTTGCGTTACTGATTGCAGTAATTGTAACCACTTTTAAAACACGTTTTTCTAAAGTAAAAGAGATCACCCGTGGCGAAGCAACCCGCCTGATTAACAAAGAAGACGCCATTGTTGTCGATGTCCGCGCGCGTGAAGAATTCCGCAAAGGCCACATCGCTGAATCACAAAATGTGTTGTCTGCCGACATCAAGAACAACAACCTGGGTGAACTGACCAAACATAAAGCACAGCCTGTTATCGTGGTTTGTGCCACAGGCCAGACTTCCCGCACTGCGGCTGAAGGCCTTATTGCTGCGGGTTTTGAACGCGTCTTTACACTCAAAGAAGGTATCAGCGGCTGGAGCAGTGAAAATCTGCCATTAGTGCGCGGTAAATAAGACATTAAGCAAACTGCTACGGCAATAAATTTTACGACTCTGAGGTGGAACCCATGGCCAAAATTGAAATCTACACCAAGGCAACCTGCCCTTACTGCCATCGTGCGAAGGCTCTCCTTAATAGCAAAGGGGCTTCATTCGATGAAATCGCTATCGACGGCGACGCGGATAAACGTGAAAAAATGATCGCCCGTAGCGGTCGTTCAACCGTTCCTCAGATTTTTATCGATGGGCAACACGTAGGCGGTTGTGATGATTTACATGCACTTGATGCACGCGGTGGCCTTGACCCAATGCTGGGTTAATAAAGGCGGCGCCTGTTTTCCATTAAGTGTTTAAAAGGACTATTAACCCGAGGGTACTACTCACATGTCAGAACAAAATAACACCGAGATGGCTTTCCAGATCCAACGTATCTACACCAAAGACATCTCTTTTGAAGCGCCAAATGCGCCTCAGGTTTTCCAGCAAGACTGGCAGCCAGAAGTTAAACTGGATCTTGATACTGCTTCCAGCCAGCTGGCTGACGGCGTATATGAAGTCGTCTTGCGTGTGACCGTAACGTCTTCCCTGGGCGACGAAACTGCGTTCCTGTGCGAAGTTCAGCAAGGTGGTATCTTCACTATCTCCGGTATTGATGGCAACCAGATGGCACATTGCCTGGGGGCATATTGCCCGAACATTCTGTTCCCGTATGCCCGTGAGTGCATCACCAGCCTGGTTTCCCGCGGTACCTTCCCGCAACTGAATCTGGCACCTGTTAACTTTGACGCTCTGTTCATGAACTATCTGCAACAGCAAGCTGAAGGCGAAGGTGCTGAACCGCATCAGGATGCCTGATGAAAACCGTCAATGCGTCAATGACAGTGATCGGTGCCGGCTCGTACGGCACCGCTTTAGCGATTACTCTTGCCAGAAATGGTCATCCCGTTGTGCTGTGGGGACATAATCCCGACCACATCAATGCGTTACAGCGCGCCCGTTGTAATCAGGAATTCCTTCCTGATGTTCATTTCCCCGATAATCTGTTGCTCGAAACCAATCTTTCTATCGCGTTAGCTGCCAGTCGTAATGTACTGGTTGTAGTGCCAAGCCATGTATTTGGTGACGTATTACGCCAGCTGAAACCGCATCTGCGCCCTGATGCGCGCGTGGTGTGGGCGACGAAAGGTCTGGAAGCCGAAACCGGACGTTTGTTGCAAGATGTCGCGCGCGAAGAACTCGGCGATGCAATTCCATTAGCCGTCGTTTCCGGGCCGACATTTGCTAAAGAACTGGCGGCCGGCATGCCAACGGCAATCTCACTGGCCGCAACGGATACCCGTTTTGCCGAAGATTTGCAGCAATTGCTGCACTGTGGCAAAAGCTTCCGTGTTTACAGCAACCCCGATTTTATCGGTGTTCAACTGGGCGGTGCGATTAAAAATGTTATCGCGATTGGTGCCGGGATGTCTGATGGTATCGGCTTTGGGGCTAATGCAAGAACCGCGCTGATTACCCGTGGTCTGGCAGAAATGACCCGCCTGGGTTCCGCTTTAGGCGCTGACCCAGCCACATTTATGGGCATGGCAGGCTTGGGTGATTTAGTGTTAACCTGCACAGACAACCAGTCCCGCAACCGTCGCTTCGGCATTATGCTGGGGCAAGGCAAAGATGTTCAGACTGCTCAGGACACCATCGGCCAGGTTGTTGAAGGCTATCGCAATACAAAAGAAGTGCGGGCTCTGGCGCAGCGAAATAATGTTGAAATGCCGATCACGGAACAGATTTACCAGGTGCTGTATTGCGGTAAAGATGCGCGTGAAGCAGCAATCAGTCTGCTTGCCCGTGCGAGCAAGGACGAAAAACACAGCCACTGAAAGGCATTTGCAGAATAGCCACCTTGTTGGTATTCCCCACAGGGCGGCTTTTTATTACCCGAACTTGCAAAGTCGTAAGGAAAAGTGATGTCGTTAGAAGAATTAGAACTGGTCTGGAATAACATTAAATCAGAGGCGAGAGCGCTGGCTGAGTGTGAACCGATGCTGGCCAGTTTTTTCCATGCGACGTTGCTAAAACATGAAACGCTGGGCGGCGCGTTGAGCTACATTCTGGCCAACAAACTGGGCAATCCGATTATGCCTGCGATGGCGATCCGTGAAGTTGTCGAAGAAGCCTATCGCAACGACGAACAAATGATCCTGTCCGCTGCCCGCGACATTTTGGCTGTGCATCAGCGTGATGCCGCGGTCGACAAATATTCCACACCGCTGCTTTATCTTAAAGGGTTCCACGCGCTGCAGGCTTACCGCATCGGTAACTGGCTATGGAAGCAGGATCGCAAAGCGCTGGCAATTTATTTCCAGAATCAGATTTCAGTGTCATTTGGCGTAGATATTCACCCGGCGGCACGCATTGGCTGTGGCATCATGTTTGACCACGCCACCGGCATTGTCATCGGTGAAACGGCCGTGGTGGAAAATGACGTGTCGATTCTGCAATCTGTGACACTGGGTGGTACAGGGAAAACCTGCGGTGACCGACACCCTAAAATTCGTGAAGGCGTCATGATTGGTGCCGGTGCGAAAATCCTCGGCAACATCGAAGTGGGTGCTGGCGCAAAAATCGGTGCGGGTTCAGTCGTATTACAATCAGTTCCTCCACATACCACGGCTGCAGGCGTTCCGGCGCGTATTGTCGGGCGGCCGGAAAGCGAGCGGCCTTCCATGGATATGGATCAGCATTTCAACGGTATTGTGCAGGGTTTTGAATTCGGCGACGGCATCTGACAGGCTTTCAGATGGCATGAATCTGCATGCCATCCTCTTCACTTCCAATACGCTATTCTTTCAGCAATGCGCCCGGATATCCCAACTGACGCCAGGCTTCATAAACCACAACGGACACAGCATTCGACAAGTTCATGCTGCGGCTTTCTGCGCGCATGGGAATGCGGATTTTCTGTTGTGCTGGCAGGTTATCCAGTATGGATGCCGGCAAGCCGCGAGTTTCTGGGCCGAAGAGCAGGAAATCATCCTCCTGATAGCTGACGGCGCTATGTGCTGGCGTGCCTTTGGTTGTCAGTGCAAACAGGCGCTGTGGGTTTTCACTACTGAGAAAGGCATCATAATTAGCGTGATGCTTGATATTGGCGAATTCATGGTAATCGAGCCCGGCGCGGCGCAGACGTTTATCGTCCCAGCCGAAACCCAAAGGTTCGATGAGGTGAAGCTGGCATCCGGTGTTGGCACACAGGCGGATAATGTTGCCGGTGTTGGGCGGGATTTCTGGTTCAAATAAAACAATGTTAAGCATGCGTCCCCCTGATAAAGGGACGCAGAATAGCAGAAACTTAACGCTGGTGCAGCGGCAGCCAGATAATCAAACGAAGGCCGCCCAGCGGGCTGTCTTCGGCTTTTACCTTGCCTCTGTGCTGTTGAACAGCGGTATCGACGATAGCCAGCCCAAGGCCGGTACCGCCGGATTCCCGGTCACGCGCTTCATCAGTACGGTAGAACGGACGGAAAATCTGCTCACGATCTTCCTCACTTACGCCGGGGCCGTCATCATCTACGGTGATGGTGATCCCTTCGTTGTCGTGGGCGAAGTTCAGCACAATATGATGATTCGAATAACGCAGGGCGTTACGCACGATGTTCTCCAGCGCGCTGTCGAGCGCCGCCGCATTACCGATCAGTTTCCACGGGCCAGGTGGTGATGTGACTTCAAGTGTTTTGCCCATTTGTTCGGCTTCAAACTGTGCGTCGTCAATCACTCCAGCCCACAATTCGTGTGCCTTTAGGGTTTCGCGCGATAATTCATTTTTATGCTGGCTGCGTGACAACACCAGCAGGTCATTGATCATGCCATCAAGGCGCTGAGCCTCATTTTCGATGCGTTGCAGCTCTTTCCCTTCACCATGACGACGTCTCATCAACGCGGTTGCCAGTTGCAAACGCGTCAGCGGGGTACGGAGTTCATGTGAGATATCGGAAATCAGCCGTTGTTGCGCCGTGACCATCCGTTCGAGTGCGCTGACCATCTGGTTGAAGCTGGCACCGGTCGCGAGGAACTCCTGTGGCCCTGCTTCGAGTTCCGGATGCTGCTTAAGATTGCCGCGTGCAACATCATCAGCGGCGTTTTTCAACTTGCGCGCCGGTTTCGCCAGGCTCCAGGCCAGCCAGAGCAACAGCGGGGCGCTGATCAGCATGGTGACGATTAACAGCAACAGCGGGCGGTCGAACATCAGGTTGATAAAGTCAGACTGGGAACTGCTGGCGGGGCGCATCAGATAAAGCTGGTAATTGTCTTCGCCGTCACGAACGGAGAAAGGGCCCACCATTTCGACGCGGCCATATTTTTTCTTCTTCGGGCGATCTGAGTTATCAGACTGGCCGATAAAGTTACGCACGATCTGCATTTCATTGCGCTGAGCGCCAATCACCCGCCCTTCGCTGGTCACCAGCAACAGGCGCTGACCTGGCGGAGCCCATTTGTCGATGGCACGGAACAAGCGGCGCCACCACATCAGGTCATTTGCAGGATCGGTCGCCAGTTCAGCCTCAACGTGTTGTTCAATCATCAGGCCTTGCCGCTGCTCGTTATCGAGCAGCGGTGTAATCTGGCGTGAATCGAGTTTCGGCACCATTAATACCAGCATCAGCACTAAGGCTAATGTGAACCAGAAAATGGCAAAAATACGTGCCGTAAGGCTGTTTATCATGAAGCAGAAACCATCAGATAACCCCGTCCACGCAGGGTTTTAAACCACGGATGACCATCCTGGCGATCAGGTAATTTACGGCGCAGATTCGAGATATGCATATCAATAGCACGGTCAAACGGCGTCAGACGTTTCCCCAGCACTTCCTGACTAAGGTGTTCGCGGGAAACAACTTGTCCAAGATGTTTTGCCAGTAAGTACAAAAGGGTGAATTCAGTGCCGGTTAAATCCAGCGCTTCCCCGTTAAAGCTGGCTTCCTGACGGCCTGGGTTGAGTTGCAGCCCGTCCACTTCGAGCGTCGGTGAGCCGCTGTTTTCATTGCTTTGCTGCTGTTCGCTCCAGTTAGAGCGACGCAACATGGCCCGGATACGAGCCACGAGCTCGCGGTCATTAAACGGTTTTGGCAGATAGTCATCGGCACCCAGCTCAAGGCCAAGAACACGATCTAATTCACTGCCACGAGCGGTTAACATAATCACTGGCGTCTGATGGCGCTGGCGTAATTCTTTAAGGGTTTCAATGCCGTTTTTCTTCGGCATCATCACGTCAAGTAACAGAAGATCGATGGTATTATCGATTTTCTCTAATGCCTGCTCACCATCGTAAGCCACTACAACATTAAAGCCTTCCATTTCGAGCAATTCTTTCAAAAGTGAAGTCAGTTCACGGTCGTCATCAACTAACAAAATTTTATTCATTGTATTTACCTCTAGACGCAAAATACGTCATCAATTGCCGCTATTCCATGACTTTACGTACTTTTACAAGCACTGACGCTTGTTTGCAGCAGCAGGTTTAGACTGCTTTTCAATGATTCGCGATGAAGCGATAAAGACTTTAGGAGTATGTGATGTTTAAGGCAGCTTCATTTGGTTTGGCCACGCTTCTGACACTCAGTTCAGGTGTCGTTTTAGCAGATGGCGCAAAACCAGTGTCGGCGATGCCAGCAGAACATGATAGCACGATGTTGGAGAAGCCTCTGGAACGCAACACTATGTTTGATGGTGTTAATCTCACTGAACAGCAGCGCCAGCAAATGCGTGACCTGATGCACCAGGCTCGAAAAGATTTGCCTAATGTAAATGTAGAACAGATAGAAACGATGCACCGATTGGTTACCGCCGAAAAGTTCGATCAGGCCGCCGTCCGTGCGCAAGCTGAATTGATGGCTCAGGAGCAGGTGGATCGTCAGGTCGAAATGGCCCGCATCCGCAACCAGATGTTTAATCTGCTGACCCCTGAGCAAAAAAATGTATTGAACCAGAAACACGAGCAGCGCATGAAACAGATGCAAATGCAGTTATCTGGATTACAGCCCTCTTCTGCCCAGAAGACGAGTAGTACCAGCACGACCGAGTAAGATCCCTGTTTTTCCTTGCCATAGACACCATCCCTGTCTTCCCCCACCGAAAGGTGGGGTTTTTTTTGCCTTCAATTTTGGTGGGATCTGCAAATAGGAAATTAACAAGGTGGAAATCTGCGCGTAACGAACGGGAAATATCTTGTAAAAGCCGTATGAATCAGTAAATTGCGATGTACCGAGCGGTGTATGCGTATTCTTGCTGACTTGAATCAATTCAGCACCGGTGTTTTGTTATACTATAGGCTCAAACGCTAATAAGCCCTTTTGGCTGCATAAGAAAAATTCGCCCAACAGGCTGGCTCAAGATTCTTAAGAAATTGCATCTACAAGTTCAGAGGTAGTCATGATCAAAAAAATTGGTGTACTGACAAGTGGTGGCGATGCCCCAGGCATGAATGCTGCGATCCGTGGCGTTGTCCGCGCCGCTTTATCTGCAGATTTGGAAGTCTACGGTATTGAAGATGGCTACCTCGGCATGTATGAAAACCGCATGCGCAAACTGGATCGTTACAGCGTCTCCGATATGATCAACCGTGGTGGTACTTTCCTGGGTTCAGCACGTTTTCCGGAATTCCGTGATCCAGAAATGCGTAAAGTTGCCCTACAGAATATGAAAGACCGCGGTATTGATGGCCTGGTGGTTATCGGCGGTGACGGTTCATATGCGGGTGCAGACCTGCTGACGAAAGAAGGTGGCATCCGTTGTATCGGCCTGCCAGGTACCATCGATAACGATGTTGCCGGGACTGACTACACTATCGGTTTTTTCACCGCATTAGGCACTGTGGTTGAGGCGATTGACCGTTTACGTGATACCTCATCCTCACACCAGCGTATCTCTATTGTTGAAGTGATGGGCCGCTATTGCGGTGATTTGACTTTAGCGGCAGCGATTGCCGGGGGGTGTGAATTTATCGCTATCCCTGAAGTTGAATTTAAACGTGATGATCTGGTTGCTGAAATCAAAGCCGGTATCGCGAAAGGTAAAAAACACGCGATTGTCGCCATCACCGAGAAGTTAGATAACATCGAAGAACTGGCTAAATACATCGAGAAAGAAACCTGTCGTGAAACGCGTGGCACTGTCTTAGGCCATATTCAGCGTGGCGGAGCACCGGTCGCTTATGACCGTATCCTGGCTTCCCGCATGGGCGCTTATGCTGTTGACCTGCTGCTGGAAGAAGACCGCGACTATTCTCAGGGCGGTTTCTGTGTGGGTGTAGAAAACGAGAAAATGGTTCACGAATTAATCTCGATTTGTATCGCGCCAGAGAACAAGAAAAGCAAGTTCAAAGAAGACTGGTACGACACGGCGAAAAAACTTTTCTGATTCAGTTTATTGCGTGTTTAGAAGAACCTCCCTGGCGGGAGGTTTTTTTTCGCCCGCCTTTTGTTTATTCCATAAAGTAATAGAAAAAAACCTTTTATTCTTTATGTGTTTCATTTTTATCTGGCACGCTCTCTTTAACGAACAAATAAATGAAATCCATAGAAACTATTTCGGGAGAGTACGATGCGTAAATGGGCTGCAGGTTTGGGATTACTGTTGGTAGCAACGGGAGCGATTGCCAAAGATATTCAGATTCTGAACGTGTCATACGATCCAACCCGTGAGTTCTATGAACAATATAATAAGGCGTTCAGCAAATACTGGCAGGGTAAAACCGGTGATACGGTTACTGTGCGCCAGTCGCATGGCGGCTCAGGCAAACAGGCTACGTCAGTTATTAATGGCATTGAAGCGGATGTAGTGACACTGGCGCTGGCTTATGACGTTGATGCCATTGCCGAGCGCGGTCGTATTGATAAAAACTGGATCACCCGCCTGCCGGACAATTCTGCGCCGTATACGTCTACCATTGTGTTCCTGGTGCGTAAAGGTAATCCGAAACAAATTCATGACTGGAATGATTTGATCAAACCGGGTGTGTCGGTGATTACGCCGAATCCTAAAACGTCTGGCGGCGCACGCTGGAACTATCTGGCTGCCTGGGGTTATGCGTTGCATCACAACAACAATGACAAAGCGAAGGCTCAGGATTTCGTGAAAGCATTGTATAAAAACGTGGAAGTGTTGGATTCCGGTGCTCGTGGCGCAACCAACACCTTCGTTGAGCGCGGTATCGGTGATGTGCTGATCGCATGGGAAAACGAAGCGCTGCTGGCGACCAAAGAAGTCGGCAAAGACAAGTTTGAAATCGTCACGCCAAGCGAATCAATATTGGCGGAGCCAACGGTTTCCGTAGTCGATAAAGTGGTGGATAAGCGTGGCACCCGTACAGTGGCGGATGCCTACCTGAAGTACCTGTATTCACCGGAAGGCCAGACCATCGCAGCAGAAAACTATTACCGTCCGCGTGATCCGCAAGTCGAGAAGAAATTCGCGGCTGAATTCCCGAAACTGAAACTGTTCACCATTGATCAGGTTGCAGGTACCTGGGCTCAGGCGCAGAAAGACCATTTCGCGACCGACGGAATTTTCGACCAAATCACCAAACGTTAATCGCGCTTTTACAGACAATAAAAAACCCCGGCATGCCGGGGTTTTTTATTGTGCGGAAGAAACAGCTTACGCTTGTTTAGCTTCAGCAGCGGCTTTGACGATCACAGCAAAAGCATCTGCTTTCAGTGACGCACCGCCAACCAGCGCGCCATCGATGTCTGGCTGGGTGAACAGTTCAGCAGCATTGGCCGCGTTAACAGAACCGCCGTACTGGATGATCACTTGCTCTGCAACCGCAGCATCTTGTTTTGCGATATGGTCACGGATGAATTTGTGAACCGCCTGAGCCTGAGCCGGGGTGGCAGACTTGCCGGTACCGATCGCCCAGACAGGTTCGTAAGCGATAACAGCGCCTTCGAATGCTTTTGCACCCAGAGTGTTCAGCACCGCATCCAGTTGTTTCGCGCAAACGGCTTCAGTCTTGCCTGCTTCGTTTTCTGCTTCGGTTTCACCGATGCACAGAACAGGAGTCAGGCCAGCGTCTTTCAGCACACCGAATTTTTTCGCGATGAACTCGTCGCTTTCTTTGTGGTAAGTGCGGCGTTCTGAGTGACCGATGATGATGTATTTCGCACCGATGTCTTTCAGCATGTCGGCAGAGATTTCACCAGTGAATGCGCCGGACAGGTTCGCATCAACGTTCTGAGCACCCAGCGCAATACGGCTGCCAGCCAGAGCGTGTTTAGCCTGTGACAGGTAAACTTCTGGTGGAGCAATTGCAACGCCACAACCTACAACTGTGCTCAGTTCAGTACGCAGAGCAGCAATCAGTTCGTTAACCATGTGGGTGCTGCCGTTAAGCTTCCAGTTACCCATCACTAATGGATGTCGCATGTTTTTTCCTCCAAAAGGGGACGCGAGTGTCGATTAAAATTTCTGCCAAATAAGCAGATTACCTGTGCAACAGTATAGAGATCATTGGTCATAAAGGCTTTGCTTTTTGTCATTAAAAACCGTCATCTCATGGCTCAGCAAGCGCCAGCTTGACCGGTTCAACGGCGAATGTCAGACCTTTTTCGCCATTGTCTGAAATGACAAAACGTACTGCGCCTACTTCCTGCTTATAAAACTGCTGACCTTTGCCTTTCTCGATCAGAGAAGCCACTCTCGCCACGCTTTGCTCAGTGGATAGTGTGGCGTCGAACTGACGCATCAGGTTGGCCATATAGCTTATCGCCAGGGTGCGAGCGGCTTTTTCTTCAGCCCCCTGAATCGGCAGGTAAGTAATTTGCAGCGTTTTTATTTTGCCGGTGCCTTTTTCCAGCGCGGTCGACGCATACAGATTTTCGTTAATTTTGCTGGCAGCGCGGGTCAGGAAACTGTTGGGAGACTTATCGCTGATAGAACGGAACTCGCCAATCTGCTGAGTCGGATTAGCTTCATTATATCTGGCGCGAAAATTGATCAGCGTCGTTTCAAAGGTTGGCGCACCGGCAAGCAGGTAAGGGGCTTTTGGCATTTCTTCCGCGCCGGCGTGCTCTGCCGGCGGATCGGCCAGTGCAATATTCTGGCCGGTGAGCATAAGCAGCGCGGGAAGTGCCAGTCGTAATAAGGATTGAGCAACAGTCATAGGGCGTTTCTTATTTTATTTCAACAAACCGATTAAAGCGGGGAACGGGGGGTAATGTCAAAAGGAGTGCGTAAAGATTCTCGTCGTTGTTGTCCGTGGGGTACACTCCGGCTGGTTTAACAATTTACTCCCATTGTACTTTACGGAACGGACTGTCAATGACGTTACAGCATGCACTATTTTCTTTTAACGGCCGCCTGGGCCGACGTGATTTCTGGATGTGGATGGTCAGCTGGCTGATCCTGATGGTGGCTGACTTCTTTTTTGCCGCACAGGAATGGATTACCTATCAGTCCGCCGGATTCGCGCTGGTGGTTTTACTGTGGCCGACGGCGGCTGTGCTGGTGAAAAGATTACATGACCGTAATAAATCTGCCTGGTGGGCGCTGTTGTTTGTGCTGGCGTGGATGCTGGTGGCGGGGAACTGGGCAGCGGCGATGCCGCAGATATGGAGCTGGGTTCTGGGACGGCTGGCGCCTTCAGTGATTTTCATTATGTTGCTGATCGACTGCGGTGCGTTTACCGGCACGCCGGGCACAAATCGTTTTGGCCCGGAACCGGACGACGTTAAATTTCGCTAGTTTTCAGTCACTGCTTACCAGTAATGCTCGCTGGTCATATGACCCGGTTTACGTTTGAGGTGTTTGCGCATACCCCGCGTGTCTTTGAGTAACTGCTGTGTATCGCGAACCATCTGCGGATTGCCGCACAACATCACGTGGCTGTCCTCTGCCAGCATTTTCAGGCCGACAGCTGCTTCCAGCGCACCGCTTTCAATCAGCGCAGGAACTCGCCCGGTCAGCGAGCCTGAAATTTCCTCGCGACTGACCACGGTCTGTATATGCAGTTTGCCTTCATAACGGCGTTGCAGTTGCTGCATCAACGGCAGATAACTCAGATCGGCAGCAAAGCGTGCCGCATGAACCAGAACAATATTTTTGAACCGTTCCAGCCCCGTACCTTCCTGTAAAATCGACAGATACGGCCCGATGGCGGTGCCCGTTGCCAGCATCCATAAGGTTTCGCATTCGGGCACTTCTTCAATGACGAAAAATCCGGCGGCTTCCCTGGTGATGTTGATTTCATCTCCGGGCTGCATCACATGCAGATGCGGGCTGAGTTTTCCTTCCGGCACGTTGACCAGATAGAATTCCAGCTCACCGCTTGAGGGCGGATTCACATAGGAATAAGCGCGCTGAACCCGCTCACCGTCAATATCCAGTGAAAGTTTGGCGAACTGGCCTGCGGTAAAAGGGTCAACGGGCGCATTGACCGTGATGCTGAACAAACTGTCAGTCCAGTGTTCAACTTTTTTGACTTTTCCTGTCACCCAATCAGCCATAAAAAACTCCCGTGGTTTCTGGTTTGTTCACGTGGTGCGAAATTATGTCCTGATTTTATTTCAAATTTTCCCGATCCCGTATCGGTTAAATGTTATCAGCCTGTTTATTACCGGTTAGTCAGTATCGATTTCTGTACACCCAGCGTTACAGAAGTGGTTCCCGCCGCTGCCAGCGAACTGACAGAAGTCTTCCCCGCAGTACTCGCTTATTCATCTTAATTTGTTAACTTATGCGCCGCCGGTGTCTGGCTGAAA
This sequence comes from Rahnella sp. RFA10(1/100), assembly GCF_004195115.1. Lineage (NCBI taxonomy): Bacteria > Pseudomonadati > Pseudomonadota > Gammaproteobacteria > Enterobacterales > Yersiniaceae > Rahnella > Rahnella sp. RFA10(1/100). Next base: position 78,428 of record NZ_SEWR01000011.1, read on the forward strand.
TGATGGGTTATTTATTCTGCTCTTTTCCATACTTATCCGATAATGAACTGAAAAATGAAAAAACTGGAAAATATTCACCTGCTTATTATGCTCATTTTGCTGGTGGCTGTCGGGCAAATGGCACAGACCATTTATGTGCCGAATATTGCGGACATGGCCGCCAGTCTTGCCGTAAAACCCGGTGCCGTGCAGCGGGTAATGGCGGCATATCTGCTGACATACGGCGGCTCGCAACTGGTTTATGGTCCGCTTTCCGATAACGTTGGCCGTAAACCGGTGATCCTGACCGGCCTGATAATTTTCCTGCTTGGCGCGGCGGGCGCGATGATGTCAACGAGCCTGAATATGCTGATCGCTTTTGCAGCCATTCAGGGGCTGGGCACCGGCGTAGCAGGTGTGATGGCGCGAACCATGCCACGTGATTTATACAGCGGCGGCGCGTTACGCCATGCCAACAGTCTGCTGAACATGGGCATTCTGGTCAGTCCTCTGCTGGCACCGGTGATCGGCGGCGCTTTGTCGGCGTGGCTGGGCTGGCGTGCAAGTTTTGGGTTTCTGCTTATCCTGTGCGCAGGAGTGGCTTTTTCGATGTACCGCTGGTTGCCGGAAACCCGTCCTGAATTCACTGCCGATCATCCGCCGCGCAAAATGCTGGGCAGTCTGCGTTTATTGCTGGCCGATGCCAATTTCAGCCGTTATCTGGTGATGCTGGTCGGTGCGCTGGCCGGCGTGGCGGTGTTTGAAGCCAGTTGCGGAGTGCTGATGGGCGGCGTTCTCGGGCTGAGCGGTGTGATGGTCAGCGTCCTGTTTATCCTGCCGATCCCGGCAGCTTTCTTTGGTGCCTGGTATGCCGGGCGTACAGAGAAAAGTTTCCAGCAACTGATGTGGCATTCGGTCATCAGTTGTCTGCTGGCTGGTCTGGCGATGTGGATCCCCGGCTGGCTGGGTATCATGAATATCTGGACGCTGGTGGTGCCAGCTTCGCTGTTCTTCTTCGGCGCGGGTATGTTATTCCCGCTGGCGACCACCGGCGCAATGGAGCCTTTCCCGTATCTGGCAGGCGCTGCGGGTGCTCTGGTCGGTGGTTTACAGAATATGGGTTCAGGGCTGGTAGCCTGGATGTCAGCAATGCTGCCGCAAACCGGTCAGTTCAGTCTCGGGTTACTGATGTTTGCCATGGCAGTGCTGATTTTGCTGTGCTGGTGGCCGATGTCGAACCGCAGTCAGCATGAAGGGCATACGGCCTGATAGTGCAAAAGCAGGGCGCTGATGGCCCTGCTTTTTGATGACCGGAAGGAATGATCAGATAATAAATGCGTGCAACGCCGCGTCTTTACGGTCGAGGTAATGGGTGGAGCGGATACGGCGGATAGTGCGTGATTTACCCCGTATCAACAGTGTTTCGGTGGTCGCCATGTTCCCCTGACGGCTGATGCCTTCCAGCAGGTCGCCTTTAGTAATACCGGTCGCGGAGAAAATCACGTTATCGTTACGCGCCATATCATCAAGCAGCAGCACCTTACCGGCTTCAATTCCCATCACTTTACAGCGCGTCAGCTCTTCTTCGCCGATACGACGGTTTTCCGGTGTATCGCCTTTCACGTCATGCCGTGCCAGTAGCCGGCCCTGCATATCGCCATCCAGTGCGCGGATTACGGCGGCAGAAATTACCCCTTCCGGTGCGCCGCCGATGCCATACAGCACATCCACTTCGCTTTCCGGCATACAGGTCAGGATCGTCGCCGCCACATCACCGTCCGGAAACGCGAACACTCGCACGCCTGACGCCAGCATTTCGCGGATCGCATCGTCGTGGCGTGGTTTCGCTAAAACCGCGACAGTCAGTTCGGTGAGCGGCTTATTCAGCGCCTTCGCAATATTTGCGAGGTTTTCAGCCAGTGTCAGTTGCAGATCAATCGCTCCTTTCGCGCCCGGCCCGACGGCAATTTTTTCCATGTACATGTCCGGCGCATTGAGGAAGGAACCTTTGTCGCCCACGGCCAGCACGGCCAGCGCGTTGGATTGCCCCATGGCCGTCATACGTGTGCCTTCAATCGGGTCGACAGCAATATCTACCGCATCGCCATTGCCGGTACCGACTTTTTCGCCGATGTATAACATCGGCGCTTCATCAATTTCCCCCTCACCAATCACGATGGTGCCATCAATATCAACTTTATTGAGCATGATACGCATGGACTGAACGGCAGCATTATCGGCAAGGTTTTTATCACCACGCCCCAGCCATTTGTAACCAGCCAGCGCAGCAGCTTCGGTCACGCGGGAGAACTCGATTGCTAATTCACGTTTCATTGGAAAGCCTGTAGAAAGAAAAAAGAGGTCGGTGAGACGAGGCTCATCTGTGCCGCAGATTTTAGCACAATGGGAAAAGGCACATAAAAAAACTCCCCAGGCGGGGAGTTTCAGAAAGAGGTGTTGGCGATAAAATACCCGGCGATTACTCGTCGTGATCTTCCCAGGAACGAACACGTGCCACCGCTTTTTGCCAGCCTTTATAGCGGACATTACGTTCCGTCGTTTCAATGCTTGGGCGGAATTCACGTTCGATAGTTGCTTTGCTGCGCACCTCTTCCAGATCGCTCCAGAAACCGACGGCCAGACCGGCGAGGTAGGCAGAACCCAGCGCGGTCACTTCCAGCACTTCCGGGCGCTCTACACGGGTGCCGAGAATGTCTGACTGGAATTGCATCAGGAAATTATTGGCAACCGCACCGCCATCCACTCGCAGCGCCTGCAGACGAGCGCCTGAGTCGGCCTGCATCGCATCCAGCACGTCGCGGGTCTGGTAGGCGATAGATTCCAACGTCGCGCGGATAATGTGGTTACTGTTCGCACCACGGCTCAGACCGAAGATAGCGCCGCGGGCATACGGGTCCCAATAAGGCGCGCCGAGGCCGGTGAAGGCGGGCACCACGTAAACACCATTGGTGTCTTTCACTTTCATGGAGAAATATTCGGAGTCGGTTGCATCGCTGAAAAGCTTCAGTTCATCTCGCAGCCACTGAATGGACGCACCGCCGACAAACACAGCACCTTCCAGCGCATAGTTCACTTCGCCGCGCGGACCGCAGGCGATGGTAGTCAGCAAACCATTTTTAGACGCTACCGCTTCAGTACCGGTATTCATCAGCAGGAAGCAACCGGTGCCGTAGGTATTTTTCGCCATACCCGGTTGGACACACAGCTGGCCATACAGGGCCGCCTGCTGGTCACCGGCGATACCGGCGATAGGGATACGCGTACCGCCTTTACCCCCGATGTTGGTCTGGCCGTAAATCTCAGAAGAAGGGCGAACTTCCGGCAGCATTTCACGCGGAATATCCAGCGCTTCAAGCATACGCTCATCCCATTGAAGGTCATGGATGTTGAACAACATGGTACGTGAGGCGTTAGTGTAATCCGTCACGTGAACACGACCCTGCGTCATTTTCCAGACCAACCAGGTGTCGACGGTGCCGAACAGCAGTTCGCCGCGTTTAGCGCGTTCACGTGAACCTTCAACGTGGTCGAGGATCCATTTCAGTTTGGTACCGGAGAAGTACGGGTCGATAACCAGGCCGGTGTTGTGGCGAATGTATTCTTCCAGACCGTCTTTTTTCAGCGTTTCGCAGATGTCAGCAGTGCGGCGGCATTGCCAGACAATCGCATTATAGATTGGCTTGCCAGTTTCTTTTTCCCACACAATGGTGGTTTCGCGCTGGTTGGTGATACCGATACCGGCAATCTGATCGGAATTAATGTCGGCTTTTGCCAACACTTCCACCAGCACCGAGCTTTGCGATGCCCAGATTTCCATCGGGTCATGCTCAACCCAGCCCGATTTCGGGTAGATCTGGGTGAACTCGCGTTGTGCCACGCTGACGATATTGGCATCGTGATCCAGAACTACGGCGCGTGAACTGGTTGTACCCTGGTCGAGTGCAACAATGTATTTTTTTTCGTGAGTCGTATCTGCTGACATAATATTCATCCTACGAATGAGTAAGCTGTGGAACAGTTTAGCCGATCAGGCCTTACGTTGTTTGGATGGCTGAGGTGCTTTTTCTTCTGCCGGTTCATTAATCTGATTTGGCAAATGGCGACCAATCAGCGCCTTGTAGGCGATGGCACCCAGAGAAGCCCCGAGCAACGGGCCAAAAATTGGCACCAGGAAATAAGGAATATCGCGCGCACCGGTGAAGGCAACCTTGCCCCAGCCAGCGAAGAAGGCGAACACTTTCGGACCGAAGTCACGGGCCGGGTTCAGGGCGAATCCGGTCAGTGGCCCCATGGATGCACCGATAACCGCGATCAGGATACCGATAAGCAGCGGTGCCAGCGGGCCACGTGGAATACCGTTGCCATCATCAGTCAGGCCGAGGATTAACGCCATCAGAATGGCTGTAATCACCGTTTCTACCAGAAACGCCTGCAATACGCTGATGTGCGGGTTCGGATAGGTAGAGAAAATACCGGCCAGATCCAGACTTTCGACGCTGCCGCGGACCATATTGTGGCTTTGCTCAAAATCGAAGAACAGATTGTAGTAAAGGCCATAAACCAGTGCAGCGGCGCAAAAAGCACCGGCGACCTGTGCCACGATGTAAGGCAGAACTTTGCGTCCTTCAAAGTTTGCAAACAAACAAAGTGCAACGGTCACCGCCGGATTCAGGTGTGCACCGGAGATGGCGGCTGTCAGGTAGATGGCCATTGCCACACCCAGACCCCAGATGATACTGATTTCCCACTGGCCAAAGGTTGCCCCGGCAAGTTTCATTGCTGCGACACAGCCCGCACCAAAGAAAATGATAAGCCCGGTACCCAGAAACTCAGCGATGCACTGACCTTTTAATGTGGAACTCATGGTTTGGCTCATAGTTTGATCCTGCTAAGGATGATGTTAATGGTTAGTTATAGTTTTTCTGTTATATCGTTTGTGAACGTAATCGGATTTTGGCGTTCATCATTAAATGAGAACGTAATGTGAATTTATCGTTAACGAGCATAAACGAGAAATAGCGAAATCAAATTTTGTGTGTTGCGTCATAAAAATGAGCGATTTCGCGTATTGTCGGGCCATGATGCCGCGCCAAAAGGCCTGGATTTAACATTTTCAGCGCGCGTTGCTGACAAACGAGCATCACTATTACGTGTTTTACGGTGGCTACGGTTATTCGGCATTAAAGGCTATTTCTGGCGTGTGACGCTGCTTTTTAGGCATTTCCTGATACCCGGCACTGTAAAATTGCAACAGACTGCGTGGATAGAGGGGTTGCGGGTAGACAGATCAAAGCTGGCTACATACAATCACCCGTTAAGACACCTGCCGGTTTTATGCAATTCTCTGATGAATTCGTTATAAAAATCGACGGAGTGCAGGAATTTTTGAGCCGTGTCCGGACGATGCGGCAGAACATAAGATGTGCGCCTTGCGAACATAAGGGGACCGAAAAATGTCATTTGAAGTATTTGAGAAATTAGAAGCTAAAGTTCAGCAAGCGATCGATACCATTACTCTGTTGCAGATGGAAATCGAAGAACTGAAAGAGCAGAACAACGCCCTGTCTCAGGAAGTTCAGCAAGCCAGCGGCAATCATGAGTCTCTGGTGCGTGAAAATGCGCAGCTGAAAGAAGAACAACACGTATGGCAGGATCGTCTGCGTGCACTGTTGGGAAAAATGGAAGAAGTTTAATCACTTCATATTCCAAATAAAAAAGGACGCCAAGGCGTCCTTTTTTGTTGTGCACAGAAGAAAATTATTCTATATCGAGCGGGTCTTCTGACAGCACGATACCGGTATTATCGGCATAAAGATGGTCGCCGGAGAAGAAGGTGACGCCGCCGAAATTGACACGAATGTCGCTTTCGCCGATTCCTTCACTGCCTGCGCCAGCCGGGATAGCGGCCATCGCCTGAATACCCAGGTCCAACTCTTCGAGATCGTCAACCTGACGGACTGCACCATAAATCACGATGCCTTCCCATTCGTTCTGGAACGCGAGGCGTGCCAGTCCGGCATCCAGCAGTGCGCGACGCACAGAACCGCCGCCATCAATCACTAACACACGGCCACGGCCGTTTTCTTCCAGCAGGTCATAAAGCAAGCCATTATCTTCGAAGCATTTCACGGTAGTGATTTGCCCGCCAAATGAAGTACGGCCGCCAAAGTTGGAGAACAAGGGTTCGACGACATTCACTTCTTCATGGTAGATGTCGCAAAGTTCGGAAGTATCGTATTTCATAGGTTTTCATCTGGTTGCTGCATGAATGCTCAGTATATCCCTTTCCGGCGGATGTTGGCAAAATCATCAATTGTTAAATGTGAAAAGTGACCTGATAAACGCACATCAGGCCAACTTTGTTCAATTGAGTAACAGTCCTACTGCAAATAAGACGTTAGTCAGCAACGCCGTTTTTACCATATGTTCCAGTAACGGGCGGACTTCGGTGGATGTTGTGGATTTCATCACCCGCGCCACATGTTTCGCCAGCATCGGAATCGCCAGAATAAACAGCCAGCCGGTCCAATGATGCAGGTATACGGCGGAGAAAATGAGCAGACACAGCACGGCGGCGGTCAGGATGATAGTGTGATAACGGCGGGCGTTAACCGGCCCGAGGCGAACCGCCAGTGTATTCTTGCCATTGATACTGTCGGTTTCGATATCGCGCAAATTATTGATATTGAGCACGGCGGTGGAGAGCAAACCGGTTGCCGTCGCCGGAAGCATCACGATCCAGTCGAAATAGCCTGCCTGTAAATAAAACGTCCCCGCGACACTGATCCAGCCGAAGAAAATAAGAACGGAAATATCGCCAAGCCCCATGTAGCCATAAGGCCGTGTGCCGACGGTATAGGTAATCGCCGCACCAATCGACAGCAAGCCGAGAACCAAAAACCCGACCACGTCACTGGGTTTATGGCAGGCCACGGCGATGAGCGCGATACCGCAAATTATGGTCAGCGCGATGGTCAGGATAATGGCGTGCTTCATCTGCGCAGCGGTAATCAGCCCCTTTTGCATTCCGCGCAGAGGGCCGACGCGATCCGGGGTATCGCTGCCTTTCTCTGCGTCCCCATAGTCATTCGCCAGATTCGACAGGATTTGCAGACAGCCGGCAGTCAGCAGTGCCAGCAATGCAATAAGCGGATGGAAGGTATTTTGCAGGCTGGCAATGGCAGAACCCATGACGATAGAGGCAAACGCCAGTGGCAAGGTTTTCGGGCGCAAGCTTTCCAGCCAGGCGCGGGCGGGCGTCGTCGGTGTGCAGGAAGTGATTATGCTCATAGATGATTTCGCTCAGGTGAAGAATCAGTCCGAAATCTAAAAAAAATCAGGGAGGCAAACGCCTCCCTGAAGATCACTTTCGGAACGTATGAGCAAATTATAAGATAAAACGGCTCAGATCTTCATCAGCTACCAGCTGGTCAAGGTGGCTTCTAACATAATCTGCATCAATGTTTATGGAGATTCCGTTACTTTCGCTGGCGTCGTAAGAGATATCTTCCATCAGACGCTCCAGAACGGTGTGCAGACGACGCGCACCGATATTCTCTGTGGTTTCGTTTACCTGCCATGCGGCTTCTGCAATGCGCCGGATACCGTCAGCGGTGAAATCAATGGTTACGCCTTCGGTCGCCATCAATGCTTTGTACTGATGTGTCAGCGAAGCACTTGGCTCGGTCAGGATACGTTCGAAGTCTTCAGTCGACAGCGCCTGCAGTTCCACACGAATGGGCAGACGACCCTGCAATTCTGGGATCAGGTCTGACGGACTGGCCGTCTGGAATGCGCCGGACGCGATGAACAGGATATGATCGGTTTTCACCATGCCATGCTTGGTAGACACCGTGCAGCCTTCCACCAGTGGCAACAGGTCACGCTGAACACCTTCACGGGATACGTCAGGGCCTGAACTCTGACCGCCACGTTTACAGATTTTGTCGATCTCATCGATAAACACGATACCGTGTTGTTCAACGGCTTCGATCGCCTGTTCTTTCAGATCTTCCGGGTTCACCAGTTTCGCCGCTTCTTCTTCAATCAGCAGCTTCAGCGCTTCTTTGATTTTCAGTTTACGTGGTTTCTGTTTCTGAGCACCCATGCTCTGGAACATCGACTGCAACTGATTAGTCATTTCTTCCATGCCCGGCGGAGACATGATTTCAACGCCAATCGGGCCGGATGCCAGGCTGATTTCAATTTCTTTGTCGTCGAGCTGGCCTTCACGCAGTTTTTTGCGGAAGTTCTGGCGCGCAGCAGAAGGTTCCTGCGCTTCGTCAGGCTGCCCCCAGTTATTTTTAGCCGGCGGGATCAGTACGTCCAGAATACGTTCTTCGGCCAGTTCTTCAGCACGATAACGGTTTTTTTCAATAGCTTGCAGACGCACCATTTTCACAGCCGAATCGGTCAGGTCGCGGATAATAGAATCCACTTCTTTACCCACATAACCGACTTCAGTGAATTTGGTCGCTTCTACTTTGATGAACGGCGCGTTAGCCAGTTTCGCCAGACGACGGGCAATTTCGGTTTTGCCGACACCGGTCGGGCCGATCATCAGAATATTTTTCGGGGTGACTTCATGGCGCAGCGCTTCATCGAGCTGCATGCGGCGCCAGCGGTTACGCAAAGCAATGGCCACGGCGCGTTTCGCTTTATCCTGGCCAATGATGTAACTGTCTAATTCGCTGACAATCTCGCGCGGGGTCATCTCAGACATAATTTCGATCCTTACGCTTTAGAAGATAATTCTTCGATAGTGTGGAAATGGTTGGTATAGATGCAGATGTCACCGGCGATGCTCAGCGATTTTTCAACGATGTCGCGCGCTTCAAGCTCGGAATTTTCCAGCAATGCGCGTGCCGCGGCCTGGGCATACGGGCCACCGGAACCGATGGCGATCAGGTCGTTTTCCGGCTGGATAACATCGCCGTTACCGCTGATGATAAGCGACGCGTTTTCATCCGCGACGGCCAGCAGGGCTTCCAGACGTCGCAGCATGCGGTCGGTTCGCCAGTCTTTTGCCAGTTCAACGGCAGCTTTCACCAGATGACCCTGATGCATTTCCAGCTTGCGCTCGAACAGCTCAAACAGCGTGAAGGCATCAGCCGTGCCGCCAGCAAAGCCCGCAATCACTTTGTCGTTATACAGGCGACGTACTTTTTTGACGTTGCCCTTCATGACGGTATTTCCCAATGTGGCCTGGCCATCACCACCGATAACGACCTTGCCGTTGCGGCGTACACTTACAATTGTTGTCACGAGCGGTTCCTCGTTGCAGACTGAAAAGATCCCCGCAGGCTTGGGGGACACGTCGGGTGTCTCACAAGCTTACGAGGCATATTGAAAGTATAGATTGGGGAAGGATTACGGGTTTTCAACCCCCGGTTGCGAGGGGTATGCAACCGGAGATGCCTGCGCTCTTCAGGCGGGATAAGGTGTTGTCTGCACCGGAGCGATTGTTGTAAGGGCCGATCACCACGCGGTTCCAGCCACCGCCGGTAGTGATCCGGCCTTCAAAGCCTTCAAATGCCAGCTTCGCGCGCTGCGATTCTGCCTGTTCCGTACCTTTGAAAGAACCACACTGCACCATAAAGCGTTGGGTTTTTTCCTGTGCTTTTGGTTTTTCCGGCTCAGCCTGAGTAATGGCGGCTGGCTGTTGCGGTTTCGGTACTTCTTTCACCGGCTCTTTAACCTGTGGCTTCGGTTTTGGCTGCGCTTGCACCTGAGCTTGCGGCGCGCGTACCGGCTGCGTTTGTGGCGTATACGTCGGCTGCGGCTGAACCTGGCGCGGCTGAGTTTGCACTGGTTGTTGCTGTGCGTATGTTGGCTGCTGTTGTTGAACCTGGCGCTGAGTATGTGCCGGCGCCTGCGCCACCTGGTTAGGGTCGTTATACGGCACTTCAGACAACTGTGTTGGCGTCTGGCGCATATCGGCCTGCATCTGTTCGAGAAGCTGGCGCTGTTCCGGCGTCAGTTGTGTTTTGGATTCGACCTGCCCGCCCGCTGTCGGTTCTGTCGGCGTGGTCACGCCCATCTGGCGGTTTTCCAATTCTTTAATGTAACGCCAGCGTTCTTCCGGCTTAGGCGGCAATCCGTTACCCGGACGGACAGCGTGCGTTGGCAACACTGTCGCTTCTTCACGTTTATTGTGCGCAATAAAATAGAGGCCACCGACAAACACCACCAGTACCGCAACGGCTAACACCACCATGGTTTTGGAGATCGTCGTGGAACTGCGTTTTTTACTCCGGCTGGTACTTTTCCGCCGCGCTCCTGAGCGCCCACGGCTTACATAGTCTCTTTGTGCCACTATCGTTTCGCTGTGTCGTGATGAATGAAGAAGTGCGTCATGTTACTCAACCCTGAACATTTACTGAAACTAAAACTGTCGAAGAACATAAAAACGGACTCACGCTTTGGGGGCAGCGGTGCTTTCCCGCACCACCAGCTCGCTATCAAGCAACAGTGAACCGTTTTGTACCGGATTCCCCTGTAACTGCTCAAGTAATAATAACATGGCCTGACGGCCAAGCTGGAATCTCGGCTGCGCAACAGTGGTCAGCGGAGGATCGGTATACTGGCTGGCCTTAATGTCATCGAAACCGACAACCGACAAATCCTGCGGAATGCGCAGACCCATTTTTTTCGCCTGGAACATAGCGCCAATCGCCATCACATCGTTGTGACAGAAAATCGCCGTCGGCGGGACGGGCAGTGCCATCAGCTCGGTGACGGCTTGCGCCCCCGATTCATAGCTGAAATCGCCATCAATGGTCAGCGAACTCTCGACACTCAGTCCGTTGCGGCGCAGTGCCTGTACATAACCTTGCGAACGGTACTGGCACAACGGCATATGTTTCGGGCCGGCGATGCAGGCAATACGCTGATGCCCCAGTTTAAGAAGATAATGCACGGCTTCGAACGCGGCTGTCAGGTTATCAATATGGACTGTCGGCAGTTCAAGTTCCGGCGCAAATTCATTGGCCATCACCATCGGCGGTAAGTTGCGTTGTTCTTCTTTACTGGCATCGAAAGGTAAATCAGAGCCAAGCAGGAGCATACCGTCAATTTGCTTGGTAATAATCAGATTGATAAAGGTTTTCTCTTGCTGATTTTGGTGAGCACAATCTCCGATCAACACCAGATAACCGCTTTCGGCGGCTGTACGCTCGATCCCCTGGATCAGGTCGGCGAAAAACGGATCGCAAATGTCGGGGACGATCACCAGAATAGTGCGTGATTCATTACGTTTCAGATTGCGGGCCAGTGCATGAGGAGAATACCCTACGGCCATCACAGCCTGATCAACTTTCTGACGGGTCGCGGCGGAGACTTTCTCCGGATTCATTAACGCACGGGATACGGTTGCTGTTGAAACGCCTGCCTGTTCAGCCACATCTTTCATTGTTGCGGCGGGTAATTCTTTCTTGTGCTCCAACGTCTCTCTCCTTGCAACAGCATCAAACTGACACAACAACATCAACATTCCTCACCTGGCTACGCATGATGTGTAGCTCATCACATTCTAAACAGAATGTGAGTAGGATTTGTTACCTAATTTGCATTAAAAGTGTGACGCAGATGCTTTTTTCGATCCATCACGCAAAAAACCTGACTCTTTATGCATATTTGCTTTGGAGATCAGCTATCAATCGGATCGACATCCAGGGTCCATTTCACTTTTTTGGCTTGTGGCAGACTTAAAATCAGCGGCTGGGAGCTTTTGATCAGATGCTGCAAAACGCGACGTGAAGGGTGCTGCAATAAAAGCTGCCAGCGGAAGCGTCCGCTGCGTTTGGCTTGTAACGCAGGAACCGGCCCCAGGATCCACAGCGAATCATCTTTCAGCGGACTGGATTCGATCAGATTGCGTAACTGCTGAAGAAACAGCGCCGATTGCTGATTATCGTGGTCTTCCGAACGGATCATAATATGGCTGGTATAGGGAGGGAGGAAGACGCTTTTGCGTTCCGCCAGCGTCTGTCTGGCAAACTCGTCGTAGCCCTGTTGCAACAATACCTGCAGTAGAGGATGTTCGGGATGGTGAGTTTGCAATACCACTTCCCCTTGCTTACCTGCGCGACCGGCACGGCCTGACACCTGCGTATAAAGCTGGGCAAAGCGCTCGGCAGAACGGAAATCCGCTGAGAACAAGGCACCGTCTACATCCAGCAGTGATACCAGCGTGACGTCAGGGAAGTGATGCCCTTTTGCCAGCATTTGCGTACCGATAAGAATACGTGCGCCGCCACGATGGACTTCACTCAGATGCTGTTCCAGTGAACCTTTACGGCTGGTGGTATCGCGGTCAATCCGCGTGATAGGCGTATCCGGGAACAACGGTGCCAGTTCATTTTCCAGCTGTTCTGTACCGACGCCGACCGAGACCAGTTGTGTTGAGCCGCAATGCGGACACTGATGCGGCACGGCGCGCTGACTGTCACAATGGTGGCAGCGCAGCTGACGCTGATTCTGGTGCAGGGTGTAATAGTGATCGCAGCGCTGACATTCGGCTATCCAGCCGCACTCATGGCACAGCAGGGCAGGCGCATAGCCACGGCGGTTGAGGAACAACATCACCTGATTATCGGCCTTCAGGTGTTCCTGCATTTTCTGGATCAGCGGTTGAGACAGCCCGACTTTTAGCTGCAACCCTTTTAAATCCAGCAGATTTTGCCGGGCGAGTTTGGCATTTCCGGCTCGTTTGGTCAGTCTGAGCTGGCGATATTTTCCCCGTTCAACATTGTGCAGCGTTTCCAGAGCCGGGGTTGCCGAGCCCATAATAATCGGAATATTTTCAGCGTGAGCGCGGTATACCGCCAGATCACGGGCGTGATAGCGCCAGCCTTCCTGCTGCTTATAAGAACTGTCGTGTTCTTCATCAATGATAATGACACCAAGGCGTGCAAACGGCGTAAACAGCGACGAGCGGGTGCCAATCACAATGCCTGCTTCGCCATTGCGCGCCCGCAGCCAGACGGCGAGGCGTTCGCTGTCGTTCAGACCGGAATGGAGTACATCCACCGGCGCACTGAAACGCTCGCGAAAACGCGCGATGGTTTGCGGCGTCAGGCCAATTTCCGGCACCATCACCAGCGCCTGCCGACCTTGCGCCAGAATGTTTTCCAGCACACTCAGATACACTTCGGTTTTACCCGAGCCGGTCACACCGGCCAGCAACCAGGCGGAAAATTGTTGATCTTCACTGCGGATCGCACCGACGGCGGTGGCCTGCTCGGTATTGAGCCGTAAACGCTCACCGATCACCGAGAAATCCAGCCGCCAGTCGTGCGTGGCGGGCGCGATACTGCGTAAATCCGTCAGCCCTTTGGCACGGAGTGCCTGCAAGGCGGTATCAGTAAGATCCAGGTCGGCGACCTGATGACGATACAACGGTTTTTGCATCAGTGCGGCCATTGCCTGCTGCTGTTTGGGTGCCCGTTTCAGGCTGTCGAGCGGCGTGGCCCGCCCCTGCTCGGTGGCGAACCATTGCCACAGCGGCGTAAGTTCAGCGGCTTTACCCTGACGTAATAACACCGGCAACGCATGGAACAGCACTTCGCCGATCGGATAATGATAATAGTCGGCAGCCCAGAACAGGATGCGCCACAAATCGGGGGTAAACAGGCTGGCACTGTCGAGGACTTCCCGTACCGGTTTCAGTTTTTCCAGGCCAAATTCGCTGAAGTCACTGACTTTGGTCACGATGCCGATGGCGTCACGTTTACCGAAAGGCACACTGACCCGGCAACCCGGTGAAACCTGCATATCAGGCGGCAACAGATAGTCAAAAGTACGGGCGAGCGGGACAGGTAAAGCAACGTGGGCAACAGGCATTGGGGGTCCAGACTATAAAAAAATGACGAGATAGTGTACACTGTGTCCTTCGAAATGCATGAACATCATTGCGCGGTACTCAGAGATTCTGTATGATTCGCCGCCTTTGGTGCATTTCGTACTCAAAGCCTATCATCCACTACGCGTGGTGTCTGACAGAACAGGGTTGGATAGCGACGCGGCCTTAAGAAGAGGTTTTCCATGAAACAAGGTATTCACCCTAAATATGTAGAAATTACTGCAACTTGCTCATGCGGTAATGTTATCAAAACTCACTCAACTGTGGGTCACGATCTGAACCTGGACGTTTGTGGCGAATGTCACCCGTTCTACACTGGTAAGCAACGTGAAGTGGCTACCGGTGGCCGCGTTGACCGCTTCAACAAGCGTTTCAGCGTTCCAAGCAGCAAATAAGCTTCGCTTGAGAGCAAAAAAAGGCGCCTTTGGCGCCTTTTTTGTTGCCTGCCGTTTCACTTCCTGACAAACAATTTTTTTCTCACAAAGATACTGAAAAAACGCGCGACGGGGTCGCACGGTCTTTTCAGCATATCTCTGCGTTGCAGCGATCAGTATTCCCAGGTATCAGGATCCACACCCAATTCACGCATCAGGATCTTCGCCGCTTCCGGTATTTCGTCACTGCGTTCTTTACGCAGGTCTTCGTCATTCGGCAAAGGCTGGCCGGTGAAGGCATGCAGAAAAGCCTCACATAATAATTCACTGTTGGTCGCATGACGCAGGTTGTTCACCTGCCGACGGGTGCGTTCATCGGTGAGAATTTTGAGGACTTTCAGCGGAATGGATACCGTGATTTTCTTAACTTGTTCGCTTTTCTTACCGTGTTCAGCGTAAGGGCTGACATATTCGCCGTTCCACTCAGCCATGGGACACCTTAAATTTATCAAAAAATAAAATTCTGAAAACCGCGTGATTATGCCCGATTTTCCCTGTTCTCACTAAGTAAATGTCGGAATTTAACAGGGATATCTCACGTTTTCCCTGCGGCACTGTTCATTTTGCTACCTTGCGCTTAAATCTTCCGGCGCGACACATCTGCCTGACATCTTCATTAATGGCATAATTTTAGCGGGTATTGCGCTGTTGCTCAATCTATACGCAAAGAAGTTTAGATGTCCAGATGTATTGACGTCTATATCTCCGGCGGTTACTCTTTCTATCCTCATCCTTCGCAATTCGTCAGGAATAAACGATTATGACGCACAAGCAAGCCACCATTGCCGTGGGCAGTGGCCTGAACAATGATCAGCAATATGGTTGTGTAGTTCCGCCAATCTACCTTTCCAGCACCTATAACTTTGAAGATTTCAACCAGCCAAGAGCGCATGACTATTCCCGTCGCGGCAACCCGTCACGCGATGTTGTCCAGCGGGCGCTGGCTGATCTGGAAGGCGGTGCCGGTGCGGTTCTGACCAGCAGTGGGATGTCTGCCATTCACCTGGTGTGTACGGTATTCCTGAAACCTGGCGATTTACTGATTGCGCCGCATGACTGCTACGGCGGTAGCTATCGTCTGTTCGACAGTCTGAGCAAACGTGGCGCGTATCGCGTACTGTTTGTGGATCAGGGTGATCCGCAGGCGCTGGCGGATGCGCTGAAAGAAAAACCGAAGCTGGTGCTGATTGAAACCCCGAGCAACCCTTTGCTGCGTGTGGTGGATATACAGGCGATTTGCGATGCCTCACGTGCCGCCGGTGCTCTGACGGTAGTGGACAATACCTTCCTCAGCCCGGCGTTGCAGAACCCGTTGCAGCTTGGTGCGGATTTAGTCGTCCATTCCTGTACTAAATATCTGAACGGGCATTCTGATGTGGTCGCCGGTACGGTAATATCTAAGACCGCAGAACACGCGACAGAGCTGGCATGGTGGGCGAACAACATTGGCGTGACCGCCGCAGCCTTTGACAGCTACCTGTTATTGCGGGGTTTGCGCACATTAACGGTTCGTGTGAAACAGCAACAGGAAAATGCCCTGGCGATTGTGGCTTATTTACAGAAACAATCGCAGGTTAAAAAGCTGTATCATCCGTCGCTGCCGGAAAACCAGGGACATGAAATTGCCCGCCGTCAGCAACGTGGCTTCGGTGCCATGATCAGTTTTGAATTTAACGGAGATGAAGCTCAGTTGCGCCATTTCCTGAAAGAATTGAAGTTATTTACCCTCGCAGAATCACTGGGGGGCGTCGAAAGCCTGATTTCTCATACCGCGACCATGACACACGCTGGCATGGCGCCGGAAGCGCGCAAAGCCGCCGGGATTTCTGACAGCTTGCTCCGTATTTCTGTAGGTCTTGAAGACAGCGAAGATTTGATTGCTGATCTGGAAAATGCATTCCAGTCAGTGGCAACGAGGTAAGTATGAATGCAATAGCGGTTGCAGCGCCGGCGGGAAGCCGTCAGTTGCACAAGTTTGGTGGTAGCAGTCTGGCCGACGTGAAATGTTATCTGCGCGTCGCCGGTATTATGGCCGAGTATGCGAAGCCGGGTGACATGATGGTGGTGTCGGCGGCTGGCAGTACAACTAACCAACTGATCAGCTGGCTGAAGCTCAGCCAGACAGACAGACTTTCCGCGCATCAGGTTCAGCAAGCTTTGCGCCGTTATCAGAGTGATTTGATAACCGGCCTGTTGCCGCCGGAAATGGCCGAACCGCTTATTGCTTCTTTTATTCATGATCTCGAACGTCTGGCTGTTTTGCTTGACGGCAAAATGACCGATGCAATTTATGCTGAAGTGGTAGGGCACGGCGAAGTCTGGTCCGCACGCCTGATGTCTGCGGTGTTATGCAAACTGGAATTACCGGCCGCCTGGCTGGATGCCCGTGAATTTCTGCGGGCTGAACGTGCTGCACAACCTCAGGTTGATGAAGGCCGTTCTTACCCGCTGCTGCAACAACTTCTCGCGCAGCACCCTCAGCAATATCTGGTGGTGACCGGTTTTATTGCCCGCAGCGACGCGGGTGAAACCGTGCTGCTTGGCCGTAACGGCAGTGACTATTCCGCCACCCAGATTGGTGCACTGGCGAATGCCAGTCGCGTGACCATCTGGAGTGACGTGGCCGGCGTCTACAGCGCTGACCCGCGTAAAGTAAAAGATGCCTGTCTGCTGCCCTTGTTGCGTCTCGATGAAGCCAGTGAACTGGCACGCCTGGCCGCACCGGTTCTTCACACCCGTACTCTTCAACCGGTTTCCGGTAGCGATATCGATTTACAGCTGCGTTGCAGTTATCAGCCGGAGCAAGGATCAACGCGTATCGAACGTGTACTGGCTTCCGGCACCGGTGCGAAAATTGTCACCAGTCACGATGATATTTGTCTGATCGAAATGGTCATTCCGTCAGGTCATGATTTCGGTCTGGCGCAAAAAGATGTCGAACTGCTGCTCAAACGGGCGCAGATCAAACCGCTGTGTACCGGCATTCATCCTGATCGTAATTTACTGCAACTGTGCTACACCTCTGAAGTGGCGGGCAGTGCGTTGCAGGTTCTCGAAGATGCGGCCCTTCCGGCGCGTCTGACGCTGCGTGAAGGGCTGGCGCTGGTGGCGCTGGTCGGTGCGGGCGTGTGCAAGAACCCGCTGCACAGTCACCGTTTCTATCAGGAGATGAAAGATCAGCCGGTGGAGTTTATCTGGCAGGCCGAAGACGGTATCAGTCTGGTGGCCGTGCTGCGTATCGGCCCGACCGCGCACCTGATTCAGGGGCTGCACAAAACGCTGTTCCGTGCTGAAAAGCAAATCGGTCTGATGCTGTTTGGTAAAGGCAATATCGGTTCACGCTGGCTGGAACTGTTCGCCCGTGAACAAAAGAATATTTCTGCCCGCAGCGGTTTTGAGTTTGTACTGGCGGGTGTGGTTGACAGCAAGCGTAGCCTGCTCAATTACGACGGGCTGGACGCCAGCCGTGCTTTGGCTTTCTTTGATGATGAAGCGCAGGCACACGATGAAGAATCGCTGTTCCTGTGGATGCGTGCGCATCCTTATGACGATTTAGTGGTTCTCGATGTCACCGCCAGCGCTGAACTGGCAGATCAGTATCTGGATTTTGCCAGTTACGGTTTCCATGTTATCAGCGCCAATAAACTGGCGGGGGCATCGGATACGAATAAATATCGTCAGATCCGCGACGCGTTTTCCAAAACTGGCAGCCACTGGTTGTATAACGCCACGGTAGGTGCCGGTTTGCCGGTCAACCATACGGTGCGCGATTTACGTGAAAGCGGTGACAGCATTCTGGCCATCAGCGGAATTTTCTCCGGTACCTTGTCATGGCTGTTCCTGCAATTCGATGGCACGCTGCCGTTCACCGAACTGGTGGATTTAGCCTGGCAGCAGGGGTTAACGGAGCCTGATCCGCGCGATGATTTATCCGGTCAGGACGTCATGCGCAAGCTGGTTATCCTGGCGCGTGAGGCCGGGTATGATATTGAACCGACGCAGGTTCGTGTGGAATCGCTGGTGCCGGAAAGCTGTGTGACCGGATCGGTTGATCAGTTCTTCGAAGACGGTGAGGCGCTGAACCAGCAAATGCTGCAACGTCTGGAAGCGGCCCGCGAAATGGGTCTTGTGCTGCGCTATGTGGCGCGTTTCGATGCTAATGGCAAAGCGCGTGTGGGTGTTGAAGCCGTGCGCGACGACCATCCTCTGGCTGCGTTGCTGCCTTGCGATAACGTGTTTGCTATCGAAAGCCGCTGGTATCGTGATAATCCGCTGGTGATCCGCGGGCCGGGCGCAGGGCGTGACGTCACCGCAGGTGCGTTGCAGTCTGATCTTAACCGCTTGACGCAACTTCTGTAATTCCCTGCGCCTGTCCTTCTCATGGGAATGGGGGGCGAAGTGGTCTGCTAAACCCCCTCCCAGCCTCCCCCTTCGCAGGGGGAGGAGCTTAATTCCCCCCAGCAAAACGTCCTCAAAATGAAATTCTTTCAGAAAGCGTGAATATTAATCATCCCCTGGCCTCATTTTAACGTTGACACTTTGCCCGCTTTCCGTCATTTTCTATCTATACGTTTAGACGTCCAAACGTCCATTATAACGAACCATAATCAAAACGCAGTGATCCATGAGGTAGTGTTTATGAGCTTTTTCCACGCAAACCAGCGCGAAGCGCTGAACCAGAATCTGGCAGAGTTACAGGGTCAGATTAACGTTTCTTTCGAATTTTTCCCGCCACGCACCAGCGAGATGGAAGATACGTTGTGGAGTTCTATTGACCGCCTCAGCAGCCTTAAGCCTAAGTTTGTTTCTGTCACCTACGGGGCAAACTCCGGTGAACGTGACCGTACACACAGCATCATCAAAGGCATTAAAGAACGTACCGGTCTGGAAGCTGCACCGCATCTGACCTGTATTGATGCCAGCCGTGATGAACTACGTCAAATCGCACAGGATTACTGGGAAAGTGGCATTCGTCACATTGTAGCTCTGCGTGGTGATTTACCGGCAGGCGGCGGCAAGCCGGAAATGTATGCCACCGATCTGGTAAAGTTGCTGAAAGAAGTGGGTGACTTTGATATTTCCGTTGCGGCCTATCCGGAAGTGCATCCTGAAGCTAAAAGCGCACAGTCAGATCTGATTAACCTGAAACGCAAAATTGATGCCGGTGCGAACCGCGCTATTACGCAGTTTTTCTTCGATGTGGAAAGCTATCTGCGTTTCCGTGACCGCTGCGCCGGTCAGGGGATTGATGTGGAAATTGTGCCGGGTATTCTGCCGGTGTCCAACTTCAAACAGCTGACCCGCTTTGCGACGATGACCAATGTGCGTGTACCGCACTGGATGAACAGCCTGTTCGAAGGGCTGGATAACGACGCCGAAACCCGCAAAATGGTTGGCGCCAACATCGCGATGGACATGGTGAAAATCCTCAGCCGTGAAGGTGTAAAGGACTTCCATTTCTATACCCTGAACCGTGCAGAAATGAGTTACGCAATTTGCCACACACTGGGTGTGCGTCCGGAAATTGACGTGCCGGTTCGCGCCTAATATTTTGCCCTACGCTGAATACAAAAAACCCGCGAATTCGCGGGTTTTTCTTTAGATAGCTTCAGCAGACACTAGCCGGTATTACGCATACCCGCTGCCACGCCGGCAATCGTCACCATCAACGCCTGCTCTACATTCGCATCCTGCTTACCGTCTTTTTCCAGCTCGCGGGAACGGTGCAGCAATTCAGCCTGCAATACGTTCAGCGGGTCAGTGTAGACGTTACGCAGGGCGATAGATTCCGCAATCCATGGTAAATCTTCCATCAGGTGATCGTCGTTAGAAATCGCCAGGATCACTTTAATGTCGCTTGCCAGCTGATCGCGCAGTTGCTGACCGAGCGGCCACAGCTCTTTCTCTACCAGACGATGATCGTAGTATTCTGCCAGCCACAGGTCCGCTTTCGCAAATACCATTTCCAGCATGCCGATGCGGGTGGAGAAGAACGGCCAGTCGCGGCACATGGTTTCCAGCTCGTCACGTTTCCCGCCATCGACCACGGCCTGTAAACCGGCACCGGCGCCCAGCCAGGCTGGTAGCATCAGACGGTTTTGCGTCCAGGCGAAAATCCACGGGATGGCGCGAAGGCTTTCGACGCCACCACTGGCTTTACGTTTCGCCGGTCGTGAACCCAGCGGCAGTTTCGCCAGTTCCTGTTCCGGAGTTGCTGCACGGAAGTAAGGCACGAAGTCTTTATTCTCGCGGATATAACCCCGGTACATTTTGCAGGACACGTCAGACAGCTGTTCCATAATATCTACCCAGGCTTGCTTCGGCTCAGGCGGTGGCAACAGGTTGGCTTCCAGAATCGCAGACGTGTACAGCGCCAGGCTGCTGATAGTGACTTCCGGCAATCCGAATTTGAAGCGGATCATTTCGCCCTGTTCGGTCACGCGCAGGCCGCCTTTCAGGCTGCCCGGAGGCTGAGATAACAACGCTGCCTGTGCCGGTGCACCGCCACGGCCGATAGAACCGCCGCGTCCGTGGAACAGTGTCAGGGCAATCCCGGCTTTCTCGCAGGTTTTGATCAGAGCATCCTGAGCACGGTATTGTGCCCATGATGCGGCCATCACGCCCGCGTCTTTTGCGGAGTCGGAATAGCCAATCATCACCATTTGTTTGCCCTGAATGAAACCGCGATACCAGTCAATGCTCAGCAACTGTTTCATGACATCGTCGGCATTGTTCAGGTCGTCGAGCGTTTCGAACAGCGGCGCGACAGGCATCGGGAACGGACAACCGGCTTCTTTGAGCAGCAGGTGTACGGCCAGCACGTCAGACGGTGTACGCGCCATCGAAATGACATACGCTGCAATCGAGCCTTCCGGTGCCTCGGCAATCACCTGACAGGTATCGAGCACTTCTTTGGTGTCGGCACTCGGTTCCCAGTGACGTGGCACCAGCGGACGTTTTGAATTCAGTTCACGGATCAGGAAAGCCTGTTTATCGGATTCTGACCAGCTTTCATAATCGCCCAGACCGAGATAGCGGGTGATTTCAGCGATAGCATCGGTGTGGCGGGTACTTTCCTGACGCACGTCGATACGCACCAGAGGCACGCCGAAGCAGCGCACGCGGCGCAGGGTATCCAGCAACTGGCCGTTGGCAATAATGCCCATATTGCAGGCTTGCAGCGACTGGTAACAGGCGTATAGCGGTGCCCACAGCTGGTCATTTTTCACCAATAAATCATGAGGGCGCGCAACGCGTTCGCCTTTCAGACGAGCTTCCAGATAAACCTGCGTATTGGTCAGCTGAGCACGCAGCTGTTTCATGATTTCACGGTAAGGTTCGATGATATCCGCCCCTCCCGCCAGCTCACGCAGTTCCGGCGTACATTCGGTCATCGACAATTCTGATACCAGCACCGCGATATCACGCAGGAACAGGTCAGTCGCTTTCCAGCGGCTCAGCAACAGTACGTGGCGGGTAATATCGGCCGTCACGTTCGGGTTACCGTCGCGGTCGCCGCCCATCCATGAAGTGAAGCGAACCGGCACGGCTTCCACGGGCATTTTATAATCCAGTGACGTTTCCAGTTGTTCGTTCAGTTCACGCAGGAAAGCAGGTACGCCTTCCCACAGGCTGTTTTCAACGACCGCAAAGCCCCATTTAGCTTCATCCACAGGAGAAGGCCGGTTTTTGCGGATTTCATCGGTGTGCCATGACTGCGCGATCAACTGACGCAAACGACGCATGATTTGTTTGCGTTCGTAATCGGCCAGATCGTTATGGTCGAGCTGCTTGAGGCAGTTATTCACTTCGACCAGTTTGTGGATCAGTGTGCGGCGGGCAATTTCTGTCGGGTGCGCGGTCAGTACCAGTTCAATAGAAAGCTGGTCGACAGCATCACGCAGCTGTTGTTCTGAGAGATTTTTGGATTTCAGGCGATCGAACAATTGTGCCAGGGCTTCAGGATTACTGGCCGCTTCGCCATGTGGCGAAATGCTGTGATATTGTTCAGCCACGTTGGCTAAATTCAGAAACTGGCTAAAAGCACGGGCAACAGGCAGCAGCTCATCATTGGAGAGATTTTGCAACGTTGACAGTAATTCTTGTCGATCCGCGTCGTTTCCGGCACGGGAGGATTTCGACAGCTTACGGATTTTCTCAACACGATCCAGGATATGCTCTCCCAACGTATCTTTGATCGTGTCGCCTAGCAATTTACCTAAGGTACTGACATTACTTCGCATTGCGGAATATTGTTCGTTCATATTACCTCTGACCCGTTCTCTCGTTTAATTTTTATATTCTGTAAATAACTTTCACCCGTCAGGCATTCTTGCCCCGTTCACCCTGCCAACCTGGCCATACTTTTAAATGCAGCACTTGTTTTAACCCAAAAACCCCTCATCACTCACGTGAAAAATGGTCTTTTTGGCCATGTCGCTGAAATTTAATTACAACCGCGACGATATCAGTTTGGCTAATCCTGCTTTTGTTCAATAGCAACGTTGTACAGTATCAAAGGGCGCCCGTAAGCGCCCTGTTTGTTTCTTCATCAGTGCGTCATTCAGTATCAGTGATAGCAGAAATGATGAACGACCTGAGAAATCAGCTCGCGAGTCGGTTTAATGAACGCCATATCAATATATTCATCTGGCTGATGCGCCTGATCGATAGAACCCGGTCCGAGTACCAGTGTCGGACACAGTTCCTGAATAAACGGTGCCTCGGTGCAGTAGTTAACAATTTCTGTTTCCACACCCAGCAGTTTTTCGACTACCTGTACCAGCGGGTGATCCGGCGGACATTCATAACCCGGGATGGGCGGATGCAGTTCTTCAATCTCAATACGTCCCGGCCAGCGTTCACTGACCGGGGCCAGCGCTTCGTTCAGCAGACCCTCAATCTCAGTCAGCGTAAGACCCGGCAGCGGGCGGATATCCATATGCATTTCGCAGCACGCGCAAATGCGGTTTGGCGCATCGCCGCCGTTGATATAACCAAAGTTCATGGTCGGGTACGGGATCACGAAACCACTGTGGTTGTAACGGCTTTTCAGCGTATTGCGCAGCGTCATTAAATGGGTAATCGATTCGTGCATCAGTTCAATAGCGTTCACGCCGCGGGACGGATCACTGGAGTGGCCGGACTGACCGGTGATACGAATAGCATTTGACAGATGTCCCTTGTGTGCACGAACCGGCTTGAGCGAAGTAGGTTCACCGATGATGGCGCAGTCAGGGCGGATCTTTGCGTTTTTGGAAAAATAACTGGCACCGGCCATCGTGGTTTCTTCATCCGCAGTCGCCAAAATATACAGCGGTTTAGTCAGTTTAGTCAGATCAACATCGCGCAGTGAATCGAGGATAAAGGCGAAGAAACCTTTCATGTCGGCAGTCCCTAAACCATAGAGCTTATTTTCATGCTCGGTCAGGGTGAAAGGATCACGTGTCCAGCGGCCATCATCGAACGGAACGGTATCGGTATGGCCTGCCAGCAGTAAACCACCCGCGCCTTCGCCAGTACTGGCTAACATATTGAATTTATGCCGTGTTCCTGGAACGGGTTGCACTTCGACTTTGAAGCCTAAATCACCGAACCAGCCTGCCAGTAAATTGATTAACGTTTCATTGCTCTGGTCCAGTGCAGCATCTGTCGCGCTGATGGAAGGGGTGGCGATTAACGCCCGGTAGAGCTCAATAAAAGGAGGTAATTTCATCTTCACTGTTGACAGCCTTTAGTTAGGGTAGTATTCATATTCATGCAATAATTGTGAATAAAAATACAATAAGCCAGCGCGTAAGGAAACCGGAAAAAAATTCATCCGGCCCTACCCCAAAATTGAGAAGGTGAACAAGCCCTATGTTGAATACGCTGATTGTTGGTGCCACAGGTTATGCCGGAGCTGAACTCGCTGCTTACCTGAATCGCCATCCACAGATGAACATAACCGGTTTAACGGTTTCAGCGCAAAGTGCAGATGCAGGAAAATTACTTTCTGATTTGCATCCTCAATTAAAAGGCATCGTCGATTTGCCTGTTTTGCCTCTGACTGATGTGGCTGAAGCAGCGAAAGGTGTCGATGTTGTTTTTCTGGCGACAGCGCATGAAGTCAGCCACGATTTAGCACCACAGTTTCTGGCGGCGGGCTGCGTGGTGTTTGACCTGTCCGGTGCTTTCCGCGTCAGCAAACCTGAGTTTTACACTGAATTCTACGGCTTTGAGCATCAGCATCTCGAACTGCTCGATCAGGCTGTATACGGTCTGGCCGAATGGCAGGCTGACAAATTAAAAGACGCACAGCTGATTGCTGTTCCGGGCTGTTACCCGACCGCGTCACAGCTGGCGCTCAAACCCCTTATCGACAATGGTTTGCTTAATGACAGCCAGTGGCCGGTCATCAATGCCACCAGCGGTGTCAGCGGCGCTGGCCGTAAAGCGACACTCGGCAACAGTTTCTGCGAAGTCAGTCTTCAGCCTTACAAACTCTTCAGCCACCGTCATCAGCCAGAAATTGCCGAACATCTTGGCGTGCCGGTGATTTTCACGCCGCATTTGGGCAATTTTCCGCGCGGTATTCTGGCGACTATCACCTGCCGTCTGAACGCGGGTGTGACGGAGCAGGACGTGGCGGAAGCCTTCCATAATGCGTATCACGATAAACCGCTGGTGCGTTTGTACACCAAAGGCGTCCCGGCGCTGAAAGATGTGGTCGGTCTGCCATTCTGCGATATCGGTTTTGCGGTGAAAGGTGAACATCTGATTGTGGTAGCGACGGAAGATAACGTGCTCAAAGGCGCGTCTGCTCAGGCAGTTCAGTGCATGAATATCCGTTTCGGCTTCCCGGAAACACAATCATTGCTTTAACCAGCCGTCAGATTGACTGTAAACAGAAAACAACCGCCCCTGAGCGTTTATTCAGACGCGCAGGGGTGTTAGATTAAATTAAACGTATTGTTATTAATTAACATTCTCAACCGGTCGGGGCGCGAACAGCTATGAATCCGTTAGTCATCAAGTTAGGTGGTGTGTTGCTGGACAATGAAGAAGCACTTGAGCGGCTGTTCATGGCAATAGTGGCTTATCGCCAGGAATATCACCGCCCGCTGGTTATTGTTCATGGTGGTGGCTGCCTGGTTGACGAGCTGATGAAAAAGCTGAATCTGCCTGTCGTGAAAAAAGCCGGTCTGCGCGTGACACCGGCTGATCAGATTGACATTATCACGGGTGCACTCGCCGGCAGCGCGAACAAAACTCTGTTGGCGTGGGCGGTCAAAAATCACATCAACGCGGTTGGCCTGTCTCTGGCTGACGGCGGCACCGTCAGCGTTACGCAACTGGATGCATCACTGGGCTTCGTCGGTAAAGCCGAAGCGGGTGATCCGGCGCTGATTAACACATTGCATGGCGCAGGCTACCTGCCGATTGTCAGTTCTATTGGCATCACCGCAACCGGTGAGCTGATGAATGTTAACGCCGATCAGGCAGCAACTGCACTGGCGGCCACGCTGGGCGCGGATCTGATCCTGCTGTCTGATGTCAGCGGAATTCTTGATGGCAAAGGCCAGCGTATTCCGGAAATGAGTGCAGAGAAAGCCGAACAGCTTATCGGGCAGGGTATTATCACCGATGGCATGATCGTCAAAGTTAACGCTGCGCTGGACGCTGCACGTTCTCTCGGACGTCCTGTGGATATCGCCAGCTGGCGTCACGCTGAGCAATTACCCGCACTGTTTAATGGCGTCGCGATCGGAACACGCATTCTGGGGTAATTCACCTCCCGGCAGGTTTAAATCTGACGCGCATTCGGTACACACTTTTGTCAGGGCGCAGCCATATTGCGCCCTTTTGCATAAAAAATTTCAGGAGCAGGAAAATGGCACTTTGGGGCGGACGTTTTACTCAGGCAGCAGATCAGCGGTTTAAAGAACTGAATGACTCACTGCGTTTCGATTACCGGCTGGCGGAGCAGGATATTGTGGGCTCGGTAGCCTGGTCCAAAGCGCTGGTGACTGTGAATGTATTAACCGCTGACGAACAGCTTCAGCTGGAAGACGCATTGACTGTGTTGCTGGAAGAAGTCCGTGCCAATCCCCGCGCTATTTTAGCCAGTGATGCCGAAGATATTCATAGCTGGGTTGAAGGCAAACTGATCGACAAAGTTGGCAATCTCGGTAAGAAATTGCACACCGGCCGCAGCCGTAACGATCAGGTCGCGACTGACATCAAACTGTGGTGTAAAACACAGGTGGTTGAACTGCGTGAGGCGCTGCATCATTTGCAGCAGGCGCTGGTCGCCACGGCCGAAGCCAATCAGGACGCCGTGATGCCGGGTTACACCCATCTGCAACGCGCCCAGCCGGTGACGTTTGCGCACTGGTGCATGGCGTATGTTGAAATGCTGGCGCGTGATGAAAGCCGCCTGAAAGACACGCTGGCTCGTCTGGACGTCAGTCCGCTGGGCTGTGGCGCACTGGCCGGTACTGCCTATCCGATGGATCGCGAACAACTGGCTGGCTGGTTAGGTTTCGCTTCTGCGACACGTAACAGCCTCGACAGTGTTTCTGATCGTGACCATGTTCTGGAGCTGCTTTCCAACGCGGCCATCAGCATGGTTCACCTTTCACGTTTTGCAGAAGACCTGATTTTCTTCAATACCGGTGAAGCGGCGTTTATCGATTTGTCCGATCGTGTCACCTCCGGCTCTTCCCTGATGCCACAGAAGAAGAATCCGGATGCACTGGAGCTGATCCGTGGTAAGTGTGGTCGTGTGCAGGGCGCGCTTACCGGTATGATGATGACGATGAAGGGTCTTCCGCTGGCGTACAACAAAGACATGCAGGAAGATAAAGAAGGGCTGTTCGACGCACTCGATACCTGGATGGATTGTCTGAACATGGCATCGCTGGTGCTGGATGGTATTCAGGTAAAACGCCCAAGGGCGAAAGAAGCCGCGCAACAGGGCTATGCTAACTCCACCGAACTGGCAGATTATCTGGTTGCCAAGGGTGTTCCGTTCCGTGAGGCGCACCATATTGTGGGTGAAGCGGTAGTGGAAGCGATTAATCAGGGCAAAGCGCTGGAAGAATTACCGCTGGCAGATTTGCAGAAATTCAGCAGCGTGATTGGCGACGATGTTTACGCCATTCTCGAACTGCAATCTTGTCTCGACAAACGAGCCGCTAAAGGCGGTGTTTCTCCGCAGCAGGTTGCACAGGCGATTGCTGATGCGAAGGCGCGTTTAGCGTAAATAAAAAAGGCGGATCATAGATCCGCCGAAAATTCACGTAGTCTTACTTTGCTTTTTTGTCGGTAATGCAGGGATTTCTTGCCTTACTTCTTACAGCAGATCCTTATTGACGCTTACTGTGCCACTTCGCACACGTCTTGTGTTTCTGAATGGAGGTAAACCTCCAGATCGTCACTTCCCCCGATGTGGCGTCCACCGATAAAGACTTGCGGCACTGTTGCCCGGCCCGTCACGGCGCGCAGGCTGACGGTGGTCGCGTCTTTACCTAATACAATTTCTTCATACTGAATGCCGCGTTCCTGCAACATTTGTTTGGCTTTCGCACAGAACGGACAGCCCGGTTTGGTGAATACGGACACGGATTCCTGCACTTTAAATTCTGGTGCCAGATACTTGAGCATGGTGTCAGCATCAGACACTTCAAACGGGTCGCCTGGCTTATTTGGCTCAACGAACATTTTCTCGACGACACCGTTGCGTACCAGCATGGAATAACGCCATGAACGCGGGCCGAAGCCTAAATCCGCTTTCTCTACCAGCATGTCCATCCCTTTGGTGAATTCACCGTTACCGTCCGGGATGAAAGTGATGTTGGAGGCGTTCTGTTCGGCTTTCCAGGCGTTCATCACGAAGGTGTCATTCACGGAAACGCACAGGATGCTGTCGACGCCGTGGTTTTTAAACACCGGAGCCAGTTCGTTGTAACGTGGCAGGTGACTCGAAGAACAGGTCGGGGTGAATGCACCCGGCAATGAAAATACGATCACTGTTTTATTTTTAAACAGATTGTCGCTGGAGAGATCTACCCATTGATCGCCCTGTCGGGTGTGAAAAGTAACGTGCGGTACGTGTCTACCTTCCTGGCTTGCAAACATGAATAACCTCTTAATTAATCAATAAAATAGAAAGTTTTTTCGGCATTTCTGCCTTGTTGGAAAGCATTATTCACGATAGTAGTTGATAGATATAATCGTTGATTGCTATCTTATCTATCGTTAACGACTATCGCATTGCCTTTTAGGGACTGGAGGAAAAATGAACATTCGTGATCTAGAGTATCTGGTGGCACTGGCTGAGTTTCGTCATTTTCGACGCGCAGCAGATTCATGCCATGTCAGCCAGCCGACATTAAGTGGTCAGATACGTAAACTGGAAGATGAACTTGGCGTTATGTTGCTTGAAAGAACCAGCCGCAAAGTGCTGTTTACGCAAGCCGGTTTGTTGCTGGTGGATCAGGCGCGCACGGTGTTGCGTGAAGTGAAAGTTCTGAAAGAGATGGCGAGCCAACAAGGCGAAGCGATGTCCGGCCCGATGCATATCGGCCTGATCCCGACAGTCGGGCCTTATCTGCTGCCTCAGATTATCCCCTCGCTGCATAAAACCTTCCCGAAACTGGAAATGTATCTGCATGAGGCGCAAACCCATCAGTTACTGTCTCAGCTTGACAGCGGAAAACTCGACTGTGCGATTCTGGCGCTGGTAAAAGAGAGCGAAGCGTTTATTGAAGTGCCGTTGTTTGATGAGCCGATGAGGCTGGCGATCTACGATGATCATCCGTGGGCATCGCGCGATCGTGTGGCGATGGCCGATCTGGCGGGTGAAAAATTACTGATGCTGGAAGACGGGCATTGCCTGCGTGATCAGGCACTCGGTTTCTGCTTCCAGGCGGGGGCGGATGAAGATACCCATTTCCGGGCAACCAGTCTGGAAACGCTGCGTAATATGGTGGCGGCGGGCAGCGGGATTACCTTGCTGCCATCCCTGGCTGTGCCCAATGAGCGCAGCCGTGACGGAGTGACGTATCTGACGTGTGACAAACCGGAACCGCGACGCACAATCGCGCTGGTATATCGTCCCGGTTCGCCACTGCGCGGGCGTTACGAGCAACTTGCGGAAGCCATCAAAGAGCACATGCAGCCTTACATGGACCGAACTGCAGTGTTAAAAAAGGCGGTTTAATCCGTTCAGTGCCGCAACGCGATAGGCTTCTGCCATGGTCGGATAGTTGAAGGTGGTATTAACGAAATACTCGATAGTATTACCTTCACCTTTCTGTTCCATAATCGCCTGGCCGATGTGAATAATCTCGGCCGCACGTTCACCAAAGCAGTGAATCCCCAGAATTTCTTTGGTATCCCGGTGGAACAGGAGCTTCAGGCTGCCCACGTTCATACCCGCAATTTGTGCGCGTGCCAGATGTTTAAACTGTGCGCGGCCCACTTCGTATGGCACTTTCATCGCCGTCAGTTCCTGCTCGGTTTTACCCACGGAACTGATTTCAGGGATGGTATAAATACCGGTCGGAATGTTTTCGATAAGGTGGACTTTCGCTTCGCCCTGAATCATGGCCTGCGCGGCAATCCGGCCCTGATCATAAGCCGCTGATGCCAGACTTGGATAGCCAATGACGTCACCTACCGCATAAATATGTGACAGCGCAGTCTGATACATGCTGTTCACTTTCAGCAGCCCGCGGCTGTCAGCTTCCAGACCAATATTCTCCAGACCCAGTTTATCGGTGTTACCCGTGCGTCCGTTGGCATACAGCAGCGCATCAGCCTTCACTTTTTTACCGGATTTGAGGTGCATGATCACACCGTCTTCCACGCCTTCGATCATCTCGAACTCTTCGTTGTGGCGGATGACCACACCGTTATTCCAGAAGTGATAGGACAGCGCATCTGACATTTCCTGATCGAGGAAAGACAGCAGGCGGTCACGGGTATTGATTAAGTCTACTTTGACGTTCAGACCGCGGAAGATTGACGCATATTCGCAGCCGATCACCCCCGCGCCGTAAATAATCACGTGGCGTGGTTCATGGCTCAGTTCGAGGATCAAATCGCTGTCGTAAATGCGCGGATGACCAAAATCGACATTGGCAGGCCGGTACGGGCGCGAGCCGCAGGCAATCACAATGTTATCTGCGGTAATCACTTCGTGTGTGTTATCGGCGTAGCGGATACTGATGGTATTGGCATCCACAAAACTGGCATCACCCGAGAACAGCTGGCATTGGTTTCTCTCATAGAAACCCTGGCGCATACGTGTTTGCTGATTAATCACTGAATCGGCGTGACGCAGGATGTCCGGGAAAGTGGAGCTCATTGTGCGGGAGTTATCGCTGTAGAGCGGGTTTTGGTTAAATTCGATGATTCTGCTGACGGCGTGGCGCAATGCTTTGGAAGGGATGGTTCCCCAGTGAGTACATCCGCCACCGACATTGTTATAGCGTTCGATGACAGCAACCCGGGCGCCTTGTTTAACCAGTCCCATGGCAGCGCCTTCTCCGCCAGGACCTGAGCCAATGATGATGGCATCAAAATGTGAGTGCTGTGGCATAGTTCGAAACCTATTTTTATACAAAATCACAACGAGAAAGTAACATATTACACCTATTTACCCCACATGCAGTTGTCATTTAATGGTAATGCAGCAACATTCTGACCCACTTTATGCTGTTGTATCTTTGGCTCCGACCACTAAAAATTTTGATATAGTGAAGCGATATCAGGCGAATAATCAAAAAGAAGAATACTATCCGGATGAAGGTTATGGGCGTAAGAGCACAACAAAAAGAGCGCACGCGTCGTTCACTGATTGAGGCGGCTTTCAGCCAGCTCAGTGCCGAGCGCAGCTTTGCGAGTCTGAGTCTGCGTGAGGTTTCCCGCGAGGCAGGCATCGCGCCAACCTCCTTTTACCGGCATTTTCGCGATGTGGATGAACTGGGCCTGACAATGGTTGATGAAAGCGGGCTGATGCTGCGTCAGCTGATGCGCCAGGCACGCCAGCGCATTGCGAAAGGTGGCAGCGTGATCCGCACCTCAGTCTCCACATTTATGGAATTCATCGGTAACAATCCCAACGCATTTCGTCTGTTGTTGCGTGAACGCTCCGGTACGTCATCGGCGTTTCGTGCCGCCGTCGCCCGCGAAATTCAGCATTTTATTGCGGAACTTGCCGATTATCTGCAACTCGAAAACCATATGCCGCGCAGTTTTACCGAAGCGCAGGCTGAGGCGATGGTTATCATCGTTTTTAACGCCGGTGCGGAAGCGCTGGATGTGGATATTGCACAGCGCCGCCAGCTGGAAGAGCGGCTGGTATTGCAGCTGCGGATGATTTCCAAAGGCGCATATTACTGGTATCGCCGTCAGCAGGAACGGACGGCCGTGACTCCCCCTCAATAATATGACCAGAGGTAAAGAAAATGACCGAACAACCGAACCAGGATAATGGCACTCTGGTTTTGGCTTTGATTGCCGGGCTGTCGATTAATGGCACTTTCGATGCGTTATTCAGTTCTGTCGTAACGTTTTCGATCTTCCCGATCATTTCTCTGGTGTTAGCGGTGTATTGCCTGCACGTTCGTTACCACCGCAGTGAAATGCCGAAAGGGTTACCGGTTTTAGCCGCGGCTTGCTTTCTGCTGGGGCTGTTGCTGTACAGCACCATTGTGCGCGCGGAATACCCTGAACTGGGCTCGAACTTCGTGCCGTCGGTGATTTGTGTGGCGCTGATCTTCTGGATAGGTCTGAAGCTTAAAAAACGTAAGTCTTCCTCGCAGTAGTCCCTTTCTGATAACCCAACGAGGCAATCTGCGGATTGCCTTTTATTATTTCCCGCCAGTTAATGAACTGTCATTTCATTAATATCAAACCGATGTTCAATATTTAGAGATTGATCGCCCACTTCTTCATTTTTTTGCCATAAAGTTCGCTTGAGTGGCAAAAACCAAAAGGTTTTCATTCCTGCTCCCCGTTAATTTGAATCATGGCCGGACGAAATATTTTCGTTCGCATTCCGCCTACGCCTATAGGTGATTTAACAGAGGCAACACGGCAATGAAAACACGTAAAATCGGATTCTTTAATTACATCGCCTACGGGTCAGGCGATTTTCTGGGGGCGGGGACGACAGCCCTGACCGCAGCGTGGCTGCTCTATTTTTACACCACGTTCTGCGGGCTCTCGCCCATCGAAGCGACATTTATTTTTGCCACCGCACGCGTCGCTGATGCTGTGCTGAGTCCGCTGATGGGGTATCTCACCGATAACTTCGGCAATACCTGGCTCGGTAAGCGATTTGGTCGCCGCAAATTCTTCATCCTGTTAGGCATTCCCTGCGTGTTCAGCTACAGCTTCATGTGGGTGGGCGATATGGGATATGCCTATTATCTGCTGACCTATCTGCTGTTTGATATTGTTTACACGATGATTCTGGTGCCGTATGAAACATTGGTGCCGGAAATGACCGATGATTTCAAACAGAAAACTAAATTCTCCGGCGCCCGTATTGCTTTGGCACAGTTGTCAGCGATTCTGGCGGCCTTCCTGCCGGGTATTCTGTTGCAGCATTTTGGTAAAGATAACGCCATCTCCTTCTTCTATTCGAGCCTGGTCTTTGCCGTAATCTGCGCATTCGTTCTGACGCTGGTGTATTTCTTTACCTGGGAAAGACCGGAAGAGCTCAAATCTGAAGCCACGAAGAAAATTGAGCGCGAACGTCAGCAACTGACCCTGGCGCAAAGCCTGAAACGCCTGAAAGTCGAATTATCCTCGACGCTGCGCATCAAAATTTTCCGTCAGCATCTGGGGTTATATCTGGGCGGGTATATCGCGCAGGACGTGTTTAACGCCGTGTTCACCTATTACGTGGTGTTCGTGCTGATGCAAAGTGCTGCCACGGCCTCCAACCTTATGGGCATGATGGCCATCCTGCAATTTGTGGCGGTGATCGGCATGATCCCACTGTGTATCCGCTTTGGCCCTGCACCTTCTTATCGTCTGGCTGTTTCTCTGTTCGGGCTGGCCGCTATCTCTTACGGCTTACTCTATTACGCAGGCATGAATGACTCGATGTCATTATTGTTGTTAATTTCCGCGCTGGCCGGTCTGGGCCGTGGGGGGATCAACTACGTGCCGTGGAACATTTACACCTATATCGCTGACGTTGATGAAACTATCACCGGCCAGCGCCGCGAAGGGATTTTCGCCGGCGTGATGACACTGACCCGTAAGGCGTCACAGGCCGGTGCGGTGATGCTGGTGGGTATTATCTTACAACTGGCCGGGTTTGTTTCCGGACAAAGCCAGCAAGTTCCGGCAGTCGGTCATACTATCCTTGGCGTGTTGGTGGTGGGTTCCCTGCTGATGCTCAGTATCGGTTTCACCATCTCTCTGTTCTTCCGTCTTAACCAGAAAACACACGGCGTGCTGACCCGCGAAACGCAGAAAATGCGTGATGCTAACCGTATCGTGCCGGAGCAAATTACGCCGGAAGACCGCGCTACGGTCGAAATGCTGACGGGGATGAAATATGAATCGCTGTGGGGTAATAACAACATCGGTTATCTGCATCGCAATAACCCGCCCCCTGAAAAGCTTACCCGTGAAAATACTGCCGAAATGCCGGTCCAGGGACGTTTATAAATTTTGAGTTCACAGGAGAACACCATGAAAGTTTTTGAAGTTAAACACAGTGCTTTGCTGCGACAGCCGGAACATTTCATTTCTCGCGGGGAACTGAAATCGCTGATCCACAACGTGACCAACAATCTGGTGAATATCGAAGATAAAACCGGTGAGTTCCTGCTGCGGTTGGACGATGGCCGCGTGATTGATACCAAAGGCTGGGCGGGCTGGGAATGGACGCACGGCATCGGGCTTTATGGAATTTATCAGTATTATCAACAGACCGGCGACGAAAAAATGCGTGCGGTGATAGATGACTGGTTTACTGCGCGTCTGGCGGAAGGTACACCGACCAAGAACGTTAATACCATGAGCCCGTTTCTGACGCTGGCGTATCGCTACGAGGAAACCGGCAATGCG
The DNA here is from genome assembly GCF_004195115.1 of Rahnella sp. RFA10(1/100). Taxonomy (NCBI): domain Bacteria; kingdom Pseudomonadati; phylum Pseudomonadota; class Gammaproteobacteria; order Enterobacterales; family Yersiniaceae; genus Rahnella; species Rahnella sp. RFA10(1/100). The sequence continues at coordinate 112,802 of NZ_SEWR01000011.1, forward strand.
GCATGGCGTCCTTATCTGGAGCGCTGGGCTGAATGGGTAATGTACGAAATGCCGCGCACAGACAAAGGTGCGATGCAGCACATTGTTTATAACAACGAAAATCATCAGCAAATGTGGGACGACACGCTGATGATGAGCGTGCTGCCGCTGGCGAAAATCGGTACATTGCTGGGTCGCCCGGAGTTTGTCGAAGAAGCGACGTATCAGTTCCTGATGCACGTGCAATATCTCATGGATCGCGAGACTGGTCTGTGGTTCCACGGCTGGACATTTGACGGCCATCATAACTTTGCTCAGGCCCGCTGGGCGCGCGGTAACAGCTGGCTGACGATTGCTATCCCGGAATTTCTTGAACTGGTGGATTTGCCGGAAAACAACGCCACCCGCCGCTATTTATTGCAGGTGCTGGAAAGTCAGGTCAGTGCGCTGGCAAAATGTCAGGACGATAGCGGTTTGTGGCATACGCTGCTTGATGACCCGCAGTCTTATCTTGAAAGCTCAGCGACTGCCGGTTTCGCCTACGGCATTCTGAAAGCCGTGCGTAAACGCTATATTGACGCGTCATATGCGCCGGTAGCGGAAAAAGCCATTCAGGGCGTAATTAAGCACATCAATCCCGCAGGGGAACTGACGCAAACGTCATTCGGTACGGCGATGGGTAACGATCTCGATTTTTACCGTGAAATCGCGCTGACCTCAATGCCTTACGGGCAGGCGATGGCTATCCTGTGTCTGTCAGAATATATGCGTGTTTATTTATAATATTGTGGATAACGGAATGATATAAAAACGGGCACTCAGAAGGTGCCCGTTTTTTGTATTCGCCGTCAGAATTTTTCCAGCAGCACACCCGATTCCATATGGTGGGTGTACGGGAACTGATCAAACAACGCCAGACGCGTGATGCGGTGCGTTTTGCTCAGCGTTTCCAGATTTGCACACAGTGTTTCCGGATTGCAGGAGATATAAAGAATACGTTCGTAGCCCGCGACCATTTTCACGGTTTCGTCATCCAGTCCGCTGCGTGGCGGATCGACAAAAATCGTGTTGCATTCATATCCGCTTAAATCCACCTCCTGCAGACGACGGAATTCGCGCACCCCATTGAGCGCCTGGGTAAAATCTTCAGCCGCCATGCGGATAATTTGCACATTATCAATCTGGTTAGCTGCAATGTTGAATTGTGCCGCAGCCACGGAAGGCTTGGCGATTTCTGTTGCCAGCACCCGGCGGAAGTTACGCGCCAGAGCCAGCGAGAAGTTGCCGTTACCGCAGTAAAGCTCAAGCAAATCGCCGGTCGAGTTTTCCGTGGCCTTCAGCGCCCATTCCAGCATCTGAATATTCATCTCAGCGTTTGGCTGGGTGAAACTGTTTTCCACCTGACGATAAATCATATCGCGGCCAGCCACCGGAAGGACCTCGTCGACATAATCCTGGTCGAGCATGATTTTGGTTTTGGCGGCACGGCCAATCAGATGGATATCAAATCCCTCGGCGCGCAGGTGGTCGCGCAGAGTACTGGCAGCCTGCTGCCATTCGTCATCAAGCTTACGGTGGTAAAGCAGCGAGGCGATGATTTTGCCGCTGCGGGTCGATAAATAGTCGATCTGAAAAATCTTGCGGCGCAATGCCGGATCCTGCCTGATGGCCGCGATAAGCACTGGCATCAGACGGTTAATCAATTCGCTGGCGATCGGGAACTGATCCACACGCACGCGGGCTTTGGTCTGCGGATCGAACATGATGTGGTACAAATCGCCTTCATCATGCCAGACGCGAAACTCGGCGCGCATACGGTAATGGCTGACAGGAGAACGGAAAACGTCAGGCTGCGGCGCATTAAAAGGCGACATCATCGCCGTGAGACGTGCGGTCTTTTCCGCCAGCTGGTCGTCGTAGTGTTCAATGGGCAGGTTTTCAGGCGTCATCGGTTATCTCGTCTAACAGGAAGTAAATGGGCAAACTTTGCGGGGGATTGTAGGGAAAGTCTCCCCTATGTCTACCTTTGTTGTATTTATATCAGGAAAGTTCATCCGACATTACGGATGTCTGGATTTCCAAATGGGTTGATCGTAGGATTGCGTTTCGGCCTCATTGACTGAGTTAAAAGGGAATCCGGTGTGAATCCGGAACTGGCGCGCAGCGGTATGGGGAAATCACGGCGATAGCATTCTTTATTATGCAGACACTGTTTCTTTTTTCTCTTTCCCTTTTTATATAAAGGCAAGAGAGAAGAGGAAATGGGAAGTCATCGCCCGGTGCGGATATTTTAATTGATTACGATGTAATTAATTAGCCTGCAAATCCTAAGTCCGAAGACCTGCCGATGTTACGTCGCATTAATCATCGTCGTCGCGAAATACCGTCGGTGATCCTCTGCGGCATCCGCCAATTAAGTTTGGATGCTCGATTTATGACAATTAAAAAGCATGTGCTGCTGACGGCATTATCCGTCACGGCTTTTTCAGGGTGGGCGCAGGACAACACTTCCACAAACAGCAGCGATGACATGATCGTTACTGCCAACCGTTTTCCACAACCTGTTTCTTCTGTATTAGCGCCGACGGATATCGTCACGCGTGAAGATATTGACAGATGGCAGTCCAAATCCGTAGCTGATGTATTGCGTCGTTTACCAGGCGTGGATATTGCTCAGAACGGCGGAATGGGCCAGCAGACTTCATTATTCGTTCGCGGAACGAATGCCAGTCACACATTAGTGCTGATGGATGGCGTGCGTCTTAACCAGGCGGGTATTTCCGGCGCGGTGGATATCAGTCAGATCCCTATTTCTCTTGTTCAGCGTATTGAGTTTATTCGTGGCCCACGCTCCGCAGTTTATGGTTCCGATGCCATTGGTGGCGTGGTTAACATCATTACCACGCGCGATAAATTAGGCACGACTTTGACAGCCGGTATCGGCTCAAATGGCTATCAGACTTATGATGGCTCAACGCAGCAGAAACTCGGTGAGAATACGGTTCTGACGCTGGCGGGGAACTATACCTATACAAAAGGGACCGATGTGGTGGCGAATCTGCCGGATACTTACGGTGATCCGCGTCAGCCCGATCGTGATGGCTTCATGAGTAAGACACTCTGGGCAGGTCTTGAGCATCAGTTCAATGATCAGTTCAGCGGTTTTGCCCGCGCATACGGTTTTGATAACCGCACGGCCTATGACGGAACATACAGTTACGCAGACCCGGCACACAGTGATGCGTTGCCTGACACGCGCCAGTTATACAGCCGGACTTACGATACCGGGTTGCGCTTCCAGCAAGGGATCTATTCGACGCAAATCAGCGGAAGCTACAGCAATACTAAAGACTATAATTATGACCCGAAATACGGTCCGTATTCCGCTTCTGCAACGCTGGACGATTCGGATCAATACAACCTGCAATGGGGGAATACTTTCCAGGTAGGGCAGGGGACCCTCAGCGCTGGCGCTGACTGGCAGAAACTCAGCACTCAGCCAGGCACCAACTATATTACCGATGGCTATACCCAACGAAACACAGGTGTATACGCGACAGCTCAGCAAAAAGTGAGCGATTTCACTTTTGAAGGCGCAGTGCGTAATGACGATAACTCACAGTTTGGTTCACATGGTACCTGGCAAAGTAGTGCTGCCTGGGAGTTTATTGACGGCTATCGTTTGATTGCTTCATACGGGACAGCCTTTAAAGCGCCTAATCTGGGGCAGCTATATGGCAGTTTTGGCGGTAATGCCGATCTTAAGCCTGAAGAAAGTAAAGAATGGGAAGGTGGGCTGGAAGGCCTGACCGGGCCATTAAACTGGCGTTTGTCCGCTTATCGTAATGACATCGATCAGATGATCAGTTACGACAATCAGCAATCCGGTTATTACAATGTCGATAAGGCAACAATCAAGGGGGTTGAATGGACCGGATCTTTCGATACTGGCCCGTTGAGGCATCAGGTCACACTGGAATATTTAGATCCCCGCAATGCTGAAACCAACGAGATTTTATTACGCCGCGCTAAACAGCAGGCGAAATATCAGCTCGACTGGACAGTCGCTGATTTTGACTGGTCGCTCAATTATCAGTATTTGGGTGAACGATACGATAAGAATTACAACACCAATGAAAATGTACGTCTGGGAGGCGTGAGTCTTTGGGATCTTGCGGTGTCATATCCGGTAACGTCACATCTCACGGTTCGTGGTAGAATTGCCAACCTCTTTGATAAAGATTACGAGACGGTTTATGGCTACGAAACACCAGGACGTGAGTACAACCTTACTGGAAGCTATACCTTCTGATACAACCCAAGTGCCTGATCGCCCGACAGTGCTGGTTTTCGATTCCGGCGTCGGCGGGTTGTCGGTTTATGATGAGGTCCGGCAAATGTTGCCGGACCTGCACTATATATATGCCTTCGATAATGTGGCGTTCCCCTACGGGGAGAAATCCGAAGCGTTTATCGTTGAGCGTGTGGTTGAAATTGTCAGCGCTGTCGCAAAACGTCATCCCCTCTCTGTTATTGTCATCGCCTGTAATACCGCGAGTACCGTTTCCCTTCCTGCATTACGCGCTAAATTCAGTTGCCCTGTTGTCGGGGTTGTCCCCGCCATCAAACCTGCGGCTAAATTAACCCGTAATGGCGTGGTCGGATTGCTGGCGACTCGTGCGACAGTTCAGCGTCCTTATACTCATGACCTGGTTGCTCGCTTTGCGACGGATTGTCAGATTCTGATGCTGGGTTCTGCGGAACTGGTGGAACTGGCAGAAGCGAAGCTGCATGGCGAAGAGGTTTCGTTAGTCGCAATAAAGAAAATTCTGCATCCGTGGCTGCGTTTACGTGAACCGCCCGACACGGTGGTGTTAGGTTGCACCCATTTCCCGTTGCTTTCGCAGGAGCTGTCACAGGTTTTGCCCGATGGCACGCGTATGATCGACTCGGGTTCTGCGATTGCGAGGCGCGCACATTGGCTAATTGAGACTTCTCATGTGCCGGTCCCGGTAAAAAAAGCCGATGTGGAAATAGAGTGTGTCGCTTATTGCATGGCGATGACTGCAGAAGCGCAAAGTTTGCTGCCTGTTTTACAAGCATATGGCTTCAGAAGTATCCAGGAATTGCCGCTTTAAACGGCATTTGATGAAAGATTCAGCGGTCAGTAAATTATTTGTATTTTAGGGGTTGCGGGCTTCTGAGAACTCCCTATAATGCGCCTCCACTGACCGGGAACAACGACTGACAAGTCGCCTGGCCAGGAAGAGAAAAAGAAGAATGTTCGAATGAATAATCTCTTGACTCTTCAGCGGGAAAACGTAATATACGCCTCCCGCGCCGCATAAGATTCCTTGCGAACCGCGGCATGCTCTTTAACAATTTATCAGAC
>NZ_SEWR01000012.1:0-96718 GCF_004195115.1 Rahnella sp. RFA10(1/100)
TTTTTCATTGATACCTGGGTTAACAAAACAGGAGAAATGAATCATGACGACAATGAATGCCCTGATATGCCAGGAACCTACATCACTTATCTGGAAACAATGCGCAATTCCGGTTCCCGGTGATAATGATGTGCTGCTAAAAATTAAAACCGTGGGTATTTGCGGAACGGATATACATGCGTGGCGCGGGAAACAGCCTTTTTTCAGCTATCCGCGAGTACTGGGTCATGAAATATGCGGGGAGATAGTCAGGCTGGGCAAAAATATTCACCAATTTAATACCGGACAACAGGTTTCCGTTATTCCCTATGTCGCCTGTCATCAATGCCCGGCTTGCCTCACGGGGAATACCAACTGTTGTGAAAAGATATCAGTGATCGGCGTTCATCAGGATGGCGGGTTCTGTGAATATCTGAGCATACCTGCCAGCAATTTGCTTGATGCGGAGGGTATAGACCCCGAAGCCGCAGCGCTGACCGAACCTTTTGCTATCAGTGCTCATGCCGTTCGCCGCGCCGCCATCAGCCCCGGCGATCAGGTGCTGGTCGTGGGCGCAGGTCCGATTGGCCTGGGGGTGGCGGCCATCGCCAAAGCGGACGGGGCCCGGGTTGTGGTGGCTGATACCAGTCCGGAACGTCGTCAGCATGTAAAAGAAAAATTGGGATTACTGAGTATCGATCCCTCAGAAGAGAACTTTGACGTTCAGTTGTGTGGAGCATTTGGCGGTTCTCTGGCGCAGAAGCTTATTGATGCCACCGGCAACCAGCAGGCCATGAACAATGCAGTCAATCTGATCCGTCATGGCGGTAGCATCGTTTTTGTCGGGTTATTTAAAGGGGATCTGACTATTTCAGATCCTGAGTTCCATAAAAAAGAAACCACCATGATGGGCAGCCGTAACGCAACCCGGGAGGATTTTGAAAAAGTGGGCAGGCTGATGGCTGACAGAGTGTTAACGGCGGACATGATGCTGACGCACCGTTATCCATTTAGCGGGCTGGCCGAAATCTACGAAGAAAAAATCATCAATAACCGCCAGCTCATCAAAGGCGTTATTCAGTTCTGACATCTTTAGCTTAACCAACGTGGAAGCCAAAGGTAAGGCCCGCAGAATTATCCACGGGCCTTTAATGCTAATACATAACTACATAACATTCATACGATTAAGCTAACTAATCATTGTCATGGCTATGCTGTCCACCTTTTTTACCGGCTTCGCTTGCGCGTTCACGGTCATTCGCGAAGTTACCCCCGCTTTTTTGTCCGCCTTTTTTACCGGCTTCAGATGCTCTTTCTGGATCTTCTGCAAAATTACCTGAACCACCACGATGTTCGGCCATAATGTCCTCCTATCGGATTTTAAAAGTTATTTACTTGTAACATCATCCTTAATGGGATTTATTATAAAGATGATATTTCCTGAAGAGCATGTGCTCACTTCTAATAATAGCGTGTATTAATAATGCGTCAAGCCGGGTGTCGCTAAAAATTAAATAATCATCTCCGCGTGAAACAGCAAGAGTAATATCTTTACTTTTAATATCAGACATAATTCGTTGTTTTGTAAAATATAACAGATACTGCGTGGTGAAATGCTGGATTTTATTAAGAAAAGTCCCAATCGGGAGGTTGACTGAATAAGATATTGATATGAGTAACCCGGTAATTCCATGATATTAGTGGGAGTTATACCGGGGTTTGCTTTCTCTGAAAAATGGGTATTTTTCGCAGGTGGGTAAGCGATTATTTTACTCAATGAAACATAATTAATGATTTATTTGAATATACGAAGATCGCCTTTCGCTGCATGCCGTATACAGGTGCTGTGAGAGAATCATACATAGTCTGGAGAGTTTACATTCAACGAGGAAAACGACTGGCAGATGCTCAGGCTGTGCTGTGATCATGAAAAATAACTGATTAATAATAAATATTTAAGCACAGGAGTGAAATGAGCCCCCTCAGGAGGGGGCTCATTTCAGGGGCCGGGTCAGATATTTTTATCACCTGATTCCGGCGCATTATGAGGATCGTCTTTTTTGTAGTCTGGCTGCGGATTGTCTTTATCTCTTTTATGATCACACTGGCTATTATCAGGATCGCTATTCTTAAGCATATGGCCTCCAATGGGTTCTATGAATAAGTTATAAGTATAGTCAGAGGGAATAAATACTTCGCGCCGGGATAAGTATTTATAGGATTTTTCCGATCGGTGAGTTTTACGTATGCTGTGATATAAAATTTACTGATTTATAAAGGCCCGGTTAACCTAAAGAAGTTATTACCACTCCCTTTTATAAACCTGCGCATTATTACCACATACGCAGTTGAAGCAGCATGCCTGCACGGTGATAGCTTATTGTTTTATTACTTTTCTATTTTTCCGCGAAATACCCAAAAGGCCCAGCTATGGTAAAGAAGCGTGATCGGAATAATAAAGGCAATACCGGTCAGAAGGAACACTTGTGTTATACCGCCGGACGCCACCCTGTGTAAGTTCATTTCCCCCGGAATAAGCTCAGGGTAAATGCCTATCCCGGTCTGTATAACGATGGCAGCCAGTAAAATAAGAGTAACGGCCAGTTGTCTGAACGGGCTAAGCTTCTGTAATGCCAAAAGCGAAAAAAGCCATAACAGGACAATTAATAGGATCAACCCCTTACCCCAGGCCAGTTGCCATACCTGCTGCCACGGTGCAGGATTCATACATTGTATAATTAAAAACAAACCCAGACTCAGCAGTAAAAAATAACGGGTAAGTCTGAGGGTGCGTTTTTCCTTCTTTTCAGCGACGCGCCAGCGTATCCAGCCGCAGCCCAGCAACATATACGCACAAATCAACCCTATACCACTGAGCATCGGATATAAGCCCAGCCAGGAATACGCGCCAGCGGCAATATTACCGCTGACGACTAAACCTGCGCAGATCCCCTGACAATATGCGGCAAGAGCAGAAGACGCCGGCAGAAGTTTATCAAGCCAGGCACGAATCCTCCCTGAGACCGTATCCCGGTATTCCAGCGCTAATGCGCGTAAAATCAGACTGAGCAACATTACAAATACCGGGATATACAGGGCACTGAAAAGGCGGGCGTAAGCGGCAGGAAAAAGTGCAAACAATCCGCCGGCCAGCAACACCAGCCATGTCTCATTAGCATCCCAGATGGGTAGCATTGACTTTACAATGGACCGCTTTTGTTTCTCATCGTTAAAGAAAATAAGCAGCATCCCGGCACCTAAATCCGTACCGTCGAGCATCAGATACATCAGCAATGAAAATAACAGCATCGCCGCAGAGAGATCGGCTAACCATTCCATCACGAGCTCCTCAGGTTGAGGTCGGTATCGCGGTCACCACCACATCCGATCCCTGAGGTAAAGGACCGGAGGCGTAGCGCAGAAAGTGCCGCAAACCAAAACCGAAGACCAGACCATAAATCACTATTACACCGCAACATGAGGTGATGACCCATGAGAGTGGCATTGAGGATACACTCTCGGCGGTGCGCAGCATGCCAAAAATTGTCCAGGGCTGACGGCCAAGTTCGGTGACCAGCCAGCCGGCCGGCCAGCATGGCAATAAAACCTGACGGAGACGTCCAGACCAGCCACCAGAGCAATAGTCTGGCATCAAACAATCTGCCGCGTTTAAGCCGGTACGCCGCTACCGCACTGGTCATCAACATCAGTAAACCCAATCCCACCATGATACGAAACGAGAAAAAAACCGCAGCGACGGGAGGACGTTCATGCTCAGGAAATTCACTCAAACTCTTAATATGACCGGTCAGATTATGGCGAAGATAAAGAGAACCGATCATCGGTATCGCTACTTCCAGCTGATTGCGTTGCGCCTGTTGATCCGGCCAGGCAAACAGCCGCAGAGGTTCACCTTCTCCGGGGGCGGGCTGATGCCAGCTTCCTTCCATCGCGGCCACTTTCTGAGGCTGATAGTGAAGCGTATTTTCCCCATGCTGATCACCGACCACGATTTGTACCGGCGTTGCAACAACCGCGAACCAGATGGCTGCTTTCACCATGATCCTTGAGGTGGCTTCAGCGGGATGATGAAGCAGACGCCATGCGCCAATACCGGCAATCATAAATGCGACAGCAATCAGTGAGGCCAGCACCATATGGAAAAAGCGCCAAGCGAAAGAGGGGGCTGAAAGAAACGCCATCCAGTTTGTGGGATGGAAATTACCGTTTGCGTCACGCATAAAGTCCGCCGGCGTCTGCATCCAGGAATTAGCGGCAAGGATCCAGAAGGCGCTGAACAATGCTCCGGCTGCGACCAGACAGGTGATAACAAAATGCCACTTCGGCGGGATCTTCCCCATCCCGAATAGCATCACGCCCGTCAGCCCAGATTCCATAAAAAAGGCGATCAGCACTTCATAAAACAACAGTGGCCCGATAATGCCGCCTGCTTTTTGCGAAAATACCGACCAGTTGGTGCCGAACTGAAATTCCATCACTACGCCGGAAACGGCTCCAACGGCAACGGTGATGGCAAAAATTTTCAGCCAGAAGTGCAGGGCAGTACCCGAGGCTGCCTGTTTACCCCATAGCCAGCGGGCTTCGAACCATACCAGAAACGGAGCCAGTCCTAAGGTCAGTGCAGCCAGCGTGATGTGCATCGCCATAGTGAGCGCAAATTGTCCGCGTGACAGCAGCAGCACCCAGTCAGTTTCACTCATGCGTTTCTTTACCGGTATTTCGGGTCACAGGTTTCTGCTCTTCTTTCTGTATCTCTTCCCCAAAGGCTTTCAGGCCGTTAACGATCGGCATCAGACCACGCCATAAATCCTCATCATTGAGCAGTTTCATCATGCCGAGCACCCCGGGCGCCGTCTCTTCGTGTTTCGGTTCGTTACGCTCATTATCCTGGCGTACCGCCATAACGCCGGATTTGAGCGCCTGCAGCAGATGATTAAAATGCTCCGGCGGGATTTTGCTCAGCGTGATAAACAGCAGGGACAGGTTTTGCATGGCATTCTGGCTACCGGGCTGATTCATCCCGTCGACCAGAATACGCGCGATATCCGTATTTGCCCGTACCACATCGTTCAGCAAACGTAAAAACCCATGCTCATGCAGGCTCTCGGTTAAGGTATGCAGCATTTCCTGTGCGGTTGTTTCGGTGCTGGCAGGCGGCACCTGATATTCCTGTCGTTCAGCCATTAGAATTTCTCCGGATGTTCAACATGTTCAGGCGGCAGGCGATAACCATCCTGACGCCATTTATCTTCTGCTGGCACCTGGTTGATCGGGGTGCGCTGACCATAGCGGAAGTTTTCTCGCGGCAGGGGATCAGGTTGCGGAGTCCGCTCCAGTTTGGTCATCGTGACCGCGATTTCCTTATAAGCCGGGGTATTCACGTCCGGATCGTGGTGCTCTCCGGTCAGGCCATTCACGCCGGGTTTTCCATGATGAATGGGAATAAACAACACGTTACCGGCCACACGGTCCGTGATGAGCACCGGCACTTCCAGCGAGCCGCGGCGCGAAGTCAGGCGTACCCAATCCCCTTCCTGTAACTGACGTTCTGCCGCCAGCTGAGGGCCCACTTCCACATACCAGTTTGGCGAAAGGGAAGTGATTCTTCCTCCTTTGCCGGTCTGATTAGTTGACTGGAAGTGCTCAAGCATGCGGCCGTTATCGAGCAGCAAATCGTATTCGCTGTCGGATTCCTCCATGGGCGGATGCCACTCAAGCGGATACAGTCGTGCTTTGCCATCGGGAAATTGGAATTTGTCGGTATACAGCAGCGGCGTACTTTTACCGTCAGCACTGACCGGCCAAAGCTGAGACTGCCATCCGGACAGGCGTTCATAACTGACACCGGCAAAAATCCCGGCGATATTTGCCGCTTCCTGCATAATCTGGCCAGGATGCTGGTAATACCAGGGATGGCCAAGTTTGGAGGCCAGCATCGTCAGGATTTTCCAGTCCGGGAGGCTTTCACCCAGCGGTTTCATTACCTCATAAAAACGCTGGATACGCCGTTCGGTATTCACGAAGGTGCCTTCTTTTTCCACAGACGGGCAACCAGGCAGCACCACATCTGCAAATTCTGCGGTACGGCTCATAAAAATGTCCTGGACCACCATAAATTCCAGTTTGCTGAAAGCCTCATGAACATTCGTCGAATCTGCATCGGAAAATGCGGTCTCCTCTCCGATGATGTACATCGCCTTCAGCGCACCTTTATCGGCCTGTTGTACCATCTTAAAATTGTCTGCGCCCGCCTTGTCAGAGAGTGCCGCAGGGTCGACGCCCCAGGCTTTCGCCCACTTTTCACGCACCGCCGGGTCGGTGACTTTTTCATAACCGGGATAAACATTACTCAGGCAACCGAAATCACTGGCCCCCTGAACATTGTTGTGGCCGCGCATCGGATAACCGCCGGTGCCCGGACGGCCATAATTGCCGGTCACCAGCAGTAAATTCGACAGCGCCGTGCTGGTATCGGCTCCGTGGCTGTGCTGGGTGATCCCCATCGCCCACAGCAGACAGACGCTTTTCGCCTGGCCGATCATCTCCGCGGCTGATACCAGTGTTTCGACACTCAGGCCCGTGATCTCACTGGCATATTCCAGCGTGAACGGCATAAGAGAGGCATAATATTCCGCGACCTGATTGACCCGCTGGTTCAGGAACTCTTCATCGGCATAACCGTGGTCAAACATGTAACGTGACATGGCCGAAGCCCAGACCAGATCGGTTCCCGGCTTGATTTGCAGGAACAGATCTGCGCGGTCGGCCATTTCATGCCGCCGGGGATCGACCACCAGCAGTTTTTGCGACCGGTGTTTATGTGACTGCTTGATATGTGAGGCAATCACCGGATGGTTTTCCGCCAGATTACTGCCGATCGTGATAATCAGGTCAGCCTGCTGCATATCTTTGATGGTTCCCGCATCGCCACCATAGCCGACCGTGCGGAAAAGCCCCTGTGTGGCCGGGTTCTGGCAGTAGCGTGAGGAATTATCAACATTATTGGTGCCAAAAATCAGGCGGGCAATTTTTTGCGTCAGGTAAGCTTCTTCATTGCTGGCCTTGCTTGAACCAATAAAACCGATGGCGTCTCCCCCATGACGTTGTGCGATTTCACGCAACCGGCGGGCAACGGTCTCCAGCGCTTCGTCCCAGCTGGCAGGGCGGAAGCGTCCATTTTCGCGGATCAGTGGTGTGGTCAGCCGTTCCGGGCTGTTGACAAAATCCCAGCCAAATTTTCCTTTTACGCAGGTCGAGATACCGTTTGCCGGCGCCTCCGCCACAGGCTGCACTTTCAGTATATGGCGGTCACGCGTCCACATTTCGAAACTGCATCCTACGCCACAATACGTACATACCGTCTTCGTCCGCTTGATTTCCGCCTGCCGCAGCGCATTATCGATCAGGGAAATAGCCGTCACCGGCTCCGCGCCAATACTGTTCTCCAGGGCTTTAACGAAATCGATCAGCGGACGTTTAACCGGTTCAGGCATGGCGGTAAACGGACCGGCATCCGGTTGCATGGTTTTTTCCAACAGTGCGTTGCACGGGCACACAGTGACACAATGCCCACAACTGACGCAGCTTGAACCGGCGATTTGAGTCCCGCCATCCCAGCGTACGCGCGGATGAGCTTCGGTATAATCGATGGTCAGCGTTTCATTCACCTCAACGTTCTGGCAGGCTTCAACGCAACGACCACAGAGAATGCACTGATCCGGGTCGTAAGTATAAAAAGGGTTAGAATGGTCTTTCCCGTAGGGTTTTCGCTCGAAAGGGTAATACTGAATCGGGATATGCATATCGGCGACAGTATTGTGCAGGGTGCAGTCACCGGTGTTGTGTTCGCAAACCGTACAATACAGCTCATGGCGGTTAAGTATGCGATCCATCCCTTCTTCCTGCGCTGCGCGTATGGCGTCGCTCTGACTGTTCACTGCAAGACCATCATAGGTAGTGAGCGTGCAACCGCGCACTTTTTCACCATCCGCTTCTACCCAGCACACATCGCAGGTTTCCAGCGGTGGCAGCGCAGGGTGATAACAAACATGTGGCAGTTTTTTCCCCTGTTCTTGCAGAAAATCAATCAGCGGTTGATTAATCCTCCCCGTTAAAGGCTCGCCGTTATACAAAATCGTGCATGTTTGTTGGTTCATTAAACCCCCGCGTTCCGGTTAATGAAAAAGGCAATTTCCGCCCTGCTGGTTTGTAAGGTTATGTATATGAGCTTAGCTAACATGCTTTTTTCTTCAATTAATAACGCCAGATTTACATATTCTTCAGATAAATCTGTAAATCAGGAAAAAGGGAGGGCTAAGCGAAGATACCTTATCTTATTGATATATTTGCGTCAGGATCATAAAAGCATGGAATTATCCCCGGCGTGGAGTGCTATATCAACAGGGCTTAGAACAGACAATCGTGAGAACCGTGGAACATGGCTGCCTGCTGAAACGCATTTCATTACATATCGCAGGATATATATCTTTGTATTACAACCTCTTATTGCCTGACTCCGGTGCATCTGCAGGATGATCTTTTTGATAATCTGGTTGAGGTTTATTCCTTTCCCGCTTATGAATATCCTTATCCCGTTCATGATCTTGCCCGGATTTACTTTTATCTTGATCAGTGATGCCTGTCATTACAACAACCTCCCGTCATATTAATCGAATTAATCGAACTTAAAGTATAGCCACAGGTATCGCGTGTAATGTGATTAAAAAGGATAACAATGGCTGTCCTGACATTTAAATGTATAGCAAGCCTCTGTTTGTATTAAATGATTATTCACCAGGAGTCTCTTATAATAAATTGTTATTATGACACTCTGAACTTGCTTATCGTGAAATATTATTCAGACTTTGAAAGGTGTTAAATTTAATTAGGAGGCTTGTATGAAGATCAATAATCAGGAGATTATCGATGAATGTTATCAATGCGCTGAAGCATGTGATCACTGTGCTACATCCTGCCTTAACGAAGAAGACATTGGCATGATGAAAGCTTGTATCCGGCTGGACATGCAATGCGCCGCGATTTGTCGTCTTGCCGCGCATTTTCTGGCGCTCCAAAGCGGCTATGCGCAACAGATATGTTATCTGTGTGCGGACATTTGTACCGCCTGTGCTGAAGAATGTTCGCAACATCAGCATGACCACTGTCAGTACTGTGCGAAGCGCTGCCGGCAGTGTGCCGATATGTGCAGTAAGGTCGCCGCGTAAATTTCCTCTCTTAAAAAGGCCTGCAATGCAGGCTTTTAACAACCCGAATTTAGTTACAACATTCACATGATTTCCTTCTACTACTCCGTGCAAATCTGAAGCTCCCGAGCTGGCCCTTAATAACGGACCGTGCACAGCGGTAACACCCGTGTGGAACCTGGCCGCCCTGAAAAGCCGCGCCCCCGGGCCAAAGGCCCGGAACAGAGTGGCTTTAAAATGAATGTTGTAACTACTGCGGTTGTGTCGCTTTAAGAGGTTTTCCTTTGGTTTTAGAGTACACGCTCGTAAGCGCTTTTGCCGCTAACGCGGAGATACGCCCTGGCTTCGCCAGGACCACTCCGACCGCGTAATTAAACGTTTCATTGCTGTAAGCGGGAATGGTCTTGCAGGGCGGGGGGCTGCGCAGCGTCACCGGCGACCATAAGCTGAGGTATCCTATGTGACACTATTTGTCGGCTTCATGTGCTAACGCACACAAATACAACTTAACCGCAATTTAATTAGGGATGTTTGATAATATACAACCGATACAAACAATTATGAGGTTGCTATAAGTACAGAGGAAACGGACCAACTGTACGATCAAATGTGCCGGATTGTTGGAGATTTAGTATTTACGTTACATGACCTGGCTATTGAACCTAAACACATAGTGATAGCGGATCTGTTGAGAACAGCGCTAACAGCAAAGGTTGAGCGGCCAGAATCGATGATTACATGTATGAAAGAGCCAATCAAAGTACTGGAAACGTACAGACCAGCCTGACGTTGTGTCGGATAAGCCGCAAGAAAGGGTGTCTTCAGGGGAAAAGCGCGCGGAGGGCGTCTGGGGCGGGGCGGTGAGCGCATGTTATGGTAAATTGAATATCCATACGGACTTAATGGCATCAGCAAGGAATGATTATGTACGGTAATGATGAAATTATCAGCCATTTACAGGCCAATAAGATTCTTGCGTTAAAGCTCGATCACGCATTAACGGGTGTTAGAGAAGAGGTATCAAATCAGATTGAAACGATAGGTGCAGGCGCACAGCGTGCATTGTATTACACATCCTGTTTCACGGATGAATATCAGGACGTCTGTCAGAAACAAAAGACTGAGGATATTCGATTTTCTAAAGGAGTCTACCATCTTCTCCAAAATGGCAATATTGCGTACGACATGCTTAAAATATATTTCGGAGAAATATTTAAATTTAAAACAACTACTCAATTAGAACACATCAAGCAGCGGCTTATGGCTGTGAATGTCCATATTGCTGCAAGTTCACTCACAAATGTCGGGTTTTCTTTAGCTGTTGCATCATCCGTTACCATCGGCATGAATCTAAATCTTGAAATCAGCGCACTAGCAGGACGCAGGGCGGGCGGGGTTGTTGGTGGGCTTGGCATATATGGTATAGTCCAGAAAGCAGCAAATAGTGCAGATCGTCTTCGCTTTACTTACCCTGCGTACTACTCTGCGCTATATGCTCAAGAACTGGAAATGATGTACTTCCTGATAGAGCCATTGTTTGAGCGGGCTGGCGCATTTAAAGCACTGTGGGGATCGGATGGTGATATTACAGACATCATCATCAAGATGATTAGATAAAATATGATGAATTTTATCAGAAGGGTTTTTAAGAGATTTTTCAAGTCATTATTTTCGATGTACGGACCCGCCGTACTAACACTTATATTTGCAGTTGTTCTAGTGCGTTTTCTCCCTGATGGCCCTTTATGGCCTGTGCCTCTATTTTTCGTGATCGTAATAGTTATTTTTTATCGCTACGTTAAATGATGATTAATTTATAAGGAAATTAAATGTCCACTCCCGCTCACTTATGGCTTGAAGATGAAAACGGCTCTCCCGTTGTCGGTAGCTGCATGATGCCACTGCGCTTAGGCTCTATCGAATTAAAATCATTCTCCCACGGCGTCACTATTCCCGTTGATCCACAATGGGGAAAACTCACAGGAACGCGCGTTCATCGGCCTATCTCGATAGTGAAAGAATTCGATCAGACTACACCACTCCTGTATCGCGCTGTGTGTGAAGGTCGAACAATGAAAAAGGCAACAATCAAGATGTACCGCATCCTGGAATCTGGCATCGAGGCTGAGTATTTCAATATCATCTTGGATAACGTCAAGCTCACGACGATTGCGCCGTACCTAGCTCCAAATGGTATGAGCAGTACGCATCTGGAAACGCTCGAGTTACGTTATGAAGCGATTACTTGGAAGTACACTGACGGGAATATTATCTACCGCGATTCATGGAATGATCGCTGTTGCGCATGACCCCATTTAGTAACAGTTTTTTTGCCTGATTTTTTTCAGGCAAAAAATGCCTAATCAGTCTGGTTAGCCTTCAAACCAAAAGCAGCATCCAGATAAAAAAGAAAATGAACGCTGAATGATTTCCTGAATGGCATTAACTGATTAGGTCTTTAACTCGACCGGATGACATCTTGGCCCAATTTAATTGATTCTTGGCGTGCTACCCACTCATTGACTACACATCACTCTCCCTATTATGGTAACGTCAGCAGGCCATTGACCCATCTTTCTCATGAAAAATCGCCCTGTTTAAACCTGACCACCATCCTGGCCCAGCACGTTTCTGAGTGAAGTAACAGATAGATTAAAATCATAATTCATACTTATTTTTTATGAATTCATATTTAATTAATTTTGTCCTGATGGTTTTTTTTCCATCAGATCAATCATAACCCCCTCATGCGCCTGAAGGTTACGGATATAACGCATTAAAGTTTCAGGCTTTTTCCATGTCCCTTCCTGCATAATCTGAGCTACGGCATAACCACGGCCTGCCATATCCTGGGCAGCTCCTACGCGCGCACTGTGACCGGTCCACTGTTTATAGCGCCCCTTATTTGGGCTGAGGGTTTCTGCTGCACCCACCGTACGCCAGGCATTTGCAAAAATGGATTCCATCGCCGGCGTGCTCAGCGGACGGGTGATTGAAAAAGTTGCACTCCCCGAACGGTGCACCGGACAAAAGAGGAAGGCATCAGGTTCAGTGCTAATACCAGACAACGATAACCATTCTGACAACCGGTGCGAGGATTGCGAACTGAGAGATTTGATCAGCCCGCCAGTCTGAACAATCGTTTTGGTATAGCTCACGTTAAGGATGATCCTGCCATCTGTTGCCCTGGAGATATCGCGAACGCGGAGACGGGATATTTCACTGACACGCAGCAAAGTACTGTAAGCGACATGCAGAAAAGCCAGATCACGTTTTTGGCGAAGTGATGCAGGACCAGACCATAATGCATCAAGCCCAAGAAGATCCTCAAGACGAAAGGGCACGGCCTGGCCAGTACGTTCGCCAGTAACGACAGCAACACGATTTATCTTCTTCACCGCCCGGAAAACCAGAGGGGAAGCGTTTGGCGGTGTAAGACCGGCGTTACGGTGTAACATCGAAATCAATGAGCCATGCGTCGCAATTGTTGAAGAGGCTCGGCCGTTCTCTTGCAGCCAGTTCAGGTAATCGCGAAGGTCGGCCGGAAGCATAGGCAAAAATGGGCGGCGATTATCTATCGACCATCTGTGGCAGATCCGCATTACGCTCATCAGTTGCCGCCAGGTATTGGGTGAAAAGGCTTCCCGATCTTGTACAAACTCCTTAAGCCTGTCCAGAACATCTTCTTCGGCCTGGATAACAGGCAGCATCTGGTTCGTTGGTGTTAATTTACCCATAGATAGCTTAAAAAGCGAACTCCCGGTCACTGACAACGCTACGTGGATTCTGAGAAAGATGCAGGGGATTTACCTTGCAGATTTCACGTAGCGGTATCTGTACGCGATCCACGGTGAAGAATCATTTGCATCTGTAACTACTGGATAGAATACCAGCCATCCCAGTAGATGGCTAACTTTATATAAGTCCCATTATATAAAGTTAGTAAAAAAGAATCATCTACAGTGAAGTGAGGAATTTTTGGGAGAGAGTGGGTTCTTTTAACATAATTATGATTATGCGTACTTAATTGTTACTCCAAAGCGCTAATTTAGGAAACTGCGAGGAACAGTGATGATGTCGGCTGGCTGTTCGCTCTGGCGGACAAGCGCATGCGTGCGGTGATCAATGCCATGCATGAGGCACCCGACGCGAAATGGACTCTGCAGAAGCTCGCCGGGCAAGCCGCCATGTCACGCACAACCTTTGCGCTTCGGTTCAAGGAGTTCGTCGGCCTTTCGCCGATGGACTACCTGACGCGCTGGAGAATGACGCTCGCCGCAGACAGGCTGAGGCATTCCCGCGACTCAGTTGCTGAGATTGGCCGCGCGGTTGGGTATGAGTCCGAGAAATCCTTCAGTACGGCATTCAAACGGGTCATGAATTGTCCGCCACGCCAGTATGGTCGCGGACAACGCACAGCGGGTCACAGCGAACCGACGTGAGAATTGAACGCGCTTGTTCACCTGATCTGCTGGAGCCTTAACGCGTTATGCCTGAGCCTGCATCAAGAAGTCTGACGCCCACGGACCTTTGCGGAATGAAAACCAAACGAGTTGGAGAGATGTTTCATTGAAATAAACAATGTAACACCTCCGCCCCCCTGAAAAGCTGCCCCGCCCCGGGCCAAAGGCCCGGAACAAAGTGGCTTTAAAAGTGAATGTTGTAACTATTAAAAATGTGTCGCTTTAAGAGATGTGGCGTTAACGTTGAAGTACACGCGCGTAAGCGCCAAAGGCGCTTCGCCAGGACCACTCCGGCCACGTACCTTGACGTTTCATTGCTGTTAGCGGGAATGGTCTGGCAGGACGAGGGCTGAGCATCGGTGTTACCTATAAAACCAGGGCGGCTGCGCCGCGCTACCGGCGACCCTTACCGATAACGTTCCTTTCAAAATGGGGTGTCGCCTCCATGCACTGCGCGCATTTGCAACACTAAAAACCGTTACCAACATAGCGTTTTCGTTCGCAGGGAAGCGCTGCAAATTCCTGAATACTCATACCGCCCCAAAGTAGGCCTCTTCGATCGCGCTAAATCCACGGTTGGATTTAGCGCGACTTTAAAGTTAGATCACGCCTTGTTTTCGAGCTCAGGGATACCGCTGCTACGGTCTGCATATGCAGCCTGGAAACTTGGACGCTGCTGCCAGCGCTGCCAGTATGCGTCCAGGAACTCGAAACGTTCGTCCAGCGGCGTAGCATTCACCGGGAACTTCGAGAACGCGATCGCGGTTGCCAGCGTGATGTCGGCGAAAGTAGGCTCGTCGCCCCCCAGCAGCCATTGGCGTCCGTCTGAAAGATGTTTGTTGACCAGTGCAGCATGGACCAACGCTTCTTTACGGCAGTGTTCGCCCCAAGCTTCGTTCTTCGTCAATTCGAGTTTGAAGCCGAGACCGGTATGCAGAACGTGGAAAGCCGTGACGATTCGATACAGAATGTGAACCCAGATGCGGTTATCCCACATGTTGTCCAAGCCCTGTTCCAGCGGCGTATCCCCCATGATCTTGCGGCCGGGGTAGGACTGGTCCAGGTAACGGACGACAGCTGCAGTTTCGGAGATATAGCTACCGTCAGCGAGCTCGAGAGTCGGCGTCTCACCCCAAGCATTCATTTTCAAGTGACGCCATCCACGCTGTTCGCCAACCGGCGTCATGTCGTAAATAGTCTCCTGGAACTGATCAGCGATTCCCTTTTCATGCATGAACAGGCGCAGGCGCTGTGGGTTAGGGAAAGCCGAAGGCGAAGTAAAAACGTTCAGTTTGCTAGTCATTGTGTCGCTCCTAAAAGTAAATTGAGGTGTAGGTCAAAACCGTGCACTGCTTGAGTAGCGCGGCCTTGTCACTGTGTTGCTGAAGCTGTAGACGTACTTTAATGCGTTGTTCCTGGTTGATAAACCATGTAATAATCAATTCATTTATTACAAATGGTAATCAATATGGCAGCAGGTAACCCACTTCAGCTTGGCAGTATTGAACAGTTCTGCAGAGCAGCGGAGACCGGCAGCTTCACCAGTGCGGCTGAGACTCTCGGTCTGACGCCGGCCGCAGTCAGTCGGTCGATCAGTCGGCTCGAGCAGCGCCTCGGAGTACGTCTTTTTTTGCGGACCACCCGCGCCGTCAAGCTTACAACGGAGGGCGAGCTCTATTGGAAAGAATGTCATCTAGCGCTTGAGCAAATCGCCGAGGCTGAGCGAGCGATCACGGGTTCACAAACCGTCCCTAGCGGACCGCTACGCATTAGCGTCAGTGCTGCTTACGGAACGTTTCGCCTTTTACCCTTGATGCCCAAGTTCACTGATCTTTATCCGCAGATCGATATCGAGATTAGTATCTCGGACAAAATAATCGACTTTGTTGAAGAAGGCTTCGACCTAGCAATCAGGCTAGGCGTTCCGCAAGATTCGCGTCTTGTCGCCTTAAAGCTTGAGGACGCCTCGCTTGGGGTATTTGGAACTCCGACATATCTTGCAAAAAAAGGTGAACCATACCGTATTGATGAGCTCAATCAACACGATTGCATCCAGTACATATCACCGAATACAGGGCGCCCGCTGCAGTGGCTGTTCACCGATGAATTAGGTACTTCAATCGAGAAACAGATAACGAGCCGGATGCGCGTACATAATGATGCGTTAGGGGCTGTCGCTTGGGTTAACGCGGGCGGAGGCCTTTATCAAACCTATCGCTTTGCAGTGGGGGACGCTTTAAGGCGTGGAGACCTTGTAGAGGTCCTTCAAAAATACAGCGGCTGCTCTCGCCCTTTTTCGATTCTCTACCCCCAGAATCGTCATCTATCGGCGCGAGTACGCGCATTTGTTGAGTTCTTGCGCTCAGCAGTGAAATCCTAACTTATAGGATGCGCTCGATATCGAAGTCGCAGCTTTTTTAGCACGATCAGACGTTCTCTCAGCGTTTGCTAGCGGCCCAGGCTGTGTAAAAATGCAAAAGCATAATGTTTTCAGGGGTCGCTTTACCATTCCCTACCTCGCATCCGGTAGTGGCAACGTGGCTCAAATGAAAATACGAATAGGCTGCTCAGACAATATTTTCCAAAAGGAACTGACTTATCGGTTCACAACCAGCAAAGACTTAACAGTGTTGCCAGACAGCTAAATGAAGGATTTTGTGTATAAATCATTCCGTTGAGCATAGGGTTCAGATGAAGAAAGAAGAGATTCATCAGCATCTTGATGAAGCGTTGGCACAACAGGCACATTTATAGGCAGGCTATTATGGTTAAAAAAACCACTTCAGAGCAGCGTCGTGAACTCGGTGCTTTCCTTGTAAGCCGGCGCGCACGCCTTAATCCTCAGGACTTCGGCATGCAACAGGGTACTCGCCGTACACCCGGTTTACGTCGTGAGGAAGTCGCCGTCCTGGCTGGAGTCAGTGTGAGTTGGTATACCTGGCTTGAGCAGGGGAGAGAGATTAAACCTTCGGCAGATGCACTCCAGCGTATAGCCAAAGTTCTTAAACTTAACAGAATCGAATCATCCCATCTTTTTGCCCTTTCACCGCGCGAAGAGCCGGTACCCCATCCCCTCGCGGATGGTGTGAGTGATGGCCTGAAAAGTTTAGTGCGCGCTATCGATCCCATTCCGGCATATGTGAGAAATGCCCGACTTGATATTCTCGCCTGGAATGATGCTATCGCTGATTTGTTTATTGATTATGGTTCGCTTCAACCTCATGAACGTAATACGTTGCGACTGCTGTTTCTATATCGTCCGTATCGCACGCAGATCCTGGATTGGGAGCCGATGGCACGAGGGATGATCTCCGTTTTCCGCGCGTCACGCGCCCATGCTCAGGACAAAAAGCCTTTTGACCATCTCATTGAAGAACTCTCTGAAAAAAGCCCGGAATTCAAGGAGTGGTGGCTGGATACGGAAGTGAAAGGCATGGGAGAGGGGAGCAAGCGGCTTTTGCATCCCACTTCCGGACATATTGAATTTACCTACGTTGCACTCACGCCAGAGGGGAGACCCGACCTCTCTCTGGTGACCTATATTCCCCGGCACGTTGCCTGTGACTCCCAGTCATAGGATAACAAGACGCCTTCCAGGGATGATTCGACCTGCCTAAACTGGATTTTATCGAAGCACACAACGTGCTTCTCTTAAACCGTTTATGAGGCAAAAACTATGTCATCCCAACATGTCACACAGAATACGCTTTCTATTGATGTCGCGACTTCACGTAATCCTGCGACGGACGAGTTGATCGCGACTTATGCATTCCAAACTGCAGACGAAGTAGAAGGCATGCTGGCAGGTAATAACGCGGCTTTTCGCCTGTGGCGTGCTACTCCCATGTCTAAACGCGTAGAAGCTTATCGTCGTTTATCCGCGATTCTGCGCGAGCGCTCAGAAAATTTGGCAGGGATCATCACCGCTGAAATGGGAAAAACCCTCGCGGCTGCCCGCGCAGAAGTCGAGAAGTGTGCAGCGACTATTGATTGGATTGCCACCAATGGCCCGGCAATCCTCGCAGATGAGCCTGTTTCTGTCGAAAATGACGATCAGGTACATGTCTCCTATCTGCCGATTGGATCTATTTTGGCCGTCATGCCCTGGAACTTCCCTTTATGGCAGGTCATTCGCGCTTCGGGCCCGATTATGCTGTCGGGTAACGGTTTTATCCTCAAGCACGCGCCCAATGTGATGGGCTCTGCCTATGCTTTGCAGGATGCTTATGAGAGTGCAGGCTTCCCTAAAGGTTTATTCGCCAATCTTATTGCTGATAACGAAACGGTTGCAGAAGTGATTGAGGATGATCGCATTGCAGCAGTGACATTGACGGGGAGTATGCGGGCGGGTTCTGCCGTATCGGCGATTGCAGGCAAAGCATTGAAAAAAAGCTTGCTTGAGCTAGGTGGATCAGACGCATTTATTGTGCTCGCTGACGCCAATATTGATTTGGCTGTTAAAGCGGGTGTTGAAGCGCGATTCCAAAATGCGGGCCAGGTGTGCTTAGCCGCGAAACGGTTTATTTTGGAAAAACCCATCGCGGAGGAATTCACACAAAAATTCATCGCGGCCGTCAGACTGTTGAACGTTGGCGATCCGCTGGACCCGCAAAATAGAATCGGGCCCATGGCGCGAAAAGATTTGCGTGATGAATTACATCATCAAGTAGAACGAACTCTCGCAGCCGGCGCGACACTTCTTCTTGGGGGGAACAAAATCTCGGGCCCCGGCAACTTCTATGAGCCTACCGTATTGGGCGAAGTAGGCCCGGGAATGGCTGCATTTGATGAGGAAACCTTCGGCCCTGTTGCAGCCATTACTATCGCAGATGACGTCGAGCATGCCATTGAGCTTGCAAATACCAGCGATTACGGCTTAGGGGGCAACCTTTGGACCAGCGATGTTTCCCGTGCCCAGCGAATCGCGCGGCGCTTAGAAACCGGAGGCGTATTCATCAACGGATTTTCTGCCACTAATGCCAGCATCCCGGTTGGTGGTGTGAAAAAAAGTGGGTATGGTCGCGAACTCTCGCACTTTGGCCTGCGTGAATTCACAAATGCTCAGGCAGTTTGGGCAAAGAAAGTTGACTAAGTGCATTATCGATACGTGAAAAAACGCAGTTGAATAAGCAGTAAAATGAGTGGTTTATCTCATCGTGACAGGCATCTGCTATGAGAAGGTGCCTGGCACATAAAAGACCAAAAAGTTTTATTAACTATCTGTAGACGACCGGTCTATTCAGTGTTAGCTTACTCACATGGCAACGGCGACTAAGCGACATAGCACGACAGCCGTTCCGAAAAAATCAAACAGCACGCAGAGTTGGCCGGAATAACAGGCACAGGTGAAACATTTTTATTTAAGAACTCATTAGACGACTGGTCTAATTCTACTATCACTTTGAAATACTGGAGAGTAATGATGAAAATTCTGATGGTCTTAACCTCACACGACAAACTGGGTGACACCGGCCGCAAAACCGGCTTCTGGCTGGAAGAGCTGGCTGCACCTTACTACGCCTTTAAAGACGCTGGCGCAGAAATTACGCTGGCTTCACCGAAAGGCGGTAACCCGCCGTTAGACCCAAAAAGTAATGAGCCTGACTTCCAGACCGAGCAGACCCACCGCTTTGAGGCAGACCCCGAAGCAACAGCACACCTGGCGTCAACGGTTCGTCTCGACAGCGTTTCACAGGCTGATTACGACGCCGTTTTTTATCCGGGTGGTCACGGCCCTCTGTGGGACCTGGCCGAAGATAAACACTCCATCGCCCTTATCGAAGCCTTCCTGGCGGCAAACAAACACGTCGCTCTGGTCTGCCATGCGCCTGGCGTGCTGCGCCATGTCAAAACCCCGGAGGGAAAACCGCTGGTAGAAGGCCGTAAGGTCACCGGTTTTACCAACAGCGAAGAGGACGCCGTGGGCCTGACGCAGATTGTGCCTTTCCTGGTAGAAGACGAGCTGATTGCCAAAGGCGGGATTTACTCGAAAGGGGCGGACTGGAGTTCTTATGTTGTTACTGACGGCCTGCTGATCACCGGGCAAAACCCAACCTCCTCTACCGAGGCGGCAGAAGAACTGATTAAACAGCTGGGTGCATAACGGTTAATCACGTGGGGAGGGAGTTCTTTAAGCCCTCCCCCACTGAGCAAATCTGGACAACATTACACACCTGAATGTCCGTCCGCTGGCCTGTAAGGCAGGGAGCCAGGATGTCAGGGTATTAACTTAAAAAATGACAATTGAAGGAAATACATCATGTTTAAAAAATCATTGACCACGCTGGCTTTAAGCCTGGTTCTGTCTGTTTATGCTCAGTCTTCAATGGCTGCGCCGGTAAAAAACATCGTTCTGGTACATGGCGCTTTTGTTGATGGTTCAGGTTGGGATCCGGTGGCTCGCATTCTGAATAAAGCGGGCTACAAAGTGTCGATTGTTCAGGAGCCGCAAACCTCGCTGGCTGATGATGTCGCGGCGACTCGACGCGTTCTGGCATTACAAAGTGGTAAATCACTGCTGGTTGGCCATAGCTACGCCGGGATGATCATCAGTGACGCGGGAAATGATCCCTCTGTTGCGGGGCTGGTTTACATCGCAGCGTTCCAGCCGGAGCAAGGTGAATCATTGCTGAGTTTGGCCAAAAAATATCCGCCAGCCGCTCAGTCAATTACTGAAACGCCAGATCACTTCCTTTATATCAAACCGGAAAATTTCCACGCTGACTTTGCCGCTGACTTGCCGGTCAAAGAGACAAATCTGTTGGCGCAATCTCAAGTCATGACCGCAGTAGCAGCATTCGCTGCCCCGGCAGGCGTTCCTGCATGGAAAACGAAGCCAAGCTGGGCCGTCGTGGCGACGCAGGATCGTGCTATTAATCCAGAACTGGAGCGCTTCATGGCTAAACGCGCGCACAGCACCGTCACTGAATTGAAAGGTAACCATGCCATTTACGCATCGCAACCGGAAAAAATTGCGACCCTGATCGAGAAAGCGGCACAAAGCTTATCTCAGTAAACATCAGTTAAATGCTTTCTAGGCCAGTCATTCTGTCAATGACCACCCAGTGTAAAAGTAAATATACGAAGAAAAATACTTTTAAATCAAATGCTCCGCCCATGAGGCGTCGCCAACAGAAAAGAGAATAAAGAGATGAAAACTATTCAGGTGAAAGACGGTTCTAAGATTGCATACAAAGACTTTGGCAAGGGACAAACCATTATTTTCTCCCACGGCTGGCCATTATCAAGTGATGCATGGGACGCGCAAATGTTGTTCTTCGGTCAGCAGGGGTTCCGTGTCATCGCTCACGATCGCCGCAGCCATGGCAACTCGAGTCAGACGTGGGACGGCAATGATATGGATACCTACGCTGAAGATTTATCATCACTCATCGAACAGTTAGATCTCCACGACGTTGTTCTGGTTGGACACTCGACTGGCGGTGGTGAAGTCGCACGCTATATCGGTACGTATGGCTCGGCACGCGTCAGCAAAGCCGTTCTTATCGGCGCAGTACCTCCGGTTATGCTGCAAAGTGAGAAAAATCCTGGCGGTCTGCCTATGGAAGTGTTTGATGGCATCCGTGCTGCGGTCGAAAAAGATCGTTCTCAGTTCTACAAGGATTTAACCACGCCGTTTTTCAACTATAACCGTTCGTCAGAGACGCCTTCTGAGGGTGTGAGGGAAAGCTTCTGGCTTCAGGGAATGCGGGGTGGGATCAAAGGTCAATATGATTGTATCAAACAGTTCTCTGAGGTTGATTTCACTGATGACCTTAAGAAAATCGATGTGCCAACCCTGATCATGCATGGTGATGACGATCAGATCGTTCCGCTGGCTGACTCTGCCATTCTGTCCGCGCAACTTGTCAAAGATGCGCAGCTCAAGGTCTATGCTGGATTTGGCCACGGGATGACAATCACCCAAGCCGGGACGATTAATGAAGACCTGCTGAGATTCATTGAAGAGTAATGCGATAAGGGACATACAAGGTCCCCATTTATACCCGTTCCCCAGGCATTGAACGAATTTTAAAAAGAATTCAGTGCCTACCCTTGCCCACGTTTAACGTGTGCTTAAAAATAATTTAATGAGGATATGATCATGAAAAAACTAACTAAAGCCTTTGCTGTAATCGTACTCACTGCCGCTTCTTTTGCCACTTTTGCCGCGACCGAAGTCAACGCTGTACCTGTGAAGGGACAAAGTATTGGGGTGATCAACGCTTCAGCTGTCGGAAGCAATTTGAGCGACCTGCAGGACAAACTGGCGGCGAAAGCGACTGAACATGGCGCAACGTCTTACCGTATTATTTCAGCCGGTGGCGATAACCATCTGTACGGCACTGCTGAAATCTACAAATAAGCGTTAGCAAAATGGAATAGTTTTATCTTGCCTGTAGACGACTGGTCTAGTTCTTGATAGATTGAACATATGAATACTACAACGCAACTACATAACAATGAAATCCGCGAGCATATTCTGGCGACAGGCCAGCGTATTATGGCGGGTAAAGGATTTTCTGCGGTCGGATTGAACGAAATACTTAAAGATGCTGGTGTGCCTAAAGGCTCTTTCTATCATTACTTTAGTTCGAAAGAAGCTTTTGGCGCAGATATGCTGGCACACTATTTTGATGATTATCTCGCCGATATCGACAGGACACTGGGCCAGCCAGGTCTCAATATGGCTCAGCGACTGATGAACTACTGGCAGCAGTGGCGAGAATCTCAGTCGTTCTCTGACTGTCAGGGTAAGTGTCTTGCCGTGAAATTAGGCGCTGAAGTTGCCGATCTTTCGGACACGATGCGCTTAACGCTCGAGGCAGGCACTTCCGGGATAATCTCGCGTCTGGCACAAGCGTTAGAAACGGGCGTAGCCGAGGGGTCTCTCACTATTGACGATACACCTCGCACTGTGGCAGAAAGCCTCTACCAGCTTTGGGTAGGTGCAAGCGTAATGGTCAAGATTGTTCGAAATACTGGCCCGTTTGATTCAGCGCTGATCACGACAAGAAAAATTATTCATATTACCCCCTAGCAAGGGGGTACTCAGTATAGAGTCGTTTTTTGTACCCGTTTAATATACGACCGGTCTAATATTTGTCACTTAATGTCGCCTCTTACGATGATCACTCATGGAAAATCCTTATGAATCATAAAGCCTTATTCGAGCCAACTCAGCTTGGCCCTTATACCCTTAAAAATCGCATTGTATTCCCCCCACTGACGCGCCAAAGAAGTGAACAACCCGGTAATGTGCCCAGCGACCTCATGGCCGAATATTACCGTCAACGCGCGGGTGCAGGTTTCATGATCACTGAAGGCACTCAGATTGAGCCCCGGGGACAAGGTTATGCATGGACACCGGGAATTTATACTGAGCAACAAATTGAGGGTTGGAAAAAAGTGACCCGCGCTGTCCATGCCGAAGGGGGGATTATTTTTGCACAACTTTGGCATGTGGGACGCGTTTCTCATTCTGCATTGCAACCAGAAGAAAGTGCCCCTGTTGCTCCTTCAGCCATTCAGGCTGAACAAGCAAAGGCTTTTATTGAGACAGGGCCAGGTACGGGCACGTTGGTTACCCCTTCGGTTCCTCGCGAACTGACGCGGTCAGAAATTAAAGACCTCGTGAATTTATATGCCCAGGCGGCGAAAAATGCCATCAGTGCAGGTTTTGACGGGGTCGAGATCCATGCTGCGAATGGTTATTTGGTTAATCAGTTTATTTCAGAGCATGCAAACCAGCGTAAGGATGAATACGGCGGTTCTATTGAAAATCGACTGCGGTTTTTGGATGAAATTGTGCAGGCTATCTCTCATGCAATAGGGCCAGACCGGCTGGGCGTTCGCTTCACGCCTTTATTTTCCAGCACAGATGAAGACCGCGTCTATATCGGCCTGGTTGAAAGTGATCCGCATAAAACCTACGTCGAAGCTGTAAAAATCCTGGAAAACGCCGGTGTGGCCTATATGTCTATAGCCGAAGCCGACTGGGAAAATGCTCCCGACTTACCCGAAGCGTTCCGCCGTGCGATCCGCGCGATATTCAGTGGACGCATCATCTATGCCGGTCGATACACAGCAGAACGTGGTGCCCGGATGGTTGAGGAGCAGTTGGCTGATCTCATCGCATTTGGTCGTCCATTTATCGCTAACCCTGATCTCCCTGAACGCATTGCGAAGGGTTGGGCATTTAACGATCTTAATGCCGCCACGCTGTATGGCGGGACGGGTGAAGGTTTTACTGATTATCCGGTTTACAACGCGCAGCGTTAACAAATTTAAAGGGCATATCATGAACAATGGAATTGAAAATAAAGTTATTTTAATCACCGGCGGTAATACAGGGATCGGTGCTGAGTTTCTGAATGGAGCAGGATTTTGGGTCAGGATCATGGAAGCAATATTATGAAGCATGAGCTATGGACAAACGAAGGTGGAGTAGCCAGTTCGCTTTCACGTTCAGACGATGTCAGTTGCTATTGTTGCTTACTGCGCCACGCGTAGAGCTGAGATTCATACAGGCTGAGCTTGAAGAAACGGCCTCTGCGATGGAGCAGATGACATCCACCGTAAAACAAAATGCAGACAATGCCCATCAGGCAAATAACTTGTCCAAATCAGCGTCACTTGTTGCCACCGAAAGTGCCGATGTGGTGAGTCAGGTTGTGGTGACCATGGACATGATTAATGACGCCTCTAAGAAAATTGTCGACATCATCAGCGTCATCGACCGCATCGCTTTCCAGACCAATATTCTGGCGCTCAACGCTGCGGTGGAGGCTGCACGGGCCGGAACGCAGGGAAGAGGATTTGCGGTCGTTGCAACAGAAGTACGTGGCCTTGCACACAGTTCTGCGACAGCAGCCAGAGAGATTAAAAGTCTGATTGAGGAATCCGTTACCCGGGTGGATGAAGGTACCCGTCTGGTCGCTCAGGCGGGCTCAACTATTTCGAACGTCGTGAGCAGCGTAAGCAATGTCACCGGCATTATGGGTGAAATTTCTATCGCCAGTGTTGAACAAAGTACCGGCATCGGTCAGATCAATGCTGCGATCAACCAGATGGACAGCGTCACACAACAAAATGCCTCCCTGGTTCAGGAAGCCTCTTCAGCTGCGCAGTTACTGGAGGATCAGGCTGTCCGACTGGTGAAGGCGGTTAGCATGTTTAAACTCTGATAAGGATTTAAACCTCTTAAACGGGGCATTGCTGTTTATCCGCTCCCTGTAGCGTCAGAAAAATTTCTGACGCTACAGGGGAATAAACTATTAACAAATATTTCACTTTTGAAACTTGTCAAATAAAAGATTTTTAACTATTTTTACGACTCTTTAATTGCAGGCAGGAAAAAACATATTAATGAAGGATTTTTTAATCGAAGCAAATCGCTTTCTATACACTGCACCCGATACATTAATTATAAGAAAATTACCTCAGAATGATGTGAATCTCATTGAATACAGTAGGGATAATTATTCGTACAGAAACTACTTTACGGAAGGTAAAATCGTTTTCGGACAGATAATTATCTCGCTAAACAATAATCCAATTTGGTGTATGCAATTTAATGGCGGTGCCACAATACCGTCCCTGGATGAGAGGACAATGCGTAATCTCAGGTTTATTGCGCGTAAGAACCGTGGACAGGCAGATCATCGTTATCCCATCAGGGGGCCCAGAGAAAGTATTTATGCGGATTTGCATTACTTCAATGATGTGTTTGGCTGCCTTGATAAATTTCAGGGACATGAGTTCATTCAAAGTCAGGGGGAAACCTGCTTTAAAATGAAATTCTGTGGTGGGTCATTATGTTAGCGGCTCCTCTCCCGATGAGAAGTCATATTAAATAAATATAATCGGGCAAAAAAAACGGCGATTTTCTCCAACAATTTCTTTCACTTCATCAACTGATGACTCACTTTTAGGATTAACGGAAGGTATTTTGTCACGGAACGGTATTATTACCTGAGTAGAGTACCTAACTCATGTTTACTGTTGCGTCAGAGGGTTCTATGGCTTACATCGTGGTTTTTTTATCATCATTGTTTATGGTGGGTTCCGTATTTGCGGCTTCCGTGTCCACCGTTGCGATTTCCTCCCTCACTTCAGCCATGAATCAGCGCATGCTGGACATGAAAGATGTCGCGGATTATAAAGCCGCACACCATCTGCCTGTAGAAGATATGATCCGGGAACAAAGTGTCCTAACCCGTACCCGTGAGGAGGCTGAAGAGTCAGGGCTCGACGGCAGCTCAATACAGCCCTTTATTCAGGCGCAAATGGATGTCGCAAAGGCGATTCAGTATCGTTACTTTGCCCAGTGGTTATCTCAACCACCCGACCGCACGGGTACGCAAAGAAGCCTGGATGACGTCAGGGCGTCCATTTCTCTGCAGGATAAAAAGATTCTTGAAGCTATCAGTCAGAAATTACTTGCTGGCGGCTTCCGTGAGTCAGACGAGTCAGAAATATTTAGTCTATTGCAGGCACCGCATCTGACAGATGCGGATAAAAAAATGTTGATCGGCTCTTTAGTGCATATCAGGCGTATTAAATAACGGCCTTTCATCAATACAGCAACCAGGACGAAAGGAATAACGATCCACTTCAGCAAACATGGGATGTTGAGCCAGCTCGCTGAGCGGTATAGCATTCTGTGCGTTTCAAAATGGATCTCAAATTCTCTGTCCAGAGTGGCTTATCTTAACGATCAATTGATCTTGGTAGCAGGAAATTAACTGATGGATCGCCCTCTCCATTCAAGCCTCGTCCCCAATCAAACTAAGTGTATTGTTAATTCTCACTAAAAGTGATCAATAGAATGCGCTTCAAACAAATTAAAGACCTTAGTTTTTTCATTTGTTTAATAAAAGCGCAGAATATGATAGACAATATTAATCTGTGGTCGCTAGCTATTTTAAATAGGATTCTTCCTGATTCCAGCCTGCATCTTCTGTTTTTTCAAAGGTTGGGCTGCAGAGGATTTTAGAAACGGTTTCAATTGTTTTAAAAGTGCATGAACACTCTATGTTCTGGCATTGATAATATGACTCCTTGGTTTGCTGTGACAGGTATCGGCTGGTTCGTATATGTGCTGAGTGATTGCAAAGCGGGCAACGCATCATAGGTAAAGCCTCGTTAATGTAATCATGCTAACTCATTGAATGTTAAAAATTATATTGCGTGGGGTATGATTGTCTTACTTCGACTGAGAGCGCAGAAGAAATGGGTGGGATGCAAACAAAATAAAGAGGAGAAAATAAAATCATTCCTGACATAACGCTTTCCTTAAAGATGTTGTGTACTTACTGTCTGATACATTCCATAAAAATTAAATAATTTATAGCTGTCTTAACCCTCACACAACAAATTAAATTGACATTGAAAAGTAATTCAAAATATTTCTTCCTAAGGATTTATTAATAATTATTTAGAATTTCGTGCTATTTCCCGCAGTTAAACCGATTATTTTTTCGCTGGACATTCATAATGAGTAAGCCCATCTCGTTTGCTAGCTATTTTACTAGAAGTTGTGATGAACCGGTAGAGGATAGAATTCGCTTCCTTTCCTGACTATGAAAAAATAATATGTAGCCAACTACACAACTTCCATTCCAAAAACATATACATAAGGTATTTCATATAAATTATGTATACATAATGGCACAACATCAACTGAGTGCATGCCTTATTTAATCATGCAACTATTCTTACGACTTCAAACGTCAAACACTCTTAATACTTATTTAATTAAAGGATATTTACATGACAAATTTAAATTATACACCGACAATCTGGACTCGTGCTGATGCTCTTAAGGTCAACGAAAACGACCCTACCACCACCCAACCGATTGTGAGCGCCGATTTTCCGGTCATGAGTGATGAAGTATTTATTTGGGATACTATGCCCCTGCGGTCATTAGACGGTACGGTGGTTTCTGTAGACGGATGGTCCGTTATTTTCACGCTTACCGCTCAGCGTAATAACAATAATTCAGAGTATCTCGATGCGGAAGGAAATTATGACATCACCAGTGACTGGAATAATCGCCACGGGCGCGCAAGAATTTGTTACTGGTATTCCCGTACGGGTAAAGATTGGATTTTTGGCGGGCGTGTTATGGCAGAAGGTGTCTCCCCTACAGCCCGCGAATGGGCAGGAACACCCATTTTGCTTAATGAAGACGGTGATATTGATCTTTATTATACCTGCGTCACGCCGGGAGCGACCATTGCAAAAGTGAGAGGCAAAGTGCTGACCTCAGAAGAAGGTGTAACGCTGGCCGGTTTCAACGAGGTTAAATCATTATTTTCAGCTGACGGCGTGTACTACCAAACTGAAAGTCAAAATCCGTACTGGAACTTCAGGGATCCAAGCCCGTTTATCGATCCCCATGACGGGAAGCTCTACATGGTATTTGAAGGAAATGTGGCGGGTGAACGCGGTTCTCACATCGTTGGCAAAGAGGAAATGGGTATCCTGCCGCCGGGCCATCGTGATGTGGGTAATTCGAAATTCCAGGTGGGCTGTATTGGTATGGCCGTCGCCAAAGATCTGTCGGGAGACGAATGGGAAATTCTCCCACCTCTGGTCACGGCTGTCGGTGTGAATGATCAAACCGAACGCCCGCATTTTGTCTTCCAGGATGGAAAATATTACTTATTCACTATCAGTCATAAATTTACTTATGCAGATGGTCTGACAGGTCCTGACGGTGTTTACGGCTTCCTGAGTGATAACCTTACCGGCCCGTATTCTCCGATGAACGGCTCCGGTTTGGTGTTAGGCAATCCGCCTTCTCAGCCCTTCCAGACCTACTCACATTGCGTCATGCCCAATGGCCTGGTGACATCCTTTATTGATAACGTTCCGACAAGCGACGGTAATTATCGTATTGGTGGGACAGAAGCTCCTACCGTAAAAATTGTCCTTAAGGGAAACCGTTCATTTGTAGAGCGCGTGTTTGATTACGGGTATATCCCGCCAATGAAAAACATTATTTTAAATTAATGAGGTAATCTGCCCTTCCGCATACTGTTTGCGGAGGGGCAGATTAAATGAGTCATAGTATCTGAAAGTTATATGCCTCATCAGACCTCAAAGGTAAAAAGGCTTTATTTTGAAACCCGACCATCCATTAATAATGTTGTTCTTAACGCTTTTTTTTCGCCAGGATTCTCTTGCCAGCGGTGTAATGATGTCAATGTTAATGGCACTGCTCAGGACAATATATTTGAAAGGCTCCCGACGGGAGATAATATGCGAAGCGTTACTTTGTGGAGCTCTCACTATAACTGCGATTTCAATAAGTTTATACTTTGGAGCCTCTGAAAATATGACGATGAGTATCGGCGGTATCATTGGTTTTATCGGCGTCAGAAAAATATGGGAATATTTAACCAGTTATATTCAGAAGAAATTATTAGGGAAGTAAACTGATGAGCGGCTTAACATCCCCTTTTCGGTCAAAGCACCAAGTGGCAATAAATCATTTCTGTCTCAGAAACGCTCAAATCGATACGGAGCGGGATCAATAATTGGCTGACAGCCGGAAACAAGATCGGCCGCCAGTTGTCCGGCTGCTGGCGAAGTACCAAAACCATGACCGGAGAAACCCGTTGCAACCGTCAGACCGGGTATTCGGTTTACAGGTCCGATAACCGGGTTGGAGTCTGGTGTAACATCAATCGTTCCAGCCCATGTATCGGCAATCTCCGCTTTGGCGAATGCGGGCCAGGCTGCCATTAAATTATCCATTGCTTCCTGATTAAGTGCCCGGTTGGCAGGGGGATCCATCATCCGCACCTTCTCAAACGGCGTGATACTTTTTGCCCTCCAATGACGTGCCAGCGTCAGGTCATGCAAAAAATTCTTACCCAGCGAAATGCGTAAATTGTCGCGCTGTGCACGCAGCTGGGGCAAATAGCGTAATCCGAGCAATAGATGGTCCGGTACCAGTGAGGCGTCCAGCGCGCCGCGCTGGGTAATAATGAACCCGCCATCCTGATGCTTTCGGAAAGAAAAATCCGGTGCGCCAACTGCTATTTCTGTCGGGCCAGCCATCGGACGAGTGCGCAATACCGAGCAGATTAATGGTAAGGTCGGCAAGGATACGCCATGATTGCCCAAAAAACGCCTCGACCAGAGCCCGCCGGCGAGCAGCACCTGATCGCAACGAATTTCGCCTCGTTCCGTGACCACACCACTGACTTTCCCGGCAGAAAGTGTCAGGCTGCGCACTGCGCAATTTTCCACAATAAAGGTTCCTCTGGCGATCGCAGCTTTTGCTATCGCGCTGGCAGCCAGTGTCGGTTCGGCACGTCCGTCGGAAGGCGTATAGATCCCCCCAGCCCATTGCCCTCTGCCCCCGGGGACCATTGCAGCAATTTCGTGCCGGCTAAGCAAACGCGAGTCAAGTGACAGGTGCGCAACCGATTTGAGCCAACCTTCATACAAAGCCATCTGCGCCTGCGTGCGGGCAACAAACATTATCCCCGCCTGGCGGTAACCCACATCACTTCCCAGCCGATGCGGCATCATCGCCCAGAGCCGATCCGATGCCAGCGCTAACGGAATATCTTCGGCAAGACGGCTGGTCTTACGTACCCATCCGAGATTACGGGATGATTGCTCTCCTGCAATAGCGCCTTTTTCCAATAAAACTACAGGGATTTTACGTTCAGCCAGCGCCAGTGCAGCAGTCAGGCCAACGATGCCTCCCCCGATCACCACCACAGTCGTTGCGGCAGGGAAAGTGGCGGAAGTCTGAACAGGAGTTATTGCCGGAGCCATAGCAACCTTCTTAAGTGGTTTAATATGCAAAAATTCAGTAAAAGAACCCGGCACTAAGACCCGACGGTGATTTCTTCCACTTCCGCTTTTCCAGCCCCGCGCCAGGCGGTAACTTCTAACTCAACTTTATAAACGGTCGATCCCAACGGTGGACAGGTCACCGTGGTCGCCGGATTGATGCCACGAAACTTCGCACCAATAATCTCCATCACGCTAGCGACATCCTTCGGATCCTGAATATATACCCGGGAAAAAACCACATCGGAAAGCGTGGCACCGACCGCTGCCAGAGCCATCTCAATATTTGCAAAAACCTGGAGTGTTTGTTCAGTCACGTCGTCAGGAATTTCGTTGCTACGCGGATCCCGGCCGGCCGTATTGGAGACAAAAATCCAGTTATCGACAGCAACAATGCGGGAATAACTCCCCCGTTCTTCAAATTTTGAGCCGGTTTTTACTTTAGTAATTTGGGTCATTTTGTACCTGTAAGATCAGATTATTGGAGGTGAAGACGTGACTTGTCCGGTACTCAGAAGAGTACAGGCGCATTCCACAGGTTGAGTTTGAGGCCGATCCCTTTTTCAAGCGCATTGCGATAGACAACAGTACCCCAGGCCACATCCTCAACCGGCATACCGCCGACTGACATGATGATGATTTCGTCATCGCTTTGGCGCCCCGGCGCATCTCCGGCAACAATCTTGCCGATGTCTTCCAACTGGTCAGCGGACAATTTCCCGGCCGCCAGCATGTCCATAAACCGCACGCCTATTACGGGGATGGTGTGATGGGCAGGTTTCGGGACCTCTTCATACCAGGCGTGATAAAGCCCGGTATTGTCGAGCACTTTACGCACATCGGGTTGCTCCATGCCTTCGTCAAGGTTACACAGCGCCGGCATGGCGAGAAAAGCACCAGGCTTGACCCATTCGCGTTTTACCAACGGATAAGTTGCCGGATCGCCGACTTCCCCGGAGCTGCAATAGGTGACGATATCCGAATCACGCACCACCTGTTCAAGGCTATCGACGACCTGGATGTTGGTGATCTGAGGAAAGGTATTTCTGGCCCAAACGATAAAGCTGTCGAGATTCTTCTGACCACGGCCTTTCACCTTGATGGTGTTTATCTGCGGGCAGACAGCCATAAACGCCGCCACAGTAGTTTTCCCCATAACGCCGGGCCCCAGCAACCCGATCACCTGTGCATCGCGACGTGCTAAATGGCGGGCGCCGACACCGGGTACAGCCCCCGTGCGGTAGGCTGACAACAAATTTGCCGACATATACGCCAGTGGTGCCCCAGTATCCGCATCGTTTAGCGTAAACATCAGAATGGATCGTGGTAATCCCTTCTGCCGGTTGGCGATATTAGAGCCATACCATTTCATACCTGCAGTGCAGAAATCGCCGCCGAGATAGGCGGGCATCGCCATAAAGCGACGATCAGCTGTCGGTTTAGGCATATTGGGAAACGGTGAGTCGTTCGGGAAAGTCACCATTGCCCCATGTGAATCGTTGTTCGCTCCGGCCATGCGATAATCTCCCTGGTATAGCAGAGCAAACATCTTTTCCATCG
The DNA here is from genome assembly GCF_004195115.1 of Rahnella sp. RFA10(1/100). Classification (NCBI taxonomy): domain Bacteria; kingdom Pseudomonadati; phylum Pseudomonadota; class Gammaproteobacteria; order Enterobacterales; family Yersiniaceae; genus Rahnella; species Rahnella sp. RFA10(1/100). Next base: position 32,048 of record NZ_SEWR01000012.1, read on the forward strand.
TGTCAACACAGGCAGTCATATCAGTTACACCAGCACGGATCATGTCCTGCTCGGAAAGATAGATAAAATCAATTTTAGCGGCGTCAGACATGCCAGTTACTCCGTTAATGGGTGGGTTACATTTTTGTTAATCGTTTCGCGACACGATGAAAATTACGGGATAGGAAAACGGCTGTATTGAATATTTGCGACATTGTGAAAAAGAGATCGCCGGATATGGCATCCGAATTGCAGAGACAGGAAATGTTCTTTGTTATGGCGGGGGGCTTATGTCCTGTACAAACATTATCAATCCGGAACAGCCGTGGTTTGTGCTCAGTGCAGCGAGACAATATTCGCTGATGAACGCTGAGAATTCGGCCATTTCCCATTTTTACAGTTTCGAGGTATCTCCGTCTGCCCCTCTGACCCTCGCGGTACCGGATGGTTGCGTAGATATTGTCTTTGACTGCGATACCATTCATCCCATGGCGCGGGTATGCGGAACCACTCTTGAAGCGCGCAGCGCAAGGTTAATCCCAAACCACCGCTATTTCGGTGTGCGCTTTGCCCCTGGTGTCATTCCGGATTTTCTCGATGTGATGGCAGAAGATCTGACCGACCGCGAGTTTAATTTTCTGGACGTGGTTCCGGACGCACGTCAGGCCTGCGAGCAAATCCTGCGCACTGAGTTATTTGCACAGCAAATCACCTTGTTTAATAACTATTTTACGCCGCGACTGGCACGCAAAACGTCAACGGTGACGGCTTCAATTATTCGCACAATCCTGCAACAGAAAGGCAATTTCCGTGTCGGGCAACTGGAGGCATTAACTGGCTATACCTGTCGTACCATCCAGAGACAGTTTCGCCAGGATACCGGTATGTCTCCGAAGGCATTTGGCCGCATCATGCGCTGCCAGTCTGCCCTGAACAGCTTACATCAGGGTGCCAGCGTCTCGTTTTCCGAACTGGCACTGAATTTGGGTTTCAGTGATCAGTCACATTTCCTGCGCGAATTCAAAAAACTGATCAGTACCACCCCGCTTGATTTCCAGCGCCGTATACTTCTTGCCGCCCATGCCGAGCGCATTAGTTACCATTAGGTTATTTTCAAGTTAACAGAAGGTGGCACTAAAAAAGTGCATATGTTGCACTATATGACTGTCCGATTTGTTCTATCCCACGCTGGCGCCGCTGGGAAATGATGCTGTCCTATATCCACTTACAAATAGGGCGCTGGCGATGAGTAACATTAATGGGTTAAGAAAAAACTCCCTGGGTTTATTTTCTCTGGTCTTCTTTGTCGTTGCCGCTGCCTCCCCCCTGACAGGGGTTATTGGTGGGTTGCCTGTGGCAATTTTTACGGGGAATGGCGGCGGTGTTCCGGCCGTTTATATTATGGCCTGCATTATTCTGATGCTCTTTTCTGTGGGCTACATAGCGATGAGCCGCTATGTAAATGACGCAGGAGCTTTCTATACCTATATATCAAAAGGCCTGGGAGAAAACTGGGGGGCCTCCGCGTCAGTACTGGCCTTGATTGCCTACCTCTCTATTCAGATAGCCATAATTTCCATGCTCGGCTTCTTTAGCCAAGAGTTCCTTGCACAGCATCTTGCGCTACATATTCCCTGGTGGGCACTCAGTATGCTGTTTACCATTATTGCCTGGATTTTCGGTATTAAACGGGTAGAAGTCGGGGGGAAACTGTTGGGAGTGCTGATGATCGCGGAAGTGGCAATTGTGCTGTTGACGGACGTCAGTTTGCTGATAAAAAAGCCGGGGCCACTGAACTTCAGTTCATTTGATCCGGCCGTGTTTAGTCACGGCAATCTCGGTATTGCGTTTATTTTTTGTATCGCTTCATTTATCGGCTTTGAGTCAACGGCGATTTATGCCGAAGAGTGTTGCGATCCGCATAAAACCGTGCCGCGCGCCACCCTCTGCGCACTGCTGATAATTACCGTTTTCTTTGGCTTTACCAGTTGGTCGCTGGTGCAAGCCTATAGTTTTGATCAGATTGTGGAGATTGCCCGTAAAGACCCTGGAAACTTCATTTTTGATATTACCCGCGAATATGTCGGTCAGTGGGCCGTTGAAACCATGTCCGTGCTGCTGATCACCAGTCTGTTTGCTGCTGCACTGGCATTTCATAACAACATTTCGCGTTATATCTTCAGCATCAGCCGTGATGGCCTGATCTGGAAAGAACTGTGCCAAACTCACCCGGCCAACGGAACGCCGCACAAGGCCAGCCATGCCCACAGTGTGATTCTACTATTGCTGCTGATGGGAATGGGCGGCACCAATATGGATCCGTTAGTCCAGATTTTCGCCTTCGGCTCCGCGATTGCGACCTTGTCGATCCTGATACTTCAGGTAGGGGTCTCTGCTGCCGTTATCCGGTTTTTCCGGCGTGTTGGCAAACACAATCACAGCGCGTGGCAAGTGCTGTGGGCACCAATGGGCGCACTTATCACCATGTCGGTTACCATTATCATGGCGATCAACAACCTGCAGCTACTCACAGGTGGCGGTGATGCAAAGCTGGTGGAATTTATTCCCTGGTTTCTTGCTGTTTGTGCCGGTGCTGGTTACCTGTTATCGGCGAGGCGTAAGATGCATGCAGTAAAGTCAAAATGATTTATCTCTTCATTGCACCCGGCTTGTAAAATATCAGGCATATTCGCGGTCAGCGTTATTGTTCGTTTCTCTTTTATAACGCTGCCCTCGTTTTTACTTCTACCCGTAGCGCTTCCCGTTACGTCAGCGACGTCTATTTCCCGGGAAAATAAACAGGCTCACACCCCCTGACCTCCCTTCCGCCGAATACTGTGACTGGGATCTCTCGTCCCCCCATAATGTGAAGCCGCTCACGCGCGTCTCGCTGTAGCAGGTTATTACTGGTCGGTAGCGAAACGTTTATGACTCCCCGTCGCGCAAAACGGTAACGTTGCTCGCGTCTCTACATCAAGATTCGTGTGTGAGGAAACGAGGGTATCATGAAAAAAAATTATTCAATTAGCTGCCTGTTCTTCCTGTTCTTCTTCATCGGTTGGGGCTGCTGTTATCCCTATCTGTCACTTTGGCTGACGGAAACCATCGGCATCAGCTATACCGATGTCGGTCTGGTTTACTCATTTACCGCTATCATCGCGGTTTGTGTGCAACCACTTTTTGGCTTTATCTCCGACAAACTGGTCTACCGCAAACACCTGATGTGGATGCTGGCCATCATTATTACACTGTTTGCTCCCTACTGGATTTATGTCTTCGCCCCACTGCTGAAGTACAACGTGATTCTCGGCGCACTGGCTGGAGGGGTTTATATAGGCATGGCCTATGGCGCTGGCTGTGGCATCTGCGAAGCCTATATTGATAAGGTCAGCCGCGCCTCCGGATTTGAATTTGGTCGGGCGCGTATGTTCGGCGGGATTGGTGCTGCCATAGGTACGTTTGCCGCCGGCAAGCTCTACGGCGTCGATCAGAACATGATTTTCTGGCTGGCCAGCGCTGCCGGGGTCTGCCTGCTGTTTGTCGTCTGGAAAACCCGGGTCGACACCACCCATGCAGGAGCACAACCGCAGAGCAAAGGCTCTCCCGTGACTTTTGATGACGCCACCGCTCTGCTAAAGATGAAGAAATTCTGGTTCTTCGCTGCCTACATGATTGGCGTCGGTGCGGTCTATGAAACTTACGACCAGCAGTTCGCTATCTATTACAGCCACTTCTTTGAAAGCAAGGCGCGCGGTGCGGAAGTCTTTGGTTACCTGACGACCGGGCAAATTGTCCTTGATGCGGTAGTGATGTTCTTCGCGCCCTGGTTCGTCAATAAAATCGGCCCTAAAAACGCCCTGCTGTACTGTGGCATAATTATGAGTCTGCGCATTATCGGTTCTGCCTGGGCGATCGGCCCGGTCTCCATCAGCCTGATTAAACTGCTGCACGGCTTTGAAAGTTCAGTGCTGCTGGTTGCTGCGCTGAAATATATCGCCGCTAACTTTAACCCTATGCTTTCCGCCACCGTCTATCTGATTGGCTTTCAGTTCGCCAAAAGCTTCAGCTCGATTTTCCTCTCTACCGGCATTGGCCATATGTACCAGAGCCTGGGTTTCACCAGCAGCTACGTGGTGCTTGGCAGCATAGCCCTGTGCTTCACTCTGCTCTCCTTTATCACGCTGGATAAAGCGCGATTTTTCGCCCCGCAGTCCGCAGCCGCACACTAACTTCATGAGGTAAACTCTATGTCTGATTTATATTACGGTGTCGCTTATTACGACGAATATATGCCGGAGGACCGACTGGCGAAAGATATCGCACTGATGCGCGAAACGAACATCAATGTCGTACGTATTGCAGAATCCACCTGGAGCACGCTGGAGCCGCAGGAAGGTGAATATAATTTTTACCACATCGATCGTGTGCTTAACGCGATGCACGAAGCGGGTATCGCGGTGATCATCGGCACTCCCACCTATGCGGTACCGGCCTGGCTGGTCGCTAAATACCCTGATATTCTCGTTACCACCGCCGGGGGGCAGCAGAAGTACGGCCCACGGCAGATTATGGATATCGTTAATCCTAATTTTCGCCGCTATGCGGAAAAGATTATCCGCACCCTGCTGGCGCACGTGCACCACCACCCGGCGATTGTTGGCTGGCAACTGGATAACGAAACAAAGCACTACGACAACGTCGGACATTATATGCAGACGGGATTTGTACGCAGTCTGCGCGAAAAACACACCAGCCTCGACACGCTAAATCACGACTTCGGCCTCGATTACTGGAGTAACCGCATCGATTCCTGGGATGATTTCCCGCCCGTTGAGAACACCATTAATGCCAGCCTCGCCTGCGCCTTCTCATGCTATCAGCGCCAGCAGGTGACGGAATATCTGGCCTGGCAGGCGGAGATCGTGCGGGAGTACTCGCTCCCTCATCAGTTCGTGACCCATAATTTTGACTTTGAGTGGCGCGGCTATTCGTTTGGCGTGCAGCCGCGGGTTGACCATTTTGCCGCCGCTAAGGCACTGGATATCGCCGGGGTTGATATCTATCACCCCAGCCAGAAGCACCTGACCGGGCGGGAAATCGCCTTTGGCGGTGCTATCACCCGCGCACTCAAGGGGGGAAATAACTATTTCGTTCTTGAAACGCAGGCGCAGGGGTTCGCCCAGTGGACGCCGTTCCCCGGCCAGTTGCGGCTGCAGGCCTTCAGCCACGTGGCCGCCGGCGCGGCGATGGTTTCCTACTGGCACTGGCATTCCATTCACAACGCTTTTGAAACCTACTGGAAGGGTTTGCTGAGCCACGACTTTTCGCGCAACGCCACCTGGCAAGAAGCGACGACTATCGGCGCCGATTTCGCCCGCCTCTCCCCTAAGCTTGCCGGGCTGCGCGCGGAGAATGATGTCGCACTGTTGATCAGCAACGAAGCGATGGATGCGCTTAACCAGTTTCGTCCCGGTAATGCTCAGGGCAACGTCTACAACGATATTTTCCGTCGCTTCCACGACGCGCTCTATGATCATAATATCGCGCTGGATATCATTAATGACGTAACTGATGAAACCTCGCGCTATAAAACGCTTATTGTTCCTGGTCTCTACGCCGCTGATGACGGTCTGCTGGCGCGCATAAACCACTATATTGAGCAAGGAGGGCGAGCGCTGATTGGCTTTAAGTCTGGTTTTAGCGACGAGAACGTGAAGGTGCGCAGCAGTGCCCAGCCGGGCATCCTGTGTCAGGCCTGCGGCGTAACCTATAGCCAGTTCACGCTACCTGAGGACGTAACTGTTGCTGCCTGTACGCCAGCGATCGACTGCCGTGCACATAATAATGTCGAACTGTGGATGGAACTGCTGACCCCTGCGCCGGGCACCCGCACGCTGCTGCGCTACCAGCATCCGGCCTGGGGAGAATACGCGGCGGCCACTGAGGCTGATTACGGTAAAGGACGGGCGCTATATGTTGGCTTCCTGCCACACAAATCGCTGATTCAGCAGCTTTTTGACACGCTGACCGATGGGCTGAGCTTACGTTCACGCACCTCCATCCATCGTTATCCGCTGGTCGCCAGAACGATGCGTAACCGCGACGGTAAGTATATCCACTTCCTGTTTAACTACAGCGCTGATAATCAGGAAGCGATCGCGGAAACGGCAGGCACTGAACTGCTGAGCGGTAAAACAGTGGCCTGCGGTGAGCCATTGCGTCTCAAAGGCTGGGACTTTAGTATCATCGAAAGTTAACGGCACATGACTACCGGCGGAGAAGATATGGAACTGGATATCAATGAGCTTTTGAACTTCTCGCCATTGATAAAAACCTTCACCTTTAACGCCTGGGTAGTTGCCGGTTTTACCCCCATCAGCCGTGGATCGAAGCTCGACTACTATATTAACCGCCCTCAGGGGATGAAGGGCTACATCATCAACCTGACCCTGCGCGGCCAGGCGCGGGCCAAAGCAGGGGACGGGGCACTGCTGTTTCGCGAAAATGAACTGCTGTTGTTCCCGCCCGGCGTATCCCACCACTACGGGCGTGATGAGCATAGTGAGTTCTGGGATCATCTGTGGATTTACTTTATCCCGCGGCCCTATTGGGTCGACTGGCTGAAGTGGGATCACACCACTCATGGCATTGGCAAAACGATGGTCAACGACCCGCAGCAACAACTGGTGCTGCGCGATCTGTTTTACGAAGTAATCCGCCACTATAACGACTCAGTACCTTTCTCCGAAGCGCTGGCGATGAATGCACTGGAGCGGCTAATTATAAACTGCTTTCAGTTGCAGCCGATCAGTAACCGTCATGCCCATGACCCACGTATCAACGCAGTCTGCGATTACCTGAACGAACATATCGCCCAGGAGATGAGAATTGAAAGGCTGGCCGCGATGGTTTTTCTGTCGCCCTCGCGGCTGGCGCACCTGTTTAAAAACAATCTGGGGCAGACTATTTACGCCTGGCGCGAGATGCAGCGCATTAATCGGGCAAAATGGCTGATGCAGACCACGGCATTGCCGCTGAGCAAGGTGGCAGCGTCGGTGGGCTATAGCGATCCGGTCTATTTTACACGGGTGTTTCGCAAACATAATGGTATTCCCCCAGGGGAATACCGAAAACGCTATGCTGCAATGAAGGGCTAACGTGCCAAATCTGACGCCAACGGAGCAGGATTTTAGGGTAGGGTCATGGCTGATAATGACTGTTTTATAAAAAACGTATCATGACACGGAACTGAAAGTTATCACCTGACTAAGAAAATGTGTCGGACTCAGGTGAAATCAGACAATTTTTGCCCGAAAACGATCAACTCTCTCAGTAACATCTGACGGCGCTCCTCAGGCGTATCGCGGCTCACCATAAAGCAGATAGCGGCTATCGCCTGCCCGCTACGCGAACGAATCGGTGCTGCCATACAGCAGGTAAAACTCTCTGACAAACCTTCGGTCAGGCAATATCCCAGTTGTCCGGCACGATGGATATCTTCGAGGAACGCCTGCTTGTCGAGGACCTGCCCGTTTGCCAGGCGATAATCTTCTTCAGGGATGAGATCGAGAATGGCACTGTCTGACCAATTACTGAGCAGCAGACGGCCGGTGGCCGTCCAGGTAATCGGTACCCGCACCCCGATATCAGAAGTGATTTTGAAGGGGTGGGCACTACTTTCTGACAGAACTACGGTGTACTTATCCCCTTCCAACATACATAGCTGCACCGTCTCACCAAGACGGGCCACTATCTCAACCATTAACTGATGTGCACGGCGGATGAGATCGTTATGCGCCATGTAATCTGCACCGTAGTAGTGCATTTCACGACCAAAGAACACCGCGCCGTCGGCATCCAGTTCAATCAGCCCAGCCTCACTCAGCAGACTGACAAGTTCATATACGCTGGAACGCGGCGCACCGGTGGCGTCGATCAAATCTCGGATCGCCATGGGCTGACGAGCGATATGCAACTGGCGAAAAATGTCGATAACACGGTCAACGCCGCGCGCACGCGATAGTTTCTCGTCCGGCATAAGCAAATTCTCCTGATGCAGTCAGGCGATCACGCCAGACAGTAAAAAAGAAAAGCATCATACACCGAGAGTCGTCGTTAACCCATCCCCGTTAATTAAAATTTTATTGGCTGAGTTTATATTTCCTTGTTCTATTTTGGGGCCTCATTTTTGCGCATAACGTGCAGATTATTTTTTTAAATTACGAGAGGGATAACATTTCCATTCGGAAACTTGCTTCTTTCATTTTTATTTTGCGATCGCGACGGCATCACAAAAATTAAATTCCTCACGACATATTGCAAAAATAAAAAACCTGTGCAAATCTTGGGCAATCCGATATTGCAGATAACAGTCCGGTATACCAGACTACTGCCATGCCGTACAAATGGGCATTCTCAGAACAAAAAGGAGCAGTGTTGCATGACGATCAAACGTTATGGTATTGAAGGCGGCACCGGTACCGGTGGGCAAAAACTGCCGTTCGCACGAGCAGTAGAGGCCGATGGCTGGCTATATATCTCGGGTCAGACACCAATGCGCGAGGGCGAAGTGGTGGAAGGCGGCATCATCGAACAGACCCGGTTGGCATTTGATAACTGCCTGTCCATTATGCGTGAGGCGGGTTATACAGTGGAGGATGTGGTTCACGTTACAGCGGTATTAACTGACGCACGTTACTTCAGTTCATTTAATAAAGTTTTCAGCGATATATTTACCGGAAATCCACCGGCACGTATTTGTAGCGTGCAGGATTTAGTCGTCGACTGCAAAGTGGAAGTGGATATGAAATGCTTTCGTGCTGATAGAAAATAATATTATTAATCTGATAACCACCTGAGATTTTTATTTATTCGCCAACACCACGGCAGTCCGTTAATAACTCATGTTTTTCATGTTGTCTCCATTTAATAAGCGAGAAAAATAATGAATGCAATTTCGTTAAAAATCATCGCCGGAACGCTGGTCATGCTGGCCGTTGCCGGTTGTACTCCCACGGAAGAAAAAAAAGAGGCGGGTGCGGCACCTCAATCGGCGCTGCAAACCGTATTGCAACGTGGCACGCTGCGCGTGGGTGATTGCCTGAGTTTCGCTCCTTTCGGCTTTTACGATAAAGACGGCAATCCTGATGGTTATGACGTCGATTTGGCGAAAGCGCTGGCGAAAGAGATGGGTGTGAAACTGGAGATGGTGAACACCACCAGCGCCAACCGCATCCCTAACCTGCAAACCAACAAAGTGGACGTGGTGTTCTGTAACTTCACACGTAATCTGGAACGCGCCAAAGAGATCGGCTTCACCAATCCGTATGTGGTGGCAAGCGAAGCGATGCTGGTCCGTAAAGAGAGCGGTATCAAATCGGCGCATGACATGGCCGGAAAAACCATCGCGACGGTGAAAGGGTCAACCAATGGTGACGAAGTACGCAGCATGGGTATCGACGTGAAAATTCAGGAATACGATTCCTCTCAGGCAGCGATCCTTGCCGTGAAACAGGGTCAGGCTGATGCGATGATCGAGGATAACAACTTCCTCGCTTATCAGGCCAAGCTTGATCCGACGCTCGCCGTCACCAACGAAGCGCTGGTGCCGCTGGAGTACAACGCTTTTGGCGTGAAACAAGGAGACCAGGCGTGGCTGAACTACCTGAATGAGTTCCTGTTTGAGATCAACGCTTCCGGTGAGAATGCCAGATTGTATCAAAAATGGTTTGGCGATAAACCGCGTTATCCACTGAACCCGCAATTCTGATCACCTGCGGCGTGGCAGCTTTTGCTATGCCGCAGGAAGGAGTCCATTCATGAGTTATCAATGGCTAACCCTGTGGAGTTATGGCGAGACTTTCCTGACCGCCGCCTGGCTCACGCTACAGGTCACTCTTCTCGCTTTCATGCTGGCCGTCGCACTCGGGTTGCTGGCAGCACTGGCGAAAGCTTCCGCGTTAGCTCCGCTACGCTGGCTGAGTCACTGCTACGTCGAATTCATCCGTAATACGCCGGTGTTGCTGCAAATTTTCATTATCTTTTTCGGTCTGCCCTCGCTCGGCGTCACCATGAGCGCCTTTACTGCTGGCGTGCTGGCACTGGGCATTAACGTCGGTGCTTATTTGTCGGAGATCTTTCGTGCCGGGATTCAGTCCGTGCCGAAAGGACAGCTGGAAGCCGCGTGGATCCTCGGTATTCCGCGCCGTCAGTTGTTTCTCAGCGTAGTGTTACCCCAGGCCGCACGCGCGGTGTGGCCAGCCATTATCAATAATCTGATCCAGTTGCTACTGGGTACTTCGCTGCTGTCGGCGATTGCCTTACCCGAACTGACCGGCACGGCAACGGTGATCAACGCCCGTACCCTGCTCTATATCCAGACTTTCAGCGTGGTGACGGTGGTGTATTTGCTGCTCAGCAACCTGTTTGCCTGGCTCGGTAACCTGGCAGGACGACGGATGTTTCATCCGCCGCTGGTGACCCGGGTAAAAAAGCCCGCCTGGTGGGCAAGAAAATGGCTGACTAACCCACTGAAGCGGGAGAACGCGCTATGAACGACCTGATCACCAGCTCGTTACCGCTGTTGCTGAAGGGGCTGGGTGTCACCCTGCTTCTGTCGGTGGCGGCGATTATCGGCAGTACCCTACTCGGTCTGCTCACCGCCGTGCTGCGAACCAGCCGTTTGCCAGTCGCACAACAAGTTGCCGTGTTATATACCGAGCTTTTTCGCGGAACCCCGGTATTGATCACCCTGATGTTTATCTACTTCGGGGTGGCGTATTTCGGCTATGAAATCAACCTGTTTGCTGCCGGGATACTGGGTCTGAGCATTTATCAGGGCGCGTATATCGCTGAAGTGTTTCGTGCCGGGATCGAAGCGGTGCCGAAAGGACAATGGGAAGTCTCGTGGATCCTCGGCCTGTCTAAATACCAGACCTTTTTTAGCGTGATCCTGCCACAGACACGCGGCATTGTGCTGCCGCCGCTGGTGGGCCAGTATCTTTCTCTGATTAAGGATACGTCGATCGTCAGCATGATCGGCATGTCTGAGCTAATGCATCAGGGGCAGGCCATTGTCGATCGCATTGGCCAGCCGGTGGTGATCTACGGTCTGGTGGCCGTGCTGTACTTCGTTGTGTGTTTTCCGCTTTCCCGTTGGGTTCAACATCATCAAACCAGGAGTCAGTTATCATGAGCAAATCCGCCATTACGCTGAGCCGTATTACTAAATCGTTTGGTACCACTCAGGTACTGAAAGAGATCAGCCTTGATGTTTCGCCCGGCGAAGTGCTGGTGCTGATTGGCGCATCGGGTTCAGGAAAAAGTACCGTACTGCGCATTATGAGCGGACTGGAAACAGCCGATGAGGGGAAAATCTGGGTCAACGATGTGCCGCTGCACGACAATAAACGCAACCGGGAAATTTGTGGTCATGTCGGGATGGTGTTCCAGCAGTTCAACCTGTTTCCCCACAAAACCGCACTCGGTAACGTGACACTGGCGCTGATTAAAGCGCAGAAACTGTCTGAAGCCGAAGCGAATAAACGCGGCATGGCAGCCCTGACCCGCGTCGGTCTGGCTGAGCGCGCACACTATTATCCAGCGCAGCTGTCAGGTGGACAACAACAACGCGTAGCCATTGCCAGGGCGCTGGCGGTTGAACCTAAAATTATGTTTTTTGATGAAGCAACTTCGGCGCTCGATCCCGAACTGGTCGGCGAAGTGATGGAGGTGATGCGCAGCCTGGCGCGTGAAGGTATGACGATGGTCGTGGTCACGCACGAGATGGGTTTTGCGCGCAAAACCGCTGACCGCGTGGTGTTTATGGATCAGGGTGTAATTGCTGAACAGGGATCGCCTGAGCAGATTTTCGTTCATCCACAGAATCCCCGCACTCAGCAATTTTTGTCACGAGTGCTTGAGCATTAATTGGAGGCGCTATGTCAATTCATTTACCGCTGATGGCAGATGGTCTGCTGGATGCGATCCAACCCGCGCCACGCTTTAAATCTGTTGCAGGCCGCGGCGATGCGCCGTTACCGGCTGGCACGCCGATATTTGCCAGCAACATGGTGTTTTCCCCGCTGATGCTGATGAAGCAATCGGCGCTGGAAAATAATCTGCGTCAGCTGGCAGATTTTTGTCATGAACAGGGCGTGATGCTGGCGGCACACGCTAAGACGTCTATGTCTCCGGCGATCCTGCGTCGTGCCGTCACTGAAGGCGGTGCCTGGGGATTGAGCGCTGCCACCCCGGCGCAGGTACGGGCGCTGCGCCAGTTTGGTATTCGCAACGTATTTCTCGCTAATCAGCTGGTCGACCCCGCCGGTATTCACTGGATAGGCGAATGGCAAAAGCAGCATCCCGACCATGGCTTTCTTTGCTACGTCGATTCAATGCAAGGAGTTCGTTTGCTGGAGCAACATCTCAGCGACAGCCGCATTGCGGTACTGCTGGAGATGTCCGTCAGTGGCGGACGTACCGGCTGCCGTACCCAGCGCGAAGCGCTGGAGATCGCGACCGCGATCGCTGCCTGCCCTGCCCTGCAACTGGTCGGCGTAGCGGGTTATGAAGGTGCGCTGGGGGCGGAGCGTGACGCCACCGGTATCGCCAGGGTGCAAGATTATTGTCAGATGCTGATCGCCACCGCTGCGCTGCTGGCCGAGAAGCAGCTGTTCAGCAGCGACACCATTATTCTCAGCGCCGGTGGCGGTGCCTGGTTTGATGTGGTCAGTACCTGTTTTAACGAAGCCCGGCTGTCGCTACCGATCACACCGCTGATCCGATCGGGTGCCTATATGGCACACGATAACGGGTTATATGCCCGCATCGCCCCGTTTTCCCAACCTGATGCCCGGTATCATTTTGAGGCAGCGCTGGAAATCTGGGGGCGGGTGTTATCTCGCCCAGAGCCAGGGCTGGCGTTTGTTGATTTTGGACGCCGTGATGTGCCCTTTGACCAGGACCTGCCGAATCCGCTGTGGGTGCGCAATGTTGATGGCAGCGCCCCTCGTGCGGCTTCTGGCATGCGTATCCGCGAGGTGAACGATCAACATGCATATTTGTTGCTGCCGGATGAGGATACATTAAAGCCTGGTGATTGGGTGGGCTGTGGTATTTCACATCCCTGTACCGCGTTCGATAAATGGCGGTATTTGCCATTGGTAGATGATGATTATTGTGTCACAGACTCACTGGAAACAGCATTCTGAGTGAAGCATCGAATCATAGCGATGGAGGCGCAGGTTCACACTGCTTACTGCAGATAGTTACTATGCGCGCGGAGAGACTTCATTTAATGCGGATGAATATTTCAATAAATTTTCACATCCCGTCACCTGCGGGTAAGGCCGGCAAACCAGCATCATTTTGTTCTTCGGTTCAAAGCCATGATCAATCATGCAGCGTTGGGCTTTTGCTGTACGTCCAATGCTGGCAACCGCCAGATTGGACCCGAGCGGTTTTGGATAACCGCAGGCGTACATCACCGGCAGCGCCTCCCGATCATTGGCAACTTGCGTCGACAACCCTCCCCCTGGCGCGCCCACCTTACGCCAGGTGACTTGCATATCCTCATACCGGCTGGAATCCGGTTTAATCGGATAGAATCCTTCATCAGCTTCAAACGGCAGCGCTTCGAGCTGGGACTGACTGAGCGGATGTCCCTGTTTTTTTTCAACGCAGGCGGGAAGTTTTCCCATCACCTCACAAAAATCAAACCCGTCCTTACGTGTAAAACCCAAACGCTGCATACAAAGGAATTGCAGTGCCTGCTCATTTCTGGGCAGGTTATTCAGTGTATAGCCAACCGGATCACCACATTGTGTCATCGCGGCTTTTACCCCCTCTTCCGTCGTAGAAGGACGTTCCCATTGAGTGAATTCAGCAGCGGGAGGACAGCCGGTAAGCAAAAATACCGAGATAACCAGGGCAGGAAAGGCAACCCGCTGTGCTTTACTGAACATAGTGATCCTTACTTATTCATAATCATGTGTGTGAATAGTCATGAGTGCGGCGTTGAAAAATACCATTTTTAAGTGTACATTGAGTTGTACAACTGGGGTGTACATTTCATTGAGGTGATAACGATGCAAGCGATAAATTTTACAACGGCCCGAAATGAACTGGCAGCGGTCCTTGATGGCGTGTCCGGCGGTGAACCTATCATGATCACACGCCGGTCCGCAAAACCTGTCATTGTCATTGATGCTGAGCAATATGAAAAAATGCAAAAAATACAGGCGGAATCGGATTTTGACTGGTTGTTTACTGAACATGGCCAAACGCTTGAAGCACTCAAAAACCGATGATTTATTTTCTTTCCAGTAAAGACATCATCAGTATTCACGAACGTATGATTGCAGCTTACGGAGGTCTTGCAGGCTATGCCGATCCTGGCCGGATAGACAGTATGGCAACCCGAATTTTAAACCGCCACATTTATGAAGGCGAGAATGATATATACGTTCTGGCTGCTGCATACCTTCTGGCCATAGCGCGGGGACATTGTTTCAATGACGCAAATAAAAGAACGGCATTTGCATCAACAGTTTTGTTCCTGCGCCGTAACGGGATTTCTCTTCGGTTTTCTCCAGACCATGAAGAGTTGACTGTCGCTGCAGCGCAGGGGAATCTGGATGTGTGGCATATTGCTGAAATCCTGAAACAGTCGATCTGAAAATTAATTCCCACCTTTTAATACGTGTAATTAACATTCTGTGGCTGATAACACCAGGGGAAGCTCTTCAAAGAAAGGGTTATTGAGGCGATCAGTTTTCCTCTTTAACTGCTCTATGCAGAAAAATCCTAAACGTGTTATCAGATGCTCATATCCTTCCCTTATTTATGGTTAATCTCCCTTTCCTTTTCTAGGCTTAATTTGCTCAACCCATATTTCATCGATTTGAATGAGGAAACTTCATGTTTAAACATATCAAGCAGTTGCAATATACGGTTCGTGTCGCAGGGCCGAATCCCGGCCTGGCAAATTTATTACTCGAGCAATTTGGCGGTCCTCAGGGAGAGCTGGCGGCAGCCTGCCGCTACTTCACGCAGGGGATTGGAGATGACGATCCGGGCAGGAAAGATCTTTTACTCGACATTGCCACCGAAGAGCTCAGTCATCTGGAAATTATCGGTACTATTGTCGGTATGCTGAATAAAGGCGCAAAAGGTGAGCTGGCTGAAGGGACCGAAAAAGAGGCAGACCTTTATCGTTCTCTCACCGGTGGAGGGAATGATAGCCATATTACCTCTCTGCTGTATGGCGGCGGTCCCGCACTGGTTAACTCTGCCGGCGTGCCGTGGAGTGCTGCTTACATTGACACCATCGGCGAACCTACAGCGGATCTGCGTTCAAACATTGCGGCGGAAGCCCGCGCAAAAATCGTTTATGAACGCTTAATCAATGTAACAGACGATCCGGGGATTAAAGACGCGCTCAGTTTTCTTATGACCCGTGAAGTCGCGCATCAGCAGTCCTTTGAAAAAGCGTTATACGCGATCCAGGATAATTTCCCGCCGGGCAAATTACCGCCGTTGCCACAATTTTCTCAGGTCTATTACAACATGTCAGAAGGTGGCACTGTCCGTGGTAGCTGGAATTCTGATAAGACATTCGAGTATGTTGACCAGCCTCAGCCTGCGGTTGATGGCGGAACGGGTGAAGCCTCGGTCAGCCTGGATGCAGCACAGCAGTCCCAGCTGGATGCGATGAAAGCACGGACCCAGTCTGACCCGTCGATAAACCCTGTCACGGGCGCTGAGCTTGGTTCCACCGGCCCTATTGAAAACACCAAGCCAGATATCATCAAGCCTAAGACCTGAATATCCTAATCAGCGCCTGCCGCCTGTATACGCAGGCGCTGATTATAGGGATATATGAATATCGGTCCTCAATATTCCACAGCGATAGATAATGTCAGAAATGAAATAATAGGAGGTGTTCTATGCCTTTAGTCGTGGTTACGGGGGGGACCGCGGGTGTTGGGCGAGCCACGGCATTATGCTTTGCACAGCATGGTTATGATGTGGCTGTTATTGCCCGTAGCCAGCAAGGTCTCACAGCAACAATCAAAGAAATAGAATCGACAGGCGTCCGCGCGCTTGGGATGAGTGCAGATGTTGCCGACACCGGTCAGATGGAAGATGCCGCGACTCAGATTGTTAATACCCTTGGGCCAGTCCATGTCTGGATAAACGCCGCCATGTGTACGGTCATCTCCCCTTTCACTGAAATGAGTCAGCAAGAATATCAACGTGTTACAGATGTCACTTATCACGGTGTAATTAATGGTACACGGGAAGCATTAAAAATTATGTCGGCCCAAAATAAGGGGCATATTATTCAAATTGGCTCAGCATTAGCATATCGATCTATTCCGCTGCAATCTGCCTATTGTGGTGCGAAAGCCGCTATACGTGGTTTTACTGATGCACTGCGTTCAGAGCTTATCCACTCAAAATCAACTATCCGGCTGACGATGGTGCATCTCCCCGCCGTTAATACGCCGCAGTTTGAATGGTCGCGTAACAAGCTGCCCCGGACCACCCGTCCGGTAGCCCCGGTTTACCAGCCGGAAGCGATAGCGGAGGCCATATATAAAGCCTCTCTTTTAGCCCCGAGGGAATTATGGGTCGGGATATCCACTGTACAGTCCATTCTTGGCAATATGTTTTTCCCGGGATGGCTGGATAAGCTGATGTCCAAAAAAGCATGGGGAGGACAAATGCAGTCAGAACCTCACCCGATAAATGAAGACGATAATCTCTATACGCCCGTTAATGGTCATCACACAAGCAAGGGAAAGTTCAGCGGTGAAGCGAAGGACAGTGTTATTGCCATCGATCCCGCGCGAACGGGTAAAGTGGCGCTGACAATGTTTAGCGCCGTTTTTTGTGCCCTATTATGGCGAAAAAGCGGCAGGAAAAAGTAATTCGGTATTGTATACGTTGCATTCATTCGCGAGTGAATTTGAGCGTAAACCAGCGGTAGCCGTAGCCATTGACCGGAAACCTGTCTGTTGCTTTCAATAGTCCTGACTTAGCATATTCTTCATCGGCAAGCAGTTCGGTGAGCATCATAATTTCTGGCTCGTTTAGCTCAACCTGCACTTTTTTATCGCTTAAATTGGTAATCATCAGCAAAGCATCCCCGTCATAGTCATAACGAATGGCAAAAAGGGAGGGCATTTTCATGTCGATGATTTTATGAGTACCGGACCCTATTTCTTTGCACCCTAGCCGCGTCCGGGCCATGTTGCTGACAAGATGCAGCAGTGAATGGTTTTGAATTTGTGATTTACTGACGTTCACAAGCCGGTAACGGTTGGGTCCTCTTACCATCACTGGCGCGATCAGTTTATCGCGTTCAGCTTGAGAAAAACCGGCATTCCGGGTGGTGTCCCACTGCATGGGTGTTCTTACGGCATTCCGCTCGTTCAGGGACAGATTCTCGCTCATGCCAATTTCATCACCATAGCGAATAATAGGTGTGCCCGGTAATGAAAATAACACCGAATATGCCATAGCAATTTTTGCTGTATCATTTTCAAACATTGAAGCTAAGCGTCGTCTCAGTCCGCGCTGATAGATATGCGTATCCTGTTCAGGACCAAATTCTTTTATAACATCACGTCGTTCTGCCGGGCTTAATCCCGCCAGATCCAGTTCATCATGGTTACGCAACCAGTTAGCCAGACAGGCCCTTGCCGGTGGGGTGGGAATATCATCCAACGCCTTAACCAAGGGGCGGGCATCTTTATGTGCGAAGGAAAGAAACATAGCCTTGTTTAGTGAGAAACTCAGTAACATATGCAGGCGATCATTATCGCCAAAATAATCGCTATATTACTGTGGCGGAACATCAACCTCGCCCAATAAAATAGTTTCGGGGTGCCGGACGGCGACAAAATTTCGTAAATGATTCAGTAACCCGAGACCTTTTTTGACATCTCCTTTTCCGGCTTGTTTTATCAGGTGCGAAGCGGCATCAAGCCTGAATCCGGAAACACCCAGCCGGAGCCAGTACAGGATCACCCGCTCAATTTCATTTATCACGGCGGGACAAGCCAGATTTAAGTCCGGCTCATCATGATAAAACATATGTCGATAATACTGCTGCGCAGTCTCATCCCAGCTCCAGACACTCTTTTCTACCCCGGGAAACATGGGAGGATCGTCATTTTCAGGGGGTTCATCTGCCCAGATATAATAATCGCGGTACGGCGAATGACGGTCTTTCCGGGCTTCCTGAAACCATCGATGTTCGCTTGAGGTATGCTGTAAAATTAATTCAATTATCACCCGCAGTCCCATTTCTTCAGCCTGTTCAAGCAGCATCACCATATCGGCGATATCACCAAAACGCGGATCTACTGTGAGATGGTCCTTTACGTCGTATCCGTCATCTCGGAAAGGAGTCAGATAAAAAGGTGTCAGCCAGAGTGCATTAGCCCCCAGACCACGAATGTAATCAAGGTGTTTAAGAATACCGCTGATATCGCCAATCCCGTCGTTGTTCGCATCAAAAAAATAAGCGGTATCAACCTGATAAATAATGGCATTTTTATACCAGTCACTGTTCATCGCCTCACTCTCTTTTTAAACCCTATTCTGAACCGTGCTTATAATAACTTTAGCGGCAAATAATGATTTCGCGACAATCAGCGGCTACGTCTTCGCCAATATAGCTATTTTTTCTTACGCCGCCATTTCTGCAGCGGCCCAACCGTAACACCATGCAGCAGTACGCTGAACGTTATTAATGTCACTGCGCAGTTAACCATTCTGGTTACTTCTTCGCCTTGCAAACCGTGAAGAAGGGCAAAAGCGATATAATTAATACTGCCAATACCCCGAATACCTAACCATCCCATCATCATTCGCTGTTTCCAGGAATAGGCCATTTCCCAGGTCATCAGTAACACGGCTATCGGACGCACAACCACAAACAACCCCACAGCAAGCATCAGTCCATCAATATCCCAATGCAGCGCTAACGTCATGCCCAATAAAATAACTAAGGTTGCAGCCAGCAGCCGTTCGACCGTATCCCCAAAAGATAACGCGTCACCGATAACTAATCCGACGGACTTCACCGGCCCCTGTTCTTCAAGACGGTGCCGGGAATGAGGATTTACCATCGTTTCGGCGGGAGGGATTTCACCGTTCTCATCATCCTGTTTATGGCGTTTTTGTACGCTAACTTCAGCGCTGCGCAGCCCAACCCCGGCCGCGAAAGCGGCCAGAAAAGCCGAAGCGTTTATATAGGTGGCCAGTGAGAAGCTCAGGGCCATCAGTGCGAGCGCAATGAAATCACTGGGAGCTACATCCTGTTGTAAATGTCGTGAGCGTGTCGCGAGCAGGCCAACGCCCCTGCCCAGCCCGAAGCCGAGGGTCAGACCTGCGAATAATCCCCAAAGCAGGTCAACGGACAGCCAGTGGATCCACTGATCAGCGGAAAGAGGGGCTTCATTTGCATGAAAGAAAATCAATGCCAGCATCAACAGAGGTAATGCCGTCCCGTCATTGAGACCGGCTTCGCTGGATAATGACAACCTGAGCCAGTCACTGTCTCTGGCGTCATTGACGGCCACCAGGCTGGCTAACACCGGATCGGTAGGCGCGACAATCGCGCCAAAGGCCAACGCGATGGGCCAGGAAAAGCCCGCCAGATAGTGTGCAATAAGCATCATACCGCCGACGGTTAATAACATGGTGGGAAGCGCCAGAACCACGCCAATTTTCCAGACCGGCGCACTAAAGGAAAAACGCAATTTTAACCCGGTAATAAATAATGATGCCGCCATAGCAATTTCTGTCGCCCGGCTGATCATGGAGGTATGCCTAAAGACATCGATATTTACCAGTCCCAGTCCCCATTGACCACAAGCGATACCGACAACTAAATAAAGACCGAACATAGGCACAGGCGTTCTGTTTAACCAGCCAGTCAGCATCGACATAGTCAGTAGAAGGATGCCAGCCGCAATCATCCAGTCGAGAAAATTCATCTCTCACCTCCTGCACTGCTTTCTTGTATATGATTCATTTCAGTAAATTTTAATAATGACAGCAATCCGTCAGTTGTAAAAAATTCAAGCTGTTTTTATTCTCTTCGTTGAGGCTGGTAAATACTTAAATTTATGTATTTTTCGTATTTAACCGCTTATCTTAAATAAGAAAAATCTTATCGATGTAATATCGCGTTATGCTCATTATTTTATATTTAAGCATACTAAATTGTTTATTAAATAGACAGGCACACAGAAGGTAGTGCGGAAATTATACAAAAAAGTTTCATGTACAGCTTTTAGAAAAAACCGTTTGATATACCTTACCCATCGGAAATGTATAATAAAGTAACTTTATGCCTTAATTCAGAGAGGATGATGATATGGCTGAAATCATGGACCCCAAAGACAGAGAACACTTGCAACAACTTCGAAAAAAAAGTCAGGAGGAGCATGCGACATTAATAAACGATCCGGAAGAATGCAGGAAGCCAGGTAATTTCGGTGAAAAACTTGCCGAAAGAATCACCGGTGCTATTGCAACCTGGAAATTTATCCTTATACAAACGGGTATAATTCTGGGTTGGACAAGCTATAATGTATTTATTAAGAAATCAGCTTTTGATCCCTACCCTTTTATCCTGCTTAATCTTTTTCTGTCTTTCCAGTCAGCTTATACCGCCCCCGCGATTATGATGAATCAAAAACGCCAGGAGAAGAACGATCAAATCCGTAAGGAAATCGAATCTGACGTGAATGTAAAAGCAGATTTAGAAATTGCGCAGCTTCATGACAAGATAGAACATCTTACAAAATTAGTGGAAAAATTGGCGGGCAACAGGTGTGAATCCTCTTCGTAGCTTGAGCAAGAGAAGGAGAACAGGAATGGATGAGCAATTATTAAACGCGGCGCAAAAGGTGGTTCATGTACTCAAGGACAGAGACCTTACACTGGCAAGTGCCGAATCCTGCACAGCCGGTATGGTAGGGATGGCATTATGCGCGGCTTCCGAGGGCGGCGTACCCTATGCGAGCGGTTTTATTACCTACGATGATAGGGCGAAAAATCAACTGCTTCATGTCAGTACAGACACGCTGGCTAAATTTACCGCCGTCAGTGCTCAGACCGTAAAAGAGATGGCAAAAGGTGCCAGCGAAATGGCTGGCACGGACACCGGGCTTTCTGTCAGTGGCTATGCGGGTCCGGAAGGGGGAGAAGACGGGACACCTGCCGGCACCGTTTGGTTTGGCTGGTATCTCGGGCCAGGTAAACAACGACAAGAAGTGAGACATTTTGACGGCGACAGTGAAGCGGTTCTCCTGCAGGCCTCCATTTTCGCTCTTGAAAAGCTGGCTGCACTTTTATAACGGGATATGACGGGAACAGCCTGAGATTGGCGGATTCATCATTTTATTAAACGCGTAGAGCCCCGATGCCGGGGCTCATGAACGTAAAATGCGTGCTCAGTATCAGCGTTTCGCTTCTGCGTCCGGGTCTTCTTCACGGGACAAAAATTGTTTCGTCAGTTCAGGCATATGTTCGGCTAACCATTGAGCCATTTCTTCTTCCTGAATTTTAATCTCCCGAAAAACGCGGGCACCTTCCAGATCGCCCACATGCTCAGCAGCAGCGATAAGAGAACTGTATGAGGCAATTTCAAAATGTTCAAATACGTAACCGCTGATCCCGCCTTTTATGACTTCGTCACTGGCAAACATACCGCCAAAGGCCTGACCCATCGCCGTCATTTTACCGGCGGTATCCTTCAGCACGGAGCGCGAGGTATCAAGGTTGTTTAAAACGCCCTCAACCAGTCGCTGTTGCCCCTGCGTTTCGGTAATATGCTGCTTAATTCTTTGCTGAAGAACCGGGTAGTGTTCTAACCGATCCGCCATTTTTGATAACATCGTTTCGGCTTGTTGTTCCATGGCGTGAGCATCCCTCACCCAGTCAATGTAATTCTCATACGCTTCTGAAGTGGCCATAACAAACTCCTTATAAACAGAGGAATAAAACAATCATCCGGACGATCGCAACCCAACGGAAGTTAGCCTTTTGAAGCCTGATCGGACTCCGCCAGAAGGGTCAGTTTCTCATCGGTTCTTTTTTCTTCTTCCAACGTTTCATGAAGTAATTTAGCAACGTCGGTATAACCTAATTTTTTGGCCATTGCGACCAGAGTGCCGTATGTGGCAATTTCATAGTGTTCAACTTTTTGCGCGGCACCGATCAGACCGGCATCCAGAACCTCACCTTTTTCAACTGAGTCGATCAATTCCTGCGCTTCAGCCACAAGGCCTTCCAGGGCATGACATTTCATGCGTTTAATGCGCAGATCATCACTTAATTCCACGACCTGATCCAGCCGTTCAATTTGGCCTTGTGTTTCTTCAAGATGGAGTTTAAAGGCTTCTACCAGTTTGGGATTGGTCGCCGCCCGTGCCATCTTCGGTAAGGCCTTGGTAATTTGGCGCTCAGCACTATAAACGTCAGATAAATCATGAATAAATAGATCTTTCAATGTCGTAATAGCCATAATTGCCTCGTCATGTTTTTTATGTGAGTTATTAATAATAGTTGTTTTAATTGTTAATATATAGGTTTAGGATTTTTCCTAAACAAAATTATAATATCCAACCACAGCAGATTCCGTAAACCGCCTAAAGAATAGCGGGTTGCGATTGTATATTATGACACATCCCACTCACCTCCCATTAAATATAAATAAAAATTTTGACAGCCAGAAAAACCCTATTATTATTGAACGTGAGCACATGCTCTTCAGGTAAAACATCCTGTATATTCATATCAGGATGCTCTTACTCTAAAAAACTGTACTAATCCGATAGGAGGATATTATGGCCGAACATCGTGGTGGATCAGGTAATTTTGCAGAAGACCATGAGAAAGCATCAGAAGCCGGTAAAAAAGGCGGGCAAAAAAGCGGGGGTAACTTCGCTAATGACCGCGAACGTGCAAGTGAAGCCGGCAAAAAGGGTGGACAGCATAGCCATGATAATGATTAGTACTTAATCATGTAGGGCTATATTTTGTCCCACCCGGGCCCGCGGTACTTTCCGCGGGCTTTGTTTGTTATCCGCGGTATTAATATAGGTAATCGTATCGATTAAAATTAGCATTTAACTTTATACCCATCCCTCCGGTATTGTAGTTATTGAGGCCCTCCCTTTATTACAACCTTCTAATTAATTTCTTTGAAACAGACTGCGGAATACTCTCCATTGACTCAACGTTTTTCCAGCTATTCATAAGATTCTTTTGAATCACGTTTCACCTGCCTGAGCATTGCACAGAACTAACATTATCGTGAACAGGTTACAGCCAGACCTCGCAGGCTGGCTCCTTCTCTGTACGACAGTGAGTGCTACTGTTACGTGACTGAAGTTCATCAGCTTAGTTTAACTTTGCATTAACATGATTCTTTTCAAACTGCATAATAATACTCAGCGAAGCGGGTAAAACAGTAAGCGTGACGAAAGTGGCAACGATGAGACCGCCGATAATCGCATAGGCCATAGGTCCCCAGAAAACCTGCTCAGCGATCGGGATCATTCCCAGTATTGCAGCACAAGCCGTGAGTAATATAGGCCGGGAGCGGTGTTGTGCCGCCGCTTTGATGGCTTCATCGCGGTCAAGACCCTCCCTGACGTTATTGTCCACTTCGCTGATCAGGATCACCGCGTTGCGGATAATCATGCCTGCTAAAGCGATGATACCGAGTAAGGCGACAAATCCCATCGGCGTACCTGTCGGCAACATTGCCAACACAATGCCAATCAGCCCGAATGGGGCCATGAACAACGCGAGAAGCATACGGGAGAATCGCTGAAGCTGGATCATGAGTAAGATCAGCATAACAAACAGTGTGACCGGCAGTACCGCGAATACCGAGCTGTTGCCTTTGTCCGACTCTGCCACCACACCACCCTCCTCTATCGTATATTCCGGCGGTAAAGTTGCCCTGATGCGTGACACCAAAGGGGCAAGTTGCTGAGAAACAGTCTCTGCACGCAGCCCTGCGGCTAAATCAGTTTGTACAGTGATAAACGGCAGGCGCTGACGACGCCAGATAACCGGGTCATCAATGCCCCAGACAGGTGTCGCCACCTGACTGAGGGGGATTTTCTGCCCGTTTGCCGTCGTGATCATCAGCCCGGACAGCGTGGTCAAATCCTGACGTTCACGCTTATTTGCCCGCAGAACAACATCAATCAGCCGGTTTTTATCCCTGACGGTGGTGACAACGCTGCCTGACCAGACGGTATTAAGCAATGTGGCGAGACTTTCGGAGGAAACGCCCGCTGCGCGTGCTGCGGTCTGATTCACCTGCAAAGTGATGACCCGCTCAGGTTCACCGGCGGTCAGGTTAACTTCACGGGTCTCGGGACTGTTTCCGAGCACACTGGCGAGATGCTGCGCAATCTGTCTGACCTTCGCGTAATCCGGTCCGCTGATACGATATTTTACCGGCCAGCCTACCGGTGGCCCCAGTTCCAGCGGCGAAACACGCGTCGTGATATCGCTGAAATCCCGGGCTAAAACTGTTTCCAATTGCGCACGTAATTTATCCCTGTCCTCAAGGCTTTTAGCGACAACAACCAGCTGTGCTGTGTTTTCATCATCCAGTAGCACATCCATAGGCAGGTAAAAGCGCACCGCGCCTGACCCCACATACGTAGAAAAATGGTCTATGTTCGGATTGTCTTTCAAGGCATGCTCCAGCCGCCCGGCTTGCCGTGCGGTGTCGCTTTGAGAAGCGTTGCCAGGAAGCGTAAGGCTGACCAGCAGTTCCGGGCGATCAGACGCAGGGAAAAACTCGCCCTGCATAAACGTGGTCGCATAAGCGGCAAGCCCTAACAAAAGGCAGGCAATACTGAGAGTCGCCACACGTTTTTGCAGAACCTGATTGAGCAGACGCTGATAGAAACGCATCAGTCTGCCCTGTTTTTCCGCGTGTGATGTCAGTTTTTCAGGTAGCAGCCAGGTCCCGATCAGCGGTGAAAAAAGGATGGCCACTACCCACGAACATAAAAGTGCGATCAGCACCACGGCGAAGAGAGAATAGCAATACTCTCCCGCACTTGAGGCGGCAAATCCGACCGGAATAAAGCCCGCTATCATCACCAGCGTGCCGGTCAGCATCGGGAAAGCCGTAGTTTCGAATGCGTAAGTTGCTGCCCGCCATTTAGAATCACCGGCCTCAATGCGGGATACCATTGCCTCGACGGTGATCATGGCATCATCCACCAGCAACCCCAGGGCAATGATTAACGCCCCCAGTGAAATACGTTGTAAGCCTATGCCCGCCAGCATCATGCCGATAAACGTCATCGCCAGCACGATGGGGATCGCCGCAGCCACCACCAGCCCGGCACGGGTGCCTAATGAGACGAAGGACACTGCCAGCACAATGACCACAGCCTCAATTAATACACGGATAAATCCGCTCACAGCCTGCGAAACCACTGTCGACTGATCCGCGACTTTAACCATTTCAATACCATGCGGGAGCTGCGCGCCAATAGCAGCCATCCGGTCATTGAGCGCCTTGCCGAAAGAAAGCATATTGCCGGTAGAAGCCATGGATATGGCAAGACCGATAGCAGGCTGACCGTTGACCCGGAATGCCGGTGACGGAGGCTCGGCATCCTGGCGGCTAATGGTCGCGATATCCGTCAGCGGAATGTAGCGCCCAGCAATATGCAGCGTCACGGCACGTAAACTTTGCTCTGATGTCAGTGCGCCGCTCACCCGCAAGGCAATGTTTTCACGATCGCTTCGCAAGACGCCTGAAGGTTCAACCGCATTTTGCGCCTTCAGCGCATCGGTGATTTGTTGCAAATCCAGTCCCATTCCCGCCAGCTGCGCCGGTGAGAATGCGAGGACAATATTCTCCTCCTGCACACCCAGCAGATTGATCTTCCCCATATCCGGCAACGACATCAGACTGCGGCTGATATCATCGACCCTGTCACGAAGCTCACGCGGCGTGAAACCTTCTGCAGTAAAGCCATAAATGGTGCCAAATGTGTCATCAAATTCGTCATTCACCGCCGGGCCCTGCACACCCGCTGGCAGTGACGGCGCAATATCCTGCATCTTTTTACGCACCTGATACCAGATACCCGCGACTTCTGAAGGGGGCGTGTCATCGCGAAGGTTCACAAAAATAACTGATTGCCCTGCATGGGTTTCACTTTGGACAAAGTCAAGATAAGGCGTTTCTTGCAGTTTTTTCTCCAGCGTATCGGTGACCAGATTAACCGTGTCCTCCACGCTTGCACCCGGCCAGCTCGCAGACACCACGGCAGTTTTAATGGTAAACGCCGGGTCTTCATTCCGGGGGAGTTGCTCATAGCTGATGATACCCGCCGCCATTAACAGCAACATAAAAAAGGCGATCAGCGACTGATGATTCAGCGCCCAGGCTGAAAGGTTGAAAGCCCCGACCGGGGAAGACATTTTCATTCGCTGTCCTCCCCGGGGATAACTTTTTCACCGTCTCGAAGTTTACTGACACCCGCAATGACCACCCTTTCGCCAGAGCGGATACCGGCAGATATAAATATTTCAGAGGTACTGTAACACCCGATAACGACTGGCCTTAAATGC
This sequence comes from Rahnella sp. RFA10(1/100), assembly GCF_004195115.1. Lineage (NCBI taxonomy): Bacteria > Pseudomonadati > Pseudomonadota > Gammaproteobacteria > Enterobacterales > Yersiniaceae > Rahnella > Rahnella sp. RFA10(1/100). The sequence continues at coordinate 58,673 of NZ_SEWR01000012.1, forward strand.
AACAACTGTGTTTTCTCATCCACAACAAAAACGGCCGGTTTATTCCCGGTACGGGTCAACGCAGAGGCAGGCAGTGCTATCAAAAGCGGACCTGACGCGTTAAGTGTAAGTTGAACACTGGCACCGAGTGCCATGGCCGGTGGCGGGTTATCCAGGGTGATGCGCAGACGCCAGGTACGGGTTTGCGGATCGGCCTGCGGGCTGACGTCGCGGAAATGCCCCTGGGCCACTACGGAAGGGGCCGAAAGTAGCGATACATTAAACAGGCTGTCAGCTTGCTGAGGAACAGACTGAGGATCAGCCACATCAAATACGGCATCGCGAATGCTGCCACTGGCCAGGGTGATCACAGACTGTCCGGCACTGACCACTTGTCCTGCCGACGCGCTGACCTGTGTCACCACTCCGTCAGCCGGAGCAATGAGTTTTGTCCAGGACACATTTTCCTGCGCATTTTTGAGCGCATCTTCACTGCTCTGACGCTTCGCGCGGGCAGCCTGCCAGTCAGCCTGGGCACTATCAAGCTGCGATCGGGCAATAGCCCCCGAAGGCATCAGTAACTGCATACGCCTGAGATTGAGCGAGGCCACCTGCTCTGCCGCGCGGGCACTGTTCAGATCGGCCTGCGCACTGCTGAGCTGGTTGCGGCTGGTATCGCTTTCTTGTGTGGCGAGAACCTGACCTGCGATCACACGATCTCCCACCTCGGCCTGCCGCGTCAGAATGCGCCCGTCCAGCCGGAACCCGAGCGTAACCTCTTCATGGGCGCGTATTTCACCCGTTTGAATCAGAGAACCCACCGCGACCGGGGACGGTGCGAGAATTGCCCGTACCGGCCTGACCGGGGGAGTTTGTTTATGGGTTTTGTCACCACAACCTATCAGCACCATAACAATAATGGCCAGACAGGCAGCAGGAATGAAGGGAAGTATCCGGCCGGAGGCGGATAAATGGCGAACAGCATGCCGCGCATAATCGGTGAAGGTAACAGCCATGACAGTCTTCCTGAATTGAGATATCGCTATTCAATCCAATCACTGTCCAGATTCCCGTAATATTTCATCAAGGAACCGTCAAGATGAACACTTTTTTGCAAGATTGCTGACCGGCACAGCGACAGCACATGTGCAGCGTTTAAATGCGCCCCGGAAATGTCCGTCACATCGGCGTCATTCTCCACAATCAGGATCCGCTTTGTCTGCACAGGGGCCGTCTTGACGGTTTCTTCATAATTCCCCGACAGTTTATTGACACGGCCTCTTCATACTTCGGGTTTCAGACGCGGCTGCAATCCGCTACGAACCATATGTTTGGGTGATGAGGAATCACAATGATATCCAGAAAACTAATGCTGCAGATGACCTGTTTCAGCCTGTCCGCCACAGTGCTGCAGGCAATGGCCGACAACACTCCGCCTGCGCCAACCTTTACCGTCGGCATGGGCGCACAAAGCGCGCCGCGCTACAGCGGTTCCGATCAGCGCCACTGGCTGGTTGCGCCGGTCATTCAGGCGCGCGATGGCGCCTTTTTCTTCGATTCGCTGAAAGGTGTGGGTTATGACCTGCAGGCGGATAACGGCCTGTATCTGGAGCATACGCTGGGATATAGCCTGGGGCGGACAGACAGAAATTCCACCTGGCGGGATGGCTCGAATAAACTCAAAGGCATGGGAAATATCGATGCGACCATGAATACCGCGCTCGCAGTGGGTTGGTCAGCAACACCGTGGTTGTCTTTTGAAGGCAAAGCCACTCTGCCACTGACAGACGGGCAAGGTGTACATTATCAGACTTCCGTCACGGTACTGCCGGTACAAAACGACACCGACACTGTCGCGCTTCAGTCGGCGGCGCTCTTTGGCGACCGGCGCTATATGAACACCTTTTATGGCGTGAGCCGCGAACAAAGCGACCGCACTAATTTCGCACCTTATCAGTCCGCCGGGGGGTTCTATGGCGTAGACAGCAGCCTGACCTGGAGTCATCAGTTCACGTCGCACTGGGGCGGCGTTGTCAGTGCCGATTACACCTGGCTGGACGACAAAGCGGGTAACAGCCCGATTGTGGTTAAGCGCGGTGGTACAACTTACAATTTTGGTGTGCTTTATACCTTCTGATGGACTGAACATGAACGTATGAAAAGTCGTCCTAAACGGCGACTTTTCATACGTCAATCTTTCTACTCTCCTATACTAAAGGCGACCCGGATGAAAGGAGATATCGCCATGCTGGTTTTGATCATTTTGTTTTATATTTTCGCCTACTATTGCGTATTTTTGATATTATCGCCGCCCTCATTCTCAGGATATTTCAGACATGCCCTGGGTTTTTTCTAAGCAAAAATATAATCCTGCATAATTAAACTGAAAAATCACACCCACAACTCCCCCAGAAAATAATCCCAGTGCACGGGGGATATCTGTATCCTTCCGTTGCATGGCGTGAGGGTTATCTCACTAAAATAAATCTGGCTTGCATCGGCAATAAAATCCACCCGGCAATAAGCGATACCTTCCGCCAGCTTTTCCGCAAGGCCGATCATGTGGCGATAAAGAACAGGTTCAGCGATTTCATGCGGGGAGTTATTGTAACCCATGGTGAGCGGAAGAATTTTCCAGTGCGGGTCATAAACATTGACATACTCATTATTCATGGCATCAGTAAAATCAGCTTCGGTAATATGTGCTTTACCTGAAAAACAATGAACTCGATAGACTTCAGGAATAAGATGTAAGGGTTTCCCCCCGAAGACATCGATAAATTTTTCACAGATTATATAAGGCTTGATATCCTTGTAGTGCCATTCACGCGTGACATAATACATATTCCGATTAAGATGATCATTAAGCTTTTTCTTTGCTGCCCGCTCATCGAACTGATGTTTATTTTTGCAGATAATCGCGCTGCCACTGTCATGACTACATTTCAATACAAACCGCTCAGGAAGATGAGATAAATCAATAAGTTCAGCCCTCTCAAAGACCCCTAAAAGCGGGACGAGATAATCGTCTCCAATTTTCGTTTTCACGTACTCCCGGACTGCAATTTTATCCGCCAGCATAGTAAAGAAAGGGTCTCTTTCGAAGATCATTCTGTTATTTATCTTCTCATTCAGGCTTTGTGGATTTTCAAAATCAGGCACTCTGCGAAACTCTTGTTGATGCTTTCGCATCCGGTAACGTAAATCACTGATAAAAAATGTACGGACTAACTTCAGCTTGTACTCTACCTTTTTCAAGGCCATTTTATAAGATTTCATGAGTCTGTTCCCGAGGTGAATAAAAAATGCCATGCAATACTCACCGAAGAGAATCAATATTTCGTCAAGGAAAACACAATGTACCGTTAACACAACACAAAAATATATGAAGCATACTACATATTAGACACCTAACTTATCGGTGAAACAGCTATATTAAAGCCAGGTTTAATGATATTTATTTACAATAAAATCAGTGACGCTTCTGCTTGCTACAGATATCTTTGCAATGGAATAAAAACCAACCACACAGCTTCATCAAATAATGGAATATACGCCCATACGTTTATTAAAAGATAAAGGGAGAATTTACAATGACGTTTTATAAAAATCATGCAGCACGGGACAGGCACCTCCCTTATTTTTCATGCCTGATGTTAACCGGGGTATTGATTATTGCACCCATAACCAGCGCCCGGGCAGAAGCGGTTACGCCATTTATCCACCCGGGACTTCTGCATACCCAGAAAGATTTTATACGGATGCATACCAAAGTGACACAAGGCGCTCAGCCCTATAGGGATGGCTGGCAGAGGTTATTGGAAAATAAACATGCATCCCTTGGCTGGCACGCTAATCCACAGGCCGTAATCTATCGAGGAAAGGACGGCATTCATACTGAGAATTACGGCACCTTATTCAACGACGCTGCCGCGGCTTACGCACTGGCATTACGTTGGAAAATCTCCGGCGACGATGCCTATGCCCGCAAGGCTATCGGTATTTTAAACGCATGGACGACGACACTTACGGCGATTAGGGGAGGATCTGACCGGTATCTGGCCTCAGGCCTGTATGGTTATCAGTTTGCAAATGCGGCAGAGATACTGCGCAGTTCTGTCCTCTGGAAGCCAACAGATTTTCATGATTTCCAAACTATGATGCTGAGCGTCTTCTATCCTATGAATCAGGATTTCCTCAACCATCATAACGGGGCGAAAATTGATCACTATTGGGCCAACTGGGATCTGGCTAATATGGACTCCATGTTAGCTATCGGCGTACTCACGGATCGCCGTGATATTTACAATGAGGCGATGACGTATTTTAAATACGGTCAGGGTAATGGTTCGGTTGAGCATCTGGTGTGGAAACTCTACGGTTCTTCTCTCGGACAAGTCCAGGAAAGCGGCCGCGATCAGGCTCACTCATTACTGGATGTCGCTTTGCTTGGTGCGTTCTGCCAAATGGCCTGGAATCAGGGAGACGATTTATACGGTTACGACCATAACCGGGCTTTGCTTGGCGCCGAATACGTTGCAAAGTATAACCTAATGCATGATGTGCCCTACACCCCGTATACCAATAGTGATGTTACCCAGCCCGTCATTTCCGACAAATCACGCGGACAGATGAGGCCAATCTGGGCGCTTTTTTATAATCATTATGTTGTGCTGAAAGGGATAACGTCCCCTTACGTCGAAGCTTTTGCAAAAAAAGCCAGTCCCGAGGGCGGTGGTGGAGATTATGGGCCTAACAGCGGAGGTTACGACCAGCTCGGATACGGTACTTTGGTCTACACGTTGAAATAACCAGTTTGGCAAACTTGTTACCGGTTTTCATACGTAATCCCCACGTTTATACAACTTAGCTTATCCCGTTTAAGGAGAATCTATGCCTCAACAAAGTATGCTATGCGAGAGAATATTATTAACCAATGATGATGGTATCGATGCTCCCGGTATGGCCGTTCTGGAGAAAATTGCTCACCAACTTTCTCACGATGTCTGGATAGTGGCTCCCGTCCACGATCAGAGTGGCACGTCACATTCACTCAGCCTTCACAGTCCGTTACGTCTGAGTGAGAGAGGAGCACAACGATACGCTGTGACCGGGACACCCGGAGATTGTGTAGCGTTAGCGCTCGGTCATCTGATGAAAGATAAAAAGCCAACGTTGCTGCTTTCAGGGGTTAACAGAGGGGCCAATCTGGGAACCGAGACCGTTTTTTCCGGCACCATTGGCGCTGCAATGACCGGCATGCTGATGGGGGTGACGTCCTTTGCCCTCAGCCAGGCTTTTACGGACCGCAATAGTGTTCCCTGGACAGTCGCAGAAACCCGGGGCGCTGCCACTATCGAAGCGCTCTGGAAGAATGAAACTTTTAAAGCCGGATGTCTTAACATCAATTTTCCCGTTGCCATTAACCCGGACTTACCAGCATTTACCTTTACCCGTCAGGGAAAGGGATATCTGCACGATATTGATGTTATTTCGCATCGCGACCCCCGCGATCTTGAGTACTTCTGGCTCTCCCTGAAAAGGCAAAACTTACCGGATGCTCCTGAAACAGAAGCCGCCATTTTGCAACAAGGGGGGATCAGCGTGACACAATTAGGTTTTGACCGTGGTGTAACGCGTCAAAACGGCTAAATTATTTATCCCCCCTTTTCCACCGACTGCGGCACCGGTGTCTAAAGCCGCTTAATGATACGGGCCGGATTCCCCCCCACGACGCAGTTAAACGGCACGTCTTTTGTCACGACCGCGCCGGAAGCCACCACCACATTATCACCCAGGGTGACACCTGGGTTGATCACCGCACGTCCACCGATCCACACGTTATTACCAATCGTCACCGGTTTGCCGAGTTCTTTCCCGCTTATGCGCAGCTGTGCATCAAGCGGATGGGTAGCGGTATAAATGTGCACTCCTGGTGCCAGCATGCAGTTATCACCAATACGCACCTCGCATACGTCAAGGATCACGCAGTCAAAATTGGCGTAGAAATTTTTTCCTACATGGATGTTATAACCGTAATCACAGCGGAAAGTCGGCTCGATATACGCGCCCTGATGACTTCCTAACAACTCGTTAAGCCACTGTTTACGCAGTTCTTCATCATCTGGTGATGAATGGTTGTAACCATGTAAAAGCTGGCGTGCGCGCCTGCGCTCGCTAATGAGTAATGCATCACCGCTCTCATAGAGTTCGCCGGCGATCATTTTTTGTTTTTCTATATTCAACGTCATACTTCGATATCCTTTAGTGATGCGCTCATGCCAATTTCCAGCGCCAGGTTTTTACGGCAACCGGTGTTTAGAAAAGGTATTTAAAGCGCACGCGTGCACCATAACGGTCATCCGTATTACCCGTTTTAATCGTCGGTGATTCAAGCCAGGAGGCATAAGCCCCCAGGTAAATATTGAAGTTAGGCATATCCATGATATCAGGCAGGTGCCATGAAGTATGAAGGGTATGAATGTCATACTTACCCGGCGCCAGAATCGCACAGTCGTTGTCGCAGTCACCGGCTACCCCGGCCATATTGAACTTGTCGATATTGTTGTGCGCGTAGATGTAACCCACTTCCACCCTGTGCCATAAGGCATTGATGCCTGCGCTGAAATCTTTTTCGTCAGCTGCGTCGAGATAAGCCGTGCTCAGGTTAACGACCGCACCGTTTTCTGCATCAGTTTTAAGCGTGTTCCAGCTCATCGTCATTCCGTAACCGGTCCGGTTCGACTGGTCAACCCAAACACCCTGCGTATTCTGATATCCGTAGGCATTATTCACCAGGTTGCTTTCGACCGCGGCGGCGACTGACCACTCGCCGGATTGCCAGGCAATAACCGGGCGGGCATAAACCACATTTTTACGGTTATCTAACGCATTGCCGTGATAGTTATTGTCGACAAATAGCGAACTGCCATCTTCTATAAGCGTGTTGAGTTCGAAATACCAGTTATCAAGTGTCTTACTGAGCAGGAAATTGCCACCGCTGCTGCTGCGCCCGCGACCCTCTTTCATCATATAGATGTAACCGTAACCGTCACTGTAGAGATCGTTAGCGGTATTACCGGAATATTCAATGAACGTATCCTGATTCAGCGGGAACATATCCCAGGCCTCGAAGCGACCAATTTTAATTTTCCAGTCATCCTGCTGACCAAAGAAAAATGCCGCATCGTCGAGGTTCATTTTTCCGTTGATATCAGCCAACGGCTGAACGCTGAATCCGGCATATTTTCCATTAACCCCATTTCGCAGACCATCAAACCCCAGGAGAATACGGCCATTCATATCCCAGCGCTCTTTATTTCCCGGCGCCCAGTTTTTATTTGTGCTGGTTTTTATCGACGTCAGGCTGCCCGTGCGGCTGGCACCATCCATATTAAATTCAACGTCTCCATAAAATTTAATATCACCATTCCCGGTGAGCTGAAGCGCGGGAGTCGCAGGAGCCGCGGGAGTATTGTTTACTACGTGGGACAATTGCTTCTCCTGCCTGAGGGCGCGAATTTCAGCCTCCGCACCCGCCGCGCGCTGCTCCGTGACTTTCAGCCGCTGCTCCATTTGTTCCAGCCGTTGTTCGAGGGAAAGCGTACCCTGTGCATGGGCTACCGAGGTACATACAGACGTCAAAATACATCCGACCCAGATTTTATTCATCGGAAAAGACCTTCTTATTATTTATATTAATGTGTCATTTTTGTATAAATACAGCCCGAAGATAAACGCAGTAATAACCCGCCCATCATCAAAGACGGGTTATTTGCGACACTGGGCAGGGCTTATTCCAGCTGCCAGGCTCCGGCATCTGATAATGTCGCTGTTCCATGCCAGGCAAATAAACTTAATTCGCGGCGATCGGCATCCGGATATATTCGGCTACTGAGGCATGCCTCGCCGTCATTAACGAATACCTCGACCGAAGAGCTGTCAATAAACATACGTAAAGCCAGAGGAGCGCCGGGCACCAACGGTACACTGCGCGTGCCACATAATCCGTACTGCGGATAGCGGCGCTCAAGCACCAGTCGCTGCATCTGCGTATCAACATAAACACGCAGACCTTCTCCCAGGCTGAGTCCATACTGTTCCGCATCACTGCTTGCGCAATCCCAGTAAAGCACGACTTCCATGGCCTCCCCTTTGTTTGCCATGAGTGTCTGCTGGTTTTTCAAGGTACTGACAGGCCACGGGAACCAGGCCTGACGCAGCGCTTCCACCTCTTTCGAGGGGCGCATCTGCAGACGATTGTCTTCAGTAAGACTCAGCTCACGCGGAAGAGACAACATCCCGGACCAGCCGTCCTGTTGCTCCGGCATCGGCGACTCCCACATATCCAGCCAGCCAATCACGATGCGGCGGCCATCCGGTGTCAGGAAACTCTGCGGGGCATAGAAATCGTGTCCGTGATCCATTTCGACGAATTCCCCTGTGCGGACAAACGGCTCTCCGGGCTGCCAGTCTCCCACCAGATAACCGCTCTGGAACAGATTGCGGTTCTCAAAGCCCTGCGCGGCCATCCCCTGCGGAGAAAACATCAGGACACGTTTGCCATTAAGGGTAAAGAAATCAGGGCACTCCCACATAAAGCCCATACCGGCTTGCGCCTCATCCAGGATCCCTTCATCCTGCCACTGACGCAAATCGGCTGAACGATACAATCGTATTTGCCCGGTATCGCCAACGCGCGCACCGACGACCATGTACCAGCTATCCCCTTCGCGCCAGACCTTAGGGTCGCGGAAATGATGCAAGTCCGGCGGGGTATCGATAATGATCCCCTCACGTTTAAAGTGAATACCATCGCGACTGGTTGCCAGACACTGCACCTGATAAAGGTTCTCGTCGTTACCGGCGTCGCCGTGAAATTTATGTCCGGTGTAAATCAGCGCCAGGGTATCGCCATCCACCACCGCCGAACCAGAAAAACACCCGTCTTTGTCTTCCGGTCCTTCCGGAGCCAGGGCAACGGGTAAGTGCTCCCAGTGAAGCAAATCTTTACTCCGCGCATGCCCCCAGTGCATCGGCCCCCACTGAGTGGAATAAGGATGATGCTGATAAAAGGCGTGATACCAGCCATCAAACCAGATCAGGCCATTAGGATCGTTAATCCAGCCAGCCCTTGCAGCAAGGTGATAGCGCGGATACCAGCGCAGGTTTAGCATCTCGCGCTTAGCCTGAAGTTCCTGTTCAGCATGAGCAATTGTATAGGTCATCGTTTTCTCTCTTTTCATTCAGATAGTAGAAAGTTGTGGTATCTGCGGATCCATTGAGGGTTTACCGGAACGCAACAGGAAAATAGAAATAAAGGTGATGCAGAACACCATTAACCCCATGAACAGATAGGACTGAGCAAATCCATATTTTTCGTAGCTGTAGCCAGCGAGGGGTGACAATACGGTGGCAATTACGGATCCCGTACAGGCAAAACCCACCAGATAGAGCGTGGATGAGAGACGTTTATCGAAGTTAAGGCTGTTGTATTTGAAGATAGAGATAAGCAGTATCGGGAGTTCAACCGCATGCAGCAGCTTGGTGATAGAGATAAGCAGAGGGCCTTCCACTAATCCGGAAGCGACCATGCGCATCGCCATCACCATGCCGGCGAAAATCAGACCATTTTTAGCACCTAGACGATTTACCAGCCATGGTGCACAGAACATGCCTGCGGCCTCCAGGAATACCTGAAACGAATTAAGATAGCCGTACATCGCATTCCCTTCATGTTGCGTCGGGAACTGTGAGGAAAAATAGACCGGGAACTGTTGATCGTAGACGCCGTAAATACAGGTGCCGACCACAAAGAATACCAGCGCCCAGAAACGCGGCAGGGTCAGCAGGCGTAATGCATCCTCAAGCGTGACTTTTCCCCCTGCCACGGCTTCCTGCATTGCATGAGGCGCAGAAGAGACGCGTAAGCGCATCAAAAGTATGAAGAAGACCAGACCAGAACAGCTGGCAACCGCGAAATTTAATTTCGGGTTAATATTAAACAATAACCCGGCGAAAAAGGTTGCCACAGCCCAACCCAGCGACCCCCACATCCTTGCTTTTCCGAATTCAAACTGGCTCTGACGGGCGACACGCTCGGTGTAAGACTCAAGGACACCAATACCGCCATTGAAAGTCAGACCGATATAGATGCCGCCAAAAAAACTGCCCAGAAAGACGTTAATTTTCAGTAGATGGCCAAAAAGCAGATAGGCCGGACCGGAAAAAATTAATAATGCCGTGATAAACCAGAGCAAATTCTTACGCAGCCCCAGCTTATCCTGAATAAAACCATAACAAATTTGCACAAACAGAGTGGAAAAAGACACCACTGAAAAAATTATCCCGGTATCCCCTGCTTTCAGACCGACTTCCTGATGTAGCCAAATCGAGAGCAGTGAGCCTGTAGAGGACCAGGTTACAAAGAAAAAGAACAATAAAGCGCTGAGTATCAGATAACTTTGAGAATGACGGGTTTTCATCATGGCAATCTCATGCTGAGGTGGAGCGCAAATGATAACGTTAACATAAAATAAGGCGCATGCCGTTTTGCTGTAATTCTAGATGTTAATCACAAAAGTTAACGTTAACATAAGCAGTATGAGATCATGATCAACTTTTCTTATTCACTGCAATCCACACCCGGACACCAAAATCACGTATGATCCTTTTACATCAGCAAGTTAGTTTTATAACCTGTGGCGTAATGAGCAGGCAGGAGCAAAAAGAATGGCGTCCCTGAAAGATGTGGCAAAACTGGCGAATGTATCACTGATGACGGTTTCCAGGGCACTAAACTCCCCGGAACGTCTAAAGCCTGAGACCTTGTCACGCGTACAATCTGCTATCGATGCGACGAATTACGTGCCCGATTTATCGGCCAAAAAAATACGTGGCGCTCACGCGATTGCAAAAACCATCGGTGTGCTGGCACTTGATACCGTCACCACCCCCTTTTCAGTGGAAATCACACTCTCCATTGAAGAAACAGCACGTGCGCATGGCTGGAACAGCTTTGTGGTTAACATGTTTTCTGATGACAGCCCGGAAAATATCGTTGATTTGCTTCTCTCACACCGACCGGATGGCATTATCTATACAACAATGGGATTGCGACAGGTGCCGCTACCCGAGAAGTTGTTAAACCTTCCCTGTGTGCTCGCCAATTGCGAAAGCCTGCATCAGCAGGTAGCGAGTTATATTCCGGATGACGAACATGGACAATATGCAGCGGTACGTGCACTTTTGTCTGCAGGCTATCGTCGCCCGCTCTGCTTACATTTGCCTGCAACACATCTTGCCACTGTCAGACGCCGCAAAGGTCTGGAACAAGCATGTATGGAGGCAGGGCTGGCTCCTGAGACACTCGACCACTATTACATGGAATATGGTGATGAGCATTATCGGGATATTCCAGCGGTTGTGCAGGCACATATTCATCAGAAAAAACCCTTATTCGATTCGGTGATTTGCGGTAACGATCGTATCGCGTTTATGGTGTACCAGACGCTCCTGGCGCAAGGCCTGAGGATCCCCGAAGATGTGGCAGTTATAGGTTACGATAATATGGTGGGGATCGGTGATTTGTTCCTGCCGTCGTTGTCAACGGTACAATTACCCCATTATGAAATTGGCAGGCTCAGCGCACTTCACATTATAGAGGGTAAATCCCATCGCGATATAATCAAAGTTGACAGCCCGTTACTGCTCCGTGAGTCAATGAATACAGTAAAATGAATTATCTTCAACTCTGCCGATGAATTGGCATGAGTTCATCCAAAATTCAGTAGTATCGGTTATACCGAATAAAAAGCTGTCATTATATTATGGAATGAAATAATACAATGCAGTATTAATTCTAACAATAAAGAATCATGGCGCCATTTTACAGCGTCCCGCTATTCATCGCACTAAGATAAACATGTGATCTTAATCATATTTTTAATAAAACAAAGAAATACTCTTTTAATTTAAACTAATATAAATCAACGGCTTAGTGTATATTTTAGAGTAAACATAAATTCAGCACTAAAATAAATTATTTTTTTACCGATAAGTATTTTAATTACGATATGCGAGCATCAGGGATTGAATAATAGTGCAGGAGAAAAACAAAATCACAGTGCTGGCCCAATATACTAATTTTAACAACACAGGTAAAATTTATTATGACTGAATTAAATATTTATGGTCAGACATTGGGTAAAGAATTACCCGACTGGCAGCCACATGCGCTTCCTCAAAAAGTTATCCTCAGAGGAAAATATTGCTATCTTGAGCCAATTGACGTTAAGCATAGCCGGGACTTATTCGATGCCTGGCACAGTATTGATGATGAGCGTGACTGGACGTACTTTCATATTAAACGCCCCGTCACTATCAAACAGTGCGATTACTACATCGCTTCTCTTGCCGCAAGCAAGGATCCCATTTTTTACGCAGTAATCAATATATCTACAGGTAAAGCTGTTGGATTTCTTGCGCTACAGCGAATGGATCCTGATAACGGTTCTGTAGAGATAGGCTGGATTAACTGGTCACCGCTGATGAAACGCACCTTTTGCAGTACTGAGGCCATATTCCTATTGCTCTATTATGTACTGGAAACATTACGGTATCGCCGGTGTGGATGGAAATGTGACAGCCTGCATGAGGCAGCGATCAGTGCGGCAGAAAGACTCGGATTTACCTATGAAGGTACTCTCAGACAAACACAGGTTTCAAAGGGGCACAGCCGTGATGTCCGCTGGTATTCTATCATCGACTCTGAATGGGATGGCATCAGACAGGCTATGGAGCTTTGGTTAAGTCCCTCTAATCTTGACGAACGAAGAAAACAAAAACACCGGCTGGCCGAATTTATGCCTCACCTCTGACAGGTACATCATTGCCAACGATGCGCACTGCTTCCAGATCAGCAGTGCGCATCATAGCTTAAGGTCAGACACCTGATTATCTGAAGATGAGCCGCCCTCCTCCTCCCGTTAAATTTTAACTCACTTTCTTTTTTATCCACTTTTCCACAGGCCAGATCCAATAATAAGATCCTATAGAGATCATCTAATAGATCAAAAGAGATCCCCGCTTCGCTACAAGCCTTGCGCTATAAGGGATTGATCGACATAAGAAACCACTATAAGGAGTAAACTAACCGCTATAGAGAGCTTAGTAACCACTATGAACAGCAAGTTAACTTCGCTGGTGAGTGACTAAAAACCACTAGAGTGAGTAAACCATCATCAGTACTGTGCATAATGTTATCCCCTAAGGAATGAGATAATTATCTGAAAAATAAATGACAAGTCTTCCGGCTGTCCGAAGACTTGTCATGATATATACAATTTATGCACCTGCCAGATACGGAGCTGCAATGGTCATTTTGGATCCTTATCGGAAAATTTAACCTTCTGTTTTTAAAGTTATCCTCTTGTTCGATCCAATAATAAGATCCAAATAGAACCTAAAAGAACCAAAGAGATCCCCGCACCTCTGGAGGCCTTGCGCTATATGGGTAAAATGAAGATCGTTAACCGCTATAGGGAGTAAAACAACCACTATAAAAAGCAAATTAACCACTATGTGTGGTAGTAAAACCGCTATAGTGAGTGTTAGTATCCACTGTATCGTGTACAGAGAGACTCTTATGCACATTCATTGTGAGAGCAGATAATGTCTGGAAATGAGCCAAAAAACATAGAGATAGCGAAAGCTTTCGCAGAAACGGATAAGCGAACAGGTGAACTTGTTACTCTGGTTCCTAACAGCAATAACACGGTTCAGCCTGTAGCACTTATGCGGTTGGGCTTATTTGTACCCACGTTGAAATCGACTGCCCGGGGCCGTAAAGGTCAGATGAATTCCATGGATGTCACTTCGGAGCTCAAGCAACTTTCGATCGTCAAGTCTGAAGGATATGAAAACATTAAGATCACCGGTGCCCGGCTTGATATGGATAATGATTTCAAGACATGGGTCGGGATCATTCATGCCTTTGCCAAGCATAAGGTCCTGGGAGACTCTGTATACCTGCCTTTCGTTGAGTTCGCTAAATTATGTGGCATTCCTTCCGCGCGCTCCTCAGCGAAGCTCAGGGCGCGTTTGGAAGCCTCTCTGGAACGTATCGCAACCAACACGTTGTCGTTTTCCAATAAGGAGGGGGACTATTATGTTACTCACCTTGTTCAGTCAGCAAAATATAGCCCGAAAAAGGATGTCGTCGAGTTACAGGCGGATCCGAAGATTTTTGAGTTGTATCAATTCGATAAGAAAGTTCTTCTTCAGCTCAGGGCAATCAACGAACTATCTCGCAAGGAGTCGGCGCAGGCTCTCTATACCTTTATTGAAAGCCTGCCGACAGATCCCGCTCCCATATCCATGTCGCGCCTGCGTGCCCGCCTTAATCTGACATCACGAGCGATCACTCAGAACGCTACTGTTCGTAAGGCAATGGAACAACTTAAGGCTATTGGCTATCTCGACTATACGGAGGTCAAACGCGGTAAAGCCGTGTATTTCTGTATCCACTATAGGCGGCCAAAATTACGACCAGCTCAGATCCCGACCGGTATAGGCGATGATGTCTATGATGTCCTGGACGATGAACATATTATTGATATCCCTGCCGAGAAAGATGTCGATCCTGGCGCGCCGCGTGAGATGGTAATGCTGACGAAAGAAGAACTTGAGTTGCTTGAACAACTTCGACAGGCAAAGAAATAGTATCGATACCTTCGTTATCCCTCTGACCCGAAGCCTGTTGTGTTATCAGCAGGCTTTTTTCATAACCACTGTGGTAAGCAAATTAACCACTGTAGTGAGAAGCGCAACCACTGCAATCAGCAAACTCAGCGATTATGAAATCTACCAACCACTGCGGTTAGTAATCTTTACTCGCTCTAGTGGTTGTTTGCGTGTTTTACCCTAACCCCCCTAGTAGTTACTAACCTGAAGCCCCTTATGATAGTTAGGTTAGTACTTGCTTACATTTTCCACTTCACCTCTATTTACTCTTTCCAGTGGTTAATGCTCTCCATAGTGGTTTTACTCACTTTAGTGGATGTTACTCTCTGCAGTGGTTGCTTCTCACTACAGTGTTTTCAAATTCCGTGTAAATTCTTATGCTCACTCTAGTGGTTAATGCTCTCTATAGTGGATATTATTAATGTCTGAGTTTTTAGCTGATTAAAGTGTCTTGGAAGAGGTTTGAGACAGTGTCACTTTTACCGTGGTACTTTTAAGACCACTTTTCTGAGGTCTGCTTAGCTGGCTGAGGAATGACCCTACCCCCGATAATCTACACCCCTTCAGAAACAGAATTCCGACCTTTACGCGGAGATTGTACAGATGGAAAGTCAGGTTTCAGATGGAAGAATGCTCACTCTTCCGCTTTGGGTCATTCATCGGAGTGACCAAATAATCGCAGAAATTGGCGTGCATAAAGTCTACGAAGGCGCGCACCTTTGCCGTCATTTTTCGGTTGCTGGGCCACATTATATGAATAGTATTAGCATCCGTTACGTAGGCATCCAGCAAGGTTTTCAGGCGTCCTTCAGCGACCGGAGTTCTGACAGAGAAATCGGGCACACATGCGATCCCGCGCCCGGCAAGAGTCATATAAAGCAACGCGTCCAGGCTATTGCATACCATCGACAAGGGCAGCGATGATATTGCTGCTGTACCGGCGGTGTGTTCGAGTGGCCACTGGTATATTTTGCCAGTGGGCGTCCAACGATAATGCAGGCATGCATGATTCAAAAGATCGTCCGGTTTTGTGGGGATACCTTTTTCTTTCAAATATGACGGTGCGGCGACAAGGCAGGCTCGATAGGGTCCCAGCGGGCGGGATACCAGACGTGAATCGCGAAGCGAGTTCCCCCGAATTACCACATCAAATCCTTCATCGACCACATCAACAAGTCGATCGGTGAAATCCAGATCGAGTTCAATCTCGGGATAGCGCGCCATGAATGCTGAGAGGACGGGCAGCGGCAACCCTGCTGAAAGTGCCAGACCCACCCTTAGTCGTCCGCGTGGGTGTTGTGTCATTGCGCTGAGTTCATCTTCCGCTGCCTGGATTTCACCAAAAATGCGTCCGCACCTTTCGAGGAACATCTCTCCTTCTGAGGTAAGGCGGACGCTACGTGTGCTGCGCTGGAAAAGCCGCACGCCAACACGCTCTTCAAGCCGGGAAATACTTTTACTGACTGCGGACGCAGAAATGCCAAGGTTTCGCCCCGCTTCGGCAAAGCTCCGTGTCCTCGCTGTTTGAACAAACACCTCCAGCCCTCCCAGTGCGCTGAAACTATCCACAATCTCCTCCCGAAAATTTCATTACTGACATTTTTGTCATATCTGAAATGAACTTTACCCCGCTTAATGACGCACGATCAATGGCGTTAGGATGAACCTGAAAGGTGCCTGGTCTCTTACCAGGCACTGGCTGAAATTTACTAATGAGGAGAATTTTTTCATGGTCACCACTGAGCATCTCGATGCGTATCTCAACGCTATGGGCAAGCGTCACGTTGAAGGGCTCGAGGCCTATATGGCGGATAATGTCATACTTCGCAGCCCAATTGTTCCTGTTCCATTTGAAGGAAAAGAACTTGTTTTTCAGATAGTTTCCCGGCTTCTTGAGACCATCGATGACTTTGAGCTGAAGCTCCTTTTGCGTGACGGAGCAGACTTTGTTGCAGTGTTCACCATTAAGTTTGGTGACCATATTATTGACGGCATGGACCACATGCATTTAGACGATATGGGCTTTATTGACAACATGACTGTGGCATGGCGCCCACTTGCGTCAGTTGTCGCAGTGCAGCAAAAACTTGCTCCGAAACTGGGAGGCAAGCCGATGCAGCTGGTTCCTTTGGAATAATCAGGTTTAAACGCTAACAATGGCAGTAGAATCGTAGCCTCAACTGCGCGCAGGAATGGCATTGCAACCGGTCAATCCTGCTGTCTGCGTTGCAAACCGCAGAATTCTACTTTAGCTATTTTTAGTTGCCGGTCTGACTATATCTGGCACAGCCGGCAATGACGTGTGTCACTTTGAATTTAAACCTGAACAGGGCGACCGCCGCGGCAAGTGCAATTACTGCCGCAACCCAGTCTGTTCTCCCTCAAAACTCCTTGGCCACAGTACGTGATATCTGCCGGCCGGATCGCCGAAGCTGATGAACCCCCGTTTCAACCAGAATAAGAAGGCTTCCCAAAACTGACCGGATGCGCAGGCGCCACTGTCATCATAAGTGGCGGGCTTTTATTCATGAATTCTAATCCCGCTTGTTATGACTGAGGATTGAAAATATTATAAGTATTTGTTTTTAAATAATTAACCTGAGATTATTTTGAGTTACGTTGTCACTTTTAATGAGCGCTAGATTTGTTAAAGTGAAAAAGTATTACTTCATAAATATTAATTAGTTAATATTACTTCACATTTAGCTTTTATGCGTTATTATTTAGGAAATGCTATTTTCGATATCACAGGTGACAAATGATCACGATTATTGGATGCAATAAAGGTGGGGCAGCCAAAACCACTACTGCTATTAATCTGGCTGTAGGCCTGGCCCTTCGTGGCGAAGATGTATGTCTCGTCGATGCTGACGTTCAGCGTTCAGCTTCAAGGTGGTATGCAGAACGTGAAGCTGCGGGAATTAGCCCATCCATTACCCTGATTGAAAAACGAGATAACATTTCTCAAACGCTAAGAAGCCTTGATGAAAAATTTGCTCATGTCATCGTTGATGTTGCTGGTCGCAATAGCCGTGAGCTAATCACCGGAGGCACGGTCGCACATCAGATTATCGCCCCACATCAATGCTCACAGTTAGATCTTGATACTATGGTTGAATTGCAGCAGCAGCTGGAAAGTATGCGAGATCTCAATCCCGAGCTTAAGGCGTACTGCTATCAAAGTATGGCAACCACGAACCCGCTGTTGCAGGGCAATGAACGACATGAGTTTCTTGAATATGTTCGCGAGTTTGAAGGGCTCATTCCTTTGACTGCCACCGCATGTTACCGAAAGGTTTACCGCGATGTGATGTCCGAAGGTAAATCTGTACTGGAAACAACTAATGAAAAAGCCAAGGCAGAAGTGCTGGCATTGATGAATGAGGTATTTTAATGGCTCTAAAAAAACCCCCTTTTTCAAATCGTCGTGTTGTTACGGAAGCTGAGGCTGACGCGCTGGCTAACAGACTGGCTGACCGCCCCTACGGTGACGAAAAGGTTGTGGAACCGGCTCAGGAAATCCTGACCAGGACAACCATCTCAATACCTCAGAATACGTTGCGCGAGATTGAAGATCTTGCTCTCCATAATAAGCGTATCGGTGTAGCCCCAAAAAGCGTCAGCGCAATCATTCGCGACGCATTGGAAGCCTACCTAAAAAAGGTTTGATATCTTAATGGCATGGGCAGTTATGTATGATGCTGCCACTGCCAGGTTTGCAGGTAAAATTAGCTCTTTTAAAATTTCCCACCATTCTACAACTCCCCTCCCCCACCTGAAGTTACCGACCAACACAGCTTTATCGTTGTGGTAACTCTCTGTTTTTATTTTAAAATTCTGAAATTTGTTTCATAAGGTCTGCCATTCACTACCCTACTTATGATGTAATAAGTATTACTTAGTAACTATGCAAAAATCTGTTTTTAATCGCTCATTACCCTATGAAGTTTGGTCCCTCGAAACTGCGTTTGTTGTTGAAGTTGTAACCTGATTTTACGCTAATAAATAATAAGTATGAAATGTTAAGTATGCTATTTCTGAAAGGCCAGGCTCCCTTTAATCTTCAAATGATTCCGATTATTAAATAATATGTATGAAGTATGAAAATAATACCTCACACCTCACACCTCACACCTCATGCCTCATAAAGTTTAAATGATGAGTTTTTTTGGGCGCAAGGTTGAGACATGGCGGATTAGGAGTCATCGCGGTGAAATGACTTAATACAGGAACTGTGTGGGGGTGAGTTCACTTTTCAAGAACAGAGGATAGCTGATCAATACAATGGCCGCGTAGGGTATTATTTCATACTTATGAATGCATAACTATTACTTATTAGGCGTTGTTAATGAATGATGAATTAACATAAATTTCAGGTGCATTGATATGGCAGCTCCAGACTGAACTGCTGGCCCTTTAGAAAGGGGGGAGTGAGAATAATAAGTAATATTTACTCCTTTTTAAGTGTTAAGTATTAACTCACAACTCACTCTTGACGGTTCCTGCCACCTCTAACGTAATAAATATGAGTTCATATCTAATAAGTTATAAGAAACGATAAATCAATATCAGGTGCGGTTTCACACTTCACACTTCACACTTCAAACTTAATGTTTCATATTTCATGTTTAACCATTCATACTTAACACATAATCATCCAATATGAATGCTGACCTGTGCCCAGATTTATTCACAGAAACAGCGGGTAAGGCTTTGGAACAAAAATGGGTAATAATTTTTTGTTTAACCTGGTAACCCCATCCCGAAATCCTGCTCCATTTTTTCAGTAAGCAGGGCCTGGCGCCGCGCCGCCAGTGTCTACGTCGTAACAAATCAGCACAGCTGTGGCCGCCTCAGCCTCAGGGGCTATATCCTCATCATGCCTGAACCACACCAATACAGAGTTGCATAAAAACCTTTTTGTTCATGATTCGTGAACAAACATCAGGCGTGAACAAATGAAGCCTCAACGACTTGTCACAAAAGCTGCCGAAAATATGCCCTACGGCATCAGATTAGATTATGAACTTACTGAAGGGGAGGGCGGTACTGATGGAAGCGCCACACTGACTACCTCATATGGGCAGAAAACACATTTTACTCTGGAAGTAAAAACGGTCCACCGAATGGAGACCCTTTCTGGCGTTGAAAGACGGACTCTCACGCCAGTCAATAGTTTGCCGGTGTTGCTTATTTGAATCGGCTTTCCCCGGCGCGGGTGGATTACTGCTCGCAAAACCGCATTAACTTTATCGACAGCGCCGGAAATGCGCGCATTGATGTGCCGGGACTTTACATCATCATCCAGGGAAGGCAGGAAGAAAAAAGGTTACTGCAGCAGGAGGGATATTCCCTGCTGGGGTCATGAAACTTTTGTTTGTTGTGCTTTCCGAACTATCTGCGGCGCTCAGGGTATTCATTACTTTATTGCGGGTGCAACGGCGCGCGAAATCCTGCTTCACCATGTGTATGGGAGAGCCATCGGCCGCCGTACCCGTGATATTGATTTCGCAGTTTTTGTTCAGGAGTGGCAACTGTTTGACGACCTGAAGCAAGCATTAACTGCAGCGGGTGCAAACACGATAAAAGGGAATGCCCATCGTCAAGTACTGGAGGATATTGAACTCGACATCATTCCTTTTGGCGGCGTTGCTGAGGCAAATAAAATTGCCGGGCCACCAGACCGGGAAGTTGTAATGGCGGTTGATGGTTTTGAGGAAGCATTCAGGCATACGGTATTGATAACAATGCAATCTGGTGAAGAGATCCCTTTCTGCTCAGTGCCTGGTCTCGCGCTGGAGCAGCCACTCGCCTTTGTCGACGAGGTGCGCGCCACGTTCGCCAGGCTGCGTTAGCCTTAACCGGAATGGCCAGCGATCGATGTTATTTTCACTGCAGGTTGAAACACCGGGAGAGACGCGGGCGTTCTATTTCCTGATGCGTGGCTGTGACCCGTCTAGATGATGGGTATCAGTCCTGTCTGCTGATAAGTCACCATCAGTTCATCAAACAGTTCAGTGTTCTTATGGATCCGTGCAATCAGTTGCGCGCCCGCGACGGCTGTATAAATAGCGAGGGCCTGCTTTTTGTAATCCTCGGAACTACCTGTACCTTTCTCACTAAGCACCTGGTTCAGCCACGCGACGTTGGCATCAACAAAAGCCTGTATTTCAACCTTAACGTCCTGAGGCAGGTCTTCATATTCAGCGGCCATGAAACTGGATAAACACAGCCTGTTATCATCTTCAAGGGATTGACGGAAAATAGCAGGATAACGCTTTAAGGCTTCGCCGGCATTGGCACTTGTGCTGCGTATGGTCTCAAGGTGCTGAGCGGTATCCTGCCAGTATCGGTGGGCAACCGCAGCGCCAAGGCTTGCCTTGCTGTCAAAGTGGTAATAGATACTGGCATTTTTGATACCCACTGCCGATGCAATACTGCGAAAGTTTATCCCGTTATATCCGTGCTTCTGAGCCGCATGCCTCGCCTCAGCTAATATTGCTTCCCGTGCATTTACGCTCATCATCGCCTCTTTCTTAAACACAAGTTCATATCATCACTATACACCTGCCGTCTTAGCCTGCCAACTGACAGGCAGGTGTTGACACTCACAAAATATAGGTCCAACATCAAACTACCAATTGACAGGTAGATATTGGCTATGACTTATCCACTCACATTAACTGGCGTTAAGGAACTTCCTCCGATGAAAATCTATGACTGGTATGACGGACCGTATCCTGCACGTGTGCGCATTGCGCTTGCAGAAAAAGGATGGCTGTCAAAGACAGAATTTGTCCCGATCAATTTATGGAAGGGTGAGCATAAAAAAAACGAATTTCTCGCCATTAATTATTCGGGCACGCTGCCTGTTCTGGCGCTTGATGACGGCACGCTGATCGCCGAATGTACAGCCATCACACAGTATCTGGATGCACTGGACCCGTCATGTGCGCTGACAGGAACAACGCCGGAAGAGAAGGGCATTATTCATATGATGACGAAGCGTGCTGAAATTGAATTCCTTGATGCAGTAAGCGTGTATTTCCATCACGCAACGCCGGGGCTGGGGCCAGAGGTTGAATTGTATCAAAATCCGGAATGGGGCAACCGGATGTGCGATAAGGCAATCAGAGGGATGCATTATTTTGATCGCGTTCTACAAACGCAGCCTTATGTCGCCGGTGACGCTTTCTCAATGGCGGATATCGCAGTGATCGGAGGGATGATTTTTGCCGCATTAGTGAAACTTCCTTTACCGGCAGAGTGCAATGCATTGCGTGAGTGGTATACCAGAATGCAGGCCAGATCATCCGTTCAGCAATGGAAAGCGATGGTTGATGCAGAGCGCGCCTGCAGAGAAAGGATGTGAGATCAGGTTAAGTTCAAACCGAACAGGCGATACATTGCACTCTTGCCACTGCCGGTCAGGTGCACCTCGCGATATCCCTGCGTGCGGGTTATCCACCCTTTCTGCAGAAAAAGTGTCATGAGTGCCGAGCCAGCATCACCGCCTAAATGGAAGCGTCTTTCGCTCCAGTCGAGGCATGGACAACAAGACTTACGGCGCGGACGTGAATTAAGCACCGCGCCAAGTTTCTCAAAATGTGTTTTGCCGACTGGCGTCAGCGCAGTGCCGTCAGCCTCAATCCATTTTTCCTGCTGCATAAAATCGTAAATTTTTACAGCCAGTTCTCCTGCCAGATGATCGTAACAGGTTCGTGCGTAACGCAGAGATACCGGCGTCCTGGATTGAGGGGAAATGAGGGGATGCATGGACACTCCCATGAGATTCTCCAGTAACCCGGCGATATGATGGCCCGCAAGGCTGTAATACCGGTGGCGCCCCTGAGTCAGACAGATGACCAGCCCGCTGCTGAGAAGTCGGGTAAGATGACCGCTGGTGGTGGATGCAGCAATATCCGCTACCACGCTGAGTTCCGTTGCTGTCCACGCGCGGCCATCCATCAGTGCACACAGAATGCTGACCCTTGATGTGTCAGCGATGGCAGACGCAACCAGTGACATCGATTTCTCAAGCGAATTATCCGGCTCACTGTCATATACGGTTTTCAGAGGGGTCATTCAGGGTGTATTGCCCATTTTTGAGTGACTTTAGCCGCCCGGATATCATCATCCGTGACCAGAATAAGCCGGTTACTGTGATCGCTGTACTGTACCAGAATGTTAATGCCATTTCGGGCCATTGTGTCAGCTATTTCTCCGAGTTCTCCTGGCCGTTCCTGAGATAATTTCCTTATCAGAGGGCGGCATACGCGGATGACATCAAAGCCGGCATCCGTCAGAACCTTGCGGGCTTTTTCACCGTCTTCAACCAGAAAATGTGCATGTCCGGCTTCAGGCGTCGAAAATACACCACCTCCTTCAAGTCCTACACCGTTTGTACCCAGCACGCGGCCAAGTGAGCCAAGCGAACCTGGGGTATTACTGAGAATGACGTGAATATCATACATGCTGATGTGCTCCCGTATCAGAAGAGTAATCACGGAATACACGGGCAACGCGTATTCGGTAGAATGAGAAAATTGACTGTTTACCTTCTTTCTGCGCTGCCAGATGTATAACATTTTGTTTCCAGCCCGCCACAGATTCCTCATCTTCCCACCATGACAAAGAAAGGATTTTTCCGGGCGTACTCAGACTCTGGAATCGCTCAATAGAGATAAATCCCGGCGTGTCTGATAATAAGGGTTTCAGCTCAGAGGCAAGCTGAAGATACCTTTCCTGAGCCTCTGGCAGGGCGTCTGCCTCAAAAAGCACTGCAATCATTAGTCTGCTCCGTCGTTAATTTCCAGTCAGTTTATTGCCGACAGAAGCCTGATGCTTCGGTCGTCGCCGAAGCATCAATGTGTTGTGAAAAACGATTAATGATTTATATCGATGCCATAATTCCCGCCAATACATCCCCCGGCCTTTCAAGCACGGCCAGATGAGTTCTGGCATTCTCCAAACGTTTCACCTTAAAGAAATCATGCGTTGTAGCGAAACGCTGCTGTAAAGCAAGGTATTCGTCGTTTCTGTCGAGGGAATAGATATGGGTAGCCTTCGGTGGGTTTTTGAGTTTTTCGAGGCGTTGCAGCGGTGAACCGTATTTATGATAGGCACCGGCGATCACCTGACCTGCAAGCCGCCAAAGCTGGTAGCTGGAGCCAGCCATTTCGGTTTTCAGATGGTGGTTCATGATGGGGGAGTCGCTTCCTGCCAGCCAAAATTCGTAAAGATGATCCCGCGCATATTGCCAGCGATCTTCATGCTGCATTTCTTTGATTGAAGTGAAAAACGCCGCCGCAGGCTGATTCATGATCCAATCAAGGAATATCACTGCAGGCACACGTTCTTTTAAACTTTCCACCAAATCTACAGCTATCCAACTGGCATGGGCAACGGAGACCGGTACTACGCGGGACAGGCCGAGATGTTCAATGAGGGTCAACGCGTCTGTTAATAACGCCGCACCGTCAAAATCCTGACCATCGGTCGATGATTTTCCATGACCACGCCAGTCAATAATGACAACACGGAAGAAAACGGCGGCCAGCTCAGAGAAGTCATTGAAGACGGTTTTTGGCTGGCACCAGCCCGGCATCAGGAAGAGCGTTGTGTCCCCCGTACCGATATCCTGATAAGCGATATCGCCATGCTCTGTATGCAAAATAGGCATGTTTTCGCCCTGTAGTGAAGTGAGTGGATAACTAACCTATCCGATCCTTCATCAATTAAACAAGATATTACTTGTTTAATTGGGGTGTTTAACGATAAATGACCGGAATTGCCTGCGCCGGTTAATGCGTACGCTGCCATTCATCTGCAATATCTCCCAAGGTTTTTGGAACGTCACTACGTATCCAGGCCATAAAAATGGACATCTAAAAAGCATCAGCGATAACATCTCAGCGTGCATACTGTTTTGAAATCAATGGAGGGGGATAAGATGGCTGAAGAAAACATGCTGATTACTGACAGTGATGAGCTTGAGCAACTTTACGGCGCGATAGCTAAACCTTCTTTAACAAAGGTGACTGACCATATTCATCCGGCTTACCGGCCTTTTATTGAGGCTTCGCCATTTGTGGCGCTTGCGACATCAGGACCGGAGGGTCTGGACGTATCACCGCGAGGCGATCCAGCAGGCTTCATTCACATCGAGGACGCTAAAACGATACTTTTGCCCGACCGCCGGGGGAATAACCGTATCGATAGTCTGCGCAATATTTTAAATGACAACCGGGTTGCGCTTCTCTTTTTAATCCCCGGCATTGGCGAAACATTGCGTATAACCGGGACAGCTGAGATCCGTAAAGACCCGGCTCTGCTTGATCAATTCTCAATCAATAATCAAACACCTAAAACGGTGTTGCGCATTTCAGTGAACAGCGTTTTCTTTCAGTGCAGCAGGGCAATTATTCGTTCAAAACTTTGGGATCCTGCCACACAAATTGAGCGCCAGACTCTTCCCAGCACAGGCAGTATCCTGAGTATGATTTCGCAGTCAGAAATTGATGGTTTGGCTTACGACGAGGCCTTGCCCGGACGATTAAAAACCACACTTTACTGATGCTTGCGGAAAGTGAGTTCCGGAAAGGTCAGGGGTAGCTGCTGGCAGATGAAAGTCACGCCACGATGCGCGGGGGATCCTCTGCTCTGTTCGTTAAGCCCGCTTCAGGCACGAAGCCGTCTGAAAGGAGAAACTCTGGCGCCTGTAAGCGGGAAGCAGATTTTGTATCAATAGTGAACCAGTCCGCCGTCTACCGCATACTGGCTTCCGGTTACGTAAGACGCATCATCGGAGAGCAGGAAAAGCGCGACAGCGGCAGCTTCATCAGCTGTACCGGCTCGTCCGAGAGGCACCTGGTTTACCACAAACTCCTCAAACTGTTGCCGCGATTCATCGGGCATGAAGTGCCTGAAATTAGTCTCGATGGGCCCGGGTACCAGTGTGTTGGCGCGAATGTTGCGCGTAGCAAGCGAGGCGGCCCAGCTTTTTACCATGGCGACAACGGCACCTTTGGTTGCCGCATACAGGCTCGTCATTGCCGCGCCTTCATAGACCGAAGACGACGCGGTGACCAACACAGATGCGCCGGGATTCAGCCTTTGGGAAAGTGATGCAAGCTGGAGCATTGGCCCGCGAACATTGGCATTCATCATGCGGTTAAAGGCGTCAGCTGTCACAGATTCAGGGGCACCCACTTCCGCGTAACCTGCATTCAGCCATAATCCGTCAAGTTGTCCCCAACTGCTGACAGCCGTTGCGAGCGCATTAATATCAGCCTCACTGGCTGCATCACTTTTCAGGATCAGTGCAGTGTCCGGTAATAACTTGCGGGCTTGTGCCAGACGTTCTTCACTGAGTCCCGTGATGGCAACTTGCCCACCTTCTTTTACAATGCGCAGCGCACCCGCCAGCCCTATGCCACTGGTACCCCCCGTGATAAGAATACGTTTACCGTGAAATCTGCCCATAACCACTCCTTTTTTATTCTTAAAATCGTCGCTTACCTTACGAAACTTACACACATCCGTCATCTGTTCAACGATGCCGTGGTGAAGTGATGGATGACCTGCCAGGATCAACCTGGCCGGGATCTTAAAAAGTGCAGGGAACTAAAACGGGTGTGCTTACAGGTTCACCTCTGGCACGGAGCGGACAATATAATCGTCCGCTGTGAGCGAAAAAAGGACGTATGCTTTCTCGCTCATATATCGATAAATGGAACAGGGCTTAATGAGAAATGGTGATATTCCAGAGCAGATTTTAGTGCAGTCAGTGATACGGCTTGCGGATTACATAAAAAGAGCCCGGTGTAAGCGAACAATATAATCTGCATTCGGATTGGATCGTTTATCACCCATTCGTTCCTGAATTGCCTGCACAGCAATATCCCGACGCGCGGGCAGCCGTGATTTTTCCGTTGCGGCGAGCGCCAACTTCATTTCATTGTATGTGAGATCCGTACAGTAGCAGGGCGCGCCCGGCTGTTGACGCCATGACTCCTCAAGCGTGCCCGCATCGAAGGCGTCGAATCCTGTTTCATTGACAAGGCTCATAACCACTTTTTTGTGCTCTTCGATATTCCCCGCCACAGGAATTGAAATACGTACTGCCGTTGCTTCTGCTGTACCTTTTGTCGCGAGAGAATCTGAACCTATTGCATTCCACACCTTTACCAGAGGGCGGTTCAGGAGATGCGCCACCCACAGGCTTTCGACCTGACCATCTGAGAACGTATCAATGTTGCCGTCGCGATGGGGATAATAGTTTGACGTATCAGCAACGATAACATGCTGGGGTAACTTTCTTATCAGAGGGGCGATATCCACAAGCTTCGCCATAGGTATGGACAGAATAACAACCTGCGCATTTTGCATGGCGCTGGCAGCATCGGCCGCTTCAGCACCCGTTGCAAGCACGTCGGGGGCTATCGTTTCAGGGCCGCGTGAATTTGCAACCTTAACGGAGTGACCGGCAGATGCGAGACTGCGCGCAAGCGTTTTACCGATATGGCCTGTTCCCAGGACAGCAATGCGGTACTTTTCATTATTAGTCATAAAGTTACCTTTTGAATCAGGCCGTTACTTCACGGTTACGTTTGACGATAGCATCATGAGTGAGTTGAGCGCCTGCAGATGTGAATTCCTCGATCAGCGCATCTCTGTTCAATGGAGCGCGGGTTTTATTCGCTGCCCGCAGGGCCGCTTCAAGCTCTCCTGCTTTCAGCTCAGTGCAATAGGCTGGCGTGCCGGGCTGTTGCCGCCATGATTCGCTGAGCGTACCGGCGTCAACGGCATCGAAACCGGTCTGACTCACCAGTTCCAGCGCAACAGATTTTGCTGCCGGATTATCGCCGGCAACCGGAATAGCGATACGGGACGGAGAACCGGCCGCCAGTCCTTTATCTTTCAGCGTCTCGGCCAGAACAGCGTTCCAGGCTTTGACAAGAGGCCGCCTGACTATTTCACTGGCGTACACGCTTTCAGGTTTGCCTTCACGGATTTTTTCAATGTCTCCGTCGCGGAAGGGGTAGTAATTAGACGTATCAATGACAATTACGCTTTCCGGGATGTTGTGCAGGAGTTCAGCCAGTTCAGCATGCTTGTCAAAAGGTATGGAGAGGATGATAACCTCCACATCACGTACTGCCTCCTGGCGCTCAACCGCCACTGCGCCGGCCTTGCGTGCCAGCTCTGAAATCGTTTCCGGGCCTCTTGAATTCGCCAGTTTGACCGTATGACCTTGCTCAGAGAGCTTATGTGCCAGCGTCGCACCAATATTTCCTGCGCCAATAATGCCTATTTTCATACCAGTACCTTTTATCTGCGTGGGGGGTTAGCGGTTATCAGCAGGATGGGCAAAATTATTCAGGGTATCTCGTAACTCCTCGAGCTTTGCATCCGATAACTGACAGGCTGATTTGATTCTTTCGGTCACGCGCCACAGCTCGTTTTGCAAAGCGCGTCCGTTATCCGTAAGGGTAATGAGCACCCGCCTTTCGTCCGCGCGGTCCCGCGTGCGGAGTATGCGACCGGCGGATTCAAGCCGTTTAAGAATGGGCGTAATGGTGCCGGTATCCATGCCGAGCTTATTACCGATCTCACCCACGGTGCGTGGTGTGCCGTTAAACAACTCCAGCATGACCAGATACTGCGGAAAGGTAAGCCCCAGCGGGTCCAGGAATGGCTTATGTAACCGGTTCATGCGGTTCGCCGCACCGTAGAGCGCAAAAGAAAGTTGTGTTCCTGTTTCCTGTCGCGACTGCATATTCATACTCCAGTCTCTTATCTTGTTGTTGATTATCTTGCGCACAAGATAAAGCATATAGTAACCCTTTCGTCAGTTAAAGAGTGATGAATGAGTAATTCGTGCGCTATTACAATGACCATAAATCAGGGAAGAAGGCTCAAGGCTGACGGGGTGCTATAGCTCTGCGTGATTCGAACAGGCCCGCCTTTGGTACGGAGCGGCTTGGTCCGAGGGACATGTCGTCTGCTAAGAACGAGAAACGGAAGTACGAAATCGTTCTGACTACCGGGGACGTATTTCAAAACATCCCGTGTGTTAATCAACGGGGGAGCAGATCAAAGAGGGAAAATTGATCCGAATATCTGGTCATGCCGCAGGAGGCAGTGACGCGCTTCAGCGAGCTGGGGGAAATTCTTGAAACTGGCCTGCCGCTGTTGCCGCAAAAGATCCTTGCGCAGTTTCTCAGCGAAGGGCACTTCTACCGCCATCTTAAAAAAATGCGCATTCTCTATCAGCAGCGTCGTCGCATAATGCTTGAGTCTATTGAGACGAGCTTTCCGGGGCTGTCTGGATTTGAGCTGACCGATGGCGGCATGCACATTGTTACTTTTCTGCAGCGTGGCATTCAGGACAATGCGCTGGCCGTGCTATGGAGGCAGCACGAGCTCTACGTGCGGCCTCTCTCCAGCGGGTATGCGCAGACTCAGAAGCGTTACGGGCTGGTGATTGGCTATACCGATATCCGATCGTTTGAACAGGCGCAGCAAATCTTACAGCGTGTGGCAGACGAGACCCGTGCGTTGATGCAGTCGTAACGGTACTCTTTTACAGATGTGGTATGCGATGCGCCACCAGTCGCGTGGGTGTCCTGTGCAGACGGATACGGTTTCCTTTTCCGGAAAAAGCAGCCATAGAAAATTTTTCTGCGGCAGATAATTGAGGGATTTCAGGGCGATTTCGCTCACCGTAATCCTTCAGGCTTACCTGTTACTGAATAACCTCGCGTTGCACTAATTATTGAGCCGGTCAGAGGTGTACGAGGACCTTGCCGATGACTTCAGAAGATTCTACAGCGTAGTGAGCATCCGCTATTTGCTCAAGAGGCAGATTTAAGCCTATTACGGGTGAATAGTTCCCCGTTTCAAGGCAGGCATTAATATCTGCTGCGCTGGTTTGTTTCAGTTCACGAGGTACGTTGTATATATACACAAAGCGGAGTACACAACCGTGCGTCATGGCCTTAAGAAGTGGGACGGAAATTTCTTCTGTTGCGCGACTTGTTGCATAAGCGCTGATGACACCTCCCTGAGACA
Source organism: Rahnella sp. RFA10(1/100) (assembly GCF_004195115.1). Lineage (NCBI taxonomy): Bacteria > Pseudomonadati > Pseudomonadota > Gammaproteobacteria > Enterobacterales > Yersiniaceae > Rahnella > Rahnella sp. RFA10(1/100). The sequence goes on from NZ_SEWR01000012.1 coordinate 88,469, forward strand.
AACAAGCCAGATTGGTATCAAAATTCTCTTTCAAAGCCACATCGACAATATGATCAACACCGAGATTCTCAGTATTTGCCAAAATAGTACGTGCCACATCGTCAGTTGTACGGTTGAGCACCAAATCTGCACCATGAGTCCTCGCTATTTCTGCCTGTTTTGCATTGCTCACCGTGGTAGCGACCCATGCCCCCGCCCATTTTGCTAATGATATTGCTGCTGTTCCTACTGCGCCGGCCCCGCCATGAATAAGGACCCGACAGCCTTTCAGATCACCATCGGAAAACAGACAACGGTGGGCTGTGAGTGCGGGGATGCCGAGTGACGCACCTGTTTCAAATGAAACGTTGTCAGGGAGCCTGACGGCCTGATGTGCCGGAACAGCAACAAACTCAGCCGCAGTGCCTGTCGCCCGGCCATATTGCGCCTCATAAAGCCAGACACGTTCACCGAGTCGTTCAGATGATACGTTCCCGCCCACTGCCTCAATCACACCTGCACCATCCTGATGGGGAATGATACGTGGATACGGCATTTTCGCAGAGAAACCTGTTCTGGCCTTAATGTCCGTCGGATTGATTCCGGAGACAGAAATACGCACGAGCACTTCATCAGGACCTGGTGCCGGTTTGGATACTTCGCCAATTTTCAGCACATCATGAGCATGGCCCTGGGTTTCATAAAACGCAGCTTTCATAATTTATAACCCATTCATTATACGAGTAAAAAATTCATGGCCATATCAGCCACCTCTGCGGAGATACTCTAGTGGTTATAAGCTCTGTTGGAAAGTAGGCACACTTTTGATATATAGAGATAAAAAGTATACTAATGGAGTTTTTGAGAATGACGACTCAGCAAGAACGGAATTACCGGTGTACCGTCGAAGCAACAATTGCAGTAGCGGGTGGCAAGTGGAAACCGCTGATCATTTACTATCTGCTCACGGGAACCAAGCGGTTTGGCGAGCTCCGTAAGCTTATCGGCGGGGTCACACAGCGTTCATTGACGTTACAACTCAGGGAACTTGAAGCTCATGGCATTATTTCCCGGGAAATATTTGCTGAAGTTCCTCCACGCGTCGAATATTCACTGACTGAGTTGGGTTTTACGCTTGAGCCGGTACTCGACACGATGAAGCGCTGGGGAGACACCTATATATCCTGGCAACAAAGAGATGATAAATAATCAAGATTCTAACTTTGGGCGTTGCCTTTGCTTTTATTGCGGCCGTTGTAATGCTGGCGGCGGGCATCCACAGATTGGATTAGTTGCGAATGATGTAGCAGCAATCCGGGATGCGTTTAGCGACTCAGGCCGAACTGAGCGGGCAGACAAGGTTTCATGTAACGCAACAACATGTGAACTGGCTTACATTTTTGACCTGCATCACAATTTATAGTGACAGAATTGTTAAACGACGCATCTCATTATCATGGCATCCATTAAAGACGTAGCGAAAAAAGCGGGAGTATCAACGGCTACCGTATCGCGAGTGCTGAATAATCACCCCAGCGTGATACCTGAAACACGCAAAGCGGTGCGTGATGCCATGGATTACCTGTGTTATGTGCCCAGTAAGAGCGCGTTCCAGCTGAGTGGTAAATGTTCCGGGCTGATTGCCGTCGTCGTGCCAAATCTCGTCAATCCTCACTTTTGCGAGTTGCTGGCGACATTTGAAGAAGAGGCAAGGTACATTGGAAAATCGGTGATTGTTAAGACACACCAGAATCAACCGCAACAGGATAAGCAGATTATCCACACCTTAATTGGTATGGGAATTGACAGTCTGCTCTGGGTGCCAACAGAAGCAGAGGCCGAACTTTCTGAATGGTTAACTGCTACCCATATTCCGGTCGCGGTAGTCACGCAGGTTTCACGTTTTTTTAATTCCGTCTCTATCAACCAGAGTAAAGGTGCGGAAAGTATTGCGGAACATTTTATACAAACCGGGCATACCACCTTTGGGTTTGTTGCCCAGGAGGGCGTTGATAATCGTAAAGTCTCCGCCTGGAGTAAAAAAATTACCGGTCAGGGGCTGACTTTCAATAAAGAGAACCAATTCTGGATAGCGAAAGGGGAAGGGGAGAGAACGTCGGGCCATATCAGTATCCTTGACAAGATTATCGAGAAATTAGCACTCCGGCGAAACGAATGTTCATGCCTTTGGGTATATAACGATGTCGCTGCCAGCTATATTATCGACGGATTAAAGAAGCAAGGGATTTCTGTTCCTCAGGATATTGCGATCGCCAGTTTCGATAACACCTTACTGGCGCAAACAAAGGGTATTACCAGCGTTGCACAGCCGATACATGAAATTGCACATCTGGCATTCCAGATGGTTAAAAACCAAAGCAAACAAGAAGGGATCGAAATGTATGAAATTGTCTCCCGGTTAATTATACGTGAGAGTAGCGTCAATATGGACATCACGACCTTTTAATTTCTATATTCCATTATTTAACGTTGCCGGTAGGATAAAACCTATTCCCTTTCTGTTATCAGTACGGGCATGGGTCATAAAAACCCGTGCTTCAAATTTATGACTGCGCATTATCGAGGTAATATTATGTCTGCCACTGTAATGGAAAAACAAAGTGCTTACACAAAGTTGAGTCTAAAAGAAAAGATCGGCTACGGAATGGGTGATGCAGGTTCCTGTATGATCTGGAGCGTGCTGGCACTTTATCTGACATGGTTTTATACCGATGTATATGGTTTATCTCCAGGCATCGTAGGGACATTATTCCTGGTAATACGTATTTTCGATGCCTTCAGCGATCCCATCATGGGGGCAATTTGCGACCGGACACACAGCAAATGGGGTAAATTCCGCCCCTGGTTATTGTGGATGGCTGTGCCCTTTGGTCTGGGTGCCATATTGATGTTCACCACGCCTGATTTAAGCATGAACGGAAAAATCATTTATGCGTGGGTGACTTATCTGATCATGTCGTTGATTTATACCGCCATTAATATCCCCTATTGCTCGGTCGCAGGCGTGATTACGCTGAACCAAAAGGAACGACTGGGTTGTCTGTCATGGCGTTTCTTTCTCAATGGTCTGGCGACACTTATTGTCTCCTCCTCCATTTTACCGTTAACCGACTGGCTGGGTAACGGTAACCGTGCATCGGGTTTTCAGTTGACGATGATGATTATGGGCGGAGCCGCGACCTTAATGTTTCTGTTCTGTTTTTCCAGTATTAAAGAGCGTGTGGTTTCTATTAAGCCCAACGATTCCCTGATGAAGGATTTAAAAGATATCGCCAGGAATGACCAATGGTTATTGATGATTTCGATTACGTTTCTGAACGTTTTCCCTGCATTTATTCGTGGTGCGGTGACTATCTATTATGCTACCTATGTCATGCAGGCCTCAGTAGGATTTATTACTTTATTTATGGCGCTCGGCGTTGCCTGCAATATGTTGGGCAGTGTGATAGCGAAGCCACTCACTGACCGATTTGATAAAATAAAGCTATTCCGGATTATTAATATCATTCTGGGTATCCTATCTTTCGCATTGTGGTTCGTCGACCCGAAGTCACTGACACCGCTGTTAAGCTTATTTATCATTATTAATATCCTGCATTTAATTCAGTCCGGTCCTATTCTCTGGGCCATGATGTCCGATGTTGATGACTATGGTGACTGGAAATTCGGTAAACGCCTGACCGGTATATCCTTTGCCGGTAATCTCTTTATGCTCAAAATGGGGCTGGCTGTCGCCGGGGCCATCGTTGCCTGGATATTGTCATTCACCGGTTATGTAGCCAATAAACCTGAGCAAAATGCACAAACCATACAGGGCATCGTTATCATGTTCTCGTTGCTGCCGATGGTAAGTTATTTTATCAGCGCGTTCATGGTGCGTTACTTCAAACTCAATAATACCCTTGTTGAAAAAATAAAAGTTGATCTCGCAAAACGTGAACTGGAAAACGGTTCAGATCAGTCGCAGGAGTTTAAGGATATCCCCGTGCATTAATGTCAGTAAGACTCCTTACGACTGCGCCGGATACGTTGCGCTACCAATTTATCACTTATTAATGTCAAAGAAGGATGTTACACATGCCGAGTCAAAACTATTATGATGTCACTGACTGGAATCAAGGTAATCCGTATGAAGATATTGGCGAGGTCATTAACAGTATTATCGCGGATATTAAAAGCAGGCAAACGGATACGAATGTTAATCAAGGCGGAAAGCCAGGGGCGGTTATCTATATTCCACCCGGTGATTATCCTCTCCTCACGCAAGTTGTTATAGATATCAGCTATCTGAAAATCATGGGTTCCGGGCATGGATTCACCTCTTCAAGTATCCGGTTTAATACGCCTGAGAGTGAATGGGTTAACTGGCACGAAGTGTGGCCAGGCGGAAGCCGTATCCTCATTGAACTGCCCGCAGGTGTTGGCACGAAAGAATCCGACGGCGCCGCTTTTTACGTCGCGCGCAGCGGGGATCCGCGGATAAGTTCGGTCGAGTTCGCTGATTTTTGCATCGATGGTTTGCACTTTGTTGATGATGGTTCAGGAAATGATGATCCTGAAAACACCTATCTCAACGGTAAAACGGGCATTTATATTGCCAGCGCGCAGGATTCATTCCGCATCAGCGGCATGGGCCTGGTGTATTTAGAGCATGGCGTGACTGTCTATAATGCCGATGCTCTGGCGATACATAATAATTTCATTGCTGAGTGTGGTAACTGTATAGAATTACGCGGGTCGGGTCAGGCCTCAAAAGTCACCGATAATCTGATCGGCGCGGGTTATCGAGGTTACTCAATTTATGCGCAGAACTTTGGTGGCCTTCTGATCACTGCAAACAACATTTTCCCGCGCGGCAAAAGCAGTATTCATTTTTCGGGCGTAGTACGCTCGTCTGTCAGCAGTAACCGGTTCCATTCATTTTATCCGGGAATGCTGGTCTTTGAGGGCAGTTGTTCAGAAAACCTGGTATCTGCAAATCATTTCTTCCGTGAGCGTGAACCCTGGGGCCCGATGCAGCCTTACAACAATGGCTTAGATGATTTGTATGGCCTGCTGTATATCAGCGGCGATCATAATTCGATCATTGCTAATCATATTTCGGAAACGATAGATGCTCAGTACATTACACCGCCAGGAGCGAAACCGGTGATCATCCGAGTGGTATCAGGTCAGGGGAATTATATTTCTGATAATCATGTTGTTGCTACAACCGAAGCATCGCAAGTGCAGGACGCTACAGGCTCTTGTTTCTCTACACAAGTGAGCTCATTACTGGCGACTCAGGGGTTGCAAGCGCTTGACGTGACCACGGTACAGATTGAAAAAGAGTCCATTCAAAATACCATTCTTGATTCCGGTAGTGATGCTCAGGTTGTAGTGGACAAGGCAGTCAACGCCTTCAGGTCTACTCCTGTTCCGGGCCTGCCGGTGTAATAACGGCAGTAACGCCCGTCATTATCGCTATTCCTGCATCAGACGGGCACTCCCGTCTGATGCACCCTAACTGAGTCTCTATAATACAAATCAACCTTCAGCTTTTAATCTTTTCGCGGGTCGCTAATAGGCTGCCGTACGAGTATTACATAAGCCAGCGCTCCCAGCGCCGTAACACAACCACATATGATCAGTGCCAGACGGAAAGAGTGGGTGGTATCCACGATAAAACCCGTAACAATCGGCGCAAACGACGCGCAGAGAAAGCTGGCAAAGTTTTGAATGCTGCCTACCGATGCCGTCATGCGTGATGCCACTGCGACGTGAATCAAACCCCAGCATGAGGTACCGGCAAAATGAATACAGAACAGCGCCATGCCGATGAGAAGCACTGCGCTCATGGATGTTGTGGCCTGCGGCACTAAAAAGGTAAAGGCCGCTGAACAAAGCATACCCGTAATGATGCAGATTTTGCGGCTCCTGATCGGGGCCATTCCCCGTCTCACCAGCCAGTCTGTGACGAAACCGTTAATCAACATACCGGCCGCACCAAACAGGAAGGGGATAGCCGCCATCATCCCGGTGCTTTTTAAGTCAAGGTTATACGCAGTTTGCAAGTAGCCGGGGAGCCAGGCCAGATACAGCCACGCGGTGTAGTTAATGCCACTGAATCCCAGCATCATTCCCCACATGGTGCGGTTACGGAACAGGCTGCGCCATTCTGCAAAGCTAAGCGGGTCCCGACGCGCGTTAATACTGCCAGCATTCAGATAGGCCTGCTCTACAGTGGTCAGCTCCACGTTCTCGCGGTTCCGGTAAAGCATATACCAGCCGATGGCCAGGAACACACCCAAAATACCGATAGTAATAAACATCAGGCGCCAGCCCATCAGGAGCATCATCGCTGCCAGAATCGGCGGGCTGATGGCTACACCAATGGTGGATGCGGCGTTGAAAACCCCCATAGGCTTTCCGCGCGCTTTAATGTTGAACCAGTCGTTGATCACCTTGACGCCACAGGGGTTCATTGGCGCTTCGCCGATACCCATGCCTATCCGTACCAGGATAAACTGTGTGAAGGTATGCACCATGCCTGACATTGCCTGGAAGAGTGACCAGAAAAACATGCCCAGTCCAAGCATAATACGCGGACCTTTGCGGTCAAGCAGGGGGCCGCAGGGCAGTTGTGCGAAACCATAAGCCAGGGAGAACACGGATAACAGTGCACCAATTTCAGTGGCACTCAGTCCCAGCTCATGACGGATAGTCAGGTTCGCGACAGACAGGGAACTGCGGTCAAGATAATTAATCACTGCGGCAAAAAATAGCAAGATCATTGCCGTTGTCTGGATCCGTTTAATACGTGCAGAGCGCTCTAATAAACCGTTTGGCGGAACTGGGATGTCCGCGAATGTGGTCTGATCAAACGTTGTCTGCCGGTCGAGGGTAATATTATTTTTTTCCACGCCAGACTCCTGAGATTTGATTATTACTTTTCATTAATGGATTAATGGAAAGGTCTCATTAATTCGTCAGGGGAGGATTGTTATCATCTCCTGACGAATCTTCCGTCGTATAACCGACGTGTTATTGAAAATAGGAGTGGCATTTTATTTTGCGTTTAACTTTTAACTGAAGCGTGCGCCTGATAATGGTTTACTGCTTTTAATCGGTACTTAATGGAAAACAGACGCAGTCTGATTGATGGAGCGGACCATCGATTGTTTGGCTGTCTGGAGGTGGTTACGCATCGCCAGCATGGCGTCCATATCGCTGCGGCAAATCAGGGCACTCAGAATGGTCATATGCTCATCAATGGCAATAATATTGCGCTGCTTCAGGTCACTTTCATCCCACTGGTAGTGGAAATGGAAGATGACAGAAATAATCTCAAGTGACTGATCGAAAAATATATTATCGGCTGCAGAAAGCAGTAACCCGTGAAACTCCCGGTCCAGGGAAGAGAACTTACGAAAACTGTCGCCAATGCTGTCACGAAGGGTCCGGTGACGTTCAAGCAGCGCTTTTGCCTGAAACCAGCGGGGGTCATCAGCAGGCAGATTTAAAAAGCGCTGAAGGGCGTGGGTCTCCAGCATCTCCCTCAGTTCAAACAGTTGTTCCGCATAGCGTTGATCAAACCGTTTCATGCTCCAGTGACCCCGTTTCTCGCTTTCAATCAGGTTGTAGCGGCCAAATTTCAGGAGGTATTCACGTACTACAACCGGGCTGACACCCGCAGCACGCGCGAGCTGAAGTTCTGAGAACGATTCTCCGGCGCGAAGCTGACGCTGATTTATCATCGAGAAAAATGCCTGTTCGAAGATTTTTGTTTGTGCCTCCAGCGGTTCACCGGAGCAGGCAAAACCGTCGTTATTCTCTGGCTTACGCAAGATCAGGTAATCACTTCCTGCAGCCTGCAATACGCCACACTCGCAGAGATGAGCAAGAATATGACGGACTGTGGTGCGGCTAACGTTGTACATCTCCGCGAGTGAACTTTGGGATGGGAGCGGTGAAGGGATATGCCCCCGATCCATATCATAGATAACCTGGTTGACGACGTTATGACGTAACTTTTGTGACCGGCTCATGGGTGATCCTTATGTTTCTTGCTATTAAAAACGGTTTTAAAACCGTTTTATGAGTCGGGTTTCACAAATCAATTTTCTTATTTCACGATTTTTGTTTTTTTCATTGATACCTGGGTTAACAAAACAGGAGAAATGAATCATGACGACAATGAATGCCCTGATATGCCAGGAACCTACATCACTTATCTGGAAACAATGCGCAATTCCGGTTCCCGGTGATAAT
>NZ_SEWR01000013.1:0-94489 GCF_004195115.1 Rahnella sp. RFA10(1/100)
GGTTGGGGTGGGGTATTAATGGTGGTGTAATTGTATGAGTTGCCATCAAACCCACACTCCTTCCCTTCGTGAGAGGGGAAGGAGCAAAATCGCGCAGTGTTTGCCGGGGAAGGAGTAAAGCAAAACCTTTGTCACATGTGTGTGGCAGCTAAAGCACCTTCTCCAGGAAAGCCTGGGTTCTGGCGTGAACCGGCCGTTCCAGCACCTGTTCGGCAGCGCCGCTTTCAACAACGCGACCATCGACCATAAATACCACCTGATCCGCGACCTGGCGCGCGAAGCCGATTTCATGAGTAACGACCACCAGTGTTACGCCTGATTGCGCCAGTTTCTTAATCACATCCAGCACTTCGCCGACCAGTTCAGGGTCGAGGGCCGATGTCGGTTCATCAAACAGCATGACTTTAGGATTCAGCGCCAGCGCGCGGGCAATGGCGATACGTTGTTGCTGTCCGCCGGACAAATGACGCGGCCAGGCGTGGGCTTTCTCACGCAGGCCGACGGTGTCGAGCAGTTCACCGGCGCGGATGATGGCGTCTTTGCGACTCATCAGGCCGTGAACTACCGGCGCTTCGATGATGTTATCCAGCACCGTCATATGCGGGAATAAATTGAAATTCTGGAATACATAACCGACGTGTCTGCGTTGCCTGAGGATGGCGCGCTCTTTCAGCTCATACAGTGTATCGCCTTTGCGGCGGTAACCAATGTAGTCACCATCGATCTGAATAAAACCTTCGTCGACGCGCTCAAGATGATTAATCGTGCGCAACAGTGTCGATTTTCCCGAACCGGACGGGCCGAGGATCACGGTCACGGTGCCGGGTTCAATGCTCAGACTGACGTTATCCAGCGCTTTGTGCGCGCCGTAGTACTTGCTCAGATTATTGATCTCTATACGCCCGACGGTGGCTGCCTGAGGTTTGCGCGGGAACAGCTGTTCAACCGGGGCTTCCCTTGGGCGGTTAACGAATAAATCAAAGGCTTCAGACATAGTGCTTTCCCTTTATTAAGAACGGGCGACGCGCCACTGACGCAGGCGCTGCAAGGGGGTTGGAGCGACCTGGCGCACAGTGCCGCGGGAGAAATAACGTTCGACGTAATACTGTAAAACCGACAGCACGGTGGTGATCAGCAGATACCAGACGGTAGCGACCATCAGCAACGGGATCACCTGTTGCGTGCGGTTGTAAATCACCTGCACGGTGTAAAACAGTTCCGGCATCGACAGGACGTAAACAATCGATGTGCCTTTCGCCAGGCTGATCACTTCGTTAAAACCGGTTGGCAGAATTGAACGCAAAGCCTGCGGCAAAATAATGCGAAATGTGCGGCGGTAGGCCGGTAATCCCAGCGCGGCGGCGGCTTCGTGCTGGCCGTGTTCTACGCCCAAAATCCCGCCACGAATGATCTCTGCGGTATAGGCTGATTGCACCAGGGAAAGGCCTAGCACGGCGACGGAAAACTGATCCAGCAAATTAACCGTCGGGGTGCTGAAAAAGGAAACCGTGGTGAACGGAATGCCGAGCGAAAGGTTGTCGTAGAGATAGGAAAAGTTGTAGAGAATGATCAGCACCAGCAGCAGCGGCAATGAACGGAACAGCCAGATATACCCCCAGGCCAGCGCATTGAGCAAATAAGATTTAGACAGACGGGCGAGGGCCAGTGCGGTGCCGAAAATCACGCCGAACAGCGTGCCCAGCAGTGTCAGCAACAGGGTTTTTCCAAGCCCGGACAAGATCACCGGATCAAAAAACCACTGGCGAAATACGCCCCATTCCCAGCGGGAATTGGTGGCGATTGACTGGATGATACCTAAGAGAATAAATGCCGAAAATACCGCACCGGCCAGTCGCCACGGATAGCGCGCCGGTACCACTTTCAGCGGCGGATGATTCACAGTTGAAGGGGTATTTTCGCTCATGGAGTTCCCTTGTCGTTATGTCGCAGATGAGGTGACCGGCACCTGCGCTTTCAGTGTTTTGGTAAACGGCAGTCGCCCGTCATACGGCGGCCGGGAATAGACTTCCGGGTCGAGACGGGTATCGAATTGCGGCTGGTAACCGTGTGACAGATACAATCCGACCGCTTCAGGCTGGCGGAATCCGGTGGTCAGAAAGACCCGCCGGTAACCATACGCGGCAGCACGCCGTTCCAGTTCATGCAGGATTTTTTGCGCCAGTCCCTGACGGCGCAGCGCGCGGTGCGTCCAGATGCGTTTTAGCTCGGCGGTCTGTTCGTCGTAGCGTTTATACGCGCCCATCGCAACGGGCTCGCCGTTTCTCAGCAGAACAATGAAGGCACCATCGGGGGCGGAAAAAACACTGTCATCTTCCGGCGGCTGGCTCGAAAAGAAATCGCCGTAGCGTTCACGGTATTCACCGAATAATCCGTCGATGACCGGTGCAATCAGCGGGTCTTCCGGCACGGTCTGAATGAAAATATCTTCGCTCATCGTTTCTGCTCCTGATCAGTCGCCCAGTCCCGGCGGGTTAATTTCAGAGTGATCGATCTTCTCGACGCTTTCACCCCAGCGATCCAGCACTTTGATGTAAGCCCCGCTGGCAATGGCGCTGTTCAGCGACGCCTGTACGGCATCCACCAGACCATTCCCTTTTTTCAGCGTGACGGCGATATTGGCAGTCTTCGGCCAGCCGCCAGGCACGGTGCCGACCAGTTTGGTTTTGCCGGTCAGCAGGGATTTATACGCGCCGGTCACGTTCGGGCCGAACGTCGCGTCAGCCCGGCCGGACTGGATCGCCAGCGTCGCGGCAGCGTCATCGGTGACATACAGCGGTTTCAGCGCCGGTAAGCCTTTGGCCTGATTCTCTTTGTCCCATGCCAGCAACACGGCTTCCTGATTGGTGCCTGAGCCGACAATAATGCGTTTACCGGCGATATCGGGTGCGGATTTAATGGAGGTGATTTTGCTGTCACTTTTCACATAAAAACCGAGGGTATCTTCGCGGTAAGTAGCGAAATCAAATTTGGTTTTGCGATCTTTGGTGACCGTGATGTTGTAGATTGCCGCATCGTATTTGCCGGAAGTCACGCCCAGCGGCCAGTCCTCCCAGGAAGCCGGAACCACTTTAAGTTTCAGGCCTAAACCGTCGGCGACCAGACGGGCAATATCCGCCTCGCTGCCGATCACAGTTTTATTATCACGGGCGTACAGCCCGAACGGCGGTGCGCTGCCGAGCACGGCCAGTGCAACGGTCAGCGTGCCCGGTTCAACAAACTTAAAATTGGCCGGGATTTTCGCCACAGCCTCCGGGCTTTTGGGTGTATTTACCGGCGTTTCATTGGCAACCAGATCAATACCCGGTGCGGCGTATGCGGCTGATGAAAAACTTAATATTGCCGCGATGGCGGTCGCTGTAAGGGTTGCGCTATGCTTCATCATCATTATTATTTTTTATCCTGCAATCTTATTTTATGGAGTGAGAACCGTGAGGTGACGTTTTCACTATTCCCGAGTGTTGCCGGGATGTAAAAGAACAAAATTAAATAATCAAAGAGATAAAATAGAAATGCCTCGCGACGGAAATTTTCCACGGAAAATGCCCGGAATATCCGGGCGTGAGAAAATAAAATCAGGAATGAAATGGTTACTCTCCGGCTAATTCCACCAGCGCTTTTTCCGCCAGTTGCTGGAAATAATTTGCGGCCGGGTAAATAGCCGATTCATCCGGGTTAAATTGCGGATGATGCAAGCCGAAGTGACTGGCAGAGCCGATGCTGACAAACGCACCCGGCACATGATGCAGATAAAAAGCAAAATCTTCTCCGCCCATTTGTGCCTGCGCCACCTGCGCGTCATAGCCAAATTCTGCGGCGGCCTGTAAAGCAAACTCTGCCCAGCGCGGCGTATTCACCACCGCCGGTGGCCCGGCAAACCAGTGCAATTCCGCCTGCGCGCCCAGCGCATCGGCTACGCCGGTGATGACTTTGCGGATGCGCTGTGGAAGGTATTCGCGGATCTCGCTGCTGTAGGTGCGCACCGTGCCTTCCAGTTCGACGGTTTGGGGTAAGACGTTCCAGGTATTGCCGCCTTCAATGCGGGTGACGCTGACCACCGCCGCGTCCTGTGCGCTGACGTTGCGGCTGACCACCGTTTGCAGCGCGGTCACGATATGGCTGGCGGTGACAATGCTGTCGGTGCCTTCTTCCGGATGTGCGGCGTGTGCGCCTTTACCGGTCACGGTTATCTGAAAGCGATCCACGTTGGCATAGAATGCTCCCCCTTTGGTCGCGAAGGTACCGACCGGCAGTTCAGGCGCATTATGTAGGCCAAAAATCGCATCAACGTTTTCCAGCGCACCGGCTTTAATCAGCTGCGATGCACCGCCAAAGCGTTCCTCAGCGGGCTGGAAAAACAGCCGTACGCGTCCGGGTAAGGTCTGTTCACGCGCCTTGAGCAAATATGCCGCACCGAGGATAACTGAGGTATGGAAATCGTGGCCACAGGCGTGCATTACACCGGGTTGCTGCGAACTGAATGTCACGCCGGAGGCTTCTTCAATCGGCAGGGCATCAATGTCCCCGCGCAGGGCCACAACGGGTCCCTGTTCCGGTCCGATTTCAGCCACAACGCCGGTTTTCAGCCCGAGCGATAAAATGCGGATCCCGGCGGCATTCAGCCATTGGGTAATCTTTTGTGTTGTCACAAACTCCTGATTGGATAATTCAGGATGCTGGTGTAATTCACGACGGTAAGCGATGAGTTTTTCTTCTAATCCGGATAATCCGGACGGGGTGCCGGATGAAATATTTTGTGTTTCTTGTGCAAGTGAAATGCTCATGGCGAAATAACCTTATTGTCTGAACAGAGAGAGTTAAACAGATGGAGCCATTCATTTCATGCTAGTCAGGCCAGCGGGAATAACGAAATACTCAGTCGCTATAATTTATAGTCGTTTTGCACAGCGGCCTGCATAGCAAAATACTGACTATAGAAACGTGATTTTATTATTTAGCTTTAACCTTATTTCGTGGAACTCTTTTTTATCACAACGGATAAAAAGGGATGCGCAGGTGAATTACCGACTGAGTTTATTAGATCAAAGCCCGATCAACGACGGGCAGACGGCTGCGCAGGCGCTAGACGCGACGCTGAATTTTGCGCTGGCAGCAGAAAAGCTGGGCTATCACCGCTTATGGGTGTCGGAACACCACGATACTGAAAAACTGGCGGGCAGCTCGCCGGAAGTGCTGATCGCCTGGTTGCTGGCACATACCTCCCGGCTGCGGATAGGTTCAGGCGGGGTGATGCTGCAACATTATAGTCCGTATAAAGTGGCGGAGAATTTTCATCTTTTATCATCGCTGGCGCCGGATCGTGTGGATATCGGCATCGGCAAAGCGCCCGGCGGTTTACCGCTGTCGACCAAAGCGTTGCGCGCCCATGCCCCGGCTGAATCAGCTCCCGGTTTCCCCGCCCAGTTACAACAACTGACGCATTATCTGACCCATCTGGATGACCATCTGGCGGGCACTGAAGCCCGTGCGTTGCCGCGTCCGCCGGTTGCACCGCAGCGGTTTTTACTCGGTGCCAGCAAAGAGAGCGCCCGTCTGGCGGCGTCGCTGGGCTGGAACTTTGTCTTCGCCGGTTTTATCAATGCTTCCGCTGAGGTGATGACAGAATCCGTGCTGGCTTTCCATGAATGTTCGGCCGGACAAGGGCAGGCGCTGGTCAGTCTGGCTGCGCTGGCGGCGGAAACCCGGGAGCAGGCTGCTGAGCGGGTGGCCGGGCGACATAATTTTCGTGTCACGGTGGGCGACCGGCACGTCACGGTCGGTTCCCGCGAACAGGCTGAAGCCTTTGTGCGCCAGTCCGGCGCGACGCAATACCATATCGAACAGCAGCAAATCAGCATACTGCACGGCACACCCGGCGACATCCATCAGCAACTGCGCGATATTCAGCGCCGCCTGTGCGTGAACGAATTTGTCATACACACTCCACTGACTGAAGCCGGTGCGCGGCTGAAGTCCATCGAATTGCTGGCTGGCCAGCGGTAAGGAGATTTCATGAGCCAATCAAAAAGTATCAAGCTGGGTCTGATGTTGCACGGTGCCGGGGGGCATATGAACTCGTGGCGTCATGAAAAAGCGCCGGCAGATGCCAGTGTCAATTTCCCGTATTTCCGTGATTTAGCCCTGCGTGCGGAAGCAGCCGGTTTTGATTTCCTGTTCGTGGCCGACGGCCTGCACATTAACGAAAAATCGCTGCCCCATTTCCTCAACCGTTTCGAACCGGTGGCCTTGCTGTCAGCGCTGGCCTCCGCGACCCACAGCATCGGGCTGGCGGGGACTATTTCGACCTCGTACAGCGATCCGTTTACCGTCGCACGTCAGTTGGCTTCGATAGACAATATCAGTCAGGGGCGGGCGGGCTGGAACGTGGTGACCTCACCGCTGGCCGGTTCGGCGAAAAACTTCGGTAAAGATCATCCTGAACATGCGCTGCGCTACCAGATTGCGGAAGAATATATCAGCGTTGTGCAGGGGCTGTGGGACTCATGGGAAGACGACGCTTTTGTGCGCGACCGTGAAAGCGGTGTGTTTTTCGACGCGGCGAAGCTGCATAGACTGAATCATCAGGGGCAGTTTTTCTCGGTGGAAGGCCCGCTGAATATTCAGCGTTCGCCACAAGGTCAGCCGGTGATTTTCCAGGCCGGCGCGTCGGATGCCGGTATCGCACTGGCCGGTAAATCTGCCGATGCCGTTTTCACTAACGCCCGTACGCTGGAAGAAGCGCAGGAGTATGCGGCAAAATTACAGGAACAGGTCAGCAAAAATGGCCGCCATCCGGTGGGTATTTTCCCGGGGATCAGCCCGGTTGTCGGCAGAACTGAAGAGGAAGCTGAGGCCAAATATCAATATCTGTTGTCACTGTTGTCTCTCGACGATGCGCTGGCCTATCTCGGACGATTCTTCGATCACCATGATTTCAGCCAGTATCCGCCGGACGGCCCGTTCCCTGAACTGGGTGATTTAGGGCAAAACACCTTCCGCTCCACCACCGACAGCATCAAGAAACTGGCGCGTGAGGAAAACCTGACGTTGCGGGAAATCGCGTATCAGACCACCTTGCCGCGTGGTGAATTCTTTGGCACGCCGGAACAGGTCGCCGACCGTCTGATCCGCTGGGTGGAAGAGGGCGGTGCCAGCGGATTTATCATCAGCGGGCCGGTACTGACCGAAGCGCTGGATGACATTACCCGTCTGGTATTGCCGGTGCTGGAAGCGCGGGGTTACTGGCATCCCTCACAGGCTCCGACGCTGCGCGAGCGTCTGAATATTCCGTTCCCGGCCAACCGTTACAGCGTGCATGAAACCCGGCGTGAAACAGTGAGCGAAAAATAGTTACAACATACTAAGGTTTTTCCCAGGCCCGCCACGGTAGCCCCGAGCGGGCTTTTTGCTTTGCAGGGCTGACGGACGGGCAGGTTTTTACGGTTCGGCAACCGCGGCAGGCTTGCCGGCATAAAAAATTAGGCGTAGGCTTTTCGCAATTAAAAAACGATCGGTCTAAATTATGTGTAGTGCGTTTTCCCCTGTACCTGAGGTGCCACTCAAACCGCGCCGCGGACGTCCGCCGAGAACGGCCCGGGAGTTTGAGGATACGCGCGAAGCCCTTATCCGTTCGGGGCTGGAAGTGATCACAGAAACGGGTTACCTGTCGGCAGGCATCGAGGCGGTGATCAAAAACATCGCCGTGCCGAAAGGCTCGTTCTATCACTATTTCAAAAATAAGCAGGATTTCGGCATGGCCGTGCTGACGGCTTACGGCGCTTTTTTCGCCCACAAACTCGACAAGTTTCTGCTCAGCACTGAATTGTCACCGCTGCAACGCATTGACGCATTTGTGACGCATGCCGGTCAGGCAATGGCGAAGTTTGAGTTCAGGCGTGGCTGTCTGGTCGGTAATTTATTGCAGGAATCCCCGCAGCTGCCGGATGATTTTTTGCAGAAACTCAAAACGATTTTGTATGACTGGGAAAGTCGTATCGCCCTCTGCCTGGAAGAAGCCCGTCAGGCGGGCGATATCGTATCAACCATGCCGACCGCGTCACTGGCACAGATTTTCTGGTCCGGCTGGGAAGGGGCGGTGATGCGGGCAAAACTGTTTCGCTCGGCCGGGCCGCTGGATCAGTTCTGGGCGTATTTCCGTCATACCCTTGTGTCACCTGTTCAATCCTGAATCTAAAAATAGCACCTGCAATCATTACGTGAGTCATCGCATACCTCACGACAAAAAACTCAAATCACCTGAAATATAAAGGGAAGAAAATGAAAGCATTGGTCCTGGAACAACAAGATAAGGCCACGCTGGCCGAAGTGAAAGAGATTGCGCTGCCGGATATGGCGGCAGGCGATGTGCGGGTGGATATCAGCTGGTCAGGGCTGAATTACAAAGATGCCCTGGCCATCACCGGTAAAGGTAAAATCATCCGGCAGTTTCCGATGGTGCCGGGTATTGATTTCGCTGGCCATGTCAGCCGCAGCAACGACCCGCGTTTCTCCGTCGGACAATCTGTCATTCTGACCGGCTGGGGCGTCGGCGAAACGCACTGGGGCGGTCTGGCTGAGCAGGCTTGTGTTAAAGGTGACTGGCTGGTCGCCCTGCCGGAAGGTCTGGCTGCGCGCAATGCCATGATCATCGGCACCGCCGGGTTTACCGCCATGCTGTGCGTCATGGCGCTGGAAGAGGCGGGCGTGACACCGGAAAGCGGCACCGTAGTGGTGACCGGTGCCAGCGGCGGCGTCGGCAGTACGGCGGTGGCCTTGTTGCATACGCTCGGTTACACCGTGGCGGCCGTGACGGGGCGTGGATCTACACATGATTATCTGCGTAAACTGGGTGCCGGCGAAATCCTCTCCCGTGATGATTTTGCCGAAACCCGTCCGCTGGAAAAACAACTCTGGGCCGGCGCGGTGGATACCGTCGGCGACAAGGTGCTGGCAAAACTGCTGGCGCAAACCAATTACGGCGGCTGCGTGGCGGCCTGCGGTCTGGCGGGGGGCTTCAACCTGCCGACCACCGTGATGCCGTTTATTCTGCGCAATGTGCGTTTGCAGGGGGTGGATTCGGTTTCAGTTCCCGCTGAACGTCGCGCTGCCGTCTGGGAGCGTTTACTGAATACGCTGCCGGACGATTTTTATCAGCAGGCTGCGACGGAAATTACGCTGGAACAAGCTCCGGCTGTTGCAGCCGATTTCCTGAACAATAAAATCCAGGGCCGGACGCTGGTGAAAATCGGCGGCTGACCGTTCCTGCCCGGTATTTTCGTGATACCGGGTGCTTTACTTCAATTTTTTCCCCGCTATAAAGAATTACCCCTGACCGGCCGATAAAAAGAACGTCCCTCTGAGAACAAAGAGAATGGAATTCCTTATTTTCCGAATGACGCACCGCGCGAACACAATCAAAAACGAATAACGACAGGCATGGGGAAAGTATGGATAATTTTCAGAAAGAAATTGATGAGAGAACCAATCTCACTTCATCAAACCGGTTTGAGCTTTTGCTGTTCCGTCTGGGGACATCGCCGGATGACGAGCAATCTGAGCTTTTTGGTATCAACGTCTTTAAATTGCGCGAAATCGTGCCGATGCCCACGCTGACTAAAGCGGCGGGTATGGCCTCCCCGATGATGGGTATGGCCAACATCCGTGGCGAAATCATTCCGGTCATCGACCTGCCTGCTGTGGTCGGTTGTGTGCCCAAAACCGGCCTGAACATTCTGCTGGTCACCGAATATGCACGCAGTACTCAGGCGTTTGCGGTGGAATCCGTTGATGACATTGTGCGTCTTGAATGGAGTCAGGTGCTGGCTGCCGAGGCGGGTGTGAAAAGCCGTAACATCACCAGTATTGCGCGTCTGGATAACGATAAATCCAGTAACCGTCTGGCGCTGGTGCTCGACGTTGAACAAATCCTCCATGACATTATTCCGAACAGTAATATCGACATGGATAAAAAGAAAACCAGCGCATTTAAACTCAAGCCGGGCACGGTGGCGATCGTGGCCGAAGATTCTAAAGTCGCCCGTCAGATGCTGGAGAAAGGGCTTAACATGATGGAAATCCCGGCGCAGATGCATGTCACCGGTCTGGAAGCCTGGAATAAAATCCGTAAAATGGCTGAAGAATGCAAAGCCCAGGGACTGCCCATTGCCGATAAAATTTCCTTCGTATTAACGGATCTGGAAATGCCGGAAATGGACGGCTTTACCCTGACGCTCAATATCAAGCGTGATGAATTCCTGAAAAATATCCCGGTCATTATTCATTCCTCCTTATCCGGCAGCGCCAATGAAGATCACGTGCGTAAAGTGGGTGCTGACGGTTATGTGGCGAAGTTCGAAATCAACGAGCTGGAAGCGGCTATTCATAAAGCGCTGGAGGCGAAGAAAATCGCACATGTGTAATCCGCCCCTGAGCCTGTAACTGCCAAAGCCCGCCCGTTGTGCGGGTTTTTTTATGGACAGAATTAATCATCAGGAACTGCCGCTTAAATTTTTACGCGCGCGGGCTTTAAGCACACCCATTGAAATAGCTGCCCCGAAGTCCTTACACATTTCAAAATTAATATTATCCGCCTCGTATCTACAATTTCGATAGTCGCATCGAAATTATCCATTAGAGCAAAGATAGCAATTGTTCTATTAATAACGTTAGCAGCGTGTTTAAGGTTTGCCATCGTAACGGGAAAGTTTATTTCCATGAAGCTGAAAAAGAATAGGGAGTATTAAATGTTTATCCGGCCACTTAAATTAACTCAGCACGTCGATGTGCAGGGTTCAGAAAAAGCGCCTGCGTTGGTACTTCTGCATTCTTTGGGAACGGATTTGCACTTGTGGGATTTGCAAATGCCGCGTCTGACGGAACGTTATCGTGTGATCCGCCTGGATATCCGCGGGCACGGATTAAGCGCGGTCGATTCTTTGCGATTTACCATGGCAGATTTGGCCGACGATGTCGTGGCGGCGCTCGATCATCTCCAAATCGATCAGTTCTATGTTGCCGGGGTTTCAATCGGCGGAACAATTGCGCAATGGATTGGATTCAAGATACCCAAACGAGTACAGGGAATGATTATTGTCGATACGGCACTGGTGAATGCCGCTCCGCCTTCGCTCTGGCGGGCACGGGCTGAAGATGTCTTTCACCACGGTGTTGAACACCTCGAGATGGGGATTTTAAGTAAATGGGTGACACCGAAATTTATCGATACGCCAGACGCAGACGGCCTGAAGCAGATGTTGCGTCGGACAACGGTTGAAGCTTTCGCAGGTTGTTCCTACGCCATCGCTGATACCGATCTGACAGATATGGATATTCCGGGGGTAAGGGCTGTGGTGGTGAGAGGGAGTGAAGATCAGCTTACGCCCCAGGACTACGCGCAACGTCTGGCTGAAAAGCGCAACGCCCCATTGCATATCATACCCGGCGCAGCCCATTTACCGAATTTTGAGCAACCCGAAGCGCTCACTGATGAAATCATCTCGTTCATTGAGAACAAGAATACGCATTAACACCCGGAGCAGGTATTCAGCGCGGGTCAGGGGGGCACGGGCGTCGTTAATGAGTCAATTTTGCAGGGCAGATGATGAAAAAATCTGAAGCGCAAACGGAGTAAATCCTATGAATCGTCGGTTATTTATTGGTGGAAGCCTGGGGTTGTGCGCAGGTGCTGTAATACTTCCGGCTGCGTTAAAAGGGGTTATGGCACAGAGGGATGTTATCGAGATGCAACTGGCGAATGGAACAGTGAGCATCCGTTTATTTCCTGATTTGGCACCCGGGCATGTTGAACGCATAAAATCGCTGGTAGAGGCCAGATTTTATGACGGCATGCCGTTTAGCCGGGTTATAGAAGGTTTTATGGCACAAACGGGTGACCCGATAAAAGATCCTGGTCTGGATTACCGGAGATTACCGGCGCTGGCCGCAGAGTTTAACCGCATGCCTTTTGAACGCGGTACCCTCGGCATGGCCAGATCACGGTATCCGCACAGTGCCAGCCATCAGTTTTTCATTACCTCCGCCAGAGCAGGTTTTTTAGACCAGAACTACACGGCTTTTGGGAAGGTCACGAGTGGCATAGAGTTAATTGATCAACTCCGCCGGGGGGCTTCGGACACGGGCACGGTGGCTAATCCCGATGTCATAAAAAGCATGCGATTATCCCCTGTCAGAACAGTATAAGGCTCTCTGACTGCCTAAATAACTCGCCGAAGGAGTCGATGTCATATGCCCAGCATTACTCTCTATACCTCAGCCAGTCACCGGTTAGATGCCGGGGTTTTTGCTGAATTTTCAACCACCTTAACCCGTCTTGCCAAAGAGATTCTGAAAGCGAAAGAAAATAATATTCACATCAGCTACCTCACCGCAGAGATAGGTTTCGGTACGCCGGTCTATTTTGAAGCAAAACTAAGGCAGGAAGTTTTCCGAACCGTGCCCGTGTTGGATGAATTCATGCATCAGGTTGATTTATTAATTAAGGAGAAAACAGGAGTCACAGCAAGAATTCGCTGTTTCTCTTTTGAAGCAGGTAATATTTATGCAAAGAACTAAGGAACAGATTATGAATGTTAGTTTTCCAACAAGAGATCTCGGCGATATATCGGTTACTGCGGTTAGCGATGGCTATCTGCACGTCGACTTCGGGATGCTTTCAAATGTGGACGAGGAAGAGTGCAAAACCATTCAGCGCAGTGCGAAAATCAGTGAACTCAATGCGGTTCATATTAATACCTTCTTAATCCGCCGGCAGGATAAAAATATTCTTATTGATAGCGGAGCAGGGGGAGTTAAGGGATGGGGGGGCAGGCTGATTGCCAATCTGGACCGGTTGGGGATACAACCTGACAATATTGACGCTGTACTTCTCACCCATGCCCATCCCGATCATATCGGTGGATTGCTCACCGCAGAAGGCGACGCTGTATTTGTTAATGCTGAACTGGTGATAAACAGCGATGAATTCAATTATCTGCAAGACGATGAGAATTTCGCAGCCGTCAGTGACCGCGTAAAAGGTAATTTCCTGCTGGCGCGAAGTATATTCAAAAAGTATCAGAAAAATCTTCGTCTCATCGATCATGGCGAGGTATTTCCTGGTGTTTTTGCGATCCCGCTGAAGGGACATACGCCGGGGCATACGGGTTACCGGATTGAGGGTAGCAAAGGTAGCGTATTAATCTGGGGGGACATTGTTCATTTCCCCCATATTCAACTGCTAAAACCGGAAGTTGCGATCGCCTTTGACTACGATCCTCACATGGCGGCAGAGATCCGTTCCCACATGCTGGAGAAGGTGAGCTCGGAAAGAATTCTTGTCGGCGGTATGCATTTTGGCGAGCAAGGATTCGGTTATATTGAAAAACGTGAATCCGGATATAGGATCGTCGGTTTCAATTAATTAAAAGCTATTATCAGAACATTCTGCTCTGTAAATAATGTATTTCCTGACCGGCAGCGCAACGATTAAATGGGGCAACCTGTCTGGCTCTGCTTAAGTTGCTTTGCCGTTATTAATTTTTTTACTGTGTAACATTGTCGCTATGCTACTGAATAAATTCTCAGGTTTAAAATACTATCCTCGGGGGGGAGCAAAATGAATCCTGCAATCAACAGAGAAATAAATATTGATGCTATTCGCACTGATGTAAATGAACAGGATGGGAGTCAGTCGGTCACGGCGGAGAAATTACCCTCCCAGCCCAAACTTCCATCGCTTACCGGAAGCAGATTCTGGGCTGCTTTATTAGTCTTTTTATTTCACTCATCATTACCCAGCGATCTCGCACCCTTTTCAGACCCCACCATACAGCATATTTTTACGGTTATCGTAGGCAAAGCAGGTTGGCTTGGCGTTTCTTATTTCTTCATACTCAGCGGATTCATCATGGTGTGGTCTGCAAAAGATAACGACACCGTGGGGGATTTTTACCTGCGGCGTTTTGCGAAGATTTATCCCACGCACTGTCTGACCTGGGCCGTGGCGTTCGTTATTGGTGCTATGAGCATATATCAATATAAATTATGGTCATCAAACCTTCTGTTACTGAATACCTGGGTTGATGATGTGCATTATTTTTTTGTGGGTAACAGACCCAGTTGGTCTCTGTGTATAGAAGCGATGTTTTATCTTTCTTTCCCTTATCTTTTTAGAGTAATGAAGACAATACCTAAAAAATTCGATCTGCTCGGTTTAACGATTGTAACGGCAGGATCCTTGTTGGTTCAAACGTACATTTACCTGTGGGTTGAGCCGAATAAGATGATGGGGGCATTTCCGATTTCGCAGCAACATTTTTGGGTTTCATATATTTTTCCTCCCTCACGCATATTTGAATTTCTGGCCGGTATGTTTGCAGCGCGGCTTATGATGCACGGACGCATACTGGTGCTGTCGAAAACGGCTTCGTTTGCCCTGCTTGCCGCCAGTTATCTCGGATCTATGTATATCCCATACCAGTTTAGTATGAGTGTGGTATTCATTATCCCCGTTAGCTTGTTAATCGTTTCAATTGCGGGTGATGATTTAAAAAACCGAAATACATGGTTGAACACTAAAATGTCTGTATGGTTAGGGGAGATATCTTATTCATTTTATATGGTTCATTTTTTAGTGCTTTTTTATTTTTTGAACCTCACGGCAGGAAGAAAGTTTAGCTTGCCGGAAGGGATTGCACTTATCGCCGTTGCGCTAGTGTTATCTGTCTCCTGTGCCTCCTTTTTATATAAATACTTTGAAGTACCCATGATGAAGTTAATTCTGGAGAAATGTCGCACCAGGTCGTTAGTCGTTCTGCGTAAATCTGCATAACGTAAATAGAGTATGTTTCCTTTCGTTGTCAGAACAGGATGCGTCGGGAAATTCTGCTTACTGAATGGGAGAGCATATATCAGTCATATGCTCTCCCGATTGTATTTGATGAGGGGTTTTACTGAAAAGGGGAACGCCTAAGGGCTTGCTACACATGCCTTAATAACGGATGCCTTAATAGCCGATGTTGTGCAGCCGGGGATCCTGAAAAAGTGAGGTCATTATGCCCCGGAATTTTGTGCTATCCAGATAAGGTGAATCTGTACGATAAACAAGCTCTATCTTGAAATCATTGAACTGACCACTGAGTTCGTGAATTTTAATCTTATTTTGTACCTCGCCACTGATCGAACAGCGTAAAACTAAAGATACGCCTTTACCGGCGGCAATGCTGGAGAACAGCACGGGATATGATCCGCATTCCACAACCCGTTTGGGTGTGATATTCCCTTCATTAAAAAGAGTATTATAATTGCGGGTCGTGGTTGCACATTTTTTACTGCTGAGCAAAAAAACTTCGCCGTCAAGGCTGGAGATATCTTTAATGGTTGGATAATCTTTTTCGGTAATAATAACCAGTTCGCTGGAGAGTAATATCGAGCGTGAATGCTGGGTGTTTGAAAAACCCGCACCGATTATTACTGCATCGAATTCATTTTGGTCAAAGGCATTGAGTAAGCTGAGAGTATTACCTATCGAAATGTCTATGTTCCAGCCCAAATCATGCCCCAGATCGATGAGCGAGCTGACAATATAGGGGGGTAAACATTCAATTATGCCAATACGTATATTCAGCTGGCTATTTTTGGAGTGGGAAAGGTTGTTTTTACAATCATCCGCCAGGTTCAATATTTTAAGGGCGTAGTCATAAAGTATCTGACCTTGTGCCGTCAGTGAGCAACCATCAGTTTTCCGGTCTAACAGGGTGACATCCAGATTATCCTCCAGGCTCCTGATCCGGTGGGAAATACTCGATTGCACGCGATTCAGACGCTCGGCTGCCTGGGTTATGTTCCCTGTCTCCACGACTGTCACGAACGCAAGAAGTTCACTTAGCTTCATTTGAGACCTCATGCTAAAAATTAGTTCACCGTCACAACAATTATTTATATTCTGTATTAATGATTTTGTCACTATGTTTTAAACACCCGCGCGCCGGGATACCACCACAGGCTCTGTCTGGCCAGTTCAGGAGACGTGTCAGTATTATTACCCTCCGGGCAGACATTAATTCTGAATTACGAATTACAACAACAGACTGTGCTTATTTTTCTGCTCTGTAACTCATGCACATTTCCCCGAACAATCAGTCATCCGCAACAGGCATTTTTTCAGGGTATCAATACTTTCGATGAGTGCCTCGATTTTATTCGCTGGTCTTTTATTGTCATGCCAATTACGATTTTAGAAGTGAAGTCATGTAACTTCATATAAATCAACTGCTTGTCTATTTCTATTATTTGAATATATATATTACCCAATCTCAGCTGGGTGTATTTAAGAAAATTCATTTTAGTTTCCGGAGGGTGAAATATGGCGCACGCAGAGTTTGATAAAGTAATGACTGAACTGGTTGACTACGCCTATGAGCAGGCAACCTTTGATAATGAGACTTTACGTCTGGCACGTTTTTGCCTGTTGGATTCGATAGGTTGCGCCATTGCCGCCTCTGCTGACCATGATTGTATGAGGCTAATGGGCAGCGCTCAGTTCAGCAAGAGTCGGGAGGGGGTTCCGGTTGCCGGTACCGGGCTCAGACTGGGACCGATAGAGGCGGCCTTTCATCTGGGTTCGATGATTCGCTGGCTGGAGTTCAATGATACCTGGCTCGCGCAAGAGTGGGGGCACCCGTCCGATAATCTGGGGGCTATTCTGGCAGCGGCGGCATGGCACAGTCTGCGTGGTGGTAATCAGACACCCACGGATATGAACGCCGTCCTGAATACAATGATTCGTGCCTACGAGATCCACGGTGTGTTGTGCCTGTCGAACTGTTTCAACGAGCTGGGTATTGACCATGTCGTGTTGGTTAAAGTGGCTTCTGCCATCGCCTCAGCTCAGCTCCTGGGCCTGTCAAAAGACCAGGCTCTGAGTGCGCTGTCCAACGCGATTATCGACGGTCATTCTCTCAGAACCTACCGGCATGCGCCCAATGCGGGGACGCGTAAATCATGGGCCGCGGGGGATGCGACGGCGCGTGGTCTGCAGCTGGCACTGTTCGCGCAAACCGGCGAGATGGGATATCCCACGGCGCTGACGGTCAGCCGGTGGGGATTCAATGATGCTGTTTTGAGAGGCAAACCCTTCAATCTGTCGCGTAATCTGTCAGATTTTGTCATTAAGAATATCCTGTTCAAAGTCCCCAATCCTGCGGAGTACCATGCCCAGACGGCTGTCGAAGCGGCCATTAACCTCCGGGAACGGATACTGGCCGCCGGGTTTACACCTGAGAGTATCGAGTATGTGCGGGTCGAAACAACCCGACCGGCGATGCAGATCATTGATAAATCAGGGCCGCTTAATAACGCCGCCGATCGTGATCACTGTCTCCAGTACATGGTTGCGGTAGGCCTCCAGACCGGAAACCTGACCATTAAGGATTTCCACGAACCGCTCGCCAGCGATCCTCAGCTTGATGCGCTGCGATTGAAAATTACCTGCACTGAACGTCCTTCCTTTACCGGGAGCTACTACGACCCGGATAAACGCGCCATCCCTAATACGCTCTTTGTGAAGTGCCATGGAATGAGCGAAGAAATCGTTGAAACCATTGAATATCCGCTGGGCCATGTTCGTCGCCGTGAAGAGTGTTTCGAAGCACTGCTGACGAAATTCCATCTGAATCTTTCGCAGAGTCCGCTGCGTGACCGGTCCCGTATTCTGGCCGACACCCTGATTTCGGAGTCGAAGCTTGATGTTATGTCCGTCACTGACCTCCTGAAAATGTTCTCCTGGGATTAGGTCGCATCAAAAAACACTTACCTATATTCATTTAATGCGAGGTGATGAAGTGAAAAAAGCAATATTGGTGGGCTGCGGAGCGGAAATTGGTGCGAATTTGCTGATTCAGAACGATCCGGCGAAGGATGGTTTTATCATTCAGACTGTCGTCACGAATCCTCCTTCTTTAGATAAACATTATCCTGAACTGCGTCCGATAGATGGCATCGTTGCTCGTCTGGCGATGGCGCTCCCTGGTGTGCAGGCCCATATCCAGATTATCAACAGCGATACCCTGCAAATTGACGGCCGCGAGGTCCGCTTTTTCTTTGGCGATCTTGCCCGGGAGCTTCCCCCGCAGGCTGGCCGTTTTGACATGGGTTTTATCGCGACCAGCAAGCTGGATATGGACAAGAACAGCCCTGTAGCACGCAATATGCAAGAACTCGCTGATGTGGTGCTGGGGGTTGCAGAGGCAAACGAGTTGCCGAGTATCTATGGTTGTCTGGAGGATCTGACCCGTGATGATATCAGTACCCTACATCGTCAGGTGGTCGATTCTGGCCTGTATTGCCTCGGGTCCTGTCAGACCAACGGGATGCATGCTTCATTGCGCGTATTAACCGAAGCACTGAGAACCATCAGTTGCAACACCTCGCATATTCTGTCGGTTGAAACCGATATCGTGCATCCCGATACGCCAAACGGCGTACTTGGCACCCGCTCGTTTGAGGGCCGTCTGCAGGATGCACGCGACAATCTCCGCCCGAGCTTCTCACAAATAGCCATGAGTCAGGACAAGGTTATGCCCTGGGCACCGTTAGTGAATACCGTTTCATTACGTGCCCCTGTGCACGCACCTGGCTATCAGATTAACCGTTTCATCGTCCGGGATGAGGGGGCATTAACCCCGGATATCATTGAGGCGGCAATTGAGAGGGTGAGCGGGACCCACCCTCATGTTGTCAGGGCATCCCGGTCGCCTCTGGGAAGCCGGGCGTATGCTTTCGAGCGCAGGTGCTCAACGATTCTCTCTGATCACAATCACTTGCTTATTCTCCGGCCGGCCTACCTGGCGGGCCAGGGGTTGAGTGAGGTCATCATCCAGTCGTTTGTTAACAACACCGTCGGCTATAGCGCTGTTGTGCGTGCCGTCGCGCGTAGCATCGCGCTTGGCCTGCCATTGGCAACTTTCCAGGGGATTGAAAAATGACAAGCTCTCATACAGTGGATTTTCTGAGTTCAGGCTTTGTGGTGAAGACGGCTATGTCCGAAATGTTCAATGGCAAACTGAAAGCTGAAGTCGATCAGATACGCGCATTGCATGATATTTACCCGGAACTGATGGTCCCGGTCTTACATGACGGGCTGGCTGCCGGGCGGCAATTTTATATTCTTGAGAAGATGGATTCCCTGCCGTTGTCCAAAATTGTCTTTGACGACCAGCGGTCGCTTGCTGAACGCAGGGTGATCGTGAGAAACGCACTGGAAAACGTACAGAAAGCGATCAGCCTGGAATCAGAGACCCCGTCGGCGATGACCCACGATATGCCAGCCCGGCTCCTGGAAGAGTGGGAAGGCACGCGTTTCGCACATGAACTGTTTGAAAAACCTGTTTTGCTTAACGGCGCACCCTTTAGCATTACCGCACGGGAAGTGTTTGAAAAGTCGCTGGCGCTGGCCCGGACCGAAGAGTTCAAATCAGTTGAAAAAGCCCATTTCAATTTCCACTTTGGTAATGTGCTTTATAACGAAGAACATGCTCAGACCCGCTTTATTGACCCTGATTTCTCGGTACGGGGACTCGATCCGCTTTTCGGTTTTTCCCGCTTTGCCTTTTCGTTTTGGCATGAGCTTGCGGCAGAGGTAAAGGATGCTGTGAAAATAGTACCGATGCCTGATGCCCTGATGTTCGTGCTGGCGAAGTCAGACTATGGCAGCATTCTTAGCGAGATCCCGGAGTTAGGCGGTATTTCCGGTCTGCTGCCGCTGATGGGAGAAAGTATGCGCAACCGCTTCTATGTTCTCACGACCTATTGTTTCCTGCGAAGTATCCGTATTAACGGCAGTAAACAACCCTGGAAAGTCCCGCGGTCTCCCGTCGTAGCCAGCCCGGAAGAAGTGCTGATGCTGGGTTTGCTGGCCTACCTCGAAGGGCCGGATGCCGGGGCTGAAAGCCTCTGCGCGTAATTCCCATTCACTATAGGACGTTAAGGATATGTCATTGGTAAGCAGTAGTCCCTTAGAACAAGGATTTGAGACCCCGAGGCGCTATCTGGCGGCTGCGGCCATTTTAATTGGCGTGATTATGGCGGCGCTGGACAGTTCCATCGTCAATATCTCCTTGCCCTCTATTGCCGGGGCTTTACAGGTAGATTCAGCATCTATCATCTGGGTTACCAACGGCTATCAGGTGGCCAGCGCTGCAACCATGTTGATCTGTGCATCGCTGGGTTCGAGGATAGGGGAGCGGCGCTTTTACACCGCAGGCATGGTGCTGTTTACGCTGGCATCGCTGGGTTGTAGCCTCTCCCCGACCTTCGGCATGCTGGTTACCATGCGTATACTCCAGGGAGTGAGTTATGCGGTTATGATAAGCGTCGGACTGGGTCTTTACCGGGTTATCTTTCCGCCACATGCGCTGGGAACTATTTTAGGGCTGAATGCACTGGCATTTGCGGTGGGTACGGCGATTGGCCCTGCGTTAGGCGGCCTGATCATCTCTTATCTGGACTGGCCGTGGCTGTTCTACATTAATCTCCCGCTGGGCGCACTGGCCATTGTGTTCTCGCTTATCTCTTTGGGCGTTGATACGGAGAAAGAAAAAGGCTTCGACTGGGGAGGTGCTGTCACCTCAGCCGCAGCCCTGGGTCTGATGGTTATCGCTGTCGATCAAATCGGGCGCTGGGACAGCCGCCTGCTGATGCTTTGCGGCGTCGCATCAGTGGTGCTGCTGGCCATCTTCGTCAACGTGCAGACGCGTTCAAAGAGCCCGTTGCTGCCTCCCGATATATTCCGTTCCCGGCGGTATACCTTCGCGGTGATCTCTTCCGTTTCAATGTTTGTGGCACAGGGAATGGCGTTGGTGGGGTTGCCTTTTGTACTGCAGCACGCCTATCACTATTCGGTATTGGAATCGGCGTTTATCTTTACACCCTGGCCGGTGGCCGTTGCAATCTGTGCCCCGGTGGCTGGCCGGTTGTCCAATCGTTTAAATCCTACCCAGATATCGACAGTCGGCGTGGTGATTTTTAGCCTGGGATTAGGTTCTCTGGCTCTGTTACCGGAGGCTGCGACGGTGAATGATTTTCTCTGGCGTGTGGCAGTGTGCGGGATAGGTTATGGATTATTCCTGCCGCCGAACAACAAAGAGATGTTCTCGAATGTGGCATCGAACCGAACGGTAACCGCCTCGGGTGTCTTGTCCACCGCCAGAACAGCGGGGCAATCTATTGGCGCGGCACTGGTCGCCATGGTTATTGCCCTGTTGAACGGACTGACGGGACATGCGGGGGCACAGTTCGCCGTCTATGTCTTCGGGCTGGCCTGTCTTATCTCTGCGCTATCGTCTGTCTCCAGTATGCTCCGCCTGCACCGTTAATATCCCGGGCAGAGAAGATGCGTTATCCGGCGGCAGGATGAATGCCATCCTGCTGCCGGTTTTTCTGACAAATGTGTTATCCCGATATTCACCGGTCAGAAGACAACAGCGCGATACGCTCTGTTTCCACATCCGCAGGCTTTGTCGGGGTGATGGCGATACTGGCGGTCATACCGGCCACTAATTCGACCCCTGCTGGCAGTTTATCAATATGGATGCGCACCGGCACACGCTGGGCAAGCCGCACCCAACTGAATGTGGGCTCTACGTCGGGAAGGCCCTGATTGCCGGGCGCGTCATTGCTATCATCTATTCCGCGCCCCAGGCTTTCCACGTGGCCTGTCAGTGCAGGTTTATATCCCATCAGCACGATTTTTGCCGCGCTACCCACATGAATATGCTGCATTTTGGTTTCCTCAAAATAGCCCACAACCCAGAAGCTGCTGGCATCAATAACGGCAACTTTTGTGACTCCTGCGCTGGCATAATCTCCGGGCCGCAGTCTCAGATGCGTGACGTAACCGTCGGCCGGAGAACGAATGGTCGCGCGGGAAAGATTGAGCTGCGCCAGTTCCAGCGCGGCCAGTGCTCCCTGATATTCAGCCGTCGCTACGCCCGCCGCACTGCGAGTATTTTGTATATCCTCTTTAGAGATAACCCCGCTAATCTGACTGCGCCGTCTGGCCGCATCCTGACGCATCTGCATTTCATTTCGCTTCGCGTCAACCTCAGCCTGTGCGCTGATCACCGCCAGTTTTAACCATTGCGGATCGATGGAGTAAAGAATATCTCCGCGGTTAACCCGTTGATTATCGGTTACGGCGACATGGCTTACCGGCCCGGACACATCCGGCGTGATTTGCACCACCTCTGCCCGTACACGACCATCACGCGTCCAGGGGGTTTGTGCATAATGTTTCCACATCATGAACGCAATAATGGCTGCGGCAATGACGGCGCTTAAGGTAAACACATAACGGGCTAAGAGAGAAAAAAATGGCTTCATACTAATAATCCTAACGCGTTCAGAGCCTGCATTAACAAGGCAAAAATAATGATAAAAGTCGTAAAATCAATGAGCGGCCGGCAGGGCAAACGCCGGTAAAACCGGCTGAAAGCTAAAAAAGGAGTGATTAAAATCGTGCCGGAGAATGCCACCAAAGCCATGACTAATAAGCCAGGTAAAAAGACGCCACCAATATTAATATCAGTCATCATGTGCCTGTTCCTTATCCCTCTCTTGCGTAAAGTTTTTTAACGCACAGTGCAGGTCAATAATATGTTCAATAAGCGCGTGCGGTGGTTGATGTGAAACCTGAGCGTTCATGGCGAGTATCTTGCTAATACTGTTTTGCAATTCACTGGGTTGTGCACCACGGGCCAGCAGGTTGAGAAGGTGGTTCACCTGTAAGGCGGTTTCCCCTTCCAGCTGATTCAGTGAGCGTCTTAAATACGTCACCGCAAGGCCGATATTGAGGTAATTCAGCAGACGGTTAAGCACCTGGTCGGCCGCCTGATTACTACGCCGCAGCCGGGGCAGGATCAGTGCGGTCCGATCTATCATCAGGTTCACCCAGGCCACATCATGAACGGATGACAGACCTTTTGCGCGGGACCGGATATCCCGTCGACATCGGTCCAGCAGGCGACGGATAGCAGAATCCGCCTGTACGGTCTGAAATAAACTCATGCTGATCACGGCATAACCGGTTGCGGCAAATAAGGCGACCGATGTGTTTATTGCAGCGGCAAAATCACCACTGTAGCGGGCGCCTAATTCAGACAATACAGGCAGCGTTAAGGTAATGCCCATGGCCATGAATGTGGTGGGTGGCCTGGCCTGCAGGGAACCGGCCAGCAAATAGGCAGGGGCAAGTACGGCAACCAGCACAGTAAACCCGGTCACCTGAGGGAGCAGGACGAAGCTATAAAGCAGGCTGATAATGACCCCGTAGACGGAGCCTGCAATATACTTAACGATATGAGGCACCGGGGTGTCGAAGCTGCCAAATAATGTGCAGCAGACGCCGAGAATTGATACGGCTGTGGCGCCGTCGGGCCATGCGGAATAAATCCACAGCAGACAGCCGCTGAAGATGATTGCAAATGCCCCCAGCGCGGCGCGCGCGGCGGTAAAGTGATCCCGGTGATAAACGTAACCTTTGGCATTCCGGGCGTCATCAGCCAGGTGCTCAGACTTCGCGGAAAGGATGGCACGAGAAAGCTGTTCGCATTGCTGCAAAAGCATGATGGTCTCGTGCAGGCGGTTGACAAAATTAACGTGAAGTTCTGTTTCTACCTTTAATTCGTCCGTACATGACCGTTGTTGCAACGACACGCAACGTTGCAGTAGCGTTTCGGCACCGGCTTTACGTGCGGCGGGATCGTCACAGGTGAGCCACGCCGTGATCTCACTGACCAGTGTCGTAATCTCTTCAGGTAAGGTTTTTAATACCTGCAGGTAATCATGCAGTTGGTTACTGAGGACCAAAAGCCGCGACAATCTGTCATGTATTAACTGGCGGGCTTTACGGGATGGTTTTGAGATAGCGAAGTCATAGGGCAGATGGTGACCCACCCCCTCAAGAGACTGTAACGTCAGCGCAAGTTGAAGCTGTTTTTCTTTCCCGCCTGATGCTCTTTGCAGCGTTTCAGCCACCAGCCGGCGGGCATCACGCTGCGTTGCCGAGAGTGTGCTGTTAAAAAGACCGGTAATGCGTTTTGGTATGACATACCGGTGGATCACACTGGCGCACAGTATCCCGATCATGATCTCCTGTACCCGGGTGATGGCGATGTCAAAAATTGCACCGGGCCCGAACACGGCAGGAAAGCCGATAAGGCTCGCCGTGTAGCCTGCCAGCACAAAGGCATAAGCGCGGGGTGTGCGATCAAGCTGCGAAAAATAAAGACAAATTGTTATCCAGCCGGTGAGGACCAGGCTGCAAATTATCGGGGTGTTGACAAAAACAGGCACAATCACCACCGTCATCGTTGCTCCGGCTATCGTCCCGGCCAGGCGATAAATGCTCCGGCTAAGTGAGGCGCCGACAGAGGTCTGCGAAACAATATAGACAGTAATAATGGACCAGGAAGGCCTTTCCAGACCGATAGACAACGCGATGTAATATGCCAGCATGGCGGCGGTAAACGTCTTGGCTGAATATAACAACGCATTCGCATCGTTAAGAAGAGAGGAGGAGGGGAAGACCCTGCGTAACGGGTTGAACATGAGAGTAATGGTCCCTGGCAAGCGGTGGTGGCAAAAAATTCATTTGCGCATACCGGCAATTATTGCCAGATTACTCAGCAGAGGAAATGCAGTATACTGCCAAAAAATACCTAAATCCTGCCAATATGAATGCTTCCCGTGATGTGACTTCTCTTTTTGATCCCGATTCCACTCGCTGTGCGGCAGTAGCACGCCTGCTTGATTTTACCGAGTACGAAGCGGAGGTGCCGGTTCATACGCATCGCAAAGGACAGTTAATTCTTGCCCTCTACGGCGCGGTAACGTGCCGGGCCGAAAATGAGATATGGATTGTGCCGCCTCACTGCGGCGTATGGATCCCCGGCGGCATTGCGCATAGTGCGAGAGCAACCTGGAATGCGCACCTGAGCTATTTGTTTATTGAGCCGGGCGCGGCCACACTGCCGGAGCAATGCTGCACATTTGCTGTTTCACCCCTTATCCGCGAACTGATGAATCGTCTGGTCAGGGAAGATAATGACTATCCGCCGGACAGCCATGCCGCGAGGCTGGCCCGGGTCACGCTTGATGAACTGGTTAATATGCCCCGGCAGAATTTTAATTTGCCGGTCTCTGCACATTCCAAAATACAGGTGATGGCCGAAACGCTGGTCAGTCATCCGCAGGACCGGAGTACGCTCAATGAGTGGGCCAGACGTCTGGCATTAAGTGAACGATCCCTGGCGCGACTGATGGTGCGTGAAACCGGCCTTTCGTTCGGACGCTGGCGTCAGCAACTTCATTTGATTATTGCGCTGCGGGGGCTTGCCAGCGGTGAGTCCGTGCAAAATGTGGCTCATGAATTAGGCTATGAGTCAGTCAATGCGTTTATCACCATGTTTAAGAAATCTGTCGGCTGTACCCCTGCGCTCTATTTTAGTGAAAGGAAATAAACCTGTTGTGTGTTCCCGGTAATGCACATTACGCCGCCCCGTTGAGGGATTTTTTTCATGTCCAGATCCGCAATGCTTCCTAATTGTTAATCAAATAAACTGAATCTTTATGTTAAACAAATGATATTTATTCTCATCCTGAGTCGCGTAAAGTAAACCCATCACAACGCCTTGTCCCGCATGACAGAGACAGCGCACAGGTTCACGGATTATGAGGATGAAGACGCGATGAAAAAGATTGGATTTTTATCATTTGGACACTGGACACCGTCACCCCAGTCGGGCACGCGCTCGGCGGCTGATGCCTTATTGCAATCTATCGATCTGGCGGTCGCTGCCGAAGAACTGGGCGCCGATGGTGCGTATTTCCGGGTGCATCATTTTGCGCGCCAGCTGGCATCGCCTTTTCCGTTGCTGGCCGCCATCGGCGCGAAAACCCGCAAGATTGAGATCGGTACCGGCGTTATCGATATGCGTTATGAAAATCCGCTGTATATGGCGGAAAGCGCCAGCGCGGCGGATCTGATTTCCGGGGGGCGTTTACAACTGGGTATCAGCCGTGGCTCTCCGGAGCAGGTCATTGACGGCTGGCGCTATTTTGGTTATCAGCCGGAAGAAGGCGAAACGGAAGCCGATATGGCGCGCCGTCATACAGAAAAACTGCTGGATGTACTGCGTGGCGAAGGTTTTGCGAAACCGAATCCGCAACCGATGTTTGCCAATCCGCCGGGTCTGTTACGCCCTGAGCCGTATTCAGAAGGGCTGCGTGAACGTATCTGGTGGGGCGCGGGGTCGAATGCCACCGCAGTCTGGGCGGCGAAACTGGGCATGAACCTGCAAAGTTCCACGCTGAAAGATGATGAAACCGGCGAGGCGTTCCATATTCAGCAGGCGCAGCAAATTCGTGCTTACCGCAAGGCCTGGGCGGAGGCGGGACATCAGCGCACACCGCGTGTCTCCGTCAGTCGCAGTATTTTTGCCCTGATGGATGACCGCGACCGCGCGTATTTTGGTGGCAGTGGCGATGACGGCGATAAAGTCGGGTTTCTCGATGAGAAAACCCGCGCTGTTTTCGGCCGCAGCTATGCTGCGACACCGGACCGGCTGATCACACTGCTGAAACAGGATGAAGCGATCGCCGAAGCCGATACCTTATTGCTGACCGTTCCTAATCAGCTTGGTGTGGATTACAACGTGCATGTGATTGAGTCGATCCTCAAATATGTCGCCCCTGAAATGGGCTGGCGTGACTGACCGCTGAAAATAGTGAAGATAGTTTAGCAATCCACAAGCCCGTCTGAGGAAACTCCGGCGGGCTTTTTGCATTTTGAGATCCAGGCAGATAAACCCCTGTTATGACATGGCTACCCTATCATCAGGGATGAAATAATGTTGTTATGAAAACGCGCAGAAATAGCGCCGGATTCCGAAGGGAACAACTATCAAAGATATAGGGTGATACAGATGTGACGGTTTTTAATCTGCGTATAGAGTAGCAATGAGACTACATAACAGGAGTGTGAGCATGAGCAGTTCTATTGATGAAGAAGCAAAAGACGCAAAGCCGATTGTTGAAGCAAACAGAGAAGCCGGTGCTGGCAAATGCCCTTTTCATGAAGGCAACACCAATAAAGCGTCAGGTGGCGGGACAAATAATCGTGACTGGTGGCCCAACCAGCTCAGGGTTGACCTGCTGAATCAGCACTCAAATCGCTCAAACCCGTTGGGCGAATCCTTTGATTATCGTAAAGAATTTGCCAAATTAGATTACTCCTCACTGAAAGCCGACCTCAAAGGGGTGCTCACGGCGTCACAGCCCTGGTGGCCAGCCGACTGGGGCAGCTATATCGGTCTTTTCATCCGTCTGGCGTGGCACAGCGCCGGAACGTATCGCTCCGTTGACGGACGCGGCGGTTCAGGCCGCGGCCAGCAACGTTTCGCACCACTCAACTCCTGGCCGGACAACGTCAGTCTGGATAAAGCGCGTCGCCTGTTATGGCCGGTGAAACAAAAATACGGCCAGAAAATTTCCTGGGCCGACTTGTATATTCTGGCGGGGAACGTCGCGCTGGAAAACGCCGGTTTCCGCACCTTTGGTTTTGGCGCCGGGCGTGAAGACGTCTGGGAACCGGATCTGGACATCAACTGGGGTGACGAAACCACCTGGCTGGAACACCGTCATCCTGAAGAACTGGCTAAATCGCCGCTGGGCGCAACGGAAATGGGGCTGATTTACGTTAACCCCGAAGGTCCGAATCACAGTGGTGATCCGGCGTCGGCGGCCCCGGCCATCCGTGCCACTTTCGGCAATATGGGCATGAACGATGAAGAGATTGTCGCGTTAATCGCCGGGGGGCACACGCTGGGTAAAACCCACGGCGCAGCCGATGCCAGCAATGTGGGCGTTGACCCTGAAACTGCACCGATTGAATCACAAGGTCTGGGTTGGGCAAACCGTCACGGGACCGGTGCCGGTGCGGATGCCATCACCTCAGGTCTGGAGGTGATCTGGTCGCAAACCCCGACGCAGTGGAGCAATTACTTCTTCGAAAACCTGTTCAAATATGAATGGGTGCAGACCCGCAGCCCGGCCGGAGCGATTCAGTTTGAAGCTGCCGATGCGCCGGATATTATTCCTGACCCGTTCGACGCGACGAAAAAACGCAAACCGACCATGCTGGTGACCGATCTGACCCTGCGTTTTGATCCGGAGTTTGAAAAAATATCGCGTCGTTTCCACGGTGATCCGCAGGCCTTCAACGAAGCCTTTGCCCGTGCATGGTATAAGCTGACCCACCGCGATATGGGGCCGAAAGCGCGTTATATCGGCCCGGAAGTGCCAAAAGAAGATTTAATCTGGCAGGATCCGCTGCCGGTTCCGGTATATCACCCGACGGTTGCCGATATCGCGCAGCTGAAAGAAAAAATCGCCGCTTCCGGCCTGAGCGTCAGCGAACTGGTCTCGGTGGCGTGGGCGTCGGCGTCTACCTTCCGTGGCGGTGACAAACGCGGCGGCGCGAACGGTGCGCGTCTGGCACTGCGGCCACAAAGAGACTGGGAGGTTAACGCCATTGCCGCCCGCGTATTGCCTGCACTGGAATCCATCCAGCAGTCATTGCAGAAAATGTCTCTGGCGGATGTGATCGTTCTGGCCGGTGTGGTGGGTGTTGAAAAGGCGGCGAAAGCTGCAAATATTGATATTGAAGTGCCTTTCACGCCGGGCCGGGTGGATGCGCGTCAGGATCAGACGGACAGTGAGTCGTTCGAATTGCTGAAGCCGAAAGCAGACGGTTTCCGCAACTACCGCAGTGATTCAGCCAATGCATCGACTGAAAATCTGCTGATCGACAAGGCGCAACAACTGACCCTGACGGTGCCGGAATTAACGGTGCTGGTCGGCGGATTACGTGCGCTGGGGGCAAACTACGACGGCAGTAATCTCGGGGTCTTCTCTGAAAAAACCGGTGAACTGAACACCGATTTCTTCGTGAATCTTCTGGATATGCGCACCGAATGGAAAGCCACTGACGGATCCGGTGAACGTTTCGAAGGGCGGGATCGTGTCAGCGGAGAAGTCAGGTTTGCTGCCACGCGTGCCGATCTGGTGTTTGGCTCGAATGCCGTATTACGTGCCAACGCTGAGGTTTACGCCAGCAGTGACGCCAAAGAGAAATTCGTGAAAGACTTTGTCGCGGCCTGGAGCAAAGTGATGGATCTCGACAGATTCGAGCTCTGATCTGACTTCTGATGTGAACTGGCAGTTTGAAAGCAAATAGCCCGCCTGAGTCTTCTCCGGCGGGCTTTTCTTTGATGTATGCGGGAACTGATGTGTCGTTAAAAATCGTATTCCAGCGCCAGTCGGTTCTGCCAGAAGTCTTTGCCGGAGGTAGACGTCGTCTGCACACCGGCAAAATCTGTTATGCTCAGGCCTTTCAGCACACCGCCAAAGTTATACGTGCCGTACACCAGATATTCAGACTGATTGCTGCTCGATGCGCCTTTGGCTGGCGTGAGATCCATAAACGAGTAACGGCTGCCCAGCGAGATGCTGTCCGTGGCGCTCCAGTTCAGGTCGGTGGAATAGGCGTTACCGCTGCCCAGATCCTGCGTGCTGGTGAAGAACGGTTGCGCAAAGTACGGGCCGGAAGAGGTATTGTGCGCGTAAGGCGTCACCAGTGCGCCGTTGCCGTAAGCATCGCCATTGGCCGCGATATGGTTGTAATTGAGCGACCATTTTAATGCCTGCGTGAAATTCATCGCGAACTGCCCGCCGTAGCTGGTGCTGTTCACATCGCCCGCCAGCGCTTTGCCTTCGCTGACACCACGAATAAATTGAATGCCGATTTTCGGCTGGGAAGGGCTGTCAGTCCACGACAGGAAACTGTCCGCGTACACCATTTTGGTGTAGTTGTGATACTCCTCGTACCACAACTGACTGTTCAGTTTTTGATTATCAAACTTAAGGGCACGACCGCCGCCAATCCCCCACATGCCGTTGGTGGTGCCGTCGGCGTCGGTATAAGCGGTGGTGTTAAGGAACTGGTCGTCGCCCCAGGGTTTGTAACGGGTAATTTTGGTGGCGTGCAGGAAGTTGTCACTGTCACCGTAGCTGCTGTCGATACCCCGGAACAGGATCGGCGTAATGCGCCAGTCATAGTCGCCGATGAACGGAATATTAATACGCTGATCCCCGGCGGTGATGCGGAAGTCCTGATAGTGGTAACTCAGATAAGCTTCGCCCACGCCGGTCTGGTTAGAGCCCAGTTCGGTGATCAGATGGTCGTCGTTGTGTGAAATTCCACGCTGAAGAATACCGCTGACGCCCAGACTCAGGCCGTAATATTCCGCCGTGGCATATTTCACGCTGCCGCCGTAGCTCACCGTGTCCTGAGAATAGCCCGGTACGAAGTACGCATTGTGAGTGGAATAATACAAGGTACGCAGGCTGCCGCTGACCGATCCGCAGGTGAACATTTCGGTCAGGGAATCCGCCGCGTCTGTGCTGCAGTCACTCGTGACCGGTATGGCCGCAACAGCGTGGTTTATTAGCAGCGCTTGTGAAATGACAATAGCGCTCAGCTTCAGCGCAAAGCTGAATGTGTTATTTTTCATTAATGCCATCCTGTCAAAATGTAATAGATTTTGTCCGGCAGAAAAACTGCCGGTAATGGTTTTTATGAGGGCGCACGCAACGGTTGCCACTCCGTCTGTTTACAGGCCGGGTGGCTAATAGTTATTTTTACCGGTCAGTCAATAAAAGAGGATTGTTATCTAATGTCAGAGTGTCGCGGACATCCCAGCCACGCAGCTTGCCGGGGTTGAGTAATCCATTAGGATCAAGGCAGTTTTTAACCGAAACGACGTCAGGTTTAATTTCGCCTTGTTTGCCATCTTCAATGTGATAAACATGTGGGTTATTTATTTTTACGTCATTATTACGGAAGATTGTCATTATTTCGTTCAATCTTTCTTCGGTGGAATAACGTACTAATTGTAAACCGCTGGCGGTGATATTTCCGTCATTGTCACGCAGGAACTCAATATGCGAAATAACTTCATCGCCAAATAAATTCGCCATGTCGATAATCTGCTGGCGATAATTCGAATAATTAAACGCCGTCTGCAAATAGGTCAGGGTGCTGTCGATTTTCAGCGCATGAAGTGTGGTGTGGTTCCAGCAATATTCCATCAGAGACGCATTAGCCTCGCGGGCTTCACCGGCGGACTGGCGCACGGCGCTGTGGCCGCGGTACTTCTTCAGCAGATGGGCACAAAAACCTTCGCTTTCCTGCGCAATCACGCTGATCACCGCGTGCTGGCTGGCCCGATAATGTCCGTTCAGATGGCTGAAGTATGACGGGATTGGCGCGGCAAAAAGCGCCAGCTGGCGTTTGACCAGCCCCGGTGAGCGGGCAAAGGCGTTGGCGTAATCCAGCGCATCGGTAAAATCGTCGAACACGTCCAGCCGTTCGATCCACTGATGAACCGGTGCCAGCGCCAGTTCCACCTCGAGTACAATGCCGTTGCTGCCGTAAGCGTGATGCAGCAGCAGCGCCTGCGGCGCAGGGACGTGCAGAATGCGCGGTTCGGCTTCCATGGTCATGACTTTAACGCTGAGCACATTGCCCGGCGCGCCGAGCGGGCCGTAGTTGATTGAGCCGATACCGCCGAAACCGCCGCCATACAACCCGCCCAGACTGGCGAGCCGGTACGTTGACGGCATGCAGCGCAGTTCCCAGCCTGCCGGACGGGTCAGGGTTTCAATTTCAGCCAGACGGATCCCTGCCTGGGCACGCACCACGCCGTTACCCAGTTCACAGACCTGATTAAAGCCGGTCATATCCACCAGAATTCCGCCTTCCAGCGGTACCAGCTGGCCGTAGTTACCGGTCGCGCCGCCGCGCAAAATCAGCGGTAACCGGTGCCTGACACAGGCTTTTACCAGTAAACGCAGCTCTTCTTCGCTGCGCGGCCTGACCACGGCATCAGCCTGTTTGTCTTCCAGTTGCCGCTTCAGCACCGGACTGAACCAGTGAAAATCGCGCGAAAGGCGTTTGACCTTGGGGGCCTGCAACGTCCAGTCGAGATCAGGGAGCGCCTGCTGAATCAGGGCAAGCGCATTCTGACGTTGTTCATTGTCCATATTCTTCCTGCCTAAAAATGAATGAGGTTAATGAGATTGCACGGCTTCGCTTTCATGCCAGGCGCTCAGGGCTCGTCTCGAAATCCACGACATCACGCCAAACAGCGCAATTCCGGTAAGCGAAATGAGCAGCAGGGCGGCAAACATCAGCGGGATATCCAGCTGGTATCCTGCCTGTAATATCTGGTAGGCCAGCCCGGTGTTATTGCCACCGGTGCCGGCGACAAATTCCGCGACCACCGCGCCAATCAGCGACAGGCCGCTGGAAATGCGCAGCGCACCGAAAAAATACGGCAGGGCAGAAGGAATGCGTAAACGGATCAGGATTTGTAAACGGCTGGCGCGGTTCAGCTGAAAATAACTCAGCAAACCCGGTGACACGCTGCGCAACCCCTGCGTGGTATTGGAAATGATCGGGAATACCGCCATCAGCGTCGAACACACCACCAGCGACAGCGTGGTGTCTTTGACCCAGATGATGATCAGCGGCGCAATAGCCACAATCGGCGTCACCTGCAGGAACACGATGTATGGGAACAGCGCGGTTTCAACAAAGCGGTTTTGCACCAGCACGAACGCCACCGCCGCGCCGATCACTATCGACAGTAGAAACGAGATCAGGGTGATTTTCAGCGTAAACAGCAGCGACATCGTCAGCGAGCCGAAATTAGTCCACAGGCTTTCCAGCATCACCACTGGCGAAGGCACCAGAAACTGCGGGATTTTGAAATAACTCACCCAGCCCTGCCACAGCATAATCACCACGACGGCCACGACAGCCGGATACAGGACTTTACGAAATGTTGGGTTATTGATCCACGGAGTGGATTTTTGAGTTTGCATACTGTTACTCCATACCCGATTGGCTGGCTTGCAGCAGACTGTCCTGCAACTGTTTCGCATAGCGTGAAAACGCGGGGCTGACGCGGAAATCTTCGTTGCGCGGGAAGGGTTCGGTAATGGCGATATCTTCTACCACGCGTCCCGGCCGGGCGGCCATCATGATCACCCGCTGCGACAGAAATACCGCTTCATGAATCGAGTGCGTGACAAACACCACCGTCAGACCCTGTTCCCGCCACAGGCGCAGCAGGTCGCTGTCGAGCTTGTTGCGGGTGATTTCGTCGAGCGCGCCAAAGGGTTCATCCATCAGCAGCAGTTTCGGACGCGTCACCAGCCCGCGGGCAATCGAAACGCGCATCTGCATGCCGCCCGACAACTCGCGCGGCAGAACGTGGGCAAATTTACCCAGTCCCACCAGTTCCAGCGCTTCACTGACGCGGGTATTGGCTTCGGCACGCGGCACGCCCGCGAGATCCAGCGGCAGGCGCACGTTGTTCTGCACATTGCTCCAGGGCATCAGTGTGGCTTCCTGGAAGACAAAAGACAGCGGCACTTGGGTTTTTTCACGACTGTCGCGCCGCCACAGCATCAGTTTTCCGTCGCTGGGTTCCGTCAGTCCGGCAACCATTTTCAACAGCGTACTTTTGCCACAGCCCGACGGACCGAGCAGGGTGACGAATTCACCCTCATTAATGGTCAGATTGACCGGTAAAAGGGCGCGCGTGCCGTTGCTGTAGATTTTCTCCGCCGACAGCACGTCAATGGCGGGTACAGGCGGAGGATTGGCTGAGCGGACATCGCTCATCACGGTCAGTTTAGGGGCTGAATTCATGGCATAACCTTCGCGTCTTTGATCATATCGAGGGTAAACGTCTGCTCAAACGGCACTTTATCCGCGTCAATCAGCTTGTTTTTCACCAGCATGTCCCAGGTTTTTTTCAGCCGTGGTTCAGTGATGATACCGATACCGCCGGTTTGTGCATCGCCGCCGGTCACCAGCTCATATTTCTTCATTTGTGCAATGCCGAAGGCAATCTGGTCGGCACCCATGCGCGGATTGGCCTGGGTGATCAGTGCATTACCTGCAGTCGGATCCTGCAAATAGTCTTTCCAGCCCTGCATCGAGGCTTTCACGAAAGCAGCCACCGCAGCCGGGCGTTTTTTAACAGTGTCGGCCATACAGATAACAGAGTTGCCGTACGGCGGATAACCCCAGTCGCTGAGCATGTAGACGTAAAACGGTTTGCCGCCTTTTTCAACGGAGAAAGGCTCGGAGGTGACATAACCCTGTTGCACCAGATTATTGTCCGCGAGGAAGGGCTGTACGCTAAAGGTGTACGGACGGATTTTTGCGCTGGCCAGTCCCAGTTCACTCTTCGCCCACGGCCAGAAAGAGGTATAAGCCTCGGTGGCCAGCAGGAAAGTTTTGTCTTTCAGTTCCTGACCTTTTTCCACTTTGTCATGGCTGATAAACACCGTCGGCGAGTGCTGGAACACCGTCGCTACCGTCACCGCATGCACCCCGGCCTGCCAGGTTTCCAGCGCCTGACCGTTGTCGCCGAGTGTGCAGTCAGCCTGTCCGGCGGCCATCAGTTGCATGACGTTGACCTGCGGGCCGCCCATTTTAATGCTGACATCCAGACCGGCGGTTTTGTACAACCCTTTGGCCTGCGCCTCGTAAAAACCGCCGTGCTCCGCCTGCGCGTACCAGTTCGTCAGGAAGGTGAATTTTTCTTCCGCCATGACTGAAGCGGAAACTCCGGCCAGCAACAGGGCCAGCAGGGTGTAAGCCGGTTTACGCCGTATTTTCATCATAAGAATTCCCTTATTTAGAGACACAAGAAGACGAAGGAGGGGTGAAGCTGGTTTGCACAAAACCGTTCCAGTGGTGTTTTCCCCAGGTCGGTTCGCTGCGGACTTTCCATTGCATGTGGTGGATTTCGGTGATTGCCTGCGCCCAGCTTGCCGCCAGTGAATCGAGAATGGCCTGACCCTGTTCAGCGGTCGCGCCGGTCGGATCGCCAATGACGCCACTCGGACCAAAATCATAAGAAGCCCAGGCAGCGGCAGGGCGACCTGATGACAGTGTCGGACACGGGAACTCCGGCGGATAATTGGCGACCGCCTGTTCGAGGTGGACGCATTCCGGTGCCAGCGCCAGCATGACTGCGGTTTCGCTGTGACCGGCATGCATCGCCATCTTCTGCTCCTGTGCGCTGAGGAACTGATTTTCCACGCTGGGTACGCGGAACACATCGTGAGGGATCATGATCATGTCGCCGTGACGCAGACGCATTTCCCGCGATGCCATTTGCAACACCTGTGGTTGGCCGCCGTGACCGTTGATCATTAAGAGTTTGCGGAATCCGGCGCGGTAAAGGGATTCGGCAATTTCTAAAATGGTTTGCAAAAGTGTGTCACCGGTCAGGGTCAGGGTACCGGGGAAATTCAGATGTTCGTCAGATTTGCCATACGTGACGGGAGGAATAGCATAAGCCGGGATCGTCTCTGGCAGCCGCGCCAGCGCATGACCTGCCACGCCGGAGGAGATGACACTGTCAACCGAACACGGCAGATGCGGACCGTGTTGCTCGATTGCACCGGTTGGCAAGACGATCACGGTATTGGCTTTGTCGGGCAGGGCAGCAATCGCCGTCCAGCTCAGGAAAGGAAGAAAACGTGCTGCGGGAATATAACCGTTAATCATGCTGTA
Source organism: Rahnella sp. RFA10(1/100) (assembly GCF_004195115.1). Classification (NCBI taxonomy): domain Bacteria; kingdom Pseudomonadati; phylum Pseudomonadota; class Gammaproteobacteria; order Enterobacterales; family Yersiniaceae; genus Rahnella; species Rahnella sp. RFA10(1/100). The sequence goes on from NZ_SEWR01000013.1 coordinate 35,729, forward strand.
CCTCTGAGTCGGAAATTATGGGGTTAGCGGGACAGGGGCAACCAGGCGGTAGCTTCCACTTCAATCAGCACGTCGGCGTTTGGCAGCATTTCACTGACCTGCACCACGGTGGAGACCGGCGGTTCCCCGGTGTAAAAGAGTTTTCTCACCCGGCTGTAATACGGGAAGTGATCGAGATTGCGAAAATATTGCACCAGCTTGATCACATCGCTCATTTGCCCGCCAGCCTCTTCAATCGTGTGGCGGATGCTTTCGAGCACATACCAGCTCTGCGCCAGAACCGGCCCCTGTTTGGCATCGGTCGAGAATTCGCCGGTTTCGCCCAGCAGCAGGCGTGCTTCGGCGGGGATATCCTGAAAACCGCGCACGATGGTCGCCGTCTGTGGATTGACGGGAATAATGCCGGATAGAAAGATGAAATCGCCGGCACGACGCCATGCGGCATATCTGGCGAGCGGTTTGCCCGCTCCCGCGTCAAGACTCATGGGATAACTCCTGATTCCAGGTGCGCTGATGGGTTAGCCTGCCGTGGCGGATAACCAGGCGGGCCGGACTGTGTAAAGGCCAGGTGATGCTGTCGCTGCCCGGGAAGAGCACCAGACTGGCATCGCTGCCGGGTGCGAGTGGCAGATCCGGCTGAATATCACCGGTCAGTGCGGCGATATCACAAATCAGCCGTGACTGCTGGTCAAAGACGTTTTCCAGCTGAAGCGCGAACAGGGCGCAGCTCAGCGTATCCAGCGGGTCATAGCTGCCTGCCGGACAAAAAGCGTCCTGCACGTTATCGCAGCCGAGCAGCAGCGGAATGCCCGAGGCTTGCGCTTCTTTAATCAGGGTGATGCCGCGCTGGCGCGGCGTGCGGCCCGTAACGGCGTCCTGTAACAGCAGATTGGTCATCGGCAGTGCAATCAGCGTGACGCGCTGCGCCGCCAGCAAACTCAGCACATCCTGCGCCTGTTGGTCACTGCCCGAGGCCAGTGCGCAGCCGTGGCTGCAACAGATATGGCCGCTGAAGGCATGCTCTGATAATTCATTATCTGAAAGGTAACGCGCCAGCCAGCTCAGGCCATGCGCCACCGGCGAAAGCTCCTCATCAATATGTAAATCCAGATTCAGTTGCCAGCGTGAGGCACTGCGCATCAGGTTGGTCATCGCCGCCGGATCCCAGTTTGAAGAGTGGATAAATCCGCCCAGCAGGCAGTCTTTTCCGCTTTGTGCAACCGCGCAGGCAATGCGGTCAGCCGCTTCGGCATCCGCGAAAAAGCTCAGCGGTACCAGCGCCACCCGTTCCAGCGTGATATCCGCAGGGGCCATCCCGGCCAGCTCAAGCCAGGCCAGCGGGGGAACCACCTCGAACCAGTCAATGTGGGTGCGCAAACGGGTCACACCGTTTGCGGCCGCCCAGGCCAGCCCCTTGCCGGCACGCCGGCGAAGGTCTGCCGCCGTCCAGTGCTGACGATCCTGATGCAGGGTTTCAATGGCTGCCAGCAGACCGGGTTTTGCCGGGCGGCTGCGGGCAAGGGTGAAGGTTTTATCGAGATGCGCATGGGGTTCAATCAGCCCCGGTAACGCCAGCGTACCGTGCACATTCCACAGATCGTCCTGAGACGGAGCGGCGGGCATCAGTGATGTAATTTTGCCCGCCTGAAAGCGCATATCTGCCGTGACCGGCTCGCCATTTTTCACAGGCCAGTTCCCCGGCAGCAGCCATGCGGGGAGGCGAACGTTGGCAATACCGTTAAGTGCCGAAGCGGGAGGGGGAATATGCATCATAAGGCTCCGCGTTAACATTACAGGTCGAGGATCAGAACAGGACTTTTGGCACGCGAACAGCACAGTGTTATCTGCGTGTTCTCCGCTTTCTCCTCTTCAGTCAGTACGCAGTCACGGTGATCGGGAATACCGTCGATCACGTCAGTAATACAGGAACCGCAAATACCCTGTTCGCACGACAGCATAATATCGACGCCGGCGCTTAATAAGACTTCCGCAATGGTCTGTCGCGGGCCGACTAAATAACGCGGCCCGCCGGAACCCAGCTGAATATGAAATGGCTGACTGTCTGTTTCATTATTCAGATTCGTATTACTGAAACGCTCAAAAGATAATTGATTTTCCTGCCAGTGATGCGTGCGCATAATATCTTTAAGGCGCTCAATAAAGCCGTCCGGGCCGCAGGCCAGCACTTGCGTATTCTCTTCCGGATGACACAAACTCAGCGGCGTATTGTGGCGCAGGGAATCGTTTGCGCTGCTGTCATGCAAAAATACATGCTGTGCTAATGCAGGCCGGGTTAAGCGCGGCAAAAACGCCGCCTTTTCAGTGTCGGAGAGATAATAATGCAGTTCAAATTCAATCTGTTGCTGCGCGATTTTTTCCGCCATTGCCAGCAGTGGGGTGATGCCGATCCCGCCGGCAAACAGTAAATATCGCCCGGCCTGTGGCAGCGGGAAATGATTGCGCGGTGCCGAAATTGTCAGGTGATCACCGGGGGCGAAATGATGATGAATAAAGTGCGAACCGCCGGTGGAAGGTTCCGCCAGTTTTACGCAGATCTCATAATATTCCCCGTCATTGTGTTCACTGCATAAAGAATATTGTCGCGGCCCCAGTTGCGGAATAAAAACGTCAATGTGAGCGCCCGGTAAATAAGCCGGTAACCGGCTTCCTTGCTGCGCAACCAGGTGTAAGGACATATTCCCGACACCGTTGACATCGACAGTTTTAATGGTAACAGGGATTAATCCGGCATCTTTCATCGTCATTTACCGTACTTGTGCTGATGGATCATTGATAAAAAAACGGCGTCAATGTGTTCGCCGCATCATCCGCTGCCTGATGCGCATTGCCGCACCGGGTCAGGCGGATAAGCAGTGAAACGATTGTTCCCGTTGCAATGAAAGCTACGTTATTGTTATAAAGCTGTTGCGTCCAGCGCTTTGATTCGCACGTCCCGTTGCATAAAAGAGAGCACTCCTTATGTTCGCATTCTCCCGGTTTTTGCTGTACTTCACTGAGGTTGCCCGCCAGGGATCGTTCCGTAAGGCATCCGAAACCTTGCATGTTGCCGCATCGTCGATTGACCGGCAGATATTGCGGGTTGAAAAAGAATTAGCCATGCCGTTGTTTGAGCGTCATCCCACCGGATTGCGGCTGACGGCGGCCGGTGAGCTGTTGCTGCATGCGGCCAATAACTGGAAAAAAGATTTCTCCCGCGTCTGCGAACAGCTCGACGACTTGCGGGGATTACGGCGGGGCCATGTGCGGATTGCCACCATCGATGCCATTAACCGGCAGTTTTTCTCATCGATGCTGAAAAAGGTCCATCTCGATTATCCGAACATCTCCTTCACACTGACGACCATGAACAACGTGGATATTCAGCAGGCGCTGATGTCAGGTGATGCCGACTTCGGACTGATGCTGAATCCGCAAAGTTCCCGTGAGTTGCAGGTGCGGGCTTTTGCCGAAATCGATTTGGGCGTAGTGGTGCCGAAAGGGCATCCGCTCGGGGGCAGAAGCGGTATACGGTTTAATCAGTGCATGGAATATCCGTTTATCCTGCCCTCAGCGCCGCTGATGCTGGCTGAGCCGGTTCAGGCGCTGATGAATATCAATGGCGATAGGGTCCATGAAGTTGCGGTATCGAATAACATCCATATGATCCGCTCGCTGATAAAAGAAAAAATCGGCATCGGTATCCTGTGCTGGCTCGATATTATGGATGAGGTGCACAGCCACGAGTTGCAGTTTATTCCGCTGACCGATCCTCAGTTAAAAGCTTTCACGCTCTCCTTGTGCGTTGCGCCGGCCAGACAACTTTCCCTGGCCGCCTCAATGATGCTCAAACAGCTGGAGATGTTGTTCAGTCAGATCCAGACCCCGGGGCGCAACCGGCAATGATATGCACTGTTCTGGTGCTCCGCGCTCTGCGATGAATCAAAGGTTGCAGGCTCCGCAGGCCCGATCCCCTCACAAAGCCTCGGGGAAGCGCACCGGCGAAGTTGGCATCCTTTTTGTATAGATCAATGTGAGTAGAAGCGGTCAGCGCAGGCAACGGCGCGGGACATTGCTCAGCAACCATTTCGCGGTTTATTTTGAGCCGGTCAGGGGGGCTGAGCCGCATGTGCTTATCCTCCCTCCGGCGATGATTAGGAGAGGAGCAATGAAGTCTATATCCCGCATTCCCCTGTCTTGCTGTGTACTGAGCACGCTGATTCTGGGATCATTTTCCCTGGCGGCACAGGCAGATGAGAAAATCGCCTTACTGACCTCCTGGTACGCCCAGGCCGAGCAGGGCGGATATTATCAGGCGCTGGCGACCGGTCTCTACAAACGTTACGGGCTGGATGTCAGTATTCAGTCAGGCGGCCCGCAGATCAACGGCATGCAGCTTCTGTTGTCGAAACGCGCTGATGTGATCATCGGTTATGACCTCCAGTTGCTCGAATCCGTGCAGCGCGGTTTTCAGGCCAAAGCCATCGCTGCTCCCTTTCAGTACGACCCGCAGGGTTTACTGACCCATGCCTCCGTCACCTCCCTTGATGGCCTGAAAGATAAAACCATTCTGGTGTCCAGTTCCGGTCAATCCACCTGGTGGCCGTGGCTCAGGGCGCGCTATCAGCTCAGCGATGCGCAGGTTCGCCCCTATACCTTCAATATTCAGCCGTTTGTCGCCGACGAAAATGTGGCACAGCAGGCGTATGTCAGCTCTGAAGTTTTCCAGGCGCAGAAGGCCGGGGTGAAATCCAATTTCTTCCTTTTCTCGGAGCACGGCTATCCGCCTTACGGCGGGATTCTGATCACCCGTCCGGACCTCATCAGTAGCCGTAAAGACGCGATGGCGAAATTTGTGCGCGCCTCGATGGAAGGCTGGGTGAGTTATCTGCAAAACCCGGCACCGGGCAATGCGCTGATCAAAAAAGACAATCCGAAAATGACCGACGACCTGCTGGCCTGGGGCGTTGAGCAAATCAAAGCACATCACCTGATTGACGGTGGTGATGCGACGACACAGGGCTGGGGCACCATGACACAGGCCCGCTGGCAAAAAACCCGTGATTTCATGGTGAGTGCCAAACTGCTGAATGCGGATACCGACTGGAAGCAGGCGTATACCACTGAGTTTGTTGAGCACATGCAGGTTAAACCTTGAGGAGCGTTGCGATGTCATCCTGTTCATTGCTGATTAAAAATGCGCACGCCATCCTGACCGGTCTGCCGGGAGAAGACGCGCGTCACGCCGGACCGGATATCCGTGTCCGTAATGGCGTGATCCAGGCGATCGGTACTCTGACCCCGTTGCCCGACGAACGGCTGATTGAGGCGCGTGACTGCGTGGTCTATCCGGCCTGGGTCAATACTCACCATCATCTGTTTCAGTCATTGCTCAAAGGCGAGCCGCAGGGGCTGAACAAAAGTCTGACCGCGTGGTTAAGTGCCACGCCTTACCGTTTTCGCGCCACGTTTGACGAATCCACCTTTCGCCTCGCCGTGCGTATCGGCCTGACCGAACTGCTGCGTTCAGGCTGCACCACCGTGGCGGATCACAATTATCTCTACTGGCCTGATATGCCGTTTGATACCTCGGACATTTTGTTCAGTGAGGGAGAGGCGCTGGGCATGCGCATTGTATTGTGCCGGGGCGGGGCAACGCAGGGGCGGGCGATTGAGCAGGATTTGCCGCAGGCATTGCGTCCGGAAAGCTTCGACCATTACATGGCGGACATGGAGCGGCTGGTTGACCGCTATCACGACCCTGAACCGGCATCGCTGCGCCGCGTGGTGATGGCACCGACCACGTTGCTGCATTCGGCACCCGGTGCGCAGTTGCGCGAAATGGCGAAACTGGCACGCCGTTTAGGTATCCGGCTGCACAGTCATTTGTCAGAAACCGTGGATTATCTCGATGCGGCACACGAGAAATTCAACATGACGCCGGTACAGTTTTGCGCGGAACATGACTGGCTGGGCGATGACGTGTGGTTCGCGCATCTGGTGAAGTTATTGCCGCAGGAGATTACGCTGCTGGGACAAACCCGCACCGGTATTGCGCATTGTCCGCAAAGCAACGGGCGTCTGGGCAGCGGCATTGCTGACCTGCTGGCGCTGGAACAGGCGGGTGTTCCGGTTTCGCTGGGGGTGGACGGCGCGGCATCAAACGAGGCCGCAGATATGCAAAGTGAAGCACATGCTGCGTGGCTTTTACAGCGCGCCAGAAAAGGCATGCTGGCGAAACCGCGCTATGACGGCGGAACGTTTGAGGGGGGCGGTGACGCCGCTTCCATTGAAGACGTGGTGCGCTGGGGCAGCGCGGGCGGGGCACAAATCCTCGGACTGCAACGGAGCGGCACCGTGCAGGTGGGCATGCAGGCTGATATCGCCATTTACCGGCTGGATGACCCGCGTTACTTCGGCCTGCATGACATGGCCATCGGGCCGGTGGCCTGCGGCGGCCGGGCGTCCCTTAAGGCGCTGATGGTCAACGGCCGCGTTATCGTCGAAAACGATGTCATCCCCGGGCTTGACCTGGAGGCAATGCGCCATGAGGCCATGTCTGCCGTTCGTATCCTGCAACAGCGTGCTGCGGGCTAACCTTATTGATTCAGAAGGATAAAAATCATGACACAATCCACATCAACATCAGGCTATGCCTTACAGGAACTGGAAAAAGAAGCGGGAATGGGCGCGATGGGCGAAGAGACGTTTGCCCGTGAAGTTCGCTGCATTGATCTTGCAGATTTCGAAAACCGGAAAAGCGAAATTGCCGATGAACTCTGGCTGGCCGCCGTGGAAATCGGTTTCTTTCAGGTGAGTAATCACGGTATCGCACTGGACGATATCCGCCAGGCATTCAGCATGACAGAGGATTTTTTTGCGCTGCCTGAGGACGTGAAAGCTCAGTATCCTCTGGCGCGTAACGCCGGTTGGGAAAATAAATCTCAGGTGCGTCCGTCAACCAAAACGCCGGATCAAAAGGAATCTTATCAGATTACCCGGCCGCTGATGGCCTCGCTGTGGCCAGACGAACAGGAACTGCCTGCGTTTAAACATACCATGCTGAGTTTTGAATCACAGTGCTGGCAACTGGGCATGAAATTGCTGTCTTGTTTTGCGCTGAGGCTGGGTTTCCCGGAGCACTTTTTCGAACAGGCACACGATCCTTATCAGCCAACCTATCAGAGTACACTGCGCATGCTGCATTACTACGCTACTGAACAATCAGAGCAGGGGATGTGGCGTGCCGGTGCGCACACCGATTTCGACTGCCTGACGCTGCTCTTTCAGCGTCCCGGTCAGGGCGGCTTGCAGGTGTGTCCGGGCAAGGATCGCGAAAGCCAGCAGTGGACCAGTATCGAACCGCGTGAAGACGTGATCACCTGCAATATCGGCGATATGCTGATGCGCTGGAGCGACGATCAGTTGCCGTCAAATTTCCACCGGGTCAGAAGTCCGCTGCCCGGTGAATATCAGGGCGCGCGCTACAGCCTGGCGTTTTTCTGCCAGGCCAACAAAGATGTCGAAATTCTGGGGCCGCAGGCCAAATATCCGGCCATCAGCGCTGAAGATTATCTGCAACAGCGTATTCAGGCCAATTTCGCGAAGGGATAAAGGCATATAAAAGCAATAAGCCCGCCTGGTGTGCTCCGGCGGGCTTTTTTATTGGGCAAAGTTCAACAACCGATCGCCGGTCAGGCAGTGGTATTGATATTGCGTCCGATCGCCGGGTTAGCAGGCAACTGCGGGATCGAATCAATCATACTGGCTACCGCCGTCTGCTGAGTATCCAGTGACTTTTTTAGCAGGATATTGTTCACCTGATTACTGGTATCCAGGCTATTGAGGCTGGTTGCCAGCGATGCAATTTGCGATACATCCATTTTGCTCTCCTGTTCGGTACAACATAAAAGGAACTGATCGGGGCGTAGAACTGAAAAGGTATCGGCAATTTCCGGCATAACTTGAGAGAAAAATAAGACTGACGCCGCCACCGAAAGACTCGCCGACGTCCGGCCGGAAGATGAAAAGGTGCTGTAACCTGTATAGCCTCAGGAATTACGGTTATAATCCCCCGCATTATTCAACCGGTTTAGAAACGAAAATGACAAAACTCTCCTTACAAGAACAACTGCTGAAAGCGGGATTAGTGACCAGTAAAAAAATGGCCAAAGTCCAGAGAACGGCGAAAAAATCACGTGTTCAGGCGCGTGAGGCAAGAGAAGCGGTGGAAGAAAATAAAAAAGCGCAGATGGAGCGTGATAAGCAACTGAGCGAACAACAAAAACAGGCCGCGTTATCGAAAGAATATAAAGCTCAGGTGAAGCAACTGATTGAAATGAATAAAATTCTCATTCCAAAAGGGAATATAGATTTTAACTTTACCGATAATAACCTGATTAAAAAAATGGTGGTGGATAAGGCCACGCAGTCTCAGCTGATTAGCGGCCGTCTCGCCATCGCGCGTCTGGTTGCTGATGGCAGCGGCGAGAGTCAGTACGCCATTATTCCTGCCAGCGTGGCGGATAAGATTGCCCAGCGCGATGCCAGCAGTATTGTATTAAACAGTGCGCTGAGTCAGGAAGAGCAGGATGAAGAAGATCCTTATGCTGATTTCAAAGTGCCTGATGATTTGATGTGGTAGTTTCGTTTTCCCCGGCAGTTCAAAAAGGATCACATCGGTAACTGGGACAAGATGGATAATTACAATCAGCTACTGGCATTCATATGGGCCTATGAATACGGCAACTTTTCTGCCGCTGCGCGGGCAAACGGGCTGACCCCTTCAGCGATGAGCAAACTCATCAGACGGCTGGAGACCCGGTTGCAGGTCAGACTTTTCTTTCGTGGAACGAGGACGTTAACACTGACAGAAGAGGGGCAGGTTTATCTGAAGAGTGCCCGTGCCGTGGTGGATGCAATGGCCGAGGCGGACTCGCTGGCTGAGAACATGCCAAACCGTATCCGCGGGCAACTTAAAATCCGGACCATGAACACCTTTGCCCGCTATCAGATACTGCCGTGGTTGCCTGCTTTTATAGAGGCTTACCCGGCTTTACGCGTAGATATTGAAACGGGGCCGGTTTACCGTGACGACTTTGATAAAGGTCTGGATCTGGCCATATATGGGGGAGTGTTGGCCAGTTCTTCCCGCATTGCCCGTCGTATCGGTGAGAGCCAGTGGGTTATCTGAGCGTCGCCTGCCTATATTGAAAAATACGGCGCACCTGCTCATCCGCGCGAACTGATCGACCACCGCTGTTTTCACTTTAATTTTGAAAGCCACTGGAATCACTGGGTGTTCGCCGAAGGCCAGCAAAGTCTTATCTTCCCGGTCAAACCCGTTGCCTCACTGTCGCAGGGTGATTTGCTTCGTGATCTGGCCATCCGGGGGGAAGGAATCGTCCGGCTGGCAGACTTTCATATCCACCAGGATGTGAAAGAGGGGCGGTTAATTCCGCTTCTGGAGGCATTCCGGTCTCCGCTCAGGGAACCTCTTTATGTCATTTACGCGCAAAGGCAGCATCTCAGCCCGCGTATCCGCTGTTTTATTGAATTCATGGAAAAACAGATAGCCCGGCATCCCTGGCGTCTCTGAGGAACCTGCCGGTCCGCCTGGCATTCGTTGTTTCTCCCTCTTCCTTTGTCTCCTGTGAACCGGATTCACAGTGGGTTTGCCTGCGCCCCGAATCCCCTGCCTGAGGGTTTATGGTACCGTTTTGTTCACTTTCACAGAATGTATCCATTCATCACAAATAGCAGAAATTACTATGTCAGACAGACAATCATCACGGGCAGGGCTGGCACTGACGCTGGCCTTTTTTTCCGGCATGCTCAGCAGCAGTTTGCCTACTCCTCTGTATCCCGTATACATTCGTTTATATGGATTCAGCGCGTCACAAATAATGACAGTATTTGGCGTATACGCCGCCGGCGTTCTGTTCGCATTATTATTGACGGCTAAAGTTAATATCAGGGCTGAGTTATATACCAGGCCGATATATGCGGGTTTGGGGTGTGTACTGCTTTCAGCGATTCTTATGATGTTTGCAGATAATATTCTCATGCTTATTTCTGCCAGATTTATAACCGGATTGGGTTCCGGTATTCTAATGGCATATATTAACCGGTCATTGATTAAAATATTCGATACGGAGGTCAGTAACACGGCGGCACTGACTGCCGCAGCTTCATTAATTTTGGGGCAGGCTATCGGACCATTAGTCACAGGGAATATTATACATCATCATTTTTGTACCCTTGAAGCCCCTTACATTATCCTTCTTATTCTGGTGGTAATGTCTGTGGCCGGAGTCTGGAATAATCGTTTACAGATAAATAAAAGCCTCCCCCCCGTACTGAATGTATCGAAAAAAATCACGGTTCAGACACCGGGGCTTACTTTGCGAGACGTTACCGTGTGCTGCATGGCCATATTTCTTTCATGGGCCATGGCCTCTACGTTTATGTCCCAGGGCCCCACGCTGGCACATAGCTATTTCCATATTACCAGCGTGCAACGGGTGAGCTACTCACTCTCTGCGTTTCTGGTTGTGGCGGGTATCACCCAGTTAATAATGAGAAAGAGGCACCACTATTCATCGCTAAGAACAGGCGTTACTGCCCAGCTTGCAGCTGTCTTACTCGCACTTATGAGTGTTTATGCAATAAGTCCCGGGCTTTTGTTCATTTCAGTCATGCTGGAAGGCTTCGCCTACGGGGCCATACTGGTCGGTGCGGCAACCATCGTCAATAGGGTGGCCAGACAGCGTCAGCGGGCACACATAATAAATCTGCTCTATATCGTGGGGTATGTCGGTAACTGGCTCCCGTTCTCCCTGAGCGTAATGATGGATCATGGGTCTCTGGAGAAGGCGCTGACGGGTTATCTGATAATATGTTGTTTATTAGGGGGCGGTATTTATTTATCCACGTATGTTTCATCAAGAAAGCATTGTAAAGCGCCGGGCGGCGAATAATCAGTTCCAACATGAATATAAAGTAAAACGGAGCGTTTATAGCATGAAACGGGATGGTTCAATTATCCAGATGGGGGTGTATCAGTATCTCAAACCATGAATGGAAGACAGCCAGCCTCCGGGAGCGCTGACGGCGATGCGGATAGATAAAGGATACCGGCATGGAAGCCGCCCGGTAATCTGGCATGACCTCCACCAAATCCCCGGTCGCCAGCAGATGTTGCACATCGAAGCGGGGGATTTGTATCAGCCCAAGACCTGCCAGGCAGCAGGCAATATAGCTTTCTGCAGTGTTCACCGTAACCTGGTTGGGGATACTGACACTGTGTATGTGGCCGTCCTTTGACTGATACTCCCATAGCAACTCTTTACCCGTTTTGGATGAAATATAACCGATTGCCTGATGCCCTCCGGCAAGATCGTCCGGCTGGGAGGGGAGTCCGTGCTCGCTCAGATAGGCAGGGCTGGCGCAGTTGATGAGGGTGATGTGTCCCAGGGTACGAACGACCAGGCTGCTGTCATGCAATACGCCCACACGAATGGCGCAATCCACACCATCCTGGACCAGATCGATTGCCTTGTCCGATGACCCGAGGACCAGTTGTAACCGGGGGTGGCATCGCAATAATTCCGGCAGAGCCGGAGCAATCAGGCGTCGGGCAATGCGGCTCGGCACATCGATGGTAAGCTTCCCTGAAACCTGGTGCTGACTGAGCTGAAATGACTGGTCGATATCCTCCACTTCTGCCAGTAAAGGGCGTATACGTTCGAGTAACAGCTCCCCGTCAGCCGTCAGCCGCACCGTGCGGGTGGTACGGTGCAACAGTCTTACCCCCAGTTGCGACTCTAATTGCTGGATGGCGGCAGAAACGGAGGCTCGCGGCACAGAGAGTGCGCCGGCGGCCCGGACAAAGCTTCCCATGTCTGCTACCTGCGCGAAGATGCGATATTGGTTGAACCTGTCCATCTTTCCTGTCTCGTTGTTTTATAGGCTAAAAATCGCTATTGCTGTGTATCCCCGGCAGAGGGGGGATATTCCCTGATCCACGGAATATCCCCCTCTTTGTTTCAGTACGATATGCGCATGCCACCGGCTATTTAGTGGTGTAGCCGCCGTTAATCAATATTGTCTGGCCGGTGATCCACCATCCTTCGCTCACCAGATGACGGATAAAAGGCACCACATCTTCAATACCGGTCAGTCCCGTTTTGCTGAAAGGAGAGAGCGCGGCTGCAGTTTTATGATATGCCACAGCATCAGCGCCTTCTGCAGGATAAAAGAAAGGTGTATCCATCGGGCCCGGTCCTACTGCCGTGACCGAAATACCACGCTCGCCAAATTCTTTGGAAGCCGCCCGTGTGTAATGCTCTACCGGGGCTTTCGTGCCCGCGTAAGCGGCATAATACGGCGTATAGGCACCAAGAAGCGAGGTGACGACCGTGCAGATTTTACCGTTATCGTTGAGATTTTTACCGGCTTCTTTGAGGAAGAAGAAGGCGGTTTTCGCGTTTACGGCTGCCATTTCGTCGTATTCAGTTTCGCTTATTTCCGCTATGGGTTTTTTGAGAACTTTGCCCACGGTGTTGATCGCGATATCCGGCTTGCCAATGGCGGCAATGGTATCGGCAAAGAGTTTTTCGACGGCGGTAGCGGTCGTCAGATCGGCCTGAAATGCCACAGCCTGCGCACCTGCCGCTTCGATGGCGGCCAGTGTTTCATCGGCATCTGTCTTTGAGGAGGTGCTGTTATAATGAATGGCGATGGCTTTCGCCCCCTGAGCGGCTAAGTCGCGGGCGATCAGTCCGCCGAGATTCTTAGCCCCGCCCGCGATGATCACAATTTTGCCTTTGATAGAATGGTCTGCCATGGTGTGCTCCTTAGGTTTCTGTCAGAAAGCTGAGTCTAGACATTAATCCCCTTGAAATAAGCACCCCAACGCCGAATAGACAATCCAGAAAATCCGACTAATTAAAGGCAGTCCGGCTCAGAGACTTTCCGCATCCTTCAGGGAGGAAGGATCGCGGCTGGCATAGATGCTGGCCATTTCTTCACTATTCGCCGTTCCCCAGGCACACAGCGGCATGATGGCTTCGGCCAGACTGCGACCGAGCGGGGTCAGTGCGTAGTCAACGCGCGGCGGGATTTCCTGATAATCAGTCCTTGCCAGTACCTGATCAGCCTCAAGATCCTTCAGTTGCTGGATCAGCACCTTATTGCTGACGCCGGCTATCAATCGCCTGAGCTCACCATAACGCTTCGGCCCGTCGCGCAGAAAAAAAAGAACCAGCGGCTTCCACTTGCCCGAGATGATACGCAGTGTTGTGTTCAGCCCGCAGCCGGTGCCGCAAATTTCAGTTTGAAATTGTGTTGTCATTTTAGGTGGTTACCAAAAGGTGCATACTTGACCACAGGTTACCACGGTCGCACACTGGCTCGCAAGCAAGCTGCTTACTGCTTGCGTACCACTCACCAGAAGGATTCATGACATGAACAGACTGAATGGAAAAACTGCCGTGATCACCGGCGGCGCGACCGGCATCGGCTTTGCCGCAGCAAAACGCTTCATTGAAGAGGGCGCTTTCGTCTTCATCTTCGGCCGCCGGCAGGAAAAGCTTGACGCCGCAGTGGCGGAACTTGGCAGTCATGCCCGCGGGGTGAAAGGCTCGGTTTCCGATGAGGCTGACCTTGATCGGCTTTATGCCGCCGTGCGGGCCGAACGCGGAACGCTCGACATTGTTTTCGCCAATGCCGGTGCAGGAGGACCGCTTCCGCTTGGCCAGCTCACCGCGGAGCATATTGACGAAACCTTCGAGACTAACGTCAAGGGTACGATCTTTACGGTACAGAAGGCACTGCCGCTGATGGGCCCGGGGGGTTCAGTTATCCTGACCGGTTCAAGCGCCGGCACCACCGGTGCCCCGGCATTCAGCGCCTACAGCGCGAGCAAGGCGGCGGTACGAAACCTCGCGCGGAGCTGGGCGGAAGATCTGAAGGGAACCGGTATCCGGGTAAATGTACTCTCACCAGGCGCCACCGCGACCGAACTTGCCAGGGACGCACTGGGAGAGGAGGGGCAGAAAGCGTTCGCCGCGATGACGCCGCTCCAGCGCATGGCCGAACCTGCAGAGATCGGCGCGGTGGCGGCCTTTCTTGCCTCGCCGGACAGCAGTTTCATGACAGCCAGCGAGGTCGCCGTTGATGGCGGCCTGGCGCAACTCTGATATACCACGCCTGGCTGTTCGATTCGATCAACCGGAGCGGGCCAGACTGTATTCACCAAAGGAGTAAATATGACATACGCCATTATTGGCTTCGGCCAGATTGGACAGGCCCTTGCCAGGGCATTTGCCCGCAGCGGTATCGACGTATCCGTGGCGACCACACGCGACCCTGAAAGTTTTGCAGCCGATGCCGCCGCGATCGGACCGGGGATCATTGCCCAAAAATTGACGGACGCCGTCAGGGCAGACATCCTCTTTTTGGCTGTCCGTTTCGAGTCTCACCCGGATGTCGCGAAGGTGCTAGCGGACTGGAAGGGAAAGATCATCATTGATGTCACCAATGCCTACGGCATTCCTCCTGAGCAACTGGGTGACCAGCCTTCCTCCTGCGTAGTCGCGCAGGCTTTCACGGGAGGAAAACTGGTCAAGGGCTTTAATCATTTGGGCGCAGGTGTCCTCGGCCAGGATCCGGCGGTACAGGGTGGCAGACGAGTCGTTTTTCTGGCGAGCGACGATGAGGATGCAGCTGATAAAGTGGGTGTGCTTGCCGAAACTCTCGGATTCTCACCGGTCAAACTGGGCGGTCTTTCACAGGGCGGATTGCTTGTACAGGCACGCGGAAAGCACTGGGGGCAGCTGATTTTTAAGGACATGGTCAGGTTTGACTGACATATCCTGATTTGCCGCCGGTGCCCGGTTTCAATCGTGAAAGCAAAAAGCCCGCTCAGATGTCTGTAAGCGGGCTTTTCTGTCTTGAGTTCTTCTGACCGGGATGGCCTTCTGCCCGTCATGGGTTGATAAATAAGCAACCTGATGAACCCTTATCTGTTAACCGGGCGGCTGCCAGCCCCCGCCGAGCGCCCTGAACGTCGCGACAGCGGCGCGTGCGGATTCTGTCTGGGCCTGCGCTCTGGCATCGGAAGCCTGTAACAGGGTCTCATCATTGTGAAGGACGTCCATCAGGCTGGCCGTTCCCTGCCGGTAAGCGATAAAAGATGACTGGCGGGCGCTGGCCAGGGCAGATTCTCCCCGGGTCAGCGTGGCTGTCTGTGTTTCACGATTGACCAGGGCGGAGAAGGCATTCTCGACATCTTCAGTCGCGCGTAATACCGACAGGCGATAGGCCGCGAGCGCCTCCTGTTCCTGGCCCTTCGCCTGCTCTATCTGAGCATTGATGCGACCAAAATCAAAGAGCCGCCAGCGCAGCCCCAGCACGCCGGCCGACTGGCTGGCACCGCCGGAGAACAGGTTGCTGCCTGAGACTGCCGTTGCACTGCCGAGCAGTGCCGTGAGTGAAAACTTCGGATAATACTCACTGACGGCCACGCCGATACGCGCACTTGAGGCGGCGAGATGACGTTCCGCCACGATAATATCGGGTCTGCGGCGCAACAGGTCGGCGGGTGTACCCGTTGAGGTTATCTGGGGTACCTGCGGTATGGCCCCCGGCAACGCTAACTCAGCCCGGTGGGTGCCGGGCGGCGTGCCGAGCATAACGTCTAATGCATTCATGGCCGCATCTATCCCCGTGCGCAGAACCGGTACGGTGGCCTCAACCTGTGCCAGTTCCCCTTCGGTCTGGCGAACCTGATACGCCGGCGCGAGTCCTTTAGCGTTCAGGAGCTGTACCTTTTCCAGCAGTGCCTGTTGCGTGCTGACCTGTTTATCCGCGATGGCCAGACGGGCCTGTAATCCGCGCAGGGTAATATAGATATCGGCAGTCTGAGCGGCGACAGCAAGGCGGGTCGCGGCGACGCCCGCTTCAGAGGCCTGATAGTCAGCCAGCGCAGCCTGGCGACCGCGTCGCAGCCCGCCAAAAACATCAATCTCCCAGCTTGCGTTAAGATCGGTTTCATAGCTATTGCCGTAGCGATTATAATCCGGCGTTGCGCTGAGAACCTGACCCAGCGGGGTTTCGGCTGACTGATACGCGCGTGCCGCTTGTCCGCTGATGTTCCCTGAGGGCAACAGCGCTGCTGTGGCCGCGCCAAGTCCGGCGCGGGACTGGTTCATCCGGGCAGTGGCCTGCGCCAGATCGAGATTCTGCGCGAGGGCGTCCGAAACGAACTGACTCAGCAGGGGATCGCCAAAGCCGTTCCACCAGACGGTAAAACTGGCGGGTGGGGATACGCTTCTCTCCCGGAGGGCAGGCTGAGTCTGATAGTGTTCCGGAAGTGGCACCGCCGGGCGATGATAATCCGGACCGACGGCGCAACCCGCCAGCAAGCCGGTGCTCACCACCAGCGCAAGAGTACGTAGGGGGAACATTGATATACCTTGAGTGAGTTTTGAAGTGTGACTACATTACCAAATGGTCACTCGTTGTCAATCAGGGCTCAATTGAGCTAAGCTGGAAAAATGACTAAACAGACAAATGTACATCCCCCGCGGGGGCCTTCGGATCACAGCGTCCGCGATCAGGTTGTTGATGCGGCCACCGAGCATTTCGGGCATTTTGGTTATGAGAAAACCACGGTGTCCGAACTGGCTAAATCTATAGGATTTTCAAAATCTTATATCTACAAATTTTTCGACTCTAAGCAGGCGATCGGTGAGGTGATCTGCAGCAACCGGCTGGCGATGATCATGGCGATTGTCAATTCAGCGATTGCAGATGCCCCGTCGGCCTCCGAAAAATTGCGGCGTTTATTCCGGGCACTGACGGAAGCCGGCAGTGATTTGTTTTTTCACGATCGCAGGCTTTACGACATTGCCGCCGTCGCGGCGCGTGATAAGTGGCCGTCGGCAGAAGCCCATGAAGAACGGTTGCGACAGCTGATTGAGGACATCATTGTTGAAGGGCGGCAGAGCGGGGAGTTTGAGCGAAAAACGCCGCTGGACGAGGCGGCGCATGCGATATATCTGGTCATGCGACCTTACATCAGTCCGGTGCAGTTGCAATACAATCTGGAAACGGCACCGGCAGCGGCTGCGCTTCTGTCCTCGCTGATACTGAGAAGTCTGTCACCCTGAATGGTGACTATTGACATTATTGGTCACTAGTCTGAGAATGCGGTTACTGTCCTGTTAAATCAATAAGGGAACCCATGCTCAGGCTTAATCCTGCCACCTTTGCTGTTTGCCTGTTGCCGCTTGCCCTTGCGGGCTGCGGTGACTCTTCCGGTACCGACGATCCCCGTACTCAGCCTCCTCTGGTCAGGTCTGCGACCGTAGTCAGTGCTGCCGGTGCCTCCCGCGCATTTACCGGCGTTGTTGTCGCCCGGATTCAAAGCGACCTGGGTTTCAGAGTGCAGGGCAAAATTCTTGAACGTCTGGTCGACACCGGTCAGACCGTCAAACGCGGCCAGCCATTGATGCGTCTGGATCCGGTTGACCTGAGCCTGCAGGCGCAGGCTCAGCAACAGGCCGTCGCGGCTGCGCGGGCCCGTGCAAAACAAACGACTGACGACGAGGTGCGCTATCGCGGTCTGGTCGCGGCCGGCGCCGTATCGGCATCGGCTTACGATCAGATAAAGGCCGCCGCCGACACGGCCAAAGCTGAACTCAGCGCGGCTCAGGCACAGGCCAATGTGGCGCAAAATGCGACGGGTTACGCCGTACTGCTGGCCGATGCCGACGGCGTGGTCATGGAGACGCTGGCTGAACCCGGTCAGGTGGTCAGTGCCGGGCAGCCTGTGGTCCGGCTGGCCAGGGCAGGGCTGCGCGAAGCCATCGTGCAGTTGCCCGAGACGTTACGCCCGGCGGCCGGAAGCGAGGCGCAGGCCACGTTGTACGGTACCGGTAAGCAGACAGTCCCTGCGAAACTGCGGCTCCTTTCCGATGCGGCGGATCCGGTAACACGCACCTTCGAGGCGAGATATGTGCTTGAGGGCGCACTGGCAAATGCGCCGCTGGGATCCACCGTTACGCTGCATATTGCAGACGATAAATTACCGGATCAGGTGATGCAGGTGCCTTTAGCGGCCCTCTACGATCCTGGCAAGGGGCCGGGTGTCTGGGAGATTTCGGGTAAGCCCGCCAAAGTGTCATGGCGGTCCGTTCAGGTACAGGGATTGGGTGACGATGCGGCGAGGGTGACCGGTTCCCTCAAGCCGGGTGAACAGGTGGTCGCGCTGGGTGCGCATCTGCTGCATGAAGGTGAGACCGTACGCATGGCTGAACAGAGCGATGCCAGCGTCGCCGGGAGCCAGCCATGAGCGGGGGGCGGTTCAACCTTTCAGCGCTTGCCGTGCGCGAGCGCTCAATCACCCTGTTTCTTATTATCCTGATTACGGTCGCGGGCATTCTCTCCTTTTTCGAACTGGGGCGGGCTGAAGACCCGCCGTTTACCGTCAAGCAGATGACGATTATTTCCGCCTGGCCGGGTGCCACCGCGCAGGAGATGCAGGATCAGGTGGCTGAACCGCTTGAAAAGCGTATGCAGGAACTAAAGTGGTATGACCGGAGTGAGACCTACACGCGTCCCGGACTGGCTTTTACCATGCTGTCACTGCAGGACAGTACGCCACCTTCACAGGTGCAGGAAGAATTCTATCAGGCGCGTAAAAAGCTGGGCGATGAGGCTAAAAACCTGCCCGCAGGCGTCATCGGGCCGATGGTCAATGATGAATTCTCCGACGTGACCTTTGCGCTCTTTGCGCTGAAGGCGAAAGGGGAGCCACAGCGGCTGCTGGTGCGCGATGCGGAAGCGTTGCGCCAGCAAATTCTGCATGTGCCGGGGGTCAAGAAAGTCAATATCATCGGTGAACAGGCTGAACGTATCTTTGTCTCGTTCTCACATGACCGGCTGACCACGCTGGGCATTTCGCCTCAGGATATTTTCTCCGCCCTTAACAGCCAGAACGTCCTGACGCCTGCCGGTTCGATTGATACCCACGGGCCGCAGGTCTTTATCCGCCTGGACGGCGCCTTCGACAAACTGGAGAAAATCCGCCAAACGCCCATCGTTGTTCAGGGCAGAACCCTGCAGCTTTCTGACATCGCAACGGTTGAACGTGGTTATGAGGACCCGGCGACCTTCATGATCCGCAATCAGGGTGAACCGGCGCTGCTGCTGGGCATCGTTATGCGGGACGGCTGGAACGGTCTGGATCTGGGTAAGGCGCTGGATGCGGAAACGGCCAAAATCAATGAGGGTATGCCGCTGGGCATGACCCTGACCAAGGTCACGGATCAGTCAGTCAATATCAGCTCCGCCGTTGATGAGTTCATGATCAAATTCTTTGTCGCGCTGCTGGTGGTGATGGTGGTCTGCTTCGTCAGTATGGGGTGGCGCGTGGGCGTGGTGGTGGCCGCAGCGGTGCCTTTAACGCTGGCGATCGTCTTCGTGGTGATGGAGGCTTCCGGCAAAAACTTTGACCGCATTACCCTGGGCTCGCTGATCCTGGCGCTCGGGTTGCTGGTTGATGATGCCATCATCGCCATCGAAATGATGGTGGTGAAAATGGAAGAGGGCTACGACCGCATCAAAGCCTCCGCCTATGCCTGGAGTCACACGGCGGCACCGATGCTCGCCGGTACGCTGGTCACCGCCGTCGGTTTTATGCCCAACGGTTTTGCCCAGTCCACCGCCGGTGAATACACCAGCAATATGTTCTGGATTGTCGGTATTGCCCTGATTGCTTCCTGGGTCGTGGCGGTGGTGTTTACGCCTTATCTCGGCGTGAAAATGCTGCCGAAAATCAAAACGGTAGAGGGCGGGCATGCGGCGATTTACAACACCCGTCATTACAACCGTTTTCGCCGGCTACTGACCCGTGTCATCGCGCGCAAGTGGATAGTCGCCGGTACCGTTATTGCCATATTTACGGTCGCTATCCTTGGCATGGGGCTGGTGAAAAAACAATTTTTCCCGACCTCCGACCGCCCGGAGGTACTGGTTGAAGTGCAGATGCCTTATGGCACCGCGATTGAGCAGACCAGTGCCACCACGGCCAAAATTGAAGCCTGGCTGAGAAAGCAGAAAGAGGCAAAAATCATTACGTCCTACATCGGGCAAGGGTCACCACGTTTTTATCTGGCCATGGCGCCTGAGCTGCCCGATCCGTCGTTTGCGAAAATTGTCGTGCTGACGGACAGTCAGGAAGCCCGCGAGGCGCTCAAGTTCAGACTGCGTGAAGCGGCGGCCGGTGGTCTGGCACCGGAGGCGCGCGTGCGCGTGACCCAGCTGGTGTTTGGTCCGTATTCTCCTTATCCGGTGGCCTACCGGGTCATGGGACCGGATCCCACCAGACTGCGTGAAATTGCAGACCAGGTCGAAAAGGTGATGCAGGCCAGCCCGATGATGAGGACCGTCAACACCGACTGGGGACCACGGGTACCGGCGCTGCATTTCACGCTCAATCAGGACCGCCTGCAGGCGGTGGGGCTGACATCGAATGCGGTCGCGCAGCAGCTCCAGTTCCTGCTTTCAGGCGTTCCGATCACCTCGGTGCGTGAAGATATCCGTTCGGTGCAGGTCATGGGGCGCGCGGCGGGAGATATCCGGCTCGACCCGGCAAAAATAGCGGGCTTTACCTTAGTAGGTTCTTCCGGTCAGCGCATTCCGTTGTCTCAGATCGGTGAAGTTGAGGTGCAAATGGAAGATCCTGTTCTGCGCCGTCGCGATCGTACGCCGACCATTACCGTGCGGGGGGATATTGCCGAAAATCTGCAGCCGCCGGATGTCTCCACTGCAATGACCAAAGCCTTGCAGCCGGTTATTGATAAGCTTCCGGCGGGTTACCGCATTGAGCAGGCGGGGTCGATTGAAGAATCCGGAAAAGCCACCCAGGCGATGGCACCGCTGTTTCCTATCATGATTGCCATGACGTTGTTGATCATTATTCTGCAGGTACGGTCGATGTCGGCCATGGTGATGGTATTCCTCACCGCGCCACTGGGGCTGGTTGGCGTGGTGCCCACGCTGCTGCTTTTCAACCAGCCGTTTGGCATCAATGCGCTGGTAGGCTTAATCGCGCTGTCGGGCATTCTGATGCGTAACACCCTGATTCTGATAGGGCAGATCCATCACAATGAACAGGAAGGGCTGGCGCCATTCGATGCGGTGGTAGAGGCGACGGTGCAGCGGGCCCGACCGGTGTTGCTGACGGCGATGGCAGCTATTCTGGCCTTTATCCCGCTGACGCACTCGGTATTCTGGGGCACGCTGGCCTATACCCTGATTGGCGGGACGTTTGGCGGCACCATCATTACACTGGTGTTCCTGCCGGCAATGTATGCCATCTGGTTCAGGATACGTCCTGACAATCAGCCATCTCAGTAAAGGCAGGTACTGGTATAAGCATCTGCGGATGAGAATCAGCGGATCGATAAGGTGAAGAAAAACGGGAGTAAAATACCCATTTTTCTTCAACCTTACTGAGATGATTTTTTAATCACGAAGGCAGAGTCCGCTCAGTTTTTTGACGATGAAAGTGGGTGAGTTTACGCCATTTAGTTCTGTACTAAGCTTGTAATTGATTATCCGGATAACGACGGGAAAGGAATATGCATAACACCGATCCGCAATTGATTATACTGCTCTGGTTCATTCTGCCTGTCTGGCTGGCGGCTGGTTTTTGCGACTGGCTATGTCACCGTGCGACGGGGATCGAGCGAACAACGGGTGTAAAAGAAACCTGGATTCATATTCTGATGTTTCTGGAGATGGGTTTACCCCTGCTCGCCGCTTTATTCCTCGACGTCAATGCGCTGATCATTGCCTTTATGATAGTGATGTTTTTTCTGCATGAAATAACCGCTTTGTGGGATGTAAGTTATGCGGTCAGCGCCCGTAAGGTTACGCCAGTAGAACAACATATTCACAGTTTCCTGGAAATGCTACCTCTGATGGCACTGTTATTAATTATTTCCCGACACTGGAATGAATTCCTTGCCCTTATGGGCCTTAACGACGCGGCGGGCAGTTTTGATATACGGTTGCGTGCCGATCCTTTACCCGTTACTTATATCGTTGTGATTTTTTCAGGCATAATTTTGTTTGAACTCCTTCCTTACCTTGAAGAGTATTTCCGTGGCAGAAGGTATCAGAAAAAACAATCCTCCTTAATGGCAAAATAAATGCAGCGGAGTTAATCAGTTTCTCCGTCTGAGATGAAAGCATTTAATTCTCTGGCGTCATGGCTGCAAAAGAAAGTAATGTCTTGATTATAGCGGCTAAACAGTTCCCGTAATTGCTGTTGGGTACGATGTCGGGCTCCGTTATCCACCGCCATCATCCACTGGTAAAAACGCAGGCCGGGTGTACAGCGGGGCGTTTGCAGGTCCATTTCGCCCCGATAGAACCAGGCATCACCCCCATGCAGCAGCCAGCCTTGCGGCTGGCTTACGGCAATGCCTGCATGCCCCCGCGTATGACCCGCCAGCGGCACCAGCAGGATTTCCGGTGGCAATCCTTGCAGAGCCGTAACCGCCTCGAAGCCGTACCATTTTTCTCCCCGGCATTGATAGCCTGTCCAGCCAGACATACCGCTCCACTGGCCGGGCCGGTAGCGCTCACGGGCCAGCCAGCTGTGTCGCTGCTGTGCGGTATCGATTTCAGTTTGCAGTAAATGTATGCGCGCAGCAGGGAAGTCCGTCAGCCCGCCCGCATGGTCAAAATCAAGATGTGTAAGGATAATGTGACGGACATCCTCTGCGCTGAACCCCAGCGCCTCTATGCGTGAACGGGCGGTCAGCGTCTCCCGTTTTTGAATATTATTCATCAGCCGGAAAAAGCCCGACAGCCGTTTTTCCGGCTGACGGATATCATCCCGCCCGAACCCTGTATCTACCAGTACCAGTCCGTCCCGGTCAGTTTCTATAAGCAGACAATGGCAGACCAGATGCGCATAAATACCTTTACTGAAACCATCAAATAGTGCGCCGCCTACCGGGCACATACACCCGCAATTAAGATGATGAACTTTCATATATTGTCTCTTCCTCCCGAAATGACCGGAACGCCAGACCTTATCCTGCGGGTAAATAAAATGACGATGTCTTTTGAGTGGGGCGGTAACAATCCTGATTGACAGGTATTGCCGCAATCGTTAATTCATCATTAAATTATCTTCACAGTTGGGAAGTTTTTATAAGAATAATCTCAGTGTGATTTATTATGCGTATAAGCGAACAGTGTAACCTGCCCGTTGCTGTCAGCTTCTGGTACCCACCAGCCCGGTAAGCTGCACTCTGGCAACGATCAGCGGATAACAGATAATTTTTTCGCAATTAGCTGACGAATTTTATTTAGCATCCACAGGGTTGCAGCATCACTGTCACGATTGCGATGCCATAACAGGGCGAGTTCAAAGGGCGGCATATGTACCGGCACAGAGTCTGACTGGAAACCATACCGCCGGCACCAGTCATCTACCAGCATCATGGGGACCGTGGCGAACAGGGGCATCTGACTGAGCATGAGCGGCAATGTGGAAAAGTGGCTGGAAACATAGCGCACTCTCCGTGCTACCCCTGCTTTTTCCAGGCTATTGTCCATCGCACTCTGACTGGCCCCCCGGTAGGAAATCAGCAAGTGTTCATAATGAACGAATTCCGCAACCGTCAGCGGTTTGGTTATGTCGATTTGTCCGGGGTCCCAGAGCGTTTTAAATCCGGCACACGTGAGCTTTTCCCGCCGCAAATCACGTGATGTTTCCTGCCCGACAGTGATGGATAAATCGACCTTGTTCTGCTCAAGCGCACTCACCACCTTCCACGGATCAGTGGCCACTGCATTGATCGAAACCTGTGGGGCTTCGCGCATAATCCCGGCCAGCAGATCCGGCATCAGCCAGTGCTCAATCCAGTCGCTCATACCGATATTGAAGGTTAACTTATCCTTTTCCGGATTAAAGCGGGGTGGATTGAGAACCACGGCCTGTAATTGTGCCATCAGGGGCGTCAGCGCTTGTATCAGCTCGCAGGTCCTTGGCGTAGGCATCATGCCCTGAGTCGTTCTCACAAATAACGCTTCGTTAAACATGCTGCGCAACCGCCTGAGGGCCGCACTCACTGCTGGTTGTCCAAGGTGCAGCCTGTGTGCAGCCTGGGTGACGTTGCGCTCTTCATACATCACGATGAGCACCACGAGTAAATTAAGATCTATGCGACTAAAATCATTTGGATTAATGAGGGTCATTATTTTAATCAATTTAATTAATTCACGAAGCGTGAGTATAGTTCTCTCATTCTGAGCGGACAAGCCGCCAGGCATTCGCGGCGATGTAATGAAGTGGAGGAATAAATGAGAATAACCGTAGGGCAATGTCAGGTTGAGAAAATAACGGAACAAACAACGTCCTTTCCCCTGAGGCAGCTATTTCCCGACCATCTCGATGAGATGATAAATTATCCTGAAGATGCTGCGGTCGGGCTTTCCATTCATAGCTGGCTGGTAAAAACCCCGGAAGATATCATCCTGATAGATACGGCGACGGGAAATGGCAGGAACAGAGGGGGCATCCCTTTATTTGACCATCTTAACAGCGATTATCTTGAACGTCTGAAACAGACCGGGATCGCTGCGGAACAGGTCTCGTTAGTGTTAATGACGCATATCCATACCGATCACGTTGGCTGGAATACGCATTGGAATGAAGGCGAGTGGCAGCCCCTTTTTCCACATGCACGTTATGTTTGTTCGGCCCGGGAGCTCGCGAAGTGTCAGGCCGATCCTGGCAGGCAGGAGCTGTATCGCGACAGCATTCTGCCGCTGATAAAAAGCGGCCAGCTGGATGCTATCGACATTGAACAGTCGCCGTTATTTTCCGGCGTCTTGCGCTATATGCCAACGCCCGGTCACAGTGATGACCATGGCTCTTTACTCCTGGTCTCAGACCAACAGCACGCCATATTTACCGGGGATCTGATGCACCATGAAGTGCAGTTTGAACATCCGCATTGGAATTCGGTTTTCTGCGAAAACAAACCGCAGGCATCCCTTTCACGCCGTAAAGCAATCGACTGGGCATTAGAGCATCAGGCAATCTGGTTCAGTTCACACTTTGCAGGTGCTTCTTTCGGCAGGGTCAGGTATGACGGCAGTCAGCGTTATCAGTGGCAAACGCCGGAGGAAGAATAATGTTCCGACAAGAGGATTATGCAAAAGCATCCGTCACTGAATTACTGCAAAAATTGCAGAATGGTGAGACCCGTGCAGCGACGTTGACGGAGTTTGCACTGGCGATTATTGCTGAGCGCGAGCCCGCCCTGAACGCCATTACCTGGCTCTATGCTGATGAGGCAAGACAGGCTGCCATCGCGAGCGATGAAAAACGGCGGCGCGGCCATCCCTGCGGCAGGCTGGAAGGTATCCCTCTGCTGGTTAAAGACAATATTGATGTTGCAGGATGGCCGACAACGGCGGGATCAAAAGCGCTGCTGGGGATTATTGCAGACCATGATGCACCTCTGGTGAAACGTCTGCGTGAAGAAGGGGCAATCCTGTTGGGTAAAACGGCCATGCATGAACTGGCGGCTGGCATTACGGGCGCCTCATCACTGAGCGGTTATACCCATAACGCCTACCGACCGGGCTATAACCCTGGCGGCTCAAGCAGTGGTTCCGCAGTCGCAGTCGCAGCAGGTTATGTTCCCTTTGCTGTCGGTACGGATACAGCAGGGTCGGTGCGAATTCCTGCCGCTTTTAATCTGCTTTATGGCCTGCGGCCGACCCGGGGCAGCGTTCCGATGGCAGGCATTGTGCCGTTGTCTCCAACACAGGATATTGCTGGCCCGTTGGTACGCCATGCCAAAGATTTGCGGTGGGTGACTGAAGTTATGACGGGTAAAAGTTTCCCGCCCCGGGGGGAAAAATTACGTATTGGCTGGCTTGACAGTGCTTTTAACGATATCAGCGACACGAGCAGAAATAAAATGCGGGCCGCTGTGCAGAATATCGGTGCCGAAGTCGTAACGGTCGGTGTTACCTCTTTAGATTCGCTCGCTGAGGCGGCCAATATTATCGCTTACGAGTTTGCAGAGTCATTAAACGCATTTTTGAGTGCCAGACCGCAGGCCAGTTTTACATCGCTTCAGGAAATCGTGGCCGCCAATATTCACCATCCGCAACTTGACGCCGTATTCAGGGCGCGTGCAGAGCACGCCGGGACAAATAGCCCTGAATATCGTGGTGTACAGCAGCGGCAACGTGATTTCTATAATTTACTGAAAGCCTTGTTTGCAGACCACGATATCAATCTTCTCGCCTATCCGGTCATGCGTCATCCGCCGGTCAAACACGGAGAAACTCAAACGGGCAGCAACGCCTTGTTTGCGGCGACCAGCGGGACACCTGCGCTGACTTTTCCCGTAGGATTTGACGAACAAGGCTTTCCGCTTGGGCTGGAGCTTCTCGCCTTACGTGACAGAGAGGACTTACTGCTAAATGTATTCCTGAAGGAGCAAAACGGCGCGGCAGGTTAACGCCTCTTCATATCCACAGTGATAACCTGTTATCACAGACAGACCTGCGCGCCATCTATAGGTAAAGCCTTTGCTCGTGGATCCTAAATATAATAGGTTGACAACAAGTTTCCATTATGAAAAACAGATTGAGGTCCGGCTAACCCGGAGCGATTCAGGCAGTATAATTATTCCATCGAATGATAAAGCCAGATTTCCCTAAATCCCTGAGACAGGAATTAAAGTGAGTATTTCAGAGAAACATGAATGGCATAAGAATGACTACCTGGTAAGTACAGACAGAGAAAAACTGGATGTACAGGCTATCCACCGGTATCTGACAAGGTCCACCTGGGCTAAAGGTATTCATCTGGATATTGTCTTCGCATCAATAGAAAACAGCCTTAACTTTGGCGTTTATCATAATGAAATCCAGATAGGTTTCGCTCGCCTGATAACCGATTATGCTACATTTGCTTATCTTTGCGATGTGTATATTCTTGAAGAATATCATGGAGAAGGGCTGGGAAGATGGGTTATGGAATGCATACATAATCACCCTGTGTTCGGGCAGCTTCGGAGGATCATGCTGTTCACAACAACAGCACCCTGGCTTTATGAAAAGTTTGGCTACGAGCCCGTAAATCGGGAAAACTATGCATGGACAATTACCCGACCTGATATTTACACCGATAGAAAAAAGCCTGGCTGACCAACACTCATATTCGGCTTATTTATCATTCAGTTCATATCCAGGGTAATCCCAGTCCGATGAGCTAAATTTTAAAAGGCTCGCCTAAGGCAACTTAAGCGGGCCTTTTGGCTTTCCCAGCCTGTCAGGCAGGTCACGTGCTTCTTTATCGCCAGCAATATGATCCTGAACCTATCCAGTGAGAAACATTGCTTGAATGTTCATCAGTGTCTGTTTATAAAAGCCCTCCATAGGGCTCGCGCTGACGCATTAAGCGGCTCCGGCGAGCGGAGAGGGTGATCAGCTGTTCATACGAAGGAAGTACGATGCTTTTGTCAGATTCAAGCTTTACAATAACCGCATATCAATCGTCATTTAAAGAATGAGCCGTCAGGTGTTTGTTTCTCTGGACGGGCCGAAGGGAGCCGGTAAAACCACACTGCTGGAAGCCATTACGAAAGTACTCAGGGCAGACAACAAGAAGGTGATCCGACTTTGCGAGAAAAAAAGTGATCCCAGCAGGGGGGAAACAATGGCCCTCGTGAACAGGTTCGTCAGAAATCCCACCCTGGATTTGGAACTGGAGATTTGTGAGCGCTTTGCTGACAGCCGTGCCTGGATTTCCCGGCACGTTCTGACTAAGCAGCCACCTGACAGCATTATCTTGATGGATCGCTGGTACCCGTCGGATGCTGCGTTTCGCCGCAGGGTTCCATTCGCACAGATTTTACAGCTTAATATGGAACGAAACGTGCGAGTGCCAGACCTGCATGTCGGGGTTGTAACTGCGCCTGATATTTCATGGGCGAGAGCCGCAGCCCGAACACGCGGGCTGAGTAGTACGGTGATTCATAAGCTGGAAGAGCATGTCGCTTGTACCGAAGCGTTCGAGCGAGAAATTGCACATCAGGGCTGGGTTTTATGCCGTAATGAAGGAACGATCGAAGACGCAACGATGCAGGTGATATCTGAGATCTACAGAGTGCCTGGATGCCCCGCTGGCACTGGTTTTGCGGGCAGCGGTTCCTGACCGGCTCCTTGCTGTGAGTTCAACTGATCGATGCAACGCTATCGCAAAATTTCGGCATCTTATGCCAGTGAGTATCTTAATTTCTAGTCAACCTTTTCATCTTAGGAGTGAGTAAATTGAAAACCGATTGGCATAGCTCATCACTGACCAGTACCACCAGCATTGATAAAAACTATAAAAATACACAAAACGTTCGTCGTTTCATGATTAAGGAGTGTGGTGAAGATTTTCGATTCGATCGTGAATTTATGATGTGGATACGTAATGATGATCCAAAAACTTTGGGTGATGTTGTAAATGAGTGGAAGCGCAGACATTCGTTTTAATAAACCAAACCAGCTCCTCGCTCATTGCTCATTGCAGTCCCTTGGTGTTGCTTCAGTAGCGCTTTACCAGAAGCGGACACGGCTGGCTATCATCATGGTGTGTTAACCGATGGCGAGCAGGTTAAAGGTCGCCTGTTTGTTATTCTTTTCGTTCGACTTTGCAAATGTGTTCTGAGGATCCCGACATGACCACCTTTCATCAACTTACCGCCACCAGTCTGGGTGGTCAGCTTATCTCTATGGCCGACTACGCTGGCAAGCTGGTTGTGGTGGTTAATACCGCCAGCCATTGTGGCTTCACACCACAATACGCAGGCCTTGAAGCGCTCTACAAGAAGTATGCTGCACAGGGGCTGATGGTGCTCGGTTTTCCCTGCAACCAGTTCGGTAAGCAGGAACCCGGCGGTGCCGACGAAATCGCACAGACTTGTCACATTAACTACGGAGTGAGCTTCCCGATGTTTGAGAAAGTTGAGGTCAACGGAACTGCTACGCACCCTGTGTTTAGGTATCTGAAAAACGAATTGCCCGGCGTGCTGGGTGGACGGATCAAGTGGAACTTCACTAAGTTCCTGATCGGACGCGACGGCAAACCGCTCAAGCGTTTTGCTCCGATCTCCACCCCGGAAAAAATGGAAGCCGTAATCCTTACTGCGCTTGAAATCTGAATATTCCTGTCATCCGAACAGCCCGCTCTTAGAGAGCTTCCGACAAATAAAGAGAATGGGCTCTGTACAAAAGTTTATTGAATTTGCAGATCGCTATAACTGGATATCTTGCCTTTCTAAGCCTAATGATTTGGCTAAAGAAATAGCAATTGCCAAAGCATGGATTGTTACTGTGGTAGTCGTACTGCTTAATGAACGGCAGAAAAATGATTTTCATTTCTATCTCAACGGGTACAGAGAAAATCTTCCCGCCTGGTTAGATAACACTGTAAAAATGCTTTGATGTTCTCAAAACCACTGATCTGCTAACGATGCCGGTTTTACTATGAGTAGCGATATCCGCTCTTCGCTGTGAGTTCAATCTGACCGCTTTGTGCCAAAAGCGGCCGTTGTTGGCATAGTGTTATGTTGTTAACCGGGAGAAATTCATAGGGTGTGCGGTTCGAGCAATGAGGGAGTTGTCTGACACTGATTAATGATGGAGAAGATGAATGACAAGTGATTTGATCGCGGTTTCTGCTATTGGCGTAGCTATCCTGTTTGGTGCAATGAGCCCGGGAGTTAGCTTTCTTCTCGTCGCCCGAATGGCCATGTCCAGTTCGAGACGGGCGGCTTTATCTGTTGCTGCAGGTATGGGTTTTGGTGCGTCTGTTTTTGCTGCCATAGCGTTAGCAGGTCTTCACACCCTTCTGAGTCTGGTCCCATCACTTTACACAGGACTTAAGGTTGCAGGCGGTTGCTATCTTTTATGGCTGGCGTTGCAAATGTTTCGTCGTCCTTCAAATCGTTTTAATGATTCTGCCGGTACAGAGGAAGTAAGCGTCTCAAAAGCTTTTATGACTGGCGTTTTTACGCAAATCAGCAATCCTCATACTGCGCTGGTATTTGCCAGTATTTTTTCCGCAGCGCTTAGCAAAAATATTCAGCCTGTTATGTACATTATCCTGCCCACAATGGCATTCGTTATTGATGTGCTCTGGTATGCAGTCGTTGCATGCTTATTATCAACTGACGGGCCACGTCAGGCTTACATTAAATACCGTAAGTTTATAGATAAATTAAGCGGAGGCGTTATGGCCTTTTTGGGAATACGACTGCTGCTGAAGTGAGCCTGGCGAGTACGATGTCCTCTAGTGATACGAAGTGTTCATGCCCGCTCCTTGCCCAGAGCGGACCTGGCTGTCTTGCTTTCAGTCCGCTCCTCGCTCAGAGCGGTTCAATCAGGGTGTTGCATCCATCAGTTGAACTCACAGTCCAGTAGCGGACATTCATAGCGAATGATATGGTGATTTCGAGTGAAGGGCAGAATCCCAAATGGGTGGAGGTGATTTTGAGAACGCAGAAAAAATGCATGGGATATGTGGCTATCGTCGTCGACGATTATGACCGAGCGATTGAATATTACACAAGCAAGCTCGGGTTTACGCTTGTTGAAGACACGCCTCAACCTGGCAAACGCTGGGTGGTTGTGACTCCTAACCCGGAAAGTGACTGCAATATTCTCCTGGCCCGAGCCTCAAACGATAGGCAGGAAACCTTTATCGGTAATCAGTGTGGCGGCCGCGTGTTCCTTTTCCTTCAGACCGACGATTTTTGGCGCGATTATGACGCTATGAAGACTGCAGGCGTTCAATTTTGCGAGGAACCACGTGAGGAAGAGTACGGGACAGTGGTTGTATTTGAGGATCTCTTTGGAAATCGCTGGGACTTGTACCAGAATAACTAATTTTCCAAAGCGCTGTAGGGCGCTTCTTTAGCTTCAGTTTAGCTATCCATGATTTAGCGTAAATACGCTCACATTGATTGTCTGAGCCATTCACTCTGTGTTAGAGAAAAAAGCAGGCTAGGCGGCGCGTCTTTCACATCATGGATCTCTTTTACGTATTGCAACCCGGCTTTTTGAAGAACTTTCTGCGATGCCATGTGGTTTCCTCTAACTACGGCAGATATCTCAGTCAGCTTTAACTCACCAAATCCATATCTGACGGAGTATTTCGAAAACTCTGTCGCCAGACCTTTTCCCCATGCCTCTGTGGCGAAACGATATCCTAAGTTATTAATTACGATATCTGCATAACTGCTGATGCTCAGACCTCCAAAACCAATGATCCTTTCAGGACTATCCTGCAAAGAGATTGCCCAGTTTCCAAAACTGTGAGTTTCCCAGTGGTTGATCCAGCGAGCTAAAACAATTTGTGCATGTTGTATGTCAGGATATGGCCCTGCGGGGTTAAAGGTGTTTGTAGCCGGGTCGCCATAAATTCTGAAAAGGTCATTCAAGTCAGATGTAGTTACGGGGCGAAGATGCAGTCTGGTGAGTTGTAGTTGCAAAACAATTTCCTAAATAATGTGTTCATTAGGTTAGTTATATATCTGTTTTTATAGTTAGGGAAAAGCAGGTTCGCAACACCTCACCGTCAATTACCATACAGAGTTGTTGGCAATGATTTCGATGCTAGTTTACAGATCCGAATGTCGCTATGTCCGTTCCTCGCTCACAGCCGCCCTTGATCCTTCAGCGGACAGGTCAGGGTCATCAGCGCACATTAAAATGATCAAGGAATCTTTGTACCGGGGTCAGTTTTAGTAACCACTACAGTTTTTTGCTCATAAAGACGGTCGTTCCACCTTTGAACGGTTCACGTCTATCGATTTCATATCCGAGCGTCGCATATAATGCGATGTTCGCCTCGAACGCCTCGTTCGTCTGCAGGCGAATTTCCCCAAGCTCCGCTTGAGTTGCCTTACTTTCAACATGTGCCAGCAATGTACGGCCGATTCCGATTCCTTGCCGGTGGGGATGTACCGCAACATTTTCGATCCAAAGATGATCGGCCTGGAGCCATAGTTCGATCAGGCCGACCACTTCCCCTGCGACAATGGCGAGGTCAATGTCATGCTCACGGATGGCCTTATTAAAATCGGCCGTCATCGGAGTTGGTTCACGACCAATGACCGGAATCCATTTGGAATAGGCCGCGCGCACTATCTCACGCACCAATTCCGCTTCATTTTCTTCCGCTCGGCGGACCGAAAGGGCGACGTCAAGCGATTTGCTCATATAAACTCCTTGAAGCTCGGCTACCACTAACATGTGCAACATAGCAGGCTTTGCAGTTTTTCGACGAATTAACACCAGATTGGCACCACCAGTTTGACGTTGCAACTGCCAGATTACTGACACTGGATAAAATAACCAAAGTGTACAGTTGGGGGAGAAATGAGGTAAGAAGGCGTGCTAGCGGCCTAGCTTTTAGGATTGACTCGATAGTTGGGATCTCCCCGTTATCATCAAATTCAACAGGTAGGTAACGTCCGCTTCTCGCTCTTTGCGGATCTGTGCAAGTTACCTTCTGGGGCATATTTTACGTTTTATTGCGCTCGAACAGAGGCTTCATTAATTGGAAAAATGGAAAATTAAATTTATGGCTAAGATCCAATACAACCTAACCCGTGGAAGCGATGTCATCCGTGATGGGATGTACCTCGAACTTTTTGAGGCTGGAACATCCCCGCTCCGGCAAATTGCTGAAGTCTTCTATTCCGATGTAACTCATGAGTTCTCTTTCTCTTGTTACGAAGGATGCATCCCTCTGGAAGAGATTGAAAAGCTCATTAACGAAGCTAAAAAATTGCTTCCGCCAGCAAAGCAGGAATCTTGATGGGCCTGAACATCTGCTGTGTGCCAGGAGCGGACATTGACGGCCTACTTATGTAGACTAATGAGTTTGAAACCTCTCAACTGATGTGGAATATTGTTTTATAAGGCTGAACTTCTTAGGCATGTACATGCCAGAGCATAGTTAGATAATTTGAGGTGAGTAATGGACGCCGTATCAGTTGACGAAAAAAAGACTGAATTATCTCTAGATAACAATGAGTTGTTAATTCTCTATTCAGCGTTGAATGAAGTTTGCAATGGTATTTCTGTACCTGAATTTGAAACTAGAATCGGGGCGTCAAAAGAAACCGCTTTTACGTTGTTAAATGATTTAGGGCGAATTTTAGATAAAGTCAGACTCTAGACAACTACTTCGTCAGCATGGGAATTAATGCCATCATTCCGTTCCTCGCTCACAGCGGACCTTAAGCTCAGTTATCTTGTCCACTGAGTGCCAAAAGCCGTCGTTGTTAAGATCAGTATGTGCTCATCAACGAGGTGCAGGTCAAAACCACGACATAAAGCGGGCAGGCGTGGCGGGGGTATGAGCGTGCACTCAAGCTAATTCTTCTCATTTTCTCTTCTCCGCAGCCCTCCGCCTTGCTTCAATCATATGGATATAAAACGAGTGGAACTCCTCGTCCTGCTTGGCAACCATTCCTGGGGGAAGTGATTTTCTTTCTTTATCCCATTGCAAGATCACCTCCTGACACTGCTTGTAGGCAGCATCAACTACCTCGGTTGCAGGCCGATCAGTGTCAATAAATGGTATTGTATGATTATTGAGGCAAATTGATACCGGGGTACCATATTGTTCAGCAAACACATTGCTGGAAATTAGCCCTGATGACACTAAAAGCACGCACTTAAGATTGCGAAATTTCCCCATAATACCAACGTTCTCCAATAATACACTACAGTCCTCACTTCCATAATATTCGAATGTGATGCCCAACTCTTGCACATTCTTAGGTAGAATGAGTTCCTACTCAACAGTAAGACTCCGATCTTTGTTCAAAGCAGAAGTATCACTATCAGGACGCCTTTCTGTTATGAAGCTTTGATATTGTAAGTATCCCACCAAAACGGCCCATTCATTTTTAGAGATCTTCCGACATACTGATTATGTCCCCTGAGGAGAGCGCTATGCGTAAGATCCGATTCACTGAGCACCAGATCATCGCCGTCCTGAAATCAGTCGAGGCTGGCAGGACCGTCAAAGATGTGTGCCGCGAGGCTGCTATTTCTGAAGCCAGCTATTACAACTGGAAAGCAAAATATGGCGGGATGGAAGCCGCTGATATCAAAAAAATCAAAGACCTTGAGGACGAGAATCGTCGTCTGAAGCAAATGTTTGCCGATCTGAGTTTGGAATGCCGGGCGCTGAAAGACGTCATCGAAAAAAAGCTTTAAAACCAGCGATAAAGCGTGAGCTCGTCAACTATCTGACCACGCAATTTACGATGAGCATACGCCAGGCATGCAGGACGTTATCGCTAAGCAGGACGGTGTTTCGTTATCAACCGGATACGCGACGTGATGAAGCGGTGATCCAGAGGCTGACCGAGGTCGCTGAGCGCTATCCCCGCTACGGTTTTAAGAAGCTTTTTCAGGTACTTCGCAGGCAGGGGCACGTCTGGAACCACATGCTGTAATCTTAATACGATCCCAGTCTGTGATATCTGAGGTGATTGCCATGAAAACTTTCGTTGGACTTGATGTTTCCCAGAAGAAAACAAGCATCTGCGTTATAGACCATAACGGTAATAAAATTCGGATGGTTAACGTCGATACGCATCCTGGTGTTATAGCTGATTATCTCTTTTCTGAAGGATTTGATAAGTCGAAAGTGGGTCTGGAGACAGGGCCGCTTTGCGTCTGGCTTTACCATTCTCTCAGGAATTTTGGTCTGGACGTTGACTGTATCCACGCACGACATGTTCATGCGGCTTTATCTATGCAGTTAAATAAAACCGATCAAAATGATGCTTTTGGTATAGCAAGACTGGTTCTTTCCGGCTGGTACAAGCCAGTACATGTCAAAAGTCTTCAATGCCATCAACAACGACTCATTCTTACCAGCCGGGAAAAATTGGTCCAGCTTCGTGTTGCCGTAACGAATCAGATCCGCGGACTTTTGAAAACATTCGGGGTTGTTCTTCCACCCGGGAAAAATAGTGTTTTTGAACGTGCCGTACTCGAGTCATCACCTTCGCTGGAAACAGTTAAACCTGCAGTTATTATGTTGCTTGATACTTGGGAACATCTTTCCGGGCAAATAAGAAAATTTAACTACATGCTAGAAAAATTAGCCCGAAAAGATCCGGTTTGCCAGATATTGCAATCTATTCCGGGTGTGGGTGTTCTGACAGCATTAAGTTTTAAAACGTCAATTGACGACCCCTCTCGCTTCAGACGGGTCAGCGATGCAGGAGCTTTCCTCGGATTAACGCCCAAAAAGTATCAATCCGGCGAAGTTGACAGAAATGGGGGAATCTCAAAGCAGGGAAACAGAATGACACGCACGCTTATCTACGAAGCAGCATCCTGCCTGTTAACGCGTTATGGTACTGATACAAGCCTGGCAATATGGGCAAATGGACTCCGACGCAGGATGGGTTACAAGAAGGTTATTGTTGCCCTGGCTCGAAAACTGACGACATTGATGTTAAGTATGTGGAAATCAGAGACATTTTATAATGAACGTCTTAAAGCGGTAAATTAAAGAACGAAAAGTCATAATCAAATCAGATTGAGCTCGTCGTACACTTCAATTCCGGGACACGCTTTGCAGGGCAATACCCCTGCGGGAATCACATAGGAATGAAGACGACGTCTGGCAACATGTTGTAGCATCTAAAAAATGACTACGAAGACGACAAAGACCCCATCTGATCCAGATATTGACTGATTAGACGACAAACGCGTTCACCGGATTTACTGCCTGCTGAAACTGAATTTTCGCCGTAAGGGAAAGCAACGTCTGCCGGTGCGCAATCCGGCTCCGCTGGCGACGCCGGAAGCACTTAACCAGAGCTGGTCGATAGATTTTATGCATGATGCGCTGGTGTGTGGTAGACGCTTCCGGACCTTCAATGTGGTGGATGATTTTAACCGTGAGGCGCTGGCGATAGAAATTGACCTGAATATCCCGGCGCAACGCGTCGTGAGAGTGCTAGACAGGATAGTGGCAAACCGCGGCTATCCGCTGAAGATGCGGATGGATAACGGGCCAGAACTGGTCTCACTGGCACTGGCGCAATGGGCCGAAGAACATGGTGTGATGCTGGAATTTATCAAGCCGGGTAAGCCAACACAGAACGCGTTTATAGAACGGTTTAACCGAACATACCGGACAGAAATACTGGATTTTTACCTGTTCAGAACACTGAATGAAGTACGAGAAATAACGGAGCGCTGGCTGGCTGAATATAACAACGAGCGGCCTCATGAATCCCTGAACAACCTGACGCCGGAAGAGTACCGGCTGATGGCCGAAAACCCGGAAGTCTCAAAAAGTGCGTGGAACTAAAACAGGTGTGCTTACAATATCAGCCTCCTAACCATACAGACAGTGACCAGTTCCCTGTTGATTCGCGCAGAATACTGTTAGCAATGTCCGTTCCTCGCTCATCACTGCCAGTGAGCAGTGCTTCGGTCCGCTCAGTGCCAGGTATAGTCACCCTGAGAGTTACACTTTTAAGTGATTCAGGGTATGCGCTTACTGCTTACGAATATTGTGCCAGAATCATGTGGTTTGATGATTGCCGCTTTGCTTTCGAGCCAGTAAGTGCTCCACGTTCGCTAACGAATACTCAGGGCATGCAGACAAACTGCTGACTATATTTCTTTCGAAGAGCGTGGAATGCATACCAATCCCCGGTGAAAAGGAGTTGGTTATGACTGCGATAGATCAGTTTGCTGCTCATGTTGGTCTGGACCGGGCAGATAAAAAACACGATGTCTGTGTTCAGTTTAAAAACGGCGAACGCACATTCCATGTGATTGAACATACAGCAGAAGCGCTTGATGCCTGGCTCAACGCGTTGCACAAACAGGTGAAAGGCAAAATAGCTATCGCCCTTGAGCTGAAGAAGGGCCCCGTGGTATATGCTCTTCAAAAATATCCCTTTATCACCGTTTTCCCCGTCCACGCTTTGTCACTGGCTCGTTACCGGCAAGCCTTCTCGCCCAGCGGCGCTAAAGATGATCCGCAGGATGCAGAACTGGCATTAGAGTTAATGCTGCGTTATCCCCAAAAAATAAAAGCTATTGAACCCGACAATGCGGATATCCGGTTACTCCAGCAACTGGTTGAGCAGCGTCGTCAGTTGGTTGAAGATAAACGCCGCTTTGTGAACCGGATAATCAACACGCTTAAACAGTATTATCCTCAGCCCCTGGAGTGGTTCTCACATCGGGGTAGCTTACTGTTGTGTGAACTGATTATACGATGGCCCAGTCTGCAACAACTTAAACGCGCCAGGCGCGAGACGATCCGCAACTTTCTGAATGCCAAAGGCGGTCGCGCAATGGCCCTTACCGAGCAGCGTGTTGTAAGTATTGATAACGCGATCCCATTGACGACAGACCCGAGTGTTATAGAGGCTAATGCTTTGATGGCAACCGCACTGGCGACACAAATTAAAGTCGTGAGTGAAATCATCAAAACCTATGACGAACGAATCGAAACGCTGTTTGACACATTGCCAGATGCGGGGCTGTTCAAATCACTTCCGGGCATGGGGCCGTGTATGGGCCCACGTATGCTTGCTGCACTTGGTGATAACCGAGACCGGTTTAACAGCGCTGAAGAAATTCAAAACTACGCAGGTATTGCACCGGTGACAGAAAGAAGTGGCCAGAAATCTTGGGTTCACTGGCGATGGCAATGTGCGAAGTTCGTCAGGCAGACCTTTGTTGAATGGGCTGCCAAGACGGTTAACTCATCATACTGGGCCAAATTGTATTATCAGGGGCAGCGAGAAAAGGGAAAATCTCATCAATCCGCGATCCGGGCTCTGGCATTCAAATGGCTAAGGATCATTTACCACTGCTGGAAGACCAGAACCCGCTATGACGAAGCGAAATATTTGCTGGCACTGGAAGAGCGAAAATCGCCCTTACTGATGCCGTAAAAAACTTGTCGAATGTCTCAGGGCGTGAAGCGGACTAAGGTAGTACCATATTTACATAAAGAGTATTGTTTAAAATCAATCGGTTTGATGAGTTAACTTCTCAAGGATTAAAATAATGCCACTGCCGGAAAGAATGAGACCAAGCAAAGTCAGTAGTAACAAAATTAATGAACTTTCAAAAAGTGCTGAAATGATACTTTCTAAAATTGATGGAGGCTGTGATCAAGAAGATCCCATATTAGTAAGCATGATGGGTGAATGGAACAACCAGGTTGTATGTCCCTATACTTTTCCTGATTTCAGAGATTTTTCCTCCTGGACCAGTGCCAGGGAATTTACCAGGATGGCCTTTAATCTGGAGAGGTTTTACCCAGACTATACCTGGAGCGAATTGATTCAAACAATCAAATTTATATGTGACTCCGAGGGCAAAGAATCCGAACAAAACTTTGCTCTTTCATTACTTGAGAGGAATTTTAACGGTAATCCATCTGATCTTATTTTTTGGCCAGATAGTTGGTTCCAAAATCCTGAGATGTTACATGTTGATCTCAGTGTTGAAGAGATTGCTGGGTACTTGATGGCTCGCTCAGGTAGGCATTTAACTGACGCTCCAGAGATAGAGTTGATATATCCAATCCCTGACAGTAGCTGTTTATAAAATAGCCGCCAGTTAGACACATGCTAAGTCATATTACATCAAAATGACGAGTAAGAGCCGACGTCCGCAGTTCGCTCACAGCGGACCTTCGAATCAACTGGCTAGTCCGCTTGGTGCCAGAAGCGAGCGTTCACATGCAGGTCAGTACAGCAGCATGTTGAAATTTTCGCGCACCTCCCAGCGCAAGCTGCAAATTAAAAGACCCGCCATAAGCAGGTCTTCCACATTAATACTTTTCATCTGAAGCCATCGGCAAAGGATACTGATTTTCTGCTAGGTTATTTCTGCTGGCAAATCAGTTGCAGCTTTGCAAGGTAACAGGCAGGAAACAAAAAGCCCTGCAATTTGTCCCGCTGCAGCCAGATAAAATGCGATTTGTAAGGCATTTTGGAGACTGTTTGTAGAGTTCACCTGATGCAGACTTACGGTCCCGCTTCCGGATAAAGCAACTAACAGAGCAATACCAATAGCGTTACCAACATTCAGCGTTGTAGAAGCCATACCTGAAGCAACCCCTTGCTCGTAATGCTTTACGCCTGAACCAGTAGCTACCCACATTGCCGTCCAGACAATACCCTGGCCTATTCCTGAAATGACCAGTCCCGGTAATACGCTTAAATAAGATGCACCTGAATAGGCTGATGGAACCAGTGCCAGCGTACCCGCAATTCCAGTTAAAAAACCGGCCAGTAAAACTTTGCGTAACGACAGACTATTTGCAAGTCGGGCTCCGAATTGCGTTCCGACAAAAATTGCCAGCGAAGGCGCTATAAACGCCAGGCCGGTCTGCAAGGCGCTGTATTCCATAATGTTCTGAAACATAACTGTCAGAAAATAAGGCAGAGCACCGAAGGTTCCCATATAAATAAACGTGATCACCATGCCTGTTGTCAGACTTCGATTCCTGAATAATCGTACCGGCATTAATGGGTCAGGGCTGCGAAATTCTATGGCGGCAAACGCCAGCAGAAATACCACTGACAGACTCAGTGATAAGAGAATATGCTCTGACAACCAACCCTCTTCAGGCCCCTGAACCAGAGCATAAACCAGCAGAATTGCTCCTGTGGTGACTGTCACAGCGCCCGGCAAATCGAAGCTGCGGCGCACTTCCTGGAAACTGTCCTTCGGTAACACAAAAAAAGCGGCGCATATTGCAATCGCTGCCAATAAAACATTGACGAAAAATACTGACGGCCAGCCATAGACACCTGTAAGTATCCCGCCCGCGAGTGATCCCAGTGTAAGACCACTTGCGCCTGCGCCGCCCCAGACTGCCAGTGCCCGGTTGCGCAACGGCCCTTCCTCGAACAGTCTGTTTATAAGCGAAAGCGTGGCAGGAAAAAGTAATGCCGCGCCTATACCCTGTATGGCTCGTGCAATGACAATGACGACAGGACTCCACGCTAATCCACCGGCCAGTGAGGAGAGCGCGTAGAGCCATAACGCACCGATAAAAACCCGACGTTGCCCCAGAAGATCTGCTGCTCTTCCACCGAACAATAAAAATCCCCCACAGCATACCGTATAAGCACTGACCACCCACTGGAGTGTGTGCTCCGAAAACCCCAGTCCCGATCCAATTTCCGGGAGTGCTACAAACACAATATTGATATCAAGGGAGTACATGAGTTGGGCGAAGGCAAGCAGCGCAAGGCTGAGGTGTTGAAAGCGAGGGGCACCTGATTCCCGTAAGGCAGTAACCATAAATAATCTCCAAATAAACTAATGTTCGAGTACATGCGTACATTTAATGTATGTATGTACTCGTACATTAGTCAATCGATAAAATTTAAAGTATAGTGTTGGCATGTTTACAATCTGCTGAGAAACCCCATGCTTTCTAAACACCCTGATGCGGAACAAATACGTCTTGAAAATGTGCTGACAGCTTTGGGGAATCCATTACGTCTGACGGTGGTTCAGGTGCTGGCGGGCGGCGGTGAGCATGCTTGTAGCGCCGTGCTGAGTGGGATTCCTAAATCGACGCTGACACCACTGGCGTGTCTTACGTGATAGTGGCGTTATCTGGCAGCGCCCTTGCGGGCGCGAAAATTTACTATCGCTGCGCCGGGAAGATCTTAATGCTCGCTTTCCCGGGCTGCTGGATGCTTTGTTGGGTGCTGTGGAAAACGACGCACTGACACAGGAATCAACAACCAGGAATCTGCCGATGCCATCCACAGAACAGAAAGCACGCGCAGAGGAGAAGTAAAAGGAATTGAGCGCGTAAGTCCTCTATTCGCTCGCAGCAGACCCTCAGCGTCACGTGTTTTCCCCTGAGTGCCAGGAGCGAAAATCAGCCTTTTTAGCCGTCCTGCGGACGGCTCTTAGTTCATCAAAAGCTCCAGCCCGCCGCGGTCGAAAGCGACACGAACGGTCCGGCAAGCGTAACATTGTGATGTTCAATGATTTCATTTGCTGATAAATGATCGTTATCCATTGTTGTATGCGCATCTGAAATCAGCACGGTCCTGAATTCCAGTTCCGACGCGGCTCTACAGGTAGTGTCCACACAAAATTCTGTTTTCATCCCGGCGATAACCAGCTGCTTCACTCCTCGCTGGCAGAGTTGAAGCTGCAGGTCGGTATCGCGGAAACAGTTGGGGTACTTTTTAATAAAGACGATATCCCGCTCAGCGTTAACGTTCATTTCGGGTATCAGCTGTGTTAACAGACTCTGCTCTGAGAAGGGGGAGTCATCAGGTCCTGTGTGGCGGGCAAAAAAGACGGGCACCTGAACCTGCCTCGCTTTTGCAATCAGCAAACAAATATTCGACAGAACAGCTTCTGCGCAATGCGGAGAGGCCGGGCCACGGAAAAGCCCCTGTTGCATATCAATGACTAAAAGTGCATTATCAGATGAAATCACGATGTGTCTCCATTCAGAATGTTATGAACGGAGAAATTTTCTTCCCCGTCCGGTTTGGCGGGGAGTGAGGATCTGTTTTGTCAGGAGCCAGTCACAGATACGCCCACACCGCCGCAAGATGCGGTGGTGGTGACTGTCATTGTTGGCTGAACTGACTTAATCATTTTCTAACCTTCATTTATGACTTATTCATTGAATATCAGGAACAGGAAACAGAAGGGATCATAAAACTGCTTTTTTCTTATAACATCAAATAAATATCGATTTCAATATATAATCTGAACGAAGCGCTGCCTTTACTGCCCAATATTTACCGTGCAAAGGCGTGGGAAACCAGCTTCCGCCCCTCGTTTATAGCGGACAGATTCATCATTCTGACGACCTGAATATACTCAGGCAGGTTAAAAGAATTTAAAAATGTTCAACCAGATGATTCAGAAATGCCCGAGCAGCAGGATTCGAACTTTGATTCTCACTTTTATCCCGGAACCTCAGACCCTGAAAATGGGGGACGCAGTCCCCTTTAACATTAGCGTTTTTTAATCACCGCAAAATAACTTAGCCACTGCTTGCCGGGGATGTTTTCCGCTGCGTCAATGACGGTTTCGGCCTCAAACTCATGCAATGACTCAACGATAAAGCGTTCACGGAAGGTCTCAAAAATCTCATCAGCGTTAACACCTGCATCGATCCCGGTTTCTTTTTTGCAGGCCAGAACATAAAGTCGGCCATTATCGCTGAGTAATTTACTCACGATATTCAGGTAAGCAGCCTTTCTCACCTCATCGCCTGAAAAAATATGAAACAGCCCACTGTCAATAATGCTCCGAAACTTCCGATCCCAACTGCCAATAGTGAAAAAGTCTTTAACCATAAAGTCGATGTTAAGACCCGCTGCTTTCGCCTTCGCGGCAGCACGCCCGACCGCCTCTTCGACAAAATCAATCCCGGTAACCTGCTCACCACGCTTAGCGAAATAAGTGGCAAGCGTACCCGTGCCACAGCCAATATCTAAGATTGGCCCACGTATATCAGAGGCGCTTTCGATGAAAGGTTTTTGCGGGCGACCGATATCCCACACTGGCTTAGCGTTATCGACATAATGCTCTCTGAACCCTGCGTGATGTGCTTTACTGTCGATGATGGTCATGATTATTTCCCTTCCTTGTAGTCACTGATATAGGCGTTAGCACCTTGTGTTCGGGCAGTACGTTCGTCCGGATTTACTTCCGCCTGGACTTCATGCTCCATACGCTGGTTATACATCTGAATAGCGCCATCTAATGCCCTGCGGATAACAGCCCCCAAAGGCACATCGATCCCTAATTCATCCTCTAATTTTTCCTTCCAGTCTGTGAAAACCTTCAGTTGTTCATCAGTTAATCTTACGGTTACTACATTATTTTTTCTGCTCATGTTTTCCTCAGCGTCAATCCGCAATTGATGTATACAATGTATACATTGTTTGCAAAAGAGGCAACCTGTGATTTTCTTGAGGATGACCTATTGCCAAAGTTCGCGGTATTAAACATGATTAACGGAGGTGAGATCAGGCAGATATGACATAAAAAGCCGGTATTTGCAGGTCACTAAATGAGAGGATATTGCGAGGTCTGCCCCTCGCGCGTAGCAGGTATGACAACTCTTTTTTCTGGTGCCAGGCGCGGGCATCAGGATCCATTAATGCAATTAGCACAATGTTTTTGCGAAACAGACGGCCTCTTCTCTGCCTGTGTATGGACCATAATTCTCAATACGGACATACCCATTTTTCTTGTAAAAATTTACGGCCCGATGGTTGATATGTCGGGTTTCCAGTCTCAGTTCGAGATATCCCATTTCTTTTGCGGAGATTTCCAGGAAAGTGAGTAAAGCGTTACCCACGCCTGGCACACTTCGGTCTGAAAACATTCTTTTAAGCTCGGCTATATTTTGCGTTAATGGCCGGATAGCACCGCATCCTATCGCATCGCCATGAGCATTCTTTGCCAATACCCATAACGCTTTATCACCATTCATTGCATCAACAGTGAAATTGCTTTTGCCGTTATCACCCGTAATAGCGGCAAGTTCAGCTGACAGCATCTCGATTAATCGATGGGATTCTGAAGAAAATGGATCTGATTTCTCTACTGTTATCATGTTCATATCCTACAAAGTAATTCTCACCAGCATAGAGTATCCTGCCTGGAAAAGCAGCATCCCGAAACCGGTGACGGGACAACTCTGATTTCTGGCTATCCCGGTGATGCTATGTCCGCTTCACGCCCTGAGACATTCGACAAGCTTTTTATGGCTTCT
This sequence comes from Rahnella sp. RFA10(1/100), assembly GCF_004195115.1. NCBI lineage: Bacteria > Pseudomonadati > Pseudomonadota > Gammaproteobacteria > Enterobacterales > Yersiniaceae > Rahnella > Rahnella sp. RFA10(1/100). The sequence goes on from NZ_SEWR01000013.1 coordinate 79,623, forward strand.
GTAAGGACGACTTTCGCACTTCCAGTGCCAGCAGATATTTCGCTCAAAGTTGCCTGTCATGCCTGCTTAAAAAACAGGCTTAACGCAGGGTATTGTTCGGTTTCCAGGCAAGCCCTACAAAAGCAGAGTGAGATCATTTGCGTTGAATCTCATCACTGCTGGTTTTAAATTCACACGTAATCATTTCCCTTTATGTTTATTAAGTTTTTTTGACAAAGCAATCATTCTTCATATTGAATTTAGCTTTTACAATAACTGGAAGAGTGGATTGAAAACGGATTATTTAACTACCCACGTAAACAATACATAAACAAAAAATAAAAATTGAAAATAAATCACCCGCTCAACAACAATAAAAAACTCGCAAGGAAATATAATATTACATTATTAAATAAAGACCTCACAAATCGGTTGCTATGTTTATTCTGCAAGGTTATTAGGCATTCTTTTGCCAGAAATAGAACCCCAACTTTTGACAATGAGGTTTTAATTATGAAAGTAAGCAGAATTGCAGCGTTGTTATTTATCTCCTTTACGGGTTATCCAGAGCAGCGGAACCACTCCATCACTTCAATACATCTTCTGTTGACCATCTGATTATTCTTGCAGGCGATGGCGGAGCAGGGGGCGCGGGGGGAACCGGAGGAAGCGGTAGCGATAATGGTGGCGATGGCGGTCATATAAATCCCATGCTGCCAGATCACACGATCTGGCAGTTTTTATAACACGCAGTTGAGGAGACTTCTTTGTGAATATGAATCTTAAATTAGTAGCATTTTTGTTTTGTACTGAGTTTTGCTTGTCGGGTGCAGTACATGCTGAAGATGCTATAACGCAGAACAGTACAGCCACAATCCCTGTGTCAGCAGACCAGGCCAGTTCCCTTAAGGCAGTGACGGTAAAATGCGGGCATTCCGGTAAAGATGGGCAGCCAGGTAAGGACGGTAACAACGGGCAGGGCGGTAAAGGAGGTAAAGGCGGTGCGGCTGGTAAAGGCGGCACCGCCATCCCATGTAGCAATTAAGGTAAGCGCTTTCAGGCAAATAGTGTTTTTCCAAAAAGGTGCTGCTTATGCGTCTGAAACTAATCTATATATTTACAGTTCTCGTTTATTTGGCGTCAACATCGTTCGCCCATGCGGACGCATCGTCCAGATGGCCATCAACGCAACACAACGTTAATGGATTCGTTCTGGTTGATGGTTCTCCCGGGGCAAATGGAGGGCCAGGTGAGTCCTGTCTCAATTACACCGAGTACGCACCATGCTATTGAGGAAGAAGTTGCTCAAATAATATTGTTTCAATGCGAGCGTCAAAAAGATGCAATTGGTTGGCCTGTAAGTTGTGGGGCCACGGTAAACGTCCATCGTGAAAGCAACCGGAAACAAACAGTTAGCCACAATCAGTTCCGTTAAAAAATGATATAGCCTGATTGGCAGCCACCTGGAAAGCTGAAAGTATCCTACTATAAGGGCTTCCCCGAACAGTCAACGCCGGTTTTTAATTTCTGTCTGTTCATCAATGAAGGGCAAGGGATAAGACTGCGCTACTATAAACGGTCACGTTGAATCTCTATTGATTCGGACCCTGATGAAAGACGCTCGTGAGATCCTCCTTCGTTAATCGGATAGTAATATCCAGTAGGATATGCAGATACTTCTCACGGGGGTCTAACCCTTTACCATCAACGAGTTGCAGTTCAGTTACTACACAGTTAAATTTTTCATGTTGCCGAATACAGTTTGAAGTCATCGCCGTAATGTAATGATGCCCAGCACAACCTCGCATTCTTGGCAGCGATTGCAACGACAGCACGCCAGTATCCCCGCCTGCCAATCAACGAGCAGACCCAACGGCTAAACGAGTCCGTTCTATTCTCTGCCCCTATCATCACAGAACGAGCTCCCTGTACCAGCAGCGTTCTCAGATATGAATCACCGGCTTTCGTTATTCTGCCAAGTTTTGATTTTCCACCACTGCTGTATTGCGATGGCGTTAACCCCAGCCAGGCTGCCAGTTGGCGCCCGTTTTTAAAATCATGTGCGTTGCCAATACTGGCGACCAGTGCACTCGCTGTTGTGGGGCCAATACCTTTCAGTTCCATTAACTGCTGGCTGCGATGGTCTGTTTTGGCCACACGAGATAATACCCTGTCATATTCGGCGATTTTTTCTTCAATATTAGTTATATGAGCCAATAGATCATCAATGCAAAGCCTGACCTGTACTGGCAGAGTTTCCCTCTGGTCAGAAACAATATGACGTAGAGCATCAGTGCTTTGTGGGGCGATAATCCCAAATTCGGATACCAGACCCCGAAGACGGTTATACGTTGCCGTTCTTTCCTGGATAAATCCCTGCCTTGTCCGATGCAAGCACTGCATTGCCTGCTGACTTTCGTCTTTGACGGGTACAAAGCGCATATACGGCCGCTGCACAGCCTCACAAATAGCTATTGCATCAGCTGCATCATTTTTCCCGGTCCTGCCCGCCATGCGATAGGGTGAGACAAATTTTGGGGCCATCAACCGGACATCATGGCCATACCGCCTGAATAATCTTGCCCAATAGTGGGCACCCGAGCAGGCTTCCATTCCAATTACACAGGGAGGTAAACCTGCGATGAGTTCAGGAAGGGCTGCACGTGACACCTTGGGTTTAACCAGAACTGCTTTACCATTTTGGTCAACGCAGTGAACTGCAAACACATTTTTAGCAAGATCGATACCGACAGTAGTGATGGTCATAACGAATCCCTCTGGGTCAATATTTATTCCATGATTGCACGAAAGTTAATCAGGTGCATATCCAGGAGAAGTCCCTTCCATTCGTTAAGCCAGTTTTTAAAGCAGGCATGACAGGCAGTTGAGTGCCAAAAGCGGACGTTAAGTTGTTCAAGAAAAGCTCTCATATCTTGGCCAATGTATGTCGACCACTTCAAAGTTACCTCTCGGGAGCATTAAAGATTAGCCTTGGCTATTATGATAAATTCATTCAACTGTCAGGGTTCAATTAGGGGGAGCAAAATGCTCTTGGAAAAGCTGAAAGCACTCGAATGCAGTCTTCACGGTGCCCGGAGGAATGATCGGAAATTGCTTGAACAGATTTTGCATCCGGAATTTCGGGAAATTACACGGTCAGGCGTAATAGTTGACCGCGCGGAGACGATAGCATCTCTGACTGGCGAATTAAGTCCAACGATCATTCTTAGCAGTGATTTCCGGCTGCTCAGCATAGGAGAGTACTGCGCCATTTTGCACTACAAGACGTTTAATTCGGACGGCAGCCGAGCATCCCTACGTTCTTCTTGCTGGGTGTATTCTGACAAGGGGCAATGGGAGTTGGCTTTCCATCAGGGAACACCAGAGGCAGGTGCGGTATAAGTTTGGCAATGACACGCTAAAAAACCATCAGCCCGGTGGGTATCTCTTACAGGCATGAAAAGCCAATGTCAGCTCCCCGCTCAAAGCTGAAACTCACCAAAGCCAACGTCGCTTGGGTTCTTGCCAGGCCCCCTGCCAAAGGTCAAAACGCTTGAGTTGTTCAAGTTTCTGTAGAACAACATCTTCACCCACGGATGAGAGAATTCGCTCTGGAATTGAAATGCCGAAAAGGTCTTCAGCGACCGGGAATATTTCACATTCTGATGTAAATGACCCCAACGATTTTTCTATCTTCTTACGCTCTGCTTTTACAATTAACTGAAGTCCCATCAGCATTTAAACTCCACAATGGCTACCTGCTCAAACGCTTGTCTGACCTGGGCCAGGACCTGGTCAGGGATTGATTGTCCTCTAATATCATAGACGACCCGGCAAGTTCGAATGTGCGATGGAAGCTGTGATAGTCCGTAAGATATTCTGGCAATATTGTACGCAATACTGAGTTTTATAGATTCCGGGGATGCCAGGCTGTGGCTGGCTACAAGTAGAAACTCTCCATGTTCATCATTAATAAACTCTGGGGTAAACATCACACCTCCCTTTTATTACCTTCGCCGATTTCTATCAATTGAATGCCTTTTCATCAATAATTTATCATAGCTGGTATCCTGACCGAAAAACGATGTCCGCTTCTCACTGTGTCGGAGGCGGACATGACAAGCAGCACAGCGTATTAGTTGTCAATGGTGAGGAGGCGATGTCCGGATGGCGTGACAAAATATCTCTATTAGTGAATGCTCCGGTTAAGCGGGATACTTACGTATGCAAGCCAGATTTCTTATTCGACACGCTTCACCTCCGGATGACGCTCTGTTGCCGCCTCATGTAAAATGTCATCAAGCCAACCTGGAATTTCTGCCTCTGTCAGATCGTTCGGAATTGCGATGTCGTAAAGCCGGGAAAATTTTCGCTCTGTCAGGTCTGCGCGGAATACCAGCCAGCGCTCCCCCTCACGTTTGATCCCAAGATGCCGTCCAAAAACGTTGTAGATCAGCATTATTAATCTCCCGGCATTTTCATCAAAGTAAAGGTGACAAATTCACAGAGTTTTTTTATTTTAAGCTGATACTATTATTTTTCGCCCATTTCCTTAATCTGCCATTAGCATTGGCATAGGGAGATGATGTGTTAAATGAGATCATTCGCCCCATAGTCCATTTTGTGTACCATGGTTTAGCATACAAAGCGTCATCAGTGAGCCCATCAATAAGTTTCACTATTTCATCTTTTACTTCCTCGAGCTCAGTAATTAACACGTTATAATCCAATTCGCTATAATCAGAGTAAAATTTTTGCGCCAGAAGCCCAAGTTGATTCCACTTAAAACCGGTTTCTGGGAAATTAACAGGCAATCCTTTCCCGTCGGAAGTGATCCACTTTACAACCAGAGTGTTCCACCCGAGCAGATAGGAAACCAGATCTCGAACACTGATTTCCGTGCCCTTGCAGTGTCCATCCATTGAGTTATCTAAGGTGAGTTCAGGGGGGATGGCATTAAGATAACTAATTAATTTATTGAAATTTTTATCGATTGCTAAAAGCAATTCAGATTTTGTTTGCGGCACATTCATACAGAGTTACCCCGCACTTCAGAAGAAATCCATAAAGACGCCATGTGGTGTTTAAATATCAATCAATTATGTACTTCTTGGCAAGAAAGTGGAAGTCCCTGTAAACAGCTCTCTCTTTGTTCAAGGCACATGAATCACTCGAGGTTTGAGGCTATCAGGGGCTGCGACAGCAGCCCTGTGCCAGAGGCGGAAATCAAGGTATTTTCGATACATTAAATACTAGGGAGTCGGTTAACTTGCTTTCAAGTATGTTAAGGATCAAATCGAGTGGGAAGATTATTTCATCGGTATGTCTGAGCTCTTCTATTGTCCACCAGTAATGATCGCGAATAAATTTTTTTCGTTGCTACTCCACCTTGAGCGATCAATATCTGATTTATTTGTATTAATAATAAAGAAACGCTCTTCAGCAAGAACAGTCTCCCCACTTGGTAGCATCATTGTGAAGGTTCTGGATGCTATCTGCGGTCCTGCAGCTGTTCTTATCAGCCCCGTTTCTTCAAGTAATTCGCGTAAAGCAGCCTGCTCGAAAGATTCATTGTGTTCAAGTCCTCCACCTGGAGTTGCCCAGCATTTCTTGACGCTCAAGGCATCACCTTTATGGCAGAAGTTAAAGAGCAAGACGTGATTTTCAGGCGAAAGAACTATTAACCGAGATGATGGACGAGTTCGCACAAATCCCCCTTAAATAAAGTATTAACCCTGACTTTTGATTTATATATAACCATAATTTTCAGCCTTCATGGCCTAATAGAGCGGTATTTTCTTGCTGCTATAACCGCATTCAAAGTCTGCTCTTCACCCATAGCTGCCGGTGATCTTTCTAGGGCTGCAGAGCAATTTTACTAAAGCTGAGAATATATCAAAGGGTTGGAAAAGGTGTTCTCGACTCTTTTTCAGAAGCGGACAGAGTAAATCAAAAGTTATCAGCCATAGGATTAAGTCTATGATGAAAAATAGTTTAGGATTTATGTTAAAAGGTAGTGAATGACTGACCATAAAATATACAGAGTGAATGCAATCTGTAGCACCTTAAATGGATATCTTATATAGCGCCATTCGTAGCGTTCTCTGGCGTTGGCTTTTGAGATTGAAGCTTCTAAATTTGGTTTTTTTTCCCTTCTTTTCCGCAGCTCAGCACAACCCCAAACTAAAAGAAGTACTACCACCACAATTTTAAGAAGTACTGAGCTGTCTATATTGAAATGTGTTTCCCAAGTCCAATTAGTATTGTTCATCCTTTCTGACCTTTTACATTTTAGCCTGATCTCAAAGAGTCATAACAAGTAATGACTTGCATACCCACTCAAACAAAATGGTTAATCAAAATTCTTATCAATGATCATGTCCTTAACAAGTTGCATCGTGAAGTCAGATTCGTGTTGGGTAAATGACTTTCCTACCTTTTTGGGCACGATCAGACCTTCAGCATCACGTGTTTGTCTGCTCTGTGCCAATAGCGGTCATCCTGCCTTTCCTTAAAGCTGTGTGATCCATTCATGTTCAGGATACATCGCCTCCAGCCAACATTGTAGGTCGGCTTTTTCCTGAACGTGAAGCTTCGGCAGCGCAGCATGGAAGTCTGCAGCATCTTTGGGCCGAATGTGTTTTGCCTTAAACAAAAGGACGAGAGCAGGAGCGAGATAAGGAATTCCGGATGGTGTTTCTCGAACGACAGTCGACCTAGGCAAACGGAACGATGGGTCGCGCTTATAAGTCCAGATTTCCGGGGTGCCATGTTCGATCATCATGTCTATTCGCCAACAAGCGTTGGTCGTGTCGGCTCCCCACAATTGGTAGGTCTCTGGTCGAGGCCTCATTTCAGGAGCAAGATAAGCAAACATGCCGTTATGGACCTCGAAAAAATCTAGCTCGGGTAACTGGGAGCGAAAAAGATCGATATCCTCGGAAAGTATGCAAAACTCCAGGTCCTCATGATCGCGGGTCTGGTAGCCCTGCCACAGGTCCAGTGCCCAACCACCGACAACGTACCAAGGCGAACTCTGATAGCGGAAGCGTTGAAAAAGCAGTTCCGGTGTCCAGGCATCCCACGCATCATCGGGAATATGCTGCATCCTCATCCTCATCCTCTGCCTTTCTATCTACTCGACCGCCGCATTACTCAGTTAGGTATAACGGCCCTTCGCATCGCGGACGACGATAACATTGATGCGTCTGGCTTTACGATATCACATACCGCGTATGTCCGCTTTGTGCCAAAAGCGGAAGTCTGGTAGTTCTAGACCGCCCCCTGATATTCAGTGTCCGGACGCGCGTTTCAGCGGTAAAGGTAGTAATATAGTATTTCGTTATTTAACCTTATCTGTATTAAGTTTATGCGAACACGAAACCAGGGAGGTGTACCGTGGTAGCAGTCGATAAGATAACAAGTGATATAGAAGACATTGCGAACAGAATTGCAGACATCATCATGTTGCCCGCCACAATTACCGGATTAATAAACGGTGCGCTTACCGTTCCGCTCGATATGGGTTATCTCGCCTGGGGATATATGGATACCGATTCCCGTTATGCGCATCAGACACAACGTTTTCGCATGGCGGAAGCAATTCATAATGACATCCTGAATTATAAACATATAACCAATGCCGTAGAGATCATATTTAAAGAATTCGATAAATACGCCTCCGTATCTCAGCAAAAAAATGCCTATCGCGGTGCCGTTTCCTCAATGGCCGGGCGATTCCTTACCGCGAAACTTATTGCGATAATTGGGTCGGCGGTGCTGACGAGAGTGTCATTTATTGGTGCGCAAAGTGCCAAAAACTGGATCGGCAGGATGACGATGATTCTGCTTATCGGGGGAATGAGCGAACGCTCGATAAGAATGTCTGAAAGCCTCGCCATCGAGGCACCGGAAATTTACGCGCTGCTCCGGCCACACGATTATGACCTCACCTATTTTTTGTTTGAACCCGCCGTTAAACCGTTTATTGACGCTGTCCATGCTGGTGTCACACGCGGCCAGCCTGTGTTTGACAGGATAATCGATGCTGTAGGGCGAAAGCTGCATGTCACACAATAAGCGGCTACGCAGGGTACTGAAAAGCGGGGTGAAAATGGTGTTATTTACCGCCGCTAGGATATGGAATTTTTTTGAATCCGTGTTATTCGTTGGCGGGTTAATCGGATGTCTGATGCTGCCCGTGGCGTGGCCGCTGAAATTCGTTTATGCCGCCGTATGGCTGATAATTTTCTTCTCAGTGTCAAGAGGCGTCGCCAAATTAGAAGACTATCGGGAAAGAAGTCGAAACTCAACATTAAGGAAATAAAATGTCTAATCCGGCTTATTTATGGTTAACAGATGAAAATGGTTCTCCTATTACCGGCAACTGTGAAGTTGTCGGGCGCATCGGCTCAATTGAGATAAAATCCCTTTCACATAATCTGACCGTTCCGGCAGACAGAAACACAGGGAAATTGACTGGTACGCGTATTCACTCTCCGATATTGTTCCAAAAGGAATTCGACCGTTCAACGCCGATACTTTACCGTGCGATCAGTCGTGGACTCATGCTTAAATCTGCAGAAATAAAAATGTATCGCATATTAGATGCGGGCGTTGAAACCGAATATTTCAATATTCTGATGGAAAATGTGAAGATTACCGGCATTACCCCGAGCCTTCATCCTGGTTCGGGGACGGGGACACATCTGGAAAATATTGAGATCCGCTATGAGTCGATTCAGTGGAAATATGTAGACGGGAACATAATATTTAAAGACAGCTGGAATGAGCGTGTGGTTGCATAAGCCGAAAACAGAAAAGACCGCTCATTGCGGTGTTTCGATATAGATATTTAGGCTTTGTTAAATAAATCAGATTTGGGGTAAGCATCCCTGGAGCCGGTTGCTGCTGGCTGGTAATACGCACACTTTTCGCTCAGAGCAGACCTTACGGTCCTTCAACCTGACCGCTTCGTGCCAGAAGCGGATCCAGCAAAAGCTCTGTTGTTTGGATTTTTATCGCGAGCCCCTCCGAATTACCGGTTGGACATATAGCTTTTTAGAATCAGCCCGGCAGAAAGAATATGTTCAACAGTATAGTCGCGAGCAGTAGCGGGGTCGCCCCGCAGACAGGCGCTTAAAATAAGCTCATGTTCATCCTGAAACTTGAGCGTTTCAGACAGTAACTGATGCTGCAAGAGCTCATATCTTTCTATCTGCGCTCGTAGTTCATTTATCATTTTCAGCAGGCGCTGATTTTTACACTTGCGGTATAACAGCTCATGAAATTCCCGGTTGTATTGCCCCTGTTGTGTTGATTCGCTGGCGCTACCAAGAAGTTTGTGAACAAACTCTGCCCGCGCAAGCGTTTCAGAATCCATGTATTGATAACTCTGAAAAATAGCATCACCTTCCAGTAACGCCCGGAGTTGATAAATTTCGTCAACATCGTGAGCGCTAAGCGTCCTGACGACAGCTCCGCGGTTTCTGTAAACGTCAACTAAGCCTTCCCTCTCCAGTTTCTGGATTGCTTCTCTCAGCGGGATGCGGCTGACAGAAAACTGGTTGGCGAGGTCTCTTTCCACAAGACGATCTCCGTCCCGCAGCGAGCCGTTGTTGATTAAATTTTTTAGCTCAAAGGCAAGCATGTCCGCGGTCGAAAGAATAACCGAACTCATAAAACCTACTACTTGGTGATTTAATGGTATACCATTATGCCATCTGAATTAGCACTTTGACAACGATTTGCGGTAAATCGCGCTTCATCCAGGAGTGACTGAAAGTAGAGAGGAGAGAGTGGTGAGAATTTCAAAAGCAGATAAATGTTAATTTCATTGGCCGACTGAGAGTGTATTGCTAACTAGCAGACATAAAGAACTGGAGCGGGAAATTTATGGAACACAGTTATTCGTCACATATATCTTGGACAGGAAACCTGGGGAAAGGGACATCAGGGTATCGTTCATATGACCGGACATGGGATATTGCTGTCGCTGGAAAGGAAATAATACATTGTTCTAATGATCCGATACTGGGTGGTGACCCTGGTAAAATGAATCCGGAAGACCTGCTTATATCATCTCTTTCTGCATGTCACATGCTGTGGTATTTACATCTGGCATCAGATGCGGGCATCACTGTAATGGATTATGAAGATTCACCGGTAGCAACAGGTGAGGTGTTAAAAAATGGTGCCGGCCGCTTCCTGTCCGCCGTACTCAGGCCAAAAATTACTGTCGTAGCCGGTACTGATATTGATGCTGCAATGGCTATTCACCATGAGATCCATAAAGTATGCTTTATTGCCAGATCAGTAAACTTCCCCGTGAGCTATGACCCTGAGTTTATTATCTCTGACGAAGCGTATTCTGCAACGGTGTAAAGTTCAATGCCGAATAACGCCGGTCAGCGGGACGATAGCTAACAGTGACTGTATCAGCCAAACCCTCGCTCCTCGCTCATAGCAGCCCTTGATATTTGCCTTGGGCTGCTTTGTGCCAGAAGCGGACATTATGCGCTTCATAATGTGGTAACTATAGAGAGGCGAACTTGCTGTATGACTTGCAGATTGCGCTAAACTCAAACCCCTCTGAATTAACCAACCGGCCAACGATAAAGGCAAGATGTATGTCTGATGATAATTTATCACGCATGGGGACTGCCAAAGTGACGCTTTTGGTGGATGAAGCAGGTCATCAGGTAATCGAAAAATTTCCTGTCAGTGATGTCGAGTTTAATTTTTATCAACACGCAGCCAGGCATCTCGTTCAGGTCGACATTTCCACCCCAAAGCTGTTGATCGCTGATCCGGCCACACGCAAGTTAAGACTGGAATATATCCCACACCAAGTTGATCAGGACGAAGTTGGACGAGATGAAGTGTTGGCAATTCTGTCTCGCTTACATTGCTATCGACCTGACCCTTCATGGGTTTATCACAATCTAACCTGGTCAGAAGCAGCCCTTGAAAAATCTCTCATATTGTTGGCATTACCGGACAGAGCAGCAAAACAGTTACGGTATTTTCACCAGGCAAGTGATGCTCTTTTCAGTGGTCAGTGCTTAATTTCAGGCGACAGTAATGCGGGTAATTGGGGAAAAAGGGATAACGGTGATTTAGTTCTGTTCGACTGGGAGAGATTCAGCACTGGTAGCCCAGCCATTGACCTTGCCCCACTAATAAAGGGAATGGGTTTTAAACAAAAATTTATTGAGTTTGCTGAACGCTATAACTGTATATCGCGGAATTATAATCCTAATGATTTAGCCAAAGAAATTGCGATTGCTAAAGCATGGATTGTTACCGAGGTAGTCGTACTGCTTAATGAACGGCAGAAAAGTGATTTTCAATTCTATCTCAAGTGGTACAGAGAAAATCTTCCCGCCTGGTTAGATAACACTGTAAAAATGCTTTGATATTTTCAACCCCCTTGTCTACGAATGATGCGGATTCTACTATGAGTAGCAATGTCCGCTCTTCGCTGCTGTACGAGTCCCTCTAGTGGACATCACAGTGCCAAAAGCAGACGTTAAGTTGTTCAAGAAAAGCTCTCATATCTTGGCCAATGTATGTCGACCACTTCAACGTCAAAATATTGTCATTTTCATAAGGTTTTTTGTAAGATGCAGGGTTTAGAGCTAATAGAATGACTTCTCCGCAATCTTAAGTCGGAGAAAGTATCCAAATTCATATAAGCTAATTTAGTGAAAAAATAGAGGCATGCCACTTTAGGGATATCTTTAATTATGAAAAAAAAGCACTATTCATCTTAATTGCATTTAGCTGTTTTAACTCAAATGCTGAAAGTTTGGAGGACTGCCGGAATGTTTTTAATACCGAAGTCATACCAATGAATTCTTTCGAACACTGCCTTAAATTTGCAAATAACGGTAATTCCCGTGCTCAGTATTATATTGGTCTTATGTTCGACGTAGGTAAGGGTGTTAATAAAAACTTTAGCAAAATGTTTGAATGGTACACTTTGGCTGCAAAGAATGGCGATGCATATGCGCAAGGTACTCTCGGTTTGATGTACGAGGAAGGGCGTGGCGTAGAAAAAGACGATAGCAAAGCTTTTGAATGGTACACATTAGCTGCCAAGCAAGGTCTGGTGTCTACACAGTACAATCTTGGAGTAATGTACGCTCTTGGGCATGGAGTGAAACAGGATAATGCCAAAGCAGTGGAATGGTTCACTTTAGCTGCCCGACAAGGTGATAAAGATGCTCAGGAGCATCTTGGCTATAGGTATGCGAAGGGGCAAGGTGTAAAACACGATGATAGCAAAGCCATTGAATGGTATACCTTGGCTGCCCGACAAGGTGATGAACATGCTCAGCAGAATCTAGGTTATATGTACGCGACGGGGCAAGGTGTAAAACACGATGATAGCAAAGCTATTGAATGGTATACCTTGGCTGCAAAGCATGGTTATGCTCCTGCTCAATTCAACCTCGGAGTAGCCTACAATAATGGCGTAGGTGTGAAAAAGGATGATGACAAAGCAGCTGAATGGTTAATACTGGCCGCTAATCAGGGACTCGCAAAGGCACAATATAATCTTGGAATGGCGTACAAACATGGCAAAGGTGTGAAGCAGGATAATAGCAAAGCAGTGGAATGGTTAACGCTAGCCGCTAACCAGGGGCTTGCTTTTGCACAGTTTAACCTCGGGCAGATGTACGCGAATGGCGATGGGGTGAAACAGGACGATAGTAAGGCGTTTCAGTTGGTTATGCTGGCGGCAAAGCAGGGGGACGCATTGTCACAAGCCCGTCTAGGCCAGATGTATGGGATTGGCCTCGGCGCTAAGATGGATTTAACTCAAGCCTATAATTGGACCGCGTTGGCTGCACATCAAGATTATGCGTTCTCCCAGGCAGTCCTCGGTGTTATGTATGCAGAGGGGCGTGGCGTCAAACAAAACCAGTTATTAGCTAAAGAATGGATTAATGAATCTTGTAAAAATGGAAATAAATTTGGGTGTGATGAAAAAAACATATTAAGATTCTGATATTTGTGAAGATAGGCTTCAGTAGCTTGGATCACCGGGCAGTTATGCTGCAGAACCAAATTGACACATTCCAGCTTGAACTCATGGGTAAACGTTTTTCTTCGCATTCTTTCCTCGTTAGCGTTGCCCATTATATCTCTAACAAAGTATACGGCTTGATTAGACCATTACATCTGACAGGCAGTTCGGTGCCAAAAGCGGACTTTATTAAGTCCGCCTTACATTGGCTAAAGGGGAGCAGGCCAATATCCAGTTGGCATGAGTTATTTCAGTAAATAATCGAACTTCTCTTCCCAATTTGAATTTAGATCTTGCAGTTTTACCCTCTCAAAAACCGCGATAATTTTGTCAAAATAACTTCCAAGCCCCACCCTGGATAGCTCGGAATTTAACCATATTATTTTTACTGGCCTTTCAATATCAGTGCTAAGGCGATCCCACAATGCATCAAGATTTCTGCCATAGTAAGGTCCAAAGTCTAATGACGCAGAAATAATGGAATGAAATTCTTTTTCAGTTAGGACACGCGTTCCATCCAAATACAATTGACCAACATTCATTTTCTGTTCACTCACTTTGACTTTCTACCTATTAATTAACACGTTGAAATGCAATTGATTTCCACCTTATGGGTATTAACAATTGCCAACTTCCGCTCATCGCTCTCAGCAGACCTTCAGCGTCACGTGTTTGTCTGCTTCGTGCCAGAAGCGGACATTACAATCGAAGCCCGACCGCTTGAAAATATAATTACTCAGTCAGCTAATAATGAATGATCGCTTCAAAGGATGAAAAAAGGCTGGATATAAAATCAACAAAAAGAAAGGTTGCAATTTTATCTTACCTGCTTATGATTGACTAATCACTCACCTAAGGATGTTGTATGGCACGCCCGTTATCACAGGAAAAACGCTTTGCTATCCTTGATGCTGCCCTTCACATTATTGCGATCCAGGGTCTGGGAGCGACAACATCTCTTATGGCTAAAGAGGCCGGTGTTTCGACAGGCTCTCTTTTTACATATTTTCCGGACAAGCTGACGCTACTTAATGAGCTATATCTTCACATTAAAAGTGAGGTGGCTGGAGCACTTATCGAAGGATTTCCTGTCCAGTTGAGCATCAGGGAAAAGACTTTTCACGTCTGGCAATCTTATATCCGCTGGGCATGCGCCAGTCCCGAGAAGCATCATACTCTTCAGCAACTTAATGCTTCCCGCATTATTACTGAAAACACGCGTCAGCAGTCATCAGCCTTGTTTGATGCTGTTAATCATATGCTGATTGAAATTGAAAAATCAGACATCAGTCAGAACGTGGCGTTCGTGACGGCTGTGATGGCCTCACTAGCTGAGGCAGCAGTTGAGTTTTCCATGAAAGAGCCTGAAAAGTCAGAAACATATATTTCTGATGGTTTCACTATGTTCTGGCGGGGTCTGGGCTTGTAATCGCTATCTCAAAAACCAATTAAATGACTGACTAGTCAGTTTTAAATCAGTACCAATAAACCCTGTGACATGTCACAGGCCCAATTTATTAAGCGAGAGAAAGTCATGAGACATATTACGCAACACTATATCGGCGGTAGATTCACAGACTCTGTCGGACAGGAGAAGTTTAACCTTGTAAATCCTGCGGCAAATATGCTTACAGGAACCGTGCTGATGGGCAATGAAGAAGACACCCGACATGCGATTTCTGCTGCAAAAGAAGCTTTTAAAACTTACTCCCTTACCCCCCCCTTCAGTGAACTGAACCCCTGAAGTTGGACATCAGAACTACGTCAGGGGAACATATGAGTCCGGTAGGCTACCGGGCTCATACCATCCAGTTTCATTTTGATCCGGTCGCGATTGTAGTACCCGATGTATTCC
>NZ_SEWR01000014.1:0-73367 GCF_004195115.1 Rahnella sp. RFA10(1/100)
CTGGGGTGAGTCCTATCCTGAGCCGGGCAAGGAATACAGCAACGAGCCCGGTCAGGGGATGTGGTACGCCAGACGCCGTCAGGAGCGTTATCTGAGCGAACAAATCACCTTCGAGGGCAAGTCCAACAGCATGACGCTGCGTCCGGGAATGGTCATTACCACGCCCGGTAAAGACTGGCCGGAAGCGCCGGACGGCCTGCTGATAGTTTCCACGAACTCTACCAACGTTGCCCGCGACACGGCGTATTTTGTCACCTTCACCGCCGTGCCGCGCAATACCCGGCATCCTTATCGCCCCGCTCTGCTGCCGTGGCCGACCGTCACCGGCACGCTGCCTGCCCGCATCTCCAGCGCGCATCCGGATGAACCTTACGCCCATATCAGCGCCGACGGTTTGTACCGCGCCCGGTTTGGTTTCGACCGCACCGAATGGCAGAAAGGCTTTGAGAGCTGCTGGCTGCGTCTGGCAAAACCCTATTCCGGTGATACTTACGGCTTCCATATGCCGCTGCTGGACTCCACCGGCGTGGCGATTGCCTTCGAGAACGGCGACGTTGACCGGCCGTACATTGCTTATGCGCTGCACGATTCACGGCATCCGGATCATGTGGCGTTACCGAACTACAAGCGGAACGTTATCCGTACTCCCGCTAATAACAAACTGCGACTGGACGATACGCGCGGGAAAGAACACATCAAGCTTTCCACACCGGCCAGCGGCAAAAGCCAGTTGAACCTGGGTGCGCTGGTCGATGACAAACGTAAAGACCGCGGTCACGGCGCCGAACTGCGCACCGACGACTGGGTGGCCGTTCGTGGCGGCAAGGGTGTGTTTATTTCCGCCGATGTGCAGGCTTGTGCCGGAGGTCAGCAACTGGACATGCAACAGGCCAAAGCACTCCTTTCCAGTGCGATGGTAGACATGCAGAGCCTGTCGGCCAGTGCTCAACAGGCCCAGGCATTAGCCGCAGACATCGACCGGCAACAGACGCTGTTACAGCAGAAACTCGACAAACTTCAGCAGGCCGTTTTGCTTTTAAGCGCACCAAAAGGCGTCGGTATTGTCAGCGGGGACAGTATGCAATTGTACGCGCAAGACAGCCTGACGCTGACCGCCGGTAAACAGGTGGATATCGGCGCGACGAAGACATTCACCGTCGCCGCCGGTGAGAAAATCAGCCTCTATAGCCGACAGGGAACCAAAATGTTTGCCGCCAAAGGCGACATCGACGTTCAGGCGCAGGGCGGGAAATTCACCACCTGGTCAACGGACGATACGCATATTGCCAGTGGCAAAAAAATGACGGTGACAGCACAGGACGAGCTGGTTCTGATCTGCGGCGGAGCCTACATCAAGCTGAAAGGCGGTAACGTTGAAATTGGCGGGCCGGGGAAACTGCTGGTGAAAAATCAGGGTATCAGTAAAAACGGTCCCGGCAGCATGCAGGGTGCCATGAAGTCCTTCGAGCCAGAGAATTTCGATGAGAAATTCGCACTCGTACATCCTCTCAGCGGCGAACCTATCCCTAACGCCAAATACCGGATGACATTGCCCGACGGTTCTGTGCAGGAAGGCGTGACTGACGCTGCAGGAAAAACGGCTCTTGTTCAGAGCACACTACTCGACGGTATGAGTTTTGAATTACTTTAAGGATGAAAGAATGAAAACACTGAATAAGCTTGCGTGTGCTTCAGCCACAATTTTTTCTTGCCTGCTAATTACCGCCTGTCATATCCCCACGGCGGCAGACGGCTTTGCTATGACAACCGGTGGAGCAGGACTAACTGAGCAGTCTGGGGTGGTTGAGTACATGATTTACAATGTCCCACCACAAGTTGTTTATCGGATTGATGACCACAGATTTTTTACGCTGGAAAATTACAAAGACTGTGATCATGGAGGCATTGTCTATTATAACGACACTAAGCTTGGTAAGAAAATTTATATCAGCGGAGGTTCAAGTAGTAATGATATTTTAACTAAAAACCCTACGATAGCCTGGCAAGGTAAATTCATTTATGCAGCCGGGGAAGAAACTATCGTGGCTCCTTATCTGATGATGTTTTGCCCCAGCGAACGTAGAAATTGTAATGCAAAACTACAATATTGGTCAGGTGATAAAAAGGAAATATCTCTTCCTGTAGGCTTTGGTTTTTCAGGTGATGATATTGAAGTGGCAATTGTTGATGATGGTTATTATATCATCAGTAAAGCTATGTTTTCCTATAAATATCAACTTTTCCCATCCCCCACTGATGAAGATGAATCTCGGGTAGATAAATTACCTGACGCAATACGAACACCTTCTGGTACTTCATATTTTTCATGTAACCGCTCTATTGTTACACATGATTTTATCAAGACAGAAAAGCAAGTATTTGACCATAAAGCAACGGAGACGCCGCAAAATGGCCAATAACTCAAAAGAACCATTACGTGTTGCACCGGTGCATATTGATGATAATGGCAAACATGTGTGGACTAGCATGTGCTCACCATCAAATAATAAAACTCGGGCAGCCTGTGAGCACCCAATACAGCTTCCTGGCCTTATTATTCTGGTTCACGGGGTAAACTCTGAGGGGGAATGGTACAATGAAGCGGAGAAAAATTTATGTGCCGGTTTGACTACACGGTTAAATTTGCCAGTCGATGTTAGACTGAAGGAAAATGAGTATTCAGATGGTAAGAAAGACATTCGTCGTGTAATTAAAGAAGGTAGATCTCCGATTATTCGTTTCTACTGGGGATATTCAGCTGGAAAAAGCGCTGACGTAAAATACCAAATTCCCCTGAGAAATGCTGAAGGTGATGATTATCACGATCTAAAAAAATACCAAAAGCTTTCTGACAGTCATTTGCAAGCTAAGGGACCGTTCTATTGGGGGGGCGGTGCATTTCAAAATGGCTGCGACCAGTTGGTGTCATTATGGAGTGAAGAAGGCTTTAGCAAATGGCTGAAGGAAATGCCGATCCCTTTCAGCGTTCAGGCCGCAAATACTGAGTTAGACCGGTTAGTTTCAGACGCTCCTGCGAGACAATATTATGCCCACGCTGCAACAAGGCTGGCTAATTTAATGGATACCATCAGAAATGATTATCCTAGAGATACCATTACGCTGATGTCCCATAGTCAGGGGACGATGATTGCGATGGCGGCAACCTTGCTTGCCAAAACCGGTCCTGATGCTTTATTTGTGATGAATTCACCTTATGCGCTTGAACATAAAACGATGGACAGGTTCGCCTACCCGTTTAATGAATGCATATCGACTAAAGCCAGGGTTGCCACGTTTGAGAATGTAGTTAAGAAAGTTGCTCAGCAAGCTAACAGGATGACACCTGCGGACTATAGCCGTCTGGTTGTCGGAGTCGATGCTGATAATAAGAGCTGGAAGCCAACAGGGATGGGACCAAACGGTACTTATGAGCGCGACAATCATGGCCGCACCTGGGTTTACAGTAATGCTCATGACCGTGTTATGGGTATGAAAGCCATTCGTAGTATCGGCTGGCAAGGCATCCCCAATACTCCTGATGGCAATATTAATAAGCTGCTTACAGGTCACCAGGGTCATCTGTTCCAGCGGATGATGGCCCGAGGCCTGCATTGTGGCGGAGACCCTCTGGTTCACACTCCTTTTGGAACGCTTCCCCCCGCAGGCAAACCGTTCTGGGATGACGGCGGTGAATTCATTTATCCTGCTCCCCCAGCAAATCAAACACTATTTATCAACGGTGAAAAGGTTCCCGAATCTTTTGATATACCCTTGAGTTTTGATGGCACGCGAGTTGGGGATAAACCCGCTGACGGAACCGACGGAAAAGGCTGGGGGCAATATTCCAGTGGAAAAATTAACGATGACACTTTTCCTTACTATGCCTCCCTATATGAAGAGCAATGGATATCCGTCCCCTCTTCACCTACATGGTCTTTACCCGGCTCTCACGACGATACGCGAGGGCAATTCACACGGCGTCGTGAAACCCGTGAACAAAAAGATGCCCGTATCGGCAAGTTTATTTCACAACCCAGCGATCACAGTACATTACCACTAGATCCCGATTTCATGATTCGGGTGGTTGCCTACGATTTACCCATTGGCTTTTGCGAGTGCTCAAACAATAAGAGTGATTTGGAAAAATACCGCAGGCTTGCTGACTGGCAAATATCGGATCCTTATTTCTCAAGCGGTGAACATCCTCACTATACCCGTCCGGCTGAAGTGGTTGCAGAATCAGCCGGTGGGATGGGGCCAGATGAACCCGCTAAAATGAAAGAAATGGAAATTTATAAACACGGTGGACGTTAAGGAAGACTGAACATGAGCAAAAAAGTCGTGGTATTAGGTGACAGCAGTTCATATGGAGGTCGTGTGACTTCTGCCTCCTCAACCTTTGAAATTGATGGTAAAAAAGCCGCCTTGCTGAACGATACGTTCTCCTGCCCTGAACATGGCAGTAACGCTATTGTTGAGTGCGATATGGGCTATGAAGAAGGCGGGCGTGGCATTGTGGTACATGGCTGTAAAACAGCCTGCGGGGCAAAGGTGTTTGCCAGCACACAAGCCGTGGACTTCGACTACGCCACCCTCAGCTACATACAGGCTTGTTTCTTCCTGCATAGCTCGGGCGCGATTGGCTGCGGCCTGTGAATTCTTGAATGCTGCGTATCGTGAATATTGCTGAACTGTGGGTAACGTATTCGGGGGACAAAATCCCTCTGCACGCATTTCGATTAGGTGGGCTTTAGCCTCTGCACTTAACAAAACCTCTTTTCGTTGTGTGCGGGCGTCTTCCTGTTCCATCTGTTTCGGCTTTGCACCTACCAGAATGTTAGCCCTTTTGCGGGCATTCTCTCTGACTTTGCGAGCGGCTTTGCTCATTGCTCAATCACTGCAATTCTGTGGGCTTATCCTGCCCAAAAACTATACGGAAAATATTTCTACGGTGATGCCAGACGGTGCCAATAACAGCCATTCCTAAGCAACGGGAGGAAGCACGGCACGAACAAGGTTAGGGATTAGCCCCGACCTGTCCGCGCTTTCAAGTGCCTTACCTTAAGTTTCCGGTTAGGTTTTCACTTGCCCCGCCCCAGAATGCCGTCTGTGCGTGGGTCAAGGGTCTGATTCGAGCCTGACATTGCTCTGCCGCGCCCCCCTTGCCTCTCTCTCTCCCATTGCCTACGCGCAAACTCAATCGCAACGGCGGGGAGGGGATACAACGGCGCTCACCAATGGCGTTCATTCATTTCGGTGATTCACTTATTCCGGCAATGCAACCTGCCCTTGTATGCGATGGCTCAACGCTAACCGGAACTCTATCCCTGAGTAGTTACAGGGACAGCATGAGTACAAAACTCACTTATTTAGTAAGCACAGAAAAATATTTAGGGTTTGTGGCGATTCGTGCGGGAAGGGTTTTGTGATGCTAGGCGCGAGCAGGCAAAGACACCCGTTAGGACACCCGCTACAATTTGCTTTTAGAGGTAGATTAATGTGTAAGTCGTTGTTTTTGAATGGTACGCCCTACAGGATTCGAACCTGTGACCTACGGCTTAGAAGGCCGTTGCTCTATCCAACTGAGCTAAGGGCGCATTGCTTGTCCCTTTCGGGAGCGTTGCGGGTTCGGATTATACGGGCAGACCGGGATGAGTCAATGGCTTTCGAACTCACTGCTTAATGCCTGAGCAATTTGCAGATATTCCCGGCTGTCTTGCAAGGTTATGTACACGGTATCGGCTATTTGTCGGATTTCAGCGCGGCAGCTATCACACGGGCGGAAGCATGATAAGCCACGCTTTCGTAAGCGGTCAGTTCCGGCAGCAGTGTTTGTACAATGCCCTTTTTGCCAATGACGGCTGGCTGACCAATATAAACGCCCAGTTTTTCATCCAGGGCAGAAACCGGATACACGCTATGGGCGTCAGACAAAATGGCATTCACCAGTCTGGCAGTGGCTGTAGCAATGCCAAAACTTGTCCACCCCTTCCCCTGCAGGATTTCCCAACCTCCGCCCCGTACAGCATCGTTCATTTTTACCCAGTCGACGTCACGGTCGCCTGCCAGTTCAGCCACCGGGCGTCCGCCGAGGGTGACGGTACTCCAGGCCACAAACTGTGATTCTCCGTGTTCGCCCATCACATAACCGGTGACACTTTTCGGATCAAAGCCAAAAAATTCGCCCACGACACGTTTCATGCGCGCGGTATCAAGCGAGGTGCCGGTGCCGAAGACCTGTGCGTCAGGGAATCCGCTGGTCTGCTGAATAATCTGCGTAATAACATCACACGGGTTGGTGATGTTGACGATCACACCGCCAAAGCCGCTGGCAATCACGCGGGGGATCACTTCGCGCACGGCGGCGCGGGTCTCAGCGAGTTCTTCCAGGCGGTCTTCACGCAGCAATGTTTTCGGTCCAACGGCAATCACCAGGACATCGGCGTCATGCAGCTCGCTATAATCATTGGCAATAACCTGTACGCGTGAGGTCGTCAGCGACGCCATGTCGCGCAACTCCAGCGCCTGACTGGCTGCTTTAGGTTCGTTTTCGTCGAGTAAAACTATTACGTCACACAAACCCTGCGTGACCAACGAGAATGCAACGTCAGCACCCACATGACCGGCACCGATGATCCCCACTTTGCGTGTCATTTGTTCCTTTCCTTATGATTTAAAAAGAGCCAGCTCTAAAATAGACACTTTTTCCGCCCCTGTCTCAGGTTAAATTTTCAGCCGTGAATAACAACTTATTCGCATTCAACGCCTGACAGCGTCCGCCGCTTCTGACAAAATAGACTTATCCCCCTGCATTTATTAATTGATGGATTTACTCCCTGATGGCAGCAAAGATTATTGATGGTAAAACGATTGCGCAGCAAGTCAGAAGCGAAGTTGCGGCGCGTGTTCAACAACGACTGGCTGAAGGAAAACGCGCCCCAGGTCTGGCTGTCGTGCTGGTCGGTGAAAACCCGGCATCACAAATTTATGTCGCCAGCAAACGTCGTTCTTGTGAAGAAGTCGGGTTTATCTCCCGTTCTTATGATCTCCCTGCCACCACCACCGAAGGTGAGTTGCTGGAACTGATCGAAAAACTCAATAACGACAGTGCCATCGACGGCATTTTGGTTCAGCTTCCCCTGCCTGCCGGTATCGATAACATTAAAGTGCTGGAGCGTATCCACCCGGATAAAGATGTCGATGGCTTCCATCCGTATAATGTCGGTCGTTTGTGTCAGCGTGCACCGACGCTGCGCCCATGTACACCGCGCGGCATTGTGACGCTGCTGGAGCGTTACGGTATTGATACCTTCGGGCTGAACGCTGTTGTTATCGGTGCTTCCAATATTGTGGGCCGTCCGATGAGCATGGAATTACTGCTGGCCGGTTGCACCACGACCGTCACGCACCGTTTCACCCGGAATTTGCGCCACCATGTTGAGAATGCCGATCTGGTGATTGTCGCTGTGGGTAAACCGGGCTTTATTCCCGGCGAATGGATTAAACCAGGCGCGATTGTCATTGATGTCGGTATTAACCGTCTGGAAAGTGGTAAAGTTGTCGGCGATGTGGAATATGATGCCGCCGCTGAGCGTGCTTCCTTTATCACACCGGTGCCGGGCGGCGTAGGCCCGATGACGGTCGCGACGCTGATTCAAAATACCTTGCAGGCATGCGAGGAATATCACGATATCAGTGCCAGTAAGCCTTAAACCATTTGCATTACACAAAAAGTCAGGAATACATGGAAACTTTCTTTCTCGAAAAACACCCGCACGTTGAACTGTGCGATCTGCTCAAATTTATGGGCTGGTGTGACAGCGGCGGTACGGCGAAAGCAGTGATTGCCGAAGGCCAGGTTAAGGTCAACGGTAAAGTCGAAACCCGTAAACGCTGCAAAATCGTTGCTGATATGAATGTTGAGTTCGCCAGCAATAAAGTCGTTGTGAAAGCATCCGCATAATCTTTCCTGCGACGTTGCAACGTAAAAGAAAATGCCCTGGAAGCGAAAGCTCACAGGGCATTTTTCATTGACAGGCTGAGCACAAGCCCGGGCATCCGTTACGGCTGCGTCACCCACAATACCGGCCATTCTCCACCACGGCTATAACCATCGCAGCTGGGCTCAGAGGCAAAAGCCGCCAACCGGAACTGTTTGCCATCAAACACCCAGCGCGAAGAGACGCCACAATCACCGATGCCTCGTCCTTTATCGTAGGTCGAGAGCATACCGGTTTTCGGGTCGAAATCAGCGTTGATAAGCTCCGGCGACTCATCATCCTCACCCAGTTTAAACGGCATATTCAGCGTCAGATTTTCCATTTTATAAGGCGCCTGTCGCGAAACCAGGAAACCCAGCGCATACAGGTTGTATGCCCCCATATCGCAGTTGACGGTCATCAGGGCTTTATCGTTGCTCAAAGCGAAAATATGCACTTCACGTTCGGAAGGGTCGAGACTGCAATCGTTATTTTCAATGGTGGTCGCGGCATTTTGTGTAATGGCTGAAATCTCGGTTTCAGATAACGCATGCGGTTCGCTGAAACGCGCAATGACCGGCGTGGCCGGGATCGGCGGCACACTGCTGGCAGGTTTTGCACCCCGGCTAACCCAGGCGGTTTTGGTGCCGACACGGCCTTGTTGCGCATCAATCGCCAGCAGCGCGGCTTTTATGCCTTTGAGGGAGATTACCGGCCTGACAGGCTGAGCCGGATCGGCTTTTACTGCCAGCTGAATGCTACTGCCTTCGCGGACAGTGGCGATAAAATCATTCACCACCAGACGGTTAGTGGTGGAAAGATGTTTTGTACTGACATCCCATTCGCGGTGATTAAAACTCAGCGTTTTGCCGTTCATCTGCAAATGGTTAGCAACCGGCACATCCGCCGTCTGCTCATCACTGTTACGCTGATAATCAATACTGACGGAGGATTTTCCTTCCGGTCCGGCTTCGCGGGTGATTTTCATGACCAGCTCCTGCCCGTCCTGCGAATTGCGCGCGACACAGTGATTCAGGTTGTCACAGCTGACCTGCCAGTCGTTATAAATAGCCTGCAACGGCTCAGCCTGCACACTAAAAGCCAGTATTGTGGCCAGCAGGCATAAAGGGGCGGTTATCCATTTACACATTATGAGTTTCAGCTCTGTTCGAAATTATCTTTCTGATAATAGCGTAACCCCCGGCAAGACTCTGCCACCAATTCAGCATTTTTTATTCGGATTTAGAAAGAGATACTCTGCCAGCAGGGTGTGCGGCAGACAATAATTTTTCATGACAGGCAAGAAGCCGTAATGGTGACGCAGGGAAACTTTCAGTACACTGGCTGAGCCAAAAACAAACAATAATGGCGAAAGGATGAAGATCATTTCTCTGGGAGATACGGATGAAGTTATTGGTTTTGATGATAACGCTGTTATCACTGCCTGCGCTGGCTGAAGAGCCGCCGGTGGTGTACGCCGGCACACTGGGTAGCACCAGTATTGTTGTCGAACTCGATTTAAATAAACCTGACGAAGTCACCGGCCGGTATTTCTATCAAAAATACCGGCTGGATCTGCCGCTGAACGGGGTGCTGGATGGTCAGGAACTAAAATTACAGGAAGGCCTGGATGATTTCGACGATACGCCGCGTCCTGAACTGACGCTGACCAAAGATGAAAACGGTGGCTGGCAAGGCAACTGGACTAACCCGCAGGGCAAAAATCTGCCGGTTAAGCTTCAGCCTGCGCAGTTACCGGCAGCAGCCACTGACGACGGCTATCTCAGTTCTTTGTTCCACACCGATCCATATGAGTATTTGCGTTTATCCGCGCTGCAACTGAAAGCCGGTAAAAATGAAAACTTTATGGGTTATCAGCTGCAATGGTGGACTGAGCCACAGTCGAAAATCAGCTTCTTTGAGATTGTCTCCGGCTATCCGGAAGCCAGTTTACCGGCCATTAACCAGAAGCTACGCGCCCGTTTATGGCAGGAAGTCAGCGGCTGGCATGCCTGTATGCTGGGTGCCAGTCGTTTTGGTCAGGGTGAATATCAGCAGACAGTGACGCCTGAATACATGAGCGACCAGGTCGTCAGTATCAGCGTGTTTACTTCTTATGATTGCGGTGGCGCGCATCCTGATTTTGGCGAGGCACCGATCAACCTGAACGCAAAAACTGCAGAAACACTGACGCTGGAAGATGTGATCTGGGTGGGCGATGGTGCACCATTCCACTATCTGAATGCTGAAGATCGCGCCCTCACCGGTAAGAACGATGTGGATTTCGATACCTTCGCCCAGTACCGCGATAAAAAATGGGCACCGTGGCTGGTAAAACAGCTGGCAGTGGCCTATCCGCAACAAATGAAAAAACCGACAGAAGAAAGCGAAGACGATTGCGATTACTCAGACCCGTCGGTCTGGCAGTTCCCGGCCTGGTATTTCACGCCAAAAGGGCTGTATTTTGATCCGACCTTTGCCCGCGTTATGCGTTCTTGCGAAGGCCCGGAATGGTCAGTTTTGCCGTGGTCTGCCATGAAAGGTCACGCAGGCAGTACCGTGATAAACATGGAGCACTGAAACAACAAAGGCACCTGCGGGTGCCTTTGGCGTTAATGCATTTCGCCGGTCCTCTTTACGCCAGCCAGCCCTGAATCTGCGCATATTGCAGCAACATGATGGTTTTACCATCTTTGATGCGCCCGTCTTTGATCATCGCCAGTGCCTCGGTAAAGGGCACCTCCAGCACATCAATGTCCTCGTCTTCCACACCACCACCGGCGTTCTGACGCTGCGACTCATCATATTCCGCCGCAAAAAAATGTACGATTTCTGTCACGCTGCCCGGCGACATATAGGCTTCAAAAAGTTTATCTACCTTGCCCACCGCAAAACCGGTTTCTTCGATGGCTTCTTTACGGATGCAATCTTCCGGCGAGTCGTTGTCGAGCAAACCGGCGCAGGTTTCCAGCAGCATACCGGTCGGGTTGCCATTGACGTAGGTCGGCATACGGAACTGTCTGATCAGCAGGACGGTTTTTTTAGGACGGTTATAAAGCAGAATCGTCGCGCCATTACCCCGGTCATACACTTCGCGGGATTGCGGCTGGCGTTCGCCATTACGCTTGATTAAATCATAGGTATATTTGCGAAGAACATACCAGTTATCAGACAGTAACTGGTTCCGGACGTTTTCGATTCTGGATGAATTGTCATCAGATGACATAAAGCGTGCCTCCGCTCAGAGGGGGTGAGAGAAGCCAGACATCATAGCGATATTACACCGCGCCCGCCAGATTCAGCCGTGCTCAATTGCATTAAGCAATTGTTCACGATGGCGTTCAATCCACTTTGCATCCAGTGGCCCCCAGCCTGAAAGCTGATAATACCCGTCATTGTTGCGTACACCTTGTTGCACAAACTCCAGCTCAACGCCCATGCCCGGCAGCGCTTTCAGAACGTCCTGCAAAGTGCGGCGCGGCCAGCCGGTGATTTCCATCAGTTTCGGTACGTTCGGTTTTTGCTCAGTGTCCAGCAACCAGCAAAGGTAGAGACGACGGGCGAAAACCGAATTTAACATCAAACTCATCTGAACGGCTCCGGTATGGACATAAGAATGGGGGCTAAAAAAAGCGGGCAGTCAAAGCGTAGCCGCTTTTAGCGAATCTGTCTGCGAGATAACCCTGTGTGCGGGGAGGTTTTTTTTACATTATCTCCTTTATTTCTCCACGTTTTATACGTGATGAGAAGGTAAAGTGCACTGATGTAGCACTACACTCTAACACTCGCTCAGTCCCGCCGGGACGGTACCGCCTCTGAGAAGATGACGCTCAGGGGATTTTTTTGTCAGATTACTGACATTGTGTTTGTTTGCTGATGTTAGTCACTCACGCCAGAGTGACAACGAGGTTTCTGAAGCATGGCTAACTTTTTTATCGATCGCCCAATCTTTGCCTGGGTTTTAGCGATCATCATTTCTTTATCCGGCGCACTCGCTATCTATTTTCTGCCGGTTGAGCAGTATCCCGATCTGGCTCCGCCAAACGTCAGGATTTCTGCAACCTATCCCGGTGCATCAGCACAAACATTAGAAAACACTGTTACTCAGATTATTGAACAAAACATGACCGGCCTCGATAATCTGATGTACATGTCTTCACAGAGTAGTAACGACGGTAAATCGCAGATTACCCTGAGTTTTACTGCCGGAACCGATCCGAATGAAGCGCTGCAACAGGTACAAAATCAACTGCAACAGGCGCTTAAACGTCTGCCACAGGATGTTCAGACGCAAGGGGTGACGGTATCAAAAACCGGTGATACCAACCTGATGATGGTGGCGTTTGTGTCCACAGACGGCAGTATGGATAAACAGGATATTGCCGATTATGTGGCTTCCAATATTCAGGATCCGCTGAGCCGCGTGCCCGGCGTCGGCAGCATCGATGCTTACGGCTCACAGTACGCGATGCGTATCTGGCTGGATCCGGATAAACTCAATAATTACCAGCTGACCACTGCCGATGTGGTCACCGCCATCAAAGCGCAAAACAGTCAGGTCGCCGTGGGCCAGCTCGGCGGCGCGCCTTCGGTGGATTTTCAGGCGCTGAATGCCACCATTAATGCCCAGGCGCAGTTACAGACGCCGGAGCAGTTCCGCCAGATCACGCTGAAAGTGAACCAGGACGGCTCACAGGTCAAACTTGGCGATGTCTCAACTGTCGGTCTTGGCGCAGAAAACTATGCGCTGCTGAGCCGGTATAACGGACAGGCGGCTTCCGGTATGGGCGTGAAACTGGCGTCCGGTGCGAACGAACTGCAAACGGACAAAGCCGTTCGTGCACGTCTCGACGAACTCTCTCACTATTTTCCACACGGTCTGAAAGCCGAAATTGCCTACGAAACGACGCCATTTGTTAAAGCGGCAATCACGGACGTCGTGAAAACGCTGTTTGAAGCTATCGTGCTGGTGTTTTTGGTGATGTATTTATTCCTGCAAAACTTCCGCGCTACGTTGATCCCGACGATTGCCGTGCCGGTGGTCTTACTGGGGACTTTCGCCGTACTGCATCAGTTCGGCTACAGCATAAATACCCTGACGATGTTCGCGATGGTGCTCGCCATCGGCTTGCTGGTGGATGACGCCATCGTGGTGGTGGAAAACGTCGAGCGCGTAATGAGCGAGGAAGGCCTCAGTCCCCGAGAGGCGACGCGAAAATCGATGGGGCAAATTCAGAGTGCGCTAGTCGGGATTACGATGGTGCTGTCAGCGGTATTCGTGCCGATGGCGTTCTTCGGCGGAACCACCGGCGCGATTTATCGCCAATTCTCCATCACGATTGTCTCGGCGATGGTACTGTCAGTCTTTGTCGCCCTGACACTGACACCGGCGCTGTGTTCGACCATTCTTAAACCCGTCACGCAGGGGCATCACCACGGCAAACGCGGCTTCTTCGGCTGGTTTAACCGGATGTTTGACCGCAACGCCCGTCGCTATGAGAACGGCGTGGCACGGGTGCTGCGTAACAGCCTGCGTTACATGCTCGGTTATGCCGCACTGGTCGCGGTGCTGGCGGTCATGTTTATCAAATTACCCACGTCGTTTCTGCCACTGGAAGACCGCGGGGTATTCACCGTGCAGATTCAGTTGCCGCCGGGTTCGACGTTGCAGCAAACCCAAACAGTCGTGGAAAAGGTCGAAAAGTATTTTCTGACTGAAGATAAGAAAGACGTACTGTCGGTGTTCTCGACCATAGGTGCAGGGCCGGGTGGTAACGGGCAGAACGTCGCACGTATGTTTGTGCGCCTGACGCCATGGGATGAACGTACCGGCACAGATGACTCTTCCTTTGCCCTGATTGAACGGGCAACCAAAGCGTTTAACAAGATCACTGAAGCCCGTGTTATCGCCAGCAGCCCACCTGCCATCAATGGTCTCGGCAGCGCGACCGGCTTTGATATGGAATTACAAGATCACGCCGGGCTGGGCCACGACGCGCTGATGGCGGCACGTGATCAGTTACTGGCGATGACCGCTAAAGACAGCAATCTGACCCGTGTGCGTCACAACGGTCTGGATGACAGTCCGCAGTTGCAGATCGATATCGATCAGGTGAAAGCGCAGGCTCTGGGTGTGGCAATTACGGATATCAACAGCACGCTGAGCACCGCGTGGGGCTCAACGTACGTCAATGACTTCGTTGATCGTGGCCGCGTGAAGAAAGTCTATGTGCAGGCCGCAGCAAAATACCGCATGTTGCCGGATGATATCGATCGCTGGTATGTGCGAAACTCGGCCGGAACCATGGTGCCCTTCTCCGCTTTTGCGACGTCAAAATGGCTGACCGGTTCGCCACGTCTGGAACGTTATAATGGCTATTCCGCGCTGGAAATTGTGGGCGAACCGGCAGCGGGTATCAGCAGTGGTACCGCCATGGATGATATGGAAAAACTGGTAGCAAAATTGCCGGTCGGGATTGGCCTTGAATGGACCGGACTGTCATATCAGGAAAGGCTGTCAGGCTCACAGGCACCGGCGCTGTATGCGATTTCCCTGCTGGTGGTATTCTTGTGTCTGGCCGCGTTGTATGAGAGCTGGTCAATTCCGTTCTCCGTCATGCTGGTGGTGCCGCTCGGGGTACTGGGGGCGGTCATTGCCACCTGGCTGCGCGGGCTGGAAAACGATGTCTATTTCCAGGTCGGGATGCTGACTATCATTGGTTTGTCGGCGAAGAACGCGATTCTGATTGTCGAATTTGCCAATGATCTGAATGTCCGCGGGAAGGCATTACTGGAGGCCACCCTGGAAGCCGCAAGAATGCGTCTGCGTCCGATTCTGATGACCTCGCTGGCGTTTGTTTTCGGTGTTTTGCCAATGGCAACCAGCATGGGTGCCGGTTCAGGCAGCCAGCACGCGGTCGGTACTGGCGTGATCGGCGGGATGATTTCCGCAACGATTCTGGCCATTTTCTTCGTGCCGCTGTTCTTCGTCCTGATCCGCCGCCGGTTTCCCGGGAAAATCGTGCATCCGGTGATTGCTGATATCGTTGAGACTGTGCCCGCAGAACATAAATAACGGTGCTGGATAACGGACAACAAAAAAGGCGTTAATAGAGATTAACGCCTTCTTTATTAATGATTTACTGGCTGTGAGAATCGTCGATAAATCGGACGTAATGATCTTCCTGAACAAACGTTTTTTATAATGACGTGCTGCACTGAGAATAAATCTTTTCTTTGCTTTAACGGTAACGATGTGGGGCAATTACGCTTTCAACATACGGTCGATAAAGTCTTTCCAGTGACCTAACTCTTGTTCTAACATTTTACTCCCCTTGATTGGACGAACGCATTATACGTCTATTTTTTAACCATGCAAAAACTCCATCATTATTTTTTAAGCGCGATCACAATCCCGCCCTGTCTGGATCCTGCCGACGTTTTGCCTCATTATGTGTTCTATCCTTACGCCCGTTTTTATGCGGGTGAAAAGTTCTTATTTTACTGACAGGTTACGTTTTTCTATGGCAACGACTTCTGCTCCAACCTCTTTTATTCTCTACGGCATAAAAAATTGCGATACCGTCAAAAAAGCCCGACGCTGGCTGGAAGAAAACGGGGTTGACTATCAGTTTCATGATTACCGTGTCGAAGGACTGGATGGTGCGTTGTTGCAAAACCTGCTGGATAAACAGGGCTGGGAAGCCATGCTTAATACTCGCGGGACAACCTGGCGTAAGCTCGATGAAACGACACGCGCCGCCTGCAATAACGAAGCCAGCGCCAAAGCCGTGATGCTGGAACAACCTGCGGTAATCAAACGCCCATTTTTACTGGCCGCAGAGGGTCAGTCCCTGCTGGGATTCAAACCAGAAATCTATCAGCAATTCCTCGCACAGGTGAAGTAACATGAGTTGTCCGGTTCTCGATTTAGCCCAACAGTTAATCCGCCGCCCTTCCCTCAGCCCGGATGATGCCGGTTGTCAGGAGATTATGATTGCCCGCCTCAGGGCCATTGGTTTTCACATTGAACCGATGCATTTCGGCGATACCCTGAACTTCTGGGCAACGCGGGGAGAAGGTAAAACGCTGGCATTTGCCGGACATACCGATGTCGTCCCGACCGGCGATCACAAACTCTGGGTCACCGGCCCGTTTGAGCCCACGCTGCGCGACGGCATGTTGTATGGTCGCGGTGCGGCAGATATGAAAGGTTCCCTGGCGGCGATGGTGGTGGCAGCGGAGCGTTTTGTCGCCGCCAATCCCCACCATCAGGGGCGTCTGGCTTTTCTCATTACTTCTGATGAAGAGGCCAGCGCCGTTAACGGCACCGTGAAAGTAGTGAATGCGTTAATGGCGCGCAATGAACGCCTTGATTACTGTCTGGTAGGTGAGCCTTCCAGTACCACGCGCGTCGGCGATATCGTGAAAAATGGCCGCCGTGGTTCCATGACTGCCAATCTGCATGTGCATGGCGTTCAGGGACACGTCGCGTATCCGCATCTGGCAGATAATCCGGTGCACCGCGCCATGCCGGCACTGAACGAACTGGTCGCTACCGTGTGGGATAACGGCAACGAATTCTTCCCGCCGACCAGCATGCAAATCGCCAATATCAACGCGGGCACCGGCAGCAACAACGTCATTCCGGGCGAACTGTATGTGCAGTTCAACTTCCGGTTCAGCACCGAGCTGACCGATGACATTATCAAACAGCGCGTGGCAGAACTGCTGGACCGGCATAACCTGCAATACACCCTGAACTGGGTGGTTTCCGGCCAGCCCTTCCTGACATCACGCGGTGCGCTGGTGGATGCGGTGGTCAATGCGGTGCGTCATTACAGCGAAATCACGCCGGAACTGCAAACTACCGGCGGTACTTCAGACGGGCGTTTTATCGCACTGATGGGGGCGCAGGTGGTCGAACTCGGGCCGGTCAACGCCACTATCCACAAGATCAATGAATGCGTCCATGCCGCCGATCTGCAGGTGCTCAGCCGCATGTATCAGCGCATCATGGAACAGTTAGTCGCATGATCGATCACGAGATGCTGACCGGGCGCTCCGTTGCACATCTGGTGACGCTGGGTGAAGGGCCACACCGGTTGCAGAAAGAGGCGGCACACGCATTTGAAAAAATGCATCAGGCAGCCCGTGAGGCTGGTTTTGACTTACAACCGGCCAGTACCTTTCGTGATTTCGATCGGCAACTGACCATCTGGAATGGCAAATTTCGCGGCGAACGACCAGTATTAGATAAGAACAGCCAGCCGGTAGATATCCGTGCACTGACGACCGCAGAACGTTGTGAGCTGATTTTACGCTGGTCTGCACTGCCGGGCGCCAGCCGTCACCACTGGGGCAGTGATCTGGATGTGTATGATCCTTCATTGCTTCCGGCAGGTAAAACGCTGCAACTGGAGCCGTGGGAATATGAGCAAGACGGGTATTTTTATCCGCTGAACCAATGGATGTCAGCGCATATGGCAGAGTTTGGTTTTTACCGCCCGTATGCCGAAGACCGCGGCGGCGTGGCTGTCGAACCCTGGCATCTGAGCTACCAGCCGCTGGCGGCGGAATGTGAAAAACAGCTCACGCCGCAGGTCTTACTCAGCGCCTGGACCGGAAAAGACGTGGCTGCCGCAGACTGGTTAGCCGGGCAAATAGACACCCTTTTCCCGCGATTTATCGCCCCCTCACCCCTTTAAGGAGTACACCATGGAGTGGATTAAAGATTACTGGTGGATCGTTCTGATCATTCTGGTCGGCATGTTCATCAGCGGTATCAAAGAGCTGAACCGCGTTGATGTGAAAAAGTTCCTGAAAGACAAACCTGAAATCCCGCCGCATCGCGACAATAATGCCGAGTGGGATAAAGATGACGACTGGCCAAAGAAAAAGTAACGCCCCGTCAGCCTCTCATCGTTAATCAATATTAGTCGGCGGATAATCTAGCGATTCTCCGCCGATTGACTTTCTCTCCTGCCAT
Source organism: Rahnella sp. RFA10(1/100) (assembly GCF_004195115.1). Lineage (NCBI taxonomy): Bacteria > Pseudomonadati > Pseudomonadota > Gammaproteobacteria > Enterobacterales > Yersiniaceae > Rahnella > Rahnella sp. RFA10(1/100). The sequence continues at coordinate 17,968 of NZ_SEWR01000014.1, forward strand.
TATCATGCGACATGAAACTGATGCATGGAGAGAGCAAGTCCTTTGCAAACATTACCTATTTCCCGGGCGGACCACGCAGTGCCTGAACGCTTCGACGCCTCGCAATTTCTGGGTCTGGCTCCGTTTTTACGCATGAGCATCGCAGGCGAAGAATGGTCTGACATTGCGCAGGTGCTGATCACCCGTGCGCAGCAATCCCCTGATGACGCCGTATTGTGGATGAATCTTTCTACCGTCATGCTGTGTCTGCAACGCACTGAACTGGGTCTGACTATTCAGAATCAGGCACTGGCGATGCAGCAGGTCTATACCCTTCGTGCCGCGCGACAACCGGCAACATTACGCTTACTGATACTGATGGTGCCCGGTACGCTTTCTGCGAACGTACCGCTGGATTGCCTGCTGGAAAACAGCGATATCGAGCTGATTTATTACTACATTACGCAAGAAGCCCCGTTTGAAGCCCCGATCCCTGAGCACGATTTAATGATGGTCGGCATCAGCGCCACCACTGAAAATTTGTTCCTGTTGCAGCAACTTGAGAATGTCACGCAACATTGGCCGGTGCCTGTTATCAATGCGCCACAACATATCCCGAATTCTGAGCGCCACACTGCCAGCCGGTTGTTGCAAAACAAACCCGGTTTAGCCATTGCACAGGCGCATGCGGTGACATTTGCCACTTTATCGGCCGTCGCCGCCGGAGAAACCACGCTGCACGATGCGTTGCCTGAAAGCCACTATCCGGTGATCCTGCGTCCTGCCGGTTCGCACGGCGGCCACGGTCTGGAAAAAATTACCTGTCAGAAAACACTCGCGGACTATCTGACCCGCGTGCAGGTTGAAGATTATTTCCTGTCGCAGTTTATTGATTACAGCAATAAAGACGGCCAGTTCCGTAAGTACCGAATTTCGTTGATCGATGGCGTGCCTTATGCCTGTCATATGGCGATTTCATCCCACTGGATGGTGCATTACGTGAACGCTTTCATGTACGAAGACATTCAAAAACGCGAAGAAGAAGCGGCATTTCTGAACAACTTCCGGGCATTTGCGACGCGCCATCAACAGGCGCTGCAAGCGATTTATGACGCCACGCAACTTGATTATCTGGGCATTGATTGCAGTGAAACGCCGGACGGCAGGTTGCTGGTGTTTGAAATCGATCCGGCCATGGTGGTACATGCGATGGATCTGGAAGTGATGTTCCCGCACAAACAAATCCACATGAATAAAGTTAAAACAGCATGCCGCGAGTTGCTGCTATCCCGTGCCCTGGCGCACACCAACATCTCTGCTGATGCGTTTAAAGGACAAGAATAAATATGATTTCACGTAACGCTCTGAATTTCTCCGGTGGACCTGGTGCATTGCCGGAAACCGTGCTCACTCAGGTTGAAGCTGCAATAAAAGAAGTGCCGGAGGTGGGGCTGTCGATACTGGGTATCAGCCACCGTTCAGACTGGTTTGCCGCCATTGTGCAGGAAACAGAAAACAACATCCGGGCCCTGCTCGGGTTATCGAAAGATTTCCATATCCTGTTCCTGCAGGGCGGTGCAACACAGCAGTTTTCGATGGTGCCGATGACCCTGTTACGCGGTCAGAAGCACGCCGCCGAATATCTGGATACCGGTTACTGGAGCAGTAAAGTCGTCACCGAAGCGCGTCGCGAAGGGCCGGTAAAAGTCCTGTGGAGCGGTGAGTCCTGCGGATTTAACCGTCTGCCTGCGGACGAAGAGCTGGCATTCTCGCCTGATGCGCCGTATCTGCATTATGTCTCTAACGAAACGGTGGAAGGATTACAGTTCCAGCGCGTTCTCGGCCGCGACGATGTGCCCCGTGTCTGCGATATGTCTTCTGATTTTCTGTCCAAACCGTGCGATGCGAACAAATTTTCCGTGATCTACGCCCACGCACAGAAAAACATCGGCCCGGCAGGCGTCACCATCGTACTGGTGCACGATACCGTCGTGAAAGCATCTTCAGATGAATTGCCGTCATTCCTGAACTACCGTCGTCAGGTTGAATCCCATTCCAACCTCAATACGCCGCCGGTGTTTGCGATTTACGTTGTACTGCTGGTCACCCGCTGGTTGCTCAACGATGTTGGCGGTCTGGAAAATATGGAACAGACCAACCGCCATAAAGCGGAACTGTTATACGCGATGCTCGACAATAGCAATGGCTTCTACAATGGCTGGAGCAGCAAAGCAGACCGTTCATCTATGAACGTGGCCTTTAAATTGCCTGATGCGGACCTGGAGAAAAAATTCCTGGCAGAGAGCCATGAAGCTGGCTTTTCCGGCCTGGCGGGTCACCGCGCGATTGGCGGTATCCGTGCCTCTATCTACAACGCCCTGTCGCTGCCGGCAGCCGAAAAGCTGACGAACTTCATGGATGATTTCATGCGTAAGAACCGCAAATAATCACCCTCAGTCAGCCATAAAAAAACGCCCCCGGTTGTGATACAGCCGGGGGCATTTTTTATTAAAGTCGCGAAAAATTAATGCTGATGTGATTTCGGCTCGTAGTTTTTCAAATGCGCTATCGCCGTATTAATCATATGCGAATCCAGCCCGTGGCCCATGCCCGGCTGAAGATTGAGCGTACATTCACAACCTAATGATTTCAGACGTTCTGCCGCACTTTTCGACTGGAACGGATTAATCACCGGATCCTGCTCCCCATGAATGAAATGCACGACCGTACCGGCGGCAATCGGTTTTTCCGGAAGCGTTGAAAAACGTCCGCTGAACGCGATAATACGCGACGCCAGATGCTCTTCTACTTTCGTTGATTCCAGCGCCATGATGGTGCCCTGCGAGAAACCGACTAATGTGGTGTGTTCCGGCGGGACACCGGTTTTTTGCTGCCAGTCACGCACAATCTGCACAAAAACTGGCATTGCGGCATCGACACGCGGCTGACGGTTTTGCTCAGTCACACCCTGAACTGAGAACCACTGGAAGCCCCGGCCAAAATCACAGATATCCGGACTGCCGACGCTGATCACCTGCGCCTGCGGAAATGAAACAGCGAAAAATTTACCGATTTCCCCCATTGAAATCGGATTATCGCCTACGCCATGAAACAATAAAATCAGCTGATTAGCCCTTTCCTCCGGCTGCCGGACGATGATCTGTTCTGAGCTCATTGCTCTCTCCCGTTGTCGAATAATGGGTTCACTATACGCCGCCTGCCGGTCAGTGAAATCGGGTTTTATTGAACGAGTCTTTCCATTTATTGCAATGAAAGCGGGGGCTTATCCGCCCATACCCGCCTCTTTCAGTATCTGCTGCGTTTCCTCACGCCAGCGCGAAACCAGCGCTTTGCGCCCGGAAAGCCGCAAGTGTTGTACGATGTCCGCCACGCTTTTCCCTTGCTGCAAATACGCACGCAACGCCGTCAGCGGCAAATCACTGTGCAGCAAAACACGGCTGAGCGCAGGTAAACTGCTTTCCAGCGGACGATGGGCGAAGGCAAATCCGCTCAGCTCGCGCCAGTCGGCGTCATCGGGTTGTGTATCTGCAGCGATATTGAGCGGCAGAGTTAAATCCACCTGAGGTGCCAGCCAGCGCCAGTCCCGCTGAAGCTGATGCACGGCGTTGTCCGCCAGTGCCTGCCCCGCCGCGCTCAGCGGTAATATCGCCATCGCAGCATAACACCCGCTGCTGGCTTCTTTGTGCATACTCATGCGTACCAGCCGGAATCCGGTCTGCTGCCACAGAGCAGCCAGCTCCGTGGTGTAACCAAAACTGACCGACAGAAAATCCAGCCCCGCCTGCTGAGCCTGCCGTTTCTGCGTCAACAATAAATGACGGGCAATCCCCTGACGACGGAATAACGGGTGCACGGCAATCCGGCTGATGCGCCGTGAACGCATGACGGCAGCCTCCGGGAACCCCGCGTGCGCGGCAAGCGACTGCGCCACCAGATTCCCGCGCGGACGCCGTCTTCCGGCCCAGACTTCCTGCGCCAGCGCTGCGCTAAGGCCGCCCTCATCCACCAGCCATAACGCGCCGGTCAGCGTATTGTTGTGCCGTGAGGCGCTGAACGTCATGCCCGGCGCATCCAGCAGACGCCGCAGATCCAGCGGCGACGTGCGGTAATGTGCGCTGGTCAGCAGGCCGTAGAAATCCTCTAACAGCACCGGTTCATTCAGCCAGTCGTCAGCATGAATCGGAAAAATTTCTGATGTACCGCGCGCCTCACCGGCCACCGGCAAATGCTCGTCAAACAGTAATAAATCGCTGATAAACGGCTCAAGCGTGTCGGATGATGACCAGCGGATGGGTGCGTTCAGACGCAGGTCATGCCACTGCGGCAAAGACGCACAGAATTTGAGTAAGAATCCGCGTCCGGTGCCTTCGTACCCCTGAACCGTAGTGGTGAGCAACACGCGCGGAAAAGCCGCGATAATTTCCGACAGCATCGGGGCCGGAATGGCGGCAGCTTCATCGATGATCAGCCAGTCAACGCCGGTTACCGCGCCTTCGCGACATAAGGCAAGCAATGCATCAGGTGCGATAAAGCGGGCAGAGTCTGTTTGCTGATTAAGGATCTGGCTGGCAGAGGCTTTAGCCGGTGCGGTTACCCGGCAGGTACCCGGCCAGTGTTTGACCAGCATTCCCGCCAGTGTCGATTTCCCCCGCCCGCGCGGCGCGGTCAGCACCCACACGCCGGAACCGGCCTGCATCAGTTGTTTTAAAATCTGGGACTGCTCAGAGGTTGGCTGGCCGTCGGGTGGCAGCCAGTCGGGTGCGGCAGGCAGAGGAGCAATAGTTAAAGGCTGACCCTGCCGGCAAATCGTAATGCCAGAGTCTTGCTCAAGGAAAGACCGGAAACGACGTATAAAACGCGGAGTGGGGATTGGCCGGGGTTGCTCGCTCCAGCGCAGGCTGTCCGCGTCCGGCGTGTCAGCCCAGCAATGCCATTCCGGTATCAGCAGAATCAGCCAGCTTCCGGCTTTTAATGTGCCTGAAAACGCCGCCAGTGCCTCGACATTCAGACCATAACGCGCATCAAACACACCGTGAAAAATATCCTGCCCGAGCAACGTATGTGCCGCTGAAGGCGGACAGGAAGTGACGCCGTCAGGCGGTGAATCGCTCAGCCAGAGCCAGTCACCCACACTATGTGCAGAAAACAGAATCGCCTGTTGCTCACACCACTGCGTTGCGCCACTGAACACCAGCAAACGCCGGACGCCCAGCCGCTGCAACTGTTGCTGTAGCAAAGTGGCAGACATCTCAGGTTTTCCCGATAATCATCGATAACAGACCGGCAGCAATCAGCGGCCCGACCGGCACGCCTTTAAATAACGCCACCCCCAGCACGGTGCCTACTAACAGGCCAGCCACCAGATGCGGCTGCGTGCCCATCAGCGTCAGGCCACGCCCGCCCAGCCACGACACCAGCACACCAACCAGAATGGCAACGATGGATTTCCAGTGGAGGAAAGAATGTACAACGGTACTGGCGCTGATTTTTCCGCTGGCAATCGGTGCCATTACCCCAATAGTGAGAATAATAATACCGAGGGTCAGACCGTATTTTTCTATCCACGGAAAAAAGCTGTTCAGCGGCGTGATGCGCACCGTGAGGAGGAAAAACATGGCGATGGTGACGGCGCTGTTATGGCTGATAATGCCCAGACCGGCGAAGACAAGTAAGATCAATAGCGTTGGATCGAGAAAAGCCATGGCGTTCCCAGCGGGTCAACATGAAAATGAAAGAGAGATCCGCAGACCTCTCCGGATCAGTCACTGATTATTAAACAGTTTTTAGCAGCAAACCAGCGCTTCCTGCCACATAATCAGCGGCTGGCAAAGGTATTACACTGGTCAGGATTACCGGTATCAAACCCGCGTTTGAACCAGGTATAACGCTGCCGGGAAGTCCCGTGGGTAAAGCTGTCCGGCACCACGCGCCCCTGACTTTGCTGTTGCAACCGGTCATCGCCGATGGCCTGTGCGGCATCCAGCGCTTCTTGCAGGTCACCCTCTTCGAGAACGTTTTGCTGCTGCATCGCATGTCCCCAGACACCGGCATAACAGTCAGCCTGTAATTCCATTTTTACCGATAGCTGGTTTACCACAGCCTGCGATGCGCCCTGTTGCAACTGGCGAACCTTGCGTTCAGTGCCCAGCAGATTCTGCACGTGATGGCCGACTTCATGCGCCACAACGTAGCCCTGTGCAAAATCGCCCCCCGCCCCGAGTTTGTCCTGTAATTCCTGATAAAAAGACAGGTCGATATAGACCGTGCTGTCCGCCGGGCAATAGAACGGGCCCATTACCGACTGGCCGGTACCACACCCGGTGCGGGTCGCGCCGCGATACATCACCAGTTTGGGCTCACGATAAGTCATGCCCTGCTTCTGGAAAATGTCTTTCCAGGTGTCTTCTGTCGAGGCAAGGATCACCGAGGTGAATTTTGCCTGCTCGTCATCTTTCGGGCTGATGGATTGTGATTGTGTTTGTTGCTGCATGCCGCCGGACTGACCACCATCAATCAGCGGCGTCAGGTCGATACCGTAATACCCGGCGACCAGCACCACGATGATGATCACGATACCGCTTTTGCCACGGATCGGCAGGCGCATTCCTCCGCCACCTAAACCGCCGCTGTTAGCTCCCTGTCCGCGTCTGTCTTCTACATTGTCGCTTTCGCGACGCCCTTGCCAACGCATAATCACCTCCAGACTGTTTTTGTAAGACTAGCCAGCACACGCGGTTAATACCATCCGCGAAGGGACGTAATTTTAGGGAAGTCAGAATTAAATGAAAGAAAGCAGGGCAGGAAGACAAAAATAAAACGCAAATAAAAGAACGGGAAGCGGTATCCGCCCCCCGTTTAGCGCCAGCGCAGACTGCGTAAACGATTGCGCAGCCTGGCTAAAAAAATAATGCGCAGCTTAGTCCAGTTTCACACCGATACGGTGAGCGACTTCTTCGTAAGCTTCGATCAGGCCACCCAGACTCTGGCGGTAACGGTCTTTGTCCATTTTGTTCAGGGTTTCTTTATCCCACAGGCGGCTGCCATCAGGAGAAAACTCATCACCGAGCACCACTTCACCGTTGAACAGACCGAATTCCAGTTTGAAGTCGACCAGGATCAGACCGGCGTCATCAAACAGTTTGCTCAGCACGTCGTTGGCTTTGTAGCTCAGCTCTTTCATGCGTGCGAGGTTTTCTTCATTCACCCAGCCAAACGTCTTGCAATACGATTCGTTGACCATCGGGTCATGCATGGCGTCATTTTTGAGGAACAAATCGAACAACGGCGGATTCAGTTCCAGACCTTCTTCAATGCCCAGACGTTTTACCAGCGAACCTGCAGCACGGTTACGGATAACGCATTCAACCGGGACCATATCCAGTTTTTTCACCAGCACTTCGGTGTCAGACAGCAGGCGTTCCATTTGGGTTGGAATACCGGCTTCTTCCAGCTTAGCCATGATGAAATGGTTAAATTTGTTGTTAACCATGCCTTTACGGTCGAACTGCTCAATACGCTGACCATCCAGTGCTGACGTATCGTTACGGAACTCCAGTACCAGAAGGTCCGGGTTTTCGGTGGTGTAGACGGTTTTCGCCTTGCCGCGATACAACTCAGCTAACTTTTGCATCTTTACTTACTCCAGTGGAAAAAACAGATGTAAAAAGGGGCCGGAGCCCCTTGGTATTATTTTGCGCTGCTCTGGCTAAACGCGGCCTGCATGACCGCCACCATCGCATCGTTCTGCGACTGGCTGAGAGCATGACCTTTCGGATCAAGGAACTGCAAGCTGCTGCGGTTGTCCAGATCGCCAACCTGAAGTTTGTAATCACCGGAAGTCAGGCCCGGATCTTTCGCACCCAGTGTCTGCCATGCATCGTCATTCAGCGGTTTGTAGGTCACAGACAATGTGCCTTGCGGACGGCTGCTGTCGGTCACTTTCATGCCAGCTTTTGCCAGGGCATTTGGCAGACGATCCCACACAACGCCGTAGTTCTCACGGACAATCAGCACCGGCAGGCCGGTATCATCTGCGCCGCTCTGAACGTCAATCTCACCAACACGACGGTTGTCGAGACGCGCCTGCGTATCCTGCTGCACTTTATCCAGACTCGCCGTGATGGAGTTCATCATCTGGCTGTTATAACGCTGGATTTCAGCGGAAGACGTCACAGCTTTATCCTGTTGTTTCAGCTCAAGCGTTTTCACCGTCAGCGCTAACTGGTAGCTCTGCTGTTTCACGCTAACCTGATAACGTCCCTGATACTGGAAGTCTTCATCCGCACGATTCCAGTCAATGAAATCAGTGGTGAGCGTCTGGTTAGCGTCATCACGGTTGGCAATTTTGAAGTTATTTTGCTCAACGGCTTTCACGACGTTATTCCACAGGTCACGGTTCTGTGCGGTGTTTTCCAACAATACGGTACTGCTGTCACCAGAAAACTGCGTCTGAGAACCATTCAGCAGCGCCAGTGGCTGGGAAGGAGGACGGATGTCAAGCTGCTTACCTACCGCGCCTTGCATTGCACCGGGCTGAATTTCGTACGTTCCGTTCTGCACTGGCAAAATCATGCCGGTCGGCGCTTTGAGCTCATGCAGCCCTGCCGCATCCAGGTAGGACTCATCACCACTGACCTGGCGTTTGTAACGTTGATCACTTGAACAGGCGGCCAGCAACATGATCAGGGAAACCCCGACCACTTTCGCTACCGCCGTTTTCTGCAAACGGGTCATCTGGAAACTGTTCTTGTCAAATAAAGAGGCCATCAAATCTTCCTAAGAGTTACAGCAAACCGGCGCTTTTTAATGCTTCTTCCACGACCGGACGGGCAGCATCTGTTAACGGCGTCATAGGCAGACGCATCGTATCGGTTGCCATCAAACCCAGTGCCTTACAGGCCCATTTCACCGGGATTGGGTTTGCTTCTACAAACAAATTCTGATGCAAAGGCATCAGGCGCTGATTCAGGCGACGCGCTTCGGCAAAGTTGCCAAGCGCAGCCAGCTCACAAAGTTGGGCCATCTCACGGGCAGCTACGTTAGCCGTGACGGAAATAACACCCTTACCACCGAGTTGCATAAAGTCCAGACCGCTGGCGTCATCGCCGCTCAGCAGAATGAAATCTTCATCATCAACCAGCACTTGGATCTGACTAACGCGACTTAAGTTCCCTGTTGCTTCTTTAACAGCAACAATATTCTTCAATTTTGCTAAACGCGCGATGGTCTGCGGCAACATATCGCAGCCGGTACGTGACGGCACGTTGTAGAGAATTTGCGGCAGAGAGGTATTTTCAGCGATGGCCTTGAAGTGCTGATACAGACCTTCCTGCGTCGGACGGTTGTAATAAGGGGTGACAGTCAGACAACCAACAACGCCACTTTTTTCAAAACGTTGCGTAAGAGAAATCGCTTCAGCGGTCGCGTTTGCGCCGGTGCCTGCGATAACAGGAATGCGTCCATCAGCCAGTTCCAGCGTCTGTAAGACCACGTCACCGTGCTCTTCATGGCTCAACGTGGCCGACTCGCCGGTCGTGCCAACGGAAACGATCGCCGCAGTACCACTGGACACATGATAATCAATCAGTTTTTTCAGACTCGCGCGATCGACAGCACCTTTGGTGTCCATCGGCGTAACCAGTGCAACAATACTTCCCGTAAACATTGACCTTCCCCTCCACAAACAGGTCACTCATGGTACTTTTGACACCACTGCAAAAGCAAGCAATCAACGAGCGGTAACCGCTTGTCCGGCGGTTTTTTTTATGTTTACCTTGGGAATACTCCCAAGCACGACAGGAAGACCTATTTTGCCGCAGCCACAACAACATTATCTCGTGATCACCGCGTTAGGTGCTGATCGCCCGGGCATCGTCAACACCATAACCCGCCAGGTCAGCAGCTGCGGCTGTAATATTGAAGACAGCCGTCTTGCGATGCTCGGTGATGAGTTTACGTTTATCATGTTGCTTTCCGGTAGCTGGAATGCGATTACGCTGATTGAATCCACCCTGCCGCAAAAAGGCGCAGAGCTGGAATTATTAATCGTGATGAAGCGAACCAGCGCACATGAACGTCCGCCCATGCCTGCTACGGTTTGGGTGAAAGTGGAAGTGAAAGACTCAGCGCATCTGATCGAGCGTTTTACCGATTTGTTCGATACGCATCAGATGAATATCGCCGAACTTGCCTCCAAAACCCGCCCGGCAGATGCCAACACACCGGCGCAGTTATCGATTCAAATTACGGCGCACAGCGCAGCCAACACTGATGCGGCAATTATTGAGCAGGCGTTTCATCAGCTATGTACAGAACTGAAAGCGCAAGGCAGTATTAATGTCGTTAGTTATTCTGAGAATGAAGATAAACTGCAGCAATCGCTAAGAGATATGGAGAAAGACAATGAGCCCACTGAAAGCCGGTGACCCTGCGCCGCAATTTAGTTTGCCCGACCAAGACGGTGAACAAATTAATCTGGCCGACTTCCAGGGACAGAAAGTCCTGGTCTATTTCTATCCTAAAGCCATGACCCCGGGTTGTACCGTACAAGCCTGCGGACTGCGCGATAACATGGATCAGTTAAAAAGTGCCGGCGTTGAAGTGCTGGGGATCAGCACCGATAAGCCGGAAAAGCTGTCGCGTTTTGCTGAGAAAGAACTGCTGAACTTCACTTTGCTGTCCGATGAAGATCATCAGGTCTGTGAACAGTTTGGCGTCTGGGGTGAAAAATCCTTTATGGGTAAAACCTACGATGGCATTCATCGCATCAGCTTCCTGCTCGATGGCAATGGCAAAGTCGAGAAAGTGTTCGACGATTTCAAAACCACTAATCACCATGACATCGTGATGGCCTACCTGAACGGTAAATAACCGAAACGGTCAGAGTGTGGATACAAAAAAAGCGCAGACGCGCTTTTTTTTATTGAATACGCTCAGCAGAATAAATCACCGGGTTTCGTTCAGTGATTCATCCGGCCAGACGTGAACCACTGCTTTGACCAGCGTCGCCAGCGGTATTGCAAAGAACACGCCCCAGAATCCCCACAATCCGCCAAACACCACGACAGAAAGAATAATCACCAGCGGATGCAGATTCACCGCTTCCGAGAACAACAACGGCACAATCACATTCCCGTCCAGACCCTGTACCACCAGATAGGCGACAAAAAGCGTCCAGAAATCCGCGCCCAGTCCCCACTGGAACATCGCGACAATGACCACCGGAATGGTCACCAGCATCGCGCCGATATACGGAATCAGAACCGATACACCGACCAGCACCGCCAGCAGCAGCGAATAATGCAGATCCATCACCCAAAACACCAGATAAGTGGCCACACCGACGATAATCATCTCGAGCACTTTGCCGCGGATATAGTTGGTGACCTGCTGATTCATCTCCACCCAGACCTGTCCGGCCAGTCCACGATCGCGTGGCAGTATGCGACGCACGGCATTCAGCATCTGCTCTTTATCTTTAAGCAGGAAGAAGACCATCATCGGTACCAGAATCAGGTAAATCGCCAGCGTCAGTAAACCGACCAGCGAGGCCAGTGAATATTTCACCACTGATTCACCCAGACCGGATAATTTGCTGCGCATATTTTCTGCCATCATGTCGATGATGCCCGCATCCACCAGCGCAGGATAACGTTTCGGCAATGTCGCGGCGAAATCATAGAAGCGGTTCAGCATGCTCGGTAAATCAGTCATCAGGTTCACGCCCTGCTGCCAGGTCACCGGCGCAATGACAAACATACCGAGCAGTAAAATACCGGCGAAAATAATCAGCACCACGCTCACCGACAGCGTGCGGGAAAGCCCGACATGTTGCAGACGCACTGTCGGCCACTCCAGCAAATAGGCGAGCACCATCGCCACCAGAAGCGGCGCCAGGATGCCATTGAGGAAATAGAGAATGCAGAAACCTGCGACCAGAATAGCCAGCAGTGCGATAGCCTGCGGATCCGTAAAGCGACGGCGATACCACTGTAATAACATATCCAACATCAAGAAAACGCTCCTGTAATTTCGGGTCCGGCATATGCGCGCTGTTCGTTCCCTGCGCGCTCAGACACAAGTAACTATTTAAAAAGTTCGTTGTCACACAACTGTAGCTTCGGAGTGTTTTAAACTCTCACGCGGATAGCTACTATAGAGACCGGCGCAGAGAAAAGCGCAAGAAAATAACAGTCTGGCTGACTGTTCGCGAAAGAAAGGCTCGTAAAGCTCATCGGTATCGCGGTTAACTTATTGGGAAGCAAATGTTTATGGTTATGCGGTTGAAAAAAAGAGTGATTGCCCTGTGTCTGGGTAGCCTGCTCGCGGGTTCCATACTGCCCGCCGGTGCAGATGACAGTTCATTCTGGTCAACTCCCGCGGGTCCCGCAAAAAGCATTAACTCGCCCTTAGCCCCGCCGGTGAGCGACCAGTTACCGGACATCGGCACTACCGCAGGCGGCACGCTCAGTATTAATCAGGAATTACAGATGGGCGATTTTTATGTCCGTCAGATGCGCGCCAGCACGCCGCTGATTAACGATCCGCTGCTCAATCAGTACATCAACGAACTGGGGCAACGGCTGGTGGCGCATGCCTATTCCGTACGCACCCCGTTCCATTTTTTCATCGTTAATAACGATGAGCTGAACGCCTTTGCCTTTTTTGGCGGCAATGTTGTGCTTCACTCTTCGCTGTTCCGCTACACCGATAACGAGAGCCAGCTGGCCTCCGTCATGGCGCACGAAATTTCCCACGTAACCCAGCGCCATCTGGCGCGTGCGATGGAAGACCAGCAACGTAACGCCCCGCTCACCTGGGTGGGCGCGCTGGGGTCGATTCTTCTGGCGATGGCCAGCCCGCAAATGGGCATGGCGGCACTGACCGGTACCCTGGCCGGCACGCAACAGGGCATGATCAGTTTCACGCAGGGCAATGAGCAGGAAGCTGACCGTATCGGCATTCAGGTCTTACAGCGTTCCGGTTTTGATCCGCAGGCTATGCCAGCCTTCCTGCAAAAACTGGCGGATCAGGCAAGTTACTCGACCCGTCCGCCGGAAATGCTGCTGACTCACCCCCTCCCCGACAGCCGCCTGGCCGATATCCGTAACCGCGCCAACCAGATGCCGCACCCGATTGTGCAATCCTCACAAGATTATCTGATGGCAAAAGTGCGCATTTTGGGCATGTACGGTTCCGAGAGTTTCCCGTTGTCAGATGACTATCTGCAAAAACTGAGTAACGGCAATATCCGTGAACAACTGGCGGCAAAATATGGCCGTGCATTGCAATTTTACAAAGCCAAGAAGAATGATCAGGCACGGACCTTACTGGATCAGTTGCTGATACAGTATCCGGGCAATGAATGGTTGCTGGATTTAGCCACCGATAATGATATCGACAGCAAACGTGCACCGCAGGCGATTGCGCGTCTGGAACAGGCCGGTGCGGCCAGTAGTTCCAACGCCGTGCTGCAACTCAACCTGGCCAACGCCTATCTTGAGGGCGCCAAACCCGCCAATGCCATGAAAATTCTCAACCGCTATACTTTTAATTATCCGGGCGATCCGAATGGCTGGGATTTGTTGTCTCAGGCCGCTGCGGCACAAGGACTGCGTGCGCAAGAACTGGCTGCCCGGGCAGAAAGCATGGCGTTAGTCGGACGTCTGGATCAGGCGATTGAGATGCTGAGCAATGCCAGCGCATTACAAAAATTAGGCAGTCTGGAACAGGCCCGTTACGATGCACGAATCGATCAGCTTCGTCAGTTACAGCAACGGTTCCGTCAGTATCAGAAAGGCTGATCCCAGGGCCAGAATGGAGGAAATCTTATGCAACACGATGTCGCAATCTATCATAATCCGGCATGTTCAAAGAGCCGCGAAACCCTGAAATTGCTGGAAGCAGAAGGCATTGAACCGGAAGTGATTTTATATCTGGAAACGCAGCCGTCTGTGGATAAGCTTAAGGAACTGCTCGGGCTGCTGGGCTTTAGCTCAGCACGCGAACTGATGCGTAAGGGCGAGCAAATTTACAAGGACATGAATCTGAAGGATGCTCATCTGAGCGAGGACGCGCTTTTACAGGCAATGGCTGATCACCCGCGGCTGATTGAACGTCCGATTGTGGTAGCCAACGGCAAGGCGCGTTTAGGGCGTCCGCCGGAGCAGGTGAAAGAGATTTTATAACCCCCCGCTTTCCGTTCGGGTTCAGCTAACGAACCCGGACATTCCTTCCCGTTACAGCCCGAGAATTTCTTTCACAAACGGGATTGTCAATTTCCGCTGCGCCGTAATAGAAGCGCGATCGAGCTGATCAAGGGTCATAAACAGCGTACGCATTTCCCGGTCGAGACGCTTAAGCAGAAAACGGCCCACGTCTTCCGGCAGTTCAAAGCCGCGCAGTTTAGCGCGCAACTGCAATGCCTGAAGCTTTTCTTCATCGGAAAGCGGCTGAAGTTTGTAGATTTGTCCCCAGTCCAGACGGGAGGCCAGATCCGGCAGGCTGAGATTCAGCTGACGCGGAGGACGATCGCCGGTAATAAACAGGCGCGTACGACCGGTTTCAAGAATGCGGTTATAGAGATGAAAAACAGCCGCCTCCCATTCATCATCACCGGCAATGCCTTCAATATTGTCGATACAAACCAGCGCCAGATGTTCCATACCGTCCAGGACTTCAGGCACAAAATAAGCGCGTTTATCCAGCGGCACATAACCGACCGCTTCACCGCGTTGTGATAATTCAGCACAAGCCGCATGCAGCAAATGGCTGCGGCCACCGCCTTCGCGTGACCAGAAATAAATATAGGTGCCGTGTTCCTGATGCAATGCGCTCTGAATGGCAGAAAGCAGAGAAGGGTTTTCCCCCGGATAAAAACTGGCAAAGGTTTCATCATCGGGAAGATAAAGTGGCAGGGAAAGCTGTGCCGGCGTATTCAGAAGCACCTCAACCAAAGCGGCATGATGACCGCAGATGTTGTCACGTCAAAAAAAAGAACTGCCGAATTCTAGCAAGGATCCGCGGTGAAATGAACTGTGCCCGGTGCAACCGCTTGCGATCCGAGCACCCGACCGGCGGGTTATGTGCCCGCCGGCCAGGGATTGACTTAAAAACGCCCGGATCAGACCGGCGGATTTTCCCGCTCATCATCAACATCAATGATCTGTTCTTCACCACGGAAAATCTCGATCACTTTGAACAACAGACTCAGGAAAATGCCCACGATCGTTGCCAGCGCCATACCTTTCAGCTCTGCTGCACCAATGTGGATCTTCGCGCCGCTGACACCGATAATCAGGATCACCGCCGTCAGGATCAGATTCTGTGCTTTGTTGTAATCAACCTTCGATTCAATCAGCACGCGGATACCGGATGCGCCAATCACGCCGTACAGCAGCAAAGAAACGCCCCCCATCACGGGCACCGGAACGGCCTGGATTGCCGCCGCCAGTTTGCCGATACAGGAAAGCAGAATGGCGAGGATAGCCGCGCCGCCGATCACCCAGGTACTGTAGACCTTGGTGATGGCCATGACGCCGATATTTTCACCATACGTGGTGTTTGGCGTTGAACCAAAAAAACCGGATAACACGGTCGACAGGCCATTAGCCAGCATCGAACGGTGCAGGCCCGGATCACGCAGCAAATCTTTCTTCACAATGTTTGCCGTCACAACCAGATGCCCGACGTGTTCGGCAATAACAACCAGCGCCGCAGGCAGGATCGTGAGGATAGCGACCCATTCAAAACGTGGCGTATAGAAGGTTGGCAGCGCGAACCAGTGCGCGTTTTCAATGGCAGAAACATTCACCACGCCCATGAAGAACGACAGCGCATAACCCACCAGCACGCCAATCAGGATCGGGATAATCGCCAGGAAGCCGCGGAACAATACGGAACCGAGAATAGTCACGGCCAGCGTCACCAGCGAAATGGTAATGGTGGTGGAATCCACCGCAGCGCCATCAGCAGGCAGCAACCCCGCCATGTTCGCCGCCACGCCCGCCAGCTCCAGCCCGATAACGGCTACAATTGCGCCCATTGCCGCCGGAGGGAACATCACGTTAATCCAGCCAATCCCGGCTTTCTTAACAATCAGCGCCACCAGACAAAACAACAGACCACAGGCAATAAAGCCGCCCAGCGCCACTTCATACCCCATCGGCAACAGCAACAGCACCGGAGAAATAAACGCAAAACTTGAGCCGAGGTAGGCGGGTATCTTCCCTTTACAGACAAATAAATACAGCAAAGTCCCTATGCCATTGAACAGCAGCACTGTTGCCGGGTTGATCTTGAACAGAATAGGCACCAGAACGGTGGCACCAAACATGGCAAACAGATGCTGGAAACTCAGGGGAATCGTCTGCAGCAATGGCGGACGTTCGCTTACCCCGATGACACGACGGGTCATGAATGTGATCCTCTCAAAGGTGTTTGTGATGTTGTGTTAAACAGAACCTTTTGCTCTGCATAATTCGGGTTGCAGAAAGGCGGCCAACCCGTAAGCCCCGGAGACACAGATAATTATGCGCTCAGGGTGAACAGGCACAGCCACGCATCCGCAGCCTGAAGTATGACGAGCAAAAAAAAGCCGACTTCTCAGTCGGCTAATAACTTATTTCGTACCAAATATCTTGTCGCCCGCATCACCGAGCCCCGGGATGATGTAGCCTTTATCATTGAGCCCCTGATCCACCGAGGCGGTGTACAGCTCAACGTCCGGGTGTGCAGCTTCCAGAGCGGCGATCCCTTCCGGCGCGGCAACCAGCACCAGGACTTTAATACTCTGGCAGCCAGCTTTTTTCAGCAGGTCGATGGTCGCAATCATAGACCCCCCGGTCGCCAGCATCGGATCAACCACCAGAGCCAGACGTTCTTCAATGTTAGAAACCAGCTTCTGGAAATACGGCACAGGTTTCAGGGTTTCTTCATCACGGTATACGCCGACTACGCTGATACGCGCGCTTGGAACGTGCTCCAGTACGCCTTCCATCATGCCCAGACCGGCACGCAGGATAGGCACTACGGTAATTTTCTTGCCTTTGATTTGATCAATTTCGACCGGGCCATTCCAGCCTTCAATCGTCACTTTTTCAGTTTCTAAATCGGCAGTCGCTTCATACGTCAGCAGACTCCCCACCTCAGAAGCCAGTTCGCGAAAACGTTTCGTGCTGATGTCATTTTCACGCATCAGGCCCAGCTTGTGTTTCACCAGCGGGTGTTTCACCTCGACGATCTTCATTATTTATTCTCCTAAGGTGGTTGAGCTGCAAAAAAAAATCGCGAGATTATAACGCCATTTTTTTTGAACGCCATACCAAATAGCCTGATCTGGATCAACTTACCCTGCTTCATTGAAGCCGCAGCTGCGTTAGCTGCTCTCTCTCACCCGAATCACTGACTCAAGTCAGCTCATCGGGATTCGCTCGTTTGCTGTCTTGCTGCAACTCCAATGACTTCGGCTAAGTGTTGTATTTTTAAGTATAGATAGTGACTCTGAATAAGGCGCTCGCAAACGTTTGCTTCCACTGTTAGAATTGCCCCGCTTTATTCTTCAACCACCAACCCAAACCGCCGTGGGGACTTCGCAGTGACCGACAAAACCTCTCTCAGCTATAAAGACGCAGGCGTAGATATCGATGCCGGTAACGCATTGGTAGACCGCATTAAAGGTGTAGTAAAACAGACTCGCCGCCCTGAAGTCATGGGTGGACTGGGCGGTTTTGGTGCCCTCTGCGCGCTGCCGCAAAAATATCGTGAACCCGTGCTGGTATCGGGTACCGACGGCGTTGGCACCAAGCTGCGTCTGGCGATGGATTTGAAACGCCACGATACTATCGGTATCGACCTGGTCGCGATGTGCGTCAACGATTTGATCGTTCAGGGCGCCGAACCCCTGTTCTTCCTCGATTATTACGCTACTGGCAAACTGGACGTCGATACGGCTGCCAGCGTGATCACGGGTATCGCAGAAGGCTGTAAACAGTCTGGCTGTGCGTTAGTTGGCGGTGAAACCGCTGAAATGCCGGGCATGTATCACGGCGAAGATTACG
This sequence comes from Rahnella sp. RFA10(1/100), assembly GCF_004195115.1. Classification (NCBI taxonomy): domain Bacteria; kingdom Pseudomonadati; phylum Pseudomonadota; class Gammaproteobacteria; order Enterobacterales; family Yersiniaceae; genus Rahnella; species Rahnella sp. RFA10(1/100). The sequence goes on from NZ_SEWR01000014.1 coordinate 36,024, forward strand.
ACGTGGCAGGCTTCTGCGTGGGCGTGGTGGAAAAATCAGAAATCATCGACGGCAGCAAAGTGGCTGACGGGGATGTGCTGATTGGTCTGGCCGCCAGTGGCCCGCATTCTAACGGTTATTCTCTGGTGCGCAAAATTCTGGAAGTCAGCAAGACCGACCCGGAAACCACCGATCTGGCAGGCAAACCGCTGGCTGATCATTTGCTCGCACCGACCAAAATTTACGTGAAATCGATCCTGAACCTGATCGAAAACGTGGATGTTCACGGCATCGTCCATCTGACCGGTGGCGGCTTCTGGGAAAATATCCCCCGCGTATTGCCGGACAACACGCAGGTGATTATCGATGAATCAAGCTGGCAGTGGCCGGATGTCTTTACCTGGTTGCAAACCGCCGGTAACGTCAGCCGTCATGAAATGTACCGCACCTTTAACTGTGGTGTCGGCATGCTGGTGGCACTTCCTGCAGAACTGGCCGATCAGGCGATTGCATTACTGAACGATAACGGCGAAAAAGCGTGGAAAATTGGCTACATTAAAGCCTCTGATGCCGCTGAACGCGTGATTATTGAATAAAACCAGTAAAACAACTGACTGATGACGGGTAGGAAAATGAAAAGGATTGTGGTTCTGGTATCGGGCGAGGGAAGCAATTTACAGGCCCTGATCGATGCCTGCCAGCAGGGACGAATCAATGCAACGCTTTGTGCGGTCTTCAGCAATAAAGCAGCGGCATACGGGCTTGAAAGAGCCCGTTCAGCCAATATTCCCGCGCATGCGCTGGATGTTAAAGCCTATGAAGACCGTGCGGCGTTTGACGTTGCGCTGGCCGATGCTATCCAAAGTTACCAGCCTGATCTGGTGGTACTTGCCGGTTATATGCGTATTCTGACCGCTGAATTCGTCCGGCGCTTTGCCGGTCGCATGATCAACATTCACCCTTCCCTGCTGCCAAAATATCCGGGTCTGCATACACACCGTCAGGCCATTGAAAATCAGGATGCCGAACACGGGACATCCGTGCATTTCGTGACTGAAGAACTCGACGGGGGTCCGGTAATTTTACAGGCTAAGGTACCGGTGTTTACTGAGGATACCGAAGAAGATCTGATCGCCCGCGTGCAAACGCAGGAACACAGCATTTATCCGCTGGTGGTCAGTTGGTTTGTTGAGGGACGTTTGTCGCTGCAAAACGGCCAGGCACTGCTGGATAACCATCCACTTTCTGAACGTGGATACGCGGAAGATTAATCTGCCATTGCATCACGATTTCACTATAAACCGGCCACGTGCCGGTTTTTTATTTTCCGTTATTTGACATTTGTTTACATTTCGCCCGATATAATGCCCGTCCCGGTGCACGTTTAAACGTCGTTTGTGCGCCGACCTTCATCTGAACCACGTTTGTTTCAGATTTTATATTTACGAAGGTTACCCTCATAAAACGGCTTGTATAGTTGAGGAACACCCCATGTTTAGCCATAACAGCGTCAGATTACGTCCACTGGAAAAGGACGACCTGTCGTTTGTTCATCGTCTTGATAATAACGCCAGCATCATGCGTTACTGGTTTGAAGAACCTTACGAGGCTTTCGTCGAACTGACCGATTTGTATAACAAGCATATCCATGACCAAAGCGAGCGCCGCTTTATTATCGAATTCGAAAGCGGACCGGTCGGCCTGGTCGAATTGGTGGAAATTAATCATATTCACCGCCGCGCGGAGTTTCAGATCATTATTGACCCGCAGCATCAGGGCAAAGGCTTTGCCGGTGATGCCGTCCGTCTGGCGATGGATTATGCCTTCTCCGTGTTGAACCTCTACAAACTGTATTTAATTGTGGATAAAGAAAACAAAAAGGCGATCCATATTTACAGCAAATTAGGGTTCGAGCTTGAAGGGGAACTGAAACAGGAATTTTTTGTGAACGGCGAATATCGCAGCGCCATCCGCATGTGTATTTTCCAGCCTCAGTTCCTGGCGAAATACAAAACCAAGCCTGCTCAGGTCAAACCTGAATCTCTGGTGGGTGCCAGCGCGATTTAATTTATCGCGGTAAAAATTATTCAATATTTATACCCAAAATAATTCGGTTCGCAGGAAGGCGGCAAGTGGGTGAATCCCGCACCACTGATTTAAGTCAGTGGTGCGGGTGAGCAAACGGAGCCAACGCACCTGCGATCTGAAGTATGAAGCGTATCGGTCAGGGTAGACGAACTCCTTCACATGTAAGGCTTTGTCCTCCTTTTTCTCGCAATAATTCCCCTGCTATAAACTCTTCTGAAATCATCCTTTGTTATGTTGGACTTTCCTGTCAATCTTTCGCAATATTGATAGTAGACACTAGGCCCCTCTCACAGATGGCTTCCTGCTGCGCTGGCCGCTTAAAAAGCGGGCAACACGAAGAATATGTTGAGCTATATTGCGGTGTTTTCAGGCAAATTTGCCTGTATGGGCCAGGTTGCAAGCTAAATGAACGGAGTGAAAATGGGTCAGGAAAAGCTTTATATCGAGAAAGAACTAAGCTGGCTGTCCTTCAATGAGCGCGTGTTGCAAGAAGCGGCTGACAAAAGCAATCCCCTGATCGAACGGATGCGTTTTTTAGGGATCTATTCCAATAACCTGGATGAATTTTATAAAGTTCGTTTCGCCGATTTAAAAAGACGGATCCTCATCAGCGAAGAACAAGGTTTTCTGGGCGCGTCCCGCCATTTACTGAAAAAAATCCAGGCCAAGGTGCTGCGCATTGATCAGGAGTTCGACAGCCTTTACAACGACTTGCTTCTGGAAATGGCGCGTAATCAAATTTTCCTTATTAACGAACGTCAGGTTTCCGAAAACCAGCAAGCCTGGCTGCGCCAGTATTTCAAACATCATCTGCGCCAGTACATCACACCGATTCTGATTAATCACGACACCAACCTGGTGCAATTCCTTAAAGACGATTACACCTATCTGGCGGTTGAAATTATCCGCGGCGAAGAGATCCACTACGCGCTGCTCGAAATTCCGTCCGATAAAGTGCCGCGTTTCGTTAACTTGCCACCGGAAGCACCACGCCGCCGTAAGCCAATGATTCTGCTGGATAACATTCTGCGTTATTGTCTGGATGATATTTTTAAAGGCTTCTTCGATTACGATGCGCTGAATGCGTACTCAATGAAAATGACCCGCGATGCTGAATATGATCTGGTCACGGAAATGGAATCGAGCCTGCTGGAGCTGATGTCATCGAGTCTGAAACAGCGTCTGACCGCCGAACCGGTACGTTTCGTTTACCAGCGCGATATGCCGGATGAAATGGTGGAGCTGCTGCGCGGTAAACTCGGTATCTCCAATTATGATTCGGTGATCGCCGGTGGCCGTTACCATAATTTCAAAGATTTCATTGGTTTCCCGAATGTTGGCAAAGCCAATCTGGTGAACCGTCCGCTCCCCCGTCTGCGCCATTTGTGGTTCGACAAATTCCGCAACGGCTTTGCGGCGATCCGTGAACAAGACGTACTGCTGTATTATCCGTATCACACGTTTGAGCATGTACTGGAACTGTTGCGTCAGGCATCTTTCGATCCGAACGTGCTGTCGATAAAAATCAATATCTACCGCGTGGCGAAAGATTCCCGCATCATCGAATCGATGATCCACGCCGCCCACAACGGTAAGAAAGTCACGGTGGTCGTCGAACTGCAGGCGCGCTTTGATGAAGAAGCGAATATTCACTGGGCGAAACGCCTGACGGAAGCCGGTGTGCACGTTATTTTCTCTGCGCCGGGTCTGAAAATTCACGCAAAACTCTTTCTTATTTCCCGCCGGGAAGGCGATGAAATTGTCCGCTATGCTCATATCGGGACCGGTAATTTTAACGAGAAAACAGCGCGGCTTTATACCGACTATTCACTGCTCACCGCCGATGCGAGGATCACCAACGAAGTCCGACGTGTCTTCAACTTTATTGAAAACCCGTACCGCCCGGTGTCGTTCGAGCATCTGATGGTGTCACCGCAAAACTCACGCGACATGCTTTACCGTTTGATTGACCGTGAAATTGCCAACGTGCAGGCAGGGGGTACCGGCGGTATTACGCTGAAAATCAACAATCTGGTGGATAAAGGGCTGATTGACCGTCTCTACGTGGCGTCAAACGTCGGGGTGAAAATCCGTCTGCTGATCCGCGGCATGTGCTCACTGGTACCGAATTTGCCTGGTTTTAGTGAAAATATTCAGGTCACCAGTATCATTGACCGTTATCTGGAACACGATCGCGTGTATGTCTTTGAAAACGGCGGCGAGACTAAAGTCTTCCTGTCTTCTGCCGACTGGATGACACGTAATATTGATTACCGTATTGAAGTGGCCGTTGCCCTGCTCGATCCGCGTCTGAAACAGCGCGTTCTGGATATCCTTGAACTGCTGTTTAGTGACACAGTAAAAGCCAGAGTGATTGATAAAGAACTGAGCAACCGGTATGTTCCACGCGGAAATCGCCGCAAAGTTCGTGCGCAACTGGCGATTTATGAATATCTCAAAGAGCTGGAACAACAAAGTCAGCAAGCCTGAACCCCTGGAGCGTTATACCATTATGCCCCTTAAAAGCAGCCCACTGAATGCTAAACCACAGGAAATTGCGGCCATCGATCTCGGGTCGAACAGTTTCCATATGGTCATTGCCCGCGTCGTCAACGGCGCGCTACAGGTCCTCGGACGCCTGAAACAACGCGTTCATCTGGCCGATGGCCTCGACGCTAAAAATGTGCTCAGTGAAGAAGCCATTCAACGCGGGCTGGATTGCCTGGCTTTATTCGCCGAACGCCTGCAGGGGTTTGCGGAAAATAACGTCACTATCGTCGGCACGCATACGCTGCGTCAGGCAGTGAATGCCGAGGAGTTTCTCAAGCGCGCCAAAGAAGTCATCCCCTACCCGATTGAAATTATTTCCGGGCAGGAGGAGGCACGACTTATTTTTATGGGTGTTGAACATACCCAGCCTGAAAAAGGCCGCAAGCTGGTAGTCGATATCGGTGGCGGTTCAACAGAACTGGTCATCGGGGAAGATTTCGAGCCATTGCTGGCCGAAAGCCGCCGTATGGGCTGCGTCAGTTTTGCGCAGATGTTTTTCCCCAATGGCGAAATCAGTCGCAGTAATTTCAAACGTGCGCAGCTTGCCGCCGCGCAAAAGCTGGAAACTCTGGCGTGGCAATACAGGCTGCAAGGCTGGCAGTATGCTTTGGGTGCATCCGGCAGTATTAAAGCAGCACATGAAGTCCTGGTCGCCATGGGCGAGAAAGACGGCTTAATTACCCCTGAACGGCTGGAAATGCTGACCGAAGCAGTACTGAACTTCAAGCATTTCAGCGCACTGGATTTACCGGGTTTATCGGAAGACAGGCAATCGGTTTTTGTACCGGGTCTGGCCATTCTGCGCGGCGTATTTGATGCGCTGGCGGTCAAAGAGCTGCGTCTTTCGGACGGTGCGCTGCGTGAAGGAGTGCTGTATGAAATGGAAGGCCGCTTCCGTCATCAGGATATCCGTACCCGTACCGCGAAAAGCCTGGCTGAGCATTATAACATTGACCGGGAACAGGCTCGCCGCGTGCTGGATACGACCGAGCAATTGTATGCACAATGGCTGGCGCAAAATACCAAGCTGGTGCAGCCGCAGCTGGAATCACTGTTGAAATTCAGCGCCATGTTGCATGAGGTCGGCCTGAGTATTAACCACACCGGCATGCACCGTCATTCCTCGTATATTTTGCAAAATACTAACTTGCCGGGGTTCAACCAGGAACAGCAAACGCTGCTGGCCACACTGGTACGTTTCCACCGCAAAGCCATCAAGCTGGAAGAACTGCCGCGCCTGAATTTGTTCAAGAAGAAGCACTACATTCCGCTGATTCAGCTTCTGCGCTTAGGCGCATTGCTCAATAACCAGCGTCAGTCGACGACAACGCCTGAATCCCTGCGGTTATCCACCGATGATAATCACTGGACGCTGCGTTTCCCGGCCGGATATCTGGCGCAGAATAACCTGGTTCAGCTGGATTTCGAAAAAGAGCAAAGTTACTGGGATGACGTAACAGGCTGGAAACTGATGCTGGAGGAAGAAGACGGCATTGCGGAAAACTAACCGTTTCGCTGCAATAAAAAAGCCCTCTGGCATCTGATGCGCAGAGGGCTTTTTTCTCCGGCAGCCGTTCAGTTTCAGGCGCCCGGGAGTTCAAGTAGTGTCTTTAACGGCTCCGGTTTACCCACCAGATAACCTTGCATGTAATCCACCCCCAGCGCATGCAGCGCGGTTTTCTGGTCTTCAGTTTCTACATACTCCGCCACAATCGATAAATGCTTCATGCGCGCCACCTGACAGATCGACTGCACAATGTAGGCATCCAGCGAATCAGTGAGCATATTGCGCACGAAGCTGCCGTCAATTTTCAGAATATCAGCCTGGATAGCCTTCAGACGACCATAACTGGCATAGCCGGTACCGAAGTCATCAATCGCAATGCGGCAACCATAAGAACGTAATTCCCGCATCGCCAGGTCAGCATATTTCATATTCTGTAGCAGATGAGATTCGGTCACCTCCAGCACAATCTGGAACGGTTCCACCTCATATTCCAGCATGAGTGCTTTAAAATCGCGGGTAAATGTCGGGCGGCACAACGTCGAAGGTGTGAAATTCACCGCAAAACGCAGGCTTGGCAGACGGACACGGTTTTGATTGATAAACATCAGCGTATGTTTCAGCACCCACATATCCAGCTGATACGACAAACCAAATTCATGCACCACCGGCAGGAACTTATCCGGTGTGATCAGCGTTTCATGCGCACCATCTGACATGCGCAGCAGAATTTCATGATAACTGTCGCCGCGTACCCCTAAGATCGGTTGCGCCATCAGCACAAAACGATCGTCATCCAGTGCCCGCTGGATTTTGTGCAGCATATCGACCTTCTCTCTGATCTCCAGTTGTACCTGAGTGTGATCGTTTTTATTCGATTCCGGCTGTCCGGTGGTCAGGGAAACTTCGGCAATCCCGCTCAGTTCGCCCAGTAAAACCGGCAGATGTTCCACCGGCGAATACACCGTACAGTAAGATAAACCAATGTTGGGATGCAGCGGCAAACCGTTCCAGATGAGTCGGAAATCTTCCAGATAGTCATGCAAATTCTGCAGTTTTTTATCCGCATCTTCGCAGTTAAGCCGCAAGACCAGATCATAACCCGGCAAATGATAAACCTGCTCCTCCTTCTGCAGATAAGGCTTCAGCCCGAGCGCCAGTTGTTGTTTGAACTGAATACGTAACTGCATGCCGTAATTACGGCTTAACACATCCATATCGGAGACGCGGATAAAACAGAGCATGGAACGCGGATAGCGCGCCAGATCACGGTTGAAGGCACGCAGGTTAGGCAGGCCAAACACCGGGTCCTGCAAGGCGGCGGCACTGGATCTTTTCATCAGCAAACGCTGCCGTGAGGCGATAGCCGCCATCAGTAACAACGTGATGGTATAAACCAGCATCAGGGCGGAGACGAACACCAGATTATGAATAAAGCCATTCCCGGAAATAAACCCCTGATAGTAGTGAAATAAAACCGTCAGGGTGAGGGTCCAGACAATACTGATAAAGTAATAACCGTAGCGCCATGCCCCAAACAGCAATACCGGGAACAGTAGCGTCAGCGTGTAATCGCTGAGTAAAATCTTCATGAACGGTTCACTCATCCCCGGCAGGCACAGCAGCGTGACCATAAACACCAGAACCGTAAACCACAGCACAATTTCAGCAAATCTCACGCCCGCTGATTGCTCTTTTCGCAGCCTCATGCATATCACACGTAAATAATGCGGCTTACGGATAATGCGTAACACCAGATAAATCACATGAGAGTTAAGCAGAATGCCGAGGATCAATGCCTGTAAATTGACCAGCGTCCTGAGCGTAACAAAATCCCGTGTCGCCATGCCGAGATAACCGGGCAGTAGCCCGCTTTCAATCACAACCTGCAGCACAATGACGAAAAATAACGTCAGGAAAATCACCAACCAGCCTACGCGGGCCTTCGCCAGATTCATCAGCCCGAGCGGTGCGGACCAGCGGCTGCCCGCCTGCCAGCGATAACCCAGCCAGGCCAGGGACAGCGCGGTGAAGTAAATTACCGTCATCAGCATGCCCATCTCGACCCCAACCCGCAGGTAATAACGCAGGAAAAGCGTCAGGACGATGCCAGGTAATGCAGCCCAGTCAAACACCATCAGCAACGCGACACAGGTCGCCATCGGCATATAAATAAGATAAGTGCGGCCATCCGGCAGGGAGATCATCGGAGAAAGCCACGAGGTCACCGGGATCAGCACCAGCGCACAAATTACGGGGAGTCCCCACCATTTATGGCGCATGTTGTGCCTGGAAAAAATTTTATGCATCAAGTCCATCTAAGTTTTGTGCATGAATTTCATGCCGCAATGAAGGGTTCAAAGTATAACTGACGTCAGACTGGCAGTCCGATGACGGTGGCTACGGGTCGCGTCCTCAATTATCGTTGTAAAAACGTCATCTCACAGAAAAAGCGCAGAAGAAAAAAGAATACAGCGGAGGTCGGGACATCACTTTTAAAATATGACTGGATTCTAATGTGCCCCATCTTAAATCCCTTGATGCATATCAATAAACACAATCTTTATGATTTGGCTGAAATTCATCTCAAACAAATTCATCGCGTGATTAACAAAATAAAATGTATAGATTATTTAATGAGATCATTCCCATGAATAAGGAAAAGGATGCGTTTTTGTCAGTTGTATAAAAGTTAATACCGCACGTTTTGTTCTTAATCCGATTATCTGGCCGCCTGTTTAGATGTGCTATATATTGTAAACGTTATCATTTGCATGTCTTCATTCCTTCACCGTAGCAACGATTTACTTAAGCGATTAAATTATGTCTCGAAAAACCAACATCAGAATAACGAAAATCGTTTTAGCGATAAGCTTCATTATTTTGTTCGGACGTCTGGTCTACTCCGCTATCGGCGCGTATTCACATCATCAGGATCAAAAACAAGCCCTGACCGATACGCAAACTTTGGGGCCACAGGAACCGGCTCCTGAAAAAACCTGTACCGGAACGTTGAAAACCTGCCGTTATTCAAAGGACTAAGGATCTCAAATGCCTGGTGAAAAACCGAAAAATTACGGCCAGAAGCTGGCTGAAAGCCGCAGCAGGATCCTCGATCTCCTTCTGAACACCGATGACCTCGCCGACAGTATTCTGGGCGAGGAACCGGACGTCGATGACGACACGCGTGCACAACTGATGGACAACACCGCCGAGCTGACCTCGCGGATAAAAAATCTTCATGCCGCTGACGTGGCGGACGTACTGGAAGCCTTGCCGATACGGGAGCGTCTGGCGCTTTGGCGGCTGGTAGAACCTGCTGCGCGCGGCAAAGCACTGGTGGAAGTCTCAGAAACGGTCTGGGACAGCCTGATCGAAGAAATGAGCGATAAAGATTTGCTCAAAACCATGTCACTGCTGGATGTCGATGATCAGGTTTATCTGGCGGAGTATCTGCCCCGCGACCTGATTGGCCGCGTACTGACTTCGCTGGATCCGCGCCAGCGCGACAAAGTCCGTGAAGTCATGAAATTCAGTAAAGAATGCGTTGGCCGCATTATGGATTTCGAGTTACTGACCGTTCGTCCGGATGTCTCACTGGGCACCGTTCAGCGCTTTCTCCGATCACGCAAATCAATTCCCCAGGCAACCGACAAAGTCTTTATCACTGACCGGAAAAATACGCTGATCGGCGAATTGCCGCTGACTACCATTTTACTGAACCCGCCGCATACGCTGGTTTCTGACGTGATGATCACCGAACTCACGAGCTTTGAACCGGAGGATAAAGCGGAGGATGCAGCCAGTGCGTTCGAGCGCTACGATCTGATCACCGCTGCCGTCGTGGATAAAAAAGGAAAACTGATGGGGCGCCTGACGGTGGAAGAAATTGTTGATTTCGTCAATAACGACACCGACAGCAACTTACGCCGTATGGGGGGGTTAAGTCCTGAAGAAGATGTTTTCTCGCCGGTGACCAAAGCTGTACGTAATCGCTGGGCATGGCTGGCCATCAATCTGTGTACGGCGTTTGTGGCTTCCCGCGTGATTGGCCTGTTTGAACACACGATTTCACAGCTCGTTGCACTGGCCGCGCTGATGCCCATTGTTGCCGGTATCGGCGGGAATACCGGTAATCAGACCATCACTATGATTGTGCGCGGGCTGGCGTTGCACCACGTACAGCTCGGCAATCTGAAATTCCTGATGTTCAGGGAACTGGGCGTGGCACTGATCAACGGCCTTGTGTGGGGCGGATTAATGGGGGTCGTCACCTGGCTGCTCTACGGCGACTGGCAAATGGGTGCCGTGATGACGTTGGCGATGGTACTGAATTTGCTGCTGGCCGCACTGATGGGCGTCGTGATCCCGCTGACCATGGTGCGTCTTGGCCGGGACCCGGCAGTCGGTTCGAGTGTCATGATTACCGCGCTGACAGACACCGGCGGATTTTTCATTTTCCTCGGCCTCGCCACCATTTTCCTGCTCTGATGAATCAATTCCGGCTTTCTGGCCGGAAAATTCGTTATCTATTACAGCGTAATGTAGAATTTACATTAATAATTAGCGCTGATTCTCCGATATTCATTCCTCCTGTCGCAGCCCGACTTGCGACAGGTGCAGAGTAACAGGAATAAATAAGTGTCACTGCGACTGCCTGCAACTCTCCGTCAGCCAGAAAAAGGTTTTCATTGTGGAAAAGAGCAAACCGCTTTCACGCAGGATTTATCGGGCAAACTGGACATCCTGCTTACTTTTGGGCATTTCAATTTGCCTGCTGGCGCTGACTTGCCTGAGTATTATTCAGAAGTCATCCAGCCTCGCCGGGATGTGGCTACCGACGGCATTGCTGATCCCTGTTTTATTCCATAACCGTTATCGCGCCTGGATCCCGCTGCTGGGGTCCGCTGCGCTTGGGATCGCGGCATCACATACCATCCTCGGCACCCCTTTTTTCCATTACCTGCCTTATCTGATCAACAATCTTATTGAAGGGGCACTTTGCGCCGCGTTGTTGCGCAGAATGCTGCCAGCCCAGGATCCGCTTTCCGGGCTGGGTTCCTGGATGAAATTTCTCTTCGTCGCGGTAATTTTCTGCCCGCTGGTCGGCGCGTTAATTATGCTGTTGTTTATTCTGCCTGCTCATACCCCGGCGGAATTACAAAGCCGCTTTGTGACCTGGTTTATGTCAGAAGCGGTGGCGATCCTCGCTCTCACACCACTGGGGCTAATCTACCAGCGCGGCTATCTGTCTAAACTGCTCACTTCACGACGTCTGTTCGGGCTACTTCTGACGTTAATCCTGACCCTGGCCGCCGGTTATCTTGCGCTGAAATGGCTGCCTTACACTTTCGCATTTATCACCATTCCCCTGCTGTGGTGCGCCATTCGTTTACCCCGGATTGAAGCGTTCATTATTTTCCTGGCAGTGACCCTGATGATTGCGTTACTGCATACCAGCGGCATTATTTCTGTTCAGCCGCGACTGTCGATTCAGGTCCCCCAGGGATTAATTTTTCTGCCGCTGTTACTGATTCTGATGCCTGCGAATGCCATGGCGATGGCGATGCATGCGCTGCGCGCTGAAAAATCTCACATCACACAGAGTGAAAATCGCTTCAGAAATGCCATGGAATATTCAGCGATTGGTATGACGCTGGTATCTCCGGAAGGCAAACTGTTGCAGGTAAACAAAGCGTTATGTCAGTTGCTGGGTTATGAGGCGGAGTATCTGACGACCCTGACGTTCCAGGAAATTACCTATCATGACGATTTGGGCAAAGACCTGATGCTACTGCAGCAACTGCTTAACGATGAAATCCAGAGCTACACCCTGGAGAAGCGCTATATGCGCCGCAGCGGGGAAATTATCTGGACACTGCTCGCCGTATCGCTGGTGCGTGATGAACACCATAATCCGCTGTATTTCATTTCTCAGATTGAAGATATCAACGAACTTAAACACACCGAAGTGACCAATAAGCGCCTTTCGGAAGCGCTGCATGAAGAAAAAGAACTGCTGCATATCACGCTCAATTCTATCAATGAAGCCGTGATCTCAACTGACCGTAACATGAATATTACTTTCATGAATCCGGTGGCCGAGAAAATGACCGGCTGGACAGAACAGCAGGCACAGGGACAACCGGTGAGCCGCATTGTGCTTATCAGCAAAGGGGCGGGAGGGCCGCTTATCGATAACCTTTTGCAGTTTGATATCAATGAAAACCTGCACTCTTCGGTTGAGCGTTCCCTGGTTCTGCACGGACAGCATACTGCTTTGTTTGACGTTCAGCTGGCCGTGTCGCCGCTGCGTACATTGAAAGACGAACCGATTGGCATTGTGCTGGTACTACAGGATGTCAGTAAATCCCGCGAACTGATGCGCAAACTTAGCTACAGCGCCTCTCACGATTTACTCACCGGGTTATCGAATCGTGGCAGCTTCGAATCGAGCCTGAAAAAAGCGCTCAATGTGACGGCAACACAACGTCAGTCTCATGTGCTGGCGTTTATCGATCTGGATCATTTTAAGGCGATTAACGACACGGCAGGGCATGCCGCCGGGGATGAACTGCTGCGTCAGTTAAGCACCCTGATGCAGGAGAATATCCGCAACAGTGACCGGCTGGCGCGGCTGGGTGGCGATGAATTTGCGCTGATTTTATTTGATTGTCCCCAGGAACAGGGGTTGATAACGCTTCAGCATCTGGTGGATAAAATCAATAATTTTTACTTTATTTGGGAAGGAAATGGCTACCGGATCGGAGCCAGCGCAGGGATGACGCAAATAAACGATGCAAACGTAACCGGCAGCGAATACATGGCGCAGGCGGATATGGCCTGCTATATCGCCAAACACAACGGACGCGGGCGGGTTTATAAATATGAACCGGAGCAAAAAAACGCCATCGCGTACACCAGCGGCGAAACACCGCCTGAAAATCCTCAGTCTGGTGCACAAGGGTAACATTGGAACCCGACTAGGGCGTATCCGGCTGCCAGTCGTGATTGAACCATAAATGTAGCGTGGCATAAGTACGCCAGGGTTTCCAGATTTCGGCATAGCGGGCAATTTTCGCCGGCGTCATTCCCGGAAAGCGTTGCTTAATCAGATAATCGCCCCCGAGAAAAACATCAGGCGCAGACCAGGCGCGCATGGCGATATAACTGGCGGTCCAGTTGCCAATCCCCGGCATTGCCAGCAGTTGTTTTATTCCGTCCTGCACATCGGTGATGCCATCCAGCGGCAAACGACCCTCCTCCACCGCCTGTGCAAGATTAATCAGACATGCCGCACGCTTGCCCTGCACACCGATGCCCCGTAAATCATCCACCGTTAACTGCCCGATCGTAGCCGCAGATGGAAACAAATGGGTCAGTGCCACAAACGGCGTACACACAGAGTCTCCCCATTTTTCGGTCAGCCGCGTTGCCAGTGTCGCCGCCATTTTCACGCTCACCAGTTGTCCGAGAATGGCGCGAACCGTCAGCTCAAAACGGTTGATACAGCCCGGCAGACGTAATCCCACGGCGTTTTCCGCCAGCGTCCCCAGACCGCCGGCGATCAGCATCGGCTGCGCATCCAGATCCAGCAAACGCCGCACCTGTGCCGCCACTTTTTCCGTGACCGGCGAGAGCGACGCCGACACTTCCAGCTCAACGCCATGTTGCTCAGGCAACGGACGCAGCCGCAACCAGCCTGTCAGCCGTTCACCATTGTGCATCACTGCCAGCGTGCGCTGATAATATTCGCCGTCCTGCTGTTCGACGCCCTGCAACGCACGTACGCCGAGAAAAGTCGTCATCCATTGCCAGTCATACGGAGGCTGATACGTCAGAAGCATTCGGGTCACAGGGTAATCCTTATAAAAAAGCCTCCAAAAAGGAGGCTGTTGAGATCACGCCTCTCCAAAATAACTGGAGTTGCAGCAAAGCACACTGCTGCAGCTTCAGGTATGAAGGAGATTACTTGCGGCGCCAGGTGGTTCCGGCTGCGCCATCTTCAAGCACAATACCCATTTCATTGAGACGATCACGCGCTTTGTCCGCCATGCCCCAGTCTTTGCTGGCACGGGCATCGTTACGTTGTTTGATCAACGCTTCGATTTCAGCCACTTCGTCGTCATTATCCGCCTGTGCGCCGGACTTGAGGAACTGCTCCGGATCCTGTTCCAGCAGGCCAAGTACACCCGCCAGCTGGCGCAGTTCGGCGGCCAGTCCGTTTGCCGCAGACAGGTCTTCCGCTTTCAGGCGGTTGATGTCACGCGCCATATCGAACAGCACAGAATAAGCTTCCGGCGTATTGAAATCGTCGTCCATAGCCGCACGGAAACGCGCAACGAAAGCCTCACCGCCGGCTGGCGTTGCAGCAGCATCGGTCCCGCGCAGCGCGGTGTAAAGACGCTCCATTGAGGTACGCGCCAGTTTCAGATTCTCTTCGCTGTAATTCAGCTGGCTGCGGTAATGACCCGACATCAGGAAATAGCGCACACTTTCAGCATCGTAATATTTCAGCACGTCGCGCACCGTAAAGAAGTTGTCCAGCGATTTGGACATCTTTTCACGATCAATCATCACCATACCGGAGTGCATCCAGGTATTCACATACGGACCGTCATGCGCGCAGCTTGACTGTGCAATTTCGTTTTCATGGTGCGGGAACATCAGATCAGAGCCGCCGCCGTGAATGTCGAAATGCGCGCCGAGCTGTTTGCAGTTCATGGCAGAACATTCGATATGCCAGCCCGGGCGACCTTCGCCCCACGGTGATGTCCAGCTCGGCTCGCCCGGCTTAGACATTTTCCACAACACAAAATCCATCGGATTGCGTTTCACGTTAGCTTCAACTTCAACGCGTGCGCCAGCCTGTAACTGATCCAGATCCTGACGGGACAATACGCCGTAATCCGGATCACTTTCCACCCAGAACATCACGTCGCCGTTCGACGCGACATAAGCATGGTCGCGGTCAATCAGCTTCTGCACGATATCGATGATCTCATCAATATGCCGCGTCGCACGCGGTTCCGCGTCCGGTGGCAAAATGTTCAGTGAGGCAAAATCAGCGTGCATTTCCGCGATCATACGATCGGTTAGCGACATGAAAGTTTCGCCATTTTCAGCGGCACGTTTAATGATTTTGTCGTCGATATCGGTAATGTTGCGCACATATTTCAGGTCATAACCGAGGTAGCGCAGATAACGTGATACCACGTCGAAAGACACAAAGGTGCGACCATGGCCGATATGACACAGGTCGTAAACAGTGATCCCACACACGTACATACCGACTTTACCGGCATGAATTGGCTTGAATTCCTCTTTTTGGCGACTCAGGGTATTAAAAATCTTCAGCATCAGGCTATTCCGTGTGTTGGGCGTAGAAAATGACGTTGACGCGTTTAAGCGACACTAACGCGTATAATATAACGAAAATGATTTCACCGAAACGCCATAAGGCCACCGGACGGGCTTTAGTCATCACAAAGCCACTGCTGACGGCAACTTTTGAGTTATGGTATAAGAAAAGGCTATAGTAGCCGCTCTTACTAAGAGCACACATCAACATTAGCAGGATGATAAATATGGTCACTTTCCACACTAACCACGGCGACATCGTCATTAATACTTTCGCTGACAAAGCGCCAGCCACCGTTGAAAACTTCCTGAACTATTGCCGTAAAGGCTTCTACGACAACACTATTTTCCATCGTGTGATTAACGGTTTCATGATCCAGGGCGGCGGTTTTGAGCCAGGCATGAACCAGAAAAACACCGATGCGCCTATCAATAATGAAGCAGACAATGGTCTGAAAAATACCAAAGGCACGCTGGCAATGGCGCGTACCAACGATCCGCACTCCGCCACGGCTCAGTTCTTCATCAACGTCACTGACAACGATTTCCTGAACCACAGCGGCAAAAATGCGCAAGGTTGGGGTTACTGCGTATTCGCAGAAGTGGTCGAAGGCATGGATGTGGTTGACGCGATCAAAGCCGTCAAAACCGGCCGCAGCGGCATGCACCAGGACGTTCCAAAAGAAGATGTTGTGATCAAAAGCGTCACAGTCAGCGAATAATCAACGTCGGGATGACCACGTTTTTTATTGCAGATATCCATCTTTGCGCACAGGAACCGGCAATCACTGCCGGTTTTCTGCGTTTTCTGCGCGAAGATGCGCCGCAGGCTGATGCCCTGTACATTCTCGGTGACCTGTTTGAAGCCTGGATTGGCGACGATGATCCGCAGCCGCTTCATGCCGAGATCGCCGCAGCACTCAATCAGTTACACCAGCAAGGCGTACCCTGCTTTTTCATTCATGGTAACCGCGATTTTCTGCTCGGCAGACGCTTCGCACGCGACAGCCTGATGACATTGCTGCCGGAAAAAAAAGTGCTTGAGCTGTATGGCCGCCGCGTCCTGATCCTGCACGGTGATACCCTGTGTACCGATGATGTCGCGTATCAAAATTTCCGCAAAAAAGTCCACAACCCGCTGATCCAAAGACTTTTCCTGATGCTGCCGCTGAAATGGCGGCTGGCGATTGCCGCCAGAATGCGCGCCAACAGCAAAGCCTCAAATCAGGGTAAGTCACTGGATATTATGGATGTGAACCCGCAGGCAGTGATCAGCGAAATGCAGACGTCAGGCGTAGAATGGTTGATTCACGGCCATACCCATCGTCCGGCGATCCACGAGGTGGCGTTGCAGAATAAAACCGGCCACCGGGTGGTACTCGGTGCCTGGCACGAAGAAGGCTCGATGGTCAAGGTGACTGCCGACAACGTGGAACTGATCAGCTTCCCGTTTTGAGTCACCCTCCCATTACCCTGAATAATGTTGAGTTGCCGAAGGCAACAAGTTTGTGAATCCCCGGGAGCTTAGCTGGCTCAGTGACCAGGGCGAATGAACGCAGTCAACATATCAGCAGCCTGAAGTATGAAGGGTAACAGGTACGCCGCTGTGGAAGCGGAATTGCTCATCCGGCGTGAGGATCAGTTCCGCTTCAATTCTGCCAAACTCCTCTACCCGTTCACGGATATCCGTTCCGGCATACTGTTCTGCCAGCGCCAGGTAATCGGCAAAATGCCGTGATTCAGAACGCAGCAGTGAGGTATAAAAGCGCGATAAGGTTTCATCGAGATGTGGCGCAATTTTGGCAAAGCGCTCGCAGGAACGCGCTTCGATGTACGCTCCGATAATCAGCCGGTCAACCAGAATATTCAGATCATCATGATGACGGGTATGTTTGATCATCCTGCTGGCATAGCGCGACGGTGAAAGCTGGGTATAAGTAATATTGCGTTTTTGCATGATTTCCACCACCTGCTCAAAGTGGTGAAGCTCTTCCCGTGCCAGACGGGCCGCGCAAAACAGCAGTTCAGTGCGCTCAAGATATTTGGTCATCAGGCTCATCGCCGTTGCCGCCGCTTTCTTTTCACAGTTGGCGTGATCAATCAGCATCACCGTCTGATTTTCCAGCGCCACATCGACCCAGATAGCAGGGGTTTCACAGTGAAGAAAATCATAAATCGGTGCCAGTAAAGCCTGCGTCATAAATCAGTTTCCAGTCAGATTTGTCATTAACAGCGTGAGGGGGATTATACAAATCTGCCGCCAACTTCTCATCAAAAATGCGCGGTTTTCCGGCGACGCAACCGTTTTCCTCCCTCACGGAGCATGCTATCATTTGCGCCCTCGCAGTTTCTATTTCCGAATCACAGGAGCTTTACAGACATGTCATCCAACGTTACCCCGGCAAAAATCGCCATCGTTATGGGGTCAAAAAGTGACTGGGCGACCATGCAGTTCGCCGCCGACGTCCTCACAACGCTGAATATTCCTTTCCATGTCGATATCGTCTCCGCTCACCGTACGCCGGACAAGTTATTTACTTTCGCTGAGCAAGCTTCCGCTAACGGATTTGATGTGATCATCGCGGGTGCCGGTGGCGCAGCGCATTTACCGGGCATGCTGGCGGCGAAGACGCTGGTACCGGTGTTGGGTGTTCCGGTGCAAAGTGCGGCACTCAGTGGCATCGACAGCTTATATTCCATCGTGCAGATGCCGCGTGGCATTCCGGTCGGTACGCTGGCGATTGGTAAAGCGGGTGCGGCTAACGCGGCGCTACTGGCGGCACAGATTCTGGCGCTGCATGATGCTGAAATCGCCAAAAATCTGGCGACATGGCGCACTACACAAACGGACGAAGTGCTGAATAATCCCGATCCGCGGGAGGAAGCATGAAACCGGTTTGCGTACTCGGAAACGGCCAGTTAGGCAGAATGCTGCGTCAGGCCGGTGAACCACTGGGCATCGCCGTATATCCCGTCGGCCTGGATGCCGAGCCGGAAGCCGTACCGTATCAGCAAAGCGTCATCACTGCTGAAATCGAGCGCTGGCCGGAAACTGCCCTGACCCGTGAACTGGCGACGCATAATGCGTTCGTCAACCGCGATATTTTCCCGCGTCTGGCCGACCGCCTGACGCAAAAACAGTTACTGGATCAACTCGGCCTGGCAACCGCACCATGGCAATTGCTGGCCGATGTTGCCCAATGGCCGCAGGTTTTCTCACAGCTGGGTGAACTGGCGATTGTGAAACGTCGTGTTGGCGGTTACGACGGCCGGGGTCAGTGGCGTCTGCGTTCAGGCGAAGAAAATACGCTGCCGCAGGATTGCTACGGCGAATGCATCGTTGAGCAGGGCATCAATTTCTCCGGTGAAGTCTCGCTGGTGGGTGCGCGCGGACACGACGGCAAAACGGTCTTTTATCCGCTGACCCACAACCTGCATCAGGACGGTATTTTGCGCACCAGCGTTGCGCTGCCACAGCCGGATGCTAATCTGCAACGGCAGGCAGAAGGCATGCTGTCGGCCATCATGAACGAACTGAAATATGTCGGCGTGATGGCGATGGAATGTTTCGTGGTCAGCGAAGGGTTGCTGATCAACGAGCTGGCGCCGCGTGTGCATAACAGCGGACACTGGACGCAAAACGGCGCATCCTACAGTCAGTTTGAAATGCATCTGCGCGCCATTCTCGATCTGCCACTGCCGAAACCGGTAGTGAGTTCGCCGTCGGTGATGGTGAATCTGATTGGCACCGATGTATCAGAAAAATGGCTGAGTCTGCCGCTGGTCAATCTGCACTGGTATGAGAAAGACGTGCGTCCGGGTCGTAAAGTCGGACACCTGAATCTCAACGACGCCAGCGCCAGCCTGCTGAAAGACACTCTCAACGCACTGGTCCCGATGCTGCCGCCAGAATACGCCAGCGGCATTGAATGGGCAGTTGATAAGCTTTGATTTGATCGACTCCCTCCCCTGCGAAGGGGGAGGAGAAAAGCGCGATCGGCTCCCTCCCCTGCGATGAACTGAACCCCTAAACCTGGACACCCGGTTAGCGCAGGGGGGAGGCGTTTAGAAACTACGAGTCGTATTGCCTGAACAACGCCCGTCCCCGCAGCAATCTGACACCCAGCCAGCCACCGCAAACTGACAACAGCACCGCCCCGACGACCGGAACCGCAATCCACATCAGATAATTCGGCTCCCACGGGAAATCAAACACTTTGCGTTGCAGCAGCCATAACGCGGCTTCCGCACCGATTGCGGCGGCGATCCCGGCCACCAGCCCGAGCACGGCAAATTCACACCACAGTGTCCGGTGGAGCATTTTTTTGCTGGCACCCAGCGTACGGTAAACAATCAGTTCCTGACGGCGCTGATGCATGCCGACCTGAATCTGTGCCAGCAACAGCAATCCGCCACACAGCATCACCAGGATCACCATCACTTCCAGCGCCCTGCTGACCTGCTGTAATACCTGCCCGACCTGACGCAGAATCGCGCCGATATCCAGCAAACTCAGCGTCGGGAACTGGCGGTTAAGCTGCGTGATAGTGCTGATATCGCCATGATAGCGGAAGCTGGTCAGCCAGCTTTGCGGTTGTGCATCCAGCGCACCAGGCGGGAAGATAAAGTAGAAATTCGGCTTCAGGCTGTCCCAGTCTACTTTCCGCAGGCTGGTAATTCTGGCACTGAATTCCTGCGTATCGCCGCTGAACGTCACGGTATCACCGAGTTTAAGCCCCAGTCGTCCCGCCAGCCCTTCGTCAATTGACACTTCACCGGCTTTCGGCGGCCCGTTGCCTGCCACCAGCGGATTGTGATCCGGCAAGCCCTGCATCCAGGTCAGATTCAGCTCACGGTTCACCGCTTCCCCGCCCGCATCGTCCGGTCTGATGATATCCGTGGCCACTTTATCGTTAATCTTTGTCAGGCGAACCCGCACAATCGGATAGAAGGTTTCCGGCTCAGCGTTATGCTGATGCAGGAAATCCGTTACCTGTGGGATCTGCTCTTTGGTGATATTAAGCAGGAAGTAATTCGGACTGTCCGGCGGCAGTTGTTGTTCCCAGCGGTCCAGCAAATCACCACGCATCACCAGCAGTAACGCCAGCAACATAAACGACATTGAGAACGCCGCCAGCTGACTGAGTGTTACCCACGGCTGGCGCAGCAGGCGGTTAACCGCCAGACGCAGCGGTAACTGACGGAGCGTCAGCTTGCGTAACAGCATCAGTGCTCCCCAGCCAGTCACACCGAGCAGTAACGACAGCACCAGCACGCCTGCCAGCAACGACCAGAGCAGTGAACTTCCGCCCATCAGTGCCGCCAGCAGACCGATCACCACCAATACCATTACCGGCAGGAAATAACGCAGCGGCCAGACATTCGCTACCACGTCATGGCGTAGCACACGCAGCGGCTGTGTCGCCAGCAATTGACGATAGGGACGGATGCCGATCAGCAGAGAAATCACCACCATCGCACCCATCGACCACACCCACGGCCAGCCACCGGCAGGCGGCAAGGTGGCGGGCAGAACCGGTGCCAGCACCTTCATAAGCACGGCTTCAAACACCCGACCGATCACGCTACCGCACAACCCTGCCAGTACCAATACTGCCAGCCACTGACCAATAATCAGTTTGCGCAGCGCTTTTTTCCCGGCACCCAGTGTTTTCAGCACCGCAACCAGATCGTAACGGCTGCGGCAATAATGCCCCATTGAAACGGCAATGGCGGCAATCGACAGCATCAGCGTCAGCAACGCAGACAGCGTGAGGAATTGCTGTGAACGCTGTAAGGATTTGCCCAGCGCGCCATCGGAATCTTCCATGCCGCTCCAGCGCTGATCCGGCTTGAGCAGGCCTTTTATCGCCTCACCATAACTCTGAATGGCCTGCGGTGAACCGGCAAACATATAGCGATACGTCAGCCTGCTGCCCGGCTGAACAGCACCGGTTTTTTTCACGTCTTCCAGATTCATGATCACCCGGGGTGCAGTCTGGAAGGGGTTAAAGCCTGAATCCGGCTCCTGTAGGATCACACCGGCAATTTTCAGCGTGGTATCACCCACATCCAGATTGTCACCGATTTTCACGTTCAGCAGCGCCAGTAATCGCGGCGCAACCAGTACCGTTCCCGGCTCAGGTTTCAGCCCTGCCGGTTCGGTTTGTAACGCCCCATACAGCGGATACGCCAGATCAGTCGCTTTAACCGCTGCCAGTTGCGGCGTTTCACCGGCAAAAGTCATGGTCATGAAAGAGAGCTGACGGCTGACTTTTAATCCCTGCGCCTGGGCATCTTGCAGCCAGGCTTCGGTGATCGGACGGGCAGAACTCAGCACGCGATCCCCGGCAATAAACTCACGGCTCTGCTGACTCAGCCCTTTGTCCATGCGGTCGCTGATGCTGCCGAGGGCCAGCACACAGGCTACCGCCAGCGCCAGCGCCAGCCAGACAATCAGCAGTGAGGGCGAACGCCATTCCCGCCAGAACCAGCGCCAGATCATGCTTCCTCCCACAATTTCCCGTCACGCAGACGTAACCGGCGCTGACAACGCGCCGCCAGCTGTTCGTCGTGCGTGACCAGAATCAGCGTCGTCGCCGCATCACGGTTCAGTGAGAACAGCAGATCGACAATGCGTTCGCCGGTTACGCGATCCAGATTACCGGTCGGCTCATCGGCAAAGAGCAATTTCGGCTTGCCGATAAAGGCCCGCGCCAGCGCTACACGTTGCTGCTCACCGCCGGAAAGTTGTGCCGGAAGATGATGAAGACGTTCGCCCAGCCCCAGGCTTTCCAGTAACTGCATCGCCTGCTGACGGCTGCGGCTGTCGCTTTCGCCACGTAACAACGCAGGAAGTTGAACATTTTCCAGCGCGTTGAGTGTCGGCACCAGCATGAAGGACTGAAACACAAAACCAACATTTTTAGCCCGCAGTGCTGCGCGCCCTTCTTCGTTCAGTTCGCTAAGGGATTTACCCAGCAATTTCACGTCACCGCGGGTGCCATCATCCAGCCCGGCAAGAATGCCAAGCAAGGTGGATTTACCGGAGCCGGATTCGCCAATCAGGGCAATTGTCTGGGCAGGTTTGACAACCAGCTCCACACCGGACAGGATGGTGAGCTGACCTTCACCCTGACCGACGTGCTTACTTAGATGATGAACTTCAAGAACATTTTCCGCTGGCATCTCCCCTTCCTTATGTTGTTAGGATTATTGAGTTTTCGCGCCGTTGCTGCTGATAACTTGCTGATTATTGGCGACAGTCTGAGTGCTGTCTATCGCCTTCCGGTAGCCGAATCGTGGCCGACATTACTGAATAACAACTGGCAAAAAGAAGGCGGTAAACCCACCATTATCAATGCCAGTATCAGCGGTGATACCGCTGAACAAGGGCTGGCACGCCTGCCGTCCTTGCTGCAACAACATCATCCCCGCTGGGTGCTGATTGAACTGGGCGCCAACGACGGGTTACGGGGCTTCCCGCCACAGGCCATCTCCCGGACGCTGACCCAGGTGATTAAGCAGGTTAAACAGGCCAATGCCCAACCGCTGCTGATGCAAATCCGCCTCCCGCCAAATTATGGCCGCCGCTACGGCGATGCGTTCTACGCCATTTATCCGGCACTGGCAAAGCAGGAGAACATCCCGCTGGTGCCGTTCTTTATGGAACAGGTCGCCGTGAAACCTGAGTGGATGCAGGACGACGGCTTACATCCGGCCCTGGCAGCACAGTCGTTTATTGCCGGATGGATGTCAGAAAAACTCACGCCGCTGCTGGTACATTAGGGTTAAAATACGACGAATAAAATAATACCGGGACGTGAGTAAAACCAAGACGTTACCTTTTTCACCCGACTCCCTAGTAAATCACAGCCATAAAAAATAGGGACACCTCACAGGTAAAGTTATGCAAAAAGCAGTATTAATCACCGGTTGTTCCAGCGGTATCGGACTGGTTGCCGCACAGGATTTGCGCGCACGCGGTTATCGGGTTCTGGCGGCATGTCGTAAAACACAGGATATCGACACACTGCAACAAATGGGTTTTGAAACTATTCAGTGTGATCTTGATGACAAACAGAGCGTCGAACTTGCGGCTGCCAGGGTCATAGCACTGACCGGCAACCGTCTGTACGGCCTGTTTAATAATGCAGGTTACGGTGTTTACGGCCCGCTCGGCAGCATCAGCCGTGAGCAGTTCGAACAACAATTTTCCACCAATTTGTTTGGTACACATCAGCTGACGCAGCTTTTGTTACCCGCCATGTTACCGCACGGCGAAGGCCGTATTATCCAGACCAGCTCGGTGATGGGGCTGATAACGACGCCACGACGTGGCGCTTATGCCGCCAGTAAATTTGCGCTGGAGGCCTGGTCCGATACGCTACGTATGGAACTTCACGGTACGGGGATTCAGGTCAGCCTGATTGAACCCGGTCCGCTGAGCAGTAATTTCACCGCCAATGTGAATCAGTCACAGGCCGACCAGCCGGTAGAAAATCCAGGCATTGCACGACGTTTTACGCTCAGGCCTGAGGCAGTTTTACCCAAACTGCACCATGCTTTAGAAAACCCGCGCGCGCGTTTTCGTTATCCGGTCACGCTGGTCGCCCATGCGCTGACGGTACTTAAACGCCTGTTACCGGCACGCCTGCTGGACAAAATATTACGCGGAAACAGCTAAGTAAAAACGATAAGGGGTTGAAGCGGCACGCGTCGCCCCCATCTATTCTTAAATACTTTAATTTTCTATACCCTAAATAATTCGGGTTGCGGGAAGGCGGCAAGTTCACGAATCCCCGGGAGCTTAGATACCTAAGTGACCGGGGTCAGTGAGCGTAGCCAACGCATCAGCAGTTCGAAGTATGACAGGTAGCGGAGAGAACAAATTCATGCTTGCACAACCTACAGTAATCGATATCAACGAAACCAATCTGCACCAGACGCTGGAACAATCTATGTCGGTGCCGGTGATGTTCTATTTCTGGTCTGAACGCAGCCAGCATTGTCTGCAACTGGGGCCCGTTCTGGACAAACTGGCTGCGGAATACGCCGGTCAGCTGATCCTGGCAAAAGTGGACTGCGATGCCGAGCAGATGATCGCCCAGCAATTTGGCCTGCGCTCAATTCCTGCCGTTTACCTGTTCAAGGACGGTCAGCCGGTCGATGGTTTCCAGGGGCCGCAGCCGGAAGAGGTGATCCGCGAACTGTTGCAGAAAGTGCTGCCGAAAGAAGAAGAGCTGAAACTGGCCGAGGCACAGGAGCTGCTGCAGGCGGGCAATACTCATGACGCCCTGCCGTTACTGAAAGAAGCGTGGCAACTGAGCAATCAGCGCAGTGATATTGGCCTGTTGCTGGCGGAAACCCAAATTCATCTGAACCGTACCGATGATGCAGAGGCCGTGCTGGCGACCATCCCGCTGCAGGATAAAGATTCCCGTTATCAGGGGCTGGTTGCGCAAATTGAGTTGCTGAAACAGGCAGCCGACACGCCGGAAATTCAGTTGTTACAACAGGAATTGCAGCAGGATCCTGAAAACGCCGAGTTAGTGGTAAAACTCAGCCTGCAACTGCATCAGGTCGGGCGTAACGAAGAAGCACTGGAACTGCTGATGGCGCCGCTGAAGAAAGATTTGGGCGCGGCAAACGGGGCAGCGCGTAAGACACTGATGGATATTATGGCGGCACTGGGCACCGGTGATGCGCTGGCAGCGAAGTATCGTCGTCAGTTATATTCCTTACTTTATTAATACGCTGGCTTCACCGTAAAACAGCAGACGCACGTCATTTAACCGGACGTGCGTTTTTTTTTAAGCTTTCCTCCGCCTTTATCCGCAGAACCCTTCTTTTATTAATACGATGACTTAACGATTTGTGCGATAATTGTACATGCGCCTGACCCAGCGGTGAGAGCGCCAGGGACATGTTTTTATTCGATTATTCCCACAGGAATCATCAGAACGCAGTTTTACAGGAGTTACATACTATGTTTGACCTCATTCCCATTCCTATCCTTATTCTGATCGTACTGGCCTTGCTGGTGGTCTACGCCGGCATCAAGATCGTGCCTCAGGGCTATCAGTGGACCGTCGAACGTTTTGGCCGTTATACCAAGACCCTGATGCCCGGACTGAATCTGGTCGTGCCGTTTGTTGACCGCATCGGCCGTAAAATTAATATGATGGAGCAGGTGCTGGATATTCCTTCACAGGAAGTCATTTCCCGCGATAACGCCAATGTGGCCATCGATGCCGTGTGTTTTATTCAGGTTATTGATCCCGCACGCGCTGCCTATGAGGTCAGTAATCTGGAGCAGGCGATCGTCAATCTGACAATGACGAACTTCCGTACCGTTCTCGGTTCGATGGAACTCGACGAGATGCTGTCACAACGTGACAATATCAACGCACGTTTGCTGCATATCGTTGATGAAGCCACCAATCCCTGGGGTGTAAAAATCACCCGTATCGAGATCCGTGACGTGCGCCCACCGGCTGAGCTGATCTCCGCAATGAACGCGCAGATGAAAGCCGAACGTACAAAACGTGCCGATATTCTGGAAGCAGAAGGGGTACGGCAGTCCGCCATTTTGCGTGCTGAAGGTGAAAAGCAGTCACAAATTCTGAAAGCGGAAGGTGAGCGTCAGTCGGCATTCCTGCAGGCTGAGGCGCGTGAACGTGCGGCAGAGGCGGAAGCGCAGGCAACCAAAATGGTGTCCGAAGCGATTGCTGCCGGTGATGTGCAGGCGATTAACTACTTCGTGGCACAAAAATATACGGATGCCCTGACGAAAATTGGTTCTGCCAATAACAGCAAAATCATCATGATGCCGCTGGATGCTACCAGTCTGATGGGGTCAATCGGCGGTATTGCTGAGCTGCTAAAAGAAACCAAAGGCGGCAAATAATGCCACATGATTTCATGGCAAACCCGCACGTATTCTGGCTGTCTCTGGGCGGCCTGTTACTGGCGGCTGAGCTGGTGGGTGCGAGTGGTTACTTGCTATGGAGTGGCGTGGCGGCCGCCTTAGTGGGCGCTGTCACGTGGATCCTGCCGCTACCGTGGGAATGGCAGGGCACAGCATTTGCACTGCTGACCATTCTGGCCGCGTGGCTGTGGTGGAAGTGGCTGAACCAGCGGGTGGATAAATCCGCCAGCAATTCAGCATTGAATCAGCGAGGCCAGCAGTTAGTCGGCACTTATGCCACGGTGCTGGAACCCGTCACTAATCAGTTCACGCGGGTACAAATCGGTGACAGCAGCTGGCGCGCTATCTGTACGTCGCCGCTGAACGTCGGTGACAAAGTGATTATCACCGGCGTGGAAGGCGCGACGCTGCGCGTGGAACCTGACACCCGTTAAATAAGATCTCAGTGTTTGTGGCAACACCCTGAGAGATTGTCGATGATCGGGCACTCGGCTCCGTCATCACCGGGACAGGCCTCTGCCAGCGTAAGTAAGCGCTCATGCATTGTTTTCAGTTCTTGAATGTGCCGCTCAATTTCAGCGGCCTTTTCCAGGGTACGCGCTTTTACATCCGCGCTGTGCCTGTCAGGATTGTGGAACAATGCCACCAGTTCCTGGCATTCTTCTAACGTAAATCCGACCTGCCGCGCCTGGCGCAACAATGTCAGTTCTTCGATATGTTTTTGCGCATAGCGGCGATAGCCGTTTTCACTGCGGGCCGGTGCGGTGACCAGCCCTTTTTCTTCATAAAAACGAATCGCTTTGCTGGTCAGCCCGGTTTTTTTCGCCACATCACTGATATTCATTTCGCCTCCACGACAACCTGATTTTTGCGCATGATAAAGACATCATACGCCATTACCGGCGATCAGCTGTAATGCACAGTCTGTTTTTTGGTACGCAGAAGCAGCCACATCGGCAACGGCAGAGTCACCATCAGCAGGATCCATAGCAGCGAGTACACCGAGGTCACCCCGTCGTTTTGCAGGTTGATAAACATTTTTACCGGAATGCCCTGCGGGAAATAACAGAATACCATCACAATACCAAACTCCCCGATGGCACGTACCCAGGCGATCGCCACACCGGCGGCAATCCCGCGTGAGGCCAGCGGTAATGTCAGCCGGATAAATACCTGAAACGGTGATGCACCGAGTGTTTTCCCTGCCTCTTCGACATCTTCCGGCACGGCCTCCAGCGCGCCTCTCGCGGATAAAATAAAATACGGTAACGCACCATAAATCTGCGCCAGCACGAACGCGGGCGCATTGTTATTAAGCGTCATGCCGATAGCGGAAAGGATTTCCCCGACCGAGCCATAAGGTCCGTAAACCGACACCAGTAAAATCCCCATCGCCAGCGGCGGTGTCAGCAAAGGGATCAGCACCAGTACTTCCACCATATTGCGCCAGCGCGATGACGTTTTCGCCAGCCAGAAGGCTACCGGCAAACCGAGAACCACAATCAGCCCTACCGACACCAGGCTGAGACCGAGCGAAACGACTACCGCATGGCTGTCACCGTAAGCCAGATGAAAATCTGACCACGGCGTCAGGAAAAGCAGGGTAACAAACGGCACCATCAGCAACGCCAGAGCGGGAACCGCCAGTCCTGACGCACGCAACTTAAAGGTTTCCGCCTTTCGGCTTATCATAGCCATTTTGTTCAAACAGCTTCTGCCCCCTGGCACTTTGCATGTAGCTGATGAACTGTTTGGCCAGCTGAGGATGCGGCGCGTTGTTCAGCACAACTGCGTAGAACACCAGCGGCTGGGTGCTCAGCGTTTTCTCTTTACCGGCCGCATCTTTCACATTAAAAGTCACTTTGCTGTACCAGTCATTGCTCATCTGCGGATTGCTCAGGTTAATCTCGTCCGGCAATTTAATGTACGGCAGATGGGCTGAACGGGTGGCGCTCTCGTAACCTGATGCCGCATCTACCTGACCGGCTTCCAGACGCGTCAGCAATCCGCCTTCGCCGGAAATCTGTTGAGGATTTTGTACATCGCCCAGCACTGCTTTTTCCAGCCCCGGCTGTTTATAGTAATTCTCCGCCAGCATCATGGTGAAAATGATGTTCTGCCCCTGCGGATCACTGACCGGATCGGTACGACCAAATTGCAGCCCGGGGGTTTGCAGCACTTTCCACCACGGTTCTGCGCCCGCTTTCCCGTCTTTTATCGCGGCAAATTTTTCGGCATATTTTCCTTTCGGGTTATAAGCGATCACCATGCTGGTGCTGGCGACAGGGATCGCCTGCCCGGCCAGCCCGGCTTTTTGCAGGATCTTAACCGGCCCTGGCGTGATCGAAACGAATACATCCGCCACCACTTTTTTCGACGCCAGCAAATTCGCCATGCCGTAAGCGCCCTGCCCCTGTCCCTGATAATTCACTTTCTTTTCTTTCGCGAAATCCGGTCCGAGGTATTTGTCCATGACCACCCCCATCGAACCGGCGTAAGTCACACGAAAATCCTCCGCTGCCTGCGAAGCCTGTGCCGCTACCAGAAGTGCCGCAGTCAGCAACGCTTTTTGCATCATTGCCATCGTCTTTTTGTTTCCCATTGTAGTTTACCGTTATTGAACTTTTCGTTATATATCCCAGGGTATAACGATAAGGCAAAGTCAGCGCGCGTTTCTAAATAAATTGTAAATGGACGATAAATGAAAATAACCGATACCGTGGCTTGACCTTCACCTTGCGGGAAGGTTTATCCTTTGTCCTGAGTGAAGCTAACCTAAGGAAAATAATCATGACGACCACCGTATTATCTCTGCAAGGCCTGTCCTGCGGGCACTGCGTGGCTTCAACGCGTAAAGCGCTGGAAGCTGTGGAAGGCACGACCGCCGTTGAAGTTTCTCTGGATAAAGCCATCGTTGAAGGCAATGCAAGCAGCCAGAGTCTGATCGACGCAGTGGTCAGCGCCGGTTACGAAGCGCAGGTAGCAGGAGACGCATCCCCAAAATCTGAGCCGCTGACCGATAAGGCGAGTGTTTTGCCGGAACCCCTGTCAGCGGCTGTGTCACCCGTTCCGGCTGAGACTCACGCCCCGCAAGCCGCAGACGCCAGCGTACAGTTGTTGCTCAGCGGCATGAGCTGCGCCAGTTGCGTCAGTAAAGTGCAACGGGCGCTGGAAGGCGTGGGGGGTGTCGAACGGGCGCGGGTCAACCTGGCGGAACGCAGTGCGCTGGTCAGCGGCAATGCTGATCAAAACGCGCTGATTGCCGCTGTTGAACGGGCCGGCTACGGCGCTGAAATTATTATCGACGAAACCAAGCGCCGCGAGCGCCAGCAACAAACCTCACGCCAAAGCATGATCCGTTTCAGCTGGCAGGCGGCGGTCGGCTTAGCTGCCGGTATCCCTATGATGTTATGGGGATTGTTCGGCGGTGAAATGATGGTCACCCGCAGCAATCAGACCGGCTGGCTGATTGTCGGCCTGCTGACGTTACTGATCATGGTTGTCGCTGGCGGACATTTCTACCGCAGTGCCTGGAAAAACCTGATGCACGGCAGTGCCAATATGGACACGCTGGTGTCACTGGGTACCGGTGCGGCCTGGATATTCTCTTTTGCTGTCAGCCTGTGGCCGGAAGCGTTTCCAATGCAGGCGCGCCATCTCTACTATGAAGCCAGCGTGATGATTATCGGCCTGATTAATCTCGGTCATGCGCTGGAACAACGCGGACGTCAGCGTTCATCCAAGGCGCTCGAACGCTTACTGGATCTGACACCGCCAACCGCACGGGTCGTCACCGGAGAAGGCGAAAAAAACCTGCCGCTGGCTGAAGTACAGCAAGGCATGACGCTGCGTCTGACCACCGGTGACCGTGTGCCGGTTGACGGTGAGATTCAAAGCGGCGAAGCCTGGATGGATGAAGCCATGCTGACCGGCGAGCCAATTCCTCAGCAGAAATCGCAGGGTGAAAAAGTCCATGCGGGGACGCTGGTCAAAGACGGCAGCGTGCTGTTTCGTGCTGACGCCATCGGCAGCCAGACCACCCTTTCACGCATTATTAATCTGGTGCGTGAAGCCCAAAGCAGTAAACCTGAAATCGGTAAGCTGGCGGATAAAATCTCTGCTGTCTTCGTACCGGTTGTGGTGCTGATAGCCCTGTTAAGCGGCGCAATCTGGTACTTCTTCGGCCCGCAGCCACAACTGATGTACACACTGGTGATCGTCACTACCGTGCTGATTATTGCCTGCCCTTGTGCACTGGGATTAGCGACGCCGATGTCAGTTACGGCGGGTGTAGGCCGTGCAGCAGAATTCGGCGTACTGGTACGTGATGCCGATGCGCTGCAAAAAGCCAGTACCCTCACCACGCTGGTATTTGATAAAACCGGGACGCTGACAGAAGGCCAGCCCAAAGTGACCGATATCCATACCTTTGGCGGCACCCGTGAACAACAGGCGCTGCGCTATGCGGCCGCGCTGGAAAAAGGATCGCACCATCCGCTGGCACAAGCGATCGTTGACAAAGCGGAAGGGCTGGCCGTTCCTGATGTGTTGAATTTCCGTACATTGGGTGGTCTGGGCCTGCGCGGTGATGCTGAAGATTCGGCGTTGTTATTAGGTAACCAGGCGCTGATGCAGGAAAACGGCATCGACACTTCTGATGCCAATACGCTGCTGGAAAGCATGGCAGGTGAAGGCGCGACACCGGTATTGCTTGCCGTTGACGGAAAACTGGCAGCCCTGTTTGCGCTGCGCGATCCGTTACGGGAAGACAGTGTCAGTGCCCTGCAACGTCTGCATCAGCTTGGGTATCAACTGGTGATGCTGACCGGCGATAACCCGCGTACCGCTCAGGCAATTGCCGCACAAGCGGGAATCGATAAAGTGATTGCCGGTGTGCGTCCGGAAGGTAAAGCGGATGCCATTAAAGCATTGCAGGCCGGAGGCCAGCAGGTCGCCATGATCGGTGACGGTATTAATGACGCACCGGCACTGGCACAGGCAGATGTCGGGATCGCGATGGGTGGCGGCAGCGATGTCGCGATCGAAACGGCGGCCATTACGCTGATGCGTCCGAGCCTGAACGGTGTCGCCGATGCACTGGCGATGTCACAGGCGACGCTGCGTAATATGAAGCAGAACCTGCTGGGCGCGTTTGTGTATAACGTGATTGGTATTCCGGTTGCAGCCGGTGTGCTTTATCCACTAACCGGCACCTTGCTCAGCCCGGTAGTCGCGGGCGCAGCAATGGCGCTGTCATCAATTACCGTCGTCGCTAATGCAAATCGTCTGTTGCACTTTAAGCCGAAAAAACAAGACGTTTCCCCTGTTCGCTAAAACGCTGACACGTTAGCATGGTCTCTCATTTTTTCGGGAGACCATGCACTATGGCGCAGTTTTTAAACCGGGTGATCCGCAGGCTTCGCAGGCTGTTTCCCGTCGAGTATTCTTATCCCGCCATTGATATTCAGCTTCCGGGCAACCGCGCACTGCATCTGGTTGGCAGCATTCATATGGGCACGCAAGATATGCAACCGCTGCCGGCGAAATTGTTGCGTCGCCTGCAAAAAGCCGATGCGCTGATTGTGGAAGCCGATATCAGCACAACAGAATCCCCTTTCAGCATGACCGGTGAATTTCCGCCGCTGGCCGAACGCCTGCCTGAATCACAATATCTGCACGTCGAACGTTTATGCGAAGAACTGGGTGTCTCAATGTGGACGCTGAACCCACTGCCGTCGTGGCAGGTCGCCCTGATGTTGCAGGCTACGCAGGCGCAGCGCCTCGGGCTGCGCGGACATTACGGCATTGATTATCAGCTGTTGCAGACCGCTAAAAAGCAGGGAAAGAAAATCATTGAGCTGGAAGGTCCGCAGGAACAGTTCGAATTATTGCAGCACTTGCCGGACGACGGACTCGCATTGCTGGAAGATACCCTGACACACTGGCACACCAATGCCCGTTTGCTGCAAACCATGATCAGCTGGTGGCTGGATACCAAACCAGGACTGGCTGCCGAGCCTTTGCCGAATACCTTCAGCAGCGATTTGTACGATATCCTGATGAATCAGCGTAATCTGCGCTGGAAACAGCTGCTTCTGGATCTTCCGCCGGGGCATTATGTCGTCGCCGTCGGCGCACTGCATTTGTATGGCGAAGGGAACCTGCCGGAATTACTGAAAGATTAAAAAAATGGCCGGTTTTTAAGGCCGGCCAGTCAAAGAGGAATTTCATTTTATTAGTTATAGCTTCAGTGCCAGCCTTTACAGGCGCAGCACCGGCGGCCACAGGGTATCAATCTGTGTTGGGTCTTGGCAATAACCATTCCTTGCTCTACTATTTCTCTCTCGCTTAATAATCGCACTTTATTGTTAAATTTCATCAGATTGAACAGACGATGAAATTTCGGACAAAACCGTAAAAATAAAACTGAGGAGACAGGCTATGACCCCTGCCGTATTACTCCTGGAAAAGAATAAAGTCAGCTTTACCCTTCACCCGTATGAACACAGCAGCGATGAAACCCATTTTGGCGATGAGGCCGTTAAAAAACTCGGCCTGGATGCCCGTCAGGTCTATAAAACCCTGCTGGTTTCACTGAATGGCGATGCTAAAAATCTGGCCGTAGCGGTGACGCCGGTGGCATCCCAGCTGGATTTAAAGAAAGTTGCGAAAGCGCTGGGGGCGAAAAAAGCCGATATGGCGGATCCTATGATTGCGCAACGTGTTACCGGTTATCTGGTCGGTGGCATCAGTCCACTTGGGCAGAAAAAACTGCTGCCGACGGTGATCGACAGTCCGGCGCAGACGTTTTCCACGATTTATGTTTCAGGCGGTAAACGCGGACTTGATATTGAACTGGCGGCAGGCGATCTTTGCCGTTTACTCAAAGGCCAGTTTGCCGATATCGCTAAAGTCGACTGACAGGCAGGTACTCTGCACCTCTACAATAAGAAGGCTTCCTCCGC
This sequence comes from Rahnella sp. RFA10(1/100), assembly GCF_004195115.1. NCBI lineage: Bacteria > Pseudomonadati > Pseudomonadota > Gammaproteobacteria > Enterobacterales > Yersiniaceae > Rahnella > Rahnella sp. RFA10(1/100). The sequence continues at coordinate 69,400 of NZ_SEWR01000014.1, forward strand.
TATGACAGACACGACGTCAACGCCAGCCAGCCCGCAGAAAGACGCAGTCAAAAAGACTGCATTTTCTATTCTGGCGGCGATCAGCGTTTCTCATCTGCTCAATGACATGATCCAGTCGCTGATACTGGCGATTTATCCGTTACTGCAAAACCTGTTTTCCCTGAGCTTTACGCAAATCGGGCTGATTACCCTGACGTATCAGATAACCGCCTCGCTGTTGCAACCGCTTATCGGCTATTACACCGACAAGCATCCGCAACCCTATTCTCTGCCGATCGGCATGGGCTTTACGCTCTCCGGCCTGCTGTTGCTGGCGGTTGCGCAGAGTTTCCCGGTGGTGTTGCTGGCGGCGGCGCTGGTCGGCACAGGCTCTTCGGTGTTCCATCCGGAATCGTCGCGCGTGGCGCGTATGGCTTCCGGCGGACGTCACGGGCTGGCGCAGTCGCTGTTCCAGGTCGGTGGCAATTTCGGGGCTGCCCTGGGCCCGTTGCTGGCAGCGCTGATTATCGCGCCTTACGGTAAAGGCAACGTGGCATGGTTCTCACTGGCGGCATTGCTCGGCATTGTGGTGTTACTGCAAATCAGTAAATGGTATCGCCAGCAAAACCTGATCGCTAAAACACGCGGCCCGGTGAAAAGCACGGTGGCCCGGTTGCCACGTAAAACGGTGATGCGGTCACTGGGTATTTTGCTGATCCTGATATTTTCGAAATATTTCTACCTGACCAGCCTGAGCAGCTATTACACCTTTTACCTGATACATAAATTTGGTGTATCTGTGCAAAACGCGCAGGTTCATCTGTTTATTTTTCTGTTTGCTGTGGCAGCGGGCACCATTATCGGCGGCCCGGTGGGCGATAAGATTGGGCGCAAATATGTCATCTGGGCTTCGATTCTTGGCGTTGCGCCATTTACGCTACTTTTGCCACACGCCAGTCTGATGTGGACCAGCGTATTGAGTGTAATTATCGGTGTGATCCTCGCCTCGGCATTTTCGGCGATTCTGGTTTTCGCACAGGAGCTGATGCCGGGAAAAGTCGGCATGGTGTCCGGACTGTTCTTCGGTCTGGCCTTCGGTATGGGCGGGCTTGGCGCCGCGGTTCTCGGCTATGTGGCGGATAAAACCAGCATCGAACTGGTGTATCAGATTTGTGCCTTCCTGCCGTTGCTGGGGATCCTGACAGCATTCCTGCCGAATATTGAACGTAAACAAGCCTGAGTTTGCCTCTTGCCGCCGCCGGTACTTCGTTACCGGTGGCATCAAACCTCCTGTCTCTCTTGATATCTTTCGCATAAAACCCATTTAAATCGTTCGTTGGCATTTTTTTCATTGCCTGTGGGGGATTTCCCGCGAAAAAATCTGAATTTCTCTCTGCGTAACCGATTTTTACCATACACTTAGACACAATCTGCAACACATTTGCCTTATGTATACCAGAAGGAGTCTGAATGCATCATTCTACACCTCTCATCACTACCATCGTTGGCGGTCTGGTTCTGGCGTTCCTGTTAGGAATGCTCGCCAACCGCCTGCGAATTTCCCCCCTGGTGGGCTATCTCACTGCCGGCGTGCTGGCTGGCCCGTTTACACCGGGCTTCGTTGCCGACACTTCGCTGGCTCCGGAGCTGGCAGAAATTGGTGTCATCCTGCTGATGTTTGGCGTCGGTTTGCATTTTTCTCTGAAAGATTTACTCGCTGTAAAGTCGATAGCCATTCCCGGCGCTGTGGCGCAAATCGCGGTAGCGACGCTGCTTGGAATGGGATTATCACGCCTGATGGGCTGGGATCTGGCCACCGGACTGGTGTTCGGACTGTGCCTGTCCACCGCCAGTACTGTGGTGTTGCTGCGGGCGCTGGAAGAACGGCAACTGATTGAAAGCCAGCGCGGGCAAATCGCCATCGGCTGGCTGATTGTGGAAGATCTGGTGATGGTGCTGACGCTGGTTCTGCTGCCCGCGTTCAGCGGCATGCTCGAAAGCCATCACTCCAGCCCGGTTGAACTGCTGACAGGATTGGCGGTGACTATCGGTAAAGTGATTGCGTTTATGGTGCTGATGATGGTGGTAGGCCGCCGCATGGTGCCGTGGATCCTCGCGAAAACTGCCAGTACCGGATCACGCGAACTGTTTACACTCTCGGTACTGGCGCTGGCGCTGGGCATCGCCTACGGCGCAGTGGAATTCTTTGATGTGTCATTCGCTCTCGGTGCATTCTTCGCGGGTATGGTGCTCAATGAATCCGAACTCAGCCAGCGTGCCGCCCATGACACACTGCCGCTGCGTGATGCATTTGCGGTGCTGTTCTTCGTGTCGGTAGGCATGTTGTTCGACCCGATGATTCTGGTTCGCGAGCCGCTTACCGTGATCGCCACGTTGGCGATTATCATGTTCGGTAAATCGATTGCAGCCTTCCTGCTGGTGAAAATGTTCGGACATTCCAAACGCACCGCGCTGACAATTTCTGTCAGTCTGGCGCAAATTGGTGAATTCGCCTTTATTCTCGCAGGCCTTGGGATTTCGCTGGGTTTACTGTCTGAACAGGGTCGTAACCTGGTATTGGCCGGGGCGATCCTGTCGATTATGTTTAATCCGTTGCTGTTTACATTGCTGGAAAAGTATCTGACAAATACAGAAACCATAGAAGATCAGAACGTTGAAGAAGCGGTTGAAGATGAGAAACAGATGCCGTTCGATTTGTGTAATCACGCATTGCTGGTCGGTTATGGCCGTGTAGGCAGCCTGCTTGGGGAAAAACTCCAGGCAGCCGGTATTCCGCTGGTGGTGATTGAAAATTCGCGTCCACGCGTCGAAGCGCTACGCGATCAGGGGATCAGCACCGTGCTGGGCAACGCCGCCAATCAGGAAGTGATGGATCTTGCGCGTCTCGACTGCGCCCGCTGGCTGCTGGTGACCATTCCCAACGGTTATGAAGCCGGTGAAATCGTCGCATCGGCACGTACCAAACGGCCCAATATCGAGATCATTGCCCGTGCGCATTATGATGACGAAGTCACCTATATCATGGAGCGCGGTGCGGATCGCGTGGTGATGGGTGAGCGGGAAATCGCTAACAGTATGCTGGGTATGCTGCAGATCGACCTTATGCCTGATGACGAAAAAAGGTCTTTTTACCCCGTTTGACACCATGCTGAAATCCGGGCGCAGAATTTTCGTTGCGCCCTTTCGCGCGAGATTAATCTCTTCTTTATTCTCCATAATAATAAAAGACCTGCAATCGTATTATTGCTCAGGTTTCCCTGGATGTAAAAAATCGATATATAATTGATGGTGATTATATACCACCAATACATTCATAAAATTTATGATATTCAAAAAACAAATGACAAGCGCCAGAAAATTAATATTTAGGATGTTTAAATTTATATATTAAATATCATCCACACGTTATAATTCGCCCGGATTAATATGGATATTAACGGAAATTAAAACATGAAATCTTTAAACAAACACTCAGTAAAAGTATTATCTTTAGTAATTTTATCAATATTATCATCAGGTTCATACGCAGATTCCGGTTATATTAATACAGGGGTAACTCCCTCCTGGTCGGGTTCAACATCTGGGGCTAACGTTTCCCCTGGAACGAGTATAGATATAACCTCTCATAATAACGCCAGCTCTATGGATGCAACCGTCCAGCGCGACGGTGCAGGTATCCCATCGGGGGCAACTGTCCCGGCGGGAACGAGTATAGATATAACCCCTCATAATAACGCCAGCTCTATGGATGCAACCGTCCAGCGCGACGGTGCAGGTATCCCATCGGGGGCAACTGTCCCGGCGGGAACGAGTATAGATATAACCTCTCATAATAACGCCGGCTCTATGGATGCAACCGTCCAGCGCGACGGTGCAGGTATCCCATCGGGGGCAACTGTCCCGGCGGGAACGAGTATAGATATAACCTCTCATAATAACGCCAGCTCTATGGATGCAACCGTCCAGCG
>NZ_SEWR01000015.1:0-41742 GCF_004195115.1 Rahnella sp. RFA10(1/100)
TCTTCAAAGGCTACCGTCCACAGTTCTACTTCCGTACAACTGACGTGACCGGTACTATCGAACTGCCAGAAGGCGTTGAGATGGTAATGCCTGGTGACAACGTGAACATGGTTGTTACGCTGATCCACCCAATCGCGATGGATGACGGCCTGCGTTTCGCAATCCGTGAAGGCGGCCGTACTGTAGGTGCTGGTGTTGTTGCTAAAGTTATCGCTTAATCGCTGATAGTTTATGCAAAATAAAAGGGTGCTTCGGCACCCTTTTTTTATATCATATATTTCCTCTCGTTATTTTTATCTATTAAAAATAGATCCTGCATATATTAACGCGGCGTATATTCTCAATCCCTCTCATTATTAAATAATTTAAATATACTTTTAATGTATCAAAGATGCTTTCATATACTTTATTTGAATTATTCACAAAAAATAATAATTGGTATGATTATTTTGATAATGGAAATTATCAGTCATTCTATTAATATTGGATATATAAATAAGGATTATTTATGAAGCTGAAATATATCGCCGCATTGGTGTCGTTGTCTCTCGTTTCTGCCTCAGCAATGGCAGAATTAAAAGCCAATGATGATACCAACCAGATTGAGGGCACCAATGGTGCCACTATGATGCGCACAACAGATAATGGTGCAACCTGGTTAGTATTTGGAACTACCACTGATGGAGAATCATACGGGGTAGGGAATAATTTCCCTGGCAGGGAAACGGTTGTTGTTGCGAATTTAGATTATAACGTTATCAATACCCCGAGCTATGATGCGGATAAGGCATACAGCACCCCTCAAACAAAAGTTCGCTACAATGGCTACTACTGGACAAACCAATGGTGGGCGAATCCGGGAGAAATTCCTGGCGAAAATTCAGTCTGGTTGAAAGGTGAGCCAACAAACCTTCAGTCTAATATTTTAGGGACTTACTATTTTACGCCATGGACTGGGGAAAAAGCACTGCAGTATCAGGCAGACACTAAGGCCAAAGTTGCCGCTCAGCGGAAAGTTATCGGGTATTTCCCTGAGTGGGGAGTTTACGAGGCTCATAACTACTTTACACCGGATAAGATTGCGACTGACCAGATTTCACATCTGAACTATGGTTTTGCTGTGATAAAGAATGGTGTCATTACGGCTCATGATACGGCTAAAGCGCCAGAGTTGATGAAAGAAATTGCGGATATCGCCAACTACCGCGGTATCACTAATATGTTATCAATAGGCGGGTGGGATAATTCACAAGAAGGTGTGTTCGAAGCGGCAACAGCAACCCAGGAAGGTACTGAACGTTTAGCGCAAAGTATTGTAGATTATGTGCTGAAATGGAAATTCCATGGCGTAGATATTGACTGGGAATATCCAGATAATGATCAGGAAAAAGCACAATTTACCAACCTGATTAAAGTTTTACGCAGCAAGCTCGATACTGCTGGTTTACAAAATGATATTTATTTCCAGTTATCGGCAGCCGTCACCACGAATCATAAGAATATAGAATTCATAAACCCTGCCGAAACTACGCCACTGTTGGATTCAGTAAACGTCATGGCCTATGACATACACGGCGCATTTGATCCTATCACCGGTCATAATGCTCCATTATATGCCAACCGCCAGGATGCTGATCCTAAACTCAATGTTTCCTCAGCAATGCAGGAATACGCCACCACCTGGCAGGTTCCGAAGAGTAAGCTGATGATGGGTATTCCTTATTATGGTCGTGCATGGGGTGATGTGGCAGCCACTGAAATCATCCCTGGTCTTCCAGGTCTGTTCGCAACGGGTTCTGCATCGATTCATGGTGCATGGGATGATGTCGGAGAATTTACCGGAACCAATCCATGGTATGTACTGAAAGATAAACTGGCCAATGCGGATTATGCCCGTTACTGGGATAGCGAATCTGGTGTGCCTTATCTTTATAATGCTAAAACAAAAGAATTTATCACCTATGATGATCCGCAGTCGGTTCAGGAGAAAGTAGATTACATTAATGCACAGGGCTTCGGTGGGGCAATAATATGGGATCTGAGTGGTGATACTTCATCACATGAATTAGGCGCCATTGTTAAAAGTGTTCTGTCTAAACCTGCTGATGAGCCGCATATTACAAACTTACATACCGGGCGTAACATTGCCGATGATAATGCGACTGTTACCGTCAAATGGGATATGGATCGCACGAGCTATAATAATAGAAGATTTGATTTTTTTGTTAAGAACACGGAAGGTAGAGTGTTGTTTTCAACAGGTTTAGGGAAAGGCCAGAATGCCCACAATTGTGGTGTAGCAGATACCGGTGGAGAAACCATCTCTCTCTGCATGCCGGTCGGCCTTGGTCTGGAACCAGCTTCACTGGTGAGTATTGTTGATGCTGAAGATGAAAGTAAAGTGTATGGGAGTTTCACTACGACTCAGGACATGCTAAATACTGCTGATATTCAGGATGTGCAAAAAACTTATTTTGATGAATGGCATGGCCAGTTAGCCTTCAACGTGGTACTTGATACGGAGCTTATGCAATCACGGCAATACCTGAATCTGGTTATTGACCATAAAGACAGCAATGGAAAAATTACCAGTTCGGAACTCTCAGGTTCATTTTATCTGATGGATAGGGTGAGTAAAAACGCAAGTAAATACAGCGACGCGTGGGGTGAATATGCTTTAAATCACCTTTATTCAACCTATGATTATGCGAGAGCAAAAGCAGGCGACGAGTTTTCATTTGTTCTTGCTGATGGAAGCACGTCAGGCGCAAAACGTCTGAAAGTGTTATCGCATCTGACTGTTACACCGGAAGTACTGAAAAAGTAATATTTCATTTTCATGAAATATGGATTTAAGAATAATGCAATAACATGAAGGTAAGGGCTGGCTTCCCGACGGGGGGCGGCCCTTTTTTGCAAGTACGGTGACCAGAAATTTATTGGCGATGAGATTTGCAATACTAACCATTCTCATTTACAGTTAGCTTAAGTTTTATGCGATGTGTGGTTTCTATGTACGTGTGTTTATGCAACAGTGTCAGTGATAAAACGATACGGCAGGCGGTTCGTCGTTATCAACCTCAGACGTTTCGGCAGCTCAGAAATTTTGTTCCGGTGGGCACGCAGTGCGGTAAATGTGTTCGTGTTGCGCGCCAGATAATGGAAGACGAATTACAGCAGATACCGCAATTCGACAACATCGCCTGAAAATACATCGCTAAAAAGTAGGTGTTTTCTTTGACTTACTCTGAACCGGATCTACGCTTTAGGTACCGGAACGGAGGAGTTACCTATGAAAGGCGATAAAAAAGTCATTGCTCACCTCAATAAACTTCTTGGAAATGAACTGGTTGCCATCAATCAGTATTTTTTGCATGCCCGCATGTTTAAGAACTGGGGGCTGATGCGCCTCAACGGTATCGAATATCACGAATCCATTGATGAAATGAAGCACGCCGATATCTATATTGAGCGGATCCTTTTCCTGGAAGGCATTCCTAACTTGCAGGATCTTGGCAAGCTCAATATCGGCGAAGATGTTGAGGAAATGCTGAAGTCTGATTTGCTGCTGGAACTTGAAGGGGCGAAAGACTTACGCGAAGGCATTGCCTATGCCGACTCGGTGCATGATTACGTCAGCCGCGATTTAATGATTACTATCCTTGCTGATGAAGAGCATCACATCGACTGGCTGGAAACTGAACTGGAACTCATCGGGCGTATTGGCATTCAGAATTACATCCAGTCTCAGCTGAAAGAAGAGTCGCAATAATCTCGGGTGTTTTAGCTAAACATCAGCCAGAGGGTTTTGCTTTCCTGGCTGATGTAAACCAGTGCGCCTGCCAGAGCCAGGCAGGGGCCGAAAGGTATTTGCCCCGGCAATTTGTAAAAAACCACACGGATCAGCGCGAACACAATGCCTGTCAGCGCGGCCAGAATGCACAAACAGGGTAACATCTGCCAGCCGACCCAGGCGCCTAGCGCCGCCAATAGTTTGAAATCACCATATCCCATCCCATCTTTGCCACTGACTAATTTGACTCCCCAGTATAAAGTCCACAGTGCAATATAGCCGGCAGCAGCACCATAGACTGAATCCTGAAGCGAAACATTGCCCGCTACGGAGTGAATGAGTAACCCTGCCCAGAGTAATGGCAGCGTCAGCCGGTCCGGAAGCAGGTAAGTGGCGAGGTCTATCAGGCTTAGCGCCAAAAGAAACCAGAACAATAGCAGTGCACTTACCAGGCTCACGGGGGTTACAAATAAGAAGGAGATGCCGAGAAACAGGGCTGCGCAAATGATTTCAGTGAAAGGGTATCTCTTTGAAATAGCGATACCACAATAATGACATCTTCCTCTTAACAGTAGCCAGCTCAGCAAGGGTATGTTTTGCCAGTATTTCAGTGAATGTTTACAGGCCGGACAGTGCGATGCCGGAAAACTCAGATTGAAGCGACTGCCGGCCGGTGCGCCGCTGTTTTGAATCATCAGCGGCAGGCGATAGACGACAACGTTTAAGAAGCTGCCCATCAGCAACCCTAATATGGCGACAGCGGTATGATAAAATCCGCCGTATAATGAAGTGATATGTGCCATGTGCTGCCATCCCTCGCTCATGTGAAATGCTTTGCTGCTTAGCGTAGTGTGAGTTGTGGAACACTTACGCTGCCTGTTTGCCCGGTCCCCGTCACTATCGTTATTGCCACGACCTGAATACCGTATTCCTGGCTGAGAACTTCAAGCCAGCGCAAAAGTTCGGCGTAAGAAATCTGCTCGTAGCTGAGGGTAATCCCCCGTTCGTCTGCGAGGAGCTGAGGCAATTGCAGGGATAAATGTGTCGCTGAGGTATTGATGGCTTCCGTCAGTTTATCTTTCTGGACCTTCCCTCCTGAAGGCGCGCCGAGCTGTTGTGTCTGCTGAACCATCCATTCAAGCTGGTGGTGTTGCGTGTTGATCCGTACCCGGGATTGGGCGATCCGGCTGTTGAGCGGGGTCAAAATGCCGTACCAGACACAAGCCACTGCCAATAGAAACGCGGCAATCAGTATTAGCCATCTTTCTCGTTTATCTTTAAGCATCAGCCACTGTTTCATGAATTACTCCGCTGAGTCAGCGTAGCGGTGATGCCCGCTGAGGACGTAGCTAAATTTGAAATAGCAAAGTGAAAATCGCTGTCTGTCCGTTCGACAAAATCATCAATCGCTGCCCGGTCATCAGTCGTCACCTGCAGGGTGAACTGCTTGGTCTTTTGCTGAAAATCTAATTTATCGATGGTAATTTGCGGGATCTCCTGCTGGTAAGCGGTGAGCTTAGCCAGTGCAGGAAGAAAGGCCGTGGGCGCCTTTTTGATATTTTGTTCAAAATAGAACTTTACATTACGGGTGTGCTTGTCCTGCGGAAACCAGGTCTGATGCAGTGCCAGCATCTCGTTTTTCAGTAACGATTCTTGCTGTGAAACCTGCCACCAGGTAAAAAGTTTGGCACTGATCATCACTATTACCGTGAATATCATCATGCTTGCTGCCACCCGTTGAAGATGCCGCCCCCAGGCGGGTTCCTCTTTACGCACGGCGAACTCTCCCTGCAGCAGGTTTACTGCAGATGAGGAATTATTTTTCATCATAATCAGGGGATGGAAAGGCAGGTCAGCGCGTACCCAGTCAGAAGCGATTTCTTGTTCCTCCCCGTAATAATATAAGGTTTCCGGCGTTGCAATTTTAAGCAGCGTATCGAGCAAGACCTGCTCAACCTGGCAGCCTGAGTATTCTGATTGTCGAAGGATCCAGTGCTCATCAAGCCTCATTATCGACCAGCCTTCTTCATGCCATGGCAGCAGCAAGGCATCAATATAAATGTGCTTTATTGTCAGTCCTGCATCGCTAAATCGCTGCAGACAATTTTTTAAATAATCTGCTTCAATACCCGCCACAAATAGTGTCTGCTCTTCACGATAAAGTTCCACCCAATGCAATGTGTCGATATCGCCGGCAATACTTTCCTCAGTCAGATAACCAATCATCTGGCGGGTAATTTTACTCGCGCGCTGAGGCAGTACGATCTGACGAAAAATGACTTCACTGGCCGGGATGAACAGACAAACATTTTGTGCCGCAGGTTGTGTGGCGAGTGCTGATAAATGTCCTGTATCCGGTAGGCAATGAATATCTTCATCACATTCTGCCTGATCCGTGAACCAATAAACTGAGTGCTCTGGCGAAGTGCCAGCCCTGATAAATAGCCTGTTGGCCAGATGAAGTTGTTCCATTTACTCAATTACCCGATAGCGTCGCTGATAAATTGTGATTTTTGAATCCTTTGGATTGAATTGCACAAAACTGGTCATAGCATTTTGCTGTTCTTCAAACCGCCCTAGCGTATAGAGTACGAAGTACTGGCTGCGTACCGTCAGCAGAGGCTTTAATTGACTGCTTTGGATTTCCAGCGTAAATCGCTGTTTTTTTGCCTCTTTCAGAAAAGCGTCAACAGAAACCCAGCCTCTGCGTGGCCGCGCTGAAATTAATGCCATCGCGTCCTCCTGATTAATCCCTCCCAGAAATAAGGCGCTCAACAGGGGGGCCTGCTCTTCGGTCAGCGTATTGATGTTAATTTGCTGAGACTCTTCGGGGAGGATGCAAAGCTGTTGGCGGATCTGGTTGAGTGGCAGACGAGGAAGATCGGGGAGTAACGCCAGTTCATTCAGGGAAAAAAGACGTTGGTTAGCTGCAGCGCGGGGCATTGCCAGCGTTTCGTAATACCCGGATTCAGCACCGGAAGTTCGGGCTTCGTTATCGGCATCCAGATAATCGCTGAGAGTATCAACGAACCGTTCAGTTTCAACGGATGTTGCCTGCGCATTGAGAAGAAGCTGTTTCAGTACCTGCGTATTGTACGGTTCATCCTCTGACTTCGTATCAGGTGCGTTATTACGCAGACTGTTAAGGTTAAAACAGTTTTGTCCATCCGCAATAATATAGTCCACTGAAAACCCGTCCTGTCCGGTGAAGTTACCTTGCTGAACAGCAAATAGATCAAGACTGTTGCGGGTAGGATTTTCAATCATTTCATTTCGGAGTTGCGGCAAAGCAATTTCTTCGGCGGCAAAGGTTAGCCAGCGTAATTGCTGTTGATTGAGCAACCAGCTTTGGCGCTGATGGCTGACCTGAAATTGCAGCGTCATTTTTGCTGCCAATGCAGCCATAATGGCAAGGATCATTAAAACAATCAGTAGTGCTACACCTTGTTGCTTACTCATTAATGACGCTCTCCCCGTTTAAGGGCATCGGAGCGGCGGATTCCGTACCGCTTTGCTCCGGCGCTTTTTCCGCTGATTCAGTATTCATCTCCTCAATGGTTTGAGGCAGAAGAAATAACCGACGTATTTCTCCTATGTCGTCCAGCGTGACAACGAGTTCAATAACGTTGGGAAAAGCATTCTTATTGTTCCAGTTATTGCTCCAGTTGCCGGAATAGAATCGCCAATGCAGAGAGTTCACACCTGTCAGCAGGGTAACGGCGGGAATCGGTGAAGAATCTTTCAGTGGCCGGGAAGGAAGAGATTGTGCACTTCGCGTTAGTGTGTGGTGGGTAAATGTCCAGGTAGCCTGGATAAGGTCACTGGCAGATAAGGGTGCTGAGGCAGAATAACTACCAATGGTAGTAAAACTTAATGACGTCTCAGAGGCGGATAAAAAAGCCTCTTTCTCAGCGATTTTCCGGGGCAATATCTGGGTGAGATCCCGTTCCATCAAAGAAAATGCTGTCTGAATCGCGGTCAGTCTTGCCGTGTGTTCTTGCGCCATTTCACTGTTTTTTACGGATGCGGAAAGGATCTGATAAGCCAGCAGGCTTAATAGTGCAAATATCGCCATCGCAATCATAACTTCAATCAGCGTGAACCCCTGTTGTTTGCCTACCGGCTGGCTGCTCATGGTTTTTTTGCCATTATCTGAGTCCAGCTGCTAACGGAAAGGAGCGGCGAACGTGTATCTTCAGCCTGAAAAACCTGTACCTGGTTCTGGCTAATTTTGTTGTTTTTATCTTGTGTGACTTGCTGTTCAACGAACCACTCCTGGCCGGCCAGTGCCACTTGTCCTTTTTCTTTTTTCGCAGATTTGATCTGTGCTTCTATCAGCGTATTTTCAGCAACCCAGCTGGCAAAGAGAGAAGTTTGCAGATGGTCTACAGCGCTCATTTGCGAACTCATACTGTTCAGTAACGCCAGCGCAGCCGTGGCAAAGATGCCAAGGGCAATGATCACTTCTATCAGGGTCATACCTTGCTGATTTTTAGCGTCAGGTGTTGAAGATATGCACATTATTTTTCAGACCTTCTGACATGTAATATCAGTGGCAGTCGTCCCTCAGAAATGATGCTGCAACAAGCCGGTTCCGATGCAGACGAAGTGAAACTGAGTTCAAATACTGAAAGTGTTCCGTCGGGCATAAAAACAATCTGTGGTGGACGGTTGATTGATTTATTGAGTGCGAACGGGCTGAGCGAAAGGGTTTCGTTTCCCGCTAATTCACCGCTGACAGGCATGCGGGAAGATTCAATCTCTTCCCACTGAGGCTCACGTGTTTGTGGTATTAACGGTAGCGTGCCACCTAAAACCACAAACCGATAAGCGCCGGCCGTTAAAGAAAGCCCGAGCGGCTTTCCTTCCAGCACGGCACGCTCAGAAGCATATTCCATCACTGTTTTCATTTGCTCAGCGCGTTGGATTTGTGAGTTGTCAGACGGTAAAACCATGATGACTACCCCTGCTGCAATAGCGAAAATAGCCAACACCATCAGTATTTCCAGCAGCGTAAAGCCGGATTGTTTGGCTGCGGACAAAGTTACTGATCCTTCTCAACCCAGTTCTTGATGTCATCCGCAGTGTTGGGCTCACTGTCAGGCCCGGCAGAAAAAACATCGATAGCCCCATGTTCACCCGGGCTGACTAACATGTATTCGTTGCCCCAGGGGTCAGCGGGTAAACGCTTTATATACCCGTCATTACGGTAATTGGTTGGTAATGGACTCAGGGTAGGTAAAGTGACAAGAGCTTCCAGAGTTTGTTCGGTTGTTGGATAGCGATGGTTATCCAGCTTATACATGTCGAGGGCGTTCTCGAGGGCGACGATATCGCTGACGGCTTTTTGTGTATCAGCCCGTTCTTTGTTGCCCATGACATTAGGAACAACGAGCGCCGCCAGCACGCCGAGAATGACGATAACCACCATCAGTTCGATTAATGTAAAACCTTGTTGCTTCTTAGGAATAACGGGATGATTTTTTTGAGTATTTAACATTGAGTTGTACCTTTAACTGACCAGATTATTAAGCTGGAGAATCGGTTGTAAAATCGACATGATGATGAACAAAACAATACTGGCCATCGTGACAATCAGCAGGGGTTCAAACAGTGCTAATACCATTGAAAGCCGGTGCTGCATCAGCTTGTCCTGATTGTCGGCCGCGTGTGCCATAAGCTCGCCAAGACGTCCGCTTTGCTCGCCGGAAGCAATCATGTAAAGCATCATGGGAGGGAAGAGACGGGTTTGTTCCAGAACAGCAAACAGCGAACTGCCCTGACGAACATGTTCTGCCGCCTGAGTAAGTAAATAGTGGATCCGCAGGTTAGTTATCCCTTCTGTTGAGATTTTCATCGCATCAAGTAAAGGAACACCGCTCGATTGCAAGATACTGAGAGTGCGGGCATATCGGGCACTATTGATGGCCCTGATCAGCGGCCCGACCACGACAACGCCAAGCAACATCGTATGAAAACGCATACGATTATTTTTACGGCGCAGAGCTAGCCTGAAGGTACCGATGCCAGCGATAACCACGATGGCAATCAGCCACCATTCACGTTCCAGGAAACCGCTGACACCGATTAAAATACGGGTGGTCACAGGCAGCGTATGTTTCATATGCACAAACTGCTCAATGATTTGCGGGACAACGGCAACCAGTAAAATGACGATCACCAGAATGGCAACCAGGGTGAGCATGGCCGGATAGATCATGGCTTGTGACAACTTGCTTTTGATCTGCTGGCGGATTTCATAATAATCCGCCATTTTCTCCAGTACGGTGCCGAGTTGACCCGTTCTTTCACCTGCGGTGACCAGAGTCCTGAACATCGGATCAAATATGCGAGGAAAATCAGATAACGCATCGGCAAGTGTATGCCCTTCCACCACTTTGTTACGAACGGTGGTGAGCACTTGCGTCAGTCCGGCGTGCTCGGTTTGCCGGGCAATGACGGCAAGTGCGGCTTCTACGGGCAGGGCTGCATTGGTTAATGTGGCGAGCTGGCGCGAAAACAGTGAAACAGCATGTGAGGGGACACGCGTTTTCAATCCCTTACTTTTACTATTTCCAGCTATCAGCGGGTTGCCAACCGGCTTTATTTCAAGAAGTGTTAAACCCCGCTCACGCACAATCTGACGCGCCAGACGCAGAGAATCAGCGTCAATGACTCCCCGCTGCGTTTTGCCCGTCGGGGAGGTAGCATGAAAGGCGAAGCGACTCATGAGATTGTTCCCTGTGTCGCTATCTCTTGTTCAGCAGTAACTCTGATCACTTCTTCCAGTGTAGTCTCGCCGCTGATGGCTTTAAGCAGGCCATTTTCCCGCAAGCTTCGGGCGGTTTTGCGATGAATATTCTCAATGGAAAATTCATCCTGATTCTCATGAATTGCCTGACGTATAGCGTTATCAACCACCATACATTCGTGGATGGCGGCCCTGCCTTTATAGCCTGTGAAATGGCAATGAGAACATCCTACAGCTTTAAAAACAGAGGAGGGTGGCTCAGGCAGAAAGTGGAATAAAGGAAGGTGAGACTCCTCTAACGGGAACGGCCGTGCACAATGCGGACACAGACGTCGCACAAGTCGCTGAGCTACTACACCTAATAACGAAGAGGCGAGAAGGAAAGGCTCCAGACCCATATCCCGTAAGCGGGTGATGGCACCGACGGCACTATTCGTATGCAAGGTTGACATCACCAGATGGCCGGTCAGTGAAGCTTGTACCGCGATTTGAGCTGTTTCATTATCGCGGATCTCACCGACCATGACGACATCCGGGTCCTGACGCAAAATCGCCCGCAAACCGAGAGCAAATGTCATATCGACGCGGGGGTTAACTTGTGTTTGCCCCACACCTTCCAGTTCATACTCAATCGGGTCTTCGACGGTGAGAATGTTACGCTCGTTATTGTTGAGGGCCGAGAGAACGGCGTACAGGGTCGTGCTTTTACCTGAGCCAGTCGGCCCGGTGACCAGAATAATCCCGTGAGGTTTATGGATTAATGCCGACAGCTGTTGTTCATCCTGCGTAGACAGACCCAGTTGTGAAATATCGAGGCATAAATTATTTTTATCCAGAAGACGCATCACGACACGTTCACCATATTGAGCAGGAATGGTCGATACGCGGATATCGATCGCCCGGTGACCAATACGTAGCGAAATACGCCCATCCTGAGGTAAACGTTTTTCGGCGATGTCCAGTTTTGCCATCACCTTGATACGCGATACCAGAAAAGGCGCCAGCTTGCGGGCAGGTTGCAGGATTTGCCGTAATACACCGTCGATACGAAACCGGATACTGAGCATGCGTTCGAAGGTTTCGATATGAATATCCGAAGCGCCCTCTTTGACGGCTTCAGAAAGCACTGCATTAATCAGGCGGATGATCGGCGAATTCTCATCACTGGCCAGCAGATCTTCGTTATCCGGTAATTCCTCAGACAAAGACAGAAGATCGACCTCGTTATCAATATCATCAATAATTTGTTGCGATTCGCCGCTGCTACGCTGATAGGTTGCGGATAACTTTTCATCGAACAGCGTAGTTTCCACTATTTCGACTGACGTTATTTCCCCCATAACCCGACGTGCCTCGAGCAGGGTTTCCACTGAAATGTCCTGACGGCAAAAAAGCACGTCATTAAGCCGCGTGACGCCTTTTTGTTTGGCATAAGCATAAGGCAGAACAGGAACTACTTGTTCTACAACGGATTTTTTTGACAATTCGTTATCCTTGTTCATGGCTTATCCACTAAACGGATTACGAGGTTTGCCGGCATTAGGCGTGGCCGGTATGGCGGTTTTTGGCGCTTTATTTTCAGGGTAGTCAGGCAAAACAGAACGAGTATTGGGTGTGAGCAGATCTTCATGATCTTCAGCCTGACGTGTTTTCTGAAGCTTTTGAAAATGCGAATATTTCTTATTGGAAAGGGAAGAGTAAACTTCATCATCGCGAATAATGGTCGGCCTGATAAACACCATCAGATTACGCTTTGCTGATTCAGTGCTGGTGTAGCGGAACAAATTGCCTACCCATGGGATATCACCCAACAGCGGCACTTTGGATTTGGTTTCTTTGGTGCTGTCATCCAGTAAGCCGCCCAGAACCACAGTTTCACCCGTACGAACCAGCACGGCATTAGAAATGGTTCGGGTATTGAAGGTGGGGCCAAGAGTCGAGTTAGTTGAAGTATCAACGCTGGAAACTTCCTGTTCGATGTCCATCAGGACAGAGTCACCCTCATTGATCTGCGGTGTGACCTTTAATTTTGTGCCGACGGTTTTGTAAACCACACTGCTATAAATGTTATCGCCAGACGTGGTTTGTGAGCCGGAAAGGGAAGGAACTTCCTGACCGACATTGAATGAGGCTTCTTTATTATCAAGGGTGACAATGCTTGGCGTGGCAAGAATATCGTTTTTATTACTGGTAGATAACGCAGTGAGTAAGACGTTCCAGTCACCGCTAAAGAAGCCTGCGGTCATGCCATTGAAGGTCTGCAAAGTGCTGCTCAGAGGGTTATCGCTGCTGATAACGCCTTCTTTTTTGTACTGACGTACTCCGGGTGCAACGGTCGATATTGGCGCGCCTGTACCGGTAAATTGTGTTCCACCAACCTGGTTGTTACTCCACTGGATACCCAAATTGAGCCCGTTACCATCCTGTACTTCAACAATAATGGCCTCGACTAGCACCTGTGCCCGGCGGATATCAAGCTTGGTGATGACCTGCTCAAGTGACTGCATCACATCTTGCTGAGCAGTAATAACGATGGAATTGGTTTGTTCATCAGCCGTGATGCTCATAGGTTTGTTAGAGGCTGCCGAAGTCTGAGCAGTTTTGCCTTCTTTCATCTCCTGAGTAATGCCTGTCAGAACGGGAACGATCTTTTCCGCTTTGGCATATTTCAGATAGAAAACACGGGTGTTGCCCTGAGAAGACTGGTCTTTATCCAGCTGATTAACCAGTTTTGCTGCGCGGCTTCGTACGCTCTCTGGCCCGCTGACAATGAGCGTGTTGGTTCTTTCATCGGCGACAATTTTGGCTTGTAATATGGATGATGATTGTCCTTTTGATTCTTCACGAACCAGGTTGTTCATCATCTCAGCCATTTCGGGAGCAGAAGCATATTTTAGTTTGATGGTTTGTCTTTGCTGGTTGCCCATCGCGTCAACGCGTTCGACCAGATTAATGAGCCGGTTGACCACCGATGCCCGGCCAGTCAGAAGCAAAACATTGGAGGGTTCGTAATGAACAACATTCCCTACGCCTGTACTGTCATTCATCTGGCGAAGCAAAGGCGCCAGTTCTCTGACCGGCACGTTAACAAGCGTAATGACGCGGGTAACAATTTCATCTCCCTTACCGGGACTGTTTTTATCCGCGACGGGAACACCAGACATTTTGGCATTCGCTGAACGTACGACCTTCAGTAGCCCGTTATCCATGGGGATCACCGCAAAACCATAGATATCCAGCACACTTAGGAAAAATTGATAGTATTGTTCTTCATTCAAGACATCATAACTTCTGACAGAAACAGTCCCCTGCACGGAAGGATCGATAAGAATAGTTTTATTCAGATTTTTGCTTACCGTATCAATAAACTCTTTAATATCCGTGCCCTTAAAACTCGCAGTAAATTCTTCCGCATGTACAATTCCTGGAAGGGTAGCAAATAATATGCATGCCTTTACTAAGAGAGGGTTAATGAACTTCTTCATGACTTTCAGTATCCAACGATGTTTCGATAGTGGCTAAATTTATATAGATATTCTGAAGTTGGCTTTCTCTCAGAACGGTAAGTTGTACATCCCTCAGGCTTGCCAGTTGTTCAATGTATTTATCTGCTGTTGCGGTGTCGTCAAGAGGTTGTCCGTTTATTTTAATGACGACCTCACCGGGAATAAGTCCCGCTCTAAGATAAATATTACTGTTCGTTCTGGGGTTAAATCTATAACCTGTAAGTTTCTCATCTTTATATATGGGGTTGGCAACTAAATAATGCATTAAGTATTTTGCATGTTCTTTGTTAGCCTTCTCTTTTTCTGGTTTAAGATGTTTATTTTCCCGAGATTTATCATTGAGGTATAAAATCGCTATTCCCCTGGGAGTTCGTATTTGAACTTCATCTGCTTTTACCGACTCCAAGTAAGCATTTTCCACATCAGCGAGCTTTTCGCCTTCACGATAACTTTGTTGACCTGACGGCCCCTGGAGGATAGCCAGTGAGCGCCGGGTGTCAGTACTTGTCAGAACGCCCTTAAGGAGTAAGGGGAGTTTCACGCTCACGGCGGGTGGCGGAGTTGCCTCTTTAATCGCTGATTTTTTGGGTTTCTCAAAGAGTGTGCCCGGTATATTTACAAGCGTTTTGGCCTCACCGGAGGTCTTGGGTATGCTCTTAATGCTTTCCCGGCTATTTAGTACAGTAACAGCGATTATTGAGCAACAAATCATTATGCAGGTGAATGTTATGAGAATAAACATTCCGATCTTCAATGATATCTTCGGCCAATGTCCTTTATTCCAGGCGGCATACATGTGTTGGATCATTCCTTTGTGCTTTCATTATTCCAGTGGGTTACTTATTAAGCTATATTATACGTAGAAAAACATTGATTCACATTAATACATGTTCAATATGAATGAGGTTGTGATTCTTGATTTTCAGATTTATTCCTCTTTCGGTTTTTTTTATTTAAAAACATTCATTGAATGTATAAATGGTTATGGACATTGGTATGTACTGTGATTACTTTAAATTCATCACCTCTCCTTTTGAGGATGGTAATTATTTCAATAATATACGTTTATTAGCCGCCCAGGATTTCATTCTGCAGAAGCTCAATCTGGGAGGTGTCGCGATACTCAGTGGTAATAAAGGCGTTGGCAAAACACGACTGGCGCATGAGATTGCCCGAAGGAGCCAGCGCAGGGTATTACATTTAAGTGCGGCTTCCTTGAACGGAGCAGACAGTGAGAGTCTGGGGCAATTGCTAGCTTGTTGTTTTCAGTTGAAAAAATGGCGCGCATTACCGCCCTCGATTGTAACCATGCGAATCGCAGAGTCCTTTGAGCATCATGGAAATATCACAGAGCCATGGCTGGTTGTCGTTGATAATGCTGAAAACCTCACGGCAGAAAGTTATGAATTTTTACGGACATTCAAAGCGTATCCGCAATCTCTGCGCGTCTCGTTCCTGTTAGTAGAAGAACATAAGGGAGGCGCAGGCAGCAGGCGGCATAAGAAGGGGCTACCCCATGCGGTTTATTCACTTTCTCCGATGAATTTCGCCGAAACATCGGATTATCTGTCCCAAAGATTGCAAGCAGCCGGAGGGGAAGAGGGCATTTTTAACAAAGCGGCCATTGAATTGTTGCAGAGTGCTTCTGGTGGGAGGTTCCAGCTTATTAATGCGCTGGCAGCAGATTCACTTAACAGCGCATATGCAGAAAAAACGCAGTCAGTCACTTACCGGCAAATGAAAGTTTGTGTCGAAACCCGGGGGCTCTCTCCTGGCAAAAAGAAATGTCTCACGCTACTCATCGCGTGTTACATGCTTTTTGGCGGTGTGTTGGGATGGACTTATTTCAGTTATGCAAAGCCATACCTTCCGCTGACGTTGACGCTTTCCGAAAGACTTCATGAAATCCCTGCAGCGGCCAAGACACTGAATGATGTTGGCAGTAATGAGCGTAATGGCATGCGCCAGCTCTTTAAGGTATGGGGCTATGATGTGCCGACTGATGATGCGTTCTGTGATCAGGCCGTGCGTGCACAGCTCACGTGTAAAAAGGGTAAGGCGACATTAGAGGCTTTAGTGCAGGAAGGCATCCCATGGGTGAGTCCGATTACAACAGATAAGCAGTCCGTCTACGTTACCGTTGTGAAGGTCACGGATGAGACGTTAGATATTCTTATTAAAGATGAAACGTGGACAGTTCAGCGCAGCTGGTTTAACGAAGTCTGGGGCGGCGAATATATCCAACTATTCCCGCAGACTCCAAGTGGTAAAAACACCATCAACAATACGAGTTCGGAAGCTGATACCGCCTGGCTGGATATGACGTTGAGTAAAATCCTGAACCAGCCATTCAGCAAAACGGGTCGGTGGGATAAGGATTTGATTGAGAAGATTAAATTATTCCAGCAACGGGAAGATCTTGTTGTTGATGGAAGGGTAGGCAAAGGCACCCTGATGCAAATCGCTAAACGTACCGGCAACATGCCAGTACTGCTTACAAAAGAAGAGCTTTAAAATAAAAATGCAAAATATTCATTTATCGGCTTACACAAGCCATTTAAACAAACAAAAGGTGAAGGTGGCGGTCCATCGTCCGCTCAGAAAAAACGTGTATTGCCTGATGCTAAGTAGCCTATGTTTGTTGGCTGGCGCGGTGGCCGGGACTTATCTTCATATAAGTTACCTTAACTGGCAAAGCCACCGTATAGAAATCAGTGAAGATTCCCCTCTTCCTTATCATCAATCTCCGTTGCATTACATTTATAAGAACAAAGCACTGCCTGCTGTTAGCCAGACTGCCTATACAGATGACAACGCAAATGCGGAGGAAGAACTGCCTGAAGAAACTTCATCTATGGAGAGCGAGTCTCAGGAAGGGGCGCCGCCAGATGAAAGTGATGAGAGTCAAATCATCAAGTTAGAGGAGGGAAGCCCTGACATGCCCTTACAAGAATGGCTGAAAAAAGCAATGCAGGAGCAGCAACAAGAAGAGAAGAGCGCAAAATAAAAGCATTTTCTTTATAGTTCAGATTGCTTCTTGCGGGTGTTTAAGTATAATGCGCGGGCTTACCTAATCTTGGTAGGTCTGATTCAATGAGAATCAGATGGCCGATAAGTTTACTTGCCGGTCAACAATACTCCCGATATGGGGGTTATGTGAAGAACGATTACACTCTCCCATCAATCGAAATGGGTTTGAGGAGTAATTATTTACGTTTAAAATAATTGGAGCTCTGGTCTCATGCAGAACCAAAGAATCCGTATCCGCCTGAAAGCGTTTGATCATCGTCTGATCGATCAATCAACTGCGGAAATCGTTGAGACTGCGAAGCGCACTGGTGCGCAAGTTCGTGGTCCAATCCCGCTGCCGACCCGCAAAGAGCGCTTTACCATTCTGATTTCTCCGCACGTCAATAAAGATGCGCGCGATCAGTATGAAATTCGCACTCACAAGCGTCTGGTTGACATCGTTGAGCCAACCGAGAAAACCGTTGATGCTCTGATGCGTCTGGATCTGGCTGCTGGTGTAGACGTGCAGATCAGCCTGGGTTAATCAGGGTCATTGAGCGATTGAGAGGTTGAAACAATGATTGGTTTAGTCGGTAAGAAAGTGGGTATGACTCGTATCTTCACTGAAGATGGCGTTTCTATCCCTGTAACCGTTATCGAAATTGAAGCAAACCGCGTTACTCAGGTCAAAGACCTGGACAACGACGGTTACCGCGCTGTACAGGTTACTACTGGTAGCAAAAAAGCTAACCGTGTAAGCAAACCAGAAGCGGGTCACTTCGCTAAAGCTGGCGTAGAAGCTGGCCGCGGTCTGTGGGAATTCCGCCTTGCAGAAGGTGAAGAATTTACTGCAGGTCAGAACATTAGCGTTGAAATTTTCGCAGACGTTAAGAAAGTTGATGTTACCGGTACTTCTAAAGGTAAAGGTTTTGCTGGCACAGTTAAGCGCTGGAATTTCCGTACCCAAGACGCTACCCATGGTAACTCCTTGTCTCACCGTGTTCCGGGTTCTATCGGTCAGAACCAGACTCCGGGCAAAGTGTTCAAAGGCAAGAAAATGGCAGGCCAACTGGGTAACGAGCGTGTAACCGTTCAAAGCCTGGACGTAGTACGTGTTGACGCTGAGCGCAACCTGCTGCTGGTCAAGGGTGCTGTTCCGGGTGCTACCGGTGGCAACCTGATCGTTAAACCTGCTGTTAAGGCTTAACGTCGAGGAGATAGGAATGGAATTAGTAGTGAAAGACGCGCAGAGCGCGCTGACTGTTTCCGAAACTACCTTCGGGCGTGATTTCAATGAAGCGCTGGTACACCAGGTCGTTGTTGCTTATGCAGCAGGTGCCCGTCAAGGTACTCGCGCTCAGAAGACCCGTGCTGAAGTAACCGGTTCCGGTAAAAAACCTTGGCGTCAGAAAGGTACTGGCCGTGCGCGTTCAGGTTCTGTTAAGAGCCCGATCTGGCGTTCCGGTGGTGTAACCTTCGCTGCAAAGCCACAGGACCACAGTCAAAAAGTAAATAAAAAGATGTACCGCGGCGCGCTGAAAAGCATTCTGTCCGAACTGGTACGTCAAGATCGTTTGATCGTTGTCGAGACGTTCTCTGTAGAAGCGCCTAAAACTAAGCTGCTGGCACAGAAACTGAAAGACATGGCTCTGGAAGACGTGCTGATTGTAACTGGCGAAGTCGACGAGAATCTGTTCCTGGCCGCACGTAACCTGTACAAGGTTGACGTTCGCGATGTAGCAGGTATCGATCCAGTAAGCCTGATCGCCTTCGACAAAGTAGTTATGACTGCTGACGCTGTGAAGCAAGTTGAGGAGATGCTGGCATGATTCGTGAAGAACGTCTGCTGAAAGTGCTGCGCGCGCCGCACGTTTCTGAAAAAGCGTCTACTGCGATGGAAAAGAACAACACCATCGTTCTCAAAGTTGCCAAAGACGCGACTAAAGCGGAAATCAAAGCTGCGGTTTCGAAACTGTTTGAAGTCGAAGTCGAAGATGTGAACACTTTGCTGGTTAAAGGCAAAGTTAAACGTCACGGTCAGCGTGTTGGTCGTCGTAGCGACTGGAAAAAAGCTTACGTAACCCTGAAAGAAGGCCAGAATCTGGACTTCATCAGCGGCGCTGAGTAAGTCGGAGGAGTAAGAACAATGGCAATTGTTAAATGTAAACCTACATCTCCGGGTCGTCGCCACGTTGTTAAAGTGGTTAACCCTGAGCTGCACAAGGGTAAACCTTATGCTCCGCTGCTTGAAAAACTGAGCAAAAGCGGTGGCCGTAACAACAATGGCCGTATCACCACCCGTCATATCGGTGGTGGCCACAAACAGCATTATCGTCTGGTTGACTTCAAACGCAACAAAGATGGTATCGCTGCAGTGGTTGAGCGTCTGGAGTACGATCCGAACCGTTCCGCGAATATCGCGCTGGTTCTGTACAAAGACGGCGAACGCCGTTACATCCTGGCGCCGAAAGGCCTGAAAGTGGGTGACCAGATCCAATCTGGTGTTGATGCTGCAATCAAGACAGGTAACACTCTGCCTATGCGCAACATCCCAGTAGGTTCAACGGTTCATAACGTAGAAATGAAACCAGGTAAAGGCGGCCAGATGGCTCGTTCAGCCGGTGCCTACGTTCAGATCGTTGCTCGTGACGGTTCCTACGTAACTCTGCGTCTGCGCTCTGGCGAAATGCGTAAAGTTCAGATTGATTGCCGCGCCACCTTAGGTGAAGTCGGTAACTCTGAACACATGCTTCGCGTTCTGGGTAAAGCAGGTGCTGCTCGTTGGCGTGGTATTCGTCCTACCGTTCGCGGTACTGCGATGAACCCAGTCGATCACCCACACGGTGGTGGTGAAGGTCGTAACTTTGGTAAGCACCCGGTAACTCCGTGGGGCGTTCAAACCAAAGGTAAGAAGACCCGTAGCAACAAGCGTACTGATAAATTCATTGTACGTCGCCGTAGCAAAAAATAATTAGAGGATAAGCCATGCCACGTTCTCTCAAGAAAGGTCCTTTTATTGACCTGCACTTGCTGAAGAAGGTAGAGAAAGCGGTGGAAAGCGGTGACAAGAAGCCTTTGCGCACTTGGTCCCGTCGTTCAACGATCTTTCCTAACATGATCGGTTTGACCATCGCTGTCCATAATGGTCGTCAGCACGTACCAGTATTTGTTTCCGATGAAATGGTCGGTCACAAACTGGGTGAATTCGCGCCGACTCGTACTTATCGCGGCCATGCGGCTGATAAAAAAGCTAAAAAGCGCTAAGGTAGGAGGAAGAGATGGAAACTATCGCTAAACATCGCCACGCTCGTTCTTCTGCTCAGAAGGTTCGCCTTGTTGCTGACCTGATTCGCGGTAAGAAAGTGTCGCAAGCTCTGGAAACTCTGGCCTACACCAACAAGAAAGCTGCTGGTCTGGTTAAGAAGGTGCTGGAGTCTGCCATTGCTAACGCAGAACACAACGATGGCGCTGACATCGATGATCTGAAAGTCACGAAGATTTTCGTAGACGAAGGCCCAAGCATGAAGCGCATTATGCCGCGTGCTAAAGGTCGTGCAGATCGCATTCTGAAGCGCACCAGCCACATTACTGTGGTTGTGTCCGATCGCTGAGACTCTGGAGACTAGCAATGGGTCAGAAAGTACATCCTAATGGTATTCGACTGGGTATTGTCAAACCTTGGAACTCTACTTGGTATGCAAATACCAAAGATTTCGCTGACAACCTGGACGGCGACTTTAAAGTTCGTCAATTCCTGACTAAGGAATTGGCGAAAGCTTCCGTTTCTCGCATCGTTATCGAGCGTCCGGCGAAGAGCATCCGTGTGACTATCCACACTGCTCGTCCTGGCATCGTTATCGGCAAGAAAGGCGAAGATGTCGAAAAACTGCGTAAGGTCGTAGCGGATATCGCTGGCGTTCCTGCGCAGATTAACATCGCCGAAGTCCGTAAACCGGAACTGGACGCAAAATTGGTTGCTGACAGCATCACTTCACAGCTGGAACGTCGCGTTATGTTCCGTCGTGCTATGAAGCGTGCAGTACAGAACGCAATGCGTCTTGGCGCTAAAGGTATCAAAGTTGAAGTAAGCGGCCGCCTTGGCGGTGCTGAAATCGCGCGTACTGAATGGTACCGTGAAGGTCGTGTTCCGTTGCACACTCTGCGTGCGGATATCGATTACAACACATCTGAAGCGCACACCACTTACGGTGTAATCGGCGTTAAGGTATGGATCTTCAAAGGTGAGATCCTGGGTGGTATGGCTGCAGTTGAACAACCGGAACCGGCTGCTCAACCTAAAAAGCAGCAGCGTAAAGGCCGCAAGTAAGGAGAGTCGCTGATGTTACAACCAAAGCGTACAAAATTCCGTAAGGTGCACAAGGGCCGCAACCGTGGTCTTGCGCAAGGTACGGATGTGAGCTTCGGCACTTACGGTCTGAAAGCTGTTGGCCGTGGTCGTCTGACTGCTCGTCAAATTGAAGCAGCACGTCGTGCGATGACCCGTGCAGTTAAGCGTCAAGGTAAGATCTGGATCCGAGTATTCCCGGACAAACCGATCACCGAGAAACCGCTCGAAGTTCGTATGGGTAAAGGTAAAGGCAACGTAGAGTATTGGGTTGCTTTGATCCAGCCTGGTAAAGTCCTGTACGAAATGGACGGTGTGCCTGAAGAGCTGGCTCGTGAAGCCTTCCAGCTGGCAGCAGCCAAACTGCCTATCAAAACCACCTTTGTAACTAAGACGGTGATGTAATGAAAGCACAAGAGCTGCGCGAAAAAAGCGTGGAAGAGCTGAACACTGAGTTGCTGAACCTTTTGCGTGAGCAGTTTAACCTGCGCATGCAAACGGCAAGCGGTCAGTTGCAGCAAACACACCTGTTGAAACAAGTGCGTCGTGATGTTGCACGTGTGAAAACTTTACTGACTGAAAAGGCGGGTGCGTAATGACTGACAAGATCCGTACTCTGCAGGGTCGTGTAATCAGTAACAAAATGGAAAAATCCATTGTTGTTGCGATTGAACGCGTGGTGAAACACCCGATCTACGGTAAGTTCATCAAACGTACGACTAAATTGCACGTACATGACGAGAACAATGAATGTGGTATCGGCGACGTTGTGGAAATCAGCGAATGCCGTCCACTGTCTAAGACTAAGTCTTGGACCTTGGTTCGCGTTGTAGAGAAAGCGATTCTGTAATACAGTAGCGCCTCTCAAAAATAGATAAACGGCTCATGTACGTGGGCCGTTTATTTTTTCTACCCATAATCGGGAACCGGTGTTATAATGCCGCGCCCTCATATTGTGGGGATTTCTTAATGACCTATCCTGGGTCCTAAAGTTGTAGTTGACATTAGCGGAGCACTAACATGATCCAAGAACAGACTATGCTGACCGTGGCCGACAACTCCGGTGCACGTCGCGTAATGTGTATCAAGGTTCTAGGTGGCTCGCACCGTCGCTACGCAGGCGTCGGCGACATCATCAAAATTACCATCAAGGAAGCAATTCCTCGCGGTAAGGTGAAGAAAGGCGATGTGCTGAAGGCGGTAGTGGTGCGCACCAAGAAGGGTGTTCGTCGCCCGGACGGTTCTGTCATTCGCTTCGATGGTAATGCATGCGTTATTTTAAACAATAACAGCGAGCAGCCAATCGGCACGCGTATTTTTGGGCCGGTAACTCGTGAACTGCGTAATGAGAAGTTCATGAAAATTATCTCTCTGGCACCAGAAGTACTCTAAGGAGCGAACCATGGCAGCGAAAATCCGTCGTGATGACGAAGTTATCCTGCTTACCGGTAAAGATAAAGGTAAGCGCGGTAAAGTAAAAAATGTCCTGTCTTCTGGCAAGGTCATTGTTGAAGGTATCAACCTGGTTAAGAAACATCAGAAGCCTGTACCGGCCCTGAATCAACCAGGCGGCATCGTTGAAAAAGAAGCTGCAATTCCGGTTTCTAACGTTGCTCTCTTCAACACGGCTACTGGCAAGGCGGACCGTGTAGGCTTTAGATTCGAAGACGGCAAAAAAGTCCGTTTCTTCAAATCTAACAGCGAAACTATCAAGTAATTTGGAGTAGTACGATGGCGAAACTGCATGATTACTACAAAGACGATGTCGTAAAAAAACTCATGACTGAGTTTGGTTACAATTCTGTCATGCAAGTCCCTCGGGTCGAGAAGATCACCCTGAACATGGGTGTTGGTGAAGCGATCGCTGACAAGAAACTGCTGGATAACGCAGCAGCTGACCTGGCAGCAATCTCCGGTCAAAAGCCGTTGATCACCAAAGCACGCAAATCAGTTGCAGGCTTCAAAATTCGTCAGGGCTATCCGATCGGCTGTAAAGTAACCCTCCGCGGCGAACGCATGTGGGAGTTCTTTGAGCGTCTGGTCTCCATTGCTGTTCCACGTATTCGTGACTTCCGCGGCTTGTCTGCTAAGTCTTTCGATGGTCGTGGTAACTACAGCATGGGCGTGCGTGAACAGATCATCTTCCCGGAAATCGATTATGATAAAGTCGATCGCGTTCGTGGTTTAGATATTACTATCACCACTACTGCGAAATCCGATGATGAAGGCCGTGCATTGCTGACAGCCTTTAACTTCCCGTTCCGCAAGTAAGGCAGGGTTACTAATGGCTAAGCAATCCATGAAAGCACGCGAAGTCGTTCGCGTAAAACTGGCTGATAAATACCGCGCTAAACGCGAGGAATTGAAAGCTATTATCTCTGGTGTGAACTCATCCGACGAAGATCGTTGGGATGCAGTTCTTAAGCTGCAGTCTCTGCCGCGTGATTCCAGCCCGTCTCGTCAGCGTAACCGCTGCCGTCAAACTGGTCGTCCGCATGCTTTCCTGCGGAAGTTCGGGTTGAGCCGTATTAAGGTCCGTGAAGCCGCTATGCGCGGTGAAATTCCGGGTCTTAAGAAGGCTAGCTGGTAATTGTCACCAATTGAATCACGGGAGTAAAGACAGATGAGCATGCAAGATCCGATCGCGGATATGCTGACCCGTATCCGTAACGGTCAAGCCGCGAACAAAGTTGCGGTCACCATGCCTTCCTCCAAGCTGAAAGTGGCTATTGCCAACGTGCTGAAGGAAGAAGGCTACATTGAAGAATTTAAAATCGAAGGCGACGCCAAACCTGAACTGGAATTAGTACTGAAGTACTTCCAGGGTAAGGCAGTGGTAGAAAGCATTCAACGTATCAGCCGTCCAGGCCTGCGCATCTATAAGAAAAAAGATGAGCTGCCAAAAGTTATGGCCGGTATGGGTATCGCTGTTATTTCTACCTCTAAAGGTGTTATGACTGATCGTGCAGCTCGCCAAGCTGGTCTTGGTGGCGAGATTATCTGCTACGTAGCTTAATTGGGAGGAAAGAATGTCTCGTGTTGCAAAAGCACCCGTCGTCATTCCTGCCGGCGTAGAGGTAAAACTCAACGGTCAGGTTATTTCGATTAAGGGTAAAAACGGCGAGCTGTCACGTACTATCCATGACGCTGTTGTAGTTAAACAGGAAGAAAATACACTGACTTTCGCTCCGCGCGAAGGCTCTGTAAACGGTTGGGCCCAAGCGGGTACCACTCGTGCACTGTTGAACTCTATGGTTATAGGTGTTACCGACGGCTTCACTAAAAAGCTTCAACTGGTAGGTGTTGGTTATCGTGCTGCTGTTAAAGGCAACGTGGTGAATTTAGCCTTAGGCTTCTCTCACCCGGTCGATCATCAACTGCCGGAAGGCATCACTGCAGAATGTCCGACCCAAACTGAAATCGTGCTGAAAGGCGCTGATAAACAGGTTATTGGTCAGGTTGCTGCGGATTTACGTGCCTACCGTCGTCCTGAGCCTTATAAAGGCAAGGGTGTCCGTTACGCCGACGAAGTCGTGCGTACCAAAGAGGCTAAGAAGAAGTAAGGTAACACTATGGATAAGAAATCTGCTCGTATCCGTCGTGCGACCCGCGCACGCCGCAAGCTCAAAGAATTGGGTGCGACTCGTCTGGTGGTACATCGTACCCCGCGTCATATTTACGCACAGGTCATCGCACCAAACGGTTCTGAAGTAATAGTTGCTGCATCTACTGTAGAAAAAACTATCACTGAGCAACTGAAGTATACCGGCAACAAAGATGCTGCCACTGCTGTAGGTAAAGCTATCGCAGAACGCGCATTGGAAAAAGGGATCACGAAAGTATCCTTTGACCGTTCCGGTTTCCAATATCATGGTCGAGTCCAGGCACTGGCAGATGCTGCCCGTGAAGCTGGCCTTCAGTTCTAAGGAAGAGGTTTAAGATGGCTCACATCGAAAAACAAGCTGGCGAACTGCAGGAAAAGCTGATCGCGGTAAACCGCGTATCTAAAACCGTAAAAGGTGGCCGTATCTTCAGCTTTACCGCACTGACAGTAGTTGGTGATGGTAACGGTCGCGTTGGTTTTGGCTACGGCAAAGCACGCGAAGTTCCGGCAGCGATCCAGAAAGCGATGGAAAAAGCCCGTCGCAACATGATGAATGTCGCGCTGAATAGCGGCACCCTGCAGCATCCTGTTAAAGGTGCTCATACGGGTTCCCGTGTGTTCATGCAGCCGGCTTCCGAAGGTACCGGTATTATCGCCGGTGGTGCAATGCGCGCCGTCCTGGAAGTTGCAGGGGTTCATAACGTATTGGCTAAAGCTTATGGTTCTACCAACCCGATCAACGTGGTTCGTGCAACTATCGATGCTTTGGCAAATATGAAATCCCCACAAATGGTCGCTGCCAAGCGTGGTAAATCCGTTGAAGAAATTCTGGGGTAATTAACCATGGCAAAGACTATTAAAGTTACACAAACTCGCAGTTCCATTGGCCGTCTGCCGAAGCATAAAGCTACTCTGCTGGGCCTGGGTCTGCGTCGCATTGGTCACACCGTTGAGCGTGAGGATACTCCTGCTGTACGCGGTATGATCAACCTGGTTTCCTACATGGTTAAGGTTGAGGAGTAAGAGATGCGTTTAAATACTCTGTCTCCGGCTGATGGTGCCAAACAAGCGCCAAGGCGTGTAGGTCGTGGTATTGGTTCTGGCCTGGGTAAAACCGGCGGTCGTGGTCACAAAGGTCAGAACTCACGTTCTGGTGGTGGCGTACGTCGTGGTTTTGAAGGTGGTCAGATGCCTTTATATCGTCGTTTGCCGAAATTCGGCTTCACCTCCCGCAAAGCTATGATCACGGCAGAAGTTCGTCTGTCTGAACTGGCTCTGGTGGAAGGCGACGTGATCGACCTGAACGCGCTGAAAGCCGCTAACGTGGTTGGTATCCAGATCGAGTTCGCGAAAGTAATCCTTTCTGGCGAAGTCGGTCGTGCGGTAACTCTGCGTGGTTTGCGTGTCACCAAAGGCGCTCGTGTTGCTATCGAAGCTGCTGGCGGTAAAATTGAGGAATAAGTAGCAGATGGCTAAGCAACCGGGATTAGATTTTCAAAGTGCCAAGGGTGGACTAGGCGAACTGAAGCGCAGACTTTTGTTTGTTATCGGTGCGCTGATTGTTTTCCGTATCGGCTCTTTTATTCCGATCCCTGGTATTGATGCCACTGTACTTGCCAAATTGCTCGAGCAGCAAAGAGGTACCATCATTGAAATGTTTAACATGTTCTCTGGTGGTGCCCTTAGCCGTGCTTCAATCTTTGCTCTGGGGATCATGCCGTACATTTCGGCATCGATCATTATCCAGCTGTTAA
This sequence comes from Rahnella sp. RFA10(1/100), assembly GCF_004195115.1. NCBI lineage: Bacteria > Pseudomonadati > Pseudomonadota > Gammaproteobacteria > Enterobacterales > Yersiniaceae > Rahnella > Rahnella sp. RFA10(1/100). Next base: position 26,763 of record NZ_SEWR01000015.1, read on the forward strand.
CGGTGGTTCATCCAGCTTTAGCAGAAATAAAGAAAGAAGGAGAGGCTGGTCGTCGTAAGATTAGCCAGTACACTCGTTACGGTACGCTGGTATTGGCAGTGTTTCAGTCGATCGGTATTGCTACCGGTCTGCCGAATATGCCTGGTATGCAGGGCTTGGTGTTAAACCCAGGCTTTGCGTTCTACTTTACTGCAGTTGTGAGCTTGGTGACTGGGACAATGTTCCTGATGTGGCTGGGGGAGCAGATTACTGAACGAGGTATCGGTAACGGTATTTCAATCATAATCTTTGCAGGTATCGTAGCGGGTCTCCCGCCAGCGATTGCACATACTATCGAACAAGCTCGGCAAGGCGACCTGCACTTCCTCCTGTTGCTGTTGGTTGCAGTTTTAGTGTTTGCAGTGACTTTCTTTGTGGTGTTTGTTGAACGTGGTCAACGTCGTATCGTCGTTAACTATGCTAAGCGCCAACAAGGTCGTCGTGTCTATGCAGCACAGAGCACGCACTTACCGTTGAAAGTGAATATGGCCGGGGTAATCCCAGCGATCTTCGCTTCCAGCATTATTCTGTTCCCTGCCACGATTGCATCATGGTTTGGGGGCGGGACTGGTTGGAACTGGCTGACTACGATTTCGCTGTATTTGCAGCCTGGACAACCGCTTTATGTGTTACTCTATGCGACTGCAATCATCTTCTTCTGTTTCTTTTATACTGCGTTGGTGTTCAACCCGCGGGAGACAGCAGATAACCTGAAGAAGTCCGGTGCATTTGTACCAGGAATTCGTCCGGGAGAGCAAACGGCGAAGTACATCGATAAAGTAATGACTCGTTTAACCTTAATTGGTGCAATGTATATTACTTTCATCTGCCTTATCCCGGAGTTCATGCGTGACGCGATGAAAGTTCCATTCTATTTTGGTGGTACTTCTCTACTGATCGTAGTCGTCGTTATCATGGACTTTATGGCTCAAGTGCAAACTCTGATGATGTCAAGTCAGTACGAGTCTGCATTGAAGAAAGCAAACCTGAAAGGCTATAACCGCTAATCTGGTGAGTTTGCGAAGTTACGGAGAGTAAAAATGAAAGTTCGTGCTTCCGTCAAGAAATTATGTCGTAACTGCAAAATTGTTAAGCGTAACGGTATCGTTCGCGTAATCTGCAGCGCAGAACCGAAGCATAAACAGCGTCAAGGCTGATTATCTCGCATATTTTTCTTGCAAAGTTGGGTTGAGCTGGCTAGATTAGCCAGCCAATCTTTTGTATGTAAGCAGCAATACTATTTGAGTATCCTGAAAACGGGCTTTTCAGAATGGTGTTGCCGTATATAAATAGTAGGAGTGCATAGTGGCCCGTATAGCAGGCATTAACATTCCTGATCAGAAACATACCGTGATCGCATTAACTTCGATCTACGGCATCGGCAAAACCCGCTCACAGTCTATCTGTGCTGCATCCGGTATTGCTGAAAATGTTAAGATCAGTGAGCTGTCTGAAGAGCAAATCGAAAAACTGCGTGACGAAGTTGCCAAGTTCATTGTTGAAGGTGATCTGCGTCGTGAAGTCACCCTGAGCATCAAGCGTCTTATGGACCTTGGAACTTATCGTGGTTTGCGTCATCGTCGTGGTCTTCCAGTGCGCGGTCAGCGTACCAAGACTAACGCACGTACCCGTAAGGGTCCGCGTAAACCGATCAAGAAATAATCGGGGTGATTGAATAAATGGCAAAGGCACCTGTTCGTACACGTAAACGTGTAAGAAAACAAGTCTCTGACGGCGTGGCTCATATCCATGCTTCTTTCAACAACACCATTGTTACCATTACCGATCGTCAGGGTAATGCTTTGGGTTGGGCAACAGCTGGTGGTTCCGGTTTCCGTGGTTCTCGTAAATCCACTCCGTTCGCAGCTCAGGTTGCAGCAGAGCGCTGCGCTGACGCAGTGAAAGAATACGGTATCAAGAATCTGGAAGTTATGGTTAAAGGACCTGGTCCTGGTCGTGAGTCTACTATCCGCGCATTAAACGCGGCTGGTTTCCGCATCACTAATATTACTGATGTGACTCCTATCCCTCATAACGGTTGTCGTCCGCCGAAAAAGCGTCGCGTATAACGCTGCTTTTAGGTTTGTTGGAGAGAGAAAATGGCAAGATATTTGGGTCCTAAGCTCAAGCTTAGCCGTCGTGAGGGCACAGATTTATTCCTTAAATCTGGCGTTCGCGCGATCGATACCAAGTGTAAAATTGAACAAGCTCCTGGTCAGCATGGTGCGCGTAAACCGCGTCTGTCTGACTACGGTGTACAGTTACGTGAAAAGCAAAAAGTTCGCCGTATCTACGGTGTTCTGGAGCGTCAGTTCCGTAACTATTACAAAGAAGCAGCACGCCTGAAAGGCAACACCGGTGAAAACCTGTTGCAACTGCTTGAAGGCCGTTTGGACAACGTAGTTTATCGTATGGGCTTCGGCGCTACTCGTGCGGAATCGCGCCAGTTAGTTAGCCACAAAGCTATCATGGTAAACGGTCGCGTTGTTAACATCGCTTCTTATCAGGTATCTCCGAATGACGTTGTCAGCATCCGTGAGAAAGCTAAAAAGCAATCTCGCGTGAAGGCCGCTTTGGAGTTGGCTGAACAGCGTGAAAAGCCGACTTGGCTTGAAGTTGATGCTGCCAAGATGGAAGGTGTGTTCAAGCGTATGCCTGAACGTACTGATCTGTCTTCCGACATTAACGAACACCTGATCGTCGAGCTTTACTCCAAGTAAAGCTTAGTACCAAAGAGAGGACACAATGCAGGGTTCTGTGACAGAGTTTCTAAAACCGCGCCTGGTAGATATCGAGCAAGTCAGTTCGACGCACGCCAAGGTGACCCTTGAGCCTTTAGAACGTGGCTTTGGCCATACTTTAGGCAACGCACTGCGCCGTATTCTGCTTTCATCCATGCCGGGTTGCGCGGTGACCGAGGTTGAGATTGATGGTGTACTGCATGAGTACAGCACCAAAGAAGGCGTACAGGAAGATATCCTGGAGATCCTGCTCAACCTGAAAGGGCTGGCGGTGAGAGTTCAAGGGAAAGATGAAGTTATCCTTACCCTGAATAAGTCTGGCATTGGCCCTGTGACTGCAGCCGACATTACCCATGATGGTGATGTCGAAATCGTCAAGCCGCAACATGTCATCTGCCACCTGACCGATGAGAACGCTGCTATCAGCATGCGTATCAAAGTTCAGCGCGGTCGTGGTTATGTGCCGGCGTCTGCCCGAATTCATTCGGAAGAAGATGAGCGCCCAATTGGTCGTCTGTTAGTAGACGCATGCTACAGCCCTGTAGAGCGAATTGCCTACAATGTTGAAGCAGCGCGTGTAGAACAGCGTACTGATTTGGACAAGCTGGTTATCGAAATGGAAACCAACGGTACGATCGATCCTGAAGAGGCGATCCGTCGTGCGGCAACCATTCTTGCTGAACAACTTGAAGCTTTCGTTGATTTACGAGATGTACGTCAACCGGAAGTCAAAGAAGAGAAGCCGGAATTCGATCCAATCCTGCTGCGCCCTGTTGACGATCTGGAATTGACTGTCCGCTCTGCTAACTGCCTTAAGGCAGAAGCAATCCACTACATCGGTGATCTGGTACAGCGTACCGAGGTTGAGTTACTTAAAACACCTAACCTGGGTAAAAAATCTCTTACTGAGATCAAAGACGTACTTGCGTCCCGTGGTTTGTCTCTGGGCATGCGCCTGGAAAACTGGCCACCAGCAAGTATTGCTGACGAGTAACCGGATCACAGGTTAAGGTTTTACTGAGAAGGATAAGGTCATGCGCCATCGTAAGAGTGGTCGTCAACTGAACCGTAACAGCAGCCACCGACAGGCTATGTTCCGTAACATGGCCGGCTCTTTGGTTCGTCATGAGATCATCAAGACGACCCTGCCGAAAGCGAAAGAGCTGCGTCGCGTTGTTGAGCCGCTGATTACTCTTGCCAAGACCGACAACGTTGCAAATCGTCGTCTGGCATTCGCCCGTACTCGTGATAACGAGATCGTGGCAAAACTGTTTAATGAACTGGGCCCGCGTTTCGCGAGCCGTGCCGGTGGTTACACTCGTATTCTTAAGTGTGGCTTCCGTGCAGGCGACAATGCGCCGATGGCATACATCGAGCTCGTTGATCGTGCAGAGTCAAAAGCAGAAGTAGCAACTGCTGAATAATCTGTAGATGCATGAAAAAACCGGGCTTCTGCCCGGTTTTTTTACATCTGTAACTCACTGTTCTACTCCCCTTTTTTCCCAACTTTAATCGTTCTGCATTCCACTCCCTTTTACGGCGCGCCGCTTCCAGCTATGATCTACAATGGTTTGTGCAATGTGACGAAGGCGAAATCATGTTTCTAATGGATCAGTGGGTTGAAAAGCACATCAAAGATGCTCAGGAAAAAGGTGAATTTGATAACCTGCCTGGCAGTGGGCGCCCGCTTATCCTGGATGACGACAGTGCAGTTCCGGATGAGCTAAGAACTTCCTATCGTATTTTGAAAAATGCAGGCTATTTGCCGCCCGAGTTGCAGGATCGAAAAGAAGCGATTGAGTTAAATCACCTATTGAGCACATTAGACAGCGATGATCCGAAGTTTCTTCCCGCTGAAAAGCGTTTGAAGATTTTACAGATACGTCTACAGCAGGCAGGTATGAGCACTGACTTCCTTCAAGGGCATTACGAAAAGGCGATAAAGGATAAATTCAGAGGAAAATAGGCATGTATAAAATTGGTGAACTTGCCAGGCTGGCCAATGTCTCCACGGATACTGTGCGTTACTATGAAAAGCAGGGAATGATGGGCACGGGCTCACGCAATCCATCGGGTTATCGTCAGTATAACGAAGGTGATGTACAGCGTTTACGCTTCATACGTTATGCCAAATCGACAGGTTTTACGCTTGATGCTATCAAGGAGTTACTTTCTATTCGAATAGATCCTTTGCATCACACTTGTCAGGAGTCGAAATCTATCGTGAATGAACGTCTTGCTGAAGTTGAGCTTAAATTACAAGAGCTTAATCAGATGCGCGAGTCACTCCAAAGGCTGAGCGCCGCCTGCTGTGGTTCTGCGCATACTAGTGTCAGTTGTTCTATATTAGAAGCACTGGAAGATGGAGCGGGTAAGGTAACGTAAGCATTTCAAGGGTTTTACAAAACGCTTTCGCAAGCATAATTGTAGCAGTATCATATGCGCGCATTCTGTTCAACAGTATTAATTATATCGAGGTTTTATGAGCCACTATAAGCATCAAAAAGGCATCATTCAGGATAATGCATTACAGGCGCTTCTTCATGATCCATTGTTTAAACAACGTGTTGAGAAAAATCAAAAAGGGAAGGGGAGCTACTGTCGTAAAGCGAAAAATGAGAAGAGGGGTTATCTGGAGGGCAGTATTGAGTGTTCGTTTGAGTATTCAATACTGCCCTTCTAATTAAGCCCTAGCGGGTAATATCAGTTAAAGTCTCGGTGTCTGCTGCTCTTTCAGTAAATCACGAATTTCTGCTAACAAAGTCTCTTCCGCCGTTGGTTTAGGTGGTGCAGCGGGTTTATCTTCCTGCTTACGACGCATTTTATTCATCAGGGTAATAGCGCAAAAGATGGCCAGCGCAACAATGATGAAATCAAACACGTTCTGGATAAATACCCCATAATGCATGACTACGGCGGGTGTTGCTCCCTGAGCCTCCCGGAGGACAAATGCGAACTGCTTAAAATCAACCCCGCCAATCAACAAACCCAGCGGAGGCATAATAATATCAGCGACAAATGACGATACTATTTTGCCAAAAGCAGCACCGATGATAACACCGACTGCCAGGTCGACCACGTTGCCGCGCATGGCAAACTCACGAAACTCTTTCATAAAACTCATAAATACTCCTTGGCAAATTCATCAAATATGTCAAACCAAGTAAAGACTATTTGCAGGGTCTTCGCTACAAAAGTTCTCACCTGAACCTCAATTAACGCTAAATCCGATAAATAGTAGATGCAATTTATAAGAAGAACGGACTTGGCTGGAACAAACGTTCCACATCCCTGACAAACTTCTTATCGGTAATAAACATCACAACGTGGTCACCCTGTTGGATCCTGCTTGTGCCGTTGGCAATAATTACCTCATTACCGCGTACAATAGCCCCAATTGTTGTACCCGGCGGCAGTTTGATTTCTTCCACGGTACGGCCTACCACTTTTGATGTGGTCTCATCGCCATGGGCAATCGCTTCAATGGCTTCAGCGACACCGCGCCTTAGCGATGAAACACTGACGATGTCTGCTTTTCTGACATGTCCAAGTAATGCTGAGATCGTTGCCTGCTGGGGAGAAATTGCAATATCGATCACACTACCCTGCACCAAATCGACATATGCGCTGCGCTGGATAAGAACCATCGCTTTTTTTGCACCCATCCTCTTAGCCAGCATTGCCGACATGATGTTTGCCTCATCATCATTGGTAATAGCGATGAACACATCTACTTGTTCAATATGCTCTTCAGCCAGTAATTCCTGATCCGAAGCGTCACCATAGAAGACAATCGTATCTTGTAGTATCTCTGCAAGCTCGGCGGCACGCTGTTGATCCCGCTCGATGAGTTTTACGCTGTAATTCTTCTCAAGCCGTTGGGCAAGTCCCGCTCCGACATTGCCTCCACCAACGATCATGATTCGTTTATAAGGTTTTTCGAGCCTCTGAAGCTCACTCATGACTGCACGGATATGCTGAGAGGCGGCCACAAAGAATATTTCATCGCCGGCTTCGATGATGGTTGAGCCTTGCGGACGAATCGGGCGATCCTGGCGGAAAATGGCTGCAACACGCGTTTCAATGTGCGGCATGTGTTCGCGCATTGAAGAAAGTGCATTACCTACTAAGGGGCCGCCGTAATAGGCTTTTACTGCTGCAATACTGACTTTGCCTTCGGCGAAATTCACTACCTGCAGTGCACCCGGATACTCAATGAGTTTATAAATATAATCAGTGACCAATTGTTCCGGCGAAATCAGGTGATCGATAGGCACAGCTTCCGGATGGAAAAGTTTTTCAGATTCTCGGATGTATTCAGTTGAACGGATGCGGGCAATGCGGTTTGGTGTATTAAACAGTGAATAGGCAATCTGGCAGGCAACCATATTGGTTTCATCAGAATTTGTCACAGCCACCAGCATATCGGCATCTTCAGCGCCAGCTTCGCGAAGTACACGGGGATGAGAACCGTGCCCCTGGACTACGCGCAGGTCAAATTTATCCTGAAGCTGACGCAGCCGGACGGTATTCGTGTCGACAACCGTAATGTCGTTGTTTTCACCAACCAGGTTTTCGGCGAGTGTTCCGCCAACCTGCCCGGCCCCGAGAATTATTATTTTCATATGACTCTCTGCTTTGCCACGAAGGTATCAGCCTGAGTAAACAGCACTAATACAAGATGATCAGCTTTTAATCAGTTTAGCGTAATAAAATCCATCGCCGTCTTCAGCATCCGGAAGGTTCTGCCGGCCTGGTTGGTCAATCGTTCCTGTTTCAACCAGCGTAGCATCCTGATGTGATTCCAGGAATGAGGTGATTTGCTGACAGTTTTCATCCGGTAAAATTGAGCAGGTGGCGTACACCATGACACCTTTGCTTTTTAGCCGTGGCCAGACAGCATCAAGGATTTGTTTTTGAAGGCTGGCGAGCTCGGCAATATCACTGTCTCTGCGCAACCATTTGATGTCAGGATGCCGGCGAATAACGCCGGTCGCTGAACAGGGAGCATCGAGAAGTATACGGTCAAAAATGCGATCACCTGCCCAAACCTGCGGTTCACGCCCGTCACCTTGCTTCACTTCCGCGCTGAGTTTCAAACGCTGAAGGTTTTCATGAACACGTTTCAAACGTTGCTCGTCCACATCAACGGCAAGAACATGGGCTTTCGGTGCGGCTTCCAGAATATGGGTGGTTTTTCCGCCCGGTGCACAACATAAGTCGAGGATCAGTTCGCCATTCTTTGGATCCAGCAGATCAACACTGCCTTGCGCCGAAGCATCCTGAACAGTAACCCAACCTTCTGCGAATCCCGGAAGCAGGCTTACCTGACATGGCGTGATCAGCCGTAATGCATCCTTATATTCTGGATGCGGTACAGCTTCAATCTGAGCTTCGTTTAGCAAATGTAAATATTCGTCGCGTGTGTGATGCTGTCTGTTGACGCGAAGCCACATCGGCGGCTTTTGATTATTGGCATCAACAATGCTTTCCCACTCACCGGGGTAAGCTTTTTTCAGACGGTTAAGGAGCCAGCTGGGATGGAGATGACGACTGTCATTGTTGGCCATTCGTTGAAGCAATTCTTCCTGCTGCCGCTGAAACTGGCGCAGCACGCCGTTGATCAGTCCTTTTAATTGCGGACGTTTTAGCGCAACGGCGGCTTCAACCGTTTCCGCCAGTACGGCGTGTGCCGGGATCCGCGTGTGGATCAGCTGATAGAGACCCACCATCAGTAAGTAATGTAATGTTCTTTGTTTACCCGTGAGAGGTTTTGCCATGAGTTGCTGCAAACACCATTCCAACTGTGGCAGCACGCGAAGCGTACCAAAGCAAAGTTCCTGAAGAAGTCCGCGATCTTTTTCTGAAATGTTTTTCTGCAGACCAGGGAGAACAGTGGACAAGGATAATCCTTTATCCAACACCTGGCTGATGGCTTGAGCGGCAATGCTACGGAGATTATAGGGTGTTTTCATAGTCAAAAAAGCTGACCGGAGCCAGCATTATCAGAGAGATAAGGCCCGACGAAATATCGGGCGTAGTCGTTATGGTCAGGCTAAACGTATGCCTTCGATAAACCATTCGCGACGAGAGTTAAGCAAATCTTGTGCGGACATTGCCTTTTTACCTGACGGCTGCAACTGGGTGATATTCAGGATCCCATCGGAGGTCGCAACCCGAATGCCCTTTTTGTCGGCAGAAATAATGGTGCCGGGAGCTGCGTTGCTTTTTTCTGACTGACATTCAGCCTGCCAGACCTTCACCGGCTGTTCGTCAATCATGAAAAAGCTGACAGGCCAGGGGTTAAAGGCACGAATGCAACGTTCAAGCTGCTCAGCTGATAAATTCCAGTCTAAGCGTGCTTCTTCTTTGCTGAGTTTTTCTGCGTAGGTGACATGCTCTTCGCTTTGAACTTCAGGTTTTACTGTGCCATCCGCCAGTTGCCTGAGAGTTTCAAGCAGACCTTGAGGACCCAATCCAGCCAGTTTGTTGTAAAGCGAAGCACTGGTATCTTCCGGGAGAATGTCACATTCGACTTTGTGCAACATGTCACCGGTATCAAGCCCGACATCCATCTGCATGATGGTGATACCCGTTTTTGCGTCACCCGCCCACAGAGAGCGCTGAATCGGTGCTGCGCCTCTCCAGCGTGGCAATAAGGAACCATGCACATTGATGCAACCCAATTTCGGCATATCAAGCACTGCTTTCGGTAAAATCAGACCGTAAGCGACGACAACCATTACATCAGCCTGCAGTGAGGAAACCAGGGACTGATTTTCTTCGGGACGCAAAGATTTAGGCTGGAATACCGGGATGTCATGTGCTTGAGCCAGAACTTTCACCGGGCTTGCAGTCAGTTTATTTCCGCGGCCGGCCGGGCGATCAGGCTGAGTGAAAACACCGACAACCTGATGTTCTGATGATAAAAGCGCGTCAAGATGACGCGCTGCAAAGTCGGGAGTACCGGCAAATATGATTCGCAAAGCAGTGTCCTGTGTTACACGAATATTAGTCAGCCCGCGCGTTCAGCTTGGCCATTTTTTCCATTTTCTGGCGAATACGCTGACGTTTCAAGGGAGACAAGTAGTCCACGAATAATTTACCTACCAGATGATCCATTTCATGCTGGATACAAATTGCCAGCAAGTCATCAGCTTCAAGCTCGAAGGTTTTACCGTCACGGTCAAGCGCACGAATTTTTACTTTTTCAGCGCGCGGCACCAGTGCCCGTTGATCAGGGATCGACAGGCAGCCTTCTTCAATCCCGGTTTCGCCGCTTTTTTCCAGCAATTCAGGGTTGATCAGAACCAGACGCTCATCCCGGTTTTCAGACACATCAATTACGATGATGCGTTGATGAATATCGACCTGAGTGGCAGCAAGGCCAATGCCTTCCTCTGCATACATGGTTTCAAACATATCATCCACGATCTGCTGGATTTCGGCGTTAACTTCTTTGACCGGTTTTGCAGTTATGCGAAGCCGCTCGTCTGGGAAATGTAATATCTGTAATACGGACATATTTTTCTGGATCTTTATTCAATTGATTGAAGATATATAGACTCTATTCTAGACATTTCCTGCCCCGATTGACAGCATCCTCTGCCAATTGTATCAGTCGCCGAAAGGCCTTGAGAAGGGAATGGATAATGACATTGCAGGAAGCATGGATACGTATGTCAGTGGTCAAACGCCTCGGTACCCAACGCGCGACGGGGATCATTCATACCCTCTCGGACCGGGGGATTTATTCGTCTTCAGAATTAGCGAACAGTGGTCTTTTACCCGAACAAGTAGCCGATTTTCAGCATATTAATCAACACTGGCTATCTGCATCACTGAAATGGCTGGAAGGAGAAAACTGTCATCTCATTACTTTTGGCAGCAATTTTTACTCCCCGCTGTTGGCACAAATATCCTCCCCTCCACTGATTTTATTCGCTGAGGGATCTGCTGAATTACTACTATCGCCACAAATCGCAATGGTGGGGAGTCGCGATTACAGCCATTACGGCGAACAATATGCGCAGGTTTTTGCAGGCGGTTTGGTCAGTAGCGGTTTTACTGTGACAAGCGGGCTGGCGATGGGAATAGATGGAATCAGCCATAAGGCAACACTGGAAGCTCAGGGTAAGACAATAGCTGTGCTGGGAAGCGGGCTGATGAAGCGCTATCCATCCTGTCATCTTAAGCTGGCAGATCGTATTCTGGGGCAGGGGGGAACGCTGGTGTCTGAACATCTGGTGACGGCTCCCCCTTTAGCCGCTAATTTTCCCCGCCGTAACCGGATTATCAGCGGGTTGAGTGCGGGTGTACTTGTCATCGAAGCAACGCTTCGCAGCGGCTCATTGATTACCGCGCGCTATGCACTTGAGCAAGGACGGGAAGTATTCGCATTGCCAGGCCCGCTGGGAAGTACAACCTCGGAAGGTACGCACTGGCTGATTCAGCAGGGTGCGTATCTCGTGACTGAACCAAATGATATCGCCGAACAGATAGGAAGCGGGTTGACCTGGTTCCCCACTATCAAGGTATCGGAATCCTTGAAAATGCCGCCTGAGAGTGAATCAGATGCGTCAGAGGCGATTATTTGTGCGCCAGATAGCGAAGTTGAATTGCCATTTGCTGATGTGTTGGCTAACGTAGAATATGAGGTGACATCTGTTGACGTCGTCGCCGAACGTGCCGGCCAACCTGTGCCAGAAGTCGTAGGTAAACTACTCGAACTGGAGTTAGCAGGATGGATCGCAGCTGTATCCGGCGGCTATGTCCGAATTAAGAGGGCAAGCCATGTTCGACGTACTAATGTACTTATTTGAAACTTACATTCACAACGAAGCGGAGATGAATGTTGACGAGGATAGGTTAACGGATGACTTGACCGAGGCTGGTTTTCACCGGGCTGATATTCACAATGCGTTGAATTGGCTTGAAAAACTTGCGGATATGCAAGAGGGTGGAACCCCATCTTATATGCTGGATTCTGATCCTTCAGCATTACGCGTTTATACCGAAGAGGAAACAATTCGGTTAGATAGCAGTTGTCGTGGTTTTCTGTTGTTCCTGGAACAGATCAAAGTATTGAATTTCGATACCAGAGAGATGGTTATCGATCGTGTTATGGCTCTGGACACTGAAGAGTTCGATCTTGAGGATCTGAAGTGGGTCGTGCTGATGGTGCTGTTTAATATTCCCGGATATGAAACAGCGTATCAGCAAATGGAAGAGCTATTATTTGAAGTTAATGAGGGTTATCTGCACTAAGAGATAACAGGTAAAACGTAACATATGACAAAAGCAGCACTTTTTGCTGATAAGCAAAATGGATCCTGTCCGGAATGCGGGGCCGATTTGGTGATCCGTAGTGGTCGCCACGGCCCCTTTCTCAGTTGTTCATCCTATCCGCAATGTCAGTATATTCGTCCCCTGAAATCACAAGCGGATGGGCATGTTGTGAAAGTCCTTGAAGGACAGGTGTGCCCTAAATGTGACTCCACGTTGGTGCTGCGGCAGGGGCGTTATGGCATGTTTATTGGTTGCAGTCAGTATCCTGAATGCGATCATATTGAAGCTATCGATAAACCTGAAGAAACGACTCTGGGCTGCCCGCAATGCGGAAAAGGGCATCTGTTACAGCGCAAATCGCGTTTCGGCAAAGTATTCCACGCCTGTGACCGTTATCCGGATTGTCAGTTTGCCATCAATAATAAACCGGTAGCCGGGGAGTGCGAACACTGCCATTACCCGTTATTGATGGAAAAGAAAACGGCTCAGGGAATGAAGTTATTCTGTGCCAGTAAATTGTGCGGCAAAGCCGTAGAAAGAAAAGATAACGAACAAGATGAATAAAGAGACACAAAAATCATTGAACACAGTACTTGAGGCATTGCGTGGGGAGCATGTTATTGCTTATCCAACGGAAGCCGTTTTCGGTCTGGGATGTGACCCTGATAGCGAACAAGCGGTAGAAGCATTGCTGGCGCTGAAAAAACGTCCGAAAGATAAAGGGCTCATTCTGATTGCTGACAATTATCAGCAAATTCTTCCTTATATCGATGACTCATCATTAACTGAACAGCAACTTCAGTACATTTGGTCATTCTGGCCAGGGCCGGTTACCTGGGTAATGCCTGCAAAAGCCGTGACGCCTGATTGGCTGACTGGCCGTTTCAGTTCTCTGGCAGTACGCGTCACGGATCATCCCCTGGTAAAAGAACTCTGCCAAAAATTTGGAAAACCACTGGTCTCAACCAGTGCGAATCTGAATGGGCAACCTCCTTGCCGTTTGTCTGAAGAAGTCAGACTCCAGTTTGGGAAAGACTTTCCCGTGCTGGATGGCGAAGTAGGAGGAAGAGATAATCCATCTGAAATTCGGGATGCCCTCACTGGCAACCTTATTCGTCAAGGCTAACAAATGAAAGTCACGCCATCTTTCGCGGTATTTGGGAATCCGATTGGGCATAGCAAATCCCCTCGTATTCATGCACTGTTTGCCCGTCAGACTGGTATCGATCATACCTATGGTACGGTTCTGGCTTCGCATGAAGAGTTTGAAGAGACTTTGCGAACTTTTTTTGCAGACGGCGCTCGTGGGGCAAATATCACGGTACCTTTCAAAGAGCGTGCTTTTGCGAGATCTGATGAGCTGACAGATCGCGCTTCAATGTCTGGTGCTGTTAACACACTCAAAAAACTTGAAGACGGGCGACTGCTTGGGGATAACACTGATGGCATCGGTATGCTGAGTGACCTTGAGCGGCTGGCGCTTTTGACGCCGGGGGATCGGATTTTATTGATCGGCGCCGGTGGGGCTGCGCGCGGGGTGATCCTTCCTCTGTTGTCTTATGGTTGTTCCGTCGTCGTGACTAACCGGACCTTCGAGCGGGCGCAGCATCTGAGCCAAATTTTCCAGGAAAAAGGTGATATTCGGGCCATCGCGTTAGCTTCTCTGGCTGAAGAATCTTTCGACCTGATCATTAACGCTACGGCTTCGGGTATTAAGGGTGAGATCCCCGCTATCCCAGAAAGTGTGCTGACGACGCAGACCCGGGTTTACGATATGTATTATCAGGCGGGTTTAACGCCTTTTATCACCTGGGCGAAAAATAATGGGATAACGCATTATGCAGACGGACTGGGAATGCTGGTGGGGCAGGCAGCGCATGCTTTCTATCTGTGGCATGGTGTGATGCCTCAGATAGAACCTGTGCTTGAGCAGTTAAAAAAAGACTTGCTGGTGTGATCGGGAGTGCCTGAGCAGCCGGATTTGTTACTGTTCAGGCAATACGTTTCTTTATTGTTCCTGGGAAAGATAAACATCTTTCCATGTCACATAATTATTAGAGGAGTATGTCAGCCCTGCGAGTTCATCAGAAGTCAGCTCTCGTATCTGCTTCACAGGGCTTCCTAAATAGAGGTAACCACTTTCGAGTGTTTTCCCTGGCGGCACCAGGCTGCCGGCACCAATCATGACATCGTCTTCAACGATAGCCCCGTCCAGCAGTATTGATCCCATCCCGACCAGAACTCTGTTCCCGATCGTACAACCATGCAGCATTGCTTTATGCCCGACGGTGACGTCTTCCCCAATAATAAGAGGATGCCCCTGAGGATTTTGTCGTGACTGATGGGTAACATGGAGCACACTTCCATCCTGTACGTTGGTCCGGCAACCGATAACCACATTATTAACATCCCCACGTATGACGACGAGCGGCCAGATACTGACGTCATCGGCCAGATCTACATCGCCAATAACCACGCTTGAAGGATCCACCATCACTCGTTCGCCCAATGTAGGTGTTAATTCTTGATAAGAACGTAAAGGTTGAGACATCTGAAGCACTCCAAAGATAAGTTTAATCTTGGCAATATAGTTCGGGTGAGAGGAAATACCAATTCGGGAGGGATGAGATCGACGTTAAAACCAGCGGATCGGGTGAGATCTCCGCGAAGGGCTCGAAAAATACGCAGTCGATCCTTTTATTGGAAAAAAGGCTTGTGCAAAAAATTCGGATCCCTATAATGCCGCTCCATCGACAGGGAACAACGTGAACAACATCACGAAGTGACCGGGTCGGAAAGATTAAAAACAGCGGCAACCGGATGAAATAAACGGTTGACACTGAATGAGGAAAGCGTAATATACGCCACCTCGAGTTAGCAAGCGAAAGCGCGTAACTCACTGCTCTTTAACA
>NZ_SEWR01000016.1:0-27373 GCF_004195115.1 Rahnella sp. RFA10(1/100)
TTTTGCCACCGAAGTGGCTGATATCGTCTTGTGAGTGCCCACACAGATTGTCTGATAAATTGTTAAAGAGCAGTGAGTTACGCGCTTTCGCTTGCTAACTCGAGGTGGCGTATATTACGCTTTCCTCGTTCAGTGTCAACCGTTTATTTCACCCGGTTGCCGCTGTTTTCAATCTTTCCGACCCGGTCACTTCGTGATGTTGTTCACGTTGTTCCCTGTCGATGGAGCGGCATTATAGGGAGTTCTCAGCAGGCCGCAAGGGCTAATTTTAAGAAAAATCACTGTTTGCTGCATTACACAGCAAACACACCGCTTATACCGTGTTTTGCACAGATTTATCCACAGAGGCACAGGAATCTCAAATTTTGCGAGCGTCGCGCAATCGTTTTCGCTACAATTTCGCGCGTTAGTTTTCACTGCCCTTTAGGGGTGATAAATGAAAAATCAGCCACTGAGGGGAAGTTATCCAAGCTCAATCCCACGTTTTTCTGCAAAGTGCTCTATATAAAGAGAAGAAAATCGTCATTGAATTCCGATAACGCTCTTTACTGCGACTCCAAAGCCAAGGATATAACCACCATGCAACAATCTCGTCCAATCCGCCGCGCTCTGCTCAGTGTTTCTGACAAAGCCGGTATCGTAGAATTCGCCCAGGCTCTGTCTTCGCGTGGCGTTGAATTACTTTCCACTGGCGGAACCGCCAGCCTGTTAGCTAAAGCCGGCCTGCCAGTCACCGAAGTTTCTGACTACACCGGTTTTCCGGAAATGATGGATGGACGCGTCAAAACCCTGCACCCGAAAGTTCATGGCGGGATCCTCGGTCGTCGTGGGAAAGATGATGAAATCATGGCGCAGCATTCTATTGCACCAATCGACATGGTGGTCGTTAACCTTTACCCGTTCGCACAAACCGTCGCGCGCCCGGACTGTACACTGGAAGATGCAGTAGAAAACATTGATATTGGCGGCCCGACCATGGTTCGCTCAGCAGCGAAGAACCATAAAGATGTGGCGATCGTAGTAAAGAGCAGCGACTACGCGTCTATTATTGAAGAAATGGATGCCAACAGCAGCTCGTTGACACTGGCGACCCGTTTCAACCTGGCAATCAAAGCTTTCGAACATACCGCTTCTTACGACGGCATGATTGCGAACTACTTTGGTACGATGGTTCCGGCTTACCACGGTGATACTGAATCGGCTTCCGGCCAGTTCCCGCGCACACTGAATCTCAGCTATATAAAGAAACAAGATATGCGTTATGGCGAGAACAGCCATCAGAACGCTGCCTTCTATATAGAAGAGAACGTCAGCGAAGCTTCTGTGGCCACCTCTACTCAGCTTCAGGGCAAGGCACTTTCCTATAACAACATTGCGGATACCGATGCAGCTCTGGAATGTGTAAAGGAATTTGCAGAACCTGCCTGCGTCATCGTCAAGCATGCTAACCCGTGCGGCGTGGCCATCGGTGACAGTATCCTGGCCGCTTACGAGCGCGCCTACCAGACTGATCCGACGTCGGCTTTCGGCGGCATTATTGCCTTTAACCGTGAGCTGGATGCCGAAACGGCAAAAGCCATCATCAGCCGTCAGTTTGTGGAAGTGATCATCGCGCCGTCCGTCAGTGACGAAGCGCTGGCATTGACCGCGGCCAAACAAAATGTTCGTGTACTCACCTGCGGACAATGGCAAGAGCGCCAGAAAGCGCTCGACTTCAAACGTGTCAATGGTGGCCTGCTGGTTCAGGATCGCGATTTGGGTATGGTTGATACCGCTGATTTGCGTGTGGTTTCCGAGCGCCAGCCGACAGAGCAGGAACTGACAGACGCGCTGTTTTGCTGGAAAGTGGCTAAGTTTGTAAAATCCAATGCCATTGTTTATGCGCGTGACAAAATGACCATCGGTATCGGCGCTGGCCAGATGAGCCGCGTTTATTCTGCCAAAATTGCCGGTATCAAAGCCGCCGATGAAGGTTTGCAAGTGGCGGGCTCCGTAATGGCCTCTGATGCTTTCTTCCCGTTCCGCGACGGTATTGATGCGGCGGCAGCCGTGGGTATTACCTGCGTGATCCAACCTGGCGGCTCTATCCGTGACGATGAAGTTATTGCTGCGGCTAACGAACACGGCATTGCGATGCTGTTCACCGATATGCGCCACTTCCGTCATTAATTTTCTTTTGGCGGGTGCGATGCGCCCGCTCATCCGGAGTCTTCGAATGAATATTTTAATTATCGGTAACGGCGGGCGTGAACATGCACTGGCATGGAAAGCATCGCAGTCACCTCTGGCGGATAAAGTCTTTGTTGCACCTGGCAACGCCGGCACGGCGCTGGAGCCGCTACTGGAAAACGTTGATATTGCCGCCACTGACATCGCCGGCTTGCTGAGTTTTGCACGTGAACATGATATCGGCCTGACTATTGTCGGTCCTGAAGCACCGCTGGTGATTGGTGTGGTCGATGCTTTCCGCGCAGCAGGCCTGAAAATCTTTGGCCCGACGCAGGAAGCGGCGCAGCTGGAAGGCTCTAAGGCATTCACCAAAGATTTTCTGGCTCGCCATAATATTCCCAGTGCCGATTACCAGAACTTCACCGAAATCGAACCCGCTCTGGCTTATCTGCGCAGCAAGGGTGCGCCGATTGTCATCAAAGCTGACGGCCTCGCCGCTGGCAAAGGTGTCATTGTGGCAATGACCCTGAAAGAAGCCGAAGATGCCGTTCATGACATGCTGGCGGGAAATGCTTTCGGTGATGCAGGCCATCGCATTGTTATTGAGGAGTTCCTCGACGGCGAAGAAGCCAGTTTCATCGTCATGGTCGACGGTACCAATGTATTACCGATGGCGACCAGTCAGGATCATAAACGTGTAGGTGACGGCGACAGCGGTCCGAACACCGGTGGTATGGGAGCCTATTCTCCGGCGCCAGTCGTGACCGATGAAATCCATCAGCGCGTGATGGATCAGGTGATTTGGCCAACCGTTCGCGGTATGGCGGCGGAAAATAACACCTATACCGGTTTCCTGTATGCCGGTCTGATGATCTCCGCTGACGGCCAGCCGAAAGTGATCGAGTTCAACTGTCGTTTCGGCGATCCGGAAACTCAGCCGATCATGCTACGTCTGCGCTCTGATCTTGTGGACTTATGCCTGGCCGGTGCTGAAGGTCGTCTGGGTGATAAAACATCCGAGTGGGATCCGCGCCCGTCGCTGGGTGTCGTGCTCGCAGCCGGTGGCTATCCTGCTGATTATAAAACCGGAGATGCTATTCATGGCCTGCCGCTGGAAGAAGTACCGGACGGTAAAGTCTTCCACGCCGGAACCCGTTTGCAGAATGAACGTGTGGTGACTCATGGCGGTCGCGTGTTATGTGTGACGGCATTGGGTAAAACGGTGGAAGCAGCACAGGCACGCGCTTATGACTTAGCAAAAGATATTCATTGGGAAGGCAGCTTCTGCCGCAAAGACATCGGTTATCGCGCCATCGATCGCGAACGCAATCAGTAATCCTGCCAGCCCCGACAATCAAAAAGGCACGCTTCGGCGTGCCTTTTCATGCGTGAACCCGGGATCAGAGATCGGACTCTTTCGGTTCCCATTTACAAAAATCTTCATTAGCTACCAGCAACATCTCATTGCCCTGAGGGGCGGTCAGCCAGGCTAATCCCAGGTTATCGTTACTGCGACTGGCTCGTTTCGCCAGCCAGACCTGTGAGCGGACAGTCAGTGTCGGCGTGACTTGTTCACCGGCACAGGTTGTTATTAACCCTTTGCGCCAGCGCGCCTGAACCAGCCGGACTTTCCCTGCCTGCAGCGCATTACTCAGATCGAGAATTTTTGACGCTTCATACTTATAGCGTTCAATTTCGTCTGCAGATAATTTCTCCCGACGCTCCGGAAGCTGCCGTTGCATAAAGCTGACATTGCCGCCCTCATCAAAACGCAGCATGACACCCAAATCCGTTTTAGTCGCATGGGTTTCTTTAAGCAGGTGCAATTGCCCTTGCTGGAATTCGTATCGGGTAATAATCGTATCGCCGCCGTAATAGGGGCTGTAGACGTTGAGAATGGTTTGAGGATCGTGCTGTGCGCTGTCTTTACGCCAGAGCCGGTTGATACCTTGATCGGCGACATAACCGCTGGCAAAGAATAACTCAGGATCTTTTTTAGAACTGCAACCCACCAGACCGAGCACCAGTAAACCTGCTACCAGTCCGGGGGTGATAAACTGAAGGGGCTTAAAGGCCCCTCCGCTTATTCTTTTCACTGCAAGCAATTACTTAACAGCGTCTTTCAGAGCTTTACCAGAAACGAACGCAGGCACGTTTGCAGCTGCGATTTTGATTTCTTTACCAGTCTGTGGGTTACGACCAGTACGCTCGTTACGATGATTTACCTTGAAAGTCCCGAAACCAACCAATTGTACAGCATCACCTTCTTTCAGAGACTCGGTAATAGCAGACAGAGTAGATTCAAGAGCAACTTTGGCCTGTGCTTTGGAAAGATCAGCTTTGTCCGCAATTACATCAATCAGTTGAGTCTTGTTCATAAGTTATCCTTTACAGTGTGTTTATCGTTTGCAAAGCATCGAGTGCGACGGATATGCCGATTGACAGCACCCTCCTGCATACACGCACCGATAGCCACTTTTTTTACGCCCCCCAAATGTAGACCAGACAGGGTGCGGATGTGAAGCCTTAAGGCACGACAAATCAGGCGTTAAATCACGTTTTCTTGCCTTATTGCGTTAAATTTATGCCAATGTTACTGACAGCGGCTTCACGCAGGTCAGAACGTAACCCTTTTATTAATTCCAGGTCACGCTCTTCACAGTCAGCCAACAGGCGAAAAATCTCCCATTGGATGTCCCATTCCTCTTCCACGGCAGGAATGACTTTGAGTTCTTCATCCGTCATTTCTCTACCGGCCTGAGTCATTTCCAGCATCGCGACAGTACGAATTGACGCCTCACTGACGGCAACCGCGTGTGACAGCGTTTCGCCACTCAGACGTGAATGAATCAGTTCACCTAATGCAATACATGCATCGATGGCCGGATAAACCCCATAGATGTCGTAATCATCGGAAGAAGGCACCGCTTCTTCCAGTTTTTCGAGCTGTGAGTCAAAATTGACCTTGGCGTCTTTTACCACCAGCGTCTCCCAGATTAAATCCAGGATGCGGCGGTAAAGCTGTGCTTCGCCAAACCCGGTTTCCAGACAAAATGCCTGATAGTTCGGGTACATGCGTTCACACAGGCTTGCCATAAACGTTACGTGTTGCCAGCTTTCCAGCTTTTCGAGACGTAAATGAATTGGATTACGTAACATGAGTTGATCTCGTTAACTTTTCTGCGCGGGAGTTTACCTGAAATAAATCAATATCCCTATTCCTTGATTCCTAAAAGATCATCACTCAGCCGTTGCCAGCGTTGAAACGCCGTCCGGTTTGACGCCACAGCATCTGCCCAACGGGTAGGCTCCGGCAGACGATATTGCCGCATGCACTGTTGTACCCAATAAAGCGATGAATCCATGCTGATACGATTACCGGGTGAGATGAATAATGGATTACAACGCAGCTTGCTCCGCCACACCCAGCCAATCTGTTCATCCCCTTCGTACAGCGCCTGGCGACTGTGTAGTTCCTCACCCAGTGGCAGGAACTGACCACATAGACGGCTTTTCGCCACACCAATCGTCGGAACATCGATCATCAGGCCAAAATGACTGGCGACACCAAGACGACGCGGATGCGCAATCCCTTGCCCGTCGACGAAAACCAGATCAGGGTGCGATGAGAGCTGCCGCCACGCCTGCAGCAGGGCGGGAAGTTCGCGGAAGGAAAGGAAACCAGGAATGTAAGGCATAACAGTGGGGATACGGGCAATCTGATACTCTACCAGCTCCAGCGTCGGGTAGCGTAAAACAGCCACCGCCGCGCGTGTCACCTCACCCCCCTGTTCGAAACCGACATCCACACCCGCGATCAATGCGGGAGGGGTGAATTCGGGCGGATCCTGCAATTTAATCTGATCTGCGAGGATCCGTTGTTCTTCACGTAAAGCACGGGTATTGATCATACCGGGATTTTACTCGTGATATTGCCGGGACAGGCTATGCACCGCTTCGACGAAGGCACCCGCATTTTCCGGCGGGACGTCCTGATGAATGCCGTGACCCAGATTGAACACATGACCATTACCTTTGCCGAAACCGGCAAGGATGGTCTCCACTTCCTGCTCTATACGCACCGGCGAGGCATACAACATTGAAGGATCCATGTTGCCCTGAATCGCGACTTTGTCACCCACGCGACGGCGCGCATCGGCAATATCGGTGGTCCAGTCAAGACCCAGCGCGTCGCAGCCCGTCGCAGCCATCGCTTCCAGCCACTGTCCGCCGCCTTTGGTAAACAGCGTGACCGGCACACGACGCCCTTCATTTTCACGGATCAGGCCATCGACAATCTTGTGCATATAGTTCAGGGAAAATTCGCGGTAATCGCGGGGAGACAGTACGCCGCCCCAGGTGTCAAAAATCATTACCGACTGGGCGCCCGCTTTGATCTGGGCATTAAGGTAAAGAATAACGCTGTCTGCCACTTTATCGAGTAACAGATGGAAAGTGGACGGATCGGCGTACATCATCTTTTTGATTTTGGTGAAGGCTTTACTGCTGCCACCTTCTACCATATACGTCGCCAGCGTCCACGGGCTGCCGGAGAAACCGATAAGCGGCACTTCACCTTTCAGGTTCTTACGGATAGTACGCACGGCGTTCATGACATACCCAAGCTCCATTTCAGGATCCGGAACCGGCAGTTTTTCGACATCGGCACGGTTCGTTAATGGCGAAGAAAAACGCGGCCCTTCACCGGCTTCAAAATACAGCCCAAGCCCCATCGCATCAGGAATGGTCAGGATGTCGGAGAATAGGATCGCCGCATCCAGCGGATAGCGACGAAGCGGCTGCAAAGTCACTTCACAGGCCAGCTCGGCATTCTTGCACAGCGACATAAAATCACCGGCTTCAGCGCGGGTTTCTTTGTACTCCGGCAAATAACGGCCTGCCTGACGCATCATCCAGACCGGTGTAATGTCCACTGGCTGACGTAACAAAGCACGCAGGTAACGGTCGTTTTTCAACTCATTCATTCTTGCTCTTTCCTTCAGTATTCGGGCCGCCCGATAATCGTCTCACAGCATTCTATCACGTAAAACCGCCTCTACTCTTCGTGTTCAGCACGACAAAGAGCAACGGTGTCTTCAATCAGACGGCGCGCGATCGTCCCTGGCGGTGGCAACTGCGGTAATGCATCAAAGCGATACCAGTTCGCGTTAAGCAACTCTTTCGGGTCATGCTGAATGTCGCCACTGTCGTAATCCGCCATAAATGCCATCATCAGCGAATTGGGGAACGGCCAGGGCTGAGAACTGACATAACGGACGTTTTTCACACGAATATTACTTTCTTCCAGGACTTCGCGTGCCACGGTTTCCTCCAGGGTTTCTCCGACTTCAACAAAACCCGCCAGAACCGTGTGAATGCCATTACGATGCCGGACATGCTGTGCCAGCAAAATCTCATCCCCCTTACGGATGGCGACAATAATGCAGGGTGCAATCTGCGGATAATAGCGTTCGCGGCAGTGCCCGCAGAGTGCAGCCCACTCGGTTTTGCTGACATGCATTGCATGCCCGCAGTAGCCGCAGAACTGATGAGATCGATAAAATTCAGACAGCTGTACACCGCGCCCGACCAGCTGGAATAATCCACGATCCTGATCCAGCAACTGACGGGCGGAAAACATATGGTTTGGCATCGCCTGACGAATCAGCCAGACAGGTTCACCCTGCCATTCGCCGATCTGTCGCGCCGTTTTACCGGTCAGAGAAAATTGTGTGGCGCTGCCAAATGGCAGTTCGCCCTCAGGCAGCCATAGCTTGCCGTCCTGGCTGATGACCCACCAGCCATTGTGTTGCTCGGTAATCTGTAATTCCATAATTGTTGTTGCATAACCTCATCGGGACTGACAATCTGAGGGGGATATTCACCTGTTAGTAACTTTTAGTTACGTCTTTATCGCTCACGGAGTCAACCATGCTAAATCGTCTGGAAAGACTGACCCAACGCGTTGGTGGCAATAATGCGTTAGTGGATCAATGGCTGCACGCACGCAAAGAGCTGCTGGTTTCGTACTGCACGTTGGTCGGCCTCAAGCCCAATAAAGAAAAACATACCCCTCTCAATGAAAAAGCGCTGGATAACTTTTGCCATAACCTGGTGGACTATCTGTCTGCCGGTCATTTCCATCTGTATCAGCGGATCATTGATGAAGTTGAAGGTGCGAATAGCCCGATAAAATTGCAGGCTGCAAAAATCTATCCTGCACTGGAACTGAATACTGAAACTATCATGGCTTTCCATGATAGTTACACTGAAAATGATATTGATGATGACAATGCTTTCGCATTTCATTATGCATTATCCGATATAGGTGAAGCGTTAGATGCGCGTTTTCAGCTGGAAGATCAATTAATTATTCTCGCTTTTGATCGCAGCAGTCAGGCAGTAAAGCCACCTGAAAATGAAGAACATCTCGCCAGACCGGTTTAAGACTTTGCCCTACTAAAATCCGGCTAAGATTTGTGATTTTAGTAATAGTTTTAGTTGTAGTTTCAAAAAACGCCTCCTATATTGAGGCTTCTTGTCGGAGTGCCTAGCGCATAATTTTCTCGCGAAGATTACGCCAGGCTGAGACCGTTAATTCGGGATCCGCGGAACCTGATCGGGTTAGTACCCGCGAAGGGAACAAGAGTAATGTTATGCGTTCAGCGTAATCTGGCATCTGCCTGCATCAGGCCGCCTGCGCTCCATCGCCCATTTTTACTCCTGCCGTAAACCTCCAGACAAGCAATTTTCCATCACGTTTTTGCCACGTTTTTACTACGCAAAACAACACAAGGAATTTGCTATGTCGAGTACTCAAAAAACTGTTGTTTCTACAAAGACACCTTCAAACCGCCGTGAACAACGGGCGCAGGCGCAGTCGTTTATCGACAGTCTGCAGGGTGAAGCTTTTCCCAATTCCCGCCGTATTTATCTTGAAACTGACCGCCATGATATCCGCGTACCGATGCGTGAAATCCAGCTCAGCCCGACGCTGGTCGGCGGCGGCAAAGACAATCCACAATTCGAAGAAAATGAAGCGATTCCTGTTTATGATACCGCCGGGCCTTACGGCGATCCGTCGGCAGTTATCGACGTGCATACCGGCCTGGAAAAATTACGCGCCCGCTGGATAAACGCGCGGGCGGACACGGAGGAACTCCCGCAGGTCAGTTCCGGTTTTACCCAGCAGCGACTGGCGGATGAAGGGCTGGACCACCTCCGCTTCGAACACCTGCCCCGCCCGCGCAAAGCCATTGCGGGTAAAAATGTCACACAACTGCATTACGCCCGCAAAGGCATCATCACGCCTGAGATGGAATTTATCGCCGTTCGCGAAAATATGGGGCGTGAACGGATCCGCGGTGACGTTCTGCGTCAGCAACATCCCGGCGAAAGCTTTGGTGCGCATCTGCCCGCCAATATCACCGCAGAGTTTGTAAGACAGGAAGTCGCTGCCGGTCGCGCGATTATTCCCGCCAATATTAACCATCCTGAATCAGAGCCGATGATCATCGGACGCAATTTCCTGGTGAAAGTGAACGCCAACATCGGCAACTCGGCGGTGACGTCTTCTATCGAAGAAGAAGTCGAGAAACTGGTATGGTCGACACGCTGGGGCGCGGATACCGTGATGGATCTCTCCACCGGCCGTTATATACATGAAACCCGTGAGTGGATCCTGCGTAACAGTCCGGTACCTATTGGTACCGTGCCGATTTATCAGGCACTGGAAAAAGTCAACGGCGTGGCCGAAGACCTGAACTGGGAAATGTTTCGCGATACGTTGCTGGAACAGGCCGAACAAGGTGTCGATTACTTCACCATACACGCTGGGGTATTGCTGCGTTACGTGCCGATGACCGCCAAACGCCTGACCGGGATTGTGTCCCGCGGCGGTTCGATCATGGCGAAATGGTGCCTTTCACATCATCAAGAAAGTTTCCTGTATGAGCATTTCCGCGAAATTTGCGAAATCTGTGCCGCCTATGATGTCTCGCTGTCACTGGGCGACGGCCTGCGGCCTGGCTCCATTCAGGATGCCAACGACGAAGCGCAATTTGCCGAATTACGTACATTAGGTGAACTGACCAAAATCGCCTGGGAATATGATGTTCAGGTCATGATCGAAGGACCGGGACATGTGCCGATGCAGATGATCCGCCGCAATATGACCGAAGAACTCGAACATTGCCACGAAGCGCCCTTCTATACCCTCGGCCCGCTGACTACCGATATCGCGCCGGGTTATGACCATTTCACGTCCGGTATTGGTGCCGCAATGATTGGCTGGTTCGGTTGCGCCATGCTCTGTTATGTCACGCCAAAAGAGCATCTCGGCCTGCCTAACAAAGAAGACGTTAAGCAGGGTCTCATCACCTACAAAATCGCAGCACATGCCGCCGATTTAGCGAAAGGACATCCCGGCGCCCAAATCCGTGACAACGCTATGTCAAAAGCACGGTTCGAATTCCGCTGGGAAGACCAGTTTAATCTGGCTCTCGATCCGGCAACGGCTCGTGCCTATCACGATGAAACGCTGCCTCAGGAATCCGGCAAAGTGGCACACTTTTGCTCAATGTGCGGTCCGAAATTCTGCTCCATGAAAATCACTCAGGAAGTGCGCGATTATGCCGCCGCACTGGAAGCCAAAGCCCAGCCGGTTGAAGTTATTGAATCCGGTATGGCACAGATGTCTGCCGAATTCCGTTCACGCGGCAGCGAGCTTTATCATCCGGCCGACAATCTCAGCACGGAGAACAACCAATGAATCAGTCCGCTCAACCCTTTCCTGCCGTTCCGTTCCACCTTGGTTTATATCCGGTCGTGGATACCGTGGAATGGATTGCCCGCCTGCTGGATGCGGGCGTTAAAACGTTGCAATTACGTGTGAAAGATTTGTCTGATGAGGACGTCGAGCCAGCAATTATTGATGCAATTGCGCTGGGCAAAAAATATCAGGCACGGTTATTTATCAATGATTACTGGCGCCTGGCGATAAAGCATCAGGCTTATGGTGTGCATTTAGGTCAGGAAGATCTGGATACTGCCGATCTTGAGGCAATCCGTCAGGCTGGTTTACGGCTGGGCGTATCCACACATGATGATACTGAAATGGCACGCGCTGTCGCCGTGAAACCTTCTTACATCGCCCTCGGTCATATCTTCCCGACGCAGACCAAAGATATGCCGTCGGCGCCACAAGGACTGAAAGAACTCGCCCGACACATCAGGCAACTCAACGGCAGCTTCCCGACGGTGGCCATCGGCGGGATCAGCATTGAACGTGCTCCGTCGGTTCTCGATTGCGGCGTCGGCAGCATCGCCGTCGTCAGCGCCATTACGCAGGCAGCAGACTGGCGGGCAGCCACCGCAGAATTACTGGCTTTATGCGCCAGTAAGGTGCCGGAAGATGCTTAACGATGCGGCTTTTATGCGCTACAGCCGTCAGCTGATGCTGGAGGAGTTCGGTCCGCAGGCACAGGAAAAGCTACAGGCGGCGAAAGTCCTGATTGTCGGGCTAGGCGGACTGGGATCGCCGGCAGCCTTATATCTGGCAGCGGCAGGCGTAGGTACGCTGGTTCTGGCCGATGACGATCAATTACACATCACCAATCTTCAACGACAGATACTCTACCGCACCGCAGATCTCGATCAGCCCAAAGCGGTTCTGGCAAAACGTGAATTACTGCGTCTGAATCCGCTTTGCAAAGCCGTGGCCATCACGGAGCGTCTGACAGGCGAAGCGTTGATCCGTGCCGTGTCAGACACCGATATCGTTTTAGATTGCAGCGATAACATGGAAACCCGGCACGCGGTTAATAAAGCCTGCGTAGAGGCTGAAAAAACCTTGATCAGCGGTAGCGCCGTCGGATTCAGCGGACAGCTTCTGGTGCTAGAAGCGCCTTATGTACACGGTTGTTACGCCTGTTTGTATCCGGATCAGGAAACCGTACAGCGCAATTGCCGAACATCAGGTGTGCTCGGCCCGGTCGTTGGCACCATCGGTACATTGCAGGCGCTGGAAGCACTAAAAATCCTGGCGGGACTGCCTTCCGTACTGAGCGGAAAGTTACGTCTGTTCGACGGTAAAACGCAAAACTGGCGTTCACTGCAACTCACACGTTCATCAGCCTGTGCCATCTGCGGAGGCCACGCATGAACATTCTGGTCAATGAAGTACCACACCAATTCAGTCAACCGCTCACCTTGTTGAACCTGCTCAGTTTACTGGCATTAAATCCTGCAGGCAGCGCACTGGCGGTTAATCAGGTCATTATTCCCCGCGATAACTGGCCTGCTCATTTACTGGAAGACGGTGACGAGATCCTGCTCTTTCAGGCGATAGCCGGAGGCTGATATGTTAAAAATTGCTGATACCACCTTTACGTCACACCTTTTTACCGGAACGGGAAAATTCGCCAGCCCGGCGTTAATGCAACAGGCACTGGAAGCATCCGGCACTCAACTGGTGACCATGGCGATGAAACGTGTTGATCTGCGTCGCGGAGGGGATGACATTTTGTTTCCTTTGCAGCAGCTCGGGGTCCGTTTGTTGCCTAACACATCCGGTGCTAAAACAGCTGAGGAGGCCGTATTTGCCGCACAACTGGCAAGAGAAGCACTGGCAACAAACTGGGTGAAGCTTGAAATTCACCCAGACGTAAAATACCTGCTGCCCGATGCCATAGAAACGTTGAAAGCCGCAGAGATTCTGGTGAAAAAAGGATTCGTTGTTTTGCCGTATTGCAGCGCGGATCCGGTGTTGTGTAAACGTCTGGAAGAAGTCGGTTGTGCCGCCGTCATGCCCCTGGGTGCGCCGATCGGCTCCAATCAGGGTCTGCAAACCCGTGAGTTTTTGCAAATCATCATTGAGCAGGCACAGATTCCGGTCGTCGTTGATGCCGGTATTGGTGCCCCAAGCCAGGCCGCTGAAGCGCTGGAAATAGGGGCCGATGCTGTATTAGTCAATACGGCGATAGCCGTCGCAGGCGATCCGGTTGCTATGGCAACGGCATTCCGGCTGGCGGTACAGGCCGGCGCAATCGCCCGTCAAAGCGGCCTGGGTGGCAGGCAGCGGCAAGCCAGCGCGTCAAGTCCGCTGACCGGTTTCCTCAATGCTCCGCAGGTATCCCTATGAATAACTTTACGGATGTGTGGTCAATGCTGGACTGGGATGATATTTCCCTACGCATCAACAGCAAAACATCCCGTGATGTTGAACAGGCGCTCAGCCGCAACAAAATCAGCCGTGAAGATTTCATGGCATTAATTTCTCCGGCTGCGCTGCCTTATCTGGAAACTATGGCGCAACGCGCTCAACAACTGACACGTCAGCGATTCGGCAATACGGTGAATTTCTTCGCCCCCTTGTATTTATCCAATCTTTGCGCCAACGAATGTACATATTGCGGCTTTTCGATGAGCAATAAAATCAAACGTAAAACGCTGGATGAAAATGAAATCAGTCGGGAGTGTGAAGCGCTGAATGCGCTGGGCTTCAAACATCTGTTATTGGTCACCGGCGAACACAAGGGAAAAGTCGGCATGGATTATTTCCGCCGCCATTTGCCGCCAATCAGAAGCCATTTCGATTCGCTGATGATCGAAGTTCAGCCGCTACAGCAGGAAGAATATGCCGAGCTGAAAACGCTGGGGCTGGACGGTGTATTGGTTTATCAGGAGACCTATCACGCACCGACCTATGCCTTGCATCATCTTCGCGGACAGAAACAAGATTTTTTCTGGCGACTGGAGACACCGGACCGGCTCGGGCGGGCAAGGATCGATAAAATCGGACTTGGGGCCCTGTTTGGGCTTTCAGGCAACTGGCGGACGGACAGTTATATGGTGGCCGAACATTTGTTGTACCTCCAACAAACCTACTGGCAAAGCCGTTATTCGGTGGCATTTCCGAGATTGCGCCCTTGTACCGGCGGTATCGAACCAGCTTCTTTGTTAGAAGAAAACCAGCTTGTACAACTGATATGCGCTTTCAGGATGCTGGCACCGGATGTCGAGCTTTCATTGTCGACGCGCGAATCACCTTACTTCCGCGATCATGTCATCCCGCTGGCGATCAACACCGTCAGCGCAGGATCTAAAACACAACCCGGTGGCTATGCCGATGATCATCCGGAACTTGAGCAATTTGCACCGCACGATAACCGATCCCCGCAACGTGTCGCAGAGGCATTAACACAAGCCGGGCTGCAGCCGGTCTGGAAAGACTGGGACAGTTTTTTGGGGCGGGTCTCGCAGGAAAATGTCGCCGGAGGGTAATTTAGTAAACTCTCAGGAATACAGATTCCATAAAACAATTTTGCTCCTCGCACCAGCAGTCCTGGGGCATTAATGTGCCTTTGCCACTGCACATTCGCAACTGGCCGGCGCCATTCATCCCGGCGCTGCTTCCAAATAGCCGGAACAGGTTATCGTCCAGTTTCCTGTTCCGGCTCCTCTTTACCCGCCACGTCCTTTCTCAAATTTCAGGTAAAAAAAAACCGCCCTCGAAGGGGCGGTTTTATGCGTTTCGACAGAAGACGATTAATCGTCGCTGTTACCGAAACCTGCGTTCAGCAGTTCAGCCAGGTTAGCCGTTGCTTCATCCGCACTGACTTGCGGTACAACTGGCACT
Source organism: Rahnella sp. RFA10(1/100) (assembly GCF_004195115.1). Lineage (NCBI taxonomy): Bacteria > Pseudomonadati > Pseudomonadota > Gammaproteobacteria > Enterobacterales > Yersiniaceae > Rahnella > Rahnella sp. RFA10(1/100). The sequence goes on from NZ_SEWR01000016.1 coordinate 14,807, forward strand.
TCGCCCTGTGCTTTACGGCGTGCACGATCCTGATGATAAGCGTAACCGGTACCGGCTGGGATCAGACGGCCAACGATAACGTTCTCTTTCAGGCCACGCAGTTCATCACGTTTACCCGCAACAGCGGCTTCAGTAAGAACGCGCGTGGTTTCCTGGAACGATGCAGCAGAGATGAAGGATTCGGTCGCCAAAGATGCTTTGGTAATACCGAGCAGATCACGGGTAAAGGTTGCCGTGATTTTGCCTTCAGCTTCCAGCTGACGGTTAGCGATTTTAACGCGAGACATTTCTGCCTGCTCGCCTTCCAGGAAGTCAGTGCCACCAGCGCTAACGATGGTGCCTTTACGCAACATCTGACGAACGATAACTTCAATGTGCTTATCGTTAATCTTAACGCCTTGCAGACGGTAAACTTCCTGCACTTCGTTAGTGATGTAGCGGGTAACCGCATGAACACCACGTAAACGCAGGATGTCGTGCGGAGACTCAGGGCCGTCGGATACGACGTCACCACGTTCCACAACTTCGCCTTCGAACACGTTCAGCTGACGCCATTTAGGGATCATTTCTTCGTAAGCATCGCTGCCATCCAACGGAGAAATTACCAGACGACGTTTGCCTTTGGTTTCTTTACCGAAGGAGATGATCCCGCTGATTTCAGCAAGGATTGCAGGCTCTTTCGGACGACGTGCTTCGAACAGGTCAGCAACGCGTGGCAGACCACCGGTGATGTCCTTGGTACCGCCGGATTCCTGAGGAATACGCGCCAGGGTGTCACCGGAGTGGATCTGAGTACCATCTTCCAGCTGAACGATCGCTTTACCTGGCAGGAAGTATTGAGCAGGCATATCAGTACCTGGAATCAATACGTCGTTGCCTTTAGCATCAACGATTTTCAGTGCCGGACGCAGATCTTTACCGCTACCGGTACGCTCTGCAGAGTCCAGAACAACCAGAGAAGACAAACCGGTCAGGTCATCAGTCTGGCGGGTAATGGTCTGAGTATCCACCATATCGGCAAAGCGAATGAAACCACTCACTTCACTGATAACTGGCATGGTGTGTGGATCCCAGTTAGCCACGGTTTCGCCGCCGTTAACTGCTGCGCCATCACCTTTGCCCATCACGGAACCGTAAGGCACTTTATAGCTTTCTTTGGTACGACCAAATTCGTCGATCAATTTCAGCTCAGTGTTACGGGAAGTGATAACCAGTTTGCCGTTAGAGTTGCTAACGTGCTTGTGGTTGCTCAGTTTAATGGTACCGGTATTCTTAACCTGAATGCTGGATTCCGCTGCCGCACGAGATGCCGCACCACCGATGTGGAAGGTACGCATCGTCAGCTGGGTACCCGGCTCACCGATTGACTGTGCTGCAATAACACCGATCGCTTCACCTTTGTTGATGATGTGACCACGTGCCAGGTCGCGACCGTAGCAGTTTGCACACACACCAAAGTCGGTTTCGCAACTTACGACTGAACGTACTTTCACGCTGTCGACAGAGTTCTCTTCTAACAGATCACACGTCTTCTCGTGAAGCAGGGTGTTACGTGGAACCAGGATATCCGCCGTACCCGGCTTCAGGATATCTTCTGCAGTCACACGACCCAGTACACGTTCGCGCAGTGGTTCTTTAACGTCGCCACCTTCGATGACCGGAGTCATCATGATGCCTTCGTGAGTACCACAGTCGTCTTCGGTCACTACCAGATCCTGTGCCACGTCAACCAGACGACGGGTCAGATAACCGGAGTTCGCCGTTTTCAGTGCGGTATCCGCCAAGCCTTTACGAGCACCGTGAGTAGAGATGAAGTACTGGAGTACGTTCAGACCTTCACGGAAGTTCGCGGTGATTGGCGTTTCAATGATGGAACCATCCGGCTTGGCCATCAGGCCACGCATACCGGCCAGCTGACGAATCTGTGCAGCAGAACCACGCGCACCGGAGTCGGCCATCATAAAGATACTGTTGAAGGAAACCTGCTGTTCAACAACACCGTCACGGTTGACGACGTCTTCAACAGACAAGTTTTCCATCATTGCCTTAGCAACACGTTCGTTGGCCGCAGCCCAGATGTCGATCACTTTGTTATAGCGTTCGCCAGCAGTTACCAGACCAGACTGGAACTGTTCCTGGATTTCAGCAACTTCAGTTTCTGCTTCTTCGATGATCTCTGCTTTCTTCGCAGGGATTACCATGTCATCGATACCTACGGATGCACCTGAACGGGCAGCGTAAGCAAAACCGGTGTACATGATCTGGTCAGCAAAAATAACGGTCGGCTTCAGGCCCAAAATGCGGTAACAGGTGTTCAGCATTTTGGAGATAGCTTTTTTGCCCAGAGGCTGGTTGACGATAGAGAACGGCAGACCTTTTGGCACGATCATCCACAGGATGGCGCGACCGACAGTCGTGTCAATAATCGACGTCTTATGCGTAACTTCGCCTTCGGTATTTTTGATCTCTTCAGTAATACGCACTTTCACACGCGCATGCAGAGAGGCCAAACCGGCGCGGTAAATACGCTCAGCTTCTTTAGGACCGGTCAGAACCATGCCTTCGCCTTTGGCGTTAACACAGTCACGGGTCATGTAGTACAGACCCAATACAACGTCCTGAGAAGGAACGATGATTGGCTCGCCGTTCGCAGGTGACAGGATGTTGTTGGTAGACATCATCAACGCACGCGCTTCCAGCTGAGCTTCCAGCGTCAACGGTACGTGAACAGCCATCTGGTCACCATCGAAGTCGGCGTTATATGCCGCACAAACCAGCGGGTGCAGCTGGATTGCTTTACCTTCGATCAGAACCGGTTCAAACGCCTGAATACCCAAACGGTGCAGGGTTGGTGCACGGTTCAGCAGTACCGGGTGTTCGCGGATAACTTCGTCCAGGATATCCCAAACGACAGCTTCTTCGCGCTCAACCATTTTCTTCGCGGCTTTGATGGTGGTGGCGAGGCCACGCAGTTCCAGCTTGCCGTAAATGAACGGTTTGAACAGTTCCAGTGCCATTTTCTTCGGCAGACCACACTGATGCAGACGCAGGTATGGACCTACGGTGATAACGGAACGACCGGAGTAGTCGACACGTTTACCCAGCAAGTTCTGACGGAAACGACCCTGTTTACCTTTAATCATGTCTGCCAGAGATTTCAGCGGACGCTTGTTAGAGCCGGTAATTGCACGACCGCGACGGCCGTTATCCAGCAAAGCATCTACCGCTTCTTGCAGCATACGTTTTTCGTTACGTACGATGATGTCTGGCGCAGCCAGATCCAGCAGGCGTTTCAGACGGTTGTTACGGTTAATCACGCGACGATACAGATCGTTCAGATCTGACGTTGCGAAACGGCCGCCGTCCAGCGGAACCAATGGACGCAAATCTGGCGGCAATACCGGCAGCACGGTCAGGATCATCCACTCTGGTTTGTTACCAGACTGAACGAACGCTTCCAGCAGCTTGATACGCTTGGTCAGCTTTTTACGTTTGGTTTCGGAGTTGGTTTCGTTCAACTCTTCACGCAGTTGTTCGCACTCTGCTTCCAGGTCCATGTTTTTCAACAGAGCCTGAATGGCTTCCGCACCCATCTTCGCGTCGAACTCATCACCAAACTCTTCCAACGCATCCAGATACTGCTCTTCAGTCAGGATCTGGCGTTTTTCGAGGTTGGTCATGCCGCCTTCGATAACCACATAGGATTCGAAGTACAGAACACGTTCGATATCACGCAGTGGCATATCCAGCAGTAAACCTATGCGCGATGGCAGCGATTTCAGGAACCAGATGTGTGCAGTCGGGGAAGCCAGTTCGATGTGGCCCATACGCTCACGGCGTACTTTAGTCTGGGTCACTTCAACGCCGCACTTCTCGCAGATCACGCCGCGATGTTTTAAACGCTTGTACTTACCGCACAGGCATTCGTAGTCTTTTACTGGTCCGAAGATACGGGCACAGAAAAGGCCGTCACGTTCTGGTTTGAACGTACGGTAGTTAATGGTTTCTGGCTTCTTAACTTCACCAAAAGACCAAGAACGGATCATGTCTGGCGATGCCAGAGCAATTTTGATCGCATCAAACTCTTCGGTCTTAGTTTGCGCTTTCAGAAACTTTAGTAAGTCTTTCACGGATTGGCTCCCGTCGGGTTAGACCTGTTAGGCACCTGGTCTGTATTGATTAACAGGCAGGTGCCCCTGTGATCAGTGCGAATTCGAGTACTTACTCGTCTTCCAGCTCGATGTTGATACCCAGAGAACGGATTTCTTTCAACAGTACGTTGAAGGATTCCGGCATGCCTGGTTCCATACGATGATCGCCATCTACGATGTTTTTATACATCTTAGTACGGCCGTTCACGTCATCGGACTTAACAGTCAGCATTTCCTGCAGGGTATAAGCGGCACCGTATGCTTCCAGTGCCCACACTTCCATCTCACCGAAGCGCTGACCACCGAACTGAGCTTTACCACCCAGCGGTTGCTGAGTAACAAGGCTGTAAGAACCGGTAGAACGCGCGTGCATCTTATCGTCAACAAGGTGGTTCAGTTTCAGCATGTACATATAGCCGACGGTAACCTGACGCTCGAATTGCTCGCCGGTACGGCCGTCAAACAGTGTGATCTGACCAGAGGTTGGGATTCCGCCCATTTCAAGCAGTTGCTTGATCTCTGTCTCTTTCGCACCGTCGAAGACTGGTGTTGCGATTGGCATACCTTTTTTCAGGTTCTCAGCCAGACGCAATACTTCATCATCGGTGAAGGTGTTCAGATCCACTTTCTGACGTACATCGTCGCCCAGATCGTAGGCACGCTGGATGAACTCGCGCAGCTTAGAAACTTCTTCTTGTTTCTTCAGCATGGCATTGATTTTTTCACCAATACCTTTCGCGGCCATACCCAGGTGGGTTTCCAAAATCTGACCAATGTTCATACGTGATGGAACGCCCAGCGGGTTCAGTACGATATCAACCGGAGTCCCGTTTTCATCGTAAGGCATATCTTCGATCGGGTTGATCTTAGAGATAACACCTTTGTTACCGTGGCGGCCGGCCATCTTGTCACCAGGCTGGATTTGACGTTTAACGGCCAAATACACTTTAACGATTTTCAGCACGCCTGGTGCCAGATCATCGCCCTGAGTGATTTTACGACGCTTAGCTTCGAGTTTTTTCTCAAACTCGGATTTCAGTTCGTCGTACTGTTCAGCAAGCTGTTCCAGTTGGTTCTGTTTGTCTTCGTCAGTCAGTGACAGTTCTAACCAACGGTCGCGAGGCAATTTGCCCAGCTTGTCAGCTTCAACACCGCCAGCAACCAGCGCAGACTGGATACGTGCAAACAGACCGGCTTCCAGGATCTGCAATTCTTCAGTCAGGTCTTTCTTAGCCTGCTTCAGCTGCATCTCTTCGATTTCCAACGCACGTTTGTCTTTTTCCACGCCATCGCGGGTGAAGACTTGCACGTCGATAACCGTACCGGAAACGCCGTTTGGTACACGCAGAGAAGAGTCTTTAACATCAGACGCTTTCTCACCGAAGATCGCACGCAGCAGTTTCTCTTCCGGCGTCAGTTGGGTTTCACCTTTAGGCGTAACCTTACCCACCAGAATGTCACCACCGGTCACTTCAGCACCGATATAAACGATACCGGATTCATCCAGTTTGGAGAGCGCAGCTTCACCCACGTTAGGGATGTCAGCGGTGATCTCTTCAGGCCCTAACTTGGTGTCACGGGACACACAGGCCAGTTCCTGGATATGGATGGTCGTGAATCGGTCTTCCTGCACAACACGTTCGGAGACCAAGATGGAGTCTTCGAAGTTGTAACCGTTCCAAGGCATGAACGCGACACGCATGTTCTGACCCAGAGCCAGTTCGCCCAGATCTGTTGACGGACCATCTGCCAGCACGTCGCCGCGCTCGATTGGCTCGCCCAGATTCACACACGGCATCTGGTTGATGCAGGTGTTCTGGTTAGAACGGGTGTATTTGGTCAGGTTATAAATGTCGATACCTGCTTCGCCCGGGTACATCTCTTCTTCGTTAACACGAATAACGATACGGGATGCATCCACGTACTGAACAATACCGCCACGTTTAGCTACGGCAGTAACACCGGAGTCAACCGCTACAGCACGTTCCATACCAGTACCCACCAACGGCTTATCAGCGCGCAGAGTCGGAACGGCCTGACGTTGCATGTTCGCACCCATCAATGCACGGTTGGCGTCATCGTGTTCCAGGAATGGAATCAGTGAAGCACCAACGGAGACAACCTGTTGGGTGGAAACGTCCATGTAGTCAACCTGATCGCGGCTAAACAGGCTGGATTCGCCTTTGCTACGACAAGTGACCAGGTCTTCAATGAAGCGCCCTTCTTCGTCCAGGTTGGAGTTCGCCTGAGCGATAACGAAGTTGCCTTCTTCAATAGCAGACAGATAGTTGATTTCATCAGTCACCAGACCATCACGTACGCGACGGTAAGGGGTTTCCAGGAAACCGTACTCATTGGTCTGTGCATAAACAGACAAGGAGTTGATCAGACCGATGTTTGGACCTTCTGGCGTTTCGATTGGACATACGCGACCGTAGTGAGTCGGGTGTACGTCTCGAACTTCAAAGCCAGCACGTTCACGGGTCAAACCGCCCGGACCCAATGCAGAGATACGACGCTTATGCGTGATCTCAGACAACGGGTTGTTCTGGTCCATAAATTGTGACAGCTGGCTTGAGCCGAAGAATTCTTTCACCGCAGCCGAAATTGGCTTAGCGTTGATCATATCCTGAGGCATCAGCGTGTCGAGGTCGCCCAGAGACAGACGCTCTTTAACCGCACGCTCAACACGAACCAAACCTACACGGAATTGGTTTTCAGCCATTTCGCCGACGGAACGAATACGACGGTTGCCCAAGTGGTCGATATCGTCCACTTCGCCCTGGCCGTTACGAATACCGATCAGCTTTTTCATAACCTGAATGATGTCGTCTTTGCTCAGGATACCTGAACCTTCGATTTCATCACGCAGCAGAGAACGGTTGAACTTCATACGACCCACTGCAGACAGGTCGTAACGATCTTCAGAGAAGAACAGGTTCTCGAACAGGCTTTCAGCCGCTTCACGCGTTGGTGGCTCACCAGGACGCATCATTCGGTAGATCTCAACCAGTGCGCTCAGGCGATCGCTGGTTGGGTCGACGCGAATAGTCTCGGACATGTAAGCGCCATGATCGAGGTCGTTGGTGAACAGCGTTTCAATGGTTTTGTGGCCGGACTGGCTGAGCTTAGCCAGCAGATCCAGAGACAATTCCATGTTAGCCGGGACGATCAGCTCACCGGTATTGGTGTCGATGTAGTCTTTAGAGACCACTTTCCCTGCGATGTACTCAACAGGAACTTCGATGCGCTGAATTTCGTCTTTTTCAAGCTGACGAATATGACGGGCAGTGATACGGCGGCCTTTTTCTACATAGACTTTGCCGTCAGCTTCGATATCAAAGGAAGCTGTTTCACCACGCAGGCGTTCAGGTACCAGTTCCATCTGCAACTTGTTGTCGCGGATCTGGTAAGTCACCTTGTCAAAGAACAGGTCAAGGATCTGTTCAGTCGTGTAATTTAATGCACGCAGAATGATAGTCGCAGGCAATTTACGGCGACGGTCAATACGCACAAAGAGGTTATCTTTCGGGTCAAACTCGAAATCTAACCATGAACCGCGGTAAGGGATGATACGTGCGTTATAAAGCACTTTACCCGATGAGTGGGTCTTACCCTTGTCGCTGTCGAAGAATACGCCCGGACTACGGTGCAGCTGAGATACGATAACCCTCTCAGTACCGTTAATCACAAAGGTACCATTTTCGGTCATGAGCGGAATTTCGCCCATATAGACTTCTTGTTCCTTGATGTCTTTGACCGTACCTTCTGGTGCTTCGCGTTCGTAGATCACCAGACGCAGTTTCACACGCAGTGGCGCGGAGAACGTCACACCACGGATCTGGCATTCTTTAACGTCAAATACTGGCTCACCAAGACGGTAGCTAACGTATTGCAGCTCAGAGTTACCGCTGTAGCTCTTGATAGGGAATACAGAACGGAATGCAGCTTCCAGACCGTACTGGCCTTCCGGGTCTTGCTCGATAAACTTCTGGAACGAGTCAAGCTGGATAGAAAGGAGATATGGAATGTCCAGAACTTGTGGACGTTTACCAAAATCCTTACGAATGCGTTTTTTCTCGGTATAGGAGTAAACCATAGGGTTCCTCAGCTCGCTGATCAGTGACCCAATCTTGTCTGCCCTGAGAAGGACAGTTCATGCAACACCGTTTATGTCGACCGGAAAGCAGAAACGCTTTCCGCAATATCTGTTTTCTACCACTCTTAAATCATTTCGTTGTGCGTTATCTGTAGATGAGCTACAGCAAGAGGCAACAATATATTAAGGCGTCTATAGAAAGAGATATTAGAGTAGTTCAGTGCTCAAACAGTGTGAAACATCACTGACACTCTATAGCGCAAAAAGGCTGGTGACTAAAAAGTCACCAGCCATCAGCCTGTTAGGACAGACTGCACTCCGGGAAGTTAAACTTACTTAACTTCAACAGAAGCACCAGCTTCTTCCAGAGATTTTTTCAGAGCTTCAGCGTCATCTTTGCTGATGCCTTCTTTCAGAGCTGCTGGAGCAGACTCAACCAGGTCTTTAGCTTCTTTCAGACCCAGGCCAGTCGCGGTGCGAACAGCTTTGATAACTGCAACTTTGTTCGCGCCAACAGCGGCCAGAACAACGTCGAACTCAGTTTTTTCTTCAACAGCTTCAGCAGCAGCAGCAGGACCTGCAACAGCAGCAGCAGCAGAAACGCCGAATTTTTCTTCCATAGCGGAGATCAGTTCAACGATTTCCATTACAGACAGAGCTGCAACGCCTTCAATGATTTGTTCTTTAGTGATTGACATTTCAAGTGTTCCTAGAATTCAGAAATAGTTTATACGTAAGCAAATGAACGAGATAAAAAAGGCTGATTAAGCAGCTTCTTTCTGATCGCGTACAGCAGCCAGAGTGCGAACCAATTTGCCTGCAGAGGCTTCTTTCATGGTTGCCATCAGGCGTGCGATTGCTTCTTCGTAAGTAGGCAGAGTTGCCAAGCGGTCAATTTGAGCCGCAGAGATAAACTCACCTTCAAAGGCCGCAGCTTTAACCTCAAATTTTGCATTCGCTTTAGCGAAATCTTTGAACAGACGGGCAGCAGCGCCTGGGTGTTCAGTAGAGAATGCAATCAAGGTTGGACCGACAAACGTGTCTTTCAGGCACTCAAACTGAGTACCTTCTACGACGCGACGCATCAAGGTGTTGCGAACAACACGCATGTAAACGCCAGCTTCACGACCTGCTTTACGCAGTTCAGTCATTTTATCTACAGTTACGCCACGGGAATCCGCAACAACCGCAGACAGCGCGCCTTTGGCTACTTCGATGACTTCAGCAACAATCGCTTGTTTGTCTTGAAGATTTAATGCCATTAGCTTTTTGCTCCTGGATTTAGCCGGGGAAAATCCCCGGAACTCACATCACTTGTTATCGAGAATCGATATCAAGCGTTCAAACACGGTGAGCAGAGAATCCAGCAAAGACAAATCTTAATTCTTTATAAAAAAGACAAAGAAATATTTTCTTCAGGCTCTGTCACCGTCTACGCAGGAAGGATTAAGCCCTTTTCGGGGCACCTGCGGTCTTGGACGGAGGCCTGGATAGGCCAGGCTCCAACCGAAAAATCTTGGTTTCGCATTAACGAAACAACGGGCCATAGATTCTAGACAAATCTATCGCCCGCGTAAAGCGATAAACGTCAGCAGTTAATTAGTTAACTGTTGCGCTCAGGCCGCTTTGATCAACAGCAAGACCCGCGCCCATGGTAGTGGACAGGCTTACTTTCTTGATGAAAACGCCTTTAGCCTGAGAAGGCTTCGCTTTTTTCAGAGCGACCAACAGAGCTTCCAGGTTTTCTTTCAGCTTGTCGGATTCGAAATCAACCTTACCGATAGTGGTATGGATGATGCCGTTTTTGTCGTTACGGTAACGAACCTGACCTGCTTTAGCGTTCTTAACCGCTTCAGCAACGTTAGGGGTTACAGTACCGACTTTCGGGTTAGGCATCAGACCGCGTGGGCCCAAGACCTGACCTAATTGGCCAACAACGCGCATTGCATCTGGAGATGCGATAACAACGTCGAAGTTCATTTCGCCTTTCTTGATCAGGTCAGCCAGATCTTCCATACCAACCAGTTCAGCGCCTGCAGCTTTAGCAGCTTCAGCGTTTGCACCTTGAGTGAAGACGGCAACGCGAACAGAACGACCGGTGCCGTGTGGCAGTACGGTTGCGCCGCGAACGTTTTGATCTGATTTACGAGCGTCGATGCCGAGGTTAACAGCAACGTCAACGCTTTCTACGAATTTAGCAGTGGCCAGCTCTTTGAGCAGAGCAACGGCTTCGGTGATGTCATACTGTTTAGTAGCATCAACTTTGTCACGGATCACGCGCATGCGCTTGGTCAGCTTAGCCATTTATTAATCCTCCACTACCAGGCCCATGGAACGAGCAGTACCTTCGATGGAGCGAATCATCGCTTCAACGTCAGAACCAGTCATGTCCGCAGCTTTGGTTTCTGCGATTTCACGAACCTGAGCACTCGTTACTTTACCTACTTTGTCTTTGTTCGGCTTGCCGGAACCAGACTTGATACCAGCCGCTTTCTTCAGCAATACTGCTGCAGGAGGGGTTTTGGTAACGAAGGTGAAAGAACGGTCAGAATAAACAGTAATAACAACAGGAATTGGCAGGCCTTTTTCCATGCTATCAGTCTTAGCATTGAACGCCTTACAGAATTCCATGATGTTCACGCCTTGCTGACCCAGAGCTGGACCAACTGGCGGACTTGGGTTTGCCATACCAGCTGAAACTTGCAGCTTAACGTAGGCTTGTACTTTCTTGGCCATGGTAAATATCCTCGTTTGGGTAATATCGCCTGTTTGAAGAGGCTCCCCGTTATTTACAGTACTTTGTTCTTTATCATTTATGTGCCAAGAAGACTGCACATAAAAACAAAAGGCGCGAAATTATAGTTTAATTTCGCGCCTTGTACAACAACTGTTCTAACGAATATTTAGAACGTTGTATTAGCCCTTTTCAACCTGACCGAAGTCCAGTTCAACCGGTGTTGCACGGCCAAAGATGGAAACAGACACTTTCAGGCGGCTTTTCTCGTAATCAACTTCTTCGACCACACCATTGAAGTCTGCAAACGGCCCGTCATTAACACGTACCAGTTCACCTGGTTCGAACAATGTTTTAGGGCGTGGTTTATCCCCCACTTGTTGCAGGCGATTCATGATCGCATCAACTTCTTTATCGCTGATTGGTGCAGGACGATCTGACGTTCCGCCAATGAAGCCCATAACACGAGGAACGCTGCGAACTAAGTGCCAGCTGGCGTCATTCATTACCATCTGTACCAGCACATAACCCGGGAAGAATTTACGTTCACTTTTACGGCGCTGGCCACCACGAATTTCAACCACTTCTTCGGTTGGAACCATGACTTCACCAAACAGTTCTTCCATGTCATGTAATTTGATGTGCTCACGCAGCGATTGCGCTACGCGGCCTTCAAAGCCAGAAAACGCCTGAACGACGTACCAACGTTTTTTAGGTGCTTCAGACATTTAGAACCTCAAGCCAGTAATGAAAGATACCAGGCGGACTAAAATACCATCCAGCCCCCACAGAATCAGAGACATAACGGCAGTTACCGCCGCAACGATCAGTGTGGTATGCAATGTTTCCTGGCGCGTTGGCCAAATGACTTTACGTACTTCAGTTCGCGCTTCACGAGCAAACGCAACTGTTGCCTTGCCTTTAGTGGTCAGTAAAGCCACTGCGCCTGCAATTGCGATAATAACAACTACGGCTAACGCGCGTAACGGCAGGCTGTATGCACGGTAATAATAGTTACCGACAATAGCTACAACCAACAAAACGGCAACAACCAGCCACTTTACCGCTTCCAGGCCGCGCCCGCTCCCTTGAGCCTCGGTATTCGCACTCATAAACCAACCCGTCACAATGATTCAGAACAAACAACTTTGCCTCGCATTGCGAGGCAAACCAAACCGATCGATGCTCTACTTGAGCGCAATTCGGTGTTTTACGCTATATCTCAGAGCCTATCTCACCAGTGATTATGACGTATAAATCGCTGATGAGATAGGTTCTAGCGCCACAGCGTAGAAAAAAGGGCATCGAATGATGCCCTTTTAGTGTGTATTGCGTCAACGAATAGTGACAAAAAACTATCAGCGATTAAGCGATAACTTTAGCAACAACACCAGCACCTACAGTACGGCCGCCTTCACGGATTGCGAAACGCAGACCGTCATCCATCGCGATTGGATGGATCAGCGTAACAACCATGTTCACGTTGTCACCAGGCATTACCATCTCAACGCCTTCTGGCAGTTCGATAGTACCGGTCACGTCAGTTGTACGGAAGTAGAACTGTGGACGGTAGCCTTTGAAGA
>NZ_SEWR01000017.1:0-15908 GCF_004195115.1 Rahnella sp. RFA10(1/100)
GGCGTGGCGGGCGATAATCAGACCAATGACACCACGCCGGGCTTTGCGATCGCGACCGACAGTGATGTGGTAACGGTCACGGTCAGCATTGACGGCGGCGCGGCGCAGGCGGCGGTACAGGACAGCGCCGGACAGTGGCACTTTACTGTACCGTCGGCCCTCGCTGACGGCGAACACAATCTGGTGGTGACGGTGACGGATACTGCCGGTAACAGTACGTCCGGTGAGGCATTCGCCTTTACCGTGGACACCACGCTGAGCCTGCCGGTTATCAACCTGACCGATGCGTCCGACAGCGGCGCGGATATGACCGACAACATCACCAATAACACTACCCCGGCCTTTACCCTGAGCCAGATTGACGCGGACGCGGTGACGGTCGAGGTGCTGATCAACGGCACCGTGTATCCGGCCACGCAGACCGGCGGGATATGGAGCTTTACCGCGCCGGAACTGACCGACGGTGACTATGCTGTGCAGGTGCGGGTGACCGACGACGCGGGCAACGTGGCCACTTCCGGGGCGCTTGACGTGACGGTGGACACCGCCATATCTGCGCCGGGGGTCACCCTGAGCGACGACACCGGCGTGGCGGGCGACAACCAGACCAATGACACCACCCCGGGCTTTGCGATCGCGACCGACAGTGATGTGGTGACGGTCACGGTCAGCGTGGACGGCGGCGCGGCGCAGGCGGCGGTGCAGGACGCGGCCGGACAGTGGCACTTTACTGTGCCGGCGGCCCTCGCTGACGGCGAACATAACCTGGTGGTGACGGTGACGGATACTGCCGGTAACAGTACGTCCGGTGAGGCATTCGCCTTTACCGTGGACACCACGCTGAGCCTGCCGGTTATCGATCTGACCGATGCGTCCGACAGCGGCGCGGATATGACCGACAACATCACCAATAACACTACCCCGGCCTTTACCCTGAGCCAGATTGACGCGGACGCGGTGACGGTCGAGGTGCTGATCAACGGCACCGTGTATCCGGCCACCAAAGAGGGCGATGTCTGGAGCTTCACCGCGCCGGCACTCGCCGACGGTGACTACAACGTACAGGTGCGGGTCACCGACGACGCGGGCAACGTCGCGACCTCCGGGGCGCTTGACGTGACGGTGGACACCGCCATATCCGCACCGCTGATTACCCTGAGCGACGACACCGGCGTGGCGGGGGATAACCAGACCAATGACACCACGCCGGGCTTTGCGATCGCGACCGACGCGGACGTGGTGACGGTGCTGGTCAGCATTGACGGCGGCGCGGCGCAGGCGGCGGTGCGGGACAGCGCCGGACAGTGGCACTTTGCGGTGTCTGCCGCCCTCGCTGACGGCGAACACAACCTGGTGGTGACGGTGACGGATACTGCCGGTAACCGCACGTCCGGTGAGGCATTCGCCTTTACCGTGGACACGACGCTGAGCGTGCCGGTTATCGATCTGAATGACGGTTCAGATACCGGTGCGAGCACCACCGACAACATTACCAACAACGCCACCCCGGCTTTTACCCTGAGCAACGTTGACGCGGACGCGGTGACGGTCGAGGTGCTGATCAACGGCACCGTATATCCGGCCACGCAGACCGGCGGGATCTGGGGTTTTACCGCCCCGGAACTCGCCGACGGCAACTATGCTGTGCAGGTGCGGGTGACCGACGACGCGGGCAACGTCGCGACCTCCGGGGCGCTGGACGTGACGGTGGACACCGCCATATCCGCGCCGCTGATTACCCTGAGCGACGACACCGGCGTGGCGGGCGATAACCAGACCAACGACACCACGCCGGGCTTTGCGATTGTTACCGACGCGGACGTGGTGGTGGTGACGGTCAGCGTGGACGGCGGTGCGGCGCAGGCGGCGGTGCAGGACGCGGTCGGGCAGTGGCACTTTGCGGTGCCTGCCGCCCTCGCTGACGGCGAACACAATCTGGTGGTGACGGTGACGGATACAGCCGGTAACAGCATTTCCGGGGAGGCATTCGCCTTTACCGTGGACACCACGCTGAGCGTGCCGGTTATCGATCTGACCGATGCGTCCGACAGCGGCGCGGATATGACCGATAACATTACCAATAACACTACCCCGGCCTTTACCCTGAGCAACGTTGACGCGGACGCGGTGACGGTCGAGGTGCTGATCAACGGCACCGCCTACCCGGCGACAAAAGAGGGCGATGTCTGGAGCTTTACCGCGCCGGAACTGACGGACGGTGACTACAACGTGCAGGTGCGGGTGACCGACGACGCGGGCAATACCGCGACCTCGGCGGCGCTGGATATCACGGTTGATACGACCATTTCTGCCCCGGTTATCACGCTGAGCGACGACACCGGCACGGCGGGCGACAACCAGACCAATGACACCACGCCGGGCTTTGCGATCGCGACCGACAGTGATGTGGTGACGGTCACGGTCAGCGTGGACGGCGGCGCGGCGCAGGCGGCGGTGCGGGACGCGGCCGGACAGTGGCACTTTACGGTGCCATCCGCACTCGGTGACGGTGAGCACAACCTGGTAGTCACGGTGACGGATATTGCGGGCAACAGCATTGCCGGCGAGGCGTTTGCCTTTACCGTCGACACCACGCTGAGCCTGCCGGTTATCGATCTGAATGATGGTTCAGATACCGGTGCCAGCACCACCGACAACATCACCAACAACACTACCCCGGCGTTTACCCTGAGCAACATCGACGCGGACGCGGTGGCGGTCAGCGTGCTGATCGACGGCACGGCCTACCCGGCCACGCAGACAGCCGGTGTCTGGAGTTTTACCGCGCCGGAGCTGGCGGACGGTGAGCACAGCGTGCAGGTGCAGGTCACCGACGACGCGGGCAACGTGGCGACTTCCGGGGCGCTTAACATGACGGTGGATACCGCTGTTGCACCGGTCACGCTTGTACTAAACGCCGGGTCTGATACAGGTGCCAGCAACAGCGACGGCGTGACACATGATGCCACCCCGACGTTTACCTTCAGTAATATTGCGGCAGATATGGCCAGCCTGACACTGGTGCTCAGTAACGGGGCTGAATACATCATTGATCTCAGCAACGGGAACAGTTTTACGCTGCCGGTTTCTCTGGCAGACGGTGTTTATACGGCAACCGCAGTGATTACCGATGTCGCAGGCAATACGGCATCCAGCCCGGTCAGCTTTACGGTGGATACCCAACTGACCGTCCCCGTGATTGATCTGGCTGAAGCATCCGACAGTGGCAGGTATTCGACAGATAATATTACCCGCGATACCACCCCGGCCTTTGTGTTGAGCAGTATCGATGCCGACGTGGTGACCGCAGAAGTTCTGATCAACGGCACGGCCTATCCGGCGACCAAAGAGGGCGGCCTCTGGGGCTTTACCGCCCCGGTACTGGCAGACGGCGATTACAGTGTGCAGGTGCGGGTAACTGACAATGCAGGTAATACCGCCACTTCCGTGGCACTGAATATGACCGTCGATACGGCGATTAATGCACCGGTCATTACGCTAAGTGATGATACCGGTACATCAGGGGATAACCAGACCAACGACACCACGCCGGGCTTTGCGATTGTTACCGACAGCGACACCGCGACGGTGATGGTCAACGTGGACGGCGGTGTAGCACAGGCGGCGGTGCAGGATGCCGCCGGGCAGTGGCACTTTACGGTGCCATCCGCGCTCGGGGACGGTAACCATAGCCTGTCAGTGACGGTCACTGATCTGGCCGGTAACAGCAGCGCCAACTCACTGGATTTCACCATCGACAGCCAGCTGTCAGTGCCAACGTTGGCCCTTAACAGTGAAGATGATTCCGGTTTCAGTAATACGGATAACCTGACGAATAATACCCGCCCGACGTTCGCTATTGGCAATATTGATGCGGATGTGGTCAGCGTGGTGATATCGCTTAATGGCAAAAGCTGGCCTGTGACCATTTCACAGGGCGCGGGTACTTTCACGCTGCCTGAAGCACTGGCAGATGGCTCGTATACCGTGCAGTTAACGGTGACGGATGATGCGGGTAATGAAAAAATCATTACCACGCCGCTGCAGATTGATACCGTGACAAGCGTTGAGGGTATTGCACTCAATGATGACACCGGTGTACTCAATGACTGGCTGACGAATGTCACCGGCCCGACATTTACCCTTTCCGCCCCGGCAGATGCACAAACCGTGGCGGTATCAGTCGATGGTGGTGCAGCAATCCAGGCTACCTACAGTGAAGGCGGCTGGGTTATCAATCTGCCTGACGGGTTAAGCGATGGCGAGCATACACTGCAGGTCACGGTAACGGATAAGGCCGGAAACACCGCGCAGAGGGACCAGATTTTTGCTGTGGATACCACGCTTGAACCGCTGGGTGTGGATATGCTGAATCAGGACGACTCCGGTACAGTTGACGATAACATTACGCATGTGACTACCCCGCGCTTCAGCCTGACAGGAGTACCGGAAGATGTATTCGGTATTACCGTAAGTCTCAATGGTGCCAGTTATTCCGTGACACCTCAGTCCGATGGCAGCTGGGTATTTATGCCTCCGGTCGCACTGGATGACGGCGAATACCAGCTTTTAGCGGTTGTCACGGATAATGCGGGTAATCAGCGTACCACCTCGTTCAGCTTCGTTATTGATACTTCAGTCTCTATCGACAACATCACATTGCTCAACGACACAGGGGATTCTTCTACCGACAGTATTACCAATGCCGGACAGCCGCATTTTAACGTCACCACCTCGGACGACGTAGTCACCATGACGGCAACCATTAATGGCATTGCCTGCAATGTCACGCAAACGGCCACGGGGATATGGTCAGTCACGTCCCCGGTATTGACTACCCCGGGAGATTACACCCTGACAGTCAATGTGACTGATGTGGCGGGCAACCAGACAACATCGACTAAAACCATTACGTTTGATAACCAGTTATCGCAACCCGTGGTTTCTTTCGTGACCGGCGATGATACCGGTTATGATACGAATGACCATCTGACGGGCAAAAATCGCCCGGGATTTGTTATCACAAACATTGATGATGACGTCACCGGTATGAGCGTTGTTCTCAATGGTAAAACCACCCAGATTTATGCAGACGGGACCGGAAACTGGACATTCACACCAGACCAGGTACTAAATGACGGAACCTACACACTGTCCGTCAATCTGCATGACCGTGCCGGTAATACCAGCAGCAAAGATTTTACCTTTACGGTCGACACCACGGTCGCGAAAGCCATCATTACAATGGATGAGCAATCGGATACGGGTGACAGCCAGACCGATCACCTCACCAATAACCGATCCCCTGAATTCACCTTCACCAATATTGATGCAGACGTCTACAAAGTTCAGGTAGTGCTTAATGGCACGACCTATGAGGTGAGCAAAGATCCGCAGGATGCCTGGCACTGGACCGCACCGGAACTCGCGGCAGGTACGTATACATTAAGCACGATCGTGACTGATAGAGCGGGTAACCAGAGTACGGAGTCGATGACTTTTGTCATTGATAATTACGTACAAATCGACAGTATCCAGATGTCTGCTGACACCGGTTACGCTGACAACGATCACCTGACGTACGATTCCCGTCCTGATTTTACTATTCAGGTCTCTGACGATGTTTCACACGTTTATGTTTCTCTGGATGGCACCACGCCGGTTGAACTGACCAAAACTAACGGCGAGTGGATCTTCTCCTGTCCGGCTGAACTCTCAGATGGCGCGCACGCGGTCAACGTTCAGGTCATTGATGCCGCAGGGAATAGGGCATCTCAGCAGGTTGATTTTGTTGTAGATACCACGCTCATGCCGGTCACCATCGATTTACGTGATGAGGATGATTCAGGCAACAGCAGCGTGGATAACTATACCCGTAATACTCAGCCGGTCTTTCTGTTCCAGGGCATTCCTGCGGATGCGCACAGTATGGTGGCAGTCCTCGACGGGCAACGTTACGAGATCGACCTGTCACTGTCGCCGGTGAGCTTTATGCCGCCAGCCTCGCTGCAGGATGGCAGCTACACCCTTGAGGTGGAGCTGACGGATAATGCCGGTAATACCGCAGAGTCTTCCATCATCTTCAACGTCGATACACAAACATCGGTGAGTGTAGATTTTGCTGCCGGTGATGACACCGGTCGCTCAGATAATGACAACTGCACAACGCAGAATATGCCAACCTTTGATATTGCGGTGCCTGAAGATGTCACCACCGTTCTGGTGGCGTTAGATAACGGTACGCAGACGTCCATTCTGAAAGACAGTTCAGGTAAATGGTTATTCACTACGCCGGTGCTCACTGATGGGGTACACAACATCGTGGTATCGGTGACCGATCGAGCCGGTAATACCGCCCAGACTACGCTCGACTTTACGGTGGATACGACACTGAATATGCCACTGATTGATCTGATCAGTGACAGCGGTTACCTCACTAACGACAATCTGACAAATGATGCCACGCCGAAATTTGAAATATCCAACGTGGATAGCGATGTCTGGTCCGTGGTGGTCTTGCTCAATGGCAAATCTTATCCGGCAAGCCGCGTGGACGGAACATGGGTATGCCAGATCCCGGATGCCGATGCACTGAGTGATGGCAACTATGTGGCAGAAGTAAGAATCGAAGATCAGGCCGGTAATACGCGTTCAGGCTCGTTAAACTTCATTATCGATACGGTTTGCCCTTCACCGGTTGTCTCGCTGAGTGATGCCGACAACAGTGGTGATAAGGGTGATAACATCACTAATGTTGCGCAACCTCGTTTGATCATCAGCGACATGCCTGGAGATATTTATCAGGTCAGCGTGACGCTGGGCGGAGAAACATGGCAAATCGAGCCGCAGGCGGGGGGCTGGGATGTCCCGCAAAGTCTGGCAGACGGAACCTATTCCGCCGTGGTCAGCTTCACCGATAAAGCCGGCAATACCAGTTCAACGACCTACAGTTTTGTCGTCGATACCACCGTGCAGTCACCGGGGCTGGTGCTGCTCGATGATACCGGCAGCAATGTGACCGATAACCTGACCAATGTCACCGCACCGAGATTTGAAATTACGGCAGCGGAACCGCTGGTTTCAGTCAGGGCCACGCTTAACGGTATTACGGTCAATGTAGAGCAACAGGATGGCCGCTGGATATATACGGCAGAAAGCCTTGCCGATGGCAGCTATACCCTGCAGGTCGAATGGGTTGATATTGCGGGTAACCATGTGACGGATGATCTGACGTTCACGGTTGATACGCAAATTCCAACGCCGGTGATCGATCTGAGCACGGACAGTGATTCAGGTAGCTCTGCGTCAGATAATATTACCAACGATCCTCAGCCTGTCTTTGTGATCAGCAACGTACCGGATGATGTTGATTCGATCAGGGTGAACATTAATGGTACGAGCTACATCGCCACCATGAATAGCGCTGACCAGTGGACCGTTCGCCCCAATAACCTGCCGGATGGAGAGTATACCGCCACGGTCATCATGACCGACAACGCGGGTAACCAGGCTGAAAACAGTATCAGTTTCGTGATAGATACGCAGATCGCCTTGTCGATGGAAATGGATCCGGCGTCAGATACCGGCGTTTCATACACTGATCATCTGACCAAGGATGTGTCCCCGACTTTTTCAGGCAACACCGAAAGCCATGCGCAGATAGTCATCAGTATCAAAGACAATAGCGGGACGGTCATGCAGACCGTTGAGCAGCAGGCGAATGCGGACGGTAGCTGGAGTTTCACTGCGGCTGATCTGGCTGACGGGCAGTATACGATTAGTGTGCGGGCCACTGACGTCGCCGGTAACTCGACCGAACAAAGTATGAATTTTGTCATTGATACGCTGGTTGCCACGCCGACTCTCGGGCTGACGGAATCTGATGCCAATAACTCCCATGAAGCGCTGGGGCTGGCACCTGAATTCAGCGGCATGGCAGAGGCGGGCTCAAATCTGTCGATTAAAATTGATGGCATGACAGTCGCCAGTGTCACGGTGTCGGCAAACGGGACCTGGGCCTGGACGCCGCCAAGTTCCTTCCTTTCCGGGGACCACGTGATTGCCGTCACGGCCACAGATAAAGCCGGAAATATTTCCTCGGAAACATCCTTTAGCTTCATTATTCCGGTGGTCGATCTTGATCCACCGACGGTGATGTTAAGCAATGATACAGACAGCGGCTCACTGGGTGATTTTATCACCAATAATACGAAGCCCGTGATCACGGGGATTACCCTGCCGGGCGTGACAGTCACGCTTTATATCAATGGCGTGGTCGTTGGCGCAGCACAAAGTGACTCCACAGGTCGTTACAGCTATGAGCTGCCGGTAATGGCTGAAGGCACTTACAGCCTGCAGGCAAGCATTATCGACCCGAACAGTCAGGAAGCGCTGCTTTCAGACAGTGCAAATCTGGTGGTCGATACGCACGTAGAACCTTTGGAATGGTCGATTTCCGGCATGACCGATGAAGGCTATATCAGCGACAACACCCCGACGGTAAGCGGGATATCCGAGCCTGGGGCGAAAATTAAAATTTATGTTGATGGCAAATTTGTCATTGAAACTTCGACGTCCAGTGACGGAACCTGGTCGGTCAGGCTTCCTGTCATTGGCAACGACGGTTCGCATGAGATTGCTTTTACCGTCAATGATCTGGCGGGAAATACGATGCAGATCGACCCGACGCCCCTTATTCTGGACTCCTATATCTCTCCGCTGACCCTTACTCTGCGGGAAAGTGACGATACGGGCAGCAGTTCAACCGACCTGATCACCAATAAAACCACGGTGAATCTGGAAGGGGTGGCCGAGGCCGGTGCGGTGCTGACTCTTTACGGAAAGGATGGCTCGGTACTGACCACATTAACGGTGGGAGACGACGGACAGTGGAGTTACAGCGTTGAACTGAGTGAAGTGGCCAATACGTTCATTGCGGTAGCTGAGGACAGTGCAGGTAACAAAGTCCAAAAAGACATTATTATTCAGTGTGACACGCATAACAGTATCAGTGATGTGGCGCTGGCCCGTGAGAGCAACAGTGGCGATATCGGTGATATGGTGACCAACGATAAGACGCCAACCTTATCGGCCATGACCGATCCGGGCGCTTCGGTGGATATTTATGTCAATGAGGTGAAAGTCGCCACGGTTGTCGCTGACGCCTCTGGGCTGGCCAGTTATACCTTGCCGGAAAGCGAGGACGGCAACTACAACGTGACGTTTATCTCCACCGATGCGGCAGGAAACACCGTCACCAGTGCCACCTCCGTTGTGGTGATTGATACTGCGGTGAGCGGGTTCGAGATGACTGCGCCACCGGAGCTGATTAATTCCCGTGCTCTGGAACTGACCGGGACCGGGGAAATTAACTCAACGGTTACGATACGGGTGAACGGTGCGGTTATCGGCCGTGCGTCGGTTGATGCCGAAGGTAACTGGAATATGCCGGTCGTGCTGGGGGAAGACGGTGAATATATTATTTCGGCTACCCTGACCGATATCGCAGGGAATGTTGTGGCGGGTGAAGATTATCCGGTGACGCTGGACAGCCATACCGATTATCCCACCATTTCGCTTAATGATGAGACTAACTCCGCATCGAAGGGCGACAATATCACCAATATTAAC
This sequence comes from Rahnella sp. RFA10(1/100), assembly GCF_004195115.1. Taxonomy (NCBI): domain Bacteria; kingdom Pseudomonadati; phylum Pseudomonadota; class Gammaproteobacteria; order Enterobacterales; family Yersiniaceae; genus Rahnella; species Rahnella sp. RFA10(1/100). The sequence goes on from NZ_SEWR01000017.1 coordinate 9,631, forward strand.
CCGCCTGCCTTCCACGGGACGGCGGAAGCGGGCGCGACAGTCAATATCTTGGTTGATGAAGTGATGGTAGCAACCATAGTCGCTGACGCTGACGGAAACTGGTCATGGGCCTACCCCGGCACCATGAATGACGGTGAATACTCTGTGCGTGTTATTGCAGAGGATGTGGCGGGAAATACCGCCGAGTCAGCCCGTATCCTGGTGACAATTGATACCGAGACAGACATTCAAATCCAGGGAATGGCCAACGACGGGGGTTACTATGCCAACGACTATTATACCGATTCTACCCGGCCGACCTTTAATATCACCGGCGAAAAAAACCAGCCAGTATCGGTCTACATTGATGGTGAGTATGTAGAAACAATTACGCCGGGTTCGATCAATTCAACCTATACCGTGCCGGCGGATCTGGACGATGGTTCGCATTCTATTCGTTTTGAAATAACAGATGCGGCAGGGAATACGGCGTCGACCGAGTCCCGTAATTTCACCATCGATACCGTCAATGATACGCCAATCGTGTTGACGACGATCAACGGTCAGCCTGTTGAGACAATCACCGTTGGGGACGTGACTTATCTGACGGATATCACCACCAACGCCACCCTGACCGGGAAGGCCGAAGCCGGAAGTTACCTGAGCATCACGGTGAACGGGTTAACGGTTAATCAGTTCTGGGTCGGGGAAGATGGCAACTGGACAGCCAGCATCAATAAAATGGTGCTTCAGGATGGCGAACTGAATATTAAATTCAATTCGACCGACAAAGCCGGTAATGAGAAAGAAACCAGCATGGTGATTGTTGTTGATACCCGCATTGACGCATTCAGCGTCAATGTTGAAGACAATAAATCCACCATCGCTGACAAATGGGCGCTGAACAACCAAAACGTCACCTTCTTTGGTCGCGGGGAGGCTGGCTCGACGGTGACTGTGTTCCTGGCGGGTGTAGCGGTTGCTTCCGTGATGGTTGCGGCCGATGGCACATGGGCAATGGAGCCGACCTCGCTGGCTGACGGGAATTATTCCCTGAGCTTTAAAATTGAAGATCCCGCAGGCAATACCCAAATCATCAGTCACGATGTCACCATTGATACCCAGGCACCGGCTGTGCCGGTGGTTGATACCTCGGCCTTTATTGACGGCAGTGGTCTGTGGGTCATGTCCGGGACTGCTGAAGCGGGCAGTAAGTTAGTGGTTGAAGATGAAACAGGGAAGGTTATCGCCAGCGTCACGGCGGACAGCAACGGCAACTGGAGCACGGTGTTTAATTATCCTGATGGCGGGAAAGTAACCCTCCATGCTGAAGATGCGGTGGGTAACATCAGCCCGGACGTGACTTTTGATGAGATGCGTGCGGTGCCAGCCCTGACGCTGGATATTGCCTCCGACAGTGGCATTATCGGCGACATGATCACCAGCAACACTATGCCGACGCTGTTGCTGCAAAACATCGAAAGTGATGTCACCCAGGTTGTGGTCACGCTAAACGGACAGAGTTATAACGCGCTACAAAGTGGTCAGGGCATCTGGAGCCTGACATTTACCGAACCGCTGCCGGAAGGCCGCTGGTCCGTCATGGTCACCGCAACGGATGCCGCCGGTAACAGCCAGTCTGCGACAGTGATACTGGAGATTGATCAGTCTCTGTCATTACCGGAGGTGGTGCTGGACGGAATGTCTGACACGGGTAGCGTGGGCGATATGCTCACCAATAACGCGACGCCGACACTGATATTGCAGGACATTGATGCGGATGTTACGCAGGTTATCGTGACCATCAACAGCCAGACCTATAACGCGGTGCAGGGGGAAGAAGGCGGGTGGAGCCTGACGTTGCCGGATGCGCTGCCAGAAGGCACCTGGCCGGTAACGGTCACGGTGACGGATGATGCGGGCAACAGTCAGACCACCGTGACTGAACTGACGATTGACCAGTCGCTCTCGGTGCCTGTGGCAGCGATGGAATCCGATACCGGCGGTGATCACATTGTGAATGACAACACGCCAGGCTTTATTTTGACTGACGTTGATGCCGATGCCGACAGCGTGACGGTTAACGTTAATGGTAACAACTATGATGCGCTTAAAAGTGATGACGGCGAGTGGAGCTTTACGCCACCTGAGCCTCTGACAGACGGTGAGTATCAATTAGTGATAACAACGACCGATGTAGCAGGCAACGTTAGCCACAGCGAACCTTTTGATTTTATTATCGATACGCAGATTGACACTTTTGACGCCCGGCTGGTTAACAATGAAGGCGATCAGCCTGATGAATGGCGCAGTGAAAGTCATACGCTCGACATTGCCGGACAGGGTGAAGCCGGGGCGACGGTATCGGCGAGCATTGATGGCGGTGAAGCCATCCATATTCAGGTGGATGAACAAGGGGACTGGTCATTACAGATGAGTGACATTGCCGATGGTACGCACTCACTGCAATTGGGCATTGTGGACAAGGCCGGTAACACACAACAGATCGAGTACAGCGTTACCGTCGATACGTCGTCGGCTCTGCTCATGGCAACGATGCAGGATGAACCTGAAAGCGATACAAACGATTCAGTAAGTCATGATCAGGCTGCTGCAGTCATGAGTGCTGAAATAATGACAATCACACCTATTGATAATACGACACATGATGATCAGCAGGTCGATCACCCGTAATTAACATGCCTCTGCTGTGGGTACAGCAGAGGTTTTTTGAGTAACAAACCATGAAAGCTGAATTTGAACAGTATGATTTAGGGCTGTCCGGTGCATTAACGTATATTGCGCGAAACTATGGCGCTAAAATTGAAATAAGAGAAGGTGATAAAGAAATATCACTGACCGAATATCATAAAGATGATGTTGAACATGACACACAAATTAAAAATTATTTCCTTTCATTAGGGTTGTCAGTTTCTGCAGTGCAATTTAGCCAGCCAGATGATTTGCTTAATGAAAGCATGCCGCTTTTGCTGCTGACGGCTGAAATGCAGTGGCTCATTTGTGTTGGTTGTATCGATAACAAACTTAAACTGGTCAATATGCAAAATGATATTGGACAGATTGAAATAGAACGCTCTGCACTCCAGCAGATGTCGGCGTTCTCATTGCAGCCGATCAGTGAGGTGGTGGATTCCATTCGCATCAGCCAGATTTTAAAAAATGGCCTTAAAAATAATAAAATATTTTACTCAAAATATTTTATCTCCTCATTGTTTATGGCGATGTTTGCGCTGACAATTCCTGTTTTCAGTAATCTCTATTATGACAAACTCGTGCCAGGCTCATCGAACGCATCTCTCTTCGGAGTGGCAGGCATCGTGCTGGTGTTCATTATCTTTGAGTTTCTGCTCAAATCCTCGCGTGACATTTATCAGTCGATAGTTTCCCGCAGGGAAGATATTGATATCGATGTTTCCTTTCTCGAGGCGCTGCTTTACGGCGATAAAAAAAACACGTCTATGTCTTCAGCATTTGTTCTATGGACTGAATTTCAAAAAATAAAACCTGTGCTACTTAACTCGGTTTTTCAGCGCGTGGCCGATGCACCTTTATTTATTGTCTTTGTGATAGTTATCTATATCAATCTGGGGCTGTTGGTTTTAATTCCGATCACAATTATGCTGATTTCACTGGGGCTGGCTTATGTTAATTTCCGCTACACCAATGTCCTGATGGAACGTGTGAAAGAAGGCCAAAGTAACCGGAATATGTTCATTACGGAAACACTCTATGCATTAAGAATGATCCACACATTGAATAACCGGAACCTGATGCGGGACTGGGTTAATAATGCCGATCAGCAGTCCTGGCTCAGTTTACAGATCCGCAAAGTAAACGTTTATTATCAGTCTGCGTTATCCACACTCTCAAGCCTTAACCAGATCCTGCTCATGTTATTTGCCTTCTTCCTGGTGACGAAAGGGGAAATCACCACGGGTGCGATTGTTTCTTCCGTCATCGTTTCGGGGCGTATGTCGGGTATTATTTCAGGTTTTTCATCGACTTTATTATCGATATTTACCACTAATAAAACCATCACCGATCTGCTGAAAATGTTTGTCCCTGAAAATACAGCCCCCCGCGAGGTCTTACAATCACTCTCACATTGTGAAGGGCATATTAACCTGAAAGGGGCCAGCTACCAGTATGATCCTCAGCTGCCGGTGATACTTGAAAACATTACCCTGGATATTCCTGCCGGACAGCGGGTCGCCATTATCGGGGAATGCGGTTCAGGTAAAAGTTCGCTGATCTCACTGCTTTCAGGATTCAGTATGCCTTTACAAGGCAGCGTCATGTACGACGGTTACAACACCCGGCATCTTGCCCAGCATTTTTTCTCGCGTTTCATCAGCGTTATCACCACCCACGATGCGTTATTTACAGGCTCGGTGGAAAGTAACTTCGCCCTAAAGAGCGGTGAAGATCGTAAGAAAACCGTGCAGGCGCTGGGCGTGACAAACTGTAATTTCGTGCTGCAACATCCCATGGGATTACGCTATCCCATCAGTTTTATGGCGAAGAATCTTTCATCAGGACAAAATCAGCAATTACTGCTGGCACGCAGCCTGAGCAGTGATGCGAAAGTTTTTTTGTGGGATGAACCGACGTCCTGTCTGGATGAACAAACGGAACAGCGAATTTTTGACAATCTGGATCATTTTGTTGCGGGAAAAACGCTGTTAATGGTCACTCACCGACGTTACCTGCTGAAGTATTTTGATCGTGTACTGGTGATGAAGAACGGAAAGGTTATCCGCGATTGTAGCCCTGACAAGCTACTGGCACCGGTGGCGAACGCTGAGGTTAAAAAAGCCCGGCCGGTGCGCATCAGTGTGCCTGCTGCCGGGGGAAATCCCGTACCTGATAAGAACGAAGGTTAATAAAATGCCCTGCTTGCGGGCAGGGCATTTTATTTTACAGGGGCAAACACAGCCGCCGCCAAACTGTTTAGCCAAATATGACCAGTAATACGGGGAACAGAAAAGGTGCGAGCAGGGAAGTAATAATCCCGCAAATCACCAGCGCCAGTGAGCTGAATGCGCCTTCCTGATAATCCATTTCTGCACAACGGGCGGTGCCCAGTGCATGTGATGCTGTGCCCATCGCCAGTCCGCGTGAGGCCTTGGTGGTGATCTTCAGAATATTCAACAGCGTGTGTCCAAAGACCGCGCCGAGGATCCCGACGAAAATCACGCATACGGCGCTGATGGCCGGAATGCCATTAATCGACTGCGCGGTGGCCATTGCAATCGGTGTGGTGACCGATTTCGGTAATACCGATGCGGCAATTTCTGGCGTTGCACCCATCCATAATGCAATCGCGGTCCCCGTCACCATCGCTACCACGCTGCCGATAAAGCAGATGCTGATGATGGATTTCCAGCGGGCACGGATCTGATGCAGCTGTTCGTACAGCGGGAAAGCCAGCGCCACGACAGCGGGTTGCAGCAGGTCATTGAGGATCTTGCTGCCTGCGAAATAACGTGCGTAAGGGATATGGGTGATCAGCAACAGCGGAATAATCACCACCATCGACATCAGCAACGGGTTGAGCAGGGGCATTTTAAGCCTGGTGGCTAATTTGCGGGTGGCGAAAAAAACCACCAGCGTCAGCGGCAGCGACCACAAAATATCAATCATTTTTATCCTCCCCTTTATCCGTCACCACACCGCGTTCCCCATGGATATAGTGGGAGCAATAGGCGACAACCAGCAACACCACCAGGGTACTGACCAGGCATGACACCACCAGCGGCCCGAACTGCGTGCGCAGTTGCGCATAATAATTCATGACCCCGACCCCGATAGGCACGAACAGCAACGCCATATAGCGGATCAGAATATTGCAGCCCGGTTTAACCCATTTGAACGGCAAAATTTGTGTGGAAAGCAGACCAAACAGGATCAGCATGCCGATGATGCTGCCGGGAATGGTGAGCGGTAACAGAGATGAAATCGCATTCCCGGCGAATAAACAGAGATAAATCAGAATAAACGCCCGGATATATTGGAATGCCAGAGAGATTGAGGTGCCCATGGTGTTTCACCCAGTTGAATAATGTATTCATCATACAATTAAGATGTGATCTGTGCCACAAAACGAAGTATGAAATTTAGGAATGAAGTGTATTCCAAAATGACGTTTGGTAAACGGGGAAAATAGGGGGGACATCCGGGTTGCTCGCTCTGCTCGCTGACTATGTTCCAGGTACAACAGCGACAGCCGCAAAGCTCCCTCCCCTGCGAAAGGGAGGGTTGGGGTGGGGTATTAATGG
>NZ_SEWR01000018.1:0-5254 GCF_004195115.1 Rahnella sp. RFA10(1/100)
CGTGCGCGTAGTGACGAGTCGGGGTGTCATATTCAACGTGTGAAGTGTTGATGGTGATACCACGAGCTTTTTCTTCTGGTGCGTTATCGATCTGGTCGAATGCACGTGCAGAACCGCCGTAGGTTTTGGCCAGAACGGTAGTGATTGCTGCAGTCAGGGTAGTTTTACCGTGGTCAACATGGCCGATAGTACCAACGTTAACGTGCGGTTTGTTACGTTCAAATTTTTCTTTAGACATCGATTGTCCCTCTAAGACACGGTTAAATCGGTGGTATCACCACATCAACCAAGCATTTGCTTGACGAATTAGTTTACAGAAAGAAAATCAGGAGGGAGAATTTGGAAGTGGTGCTGATAGGCAGATTCGAACTGCCGACCTCACCCTTACCAAGGGTGCGCTCTACCAACTGAGCTATATCAGCACATACTTGGAGCGGGCAGTGGGAATCGAACCCACATCATCAGCTTGGAAGGCTGAGGTAATAGCCATTATACGATGCCCGCATCCTGGAACTCGGCTACCTGATTTTTCTGAAGAACTTCGAAGACGGGGAAAAGGACGTGAGACACTTAATTCCTCACCTTCACTTGAAACGACTCTATCATTTCAAGCTGCCTCATTGCTAAGGCTTGTATGGTGGTGGGGGAAGGATTCGAACCTTCGAAGTCGATGACGGCAGATTTACAGTCTGCTCCCTTTGGCCGCTCGGGAACCCCACCTAAATTGTTAAGTACTTGAATGGTGCCGGCACCAAGAGTCGAACTCGGGACCTACTGATTACAAGTCAGTTGCTCTACCAACTGAGCTATGCCGGCATCAAGTGCTGCGCATTCTATGGAGACTTTGCAGGGTATGCAACAAAAAAATTGCATGTTTTGCGTTATCGCTCATGTTTTATTCAAAAACTAAGCTTTTTCTCCTTTCCTGCTGTTTAAAGGGTCAAAATGTATTCAAAAACGTCATTTCTCCAGGCCCGTTCGCGATGGATACGCCCCCCTTACTTATACTTCATCCTCGCCAGAAATCCCTCGCAGCGCACTGCTGTTCGATTTATGCACTATAAATGTGCTTTTGCATCACAAATGTACATCCAGAGGCATTTCTTTGTCGGTCAGGCCTGATTCCCGAGCTATTTCTACTGGCGCAATATTTGCATATCTCCTTTCGAAGGCGAGTTTTATTATAGGAAGGAGTGCCGCAATGAAAATTGTCATGCTTAATGCCGCAACGCTACCGGTTTACAGAGAGGAACTCGCGCGACTATTGATTGAAGCTAACAGGACAAATGCTTCTGTCGGTTTCCCCTGTGTCAACGGTCAAAGAGAGGCTGAGGACGCTTTTCAGGATTTATGCCCTGCTCTGAGTCAAAATGAACGATTGCTTTGGATCGCCAGGGATGAAAAAGGCGTCATTGGTACCGTCCAGCTTATTCTGGTCCATTCACCGGATTTACCTCATCAGGCCGAAGTAAGTACTCTGCTGGTCAGCGCTACAGCACGAAGACGTGGCGTGGGTCGTCTGTTACTACGTGCGCTGGAAAATACCGCACAGAGCCTGCGCTGCACCATTTTGTCTTCAGATATGAAGTCAGGTTCAGACGCCGAAGCATTCTACAGAGCACAAGGGTATCGCTGCGCGCTCCTCAGGCAGGATTTCTCCCGTTACAGCAGAAAAAATGAAGTAGTCTATTACAAACAGTTATTACCTTTTACCAGCACATCTCAATCCATCTTTTAGCCTTGAAATTGTGCTGTGAGCATTTCACCGCACTTTCATAGGCTTTCCGCGCTTACATAACTTTCTCAAAAAATTTTAAACTCAATCAAAGAAATCGATAAGTTATAAGAAAAAGATCTCCCTCAAAAATTAAGGTGTCTATAATATGCTGCTGGTTTACTGTCTGGAGTTGGCGTGATCGCCTTTCCTGACCTGCGCTAACGGGCAGACTTTAACTTATGAAAAAAAGAGACCCATCTTTGGCAACTCCTTATCTGCAGTTCGATCGTGCGCAGTGGGCAGCCTTACGTGATTCAGTACCGCTTACGCTGAAAGAGGCAGAAGTGGTGAACCTGAAAGGCATAAACGAGGATTTATCCCTCGAGGAAGTTGCACAGATATATTTGCCACTTTCACGCCTTCTCAATTTTTACATCAGTTCCAACCTGCGCCGACAAGCCGTGCTTGAGCAGTTCCTCGGTACAGATGGACAGAAAATTCCTTATGTCATTGGAATCGCCGGGAGTGTCGCAGTAGGTAAAAGTACGACGGCCCGCGTCCTCCAGGCATTATTAAGTCGTTGGCCCGAGCACCGTTCGGTAGAACTGATTACAACTGATGGTTTCCTCTATCCCAACAAGACGCTTCAGGAGCGTGGGATTATGAAGAAAAAAGGATTCCCTCAGTCTTATGATATGCACCAGCTAGTGAATTTTGTTTCAGAGGTTAAATCCGGTGCAAGGCATGTGACCGCGCCAGTCTATTCGCATCTGATCTATGATGTGATACCGGAGGGCAATAAAGTCATTGAGCAGCCAGATATTTTGATCCTTGAAGGGCTTAATGTCTTACAAAGCGGCATGGATTATCCTCATGATCCACATCATGTATTTGTTTCTGACTTTGTCGATTTCTCGATATACGTTGATGCCCCTGAAGAATTATTGCAAAGTTGGTATATTAATCGTTTCCTGAAATTCCGTCAGGGAGCATTCTCAGATCCTGATTCTTATTTCCATCATTATGCAAAACTTCCGGAAGAAGAAGCTGTGAACATTGCAACGCAGCTATGGAATGAGATTAATGGGTTGAATTTAAAAGAAAATATTCTTCCAACTCGTGAAAGAGCGAGCTTAATTCTGACGAAAAGCGCTAACCATGCGGTTGAAAGCGTCCGGTTGAGAAAATAAATATACTGAAATTAAAAAATAAAGGAGAGCATGTGCTCTCCTTTATTTTAATCAGATACCGCGCAGTGAAATCTCACCACCGATATAAGGTTTAAGTACGCCATCCTGTTCGAGCAGCAAAGCCCCCTGAGGATCGATACCCCGCTCAATACCATGAATTTCCTGGTCACCGATGAGTAATTTAACCGGACGGTCGAGGAAATTATCTAAACCACGCCAGCGGGGAATAAATGGCGCTAATCCTTCCTGTTCGAAATGTAATAATGCTGACCTTAACTCTTTCAGCAACGTAGCTGTAAGTTCATTGCGGTCAATATTAACCCCCGCTTCCTGCAAATTTATCCAACCCTGATTAATAGCATCAGAAGCAGGTTCGCGCATTTTAAGGTTAATCCCCGCGCCAAGAACCAGCTGTGCTGCATCACCGGTTTTACCTGTCAGTTCAACCAATATTCCGGCGAGCTTGCGATCATTAAGATAAAGATCATTGGGCCATTTCACGCGTACTGCTTCAGCACCAAGACGCTGAAGCACCTCAGCCATAACAATCCCAATGACCAGGCTGAGTCCCATTGCGGCGGCAGGTCCCTGTTCCAGTTTCCAGTACATTGACAGGTAAAGGTTACTGCCGAAAGGTGAGAACCACTTTCGCCCACGACGTCCCCGCCCGGCCTGCTGATATTCCGCAACACATGCGTCACCCGAGCTTAATTCTCCAATTCTGTCCAATAGATACTGATTGGTTGAATCAATAACAGACAGAACATCGACATGGCCCGTCGGGAGCAATGCGTGGATTTTTTCTGCGTCAAGCAACTCGATAGGGAACGGAAGGCTATAACCTTTGCCCGGCACCGTAAATATATCAACGCCCCAGTCACGTACCGTCTGGATATGCTTATTAATCGCTGCGCGGCTCATCCCCATGGCTGTACCTAACTGCTCACCGGAATGAAATTCACCATCAGCCAAAATGGAGATTAATTGCAGAGGAACGGTAATATCTTTCATGACAGCGCTCCCATTGCGTCCACTTCCCCTTTCGCGGCAATAAAACGAACCTCTGGTTCAAGCCAGATGCCAAATTTTGCTGCAACTGCATCACGTACATATTTAGCCAATGCGCGTATATCAGCACTGCTTGCGTGATCTTTATTAATCAACACTAACGCCTGTTTATCATGAACAGCTGCGCCACCAATGGCAAAACCTTTTAGACCGGCCTGTTCAACCAACCATCCTGCAGCCAGTTTTATTTGCCCATTGGCTTGCGGATAAGACGGCATAGAGGGATATTCGCTGCTGATTCTCTCTGCCACAGAAGCATCAACAGTAGGATTTTTGTAGAAACTCCCTGCATTGCCGGTAACGGTTGGGTCTGGTAATTTGCTCTGCCGCATCGCGCAGACTAAATCAAAGATCTGACGGGGAGTCACAGTCTCAGGATCTAAGCGAGTCAGATCCCCATAAGTCAGTTTCGGTTGCCATTGCTTTGTCAGTTTCAGGCCTACGGCAATAATGGCATACCCTTCTTTATAGGAATGTTTAAATATGCTTTCGCGATAACCGAACTGGCATTCATCGGATTGCAAGCGGATGACTTTTTCATTCTGAAGATCCAATACATCCACATAACCACAAATACTCTGCAGTTCGATACCATATGCACCTATGTTCTGAATAGGAGCAGAACCTACGCATCCGGGAATTAACGCAAGATTCTCCAGGCCGGGAATATCATGCTCTAATGCATAACAAACCAATTGATGCCAATTTTCCCCAGCCCCTATATGTAGCTGCCATTCCTCTGCGTTTTCAGTCAGTTCAATCCCTTTTATGCGATTTAGTGCCACTGATCCTGCAAAATTCTCCAGGAAAAGAACATTACTCCCTTCCCCTAAAAGTAAAAAAGGCTGCCCTTTTTTCTTCGCTGATTTCCATGCAACGATGAGTTGTTCAGCGCTCCGGACATGTGTGATTTCAGCAGCATAGGCCTCCAGAGAAAAAGTATTTAGGGATTGAAGAGAAGTGTCGCCATTCGACATAGCCATATTACTCATAAGTGACTTATTTGTGCTTAGTTTAACCGATCCGATACTCTGTTACGCAGAGTTTTATAAGATGGTACAGGGGCTTGCGGCCCGATAAGCAGAGCGTGTAGAGCTAAATACCCTAAATTCCCCATAGCCAAAAGCCCCGCACTTTCGTACGGGGCTTTTCGCTTTATTTGATGCCTGGCAGTTCCCTACTCTCGCATGGGGAGACCCCACACTACCATCGGCGCTACGGCGTTTCACTTCTGAGTTCGGCATGGGGTCAGGTGGGACCACCGCGCTAGTGCCGCCAG
>NZ_SEWR01000019.1:0-2941 GCF_004195115.1 Rahnella sp. RFA10(1/100)
CGGTGGAAACACCTTCGGGTTGTGAGGTTAAGCGACTAAGCGTACACGGTGGATGCCTAGGCAGTCAGAGGCGATGAAGGGCGTGCTAATCTGCGAAAAGCGTCGGTAAGGTGATATGAACCGTTATACCCGACGATACCCGAATGGGGAAACCCAGTGTGCTCCGGCACATTATCGTTAGATGAATACATAGTCTAACGAGGCGAACCGGGGGAACTGAAACATCTAAGTACCCCGAGGAAAAGAAATCAACCGAGATTCCCCCAGTAGCGGCGAGCGAACGGGGAAGAGCCCAGAACCTGAATCAGTTTGTGTGTTAGTGGAAGCGTCTGGAAAGTCGCACGGTACAGGGTGATAGTCCCGTACACAAAAATGCACAGATTGTGAGTTCGATGAGTAGGGCGGGACACGTGACATCCTGTCTGAATATGGGGGGACCATCCTCCAAGGCTAAATACTCCTGACTGACCGATAGTGAACCAGTACCGTGAGGGAAAGGCGAAAAGAACCCCGGCGAGGGGAGTGAAATAGAACCTGAAACCGTGTACGTACAAGCAGTGGGAGCCTACTTGTTAGGTGACTGCGTACCTTTTGTATAATGGGTCAGCGACTTATATTTTGTAGCAAGGTTAACCGAATAGGGGAGCCGTAGGGAAACCGAGTCTTAACTGGGCGTCAAGTTGCAAGGTATAGACCCGAAACCCGGTGATCTAGCCATGGGCAGGTTGAAGGTTGGGTAACACTAACTGGAGGACCGAACCGACTAATGTTGAAAAATTAGCGGATGACTTGTGGCTGGGGGTGAAAGGCCAATCAAACCGGGAGATAGCTGGTTCTCCCCGAAAGCTATTTAGGTAGCGCCTCGTGAACTCATCTTCGGGGGTAGAGCACTGTTTCGACTAGGGGGCCATCCCGGCTTACCAACTCGATGCAAACTACGAATACCGAAGAATGTTATCACGGGAGACACACGGCGGGTGCTAACGTCCGTCGTGAAGAGGGAAACAACCCAGACCGCCAGCTAAGGTCCCAAAGTCATGGTTAAGTGGGAAACGATGTGGGAAGGCATAGACAGCCAGGATGTTGGCTTAGAAGCAGCCATCATTTAAAGAAAGCGTAATAGCTCACTGGTCGAGTCGGCCTGCGCGGAAGATGTAACGGGGCTAAACCATGCACCGAAGCTGCGGCAGCGACGCTTAGGCGTTGTTGGGTAGGGGAGCGTTCTGTAAGCCGTCGAAGGTGAACTGTGAGGTTTGCTGGAGGTATCAGAAGTGCGAATGCTGACATAAGTAACGATAATGCGGGTGAAAAACCCGCACGCCGGAAGACCAAGGGTTCCTGTCCAACGTTAATCGGGGCAGGGTGAGTCGACCCCTAAGGCGAGGCTGAAAAGCGTAGTCGATGGGAAGCTGGTTAATATTCCAGCACTTGGTGTTACTGCGAAGGGGGGACGGAGAAGGCTAGGCTGGCCGGGCGACGGTTGTCCCGGTTCAAGCGTGTAGGGGGTGTGACCTGGTAAATCCGGTTACATACTAACCCTGAGGCGTGATAACGAGCCACTACGGTGGTGAAGTAGCTGATGCCATGCTTCCAGGAAAAGCCTCTAAGCTCCAGGTAACACGAAATCGTACCCCAAACCGACACAGGTGGTCAGGTAGAGAATACTCAGGCGCTTGAGAGAACTCGGGTGAAGGAACTAGGCAAAATGGTGCCGTAACTTCGGGAGAAGGCACGCTGGCGCGTAGGTGAAGGGACTTGCTCCCGGAGCTGAAGCCAGTCGAAGATACCAGCTGGCTGCAACTGTTTAATAAAAACACAGCACTGTGCAAACACGAAAGTGGACGTATACGGTGTGACGCCTGCCCGGTGCCGGAAGGTTAATTGATGGGGTCAGCCGCAAGGCGAAGCTCTTGATCGAAGCCCCGGTAAACGGCGGCCGTAACTATAACGGTCCTAAGGTAGCGAAATTCCTTGTCGGGTAAGTTCCGACCTGCACGAATGGCGTAATGATGGCCAGGCTGTCTCCACCCGAGACTCAGTGAAATTGAACTCGCTGTGAAGATGCAGTGTACCCGCGGCAAGACGGAAAGACCCCGTGAACCTTTACTATAGCTTGACACTGAACATTGAGCCTTGATGTGTAGGATAGGTGGGAGGCTTTGAAGCGTGGACGCCAGTCTGCGTGGAGCCAACCTTGAAATACCACCCTTTAATGTTTGATGTTCTAACTCGGCCCCATTATCTGGGGTGAGGACAGTGTCTGGTGGGTAGTTTGACTGGGGCGGTCTCCTCCTAAAGAGTAACGGAGGAGCACGAAGGTTAGCTAATCACGGTCGGACATCGTGAGGTTAGTGCAATGGCATAAGCTAGCTTGACTGCGAGAGTGACGGCTCGAGCAGGTACGAAAGTAGGTCATAGTGATCCGGTGGTTCTGAATGGAAGGGCCATCGCTCAACGGATAAAAGGTACTCCGGGGATAACAGGCTGATACCGCCCAAGAGTTCATATCGACGGCGGTGTTTGGCACCTCGATGTCGGCTCATCACATCCTGGGGCTGAAGTAGGTCCCAAGGGTATGGCTGTTCGCCATTTAAAGTGGTACGCGAGCTGGGTTTAGAACGTCGTGAGACAGTTCGGTCCCTATCTGCCGTGGGCGTTGGAAGATTGAGAGGGGCTGCTCCTAGTACGAGAGGACCGGAGTGGACGCATCACTGGTGTTCGGGTTGTCATGCCAATGGCATTGCCCGGTAGCTAAATGCGGAAAAGATAAGCGCTGAAAGCATCTAAGCGCGAAACTTGCCTCGAGATGAGTCTTCCCTGTGGCTTTAAGCCACCTGAAGGGACGTTTAAGACTAAGACGTTGATAGGCTGGGTGTGTAAGTGCAGCGATGCATTGAGCTAACCAGTACTAATGACCCGAGAGGCTTAACCTTACAACACC
>NZ_SEWR01000001.1:0-1460304 GCF_004195115.1 Rahnella sp. RFA10(1/100)
AGTGAGTTTGTAGCCGTCACGACCATCAAGGTAATGCCTGACGGCCATAAGTTTGATTTGAAAATTGTATTTCATATGAACTCCGAATGAAGGTTTAAAAAGTCCAACATTCGGGGTTCAGTTCATCAGCGTGCAGAATATTTACAGCGGTTTCATGATGCAGTAGCGTCGCGGGCAGATGAACACGTTCAGGCTCTTGTTGAGGAATATGGCGGCCCACATCAGATAGCTAGGGATCTTGTCCAGGCAGCCTGTGGCGCTATTCTGAGCGTTAAAGAAAGCCTTAAAGACGTCCCCTTGAAAAAATGGTGGGTCAGGCCGAAGTATCACTGCATCCCGTCGGCGTAGCTGCACACATTACACCGTGGAATGCCAACATCGTGTACTTCTGCAACAAAGCTGCAGCCGCGCTTGCCGCTGGCTGCACCGTGGTAACCAAACCCAGCGAAATGAGCGCACTACAGACCCAAATCCTGATGGAATGCGTTGACGCCGCCGGATTGCCGGCAGGAGTCATCAATGTTGTTAATGGCCGCGGCGACGTGGTTGGCGTGGAGCTGACCATTAACCCGGACGTAGCCAAAATTTCCTTTACCGGGTCAACTGCCGTGGGTAAAAGTATTGCCGCTCGCAGCGCCGACACCCTGAAGAGAGTTACTCTGGAGCTGGGGGGCAAGTCAGCCCATATAGTTCTTGAGGATGCTGACCTGAACAAAGCGCTGCCATTCATCCTTCAGTCAGGTTTCCTGAACAGTGGCCAGGCGTGCATTGCAGGCACCCGAATTCTGGTGCCGGAAAGCCGTTACGATGAAATTACGACCGCGCTGAAACAGGCCGTCGGGCAACTGAAAGTCGGTCTGCCTCAGGATTCAGATACGGTTATTGGTCCAATGGTCTCCCGGACGCAGTACCAGCGCGTACAGGAGTATATTAAAACAGGCATTGAGGAAGGCGGCGAAATACTGACTGGCGGCCCCGGGAACCCTGAAGGGCTTGAAGACGGTAACTTTGTTAAACCCACCGTCTTTATCAACGTAACAAATAATATGACCATCGCACGTGAAGAAATTTTCGGGCCTGTATTGTGCGTCATTTCCTATAAAAATGAGCAGGAAGCGATCGATATCGCCAATGATTCATCCTATGGCTTGGCGGGCTACGTCAGCGGAGAGGATTTAGCGAATGCGAGAAAAGTCGCTGAGCAGATTCAGGCCGGAACGGTTTCGGTTAATGCATTTGCTTATACCTCTTTCGCTCCTTTCGGCGGCATGAAGCAGTCAGGTATCGGAAGGGAGAACGGTGCGTATGGCATTCAGAGTTACCTGGAATATAAGACGATAGCCTGAAGCTAATTGATAATTCCGCTGTTTATTTCAATAGCGCCCGGTCCCTTCACAGACCAGCAGAGAGTGTGGGGGGATTCATACCAGGCAGACACCAGAGGTTGGATAATGAGAGTTTTAATCTATGGCGCATCCGGGATGGTCGGCCAGGGCGTATTGCGCGAGTGCATGAAAGCAAAAGATGTCGAAACTGTAACCGTTATCGTTCGTTCGCCATTGCCTGAATGCCATACCCGCCTTAATCAGGTTGTTACAGATGACTTGATTTCACCGCTGGCTGGCTTGAATGCAGCGGGAAAATGGGATGCCTGCTTTTTTTGTCTGGGCGTGAGCGCATCAGGTCTGTCAGAGGAAGAATACAGTCGTATTACTTTTAAACTGACACTTGATGTTGCCTCAGACCTGGTACGGTTAGATCCGGATATAACCTTTATCTATGTCTCGGGTGCAGGGACAGACAGCTCTGAAGCGGGAAAAAGCATGTGGGCAAGAGTTAAGGGTAAAACAGAAAATAGCCTGCTCAGGCTTGGCTTCACTTCGGCACTGATGTTTCGCCCTGCAATAATATGGCCTCTTGACGGTATTCGCTCTAAAACTACGGTCTACAGAATTTTTTACACCATACTGTCACCATTCTTTCCTGCCTTAAAACGCCTCTTTCCCAACAGCATTATTACCACTGAAGAAATGGGAAAAGCCATGCTGAATGCCGTACGCTATGGTTACGGTAAGTCCGTCCTCGGAAAAGAAGATATCTGCCTGCTTGCCAAAAAATAATAACAGTCACTGTTTGTTCTTACTTAAAAATGTCCGCTTCTTGCTCATAACCGCCGGTCAAAAAACCAAAAAGCCCACTTAAGTTTCCCTAAGCGGGCTTATCTAATAGGGCTCCTCTGACCGGGAACGCCATTTCCATTAATTGGCTAATAACTAAGAAAAACTCCCCTCCTGTCAAGAGCACCAAAATGGTCGCTATTGGCCTCGCGTTATCGTGAGGCCCGCGCCAGTCCAGCCGGTGAACATGTGGTGTCTGATTCAGCCGATATCGACTTTCATGGCGATGTCCCAGCTGCCGGCGCCATTCTTGGCCAGGCCGATCATCATCAGGCCGAGCGACTCTAGCGTCTTGGCCATTTGCAGGCCGCCGACATCGAACGGACGCAACCCGAGACTTTCGATGAAGGTCGAGACGCGTGCCTTCGCCTGCGCATCGTCGGCTGCGATGAACGCGTCGAGGTGCCCACCCCTGGCCAGTACGTGGCCGAAGAGGGTGTTGAACGCCTTCACGACATGCGCGTTGGCGGGGAGGAGCCTGGCGGTCTCCTGCGCACCGGAACTGCCGTGGGGAGTGACGAGGCCCGAGAGGTCGGGGGCAACCGGGTTAGTGATATCGATGATCACCTTGTTGCCGAGCGCTTCGCCAAAGTCGGCCACCACCGCCGCAACGCTGCTGTACGGCACGGCGAGAATGACGATGTCGCCCGCCGGCGCAGCGCCGTAGGTCCCTATGGTCACGCCGGCTGCCAGCTGGTCGGCCAGCGTCTGGGCCCTGGCAGTGTCGCGTCCGATCACTTCAAGGGTATGTCCAGCCTTGGCGGTACGCCTGGCGATGGCCGTGGCCATGCCTCCTGCTCCTATGATGCTGATAGTGCTCATATGCTGATTCCTCGTGAGTTGGGGGATTGCCCGTCATTGCTAAACGGGCCTCCCCGGTTGATATGTCGTGTGCGTCGGGCCTCCCGCGTCATCCCTGATGCCATTGCCGGGTCGGCAAAGTCTTTGCCCGAACGGGGCAGGGCATCGCGACACCGCCGTCTGCCAGGCTCGTTGCGAGCCGAATCCCTGTCACAGCTCAACTCAACTGGCAGGGAAGTAATGACCGTTGTCCAAACCGGCGAGCAGCCCGGGCTGGGCGGGTTCCCAGCCGAGGGTCTGGCGGGTGATGAGGCTGGATGCCGGGAGGTTCAGCGTGACCAGATTCGCGAGGAACCCAAAGTATCCCGGCAGCATGAGTTCGTCGGCGGGAATGCTCACCGCAGGCAGGCCCAGGCGGCTGCCAATGGCCTCGGCGATCTCGCGGAACGGGATGCCCTCGCTCTCGAGCCCATGCCAGGTCTTGCCGGCCGGACCCTTCTCCAGCGCCAGGCGGAACAGCGAGGCGAGGTCGCGGGCATGCACGGCCGGCCACAGGTTTGCGCCGTCTCCTGGGTAGCCGATGACACCCTTCTCCTTCGCGAGCTTAATCAGTATCGGGAGGAACCCGGCATTGTCGGTTGTGCTGTGCGCGATGGTGGGGATCCGCACGATCGAGGATCGCACGCCGCGCTCCGCAAGGCCGATTACCGCGAGTTCCACGACATTACGGACCCGCAGGGAGCCCTTGTACGCATCGCCGCCGGGAAGGGCCGGGTCCTCTTCGGTCGCCGGTCGGTCCAGGAAGCTGGCCCCGGGCGCCGTCCAGCCCAGGTTCGTGGGCGAGCCAATGCTCCCCGAAACGACCAGCGGTTTTCCGGTTCCGGCCAATGCCTCGCCGTACGCGTGCATGACCTGGAGTTCTGCTGCTGCTACGGCGTCAATCCCGCCGACGGGAAGCAGGTCTTGCCTGTGCGCGACGTGGATGACGCCATCGGACTCCGCAGCCGCCGCCCTGAGCCCATCCAGATCGGAAATATCCCCGCGACGCACCCTGGCGCCGAGCGCGGACACCGCCGCGGCGGATTTATCCGACCTGGCCAGGCCGGTGACCTCGTGGCCGGCGGCGATAAGTTCGGGAATGATGTACGAGCCTATATGGCCGGTCCCGCCAGTGACTAAAACGTGCATGATATTTTCCTTTTAGGTGCGATATGAGTGGGGGTGTCGTGCGCTCAACCGGGAAGGCTGACGCCGATCGAGAAGTTGGTGTGCCTGACGGAGTGGGTCATGAGGCCCAGACACAGCATGCAGGCGTGCTCCAGCGTCCGCGCCATGAACAGCGGCCCGGTATCCATCGGGCGCAGCCCGAGGCTCTCGATGAACGCCGAGACATGTGCCTTCGCCTGCGCGTTGTCCCCGGCGATGAACACGTCCAGCCGGTGACCTTTGACTGAACCCACGGCCAGCACGTGGGAAAACTGGGTGTTGAATGCCTTGACGATATCCGCATCGGCAGGGGCGGCCCTGGCGATCTCCCGCGCGCCGAAACTGTCTTCAGGCGTCAGGAAGCTTGAGAAGTCGGTTTTGATGGGATTGGTGATGTCGATAAGAAGCTTGCCCGCCAGCTTTTCGCCGTACTGCTTCAGCACGCCGAGAACGGCGGAGTAGGGAACCGCCAGGATGACGATGTTCCCGGCCGGGGTGGCGCCGAAGGTTCCCGTCGTTGCACCGGCTCCGATCTGCCCGGCCAGCGCCCGAGCCTTGTCAACGTCGCGACTCATTACCTCGACGAGGTGTCCGGCCCTGGCGGCAAGACCGCCGATCGCCGCCGCCATGCCGCCGGAGCCGATGATGCTGATAGTGCTCATGTGCAATTTCCTTACGGATAGGGGTTAATCATTCATGGATTGCAGGTGCGATCCCACAACCGGACTTAACATACAGGTCATGCTAGCCTTGTCACTTGCAATAAACAAGTAAAATAACTTGTAAAAAACAAGTGAAAAAAAGAGGAGGGTTTGCTTGCGATAGACAAGCGATGTAAGATCCCGCCATGAAAACGACGAATAAAGAAATTCGGTCCCATTGCGCGGTCAACTATGGCGTGGAGATCTTTGGCGACCGGTGGTCGCTCTTGATCATTCGCGACATCGTTTTTACCGGTAAGAAGACCTATGGCGAGTTTATGAAATCAGAAGAGGGCATCGCGACCAATGTCCTGGCGTCCCGCCTTGCCTTTCTTGAACAGCAGGGGGTTCTTGCGAGAGCACCCAGCCCCGACGACGGGCGCAAGGATTTATACACTCTGACCGAGAAAGGCCTCGACCTGATTCCTGTCATGCTTAACATCGTCCTCTGGAGCGCGAAGCACGATTCGAAGTCGTACGTATTGCACCGCAGGGAGTGGGTTGATCGATTAAGTCGAAACCCCGTGGAAGTGAGCGAAGAGGTGAAGGCGCTGGTTCGCCATGGCGGATGCATGTTTCCCGCTGGCAAGCAATGAGTAAGACGGCAAGCGTGCCCTGTCACGCGCAGAAAGAACAACGTGAAAACGATGCCGGGTGCCTGCCATCGGGCTTTCAAGCCGAAAAGCCAAGCTGAAAAATATGTCACTTTTCCCAAACGGAAAAGCAAAAAGCCCGCTCAGGTTTCCCTGGGCGGGCTTCTTTAATTTTGTTTCTCTGGCTGGGTTTGCCTTTGCCTGTAACTTTTTTGATAAGAAAGACAAACCTGAACTCTCTTCCTGTCAAGACCACCAGGGTGACCACTAAAAGTGGTGGGTTACATAAATCTGGTTTCAGCGATCTTCTGCATGTGATGATCGTTACTGTGGTGTCCACCGCAAGGGAGGCGTAACTAGAGCGAACATCGAAGAATCTGCCCTAAGTGGAACTATGTACAAAGAGATTTGACAGGCAGCTTTGTGCCAGGAGCGGACGTGGTTAACGTCATTCCTGAAGGTCACAGTTGCCATGTGTAAAGAGGAGATGAAGAATTTGATTTGTTTACAGTGGTGAGTGGTTGGGTTAAGCCAAGGCAAGAAATCATCCGTATGGAGGGCTGTTTGATGAGTTGTGAGCACTGCTTGGATCTATGTGTTAAATACGTTATACGTCAACCTGAACAATTACGTAAGGCAATCCGTATTGCAAAGTATGCGCTCAACGAAGGGATTCTGACCGAGATTGAAGTAACTGATGATTTGAACCAATATAGCTTTAATGAGTGTTCTGAAAAGATGATATGGGGCGATATAGTTGATTATCATTTTGTATGTAACCATTGCGACACTCAATTTGTATTAGGAACTGAAACATATCATGGCAGTGGTGGCTATTGGTCACCCGAGAATGAAAAACCATCCGCAATAATTGACTAAATATCGTTCTTGGTAGCTGATCCTGGGAGGTTCGAATGCTTTATAGCTGCATGAATAATACAAAATGGAATGAAATCCGCTTGGCAATGGTTGGCATGGAATCTCCTCCTTTATGGAAAATGACGTTTCTCAATGGCTATGAATCCGTAGTTGATGGCGAATGGTTTTACCATTTCAGAGAGGGCGGCTATTTGGATATCCAGTATCTTGATGTTTTGACTAATTCAGTTGAGCAGCATGCCACGGTTGGCACTATTCTTCGGGCTATTCATCTCCCAGGAATGGAGACTTCCACGGGTTATAGGATTTTGGGGTACGCAGATTCAGTCAGCAATGTGGATTATCTTTAGCTGGACAAAACCGTTAAGCGGTCAACAGGATTACTTTAGTTGTTGTGTCAAATTGGCTTCCGCTCTTCGCTGACTATAGAGTGGATTAAATGTTGCACTGAAAGCTATCAGGTCAAAGTCAATACAGTCAGGCATCTTCCCACAGCTGCAACAATTCACCAGGCAACTGTTCCTTATTAAATCCCTCAAACCAATAAACTTTGCCTTTTCGCCCAACAATCGGCACTTCTCCTCAACCCGGATGAAACAATGCGCGATCCCAGTCCGGCTTGAGACGACCACGTCGTTTAAGGCGCTCACCATTACATGCAGCTGAGCGTATTGAAGGAAAGTTAATAAAGAAACTTAACGGCATTCCTTCTTTTTGTGCACGTTGCAATTGCCTAGATATCCAGGCTTGGTTACGTTGGCGAAGTTTCTGTTTCATTGGCTGCTCGTCTGGCTCGACTCACTTGTCAATCAATGGCTTCACTGTAATCTAGCGACATGCTTTGTACAAGAATGCCCGCTCCTCGCTCGCAGCGGACCTAACGAACCTCACACTGGTCTGCTTCGTGCCCAGGCTGTGTGAAAACTTTTTTGGCCGCTGAAACTGCCAAAAACAGAGCTGAAAACCGCGCTCATACGTAAAATTCGGCTCTACTAACCAGTCGATCAATTCCAGATTTTGCGTAGACGTGCGCACTTCAGTTTTTGGTCAGGGTTTTCGCACAGCCTGTGCCAGGAACGGACGCTGCAAAATCTTTCGTGAGTAAAATAGCCCGCAAAAGGAAAACTCCGGACTTTATTTCATGTTTTTGCCGATTTGTATCGCGCATCAAGTTTGTCGAGAAAAGTGAACAAAACCTTATTCATTTCAGTGTAATCATGTGTACGCAGCTCTTCCACGGTATTGACGAAGCGATAGTCTGCGGCCCGGTTCAGGTCTTTCGCGGAATGGGCAATCAGCCGTTCAACCACGTCCGGGGTAAGCTCCATATGGCACTGGAATCCGTAAACTAAATCGGAATAAGCCACGATTTGACGCGGACACCCTTCACTGTAGGCGATAATTTCAGCATGAGCCGTCAGGCCCGGCATATCGTTATGCCAGTGACCTACTTCCAGCGTTGCGCCAAAATGGGTAAACATCTCATTTTTACTGCCCGCCTCGGTCAGGAAAATCGGGAACTTACCTATCTCTTTTTCTGGACTGGGGGCAAACGGGGCATCAAGCGCTTCACCAATCAGCTGAGAACCTAAGCAAATACCAATGACGGCTTTACCAGACTTTATGGCCGAAGCAATTAAAGCCTGCTCAGCTTTTGAGTTAAAATGGGCGCACTCTTCAAGGGTCACGGCCGGATCCTGTGGTCCACCCATGACAATCAATAAATCGATGCCATGAGCATCATATGGGAGCTTTTCACCTGCATAAACACGGGAAAAAGTGACGTCATGACCCCGTACTCTTGCCCATGTTTCATAGGCCCCCGGTGCTTCAAAACTTTCATGTACGATGAAGTGTACTCGCATTGGCATATGCTCCTGTCAAACTTATGATAATCTTCTTTTTTACGTCTCACCCAGCCAATATTGTTCCAGACTGGATGTTTCAACCTGATTATCATACTTGCAGGGGCTGAATCTGAAATGCCAGGTAGTATAGATAAAGCGCCAAGACACGATGACGCCACAGGCTGGTCAGGCACCGCCATATGCTATCAACGCGGGGAAGCTGATCCTCCTCATTATCATATTGAAGGACAACTGCTCTTTGCCACCAGGGGAGTTATGCTGGTTGAAACGGAGGGAAACCGCTGGGTAATACCTCCTCAGCGCGCGTTATGGATACCGCCTCTTCAGATCCACAGTTATAACCTGCTATCGCAGACAGACCTGCGCGCCATCTATTTCAGCAGCAACCTTATCGCTGAATGCACGAACTTTACGAAGAGTAAGCACGTGCACGTCATTACCGCTACCGGGCTGGTGAAAGAATTGATAGCCGGGTTATTCAGTGAGGACTATAGCGAAGCGGGTCAACGGAAAATGGCCCTGTTGCTTCTGGAGATCCTCAGCGAGGCAACCCCCTTAACTGCGCAACTTCCTATGCCCCGTGATGAGCGCTTATTCTGTGCAGCCAGAGAGATAATGGTCAGCTATCGCTGGGAAGCGTCGCTTAGTGAGCTGGCTCATATCGCCACAATGTCTGAACGTACCTTCTCGAGACTGTTTATCAGGGATACAGGATTCAGTTTCAGAACCTGGAAGCAAAGAGCCAGGATTTGTGCTTCGTTAGATCTTCTCGCCAATGGCATGCCCATTAAGCAGGTCGCTTACCAGCTTGGATTCTCATGTCCGGCCGCATTTACAGCGGCTTTTCGTGCCATTTTGGATTCCACACCCCGTAATTTTTTGCCGTAATTTCATGAAAAATCCCTGGCAGAGCACAAATGATGAAGCGTCAGATCCATGCCACCGCGTCGGTGCTTGCAGCCCTTTTTCTGGCCACGTTCTGGACTTCGACGCTGATAACGGCACTGCCAGTTGACTGATGCAGCATACATATTCTGCATGCTGCAAAAACAGGAAAACAAAAAGAATAAAAATATCAAACCGGTACCCACTGCCGGTTACCGGATTGTCACGGAAAGAGCCGATACCGGGTTGCCGGAAGGTTATCTTTTGCCGATGTGACCAATTTCTACGCCAGCTGAGAGGCTTCTGCCAGTAAGGCCGCCTGCACGGCAGGACGGGCATAAATATTTTCCCTATAGGCCGTTAATACAGGCCAGCGATTCAGTTCGATGGAAAAGAATTTACACCAACCCAGCACGGTGAAAAGGTAAGCATCAGCAACGCTGAACGACGGGCCCGTCAGATAGGCATTTTCATTGAGCGTATCCTGCAGAAAATCGAACCGCCGGAAGAGTTTTTCACGAAAAATCGACCTGACGTCTTCAGGCAGTGTTGAGTTGAAAAGCGGTGCGGATCCCGCGTGTATTTCAGTGGTGATAAAGTTTAGCCACTCCTGCAGGCGCACTCGCGCCCAACTGTCCGCTCGCGGTGCCAGCCCTCTTTCCGGCTTCAGGTCAGCGAGGTACTGCACAATTGCCGGACCTTCGGTCAGTATCTGGCCATTGTCCAGTTCCAGTGCGGCGACATAACCTTTAGGGTTAATGGTACGGAAGTCACGTCCGTCAGCGGTGAGTTTGCTTCTGTTGTCCACTTTAACCAGTTCAAATTCAAGCCCGAGTTCACGCAGAACGATGTGTGGTGAAAGCGAACAGGTATCCGGGGCGTAATAAAGTTTCATTATCTCTCCGATAAAATTGAAAAGCTGTTTAACAATGTGCTGTGCGTTCCTGAACACACTGTGCGTAATGTGTTTCCTGCTGTAAAATTAATGATTAACAAATTAACTATTAGATGAGCTACTGATACGCATGATGAATCTTGTGCACTGGCGCTTACTGGTAGCCGTTGCGGATGCCAGTAATATCTCACGCGCCGCTGAAGAGGTAGGAATGACTCAGTCCGGCGCCAGTCAGGCTATCGCCCAGTTAGAGGCTTCACTTGGGTTCCCGGTGTTCACGCGGGAGCGTCGGCACATCGGCGTCACCGCACTGGGTGAGCAGGTTATTGAACAGGCAAGGAGAATGCTTGCGAGCCTGAATGCGATCCGCGTGCTGGCTGATGAGAGCCGTGGTCTACATGGCGGAAGGATTCGCCTCGCCAGTTTTCCCTCAGTGACTTCCACATTTCTTCCTGGACTGCTGCGCGACTTTAAACGCCTGCATCCGGGCACAGAAGTGGTGGTACTGGAAGGTACGGATGAGGAAGTGGAGGAATGGATTGCAGCAGACACTGTTGAACTGGGTGTGGTGATGAACCCTGTACCGGGAAGAGCAGACGTGGTTTTGGGTCAGGATGCGTGGGTAGCGGTAATGCCATCCCATCATTTGCAGGGGCGCAATGAAAGGGCGCATGGCATAACGCTAGAGGAACTGGCCGACCAACCCTTTATTCTCGCGACAGGCGGATGTGTCGTTAATGGAAAAAGCCTGATGGAGCAGGCAGGCTTGCACCTCTCCGATGTACGCGTAAAAGTACGGGATTGGGTCAGCGCCTGCATGCTGGTGCGTGAAGGCATGGGGGTGGCGCTGGTGCCTGAATCTGCCCTGCCAGATGAATTGCGGGGCTTGTGCGTGGTACCGGTGACACCTTCTATACACCGTGAATTTTGTCTCGTATGTTCGCCATCTGGAAAATCTTCCGGTGCGACGCAGGCATTACTGCAAGGGCTGCGTAAAGGAGGATGATTAGCTATCTATCCTATCAACAAAGAGTACTGGGTCAGTGTGATCCTTTCCGGACCATAGTCGTCCAGGGAAATACACGAGCTGCTTGCCGACAGCCATGAATTAACGTCCTGATAATATATTCAAGGATTGATATATATGTGCTGACAAATAGTAAGCGGGCAAACGCGAGTTGACTTTACGCTATCGCTACTTTAAAAAGATCTGGCAGCTATAAAATTTTCAGGGGAAATTAGCGCATGCAACTGCAGGATAGCCTTCAACAGGAAGTTATTACATCTGTAAATAAATCACTTACCTTTGATGTTTTGTATCAGGTTATCAGACCGGATATATCAACGTTTATTGCTGCAAGCTCGAAACTGCCATTAAAAAACCTTGATTACTGGGAATGTTTGATCCGTTGGACAATTTCATCGTCACTTCAAACGTCTCATCCACAATACGCAAGATTTAAGAATTACCTGATTGGTTCTCTCAAATGGCTGGATGTTTGTAATGCTGATGGTTTCAGGCGGGAAAAAGCATTAAGGACATTATCAGGTGGAGCACCAAATAGTTTTTTATTTGCTTTGGTCGTCCGGAAACTTAATGACTGGGTTCCTCAGGTAAGAGAGGCTACACGTGATGTATTACCATTAATCGCTGAATGTTCAGACCCGGAGATTATCGTTGATGTCTTGTTTATAACGCTCCCCTACTGGAATTCATGGGGGAGAATGGGTGATAGAGAAAAAGATATTCTGATGAAAATTATTTTAATGGAGAAAGTAACCGAGTCTCTTAAAAAACGGCTTATTTATTCCACATCGGGACCTGTTGCCACTGTATTTATGCAAGCCGGTCGTATAAATGCATTAGACGCCTTTCTGACAGAGATTGCAGAATCATCGGTTCAACCCACCCTGCGAGCAAAAGCATATCGTTGTCTGTTTGAAAGCAAATTCGTTTGGGCTGAGGGAATGACATGGCAGTGGATTGACAAAGCATATGGCATAAGACGCAGCGTTCCTGTTTTAAAGGAGCGAATAATAGATACCAAAAGGCCTTTTCTTGAGAATTTAAAAATGGCAACCATTGACCGTTCACCTATTGTTCGGCGTATAGCAGGAGAAATGCTAATCAAGGAATTAGATCATATTGGAGATGAAGCATTCAGACTGGCAAAAATACTGGCATCAGATACATCGCTATCAGTATCTGAACGAGGGAGGTACGCATTGGCCGACTTAGGAAAACGTACGTGACACTGTCACTAATAATATGATGCAATATATGTAAATTATGCTCTGCATGAGCAAGGCCGTTATCGTATTGACGACTTTATCCGCTATTCCAGTAAGTTTCCCGCTATATTTTCATACACGTTTTATCACTTATCCCACTGCTAACCCGACGCCGTAGATATTCCCGTAGCGAACGGGACTCATTTTGTTTCACTTATTGCGGTAAATAATTGCCGGGTGTAATCCTGCTTGGGCTGCGTGATCAATGCCTCTGCCTCCCCGGTTTCGATAATCTCTCCATCCTTCATAACGATGACGCGATGACTCATATGGAGCACTACGCCTGGGTCATGTGAGATTAGCAGAATGGCCAGGCCCAACTGGTGTTGCAGGGTTTTCAACAGGTCCAAAACCTGCGCCTGGGTCGTGACATCCAGTGCTGAAACTGGCTCATCGCAAATCATGATATCAGGATCAGAGGCCAGCGCCTGGGCTATTGCCACACGTTGCCGCTGCCCACCTGAGAGTGTTTGCGGGCGACGTGTCAGTAATTCAGGAGACAGCCCTACCTGCTTCATCAGCAGCAGTATTTTATTCTCTATCTCTTCCCGGTTCAGACCTGGGATGAGCTTTAATGGCTGACGGATGATTTGCCCAATTGTGTACTGGGGGTTGAACGAGCCAAGCGGGTCCTGTGTGATAGTCTGAATTCGCCCCCGCAACGGGCGACGTTGTTTTTCAGACATGCTGCTCCAGGCCTGATTGTTAAGCCTGACCTCACCGGAGTGGGGGGACTGCAACGCGAGTAAAATCTTGCCAAGTGTCGTTTTCCCGCATCCTGATTCGCCGACCAGTCCCAATGTCTCTCCCCGGCGCAGCGACAGAGAGACCTGCTTCAGAACCTGGTGTGTTGAACCATCACCACGGGGATAAGCCAGTGACAGGCGATCGGCACGAAGCACCACCTGTTCAGAAGCCGCCTTCATCCTGGGATCGGGCACGTTGCCCGATGTTGAAAGCCAGCGGTGACGGGTATGAACGCCGGGAATAGCACTTAATAGTTTCCGTGTATAGGGATGCTGTGGTGCCGCTAAAACCCGGGCTGCTTCGCCCTGTTCAACACCGATACCCTGTTGCATCACCAGTACGCGATCGGCGATTTGTGACACGACGGACAGATCGTGGGTAATCAACAATACCGCGTGCCCGCGATCCGCCAGTTGGCGAAACAAAAGGAGGATATGTTGTTGTACCGTCACATCCAGGGCAGTGGTGGGTTCATCTGCAATCAGCATCTGTGGCCCCGCTGCCAGTGCGGAGGCTATCAGGGCGCGCTGCCTCAGGCCGCCGGAAAGCTGATGGCTGTACTGCTGCATACGATGATGGGGGTCAGGAATGCCTGCGGAGGTGAGCAGCCCGGCGACCTGGCGATCAATATCCCGTCGTGGCACACGCCGATGCAACTGTAGCGCCTCTGCCACCTCCTGCCCGATGGTGCGTAAAGGATCGAGAGATGTCAGTGCATCCTGTAAGACAAAACCAATCTCTTTACCACGCAGGGCTTTCCACTGAGGATCTCCTGAGGCAAGCAGATCCTGTGCTTTGCCATCCGCTGTTGTCAGTCGCAGTCGTTGTGCGTCAACGCTGGCTTTTTCACCTGCCAGCCCAACCAGTGCGCGCGCGGTGACCGACTTACCCGAACCGGATTCCCCGACCAGCGCCAGGATCTCACCCGCATACAGGTTAAATGACAGTCCCTTGACCACCTCGACATCCGCGAAACTTACCGTGAGATGCGATACCTCCAGCAGCGGGTTAACAGGACGGTTGTTCTCCATAATGGTTACGCTCCTTTTGATGCAATTGTTTGCAAGCGGCGGCCGGCCAGTGTGAGCGCAATCACCGACAGCGCCACCACGCTCGCGGGCAGCAGGCTTATCCATGGCGCAATGTCGAGAAAGTCGCGGCCGTCAGCCAGCAACGCCCCCCATTCTGCGGTAGGCGGCACCACCCCCAGGCCCAGAAAGCTCAACGCAGACGCGCTCAGGACAGCCTGACCAATGCCGATGGTTAACACAATCAGCAACGGGCGCAGCGAGTTGGGAATAATATGCCGCATGATGATGGTGAAAGGCGTTTCGCCGAGGGCGATGGCTTGTTGCACATAACCCGATAGTCGCACCTGGAGGATTTGTGACCGTAGCAGCCGCGCATACCCCGCGATACCCGATAAACCCACTGCCAGCAGCGTATTGGACGGGCCGCGCCCCAGTACGGCGATTACCAGCAATGCCAGCAATAGTTCCGGGAAGGCCAGCAGGATATCCAGCAGGCGCACCACCATAAACCGTATCGGACGGGGCCCCAATGAGGCGATTACACCAAGCAGAATCCCGCCACAGCCCGCAATCAGGGTGGCGCCAACACCAATACTCAGCGACAACGCTGATCCGTATATCACGCGGGTGTAAACGTCACGTCCCAGCGCGTCGGTACCGAACCAATGGTGTAGCGAAGGCGACTGCAATATGGCCTCCATATCCATATCATCCGGCAAGCTGTGGGTAAACCAGTACGGTGCAATGGCAATCAGCACCAGCAATACAATGGCTATTGCCGGGAGCAGGCTTTTTAACGTGAGTAACGGGTGCGCCGGGCGCGATCTGTCACGCTGACGGTTAAGGATAAGGGCCGGATCGCTACTCATATCAGAATGACCTGTTACGAAGACGAGGATCGATGAACAGATAAATCACGTCCATCAGCAAGTTTATGACGATAAATAACAATGCTGAAAGCATTACCAGACCAAGGATAAGCGGCATATCGCGGCTGGCAATGGCCTGAAGCGTGATTTTACCCAACCCGGCGCGGCCGAAAACAGTTTCGGTCAGGATGGATCCGCTGAGCAGATTCGCCAGCATGGTACCGGTCAGTGTAGAAGCGGCAAGCGATGCATGACGCAGTCCGTGGCGCAGGCGTAGCAACGTCTCGCCCGCGCCACGGGTACGAACCGTCATGGCAAACGGCTGTTGCAGGGCCTCTTCCAGACCGTCACGCAGCACCTGACTGAGGATGGCTGTCAGTGGCAGGCTCAGTGCGATAATCGGAAGCACCAGCGAAACCCAGCCGTCGTTACCCGTTACCGGAAACCAGTTCAGGCGGAAACTGAAAATGCTCAGCAGAATAATACCAATCCAGTAGACCGGTGTACTCAGCAGACAAAGTTCCAACCCGGAGAACAGTGCGCGCAGTGGCCACCAGCGCCCGGAGGTCGCCAGAGCGTTGAGCGTAGCCAGTAATACCGCCAGCAGAAGCGCGCAACCTGCCAGTGTCTGGGTCTGTATCAGCGCGGCAGTAATGACTGTGGTTACCGGTGCCCGGAACTGGAAACTCTCACCGAAATGGCCCAGCAGCGCCTGGCCGCAATAATGCAAATACTGCGCCCAGAGAGGCTGATCCAGCCCAAGTTTCGCCGTCATCGTTGCGCGCCAGGCATCATCAACGACGTTCTCGCCGCCGCTCATGATAAGTATCGGATCGCCAGGTATCAGTTTGATAGCTATAAACGTCAGCGTGGCCGCTCCCCACAGGACGGCAATAATGGAGAGCAGGCGGTGCAGGACAATTTTTGCCATATCAGTTGCTCAGCCAGGCATCATAAAAGTTAGGTTTAGCGTTGGTAGCCCAACTGATACCCTGGACTTTTTTGCTGATCCCCAACTGATACGCCGGTATGTACAGCGGAACGACATAGGCCTGATCAATCACCTGGCGCTGGATATCACTGTATATCTGTTTCCGTTGTGCATCAGGAGCACCAATTGCCAGCGTTAGTTTATCGTCCAGTGCATTAACGTGACTGTAGTTGGCACCTTTAGGTGGGATGTAGGCTGAGTGAAAAACGGTACGCAGAATATCCGGTTCGGCGCGCACGTAGAAATTCGAGACGATATCGTAGTCGTTGCTGGCGGTACGCGCGCTGAAGATACCACTGTCAACCGGATCAAACTGAAGGTTAAAACCGGCTTTCTTCACCTGGAACTGGATGGCCTGGAACAGGGTGACATCCGCGCTTTCGGTCGATGCCGGGTCATAGAGAAAATGCACGGTCAACGGCTGCCCCGGGCTGAGTTGTTTTGCCGGCTGGGCTGCGGAAACGCGGGCGTTAGCGTCGTAATAAAGTGTTTGTGGCCCCAGCACGCTATCCGCAGGTTTCAGCGTACCAAAGAAAGCGACTTTTACCGCAGAAGCGGGATCGACCGCATGCAGAAACGCCTGCCGGACGTTAACGTCGCTGAACGGACCTTTAGACGTATTGAGGTACAACACCCGTGGAATGCCCGGATTTTCTTTGGTCAGAATACTGACTTGTGGATTACGCTGAAGTGCACGGACATTGGCGGGAGGAACGGCATCAATGGCCTGCACCTGCCCGCTGGTTAATGCGCCCAATCGGACAGAGGATTCCGGCAGATATTTAAAGTTAATGGCGGAGAGCCATGCAGGACCCTGATGGTGCGCATAGCCCGGCCCCCATTGATAATCATCACGGCGTGTCAGCTGGCTGCCGTTGCCCTTGACGAAGGATTTAAGGATAAAAGGCCCCGATCCCACGACGGTGTTGCTGGTATTTGGGGTGTTCTTCAGATAGGTCGGTGATTGTATACCGAGATAAGGCAGACTCAGACCCTGCAACAGTGGCGCAAACGGCGTCTTATAGTGGATCACCACGGTAAAATCATCCGGTGTGGTGATGCTGTCGATCGGGCCAAGCAGCGATTTCGCATAGCTTGAGGTAGTTTTGGGATCCAGGATGCGATCCAAATTATATTTAACCGCCTGCGCGTCCAGCCGGGTTTTGTCGCTGAAGGTCACGTCCTTGCGCAGGTGGAAGGTATATTGCGTGTGATTGTCGTTAATCTCCCAGCGCAAGGCAAGCCACGGGGTAAAACGGTTATCCCCGGCTTGCCCTACCAGCGAGTCCACGACATTACGGGTAATCAAGGCCGTGACTGAGTAACCGGTAATGGAAGGATCGATGATAGGGGTGTCGCTACCTAAGGCGACATTTAATGTCCCGCCCGATACAGGCGATTCTGCTGCGTGGGCCGTTGCGACCAGTGCCGCTAATAATAATCCTACTGCCGCTTTTTTTTTCATTATTCCTTGCTCCGGGGTATTCAGGCTCTGAGGGTATGACCTCACCCTACAAAGTTGAAGATGCTCATAAAAGTAATAAAAAATGCTATTTATATCTAATTTGAGAATATGGAAGAATGCATACGGATCTGCGCTTCCCGCATACCCTGATTCAGGCGCGCTCAAAAACGGTGGCGATCCCCTGGCCCAGCCCGATACACATCGTGGCGAGGCCAAATTGCCTGTCACGCTGTTCCAGCAGGTTGATTAATGTGGTGGTAATGCGGGTCCCGGTGCATCCCAAAGGATGGCCGAGTGCGATGGCGCCGCCATGTTGATTAATCTTGTCGTCCATCTGGTCAAGCAGACCCAGCCCTTTAATGCAGGACAACACCTGCGCGGCGAAGGCTTCATTAAGCTCAAACAGGTCGATATCTTCGATGGATAGCCGGGCGCGTTTCAGTGCTAATTCGCTGGCCGGAACGGGGCCGTAACCCATGGTTGAAGGCTGACTGCCCACCACTGCCATGGCACGTATACGGGCGCGTACAGGCAGGCCATGGGCACGTGCATACGACTCGCTGGCCAGTAAGACTGCTGATGCGCCGTCTGCCAGTGACGACGACGTCCCTGCAGTGACCGTTCCCGTATGAGGATCAAAAACGGGTCGCAGATTATTGAGACTGTCCAGGCTGGTTTCCGGGCGGATGACCTCATCTTTTTGATGGCGAACCAGTGCGCCATGAGCATCATGACCGTGGGTAGGCACGATCTCTGCATCAAAAAGCCCCTTAAGACTTGCATGTGCGGCCCGCTGATGGGAACGCAGCGCAAATTCATCCTGCATTTCCCGACTGATATTATGCATTTTTGCCAGTAGCTCCGCCGTGAGCCCCATGTTGCCTGCCGCACGGGCAACGGTTTTACTCAGGGCGGGATGAAAATCAATGCCATGGGTCATCGGAACATGGCCCATATGTTCAACCCCCCCGGCGATACAAAGAGTAGCGTCACCAACCATGATGGCCCGCGCGGCATCATGTAACGCCTGCATGGATGAACCGCAAAGCCTGTTCACCGTCGTCGCAGGCACCGTGTGAGGTATTTCCGCCAGCAGTGCCGCATTACGGGCGATATTAAATCCTTGCTCCAGCGTTTGCTGTACGCATCCCCAGTAAATATCGTCAATGTTTGTTGACGACAGGCCGGGTTGTCTGGCCAGCAGCTCGCGCATCACATGTGCTGAAAGGGCTTCTGCGCGGACATGGCGAAATGCACCTTCACGGGCGCGGCCCATCGGCGTTCTGATCGCATCTACAATAACGACATTTTCCATTGAATATTCCTTATGCCAGTACGCTGCGTTGAGCATCGGCGGTGGGATGAGGATAAAACGGTGCGCTCTGGTGAGCAGGGGAAAGCAGCAATGCAGGTAACTGATAGAGGCCACCCAGCGCGCTAAAGTGCCGGGCCGCGCGGTTAAAGTTTGCCGTACCCCGGGTATCGACATAACGGCATGCACCGCCGCGATAAACCGGGAACCCCAGCCCCTGAATCAATGCGGTATCTGCTTCAGCAGCGGAGCCGATCACGCCTTCTTCAAGGCAGCGGATAACTTCATTCACCATCGGGATCATCATGCGATCGATAATGTCATCTTCGCTCAGCGGCACAGGGGGAGACTGCAGTGCGGCCAGCTTCGTCTCAAAATCTTTATCTGCCACACGCTGGCTGCGGCCCTTCTTGTCCTGCTGATAGCGATAAAATCCCTGTCCTGTTTTTTCTCCCAGACGCTGATGTGCGTGAAGAAAATCAATAATTGCCATGGTATCGGCGTTAAAACGCTCGGGCCAGGCGGCAGAAAGCTGTTTAAAAATGGCGTGTGCGGTATCGATCCCGATAACATCCAGCAACCATGCCGGGCCCATTGGCCAGCCAAAGGCATCTTCCATTACCCGGTCAATATGGCGGAAGCTGATGCCATCACGCACCAGCATCAGCAAACCGCTCAGGTAAGCGAAGAGCACCCGGTTGATAAAGAATCCCGGCCTGTCTTTGACGATCACGGGGGTCTTTCCCAGCCTCCTGGCATAGGCCACCACGGTTGCCAGCGTGGCATCCGAGGTGTTTTCACTGCGAATAATTTCCACCAGCGGCATGCGCTGCGCCGGATTAAAGAAATGCAGGCCGCAAAATTGCGTCGGTCGTGTCAGTCCGCGTGCCAGTTCACCAACCCCAAACGTTGAGGTATTGGTGACCAGCACGGTGTCCCGGGCAATGTTTTGCTCTGCCGTGGCCAGCACGAGGGCTTTTACCGCTTTATCCTCTACCACGGATTCAATCACTATCCCGGCCAGATCAAGCCCTTTATAGCCTGCTGTTACGCGTATGTCTGACAGCACGCGGGCCATGTGATTTCCGTCAATCTGATTTTTCGCCAGAAGCTGGTTAAGCCATTTTTTAGGAGCATCCAGCGCAGCGAGCTGGGATTGCGGTCTGTTAGCGTGTATCAACGCGGGTACGCCATGCAAAGCAGAAAGATAAGCGATTCCCTTACCCATAATCCCGGAGCCCAGTACCGCGACCTGTTCAACAGGCTGACCATATGCCGCCAGCGTTTCTGCCCGTCTGATGACCTGTCTTTTGCTGAGGAACGCCCCGATAGAGGACTTTGCTTCGTCCGTGCGCGCCAGCCTGAGAAACTGCTGGCGTTCGGCGTCTGAGGCTTCGCGGTGGGCATGGGAGGCTGAAAACTCGACAGTACTGATAGCAGCAACCGCGGCCGCCTTATACTTCTGTACCGAATTTTTTACCCCTGCAGACGCATGGAAGAATGTCATAACAGACTCTGTTGTGCTCAGGCGCAGCGGGGCCTGTTTTTCACGCCGTGCGACCCGCCAGTCCAATTCACCCTGCGAAGCACCGGTCAGCATATGTGTCGCCGCACTCAGGAGTTGCGACTGAGCGATCCTGGCATCGATCAGGCCCAGTTTCAGGGCGCGGTCGGCATCAGAAGACTGGCCGGTGGTGATAAGCTCCAGGGCATGATCGACCCCCACCAGACGGGGAAGTCGCACTGTGCCGCCAAAGCCCGGAATGAGACCCAGGCTCACTTCCGGCAGGCCCAGACTTGAAGCCGGTGTGGCGATGCGAAAATCGCAGGCCAGCGCCAGTTCACAGCCCCCGCCCAGTGCCGCGCCGTCAATCGCCGCAAGCGTAGGGAAGGGCAAATAATTAAGTAAGTCTAACGATTTATTAGCGTTGTTGATCCAGACGTCGAGGCTATTATCCTGCCGATATTGCAAACTATGTAATTCATACAAATCGGCACCGAGATTAAAGTTATTTTTAGCCGAGCGAATTAATAGCCCCTTAATTTCATTATGATTGCGAGCTATAGTTAATGCTGCATAGAGTTCCTCAAAGAAAACGGAATTCATGGTATTAACTTTGGCTGCGGTGCTATTCAGAACCAGCTCTGCTAACCCATTATCCAGCCAGTTAACGGTCATTTCACGGCCATGAAAAAGCATTTTTACACCTCATTTATTCGGGTGAAAGAAAGCCAGCGACAAGGATTTAATCGTCACAGTATTTGCTGAGCCTTTATTCGGCTTAATAATGATTAGCACAAAATAGATGAAGGGTTTAAATGCCGATTTTGATGTTTAATATACAAAAATGTAGAGTGTTAATTAAAAATTTTATTATGTTTTTCCGGGTTATTATATTAAGAATTGGCATTTAACTTTCTTTACATTCTGATGCAAGTTTATTCCAACTTAACTAAAACGGGACAAACTGCATGAATACCTGGAGTAATATTAAGAAAGCCGTTCAGATCAGTAACAGCTTCTGGCAGGTAACACAGGACTCAGGTTTATCGAACCTGGCAATCACCAATCTTGGCAATGGTCATCATCAGCAAGTCAACAGTGATCACCGCTTTGTGAATATGTCCTCATATTCTTATCTGGGGCTTGATTCACACCCTGAAATTCTCCGGCAGGCCATTGCCGCCTTGCAAAGTAATGGTTCGCTCAATACCTCCACCTCGCGCATACGCATCCAGTTTGAGCTACTGGGGCAAGCTGAGCAGGCGCTGGCCGATCTTATTGGTGCAGACGTGATTACTGTCGCCTCCTGTGCCGCTGCTGCTCAGGGTATTTTGCCGCTGGTTGCATCCGGGGCGCTGACGGAGAATCAACCGCCGGTGCTGGTCTTCGATAAAAATGCTCATTTCTGTCTTAACATCATGAAACCGGTATGCGCTGATGAAACCGAAGTCATTACCATTGCTCATAATGATCTGGAACAACTGGAAGCGATCTGCAAAAAATATCCGCGCGTGGCCTATGTGGCAGATGGGGTTTACAGCACCGGTGGCCAGGCTCCGGTAAAAGAACTTCTGCATTTACAGGAAAAATATGGCCTGTTCCTGTTATTTGATGAGGCTCATGGCCTGTCTACTGTGGGTAAACTTGGCAGGGGACTTGTACTGGATACGCTCGGAGAAATTAATGACCGGACGGTCATTATTACTTCTCTCAATAAGGGGTTTGGTGCTTCGGGAGGGGCGGTGTTTATTGGCCGGCGACCTTATAACGAACAGCGTACGCTCATTTCTCGCTTTGCCGGTCCATTCCTCTGGTCACAACGTATCAATACTGCCGGGCTCGGTGGGATCCTGGCGTCGGTCGCCCTTCATCACACTCAAGAGCTGACGCAATTACAGAATCAACTGCAGCAAAATATCGAATATTTTGATTCGCTGATTGCAAACGACAATCACAATGACGGGCTGCCAATACGTTTTATTCAGATAGGTTCCGAGGAAGCGACCATCTCAATCGCCAAAACGCTATTTGAACGTGGTTTTTATACCTCGCCGATTTTCTTCCCGGTCATTGCGCGCGGTAAAGCAGGTTTGCGCATTATGCTACGTTCAAACATCAGCCGCAGTGAGATTGCGGAGTTTGCCGGACACGTCAACCAGTTGCGAGCGAACTATGAATGAATCTGAAAGTTACCGTGTTCCGGCCGTGGACACGCTTTCGTTGAGGATCATGTCGCTGGCCTGTCTGGTCGTGTTCATGACGCAGATGGCGACCACCATCTACCTTCCTTCACTTCCGGTCGTGATGCGGGAGCTTGGGATGACCCAGAGCGCGACAGAGTTGTCGATCTCGATTTTCGTCGTCGGCGCGGCGGTGCCCGTTATTTTCTGGGGAGCGGCGGCAGACCGCTATGGACGGCGCATCTCACTGACATTATCGCTGGTGTTATTTATCGGCACCAGCCTGCTGCTGGCGTGGTGCAGGGACGCTAACCTGCTTCTGGTTTTACGTGCCTTGCAGGGGATCGGCGCGGGGGGAGCCGCGATTATCGGGCGCATTCTGGTTAAAGATAACTGGAGTGGTGCGGAACTGGCAAAACGACTTTCCGTATTGTCGGTAGCGTTTATTACCGCGCTGGGCGGCGGACAGTTTATCGGCGGACTTATCAGCTATTACCTGCACTGGCAGGTTGCCTTCCTGGTGCTGGCCGCCACCGGCTTTGTTGCGCTGCTTTTCTCACTGACGGTGCCGATGGCGTATGCCGAACCTGCCAGGATCAGCAAGGGTATGGCGCATGCCTACTTAACCATTCTGCGGCGCCCAGGTTTTTTCTGGCCAGCGTGCGTGGGAGGGCTGGGCTTTGCCACGACCGTGACATTGCAGGAAGTCAGTCCGTTTGTCATGCAGCAGAGTTTTGGTCTGGAGGTGACCAGCTTTGGTCTCTTTGGCCTGCTTATCGGCATCTCCTATCTGGCCGGCGCATTGACGGTAAATCGCATCGTGCACGCTACGGGAGTGGTCACCTTAATGCGTCGTGGCTCGTTGATGGTCGCGATCTCCGCGCTGGCGCTGCTTGTTCTGTGGTGGACTGGGCTACTTAGCCACACATCGGGACTGGTTATTTTTATCCTGCTGTATTGTCTGATTATTTTCGGCCAGGCGGTGATGTTCCCAAGCAGCATGTCGGCGGCGGTGAACGATGGTAAGGATTTCGGAGCTTACGCGATGGCGCTGTGCGGGTTTCTGCAGCAGGGGATGGCGGGAATTGCCTCCTCATTTGCCGTGCTGCTGGAGC
This sequence comes from Rahnella sp. RFA10(1/100), assembly GCF_004195115.1. Lineage (NCBI taxonomy): Bacteria > Pseudomonadati > Pseudomonadota > Gammaproteobacteria > Enterobacterales > Yersiniaceae > Rahnella > Rahnella sp. RFA10(1/100). The sequence goes on from NZ_SEWR01000001.1 coordinate 23,512, forward strand.
ATCACGGCACATGGACGCTGGCCATCTTGCTGACCGGACTGGCGAGTTTTCTGATCGCCCGGTTCAAAGTCCACGCTTAATTTCTAAGAGAGGCACCATGGCGACAATTGCAGCACGTCATTACACCGATAATCCGACGTTTCGTGAAAACCAGCAGGCATTTGCCCGGATGCAGCAGCCAATAGATGAAGCGCGGCAAGCGGCGCTCCAGGGAGGAGGGGAGGCGGCTCGTCAGAAACAGGCGGCGCGTGGCAAACTTTCAGCCCGTGAACGTATCGCCCTGCTGATTGACGTAGGCAGCGCCTTTGTTGAAATTGGGCAGTTGGCTGCTCATCAGGTATATGAACATTCGGTGCCGTCGGCCGGGATCGTGACCGGTATCGGTATTGTTAAAAATCGCGCAGTGGCGATTTACGCCAATGATGCTTCGGTAAAAGGCGGTGCATATTATCCGCTGACATTGAAGAAGCATCTGCGCATGCAGCAGATTGCCCGTGAAATGGCACTTCCCAGCGTCTATCTGATGGACTCGGGGGGCGTTTATTTGCCGCTTCAGGAAGAGATTTTTCCTGATGAACATCATATCGGGCGCATTTTTCGCAATATTGCTGAAATGTCCGCGGCGGGTTTACCCCAGATCGCGGCGGTGTTGGGTTCCTGTACCGCAGGAGGAGCATATATACCCGCAATGTGCGACGAAACGGTGATTGTCAAAGACAACGGCACTATTTTCCTCGGCGGCCCGCAGCTGGTGCGTGCTGCAACGGGGGTAATTGTTGATGCCCAGACCCTTGGCGGTGCCGATGTCCATACGCTGGATAGCGGTGTGGCCGACCACTATGCAGAACATGACCGTCATGCGTTGCACATTGTCCGTGACATTATTGCCCGCAGCGATGCCGGTAAGCTTGCGTCACCGCCGATGGCGGCGGTTGAGCCGCTGTTCGATCCGCGCCAGATCCCTGGCATTATCAGCGCAAATCCGCGTGAACCTATCCCCGTTCGGGAGATTCTTGCCCGCCTGCTGGACGGCAGCGAGCTGACGGAATACAAAGCCCGCTATGGGCGCACGCTCATTTGCGGAACGGGCCATATCGGCGGTTTTCCGGTCGGGGTGTTGATTAATGACGGGGTGCTGTATTCAGAAAGCGCGCAGAAGGCGGCGAACTTTATCGAGCTGTGTGTACAGCGCAATATCCCCTTGTTGTTCCTGCATAACATCAACGGCTTCATGGTGGGGCCGGAGTATGAAGCCGGGGGCATTGCCAAACACGGAGCCAAAATGATGAATGCGGTCGCCTGCGCCCGTGTGCCTAAATTCTCTGTCCTGATTGGCGGCAGCTTTGGGGCGGGCAATCTGGCGATGTGTGGTCGCGCGCTTGGCCCGCAGCTCATGGCAATGTGGCCGAACGCGAAAATGTCTGTCGTCGGCAGCGAGCAGGCGGCAACGGTGATGGCACTGATGCGTGAGGAGCATTTAGAAAAAAAAGGCCAACCTTTCACCGCTGAAGAGGCTGAACGGGTCAAACAACCGGTCCGCGATGCTTATGACCGGCAGGGACAGGCATTGTATGTCGCTGCACGTTTGTGGGTGGATGCCGTTATTCTTCCCGAACATACCCGCGACTGGCTGGCGTTGGGACTTGCGCTTGCCCACCAGGCACCCCAGCAGACGACCCATTTTGGCGTTTTCAGGATGTGAACCATGTTGAATCGAATTCTTATTGCTAACCGTGGCGAGATTGCCCGACGTATTGCCCGCACCGCCAGAGAAATGGGTATTGAGTACGTAGCGGTTTATTCTGATGCCGATACCGAAGCCGATCATCTGTCAGGTGCAATACGGACCGTCAATATTGGTGGCCCGCTTGCCGCCGACAGCTATCTGAACATTGATGCGCTTGTGAGTGCCGCACGTCATTCGGGCTGTGATGCGGTTCATCCCGGCTACGGATTTTTATCTGAAAACCCGGAGTTTGCCGAGGCGGTTTCCCTGGCTGGGCTGACGTTTATCGGACCGTCGGCGAATATCATCCGCGATATGGGCAATAAAATTCTGGCCCGGCAACAGATGGAAAAAGCGGGAGTGCCAGTACTCCCCGGATCGCAGGAAGCTTCTGAATCCTTCAGTGTGCTGAATGCGCTGGCTGAAGAAATAGGATATCCGGTGATCCTCAAGCCTGTCGCGGGTGGCGGGGGTAAAGGAATGCAGGTGGTGGAGCAGGCTGCTGAAATGCAGGCGGCCGTTGCCGCGGCCGTGCGTATCGCCAGGGCTAACTTTAACGATGGCCGTCTGATGATCGAACGCTATATCCATTCGCCGCGTCATATCGAAGTGCAGATCATGGGTGATAAGCACGGGCAGGTGGTGCACCTGTATGAAAGAGAATGTTCACTGCAACGGCGGCATCAGAAAATTATCGAAGAAGCCCCGGCGACGTCCATTTCTGCGGAGGTTCGCGAAGCAATGTTAAACGCGGCCGTCAACGGGGCACGGCAAATAGGCTATTTTAATGCGGGAACATTTGAGTTTATCGTTGCGCCTGACAACCGGTTTTATTTCCTTGAGGTCAACACCCGCCTGCAGGTAGAGCATCCGGTGACGGAAATGATCACAGGACTGGATCTTGTTGAGTGGCAGATCAAAATTGCGGCGGGCGAACAACTGCCCTTGTCTCAGTCGCAGATAGTCAGTAAGGGGCATGCTTTTGAGAGCCGTATATATGCTGAGGATCCGGACGATGACTTTACTCCCTCGCCAGGACCGGCCACAGTAACATGGCCGGAGACAGCCCGGACCGACAGTGCTTTCGACCACCATGGCGAGGTACCTGCGTTTTACGATCCGCTGATTGCTAAACTTATTGTCCATGCCGCAGATCGCGAGCAGTCCCGGCTTAAAATGGTGCAGGCACTGACTCAGACGTGGGTGTTTGGGGTGACGACCAACAGTGGCTTTCTTCTGGAATTATTAAACCATCCCCGGGTGATGGCCGGTAACCTGCATACCGGGTTAATTGACCAACTTCTTACGGAGCGTGACGTCTCAGTCGGGCCACTGGCTGCCGTTGCCAGCGCAGCTGCACTGCTGGCAAAGCAGGAAAGTGCAGGGCGTACCTCTTCCCCCTGGTACGGGCTACAGGGAAACAGTGACCGGCAGGCATTAGACCCGGCGGCACCCGCAGGAAAAATATATATCCGCTATCAGGGGAATGAAATTGCTGTCAATCTGCTGACGCTCGGTAATACCCGGGTACTGACGGCTATTGGTCCGGAGACATTTACCATCACTATCGCGCCGGTGAATCATGGCTGGGGCGGGCAGTGTGGTGATGTGAGCTGGCAGGGAAGAGAGAGAAAAGGGATCGTGGAAGTGATACTGGCGGGCAAGCGATACCGGGTCGATAGCCAGCTGCATCTGGAAGAGAATAACCGTTCGACTGGCAATGGCGTAACAGCCCCCATGCCGGGAACCATCGTATTTATCGCGGTAGAACCGGGCGCATTCGTTAAGGAAGGCGATACGCTTGCCATCGTCGAGGCGATGAAAATGGAAAACCGGGTGGTGGCAGTCACCGGGGGTGTGATTGCTGAGGTGCTGTGCGCAACGGGTGAGATCGTCAGTAGCGGGCAGCAACTTTTTACCCTTGAGGAGAGGCCGGGTTAATAACCGCATTTTCACACATTGGTTTATAGGGGTTACGGATGCCGGGGAACAGAATCGTAAACCTGGAAAGGTTTTTCAGAAGGCTTGAGACGGCGGATTTTGGTGTCGTTAAGACACCTTTGGTGGTCACGTCATTATCGAACCGCAAACTTTTGCGGATCCGGAACCTCATCACACGTAACCAGCCAGGGATCTAACCCACCGGAATACGACGGCGGTCTTCTTCCAGAGATGCGCCACCAATTAAGACGTTGTCTGGATGGAGCATGTCGTAATCCCGGCAAATAAGAACGCCTTTGCGTCTGATGTTTTTAACCCGATCCACGTATTGCAAATATCAATCAATGCCAGGCTTAAAAAATAATGAAAAGGCGAGGCAATCATTGTTCAGCCCCCCGGGAGACTTCGGCTGTTTCGCCACTCTCCTGCATGTACGCTGTGGTTGTCGTCTACTGAGAAACAGAGCGTAGCGGTGCCCCCGCGCGCAGTCCCGCCATCACCATGTCGATGAGCCAGGTTAGCCGGGGCTGCCACTCATCATTAAAATCGAGCTGCCATATCCCTGCAATTGCCAGGAAAAAGTCGTCAGTGGTAACCCCCGGGTGGATAGTTCCCGCTTTCTTATTGGCATCAAGTAACAACTGAGCGGCAGCAATGACAGGGGCATAGCCTGCCTTTTCCGGACAGTCCCGCGAGAGCGATACCTCGCGAATGGCATTGGCCAGGCCTGCTTTGGTCATTGCGTATTCGGCAAGGCGATTCATCCAGTCACGCAACGCCTGTTCGGGTGCGCAGGTCCGGAGCAAATGTTCTGCAAACTTTGTGACCTGCAACATCTCATAGCGATAAACCTCCATCACTAATACCTCCCGTGTCGGGAAGTTGCGATAAAAAGTGGCCTGCCCGACGCCTGCCTTCTTCGCGATCGTGCTTAGGGGCACGTCTGCGGAAACGGTCAGTTCCTGAAGTGCAACCGACAGAATACGCTCGCGGTTTTGCTGCGCGTCAGCCCGTGCCGGGCGACCCGTTTTTTGTTGCTGTGTCACCAGTCCTCCTGTCCACAATATTAAAACTTGCTTAACGGACAATTGTCCGTTAATTTTTTCCTGTCGGACAACTGTCCGTTTGGCATTCTACCTTTTTCATCAATCCGGAGAAACATATGAAAACTTCAGGTAATACGATCTTCATCACGGGTTCCACCTCGGGGATAGGGCTGGGCCTTGCGGTACGTTTTCATGAAGCAGGCAATAAGGTCATTGTAGCTGGCCGTCGCAAGGCTTTACTTGATCAAATCACAAACGATTACCCCGGCATCGAGGCCATTGAACTCGATATTGCCGATGCCGGTTCCATTACCCGGGCAAGCGAACTCGCAGCAGCACGCTACCCCGACCTGAATGTTGTCATCAACAACGCCGGTATTATGTTGAGCGAAAATGTTTTGGATCAGAATGCAGTGAAGATTGCGCAACAGACTGTTGAGATCAACCTTCTGGGGACCATTCGTATGACTTATGCGTTCTTACCGCAGCTGGTTAAAAAGAATGACAGTGTCATCATTAATGTCAGTTCTGCACTGGCGTTTGTTCCGTTCCCTATTGCCATGACCTATAGCGCCACAAAAGCTGCGGTTCATTCATTCACTGAAAGCTTGCGTGTTCAGCTCGCCGACACTTCCGTACGCGTAATTGAGTTAGCCCCCCCAGGCGTGCAAACCACATTGTTTGGTCAGGAAAGTGACGAGCATGCCATGCCGCTGAAAGACTTCATTAATGAGACGATCGACCTTTTGCATGCAGAGCCCACACCTGATGAAATCATCGTTGAACGCGCCAGATTTTTACGCACTGCCGGGGCTACGGGTCACTACGACAGCGCCCTTAAAATGCTTTCTGAATGGAAGGCTGCAGACTAAGAGCGTTCGTGGCAAAGAGTATGGGCAACCCCGACGCAGCAGATTAGTCACTCCATAATCGAACTGAAATGACCCAAATCTGACGACCAAATTCTCCCGATGCGGAGGGAAAACTGAACATGCATCGGGAAGACTTTTCACGCTAGCTCGTTGAATTTAAATGATACAAAGGTTCGTTCAGTTTTATGAAAACCAAAAAGCCCGCTTAAGTTTCCTTAAGCGGGCTTCTCTAAATAATTAATGGTGCAATAAGTCACTTAAAAACTTCCTGGCACGTGGGTGTTGCGGATGATTGAAGAAGTTTTCCGGTTTGGATTTTTCCAGAATTTTCCCCTGATCCATAAACCAGATTGTGTCCGCCACGTCGCGGGCAAAATTCATTTCGTGTGTGACGCACATCATGGTCATACCTTCACGTGCAAGACTGCGCATCACATTCAGGACTTCACCGACCATTTCCGGATCAAGCGCCGACGTCGGTTCATCAAACAGCATCACTGGCGGTTTCATGGCTAATGCCCGGGCGATGGCAACACGTTGCTGCTGCCCGCCGGAAAGCTGTGCCGGATAGGCATTGGCTTTGTGTGATAATCCGACACGTTCCAGCAGTTCACCAGCGTGCTTGCGTGCTTCCTGACGTTTCACGCCGAGCACCTTTACCGGCGACATCATGATGTTGTCCAGCACCGAAACGTGCGGGAAAAGATTAAAGTTCTGAAAGACAAAACCGATACGCGTGCGCAACTGGTTCAGGCGGGTGCTGGTGCCATGAATATCCATGCCATCGAACAGGATCTGGCCCTCTTCAATAGGTTCCAGCCGGTTGACGGTGCGGATCAGCGTTGATTTGCCCGAGCCGGACGGTCCGCAAACCACTACGACTTCACCACTTCTAATTTCTGCACTCAGGTCGGTCAGCGCCTGATATTCGCCATACCATTTATTAACCTGATTAAATAAGATCATCGGTCGCATCGTCGTTCCTTATTATGGTTGAGTCTTCAGCAGTGGAGCCTTCGTCATTTTCTCCGCTTCCGGCATCCGGTTCTGTCGTTTGCGCGTGATACGGGCTTCAAGCTTATTGGCCAGCCACGTCAGGCTGAAACAGATGATGTAATAGCCAATCGCGACAATCGCGAAGACTTGAAAAGGTTTGGTCAGCAGTTGGTTATTCACCTGATTAGCGGCAAAGGTCAGCTCCGGCACGTTAATGACGTAACCCAGCGTGCTGTCTTTAATGATAGAAACCAACTGGCTGACCAGACTTGGCAGCGTGTTGTATAACGCCTGCGGCAGAATAATCAGACGCAGCGTTTTGAAATAACTCATCCCTAAAGCGCGCGCCGCTTCGTACTGGCCGCCCGGCAGCGCCTGAATGCCGCCGCGCACGATCTCGGCGATATACGCACTTTCATAAATCACCAGCGTACACAGCATAGTGCTGAAGCCGCTGATGTTGTGACCGATTAACAGTGGAACGCAGAAATACGTCCAGAACACCACCATCAGCAGTGGAATGCCGCGTAAGCCGTAGACCCAGCAGGCAGCGGGCCAGCTCAGCCAGCGGAAAGGCGATAAACGCGCCAGCCCGAGCAGAATACCCACCGGCAGTGCAAACAAAACGGCCAGCAGGGAAATCAGTAATGTACAAAGTATCCCGCCCAGTGGCCCCTGCGGGTATTGCCCCATCAGGAACAGCATCCCGTTGTCGTGCAAAATCGTGAACATCTCGAGCATGTGATTACCTCGCGTAGGCCCGCTGGAACCGGCGGGCCAGCAATGCGCCAGCACCCATCAGCAGCAGAGAGAAGAACAGATAACCGGCGGAGGCCACCAGATACGATTCGAAAGTCCGGAACGTCTGGTTTTCAATATCACGGGTCACGTAAGTCAGTTCAGCTACGCCAATGACCATAGCCAGACTGGTGTTTTTGAACAGTAAAACGGTGTGGTTGAGCAGCGAGGGCAGCGCGTTGCGGATGCCCTGCGGTAAAATAACCGAACGCAGCGATCGGGTGTAACTCATGCCCAGCGCGCGTGATGCTTCGGTTTGCCCTTCAGGAATAGCGCGTAATCCGCTGCGGATGTCTTCAGAGAAATACGCCGCCTGACACAATCCGAGCGCAAACATCGAGAACAGAAACTCGGCGTTGAAATCGTTAATCCACATCTGCACAGATTCCGGCAGCAGCGTCGGAATGGCGAAATACCACATCATCAGCTGAATAAGCGTCGGTACATTGCGGTGATACGACACATAGGCGCGGACGAAATATTCGGCGGCGCGTTTGTGCGTCAGCCGGATGACGACCAGCAGCAGGGCAATACACATCGCGAGCAGCCAGGACCCCAGCGCCAGCTTGAGGGTGACAACCATGCCATCGACGATCATCTGCCCGAACTGACCGGTCAGGACTTTGCTGAAATCGAGCGTCATCGTATTTTCACCCTCCTGAATGGTTGTACTGTGGGTTTATAGGAAAAAGATCACAGACCTTCGCCGGGGCGCATGGTGGAAAGGCCACCGGGAACCTGCAACGTCGGGGTGATTTCGATGTTGCCGATGTTGACGGCAATCGGCGCAGAAACGGCAAACGCCACGCAATCGGCGATGTCTTTGGCTTCGGGCAGTTCAAAACCGTCAATGAAACGGCGGCGGGCTTCTTCGTGATCGCCGGAAACATTGCCGAAAATATCAGTCGCCACGCGGCCCGGGCAGATTTCAGTGATGCGCACACGCTTGCCGTAGCAGTCAACGCGTAGCTGGCGTGACAGGGCGTGAACTCCGGCTTTGGTGGCGTGATAAATCGAGTTGCCGCCGAAGTTATAAATCGCGGCAATCGAGGTGATGTTGATGACGTGGCCGCGATCGCGTTCCATCATGCCCGGTACCAGCAGGCGGCAAAGATGCAAAACGGCGCGCAGATTCACATCCACCTGCGTATCCACGGATTCTTCATCGGCGCTCAGGATAGAGCCGGGACGGGAAACCCCGGCGTTGTTCACCAGAATATCCACGCTGATCTCGCTGCACAGGCGCGTCACCGCGTCGAGGTCGCTGACGTCGAGCGCATGCGGAATACAACCGGTGCGGGCGGCGAGGGCGGCCAGCTGATCGGCGCGGCGCGCGACGGCATGAACGGTGATCCCTTCCTGACAAAGGCGTTCGACAATGGCTTCACCCATGCCGGCCGATGCGCCGGTCACCAGCGCGGTTTTGTAATCTGAAAATGGCATTGCGACTCTCCTGTTAAACCTCCGGCTCCATCATGTTCTGCCGGTGGGTGTTTTCTGACTGTATCCAGTAATTCTCAGACGGTATAAGACATAAACCGTGTGAGGCGATAAGAGGGGCTTATAACAGCGTGTTTTACCGTGCCATCTGGCGGCGTTGCCGGGCTGGCGGCATCAGCGCGATGTCCATTTCGGCAATAATTTCCCGCAGCGTATGCACCATTTCGAGGGATTCCGGCGTATCGCCGTGAACCAGAATCGATGTCGCATCCACCGGCAACGTCGCGCCGTCGATGCTTTGCACCGTGCCTTCGCGCAGCAACTGCCGGATGCGCGCGCGTACCTGCTCTTTGTCATGAATAACCGCGCCCGGCAGCGTCCGGCTGACCAGCAGGCCGTTGCTTTCATAGGCGCGGTCGGCGAGAAACGTACCAATCACCGGCAAATCCAGCGCCCGCGCCATGCGTTCGACGGCGTTGCCGGGCATCGTGCTGATGATCATTTGTGCATCGAAATTCTTCACCGCCTGCAATAACACCCGCGCCAGCCGGGCGTCTTCGGACACCATATTGCCCAGCGCACCGTGGAAACTCATGTGCGTCAGCGGGTAATCCGCCGCTTTCGCAAAAGCAGAAAGCGCGCCAAGCTGATAGGTGACGTAATGCGCCATCACCTCCGGTTCGATGTGCATCCGGCGGCGGCCAAACCCGGACAAATCGGGAAATCCGACGTGCGCACCGAGATCCACCTGATACTTTTTCGCCAGCGCGACGGTTTTCGCCATAATCACCGCGTCCCCCGCGTGAAACCCGCAGGCCACGTTGGCGGAGGTGATCAGCGGCATCAGCGCGGCGTCGTCGGCGATGGTGTAATCGCCAAAGCCTTCGCCGATATCGGCGTTTAAATCGATGTATTTCATGCGGCCAGCTCCTCGCGGCGTAAAGTGAAAATCTCCGCGCCGTATTCAACGCAGTCACCGTCTTCCACGAACAGGGATTCCACCACGCCCTGCACCGGGCTGCGCAGCGGCAGATAAATCACGCCGACTTTCAGCAGGCCGAGCAGCGCATCTTTCCCGACTTTTTCACCCGGTTGTGTGAACGGAATTTTGTTGAGCGGATGCCGTAACAACACAATGCCGGGGAAAGGTGCACACACCGCGTCGGGAGCGGTCAGCACGGGAAGCGCAGGCGTTTCGTCCGGCATGCGGCATGGCAAAATGGCGGGGGAGACTGGCGCGTATTTCATGCTGATCCGAAAGCCGTTTCCGCTGAGTTCAATCTGGCTCAGGCCGGACGTACGCATCTTTCGTGCGATATCTCGCAACTCGCTGAGTGCTGGTGCTTTTTTTTCCATATCCTTCCCGTCGAAGAGAGAGTGTCCCCGCGCAATAACGACGACAAAACGACCCGCTTTGCGGGCGGTAAAAGCACTCTATCGTGTCACTGCCGACGTCAGGAAAGAGGATTTCGCTTTGCGGTAATAAGGTGTGCTTATTACCCCACCAGCGTCAGTGGCCGGTTATCCACCGTGCGGCTGGCCATCAGCGACAGTAAAATCGCTTTGACCGCTTCGGCGGGCTGGGACAGCGGCAGATGGTCGGACATGCAAAATGACAGCGCCGCCTGAATATTCGGTTTATCAATTTTCGCCATCCACGAACCCGAGGCTTTGAGCATCGCGCGGGCGGCGGATTCCGGCATGATCGTGCAGCCTAAACCCGCCGCCAGCGCGGCATTGAGGGTGGTTTGCGATTCGATTTCGCATTTCACGCGGTACGTCACTGCTTCATGGATAAACGCGTCGTCGATGACTTTACGCATGATGTTGTAAATGCGCGGCAGGAACAGGTCATACTTTGCCACCTGCGCCAGACTGACGGATTTCAGCGGTTTGCTCAGCGCGTGCGGGCAGACGAAATACAACTCTTCTTTCATCAGCGGTATAAACCGTAATCCGTGAATTTCCCGGTTGCCGTAAATCACCGCCATATCCATCCGGCCATTCATGATCAGCTCGCTGAGCGTGGTACCGAAGTTTTCATTGAAATACAATACGATGCCCGGATATTGCCGGTGGACTTCTTCCATCAGCGGCAATGCCAGTTGCTGTGCGGCGGTGCCCGGCGCAAGCCCGACAGAAACGCTGCCCGAAAGTGCCAGCGCCGAGCCGTCAATCGCGCTCTGGGCCTGATCGCACTGGCGCAAAATGGCCTGCGCGTGGATATACAAAATCTTGCCCGCTTCGGTCGGCGTCACGCCGCGTTTGGTGCGGATCAGCAGTTGCTGATTCACTTCGCCTTCCAGCGTCGCGAGTTGCTGGCTGAGCGCAGGCTGTGCAATGTGCAGGATATCTGCGGCCTGAGTGAGGCTACCCACATCGACAATCTTAATAAAATATTTAAGGCGGCGGAGATTCACGATGGCATCCTCATCACGGAAACAAGTGGTGTTATAAGTAATGTGTATGAAGCAAGATGAGTGCCAACACGCACTAACAGGCTGATTTATGTCCGATATCCGGTTTTCCTTCTGATTTACCCGCCGATTTATTCACTGTATAGCCGGATGTTTTCTGCCTTTGCGCAGCCTCCCGAATAATGAAAATTCCCGCCTGCACTGCGCCGGTGCAAATTGCCTGATTTGCGCGTTCAGCCATTGTTTTGTGTTATGTCACCACAACAAAGCGCTATTGGTCGGCGCGGTCCGTTCCTCATTACTCTTTCCCCTGAAGTGCCTCATCGCTGTCCGTCTTTTTACGTTCGATAAAAACAATGGAACCCCAGGACCATGCCTGATATCGCCGATCGCTTAAAAAATGTCTCTGTTTCTGCCTCCGTCGCCATGACGCAAAAGGCCCGTGACCTCGCAGCCGCAGGCGTGAACGTCATTGCGCTTTCTACCGGTGAACCGGATTTTCCGACGCCCCCTCATGCCACGGAAGCCGCCTACGCCGCCGCGCTCGGCGGTGATACCCGTTATCCGCCAACCGACGGAACCCCGGCGCTGCGGGCGGCCATTGCGCGTAAATTTCAGCGCGATAACAACCTGAATTACGACGTGAGCCAGATCCTCACCGCAGGCGGCGCGAAGCAAATTATTTTTAACGCGATGCTGGCGACGATTAATCCGGGCGATGAAGTGGTGATCCCGACGCCGTCGTGGATTAGCTATGCGGATATCGTCAAATTCGCGGGCGGTATTCCGGTGCCGGTGGCCTGCCCGGAGGAGAACAATTTCAAGCCGTATCCGCAGGACATCGACGCGGCGATTACGCCGAAAACCAAGTGGCTGCTGCTGAATTACCCGAGCAATCCGACCGGTTCCGTGGCAACCCGCCAGGAATTGCAGGCGATGGGCGAGGTGATGCTGCGCCATCCGGGCGTGTGGATCCTGACTGATGACATTTACGAACATCTGATTTATGACGACGTGACGTTTTATACGCTGGCCGAAGTGGAACCGCGTTTGCTCGATCGCGTGCTGACGGTCAACGGCGTGTCGAAAGCCTATTCCATGACCGGCTGGCGTTTAGGTTTTTGCGGCGGTCCGCAAGATCTGATTAAAGCCATGAGTAACGTGAACACGCAAAACAGCGGTGGCGTCACCACGCTCACGCAGGCAGCGGCGGTCGCGGTGCTTAACGGCCCGCAGGATTTACTGAAAGAGCGCGCCGAAATCTACCGCCAGCGCCGCGATTACGTGCTGGAGCGGTTAACATCCGTGCATGAACTGCGCTGTCATAAACCGCAGGGTGCGTTCTATCTGTTCGTGAACATTGAAGGCTGCATCGGGAAAACCACCGCAGGCGGGCGTCACATCAATAGCGATGCCGATTTCGTGATGGCGCTGATCGAAGAAAAACACGTCGTCACCGTGCAGGGCGCGGCCTACGGCATGAGTCCGTATTTCCGCATTTCGTATGCGACCAGCATGGAAGTTTTGCAAGACGGCTGCGACCGGATAGCAGAGTTTTGTGCGGAGCTGAAGTCATAACGTCTGAGTCAGAAGCATAAAAAAACGGGCCTGTTCTGGCCCGTTTTCTGTTTCATCCATAGGGCGTTTTAAACCCCCATGATTTTCTTCACCGGCATAACGCTATCGCGCAGGCGGGTGAGCCACTGGCTGATCTGCGCTGCAACAGCAATGGCTTCGCGTGCATCGCTTTTGACCAACTGAATGCTCTGACCGGGCTGAACCTGCGCCAGGCGCCATAAGTCTTCTTCAATAATTCCGGCAATTTTCGGATAGCCTCCGGCGGTATTGGCGTCAGCCAGCTGAATGATCGGCTCGCCGGCAGGCGGAACCTGAACGATGCCGGGGACTAAACCGTATGAACGCATTTCGATGACTTTCGAGGGCGTGACCGGCGCGCCGGATAAGCGGTAACCGGTGCGGTTGCTGTGCAGGGACACTTTCCACGGCTGCGACCAGAAGCGGGGAAGATCGGCTTCAAACAGCGTGTATTCTCCGGCGGGAATAGCCCGCAGTTGCACGCATCCCTCAGTGCTGGTCGGGAATACGTTTGCCAGCGCGATCTCCGGCGGCTCGATGCCCATACCTTGCGCAGGCAGGGGAGATGCGGTGGTTTTACCCGCCGCGAGGCGATCGTTTTTCTCCAGTGGTCGTCCGTCTAAACCACCAAAACCACCACGCAGCGCGGTACTGCGCGAGCCCATAACGACCGGGACGTCAATGCCTCCGGCGACGCACAAATAGCTGCGCGCACCGTAACGCGGGAACTGCATTTCCAGTTCCTGCCCTGCGCGGACGGAACACGCCCACCAGGGCGGAAGATCTGTACCGTCGAGCTTCGTGCGGCAATCTGCGCCGGTGATGGCAATGCTGGTATCGGCGAGAAACCGGACCTTAAACGGAAACATCTGCACTTCAATGCAGGCGGCGTTTTCGTCATTGCCCAGCATGATGTTGCCCGCGTGAAACGCCAGCGGATCCATCACGCCGCTGACGGACACGCCGATATCCCGAAATCCGTTGCGGCCCGCGTCCTGAACGGTATTCAGCGGGCCGGTTTTCACTATTTCAATCACGGCTGGTTCAGTCACAATTCAATCCTTTCTGGCAGAAAGCGCACGCTGTCCCCCGGTGCCATGAGTGCAGGATTCTCCGCCTGCGGGTCAAACAGCGTCAGTTCGGCGAATCCGATGGCGTTCCAGCCGTTTGGCCCGGTCAGCGCGGAAATCCCGGTCTGTGCGCCGCCGATGGTCACGGTGCCTTTGAGCATATTCAGCGAGGGGACTTTTTTACGCGGCGTGGCCAGAGACGGATCCAGCCCGTGGAGATAGCCAAAACCCGGTGCGCTGCCCAGTGAAAACACCGTGTAGCAACCCTCGGAATGGCGATGGATGACCTCGCGTGGCGAAAGCCCGGTATGCTGGCAAACCGCGTCCAGATCGGTGGCATATTGGCCGCCGTAAATCACCGGAATTTCAATCAGTTTGCCTTGCGGATGTACGGCCTGTGCCTGTTCCCAGGCGGCCACCAGCAGGGCAAAGGTGGCGTCGTAATCTGCCGGTGTCTGGCGAAACAGCACCAGCAGATTGGTCACGCCGGGGATCAGTGATTCGATATCATTACGCGCACGCAATGCGACCGCCAGTGACCAGATGCGGCGCTGAGCGGGCAGGTCGAAATCTCCTGGCGCTTCAATCAGCCATGCACGGCTGCCGATGGTGGAGATTTTGATGTTGTCGCCCTGACTGGCAAGAATAAAAGAGGCGCGGGAAGGCGCCTCGTGCGACGCAGTGATCATCGGTTATTCCAGAGGTTCGAATTTAAGGCTGGAGAGCGGCTGTACTTTGTCTTCGCGCACCATTTTGTATTTGGTATTTGGCCCGATCCAGGTATCCCAGATTTTATCGATGGTGCCGTCGTCATCCATCGCTTTCAGGCTGCTGTTAACCTTCGCCAGCAATGCCGGTTCGTCCTTTTTCATGCCGACGCCAATCGGCTCCAGCGCCATCGGCTCTTTGATCATCCCCAGTTCAATGCCGTCTTTTCCGGCCTGAGAAATCATTTTGATGGCGGTCATGGTGTTGGTCACAAAGCCCACCGCTTTATTCTGTTCCAGCGCCAGAAAGGCCGACGCAGCATCCTGGAAGGTTACGGCTTTTGCGCCTGCCAGATAAATCGATTGTTCAGACGTTGTGCCTTTGGTGGCGCTGATGCGTTTGCCTTTAAAATCCGCACGAGTTTTATCGACGTTGGGCTTTTTCACCACCAGCACTTCTTTCGCCACATAATACGGGTCGCTGAACTGAATCTGTTGGCCGCGAGTTTTGGTATACGCCAGATTGGCAATCAGCACGTCGGCGCGCCCAGTGGCGATCACCGCAATGCGCGCCTCAATAGACGTCGGCATCAGATTGAGTTTTACGCCCATCTGTTTGGCTAACGCCGTACATAAATCGACGTCCATGCCCGCAAGCTGGCGCGTTTTCGGATCCGGCGACGAGAACGGCGGCACATCGGAATACACGGCACAATTGAGTGAACCGCGTGCCTGAATATCAGAAAGAACATCCGCTTTCGCAGAGGAAAAGGCCGCCATCAGTGGCAACGCCAGCAAGGAACAAGACAGTAACTTCAGTTTCATCATTCATTCTCCGGGATTTTTTAATTAGCAGTGTGTGACGACAACTTCCCCTGGCTCACTGTGAGCAAAACTGGCTGCGGTTTCTTTATGAGTCAGCCCGACTATATAAGCTCACCCTGGCGTTGTATAAGAAGTAAACCCTGTATGGCGATACGCTTTTTGTATGACCGGGAAAAAGGCAGCTCTGCCAGAATAGCGGACAGATTCATCCCGCTGCTCACCAGGAACGAAGGTTAATAATGAACGCCAGAATGGGTATTTCGCTAAAAATATTATCAGCCCTGTGTGCCACATTAATGCTGGCCTGCGTGAAAGGGTTAGGCGGAAATATACCTACCGGAGAAGTGATATTTTTTCGCTCTTTCGTTGCCTTATTCCCGCTGCTGATCTGGCTCAAATTGCAGGGCCCTGTTTCCCCGCAAATTAAAACGAAGAATATATTCGGCCATTTAATTCGCGGTTTTTCCGGCACGGGTGGAATGTATTTTAACTATCTGGCGTTAGTGTATATCTCGCTGGCGGATGCCACGGCGATAAGCTACGCCGCGCCGCTATTTACGGTGGTCATGGCCGCGGTTTTACTGCGTGAAAATGTTCACGCAGCCCGCTGGCTGGCGGTGGGCATCGGTTTCACCGGCATTATCGTCATGCTGTGGGCGCATCTGACAGACAGCGGTTCGCTGCTGTCGGGCAGTGTTAAGCAGGTTTCAGCGGGGCTGGGCGTGATTCTGGCGCTGCTGGCGGCGATGTGTACGGCCGTCTCTTCGGTGCAAATCCGTTTTTTAAATGGCATCGAAAGACCGGGCGCGATCGTTTTCTACTTCTCGCTGATGACCATGCTGATTGGTCTGGCGACGATTTTCTTCGGCTGGAAAATCCCGACTACCTTGCAGCTTTTACTGCTCATCGGTTGCGGATTTTTTGGTGGAATGGCACAGATCCTGATTACGCTGAGCCTGCGTTACGCCGATGCGTCGCTGCTGGCGCCTTTTGATTACACCACGATGGTCTGGTCGATGATGCTTGGTTTTCTGTTCCTCGACAGTTTTCCATCATCTTCTACGCTGGCCGGTGCGTCAATCGTGGCCGCAGCCGGGATTTTCGCCTTATTGAGTGAGAGGCGTATAAACAGAACGGCTATTATCAAATCAGCAAAGTAGGGGAGTAAGGGGGGCGGTAAGCATCCTGATCTCATCCAGGATATCTCAAACGTGCGTGGAACTAAAACAGGTGTGCTTACATAATGGCTACGCGAATTTTAGCCAAGCCAGCACGGCAATAACGAATTACATCACAGGATATTACAGCCAGCTCAGACCCCATCAATATAATGGTGGTTTGACGCCGAATGAATCAGAAAGATTGTTCTGGAAAAACTCTAAAGCCGTAGCCAGTTTTTGTTGACCAGTACAGACCTCATACTCATTTTCCTCCAATCAGAAACGTCCTTCGTGCTAACCCATCCTATTCAGCAAAATCGCAAGGCATTGTCCGTTTTGTGATCTGTATTGCAGTACGTGTTTAATAAATTGTACTACAATTTTCATGAAAATTAAGAACAATAGTTGTGAATCGTACGGTGATCTTGCGACGCATAGGCGCGATACAGGTAAAGTACCCGGCAACTTTTCCTTTTATTCTTTTGTGGAGCCTCTATGAGTAGCCAGGAGTTGAGCAAAACCGATCGCATTATTCTCGAGATAGGGCAGCAAATCGTCAGTGGCAAATATGCCCCAGGGTCTGCATTGCCAGCGGAAACCGAGTTGTGCGAAGAGTTCCAGACGTCACGGAACATCATTCGTGAAGTGCTTCGCTCGTTGATGTCGAAACGGCTGGTGGAGATAAAGCGTTATCGCGGTGCTTTTGTGGCTTTACGCAACCAGTGGAATTATCTGGATACCGATGTTTTGCAGTGGTCGTTGGCGAATGATTATGACCCGCGGCTGATCCCGGCGATGAGCGAGGTGCGTAATCTGGTTGAACCGGTCATTGCCCGTTGGGCTGCGGAAAGGGCGACCTCCAGCGAATTAGCGGTTATTGAAAAGGCACTTAACGATATGATCGCCGATCACCAAAATCGTGACGCATTCAATGAGGCTGATATCCGTTTTCACGAAGCGGTACTGGCGTCGGTGCATAACCCGGTGCTGCAACAACTCAGTGTGGCGATAAGTTCCTTGCAGCGTGCCGTATTTGAACGGACCTATATGGCCGATGAAGCCAACATGCCGCGCACATTGAAGGAGCATCAGGATCTGTACGATGCGATACGGCATCAGAACGCAGATGCAGCAGAACAGGCGGCACTGACAATGATCGCCAGCTCGACCAAAAGGCTGAAGGATATTACATGAGAGAAAGTTATATCGCCATTGACTGGGGTTCGACCAACTTGCGCGCCTGGCTCTACCTGAACGGTGAATGTACCGATCACCTGGAGTCAGAAGCGGGGGTTACCCGGCTCAATGGCCGTACTCCTGAACAGGTTTTCCGCGACACACTTTTACCCTGGCAAGCTCATCAGGTGCCGGTTCTGATGGCTGGAATGGTTGGCAGCAACGCAGGATGGATGACGGTGCCTTATCTGCCTTGCCCGACGCGGCTGACTGATTTGTCCAGACAGTTAACACGGGTGGAGCAGGCTACACCGTTCAACGCGTGGATTATTCCCGGTCTGAGTGTGGTCAGCGAGGGTAATTGCAATGTCATTCGCGGTGAAGAAACACAGTTAATCGGTGCTTATACAGAATGTCCGGCTTCGCTTTATCTGATGCCGGGAACGCACAGTAAATGGGTACAGATGGACGGTAGCGAGATTGTTGATTTCCGCACCGTCATGACAGGTGAACTCCACCATTTGCTGATGCACCATTCGCTGATTGGTATCGGGCTGACTGAGCAACAGGCGAATCCGGCGGTATTCCAGCAAGGGCTGGAGAGTGGTTTCAAAGAAACCAACATTATTCGTAGTCTTTTTGAGACCCGCGCGGCGCATGTGTTAGGGCAATTAGATAAAAGCGCCGTCAGTGAATGGCTATCGGGGTTGTTGATCGGCAATGAAGTGTCGCAAATGCAGCGGCAATACGGCATCACTGGCGATCAGCCCATCACCTTAATTGGGAGTCCCAAACTGACCGCACGTTACCAGCAGGCATTGAAGTTTGCCGGACTGTCCTGGCAAACGCTGGAAGGCGATCGCGCTTTCCAGACAGGTATAAGGAGTATTATCAATGAGTTGGAATACTAAGCTTCCGTTAATCGCCATTCTGCGCGGTATCACACCACAAGACGTTCAGGCGCATGTGACAGTATTGCTGGAGGCAGGTTTTGATGCAGTGGAGATCCCACTCAACTCGCCTGACTGGCAGCGCAGCATCAGTGAAACGGTGAAAGAGTTTGGGCATCGGGCGCTGATTGGTGCCGGGACGGTTTTACAATCTGCGCAAGTTGATGAACTGAATGCAATGGGTAGCCGTCTGGTGGTCACCCCTAATATTCAGCCGGAAGTGATTCGTCGGGCTGTGGGGTATGGCATGACCGTTTGCTCTGGTTGCGCGACCGCGACGGAAGCCTTCAATGCACTGGATGCGGGCGCTCAGGCGCTGAAAATCTTTCCTTCTAACGCATTTGGACCGGATTACATCAAAGCGTTGAAAGCGGTGCTACCGCCAGAAATTCCGGTCTTTGCCGTGGGGGGGATCACTCCTGAAAATTTACATCTCTATCTTAATGCCGGTTGCATCGGTGCAGGGTTGGGAAGTGATCTCTACCGTGCCGGACAGTCTGTTGAACGTACGACACAACAAGCTAACGCCTTTGTTAAAGCTTATAAGGAATCAACCCGATGAAAGTGACCAAACTAACCACCTACCGGCTACCGCCGCGCTGGATGTTCCTGAAAATAGAAACTGATGAAGGCATTGTCGGTTGGGGAGAACCGGTTGTTGAAGGCCGTGCCCGCAGTGTGGAGGCTGCTGTGCATGAGCTGTCTGAATATGTGATCGGACAGGATCCGGCGCGCATCAATGACATTTGGCAGACCCTCTATCGCGGTGGATTTTATCGCGGTGGGCCGATTCTGATGAGCGCGATTTCCGGTATCGATCAGGCACTGTGGGACATTAAGGGCAAAGCCCTGGGCGTTCCTGTTTATCAACTGCTCGGTGGTCTGGTTCGCGATAAGATTAAAGCCTACAGTTGGGTTGGCGGCGACCGCCCGGCAGATGTGATTGAAGGCATTAAAAAGTTGAAAGGCATTGGTTTTGATACCTTTAAACTCAATGGCTGCGAAGAAATGGGCATGATAGACAATTCACGTAAAGTTGACGATGCCGTCGCCGTCGCCGTCGTGGCGCAAATACGTGAAGCATTCGGTAACAGCATTGAGTTCGGACTCGACTTCCATGGCCGTGTCAATGCACCTATGGCGAAGATTCTGATCAAAGAGCTCGAACCTTACCGTCCGCTATTTATCGAAGAACCGGTACTGGCCGAACAGGCAGAATACTACCCTCGTCTGGCTGCTCAGACACATATTCCCATTGCTGCCGGTGAACGTATGTTCTCGCGCTTTGAGTTCAAACGTGTATTGGCCGACGGTGGTTTAGCCATTATCCAGCCGGATTTGTCGCACGCGGGTGGGATCACGGAATGCTTTAAAATTGCGGCGATGGCAGAGTCTTACGATATTTCGCTGGCACCGCATTGTCCGTTGGGGCCGATCGCACTGGCTTCTTGCCTGCATCTGGATTTTGTGGCGCGTAATGCGGTATTCCAGGAGCAGAGTATGGGTATCCATTATAATAAGGGTGCCGAATTATTGGATTATGTCATTAATAAAGAAGATTTTACCATGACGGATGGTTATTTCTATCCGCTGAATAAACCCGGACTGGGCGTTGAAATTAATGAGGAGTTGGTGATTGAGCGCAGTAAGAATGCCCCTGACTGGCGCAACCCAATTTGGCGTTATGAAGATGGTGCTGTCGCCGAATGGTAACCTGTTCTATATATTTTAAGTAACAGAGATAACAAGTAAAACCATATCAATAAAGCAATTAATAATAATATCGATATATCCGTATTTGTTTTTTAATCCACATTAGGTGGGATGGCCATCTTATGCCCTGACACCAGGGACAGACTCATTAAGGTGATAATAATGAACATCGATCTGTGCTCTACAACACTAAAAAAATTAAACGCAAAAATAATACCTTTTATTATTATTTGCTACTTTGTTGCCAATCTGGATAAAACCAATATATCCGTTGCGGCACTGCAAATGAATGCCGATTTAGGCTTGTCTGCCAGTATGTATGGCCTGGGTGTCGGTATGTTCTATATCTCCTACATTATTTTTGAAATACCCAGTAACGTCATTATGACGCGGGTTGGTGCACGCATCTGGATTGCGCGCATCATGATTACCTGGGGGGTTGTCAGCGCCGGGATGTCACTGGTCCATACGCCGACACAATTGTATGTGATGCGCTTTTTGCTGGGTATGGCAGAAGCCGGGTTTACACCGGGGATTATCTACTATATCTCCTGCTGGTTTCCCAAGAGCAACCGCGCCCGTGCCATGTCGTTCTTTTATATGGGATCGGTGCTGGCGTCAGTGATTGGATTACCGATTTCCGGCAGTATTCTCAATATGCACGGCATTGCCGATATCGCGGGCTGGCGCTGGCTGTTTGCGATGGAAGGCATCCCGGCCATCATTCTCGGCTGTCTGGTTCTGTTACGTCTGCCGGATACGCCAAATCATGCCACCTGGTTGAGTGCGGACGAGAAAAAATGGCTGAACACCCGGTTACAACAAGAGAATAGTGACGTAGAAGTAGGGAAACATCATTCATGGGCCAGTGCGCTCAGGAATAAAGTGGTATTGATGTTGAGTCTGGTGTGGTTCCTGCAAGCATTTTGCTCAATTGGTATTACACTCTTCCTGCCGCTCATTATTAAAAGTGTGGCTACAGAACAGAGTAATTTTGTTATTAGCGTTTTGTCGGCCATTCCTTTTGCCTTTGCCGCGATCTTTATGTACGTGAATGGACGCCATTCAGATCTTACCAAAGAGCGCTCGCTGCATCTGGGGGTGCCGTTAATTATTTCCGGCTTACTGCTGGCTGCCTCGATATATACCAGTAACCTCTTTGTTGCCTATATTATGCTGGTATTGACCGTCGGCTTTAACTTCGCGCTGACCCCGATATTCTGGGCGGTAACGACCGAAAAATTAGCGGGTGTTGCTGCGGCGGCTTCTATCGCTTTCATTAATGCCATTGCCAACTTTGCCGGTCTGGGATTGCCGCCATTGCTGGGGAAAATAAAGGATGTCACCGGCAGTTTCCATTATGGCTTATTGATCATTGCTACGGCACTGGTTATCGGCGGCATCGTCGGTATCTATGTTGGCCGTCCGGCTAAAGTAATAGCGACAAAATCGTCAGCCTCGTCATTATCGCAACACTAAGGTCTTGTTATGAAGAATATCGCGGTTAAACAGAAAATATTGAAGCAGGCATCGCTGCCAGATCAGTTGAATGCACAACTGAACGCGCTATACGATGTGTATGAATACAACGACATGGCCGCAGGGGAGTTTGACCGGCTGGCCGCCGAGTTTCGTGTAGTACTTACTAACGGCGAAGCCGTGGTCAGTCGCGAATTTATGGGACGGCTACCTAACCTTGAACTTATCAGCGACTTTGGTGTTGGCTATGACGGTATTGATGTTGCCGCAGCAAGAGAACGTGAGATCGCTGTGACCCATACCCCCGGCGTATTGACGGATGACGTCGCCGACCTGGCCATGGGGTTGATACTGGCAACGTCACGCCAGATCCCTGGAGCACAACGCTTTATCGAACAGGGGGCATGGCAGAAGGGAGGTTATCCCTGGACCCGCAAAGTCTCAGGAGCGCGGTTAGGCATTATTGGCATGGGGCGTATTGGGCGTGCTATCGCCAAACGCGCGGCTGCATTTAATATGTCGATCGCCTATACGGATCGCGCAGCACTTGCCGACATGGATTACACCTTCCATGCGACATTGCTATCGCTGGCCGGGGCGAGTGATTTTCTGGTGGTCTGTACCAACGGTGGTGCAGAAACCCGCTGCCTCGTTAATCGCGATGTATTGAATGCTCTGGGCGCAGAAGGCATTCTGATCAATATTTCCCGTGGATCGGTCGTCGATGAGCGAGCGCTAGTTGAAGCCATCGAAGAGGGGACACTCGGGGGAGCCGGTCTTGATGTTTTCTGCGACGAACCGCACGTCCCGCACGCATTGTTACACCGGGCAAATGTGTTGGTCACGCCGCATATGGCCAGTGCTACCTGGGCGACGCGCAAAGAGATGTCGCGTCTGGTGCTGGAAAATGTCAACGCCTATTTTGCTGGCGAGCCGTTGGTGACGCCTATTCCGCAGTAACCGAGTGAAAACGTATTCTGCATTTAAATCAAAGCGTGGCGTGAAGTCGCGCTTATTTATTGTCAGCGTTAAGCCACCTCCCGGGAGGAGGTGATTATCCCTGTGAGGCTTTAGCCTGAAGGAGGTCCATGTCAGCTTACTCACCACAAGTCCCGTTTGGGGGATAATCACGTTGTTCTTTCGCAGTCATCGCCGTCCGGGACTGACCACTGAAGGGCGCATCTGTCTGCGGGCAATACGGCCAGCTTTCAGCCAGATAAAAGGTATCGTACTTGTTCCCATTACTCTTATGCGCGAAGAACAGGAGAGGGGCTTGCTGATTGTCCCGCAGGAAATGCCGATTAGTTCACTGATTGCGTATTACCTTGTATACAAGAAGTTCGCCATATTACAGAAGATAAGTCGCCGCTTCCGTAACTGGATAACGACTACCGCAGCAGCAGCCAGGAATGAACATTCAGATAAACTAGGGAATGTCAGAATGCATCACCGCATTCATCAGCGCTAGCAACAGATGTACCAGTGCTGATAAACCCATCAGTACGGTTATGGGGGCCTGCGTGCATGAGAATATCAGCCCGGCCAGCGCGATGCCCACCAGGGAACCTGTTTGCCTGAAAGTGGTATGTATGGCTGAGGCGGTACCTGCTGTGTCCCGCGTTCTGCCTGCAAGTACGACTGCGGTCATTGGCGGTACGGCAAACGCCACGCCACCTGCGAGCAGGGCCATTGAGATAAAGACCAACAGGGTTATCTGTCCGTTTAGCAATATCATTCCTGCATAACCCGCGCTGCCTGCGAGAAGGCCTGTGACCATTTGTTTTTTTATTCCCCAGCGCCGCATTAACCGCCCGGCGGACAGATTGCCTACGAAGAGAAAAAATGCCAGCGGCATTAACGGTAGCGCACTCTGGCCCCATTCCTGTTCCGGGAGCTGTATCAGGACCCAGCTCAGACAGCCCAGGGTGGCCATCGCCAGAACCTGGCCGGTGAAATCCAGCGCCCGTAAACGGGATGGCAAGGCAGCAGGCAACAGCCTGTAACCGGAACAGATGCCGTACAGACCCACAGGCAGATTGATGAGAAAGATGCTGCGCCAGCCGAAATCCCCCACCCGAACACCGCCAAGCACCGGGCCTGCCGCCGCCGCAACGGACACCAGACCGCCAAACATGCCGATTGCCTGCTGTCGTGCATGCCTGTCGGGGATTAATGACGACAACATCAAAATCTTCAGACTGAAGATAGCAGGCTGCATCGGATTCCAGACCTCCTATTGCTTCCATCAGGATGAGTTTTATACTATTTCTATTTAAAGCCTTGATTATGCTAATAAAAATATCATTATCATTTGACACCGTTAACTGACTGACAATATGACTGTTCGCAATGTCCAGAATGCTTTTAGGTACATCAATTCCCGCGCAATTAAAATGGCAGGTCAGATTCAAAAAAATTCCACATGATATTCAAATAATTTGAATATTTTTTGAAAGATCGAACATTTCCCCTCAAAGGCATTACAGGCTGCGGAAAACCTCGGTTTCCATCCTCATTCTGTAAAAATCATATTGGCTAATCGAAGAATAATGTTCAAAAAAAATTCTTGACATGAGTTTACTGAACGTAAGGATATGTCAACCTCTGTTTGATAATGGTAATGTTAATCAAAACCATTACCAATTACATACATTACCATTCAGGGTTGAAGATGAAATATAACAAGATAGCCTCGGCGCTCGCCGTGATTCTGGCAGGAAAATTCGCTTACGCAGCAGATCAAACTATCGTGGTATCCGGTAACGTGCTTGGGGACTCGCGCGCCGAAGAGGTGAAAACCTGGGCTGGTAGCCGGACTGTGATAAGCAACGACCAATTGCAGAAAGGCGCGAATCGCACGCTGGATGACGCGTTACAACGCGTTCCTGGCGTGAAAATTCAGGACGAAACGGGCACTGGCGTGTTGCCGCAGATCGCGGTTCGCGGCCTTTATGACAGCCGTAGCGGTCGCGCACAGATCCTTGAGGACGGTATTCCGCTGGCGCTAGCACCCTACGGTCAGGAAGGGATGTCGTTATTCCCGGTGACGTTCTCTACCATCGACCGCATTGACGTAGTGCGCGGCGGTGCAGCGGTGCAGTATGGCCCGAATAACGTCGGCGGCGTGATCAACCTGATCAGTAAGCCTATCCCTGTGAAATGGGAAAATGAAATCGGTGAGCGCGCTACCTTCTACGGCAAAGGGCGAAATCTGTGGGATACCTATCTACGGACTGGCGGCATGCTGAATGATGATTTCGGGCTGCAGGTGGAGGCCAACCAGGTGAAAGGCAGTTCGTTCCGCGAGCACAGTGACAGTAAAGTACAGAACTTCCGCGTGCGCGGCCTGTGGAATATCAATGAAGACACCACGTTAAATCTTTCTTATCAGTACTATGACGCGCATGCCGATCTGGCCGGTGCGCTTTCCACTGAGGATTATCTGAGCGATCGCCGTCAAAGTACTCGTCCGTATGATGATTATGACGGCCACACGAAGCGATACAGCGCGGTATACAACCAGCAGTTGGGATCGCTCGGTTTCATCGATTCGGCGGAATTTAACTGGATGTTCTTCGGTCATGAATCAGACCGTGATTTCCATGTTGGGATGAGTAAAATTCCGGGGCAGAACTTCAACCCGGCGCTGCCTGCCGATATCGTGCAAAACTCCCCACGTAATTTCAAAGTATGGGGTACCGAGCCCCGTATTAGCCTGGATGTCGATGGTGACAAGGTGAACCAACAATGGATCATCGGTGGGCGTTTCGTCAGCGAAAAAGTGGACTATCAGGTGCGTCAGCAGGCGCTGGCGACCGGGGTCACGACGGTGACGCGCGACTGGAATTTTGATGATAAAGCCTGGGCGGGGTATATCAGTAACGCCGTGAAATTGTTTGGCGATACCCTGACCATTACGCCAGGCATGCGCTACGAGAACGTCAGTGAAAAATATGTGGATAAAACGAGCGGCCAGCGTACTTCTTCGCCGGATACACAGTGGCTGCCGGGGTTGACCGTTGGCTATCAGTTGGCACCAGAGTGGTTCCTGTATGCTGATATGCAAAAGAGTTTGCGTCCCGCGCAAGTGACACAGATTGTGAAGGGCGGGGATGTCAGCTCAGAACTGGCATGGAACTATGAAAGTGGCGTGCGCTACACGCCCATGGACAACCTCAGTCTGCATGCGGGCCTGTATCGTATCGATTATAAAGATCAGATTTCCTATGACAGCACCTCTGACAGCTACCTGAACATTGGTCGCACTCGTCATCAGGGCGTGGAGCTGGAAGGTTTCTGGAGCCCGGCAGCGGTCGACGGGCTGAAACTGCACGCCGGTTATGCCTATTTGCAAGCTGAGCAGCGTAATGGCGTCAACCGTGGCAAAGAGGTGCCCTATGCTTCCCGCACCCAACTGACGCTGGATGGCAGCTATGAATGGCGCGGTACCACGTTATCACTGGCGAGTTACTACTTCAGTAAATCCTTTGCTGATGCAGCAAACTCGGTAAGCGAAAACAGCACCGGTTCGGTTGGCGAGATGCCGTCTTACTGGGTGTGGAACACGCAAGTGAGCCGCGATTTGTATAAATCTGGCAGCACGGTAATGAATGGTTATATTGGGGTGAACAACCTGTTCAATCGTGACTACTGGTTCCGTGGCGTTGATACCAGTCCGTGGGGACGCCAACCGGCGCCAGGCCGTTCAGTGACCGCGGGTGTTAGCGTGAAATTCTAAACCTGATAAGCCCGCTCGTACTGAGCGGGCTTAGTGTTTATAGCTGGATGAAAAACAAGCCGCGATAGGGCATGCCGATAAAATCACGATAGAGTGCTTCAAGATCGGCTTGCGGATCCACATCGGCAAATGACTGCGGATGGAACAGTTTCGCCATTGCCTCCAGCGCCACGACGTTGAATGGACTGTCGTAGAATTGATGGTAGATGGCCATGACGCGATGTCCGTTTGCCACCGGCAATACACTCAACATGGGACGCTGCATGAGTGCCTGCAAACGTGGCAGGGTAGTTGCTCGCGTCGCGTCATAACCGAGGGGAACGGCCAGCGACGTCCTACCGCGCTGGCTCCAGTCCGCGCCACTCATCAGATAAATATCCGGACGTGCAACGATCAGCAACTCCGGGCTAATGTCCGCGCCTTGTGGCGGCACCTTATCGGCAATCAGGTTGCGCCCACCGGCGGCTGGAATGAACTCGCCGAAACTATCACGACCAAATACCGCGCAGCAATTCATGCCGCTCATCCCTGCATGATTCTCAAACACCACGCCAGGCCACTGATCTTGTGGGATTGCCGCAACGCGTTCCTGGGTGCGCGCCAGCAATTGATTCCAGCGCTGAATAAAACGTTCGGCATTCTGGGTTTCGCCGGTCACTGTCCCCAGCAGGCGCAGACTGACCGGTGTGTTGGTCAGTGGCTTGTGGCGAAAGTCGATAAAGATCACCGGGATGCCACTTTTTTCCAGTAGTGCCAGCGTACCTTCGCCGCGCAATTTCGCCAGGATACCGATATCAAAGACCACCAAATCCGGTTTTAACGTCATCGCCTGCTCAACGCTGAACGTACTGCGATACGGATTGATAAATACAGGAATATCGCTTAACCGTGGGTATTGACGAGCAAAGTAGCGGGCCATATCGGGCGCACGGGTTTTTAACGAATCGTCCCAGGCCACAATCCCTTTCAGCGCATCGCCAGGATGCAACAAACTCATCGTCAGTAACATGCGACTATCGGCCAGTATGATGCGTGTTGCCGGGGCATTGAGCGTCACATTTCGCCCGGCAAGATCGGTGACGGTGACCGGCTGTGCCATGCCGGACACAGGCCAAAGCAGGATAGAAAACAGTAAAAGCCACTTGCCTCTCATTAATCTTTTCTCTTTTTGAAAAATCCGCTGTTGAAGTTTTTCTAACGTGATGTTGATGCACGTTATCGTCGTTAAAGGGGAATTACGTCTAAATATCGGGGAGATACCTTAGGGTGCAGGTAATCCAGCCACACAAGTTAAGGTAGATAAGTCACCGTCACACAGTGAATATAGTTAACTATTCTTGTCAAATCATTTGAAAAAGATCGACAGAATGGTAATGATAATGCAAACGATAAGCATTATTAAATGGGTTTCGCATGATTTCTCTGACTTCACCTGATGAACGTCTGCAGTCGCAATCAGCGCTGTATGGCATCCTCAACTCCGTTCCGCATCCGACTATTGTCGACATGATTGCTACCGCGGGTTATGACTTCGTTCTGCTTGACCTGGAACACTTACCACACAACGAAACACTGTTAAGCCACTGCATTCAGCTGGGGCAACTCAAGGGGTGTATTCCTCTGGTGCGTATCACTGTGGATGACATTCCGCGCGCCGGCCGCATTCTCGATATGGGTGCGCATGGCATTGTGCTGGCACGTACCGAAAATGCACAACAGGTGAGTGCGCTTTGTGATGCGATGTTCTTCCCGCCGTTGGGTACGCGCGGCATCACCGGTGGCAGTGTCACTGGTTTTGGCACGATGCCGCTCGGCGATTACATCGGCCATGCGAATGAGAAGTTGTGGCTGGTACCCATGATTGAGACGGTGCCCGGCATTGACGCCATCGATGAAATCCTGCGTATTCCGCAAGTGACACTGGTGATGGAAGGAGCACTGGACCTGGCAATGAGTATGCAGCTCGGCCCGCAACCGTCGCATCCTGATGTTGAAATGCACATCCGCTTACTTGCCAGCCGCTGTATCGCCGCAGGGAAGCGTTTCTGTGCTAATCCCCGCACACCGCAACAGCAACAGTTTTGGCGTAGTCAGGGTATTGATTGCTGGTTATGCGGCGAAGACCGCGGCTTCCTGTTTCGCACCCTGAAACAACACCTTACCGATTTTGTTTCCCCTAATCCTTAGTTTCTGAAACCAAAACAGGTATGCACATGTTCAACCACAAGCCCTATGTAATCATTAGTCACGTCGTTAACGCGGCGGTGATCGAAGGCTTTATCCCTGCGGCGCAGCGTCTCGGTTATCCGGTGGTGCTGCTCACCGACCACGCTATGGCACACAATCAGGTGCTGGATGACAACGTCTGCGTGATTGAGTGTGAGGTGTTTAACCCGCTTTCAATCCTCGATGCGCTGACCGAGTGGGGCATTACGCCTGCCGCATTGTTCTCCAATAGCGATCACCTGCAAACCGCCACGGCCATTGCCGCCACGGCCCTCGGGCTGCCAGCAAAAAACTGGCAAATTTGCTATGCCGCGAAAGAAAAGTGGCGTATGCGCCAACGGTTACAGGCGCATGGACTGCCGTCGGTGTGGTCAAGCCAACTGCTGCCCAACGAAGCGCCGCACGCCAACTGGCCCTGGCCTGTGGTGATCAAGCCGGGTCAGGGGGTGGCTTCAATGGATGTGCGTTTGCTGGACGATCTCGCCAGCTGCCAGCACTATCTCGCGTCGCTGTCGTCGCGTCAGACGCTGCTGGTCGAAGCATTTATGCAAGGCCCGCTGTTCACGTTGGAAACGCTGGGTGACGGTAACGAGCTGGTGGCGGTCGGTGGCTTCGATGTCGAACTCTCCCCACCACCACATTTTGTTGAAATGGCCGCGCGCTGGGGCGGTGAGCACAGCGTGCGCTGGAAACAGCAGGCATTAGATCAACTGCGCCAGTTTGGTGTCGGTTTTGGCGTCTGTCACAGCGAGTTTATCGTTACCGATAAGGGTCCCGTGCTGGTGGAGATCAACTATCGCAGCATTGGTGATGGACGCGAATTTCTGCTTGAACGCCTGCTGCCGGAAGGCTGGTTCACGCCGATTCTGTGCCTGCATCTCGGTGAGCCGCTGCCGCCAGTGAAACCAGCGCGGGGGGAAGCGCTGATCCACTATCTGGTGGCGCAACAGAGCGGCACGTTACAGCTTGCACCGCAGCCCGCCGCCGCACCGGGGTTACGTTATCGCCCGTTAAAAGCGCAGGGCGAACGCATTGAACTGACTCATTCCAATAAAGATTACCTCGGCGTCCTTTATCTTGAAGCCAGCGATACTGCGCAACTGGAGCAACTCACTGCCTGCACTTTAGCGGCACTGAAATGGGAGGTTGCGTAATGAACCAGCACGATTACATCACGCTGCGCATCATCAATGCCAGCCTGCGCGAAGACGTTGGCGGTCTGGTAAGTACAGGCCGCATTACCGAACAGGATGATCAGCAGTGGCTGGTTTATGAGGCGGCGCAGCACAAGCTGCGATTAGCGGTACGTGCCAGCGATTATATGCAGCGCTGGCAGGCGATTTATCCGCACTGGGAAGTGCAAACCCTAACAGGTTGGCAGCAACAGTCCGGTTATACCGACTGGCTGGCTGTGCTGATGCCCGATCAGCAGGATGAAACCCGTCAGCTTTTCGCTACTTATAAAGAAGAAGCTGATGCCGCCGTGATACAGGGTGAACTGTGTGCCACGGCGTTTGCCACGCAACGTGAGGCCTTGCTGCGTGCACCGACATCGATGCACTGGGGCGAACGTCTGCGCCATGCCGATCAGTTGGCGAGTTTCCTCGATCATCCATATTACCCCACGGCGCGCGCGAAGTTTGGCTTCAGCGAGGACGATCTGCGTCAGTACGCGCCGGAGTTTTGCCCGTCGTTCCACCTGCGTTGGCTGGCGCTGCCGCGCGGACAGCTGTCGCTCACCGTGCCGCAGGCAAAACCTACCTGGTGGCCACTGCCGCAGCAGGTCGGGTTGGATGCCCGACTGCAGCAGGATTATGAGCTTATTCCTCTCCATCCGCTGACACTGCGTCATCTGAGCGATCTGCCTGCCGGCGCGATCATTGCGCCGCAAGCCTGGCTTGAAGTCTATCCGACACTGTCGGTACGCACCGTTCAATTGGCGGATTATCCCACCGAACACCTTAAAGTGCCGCTCAGCATGCGCACCCTCGGACAGAAAAACATCCGCCTGATTAAAGCGTCCACTCTGTACGACGGGCAGTGGTTTGCCGAGGTGCTGTCGGCGATTGGTGAACAGGACAGCCTGTTGCGCGGCAAATACCGTCACGTGGATGAGCGTTTCTGCGGCCATGTGGCGGAAAATAAGCAACTGGCGTTCCTGCTACGCCGCTACGCCGCACCGCGCAGTGGCGAAACGTTGTTACCGGTGGCGGCGCTCGGCAGCACATTGCCGGACGAACGGCTATATCTCGTTTCGCTGCTGGAACAGCCAGGCATGCCGGATGCTGCCAGTTGGTGGCGCGAGTACTGCCAGCTGATGGCGGATGTGCACCTGACGTTGTGGCTGCGCTACGGTATTGCACTGGAATCCAACCAGCAAAACGCGGTACTGAGTCTGACGCCAGGGGAGCCGCTGACGCTGGTGATGAAAGATAATGATGCCGCGCGCATTTTCCCGCAGCGCTTCAAAGCCGCCTGTCCACAACTGGCGGAACGTGTTCAGCAACTGCGCGATGAGCGTATTTGCGTGCAGGAGGATCTTTCGCTGGCGCAGATGTTTATCACTATAACCCTCCAGCTGTGCCTGGCGGCGGTGTTGGAGAGCCTTGCTGCGGCGAAGCTACTCGATCGTGAAGCCGCTTATGACACGCTGCGAAGTGCGCTGGAAAACAGCCTGGCACGGCTGGACAGTGAAGGTGTTGATACCGCCTTTGCCAGAGAGCAGTTGTTTGCCTCTGCAACCCAGCCGGTGAAATACCTGATGCTGAGTGGCAGCCTGCTGAGTAAGCAGGCATCCGGTGCGGCGGATATCAACAAATTCTACGGCCAGAGCGGACCGAATTTCCTGCAGCGAGGCGATCGCTGATGCGCAGCACGCTAATGGCGGTGCTGGCTTGCCATTTTCTTGCGGCGTTCACCGTACTTGGCGTGCCGCTCTATTTACCGCGTTTGTTGTCAGCGTTTGGCATCGGTGAGCAGAGTCTGTGGGCCGGTGTGCTGTTCAGCTTACCGGCGGTGATGACGGCACTTTCATCGGCATATTGGGGGCGGTTTGCCGATCGCTACGGTCGGCGTCTGTCGCTGCAGCGCGCACTGGTTGGGCTGACGCTGGCGTTTATTCTGGCTGGCATTGCCCCCTCGCTACCCTGGCTGATTGTGGCGCTTGCGTTACAAGGTCTGGCCGGCGGCACGCTGGCGGCGGCTAACGGTTATCTGTCTCTGCACATGCGCGGTGATGCGCTGGCGAAAGCACTCAACTGGACACAGTTCTCGGCGCGTCTGGCGTTGTTGAGTGCACCGCCGCTGATGGGAGGCATTCTGATGCTGTTGCCTCATATCGGACAGCGTCTATGGTTGGGATTAGCCTTTTTGCCGCTGTGCGGATTGCTGCTCAGTCTACGCTTGCCCGCTGACGTGGCCATTTCACCCAACCCTCACGCCAAAGAAGCGGTCAGCGGCAAAAATCCGCTGCTGCTGTGGACCATGCAGTTCTTGTTCAATTTCGCCATGGTGGTGACCTTTCCCTATTTTTTGCCCTATGCCGCGCACTGGCTGCATCAGGAGGTGTTAATCGGTGTGTTCTACAGCTGGCCGCATCTGATCTATTTGCTGTTGTTGCCACTGTGGCACCGGCTGAGTGGCCGCAGCACGTTCTTCCTGCCAGGGTTGGTGCTGATCGCGCTGGCCGCGCTGTGGCATACACAGATCGCAGGTCCGCTAACCCTGCTGGCGGCACGCACCCTTTTTGGCATCGGCATATTACTGGCCTATAGCGGTGCCAATCAGATGTTGAGTGACAGCATTCGCCAGCACAACGCGGGTAGGCAGTTTGGGCAAATCGATGCCGCTGGTAAATGGGCTGGCGTGGCTGCGGGTATCAGTTCGGGCTGGCTTGTCGTGCATTTCTCGCTGCTGACGCCGTATCTGGCGTCAGCGACAGCGGCACTGTGCGGCGTCGCTATTTTTATTCTTTCATCCTTACGAGGTTCAGGTTATGTCCGTATCACTCGCAGTTCGTGAACACCCGCGACTGACGCCAAAAGTCGCGCCAGAGCGTGAGCAGGCGGAATTTGCTGGTCTGACAGCGCTGCTGAATTGCTATATTCGTGAATTCGCCCGACCGGCTGGACGTATCAGCCTGGTGCGCCAGGGGAACATTCCGCTGTCTCTGGCAAGTCGCATGGTGTCCGGCGAGGTCGTTTTGCTTGAGCTGGCAGGGTCGGATGGCACACTGTTGGCCATCCGTGCTACACGCTGGAGCCTGCTCGGGCGTGGTGATTTTACCGGCACGCCTTTTATCAAACAATTTGGCCGCTCATGGCGTGCCATACGTTGCAGCGAGGCGATGGCGTTTCTGGTCAACGATATGGTGCATCAGACCGGTCAGTTGCCGGATCTTGAACTGATGGACCAGATTGAGAACAGCGTGCAGGTGGCCAGCTTGTTTTTGCAACATTTGCCGGAAGATACCGGGCAACACGGGTATATCCGCAGCGAGGAGAGTCTGCTGTGGGGACACCCTATGCATCCCAGCCCGAAAAGCCGTCAGGGCCTGACGCCCCAGGCGTTGCTGGCCTGTTCACCCGAAGTTTCCGC
The DNA here is from genome assembly GCF_004195115.1 of Rahnella sp. RFA10(1/100). Taxonomy (NCBI): domain Bacteria; kingdom Pseudomonadati; phylum Pseudomonadota; class Gammaproteobacteria; order Enterobacterales; family Yersiniaceae; genus Rahnella; species Rahnella sp. RFA10(1/100). The sequence continues at coordinate 56,984 of NZ_SEWR01000001.1, forward strand.
ACGTTTCCCTTTGTTCTGGTTTCGTATCCATCCTTCACTGTTGCAGGTGCGTGGCAGCGCGCCAATCACAGCGATGCTCGAGCAGCTCAATGGCGACCACTGCTATCCGTGCCATCCATGGGAAGTGTCCCATATAACTGAGTCGGCATTGTACGCCCGGGCGCTCAATGCGGGGCTGATTACACCGCTCGGCCTGATCGGCCCGACATTCTCTGCCACTTCGTCGGTGCGTACGCTGTATCGCGCCGATCTGCCGTACTACCTGAAATGTTCCATTCATGTCCGCCTGACTAACTGCGTGCGCAAAAACGCCTGGTACGAGTTGGAGAGCGCGGTGGCACTGAATGAATTACTCGAGAGTCATTTTGCCCGCCTGGAAGCACAAACGCCGGGCTTTCACATCATGCGCGAACCGGGGGCAAGCAGTCTGGACTTCTCCGTGCTGGCGCAAGCGGGTGAAACGGATGAGGTGCGCCATCTGCAGGAGTGCTTCGGCATTTTATACCGTGAGAACCTGGGTGATGAACAACCGTGGCTTGCTGCCGCGCTGTTTGCCCTCGACCGCCACGGAAATAGCCCATTGCAGGTCGTCATTCAGCAACTCAGCGCAGCGCAGACGATTCCCCTACAGCAGGCCAGTCTTCTATGGCTGGAACGCTATCTGGCACTTTTGCTGCCAGGGGTGCTGGAGGCTTTCTTTAGCGAAGGTCTGGTGTTCGAGCCACATCTGCAAAATGTGTTGCTGGCGATGGAAAACCATCTGCCAACAGCTGTCTGGGTACGGGATCTGGAAGGCACTAAGCTGACAAGTGAACACTGGGCGGCCAGCGATCTGGCGATGATGTCAGAACGGGCACGCCAGTCGGTCTGGTACAGCCGTGAACAGGGCTGGCGGCGTGTGGCGTATTGCCTGTTGATCAACCATCTTTCCGAAGTCTTATTCCGTCTGGCTGACGGTGATCGTCAGTTGGAGCAGGTGCTGTGGGATCTGTTGGCCGGGCAACTGGCACGCTGGCAACTGCAGCCGGAGATCGCCGACATCCTGTCGGGCGGTGCGATTCCGTCGAAAAACAACCTGAAAACCCGCCTGTTGCAGAAAGCCGATAAGCATGCAGATTACACCATGATGCAACACCCGATGAGGAGCGCCCAGTGACGCCGTTAGTGTTAAAGACGTTGCAGCAATTGCAGCAACAGCGTGCAGAACCCTTCTGTGCCTACGTTTACGATCTTGATGCATTGTCTCAGCACATCAGTGCGATGCGCAGTGCACTCCCTGCGGGCTGCGAGTTATTTTATGCTGCTAAAGCGAATCCGGAAGCCCCCGTGCTACACACGCTGCATGAGTATGTTGATGGTTATGAAGCAGCCTCAGGGGGAGAGCTCAACTGGCTGCGTGAGCAGGTGCCGGACAAACCGCTGATTTTCGGCGGACCAGGCAAGCTGGAGAGCGAATTGCAACAGGCAGTGCAGTTGGGCGTAGAGGTATTGCACGTTGAAAGCCTGACTGAGTTGCATCGACTGCAGGCGATTGCGCTGCGCGAGAATCAAACCGTTTCGGTGCTGCTGCGGATGAATATCGTGCTGGATGGTATCGGCGGCACACGCCTGATGATGGGAGGAAAACCGACGCCATTTGGCCTCGACGAGCAGGAGTTGCCTGCTGCGCTGCACGAGATAGCTGCATCCCCCTTGATTAAACTGCGCGGCTTCCACTTCCATCTGATGTCGCACCAGTCGGATGTCGATAACCATCTGGCGCTGATTCGCCTCTATCTGGAGAAAGTGCGCAACTGGTGTGATGAATGGCAATTAGACGTGGATCTGATTAACGTGGGCGGTGGGATGGGTATCAACTATCTTGATCCTGAACAGCATTTTGACTGGGCGAACTTTTGCCAGCGTCTGCCGGATGTCATGCAGATCAGTCAGGCCCTGGGCTGGACGCTACGTTTTGAATGCGGACGTTACATCGCCGCAGATTGCGGTTATTACGTGATGGAAGTGCTTGATGTGAAGAAAAACCTCGGTGAATGGTTTGCTATCGGGCGCGGCGGCACACATCACTTTCGCACACCTGCGGCACAGAACCATAACCATCCGTTTAGTGTGCTGCGCCGTGAACAGCATGCGGCGTGGATTACGGATCAACACGTGACCGTAGTGGGTCAGCTATGTACGCCAAAAGATGTGCTGGCGCGCCAGCAACCGATTGCCGCCCTGGCTGTAGGTGACTGGCTGGTGTTCAGCCTGGCAGGGGCATATGCCTGGAATATTTCCCACCAAAACTTCCTGATGCACAACCCGCCGGAGGTATTTTGGCTGAGCAAGTAAATTCTTTGAATCTGAATCATATGGCTTATGGTGAAGAAGTCTGAAAAGCAAAAAGCCTGCTTAGCTTCCTATGCAGGTTTTTCTAAAAATGGATCTCTGACTAGGATAACCTTTATCAGTGGCTGGCTCATAAATAAGCTAAATATAAAAATCACCTCCTGTCAAAACCATCACTTGTTGCGGATAACATAAATCTAGTTTGAGCGAGCCTTGCCATATGTGGATTTGCCGACATTCATTGCCGTTGCAGCGGCGGCAACGGTGTAGTGCTGATCGAGTACAAGCTGGGCAGCTTCGAGGCGAAACTCGGGGCTAAAATTGCGTCTGTTACGTCCGGTCATAATGTCACCTGTTTTGACTGTGAGGTGATGATATCACCTCTATTCAGGTGGCCAAATTCAGTGTGCCACTACAAACAGACCTAATCCGTTTCCGTGAATAGTTTTGTATAAGAAGAGGACCTCACACTTTCGATTCACGCAGGTTAATTCGGTTGAAGATGCTCATAAACGGCTTAACAATTTCTCCGAGTTGAAGCCAGAAAAATGCCGTACCAGTACAGACTGATACGGCTATTTCTGTGGTTTATTTTGTCAGAGGGGTTATCCCATTGCGCAACTGATTTCCTTCCCACAAATATAAGGTGGAGCATACGCTTTCCGGCACATATCCAGATAATCCGACCACCATTGCATCATCGCTTTACGGGCATCGAGATATTCTGCTTTATGGATGTAAGCCGCTCGAACGCTGTTACGCTCCTGGTGACTCATCTGCCGTTCAACCGCATCCTGTGCCCATAGGCCAGACTCCATCAGGGCACTACAGGCCATTGCCCGAAATCCGTGGCCGCAGATTTCATCTTTTGTGTCATAGCCCATCAGGCGTAGCGCCTTGTTGACCGTGTTTTCACACATCGGTTTATACGGATTGTGATCGCCGGGGAATACCAGCACCTGATGACCGGATATTTCCCGTATCTGTTTCAGAATAGCGATGGACTGACGGGAGAGTGGAACGATATGTGGAGTACGCATTTTTGCACCACGCCCAGAGTAGCGGACACCGGGGATGGACTCGCGAGTGGCAGGAATGGTCCAGATTCTATTTTGGAAATCGATCTCAGACCAACGGGCGAAGCGCAGCTCGCTGGAGCGGATGAATAGGTGAAGGGTGAGTGATACGGCCAGGCGGGTTAACTCTCGTCCTTGCTTGTAGTCCTCAATGCGTGCCAACAGTTCCGGCAGTCGCTCCAGCGGAAGGGCGGGGTAGTGGCGTTTAACGGGAGGGGCGATGATACCCTCCAGATTTGCCGCCGGATTGTTCTCTATCAACTCCTGATGTACGGCATGACGCATGATGTTGCACATATGCTGCCGGGTACGTGCTGCGACTTCCAGCAGACCTTTTTGCTCAATGCCTTTCAGCACGTCGATAAAATGGCGAGGTTTCAGTTCAGTTACCGGCAGGTGTCCAATCACAGGAAATATATGATTGTTCATGCTGGCAAGCAGACGGGTTGCATGGTTCTCTGACCATGTACGGTTCACTCCAGTGCCACATACTTGAAAGTTTTTTCTGGCGAGGAAGTGGCTCTTTCAGCAGAGCGCTGTTGTGCTGGATTGATATTATGCGCCAGCAATTTACGGATACCATCACGTTGTTGACGGGCATCAGCCAAAGATACATCAGGGTAGGCACCCAAGCCGAGGCGTGATTCTTTTCTATTGATACGATATTTGAGATACCAGAGACGTGAACCGCCGGGATTGATCAAAAGGTACAGGCCGTGAGAATCGGAAACTTTGAAGGGTTTAGCGGATGGCTTTAAGCTGCGGATTTTTGTGTCGTTAAGAGACATTTGGGGGTCACTCCGTCATCGAACCAACATGACCCCAAATCTGACCACCAAATTCTCCCGATGCAGAGGAAAAACTAAAAATGCATCGGGAAGATTTTTCGCGCTAACTTATTGAATCTAAATCACATAAGGATTCGCAAAGAGGCATGAAAACAAGAATTTGGCTCCTCTGACTGGACTCGAACCAGTGACATACGGATTAACAGTCCGCCGTTCTACCGACTGAACTACAGAGGAATCGTGTGAACGGGGCGCATAATATCCAGAGGGCTCCGGAGTGTCAACGCTAAATTCGTTAAAAACATCCGACTGCTCAGCAACTAATCAATATGGATGCAAAAGGGCAGGTTAGTGCGAAAAAATGTCCTTCAAAACGAGATTTAACAATCGCAACGCTGACCGCGCAGCTGCCTTGCCAGCGGGTCTTGTTGGTAAAAACGGGTAAAATGGCCGTATACCAGCGGAAAACGTTCTGAAAGTAATTCTGGTGCACTGAAGAAATATTCGGATAGCACGGCAAAACATTCGGCAGCATCGGTCGCAGCATAGGCGTCCATGCTGGCAGCGTCTTCACCGACTGTATCGATTTCATCCTGCAGGTTTTGCATCGCGGCGTGTAAATCGTGCTCCCACGACACTACTTCACGCAGCGGAATAGGCGGAATACCACTGACTTCACCGCCGTTGCGCATATCCAGTTTATGCGCCGCTTCGTGGATGATCAGGTTAAAACCCGAGTTGTCGAATGAGTCCTCGATGTCCTGCCAGTTGAGGACAATCGGCCCCTGATCCCAGCTTTGTCCGGCGTGAATTTGTGAACCAGCATGTACCAGCCCGTTTTCATCCTGCCAGGGAGCATCAACCACAAAAGGGGAAGGGTAGAGCAGGATCTCGTGAAAACCGTCGAGCCAGGCGGCGCCCAGTTCCATGACAGGCAGCGCAAACAGCAGCGCGATACGCGCCTGCATCAGCTCCGTCAGGTCAACGCCTTGCAAAGGAACCAGCCGTTTTTGTTGCAACAACTGGCTGGCAACCTGAATCAGACGCAATTTTTCATCTTCGTTCAGGCAAGACAAAAGTGGGATATTCAGCGCATCGTTCCATACGTCTGATTTCTCAATTTTCAGTTCATTCGCTTTCCACGGCCACTTAATCATCATCTTGCTCGCAAAGTGATCAATCGGATTGTCAGCAGTGTTCTCCGCCAGAGTACTCCAATACAAGTAACTTCAACAAGTTAGCTTTGTCACAGGACTGAATCTGTATGGATGTTACACACCAGTGGATTTTTAGCAAAAAGCGCACGCATCTTATAAGACGTAGCTCACGTTATTAGTCTAGTCACAGAGTCACGAAAGTGCCCGCTGCCTGAAGAGGATAGCACCTGCCGCAGGCGGTCTGAGAATCAAAGCCATTTCCCGATAAAAATCTCCGGTGGTACGGGCTTGCCGAAAAAGTAGCCTTGCAGGAATTCCAGCTGGTAGGGCGCGAGATAATTCACCTGCGTCTGGGTTTCAATTCCTTCCGCCACGATGATCATTTGCAGGCGTTTAGCCAGATCAATCACATTATCGACGATATGTTCGGCCAGCGCATCGGTGCCAATCCGGCCGATGAAGCTCTGATCGATTTTCAGAATATCGATATGGAATTTTTGCAGGTACGCCAGACTGGAATGCCCGGTGCCAAAGTCATCCATTGCGATCAGTACGCCCATCTGGCGCAGCGTGCGAAACAGGCTGTAGGTGATTTCACCCGGTTCGATTAATTCACGCTCGGTCAGTTCGAGTACCAGATTGATCGGGTTCACCTTAAAAGCATCAATAAAAGCTTTGCAGTCTTCAGCCAGTGAGTGGTCTTTGAAATGACTGGCGCAGATATTGAAACCGAAATGGAAATTTTTAGGCAACTGTGCCGCCAGCGGGCCGAACTGCTCACGCACCTGTGCCATGATGAGGCGAGTCATGGGCACAATCAGGCCGCTCTCTTCAGCCAGCGGAATGAACTGATAAGGCGGGATCAGACCTGACTGCGGATGTTGCCAGCGCATCAGGACTTCAGCCCCCGTCACCTGATGGGTAGTGCCGTCCACGACGGGTTGCAAATACGCGATGAACTGTTTTTTCTCCAGCGCCTCTTTCAGGGCAGCTGTCGGGCCGCCCACGCGACCGAGCAGAATATAAGTCATGAACGCGATAAATAAGCTGAGCAGCGGAAATAGCACCAGACTGACGGTTGCGTAATCGAAGACATAACCCCAGTGATCACTTTGGCGGATCACTAAACGTATAGCGTAAGGATAGTGCTGAGAAGTCAGCTCCATGCGTTCGCCGGCCGGCCAGTCTTCACCGCGGTGAATGATGCCGTTACTGTCCATCCACTGGTCGCCAACCTGTAACGCCAGATAAGCATGGGTACTGAGCAATGACAGAATGTTATGCAGAAAATAGCCATCGACACCGACCAGCACACCGCTGCTGTTAACATTATGACGATAGGCAATAAGGGGGTGATTAGGCGTGACGCTGTTACCGCTCATCAGCATCAGTCTGCCACCCACGAATTTGTCGGTCGAGATAGTGTCAGAGCGCGGGCCAAACAGGGAAGTGCAGTAAATCGTATCCTGGTGATAAAGATTGACCGTACGGACATTGGGCACTTTCGCCACCTGCCAGCGCAGCGCTTGCAGAATCCTGGCATCACAGGGCATGCCAATCAGATTTTCAACGGCACTGGTTGCAATGGCGGCATTATCCAGCGTCATATCCACCAGCCTCACGGATTGTTGCAAATTTGCAGCGGTATCACGTCGTAATCCCTGAGATGTTTGCCATGAGATTGCCCATGTTCCGAGTGCAGCGACAACAACGAAGGCGAGCAGTGAAACGCATATCCGGACAGAGCGTCGGTTTAACCAATTTAAGGTCAAGGGTAACCACCAGTGAGAGCCTGAGAGCGACGATTCGCCCCGTCAATATAACCTATAACGGTGTTATTCACTGCCACAAGGCAAATAACAAGGCCAATCTGAGAGTGCTGATAATCTCATTTTTAATTCATATTATGAATAGTTATGGATTCAACTGTAATAAGTTTAAATCAAAACCGGCCCCCGGCGGCCAGGATGAGTATTTACCGGACATACCGTTACATTTTGCAAACGAAAGACTGAATCAGCCGGTCTTAAGTGGTTTTTCTGAAGGCGTAAATTTTGTAGCATAGTGTTTTACGCCGTCTGTTCAGTGAACGCCACCAGGACAACCCGATGCTTCCCCGTTTTAAAGTGCTCTTTTATGCGGCTGTTTTATCCTTTTCTTTCTCCGGCTCAATAATGGCGGCAGACGCTCCCGCTTACGGCCCGCAATTGCAGGGATTTGATTATCCGTTCCCGCTGAAGCAATTTTCCTTTAGTTCCCAGGGTGCACCGCTGCAAATGGGCTATCTAGACGTTGCCCCTGCCGGGCATAAAAACGGCCAGACTGTGGTGCTGATGCATGGCAAGAATTTCTGTGCCGCAACCTGGGGTGACACTATTTCGGCTCTGGTAAGTCATGGCTATCGGGTTATCGCGCCTGATCAGGTCGGGTTCTGTTCATCGACCAAGCCTTCCCATTACCAGTACAGTTTCCAGCAGTTGGCGACCAACACGCATGAGTTGTTGAAAAACCTTAAAATCAGCAAAGCCGTTATTGTCGGGCATTCGACTGGCGGCATGCTGGCGACACGTTACAGCCTGATGTATGCGCCGGAAGTGACGAAACTGGTGCTGGTGAACCCGATTGGTCTGGAAGACTGGAAAGCCAAAGGCGTTCCCTATCGTACGGTCGATCAGTGGTATGATCGCGAACTGAAAACCTCAGCGGACAGCATTAAACAGTACGAATTAAAAACGTATTACGTGAATAAATGGAAACCGGAATATGACCGCTGGGTCGATATGCTGGCAGGCCTGAATAACGGTCCGGGGCACAAGCTGGTAGCATGGAACTCAGCGCTGATTTACGACATGATTTTCACTCAGCCGGTCTTTTACGAATTCAAAAATCTCCGCGTACCCACCACCCTGATAATTGGCACGGCTGACACCACAGCCATTGGCAGCGATATTGCCCCGCCTGCGGTGAAAGCCAAAATCGGCCATTACAACGTGCTGGGCAAACAGGTTGCGAAGCTTATTCCGCACGCGAAACTGATCGAGTTTAAAGGCCTTGGACACGCACCGCAGATGGAAGAACCGGAAAAATTCAATGCGACGCTGCTGAAAACGCTGGCACGCTGACGGCCTGTATCTCTGACCCCTGTTCATAAAAAACCACAGCCATTACGGACTGTGGTTTTTTATGTCTGTGGTTTAGTGATTAACGCAGATTGTCCGGGAAGTTAGCCGGTAACTCGCTGGCCGGGCAGTCGATCACCGCGTTATTGTCGGCGCCGCAGTCGCGGACGAAAGTTATGGTCGCGAATTCATCAATGACTTCCGTCGGATAAGCCGGGCCGGCATCGCGATATGAATTCATCAGCGGAATATGTTCGTTCTGGAAGCAAACGGTTTTTTCCGGATTGTTCATGATCCAGCGTGGAAAGAAAATCGTGCCGTGGAACACGTTGTCACCCAGGTTGACTATCAGGCTGACATCGGTACCGGTCGGCTCTGTCCAGGAAATTTTGTACACATCAGAAGCCACACGCACGATATAAGCTTGCTGATCTTTCACCCAGCGGTTGCCAACCAGCCCGCTATGAATGCGGTAATCCAGCGTTCCGGCATTTTTCACATAGATTTCATAATTCCAGCCATTGTCATAGGTGTAAACCACGTGTTTGCCGATGAAATTGCTCAGGTCGTGTTTATCAAAGCTGCTCATAATAATTCTCCTTATTAGTGCGCCGTATGTCAGTGCTGTTTCGATAGAGAGTACACGCTAAAAAATTGATAAAAAAACGCTCTTTTCTGATAAAAAGCATCTAAAATTCCGATAAATTTCTCCGAAGGAAAAAGCATGGCACTTCCACGAACCACTCTTGAGCAGTGGGTGGTGTTGCAGACGGTCATTGAACAGGGGAGTTACGCGCAGGCAGCGCGGGTGCTGAACCGCAGCCAGTCTTCCGTCAGTTATGCGCTGAGCGGATTGCAGGAGCGGCTTGGCCTGCCGTTGCTGGAAATTCAGGGTCGTAAAGCGACCCTGACCGGGCAGGGACGGGCGTTGCTGACGCAGGCAATGCCGCTTATTTCAGCCTTTTTGCAGCTTGAGCACCGCGCTGCCGGGCTGAAAGGCGGAACACGCACCGAACTGAGCCTGGTGGTCGACAGCGTCTTTCCGAAATACCGGTTGTTTCGCGCGCTTAAAAGTTTTCAACAACAATTTCCCGATACCCGGGTGCACCTGACGGAAATTTTGCGCGGAGAAAGCCTGGAGCAATTAAACGAACGGTCTGCTGATTTATACATCACCACGCTGGCACCGGAAAATGCCATACAGGGACGCTTTCTGCTGGACGTGGATTTTGTCCCGGTGGCGAAAAACGATCATCCGCTGATGAGCCTCGCCGTTCCGCTGACCGCAGAGGACCTGGCACGCTTCCCGCTGATCAGCGTGGCCGACCGGCACTCGCCGCGTAATGAAAATGCACCATCCGGCACCCGTGCCAGCTGGACCTTCACTACTGTCGGGGCCGCGATGGAAGCGATTATGGTGGGCGTAGGATACGGCTGGCTGCCGCTGGAAAGTGTGGAGAAAACGCTGGAGAGCGGTTTGCTTCGCCGTCTTGAATTAACAACCAGAACGGTGCGGCAAACGGCACTGTATATGGTGATGGATAATCAATCTGAGCAGTTCGATAAAACGGTCAGCGCACTGGCAACAAGCATTCTGACAGAGTGCGGTTTGCTGCCATAACATTCTGGCAGCAAACCCTTTCAGCTGCGGGCGTGACTACTTCTGAGATGGGCGGCAGGCCGCCAGAATATCCAGTTGTGGGTCACGTTCTGAAGTCTGTACGTTCATCGCGCTCAGCACGGTGTGGAACAGGTTATCCTGCGAAACGTCTTTGTTCGCAGCATTGGATTTCAGGCATTGCATATCTATTCCCTGCGCTTTGACATAGCCATCAGACAGCCAGAATAGCATCGGCACATGGGTCTGTTGCGCCGGTGCCACGCTGTAAGGCGTACCGTGCAGATACAGGCCATTTTCACCCAAGGATTCACCATGGTCGGAAAGATAAATGACGGCCACATTGTACTTATCCTGATACTGCTTCGCTTTTTCAATCACCTGCGACACCATGTAATCCGTGTAAAGCAGCGTATTATCGTAGGTATTCACCAGTTGTTCTTGTGAACAGTTTTCAATGTCGCTGCGCGGGCAGTCAGGCATGAACTTGCGGAATTCCTGAGGATAGCGTTTGTAATATGTCGGGCCGTGGCTGCCGATCAGATGTAAGCTAATCAGCGTATTTTTGCCATCAGCCTTGATGTCATCATCAATATTCTGCATCAGTGCCATGTCGTAGCAGGTATCACCATCACAATATTTACCGTCTTTTTGGGTATTAATGGTGACATTCGGCACACGGTCGCAGACCCCTTTACAGCCTTCGTCATTGTCTTTCCAGAATACTGAAACGCCGGCCTTATGCAGAATATCCAGCAAACCTTCACTGTTACGGGCGCGGTTGGCGTCGTAACTGGTGCGTTTCATGTTTGAGAACATGCACGGCACAGAAATTGCCGTTGCCGTACCGCATGACGTCATCTTCGTAAAGTACACCACGTCCGGAATGGCTTGCGTGTACTGATTGGTTGGTTTGGCGTATCCCTCATACGACTGATTTTGCGCCCGTGCTGTTTCCCCGATCACCAGAAACACCAGATTGGGTTTTTGCCCCGGTTGTTGTACCAGTTTTGCATCATTACCAAGAGTCCGGAACGGCATTTTCGGTGTGAAGTAACGGTGATTCATGTACTGGAACGCACTGTAAAGATAGTTGGTCGGTACGATTTCCAGATTCAGAGTGCGGTTGTTACGGCCAACGGAAGCATAATCTTTGTAAAAAACGCCGGCAATGGAAGCAACGACCAGCAATGAAATCACCATTGACACCAGGCGTACTCCCAGACGGCGCAGCGGTGTTTTTTCATAGCTGACCGGTGTCAGGAAAAGCAAAATCGCGGGCAAAACGCCGGTGAAGACAAACCACAGCACCACTTTCAGATTCAGGTATGAAGATGCTTCAGCAGATTGCGTCTCGAGGATATTCTCGATCATGCCGCGATCGAAAACGACCTGGAAGGTCATCATCGCGAAACTGGCGAGGGCACTGACCGGGAGCACGATAATGAAGAATGGCTTAAGCAACGGGCGAAAACTGAAAGGGGTGAACACAAAGTTCAGTGCGGCAAACAGCGCGACCGGAATGCTCAGGGCGAAAGCCAGATTGTATGCGGGCAGTGCATTTAAGATGCGGTAAAAATGCAACAAAATAGGTAAGTTAACCACAAAGGTAAAATACAGGGTCAGCAATAAAGTCAGCGTAAAGTAGCTGATCTTCGGAAATATATAGCGCAATGAAAACTCCCAACAAAATGACGGTAGCAGGGTTAATGTGAGGGAAAGATAACGTACGGAAATGAATATTCATAAGAATATTCATCCAAGCTTAAGAAAGCCTTAATCTACCCGTCATAAATCCTTCATCCTGCAGCGTTTCTGAAAAAGTTCAGAAAATATATAAAATATAAGAGACCGCCTTTTCTTGCATGAAGCCTTATGCTCACCGGCGTAGCGATGTGGATGTTCAATGAAACACCCCTTGTTTAAACCTCTCTGAGCGCGTTTCCCTCCGCTCATTTTGTCTTTCCCTGATTATGCCTGACCGGTTTAATTCATCACTGACTGTCTGCGGGCTGTCAGAAGGATATTCGTGTTGATCTCATCTTCGGCCATCATTGCGGCCAGCAGCATTATTGAACCCGGTGTGATTATTGGGCCGCGAGTGGTTATCGGGCCTTTTTGTGTTATTTCAGCGGGTGTGCAAATTGGCGAAGGAACATGCATTTCTTCGCATGTCATCATCAACGGCAATACCAAAATCGGTAGGGATAATCAGATTGGCAGAGGCTCGTCCATTGGCGAAATCAGTCAGGATTTGAAATACGCCGGAGAACCTACCGGGCTGGAAATCGGCAATGGAAACCAGATTGGCTGCCATGCCACATTACATCGAGGCACTGTACAGGGCGGCGGTATGACCCGGATAGGGCATCTGAATATTTTTGAGCGGGGTGTCCATCTCGGCCATGACTGCCAGGTGGGAAATGCCACGTTCATTGGCGAACATAGTGCTCTGGCAGGGCATGTTTTATTAGGTAATGATGCGCGGATTGATGCCCTGAGCGCAGTGCATCAGTTTTGTATTATTGGTGCGGGAGCCCGTTTGCTTGCCAATACGTGTGTGGTGCAGGATGTGCCGCCGTTTGTGATGGCAGGCGGAAACCGCGCGGTACCTAAAGGGATAAACGAGCAGACAGCAGAATTTTGCCGGGCTGGCAGTACGCAGCAAAATATCATCCGCTATCTGTACGATTTGCTTTATCACCGGCAGGAAACGATTGAACGGGTAAAGTCAGAAATTGAGCGGCTCAGCACGGAATATCCGTTACTGTGCCACTTCAATGCTTTTTTCCTTCATTCAGCGCGCGGGATCATTCGTTAACGGGTTTACGGTAATCCTGCGGCTGAACAGAGGTGACGGGCTGTCAGGCTTCGAGTGCTAACAGGGCAAAGGTTGCCAGCCAGTGCTCGCCCATATAGGTGCTGTCGAGATGGTTCAGCGCGCTGTGCAGATGGGCTTCTGCCGTCTGACGTAGCAAGACCGCACGCGGATCACCCGCTGGCAGCGCAGAGGCCAGCGAACGCTGACACCAGGCACGGCTGAGATTCAGCCCGTCCAGATGGCCAATTTTACCGTCGCTGCGGTCAGTGACCGTGGCGGGTATAAACAGTGTCGCAGGCTGGCTGTGCGCCAGATCCGGTAAAAAACGGCCAAACCAGGTCACAAATGCTTCGGGCGGTAAAACGCGGCGCATCAGTTCAGCTTCCATCAGGGAAGGTGAAAGGAATTCATCACCGCCCGGTTCCCATGCCTGACAATGCACATCTTCAAGATGCCAGCGCAATGCCGTTTCTTCGATCAATTCTGCCAGTTTGTGATGCTTAACACAGCGGGCATAATCCAGTGTTAACGCCAGAGCAAAAGCTGTGTTGAAATGGCTGCCGACCCGCAGGGGATAGGTTGCCTTTGGCAGAAACGTGCTAAAACTCTTTTCGAAGAACCGGCTCATGGGCGCGAGCGTTTTCGCCCATTCCGCAGCCTGTGGCAGGGTCATTTCATGCAATTGCTGGCTCAGCGCCAGACACCACGCCCAGCCATACGGCCGTTCAAATCCGGCATGTTGCGTCTGTTGCAGATAGGCCATTTCACCGGCGACATTTTCTGCCGTGAAATGCCGGCCGGCCACCTCAATGATTTTTTCTGCTTCCGGCAGTTGTGGAAAACGATCCAGCAGTCGCAGCAATAACCAGTATCCGTGCACACAGGAATGCCAGTCATAGCTGCCGTAAAAGATCGGATGCAACTGGCGTGGCGTTTGCGCATCCGCTGCGCTGCTCATGGCATGCATGAGTTTATTCGGGTATTCGCGTGTTAAGTGATTCAGTGCCAGTGAAGCAAAACGGGATGCCATCTCTGCCGTCAGTACACTATGTTGTTGCGTCGTCATCGTCTTTCCTTATCAGAAACGGAACACAAAGAAATACATAAACGCGGTATTGACCAGCAACAGTAATACACCGGTTTTCCACTGCGCTTTAATCACGCCATTCTTATCCTGCAATTCCAGCAGCGCCGCGGGGACGATATTAAAATTGGCTGCCATCGGGGTCATCAGGGTGCCGCAGAAACCGGATAACATGCCGATCGCGCCCATAATCGCCGGATTTCCGCCCAGCTGGTTGACGATAAGTGGCAGCCCGATCCCCGCCGTCATGACCGGGAAGGCGGCAAAACCGTTTCCCATGATCATCGTGAAAAGCGCCATGCCGAAGGTATAGGCAATCACAATCGCCAGCGGTGAACCGAGCGGAATGATATTTTTGACCAGGTCCGACACCACGCCGCCGACTCCCGCCAGTGCAAACAGCGCGCCAAGAGCGGCCAGCATTTGTGGCAAAATAGCTGCCCAGCCAACGGTATCCATTGTCTGTCCCCCCGCTTTCACTGCTTTGACCGGCGAATCACGCAGCATAATCAGCGCCACGATGAAGGCCACCAGCGTGCCGATTACCAGCGAAATCAGCGTGACGTTTTTGGCTTCCACCAGCGGCGTGTATTTCAGCGTCAGGGTGCCAGCCAGGGTCACCAGGGGGATCAACAGGGCAGGAATAAACAGTTTATTGCCAAAACGTTTTGAGCCAGCTTCACGCTTTTCAACCTGATCAGGCTGTCCGCTTTCAGATTTGCCTTTCCCCAGTTTTCCGCTCCCGGCGATGATCGCCAGCAGAATCGCCATACAACCGGTAATGAAGTGTGGCAATTGCGCACCAAACAGGAAAGTTATGCCGTAAATCCCCCAGAACAGCGCATTGACATAACGGCGTGAGTGGCTTTTGTCGCGTACGTTGAAAAATGCATAAGCACAGAACATCAGTCCCGCAAGAATATAAACAGTCTGCAAGGTGATCATTTCGCCGCGCTCCCGTGTTGCACGTCAAAGCGCTTAGCCAGCGAACGGTCAAGTAACCACAGACGAATAAAATGGATAATCAGCGCAGCAATAGCCGTCGGGATCGCCCAGACAGACAGGTGCAACGGTTCAACGTTAATGCCGTACTGTTCCAGAAAGCCTTTAATCAGGAGGATAGATTGCACCGCAATGAAAATGTCCTCGCCGAAGAAAACGGCCACATTATCGGTTGCGGCGGCATGAGCCCGGATCTTCTGACGGATATCATTGGGCAAATCGCCGTATCTGGTGGTGGCTGCGGCTTCAGCCATCGGCGCGATCAGCGGGCGTACCATCTGCGCATGACCACCGAGCGAGTTAAGCCCCAGTGCGGCGGTCATCTGGCGCAGGAAAAAGTACAGCATCAGCACGCGACCGGTGGTGGCAGCATGTACTTTGGAAATTAAATGACGCGCCTGTTCTTTCAGGCCGCTGCGCTCGAGGATGGCAATCACCGGCAGTGTCAGCCATATCAACCCCATATAGCGATTATCGGTGAACGCTTTGCCAAATGCGCTGATGATATCAACGGTATGCATTCCGCCCGCCAGGCCGGTAGAAATACCGGCGACCGTCACCACCAGTAAAGAGTTAAACCGCAGTGCAAAACCCAGCACAACGATCGGAATACCTATTAATACCCACATATTTTGTCCCTCAAT
Source organism: Rahnella sp. RFA10(1/100) (assembly GCF_004195115.1). Taxonomy (NCBI): domain Bacteria; kingdom Pseudomonadati; phylum Pseudomonadota; class Gammaproteobacteria; order Enterobacterales; family Yersiniaceae; genus Rahnella; species Rahnella sp. RFA10(1/100). The sequence goes on from NZ_SEWR01000001.1 coordinate 72,624, forward strand.
AATGACGTGTTTGCTTTATATTTTTAATGAACCTGAATAATGTTGATACACCTGTAATAACCGGGTGTTATTGCTTATGTTAAATACATATATATAAAAATATGAGACGGAAAGTAACAAGCAACAGCGGTGAATACAAGGCACAAAGGCGGGGCAGGTCATAGGAAATTATTCTAGAAAACTCAGGCTTAAGGGGCTGGCAAAATAAATAACTAACGTGTCAATTATGACTGGCGAATCTGACAAGAGGCGGGCGAAATAACAGAATAATTAACCCGGCCTGTTGACCGGATATAACAAAAAGAGAGGGTTCAGGCAGTTTTATTCGTTGTCTTCGTCGCCGTAATATTTGACGCCGAGTTTGATCAGCCCACGGCCTTGTGCTTTGCGGTGTAAGTTACTGTCGCGCAAGGAATAAACACAGCCGCAGTATTCCTGTTGGTAAAAGCGTTCGCGCTTGCTGATTTCAATCATGCGCGCCGATCCGCCTTTTTTACGCCAGTTATAATCCCAGTAAATCATGCCCGGGTAAGGTGCCGCGGCACGTTCGCCGCTGCCGGTGATTTGCTTCATGTCTTTCCAGCGGGAGATACCCAGACAACTGGTGATGGCGCTGAAACCATGTTCAAAGGCATATAATGCCGTGCGTTCAAAACGCATATCAAAACACATGGTGCAGCGCACACCACGCTCAGGTTCATTTTCCATTCCCTTTGCCCGCGCAAACCAGTTATCGGTGTCATAATCGGCATCGATAAAAGGAATGCCATGCAGTTCGGCAAAACGCATATTTTCTTCTTTACGTAGCAGATATTCTTTCTGCGGGTGAATATTAGGATTGTAGAAGAAAATCGTATAGTCGATCCCCGATGCCTGAATGGCTTCCATCACTTCGCCTGAGCAGGGCGCACAGCAGGAATGCAGTAATAATTTATCGTGTCCGGCAGGCAGGGCCAGTTTCTCGCGAATTACTTCAGACATATTATTCTCCAGACTCTCGGATTTTCTTTACGATCTTTTCAGGGGGAGATGATAGAAGAACCTCTCTGTCTGTCAAAATTTTCTTAACGGGTTAAGTTGTCAGAGGATTGTGCGCCGGACTTCAGTGCTATGATATGACCCGATCCGGGGGAAGCCCGGTACACAGAGATCTAAGGATACAGGCAATGCAAATTATGAGATCGAATCAAATTCGCTGGCTCAGTGTGGTGATTGTGACGGGCGGGTTGTTACTGATTCTTCCTCTTCATTTACTGGCATGTTTTATTGCCGGTTTTTTAGTGTTTGAACTCATCAATGCGCTTACTCCGTACTTTCAAAAAATTATCAGTGGCGAACGTGCACGTTGGCTAGTGGTGGCCATTATTGCGACCCTGGTTATCAGTTGTCTGACGCTGGCGATTGCGGGCATTGCCGATTTTCTGATGGAAGATATGCGTAATCCCGTGGCATTTAACGCCATGGTATCGCGTCTGCTGACAGACGCGCAAAGCCGCTTATCGCCCGTGTTACTGCATTATTTACCGGCGAATATTGAAGAGTTGCAGCGTAGTTTCCTGCTGTGGTTGCGTGAGCATATTGTGATGATTCAGGCCGTTGGCAAGAACGCCGCCCATGTTTTCCTGACCATGATTATCGGTATGATCCTCGGGGCGATTATCTCGCTTCAGCAGCCGCGTAAGGGGGAACTGCACGCGCCACTGAAAAAAGAGTTATTGCAACGGATGCATTTATTGGGCGAAGCCTTCCGTAACGTAGTCTTTGCGCAGTTCCAGATTTCCCTGATCAATACCGTACTGTCCGGCATTTTCCTGTTCGGTATTTTACCGTTGTTCGGCATTCATCTGCCGCTGGCGAAAACACTGGTTGTCGTGACATTCGTCTGCGGACTGCTGCCGGTTATCGGTAATCTGATTTCGAATACACTGATTTTCATTGTCGGCCTGTCGCTGTCATTGTGGGTCGGTGCGCTGGTGCTGGCATATCTGATTATCATTCATAAAGTGGAATACTTTCTTAATGCCCGTATTGTGGGCAGCCGTATCAAGGCGAAATCCTGGGAAGTTTTACTGGCGATGCTTATCTTCGAGGCGGCGTTCGGTATACCCGGCGTCGTCGCGGCGCCTATCTATTACGCTTACCTGAAAAGCGAACTGAAAGAAGCGGGTCTGATTTAATCCTTTCTGAAAGCATGGCGCTTTGCGGGCAGAGCGCCATTGTTTAGTCTCTGTACAATCCATGCTAAAAATCCTGAAAAAAACAGATTCAGGCAAGTAATGGCGAGGATCGTTATATCAGTGAGTCACCTTAAGCCGTCATAATTTTACGGTGCCTGCCTTTTCTGCGGGTATGCAGTATTCCGTAATCCAATCAGGAGATAAAAATGACGCTTAACGTTCGTGGTTTCGCTGCACTTTCAGCGGATGCGCCTCTTGCGCCTCATAATTTTGTTCGCCGTGACCCGCGTGATACCGACGTTGTGATCGACATTCTGTACTGCGGTGTTTGTCACTCCGACATCCACCAGGCGCGTAATGAATGGCATCAAAGCATTTATCCGATGGTTCCGGGGCATGAAATTATCGGACGCGTGAAACAGATTGGTGCGAAAGTCGCGGGTTTCAAAGTGGGCGATACCGTCGGTGTCGGTTGTATGGTCGATTCTTGTCAGCATTGTGAATCCTGTGCAGAAAGCCTGGAACAGTACTGTGAAGAAGGCGCTACCATGACTTATAACAGCCATGATCGTCATGACAACATGATGACCTATGGTGGTTATTCTGAACAAATTGTGGTTTCAGAAAAATTTGTTCTGCGCGTTTCTGAAAAGCTGGACATCAAATCTGCGGCACCGCTGCTGTGTGCGGGTATTACCACTTACTCTCCGCTGAAACACTGGAAAGTCGGTAAAGGTCACAAAGTGGCTGTGGTGGGGCTGGGCGGTCTGGGCCATATGGGTCTGAAGTTTGCCAAAGCACTGGGCGCAGACGTTACGCTGTTCACCCGTTCCAAAGGTAAAGAGCAGGAAGCTTACCGTCTGGGCGCTGACCACGTCGTGTTGTCAACCGATGAAGCGCAAATGGCGGCAGTTAAAAGCCACTTCGATTTCATTCTGGACACCGTACCTAACCCACATGATCTGAACCCGTACCTGGATACGCTTAAACGTGACGGCACCCATATCTTGGTCGGTCTGATCGAACCAATCGAACCTGCGCTGCACAGCGGCAAACTGATTATGGGGCGTAAAACGGTTGCCGGTTCCCTGATCGGTGGTATCGCTGAAACCCAGGAAATGCTGGATTTCTGTGCCGCCCATGATATTTCCTGTGATGTGGAAATGATCGACATGCAGGATATCAACGGCGCGTATGAACGTATGCTGAAAAGCGACGTGAAATACCGCTTTGTTGTTGATATGGCGTCACTGAAAAACGCCTGAAGGCCGTATTGAATCACATGGATTAAATAGCGACCTGATGCGCCTGCCCGGTTTATCACTCTTTGAGTGAAAGAACACGGCAGGGCGGGCGCATTGTGGCGAAATTTACTCTTTACACGTTTCTGTGACTTCTCGGCTTGAAAGCGCGGTGGTATCCTGCTGCCTTTCGCCGGGCGAAGGAAAACCAGTGGCTAAGAGTTTTGACGAACTCATCAGAGATATGGATCTGATGATTGAACATGTGGACAGGCTGAAAAACTTGCCCCCACGGGCTGCTCAACCAGCGGCCTCTGACAAACCTGCGTACGATTCTTTCGGTGAGATTTTCGCGCTGAAGGCTGTCATGCGGGCTTTCATCTCTTCAGTCGACACCATCGTAAAAGTGCAGATTGCGAAGAAAGTTGAGCAGGATATCGGCCATCTCGAGAATACCGTGCGGTCGATTGGCGGCGGCAGTGCGGACGCAGAAGACGTCGCGCAAATTACGGCGTATGTTCGCCACGCGGTATCTGAATTAATGGATTAATGCGTCGTTCCGCCAGCAGACCCGCCATTAAAAGCCGGTCACACAGTGTATTGCACCAATACTTTGTGTGACCGGCTTTTTTATGGGCTGTTTGTCCGTAGGCGCGGCAATGAAAAGCGTCTATTCTTGCCATAATTCCTTTTTGCCGGTGCCGGTTATGTCTCAGGATTATCGTTTTTTCGCGTCAGCCCGACGCCGTTGTTATGCCCTTTTATTTGAACACCGCACCCGCACTGGACGACGGATGGAAATATTTTGGATCCTGTTGTCACTGCTCAGCGTGCTGGTGTTGTTTATCGAATCCAGTGCACGTGACTTATTTCCGGCGACACCTGAGATCATCCCGTTGTTCGGCCTGGTCGAAATGGGGTTTACCGCGCTTTTTACGCTGGAATACGTTTTACGGGTGATCTGTTCGCCGCGCAAAACCCGCTATCCGGTGAGTTTTTTTGGCATTATTGATCTCTGCACCATTCTGCCCATGTACATCCTGTGGATGCTGCCTTCTTTTGCGGGGGCGGGGAATCTGGAGATCCTGATCCGCCTGCTGAGAATTTTACGTGTGCTGCGGGTGCTGAAGCTGCTGCGCTATATGAGCGACGCCGGGGTTTTATGGCGCAGCGTGATGCGCGCGAAACGTAAGCTCAGCATCTTCTTTGGGTTTGTCGCCATCATTCTTTGTCTTTTCGGCGGGCTGATGTTTGCAGTCGAAGGCGGCGGTGACGGATTCACCTCGCTGGGCGCATCTGTTTACTGGGCCGTGGTGACACTGACGACAGTCGGATACGGTGACATTACGCCGCATACCGCGCTGGGAAGAATGCTTGCGTCGGTGCTGATCCTGCTGGGGTACTCTATCATCGCCGTGCCGACCGGGATTTTAACGGCTTATATGTCACAAGAATTGGAAAAAGGGCGTGCTGCCCGTTCCTGTCAGACTTGTCTGCATTCCGGCCACGAAATTGATGCAAAATTTTGCGCGCACTGTGGAGCGGTTTTGGCAGCAGATAATTCACAACCCGTTGAAAAGTAGCCTGATAATTGTACGCCAATTGTACTGTCTGGTACAAAAAATGACTAATTTCACGCTTTACCGCCCCATTGCATTAAAAAGAGTTGCTATTAAGGGGCAGTCATGAGTAAATACATACCGGCCTGTGGTACAGACCTATTTATGCACGACATCCTGAGTAAAGTTGTTCCAATTTAAAGCGTTATCCATGATAACCCTGCTCTGACGAATTTCCTTCTTAGTGCCTCCATAAGTAACGACTGAAATCCGGCTATAACATGCCCATGGTGGCGAAATTTATTTTTAAAAGGTAATTCCTATGTCAATGATGAAAGGTCAGGTTAAGTGGTTTAACGAGTCTAAAGGCTTTGGCTTCATCACTCCTGCTGACGGCAGCAAAGATGTGTTCGTACACTTCTCCGCTATCCAGGATCAAGGTTTCAAGACCCTGGCTGAAGGCCAGAACGTACAGTTCACTATCGAGAACGGTGCTAAAGGTCCGTCTGCGGCTAACGTTACCGCTATCTAATCTTACTTTACCGCTGTTTCAGCGATAAAAGTACAGATGACAAAAACCCGCATGCGCGGGTTTTTTTACGCCTGTTGTTTGCCCATTCACTCTTTGCTGATAGGTCTTTTGTCATTTTCGCGAGCGTCTGCTGTCTTAACCGGCGGTCACTGGCTAAAAGATAAAAAAAAGCCCGCACAGAGGCGGGCAAAATATTTCTTATGACATTCATTCTGCACTCCCTCGGGGGTGAGCACGCAGCCAGTATAGAAGAAATGAAACTCAGGATTCTTGCCCGAATTCGTTAAGAAAGTGCAAATGATTTCCACCGGGTTATTTTACCGTTTCGCATCATCTTTCCTGTCAGGCATGCCTTTGTGCGATGGTCTGTACTACAATAATCATAATTGAAAACCATGGGATAACCTGATGAAAGTTAATGATCTTGTGACAGTAAAAACTGACGGCGGACCGCGCCGTGAAGGTAAGGTATTAGCCGTAGAAGAGTTTTATGAAGGCGTCATGTATCTGGTTTCGCTGGAAGATTATCCGGCAGGTATCTGGTTCTTCAATGAAGGCGATACTAAAGATGGCACATTCGTTGAACCCCGCGAAGGTTCTGAATAATATTTATGCGATGTCTGTCGTGAATAAAAAAAACCGGGGCAAGATTTTTGCCGCCGGTTTTTTTTACTTATTGCCTGCCGGTAATGACGCTGAGGCCGCTATCAGAACGTTTCCCAGTTCGGTTCATCGTTTCCCCCTTTAGGCGAACGGGAAGCCTGGCCGGGCAGGGAGCGGGATGATGCAGGGGGTTGTGGTTGCGCACTGCGGATGCTGCCATCGAGACGGAACACTGCCACAGCCTGTGTCAGGCGGGCGGCTTGCTCTTCAAGTGACGCGGCGGCGGCAGATGCTTCCTGCACCAGCGAGGCGTTTTGCTGCGTGACACCATCCATTTCTGACACTGCCTGGCTGACCTGACTGATCCCGCGACTTTGTTCATCCGATGCGGAAGCGATTTCGCCCATAATGTCCGTCACATGGCTGACAGCGGTAACAATTTCTGACATTGTGTCTCCCGCGTCACCCACCAGAATGCTGCCTTCACCAACGTAATCGACAGATTCTTCAATCAGTGCTTCAATTTCTTTCGCTGCCTGTGCGCTTCGTTGCGCCAGATTGCGCACTTCGCTGGCCACCACCGCAAATCCACGTCCCTGCTCACCGGCGCGTGCTGCTTCCACAGCAGCATTGAGTGCCAGAATGTTTGTCTGAAAAGCGATACTGTTGATCACATTAGTGATTTCGGCGATTTTGGTCGAACTCCGGGAAATCTTATCCATGGTACTGACCACGTCCGCCACAATATTCCCGCCTTTTTGCGCTTTGTTTGAAGCGTCTGCAGCCAGTTTACTGGCGTGATGGGCATTTTCGGAGTTCTGTTTCACCGTAGCCGTTAGCTGTTCCATACTGGCAGCCGTTTCTTCCAGTGCCGCGGCCTGTTGTTCGGTCCGCGAAGACAAATCGGTATTACCTGAAGCAATTTCCGTCGAGCCCTGATAAATAGACACCGCGCCTTCACGAACAGTCAGAACCGTTGATGCCAGCGAGCGTTGCATTTGATCCACATTATTACTCAGTACGCCGATTTCATTGCGGCCCTGCACTTGTGCGGGTTGCGTCAGGTCTCCCTCAGCAATTTTCTGAATGCGCATCACCAGTCTGTTCAGCGGATGAATAATGACTTTACGCATCACCAGGTAAGTGATGAAGGTCAGCACCAGTGCCAGCAGGAAACCGCCACCCATCAGGGTATAACCGAGCACGGCATTATGCTGCGCTTTATCATTGATGGCATTAGCCGTTTCGGTACGATAAGCAATTGCCGCCAGCAGAGGGATATTATTGGCGAGATCCAGACTACGTACCGTTTCTGCTTCCTGAGAAATGACTTCCTCGAAATGTGCCTGTCTGGCCGATTCTAGCATCGGTGCCATGCCTTTGGTCAGATAATCGTCATAGGCTTTTTTCAGCGGTTCATCAATTTCCCGATCTTTATCGGTTTTATTCGGCCGGTTGATATAAGCCTCAAACGAAGTTTGTGACTGTTTAATTCGGCTGGCAGCGTCTTTCAGGTTTTGGTTAAACACATCCTGGTCACCAATACGCGCCGCTGCGGCGGCCTGAATCAGCAACAAACGTGCGGTACGCAGATGGTTTGAACTGTTGGAAAGAGCCAGACGGATTTGCAGCTCCTGGGTAGCATTTGCCAGCGCGGCATTACTTTGCTTTAGAAAGAAACCGGAGGTGCCGACGGCAACAGCAAAAAGGAAAAGTATCCCGGTAAGAATCAGGCTAATCAGGGTGATAAGGCGAATATTGCTGATAAAAGAGGTTCTGGTCGTTGAAAATGTAGGAGTATCCATTTTATTTTGTTCCGCTCAATTGATCCTGTATACCGCCTGTTCCGGGCGGTCAGTGACAGCGATAAAGGCATTGCCAGCGGGCAAGTCCGGCCGTGACGAAAAAGACGCCATAAGGAGTCATCGGCATTCCGGCGGAGGGATTCAGTTTATATTTGTGGCGGAGATCTCATTTTCAGAGATTAACGAAGATTTCTACAGGCTGCGCCGTTGCGTAACCTGTAGCCGAAAGAGAAGAGAGGTGATTAATTCACATAAATACCATTGGTGAGCTGATCACATAAACGAACGACGTGATAAATAATATGTTTATTCGGTGATTTTATTTTCCTTTTAATATTTCCCTTATAGGAAGACACCGTTTTGGTTTTAATTTGTAACTTGTCGGATATTTCAATGGTGCCGTTACCGGACATCCACATTCTGAGCATCGCTGATTCAGAACGACTGAGCATCACAGGCCGGGTATCGAGCATTCCACTGCCGGCGGGATCCTTCGCCTGAGGTAATAACGGATGATTTATTAATTGCTTCAGTGTGTCGGCTTTAATGGATTTGGAGGTAATAATCACGTTTTTACGAACAAAAATATACTCTTCGAAATGAATACGTGTACGGGACATAAAAATAAAAAACAGCGTATCAGGGGAGCCGGTGATCAGTTCTCCGAGACGTTCTTTATTACCTGAATGAGGTGATATGCAATCCTCGTTAATAAAAACAATCGAAGGATTCAGTTTGTTGCAACCATTAAGAAACTGCTCAAAATGGCTGACGTAACTGACATCTTGTTCACTGGTGAGAAATTGTTGCAATCCGAGACGCGTATACCGGCATGGATCCAAGATTATCGTATGCATAGTAAGTCCTCATAGGACGTCCCTGTTCTGCATAATGATTGGATTTTTTAGTGTCAGCACAGCAGGCACAAACTGCGTGCTGACTCTACTTTTTGCATGAAAATCGGACAGTTGGAAGTGATTTTTTTACCCCTTAAGGGGCAGGGAAGGATTTGATAAATTTGCTTTATGTCACAATTAAATTTGTAACTGTACAAAAAGTGGTCCGCATTAAGACTATTCTTAATGGATGTAATGACATAGAAAAAAAACTAATTGATTAGGATGTTACGGTAACACGCCGGTACCTCTGTCAATACAATGAAGACCCTGCTTATGCTTAAAAACAATTCACGAATGAAAAAGGGCAGAAAAGCAGACGCAGTGCGTAAACACTGCGTCCCGGTCATCACCAGTAGGATTGCCAGCACTGCGTCACACGGGTCAGGGCTTCGACATAAAAGTAGTCACCCCAGCTGCAACACTCATCAACACCTTTACCGCTGGCCATATGATAGACAGAATGCTTAAGTAAACCGTCACAATCTTCGTCCTCACGGGTAAGATAATTCTCGGTCAGTGAATCCATAATGCGCAGCGCCATTTCTTCATAGCACACCCGTTTGTCATCGGTGGCTGGCAGCGTGGTCGCAAGCGTCAGCAGACCGCAGACCCCAATCGCCGCAGCCGAACTGTCGCGAACGGCATCGGTGCCGAGCAACGCCAAATCCCAGTGGCAGACATCGTCTTCCGGTAAGCGGTTAAGGAAATAATGTGCCAGACGCCGTGACAGCTCCACCTGATCTTCATCGCCGGTATAACGATAACTGAGCAAAAAGCCGTAGATACCCCAGGCCTGGCCGCGCGACCAGCATGAGTCATCGGCATATCCCTGATGCGTATTACCAAAACGCGGTTCGCCGGTCACAGTATCCATGTAATACGTGTGATAGGTGGAGGCGTCCGGGCGCACAATATATTTCGCCGCCTGTTCTGCATGCGCGCGGGCAGCATCGGCGAAGCGCGGTTCACCGGTTTGTTCACTCGCCCAGTACAACAAGGGCAAATTCATATTGCAGTCGATAATCATGCGGCCGGCCTGTTCCGGGTCATGCAAATCGCCCCACGCCTGTATGATTTTCGCCCGGCTATTAAAACGTTCCATCAGGGCTTCTGCTGCCAGCAGTGCAAAACCACGAGCCTGCTGGTTGCCGGTCAGTTTGTAGGCGCTGACGCACGAGAGGCTGTAGAGAAAACCGAGGTCATGCGTCGCGGTATCAATGCGGTTGGCGATACGGTTACCAAACGATGTCACTTGTTTTTCTGCTGCCAGACGGTAACGGTCATCGCCGGTCATTTCCCACGCCAGCCAGAGCTGGCCGGTCCAGAAACTGGTGGTCCATTCCACATTCTCTGTCAGCGGGTAATGGCCGTTTTCGCAGGTTTCTGCCGGGAATTTATCGCCGAACTTTTCCAGATTACGGGAAATTTTGCTGAGTACCGTCTGGCGCGCCCGTTGCATCTTTTGTGCAAAAGCGATTTTATCCAGCTGATTCAGTTCCACGGGTAGCAACTTCTCTTTCGCGATGGTGATCGTCATACTTTCTCCCTTTCCATTCCAATTGTTTCAACTTCAACCTGCACCGCAGGCACGGGGGTGCCTGAGCGCAGGCTGTGACAGGCGGATAATGTGAAGGCGGAAATCAACGTAAAGCACAGCGCGATACCGCCCATAATCAGATAAGTGTGTTCAAAACCAATACGGTCGTAGAAGTAACCGGCAGGCGGGGCGACCACAATGGAGCCGACGTATATCATGGCCTGATAACCCAACAGATACATGGTGGCGTTGACGCGTTTGCTGAAATGCTCGGCGATGTACTTGAACACTGACACCAGCAGCAACGCGATTTCCAGCCCGTAGAACGGTTTGATAATTGAAATCAGCAGCGGGTCGTGGGTCAGCCCGGAGGCAATCAGGCGTAATCCCACCAGTGCGCCGACCAGCAGCAGGCTCTTCTTGGCACCGAAGTAGTTCACCAGGAAAGGGATAACCATCATCATCAGAAATTCGAGACCGGACTGCACCGTGCTCAGATAGCCGTACCAGGCGTTGCCTTGCTCTTTGGTATCGAAGAAGGTGACGAAATAGCGTGAGAATTGTTGTTCGGCGACAAACATCATCCACGCGACACCAGCGACATACAGCGAGAACATCCAGAACTTGCGGTTTTTGAGCAGTAAAATCACATCGCTGAACACGATCTTTTGCTGTGAAATGACGTCGTTATTTTTAAGTTCTTCATCACCAATTTTCAGTGAAAGCAGCACCATCAGCATGACCAGCGAGGTCGCGCTGCTCAGGCCAAAGTTCCAGGCAGGGGAGAGGTTAAACAGCACGCCGGAAAACGACGCGGCCAGCGCCCAGCCCAGTGACCCCCACATGCGAACCTGGCCAAATTCCATATGATACAAGCGACTGAAACGGTCAGCATACGATTCGGATGCTGCCACACCGGCGTACCAGCCGAGGCTCAGATACAGCGCACCGACGATAATCCCGACCATCAGGTGGCTGTTCAGCAGTGGCTGGTAAACGAAAATAAAGAACGGTGCCATCAGGGCGGAAACCAGCACCACAAAATACAGCAGAGATTTGCTCATGCCGATTTTGTCCATGATATAGCCGTAAACCGGCTTCATGACCACCGCGAAAACGCCGTTAATGGCAAACACGGTGCCGATACTGACACTGTCGAGCCCGGCTTTTTGCCCCAGCCATAAGGCATATAGCCCGAAGCTCGAAGACCAGGTGAAGAAATACAGGAATATAAAGCTGCTCATTTTGTAATAAGCCGTTTTACTGGCTGTTTTTATGGCTTTCATCGTGACTCCTGAAACGGCTATTGCGGTTAAGCTAAAATGATTTGTCCGTTATGACCCGGATATTGCCAACGTAGCTGCTGCCCTTCGCGGGAGACTTCAGGTAAAGGGAGGCTGCGGATATCCGTGCTGGCCGAGGCCGACACGGCAGTGATCAGCCAGTGAGATCCCACCGGCAGGGCATTTTTCAATACGGGTATGGCGGCGGTTTCGGCGAACATAATGCTGCTATTGGGCGGGGTGATAACGGTGGACGCTTCGCGCGACGTATTATCTTCCAGCGCGACAATCCGGCTGATGCCGTTACCGGCTGTGACTGTCACCGCCTGTTTTTCTGCCGGATGCAGTATTTGCGTTGAAGGTGTCTGCATCACTGCAAAACCGCCTTCGGCCGTCTCCAGCGGACGCTGATTCTCAATGTGATGGACCCGCAAATGCCAGTCACCGCAGGGGATCAGCCAGGTGCGTACTGCTACGTCGTGCCACGGCAGCCAGCGGGAATAAATCATCCCGACGGTGATGCGGGTGTCGGCACAGTCGCGGCGTCCGCGATAATAGCCGTCGCCCTCAGAGAACATCAGCATCGAATCGCAACCGGCATGATTCAGACCGTACCGGCCGCGGTCCAGGGTGAATCCGAACTGACTGGAATAGGCGAATTTGGTGTATTTGGCTTCGGTATTCACAAAATTATTCAGCTCAAGCTGACCGGACGTGAGCATCACAACATGCTGACCTCCGGCATCGCGGGTCAGGATCTGACTGGCATGAGGAATGCAATGAGTGTCGGGCAGTGCCGGAAGGGGCGCTTCTTCTGCCGCCCAGAAGGCATCGTCCGGCGGCAGTGCCAGCACCAGGAACAGTTTGCATGCCCAGTAAGGTGAGCCCGGTGCGTTATAGTCTTCCGCCATCACCAGGTTCGGTGTGTGATAACCGATACTGAGCACGCCGTCGCGGTCGAAAATCGGCTCTTTCAGCCAGTGACGCAGATGGCGCAAAATCAGCCCCTTGATGATGCCCGGAGTGAACACGTCCAGTTGGCTGTACGCTGCCGCACTCCAGAACGCTGCTTCGGCAAAACGGTAGGTCAGGCTGCGTCCGAAAGGCACCGCTGCGCCACCCGCGGAAAACATCGTAATGAAATCCTGTGCGAAACGTTGTGCCCGTTCACGCAGCATGGCTGCACGTGATGCATCCACATCAGCCATATTCTGAGCGTACAGCAGGCCGTAATAATGAAACGCCATCGAAATGTAGTAATCACGCGGCCTGCCGGGACCGTCGGAGTACCAGCCATCGCCCAGATAATAATCTTCCATCAGCGCAAAACGGGCTGCCACGGCTTCCTGATCCCAGGGTAATCCGGATGTTTTAAAGCCCATCTGCACCATAACCGGGAAGAAATTCCAGTTGTTATTCGGGATGGTGGCATCACGCCCCTGATTCAGCCAGTCCGCCAGATTTTGTTGTTCCTGAACGCTGAAATGCTGCAACAGTTTTGTGTCAAGCAGCGTCAGCCCGACACCAAACGCCGCCATTTCCACACAGCGCTGATCAAAATCGCGGATATCTCCCCAGTATTGCGGATGCTGCGGATCAGTGCCGAAACGAATGGCATCCAGATAAAAAGATAAATCCTCACATTCACCCCCACCGGCCAGGAGCGGGAAAATGCCCCACAACATGCGCGACAGTGCTTCCATTTCGGCAATTTTTTTTCCGTAATGGGTGGTGGAATTTCCGAGGTTGATTCCGCTTTTGCCTTCTTCCGTATAAGGCGACACCGCCGAGAGCAACTCTTTCAGCAAATGCTGCACATCATCGCGGGTCTGTAACGGATTATTAATGTTCACTTTTTTCAGCGTCATAAAAATTCTCCCGGTGACGTAAGGGAAGCAAAAAATAAGGGTTTATTAATTTGAAATATTATTTCAATTCTCTGTGCTGCGAGTGAAATATAGAGAAATGAAAAACACTGATTGTTACGTGCTTCACAAAATGAGGTGATTTTTGAAATTGTGATTATTAAATCGCGACTAAAAGGGCTTAAATTATAAAAAACTGACTGAAAATTGTGTTTTGTTGTCCTTGTCGTTTTACGGTGCCAAATGAAAATGAGGAAAACAGGTATGCCCGTATCTGATTATCTGGAGCGTATTGCCCTTAATGAACGTCAGGTTTCCTTTAACCGGATGAACCGCGGGAGTGCCAATTATTTTCACTGGCATCAGTGTCTGGAATTACTTTTTGTCAGTCAGGGCTACGGGATTGTCATTGTGGATAATCAGCAATACACACTGCGTCCGGGGCGCTTGTTCGTTTTTCCGCCTTTTAAACTGCACAAAGTGTTTGTCGAATCCGGTGAAAAGAACCTGTATTTACGCACCACCATCCATCTGGATCATCAGTTGCTGGATGGTTGCCTGCAATCATTCCCGCAACGCCGGGCGAGGTTCGCAAATTTGTGGGATGCTGATCGTGCAGCACATATTTATGATCTCAGCGAACATGCCAGCCATATAGAAGTCATTCTCGAGCAGTTCAATCAGTTGTCCGAACCGCAGGCCGATCAGTGGGAAGAAATTACCCTGCTGATCTTGCAACTGATGGCATTTATGCCAGCGGAAGACGTGTTGCCAAAAACTGTCAGCCGGACAACAGCTTCTAAAGTCATGCAATGGATTGAAGAAAATTACGTGCAAAAATTTTCGCTGGCGGAACTCTCTGTGGCCCTCGGATTGTCAGAAAGTTATATCTCGCGGGTATTCGGGCAGGAAACCGGTGGCTCAATTCAGGATTATCTCGCCACCCGGCGGGTTAAACGGGCATGTGAATTGCTGCGTTCCACAGACCGTTCGGTCGAAGCGATCGGGCTGCAATGCGGATTTACTGACGCGCCGTATTTCATTACCCGTTTTAAAAAGATGATCGGCAAAACGCCGTTGCAGTATCGCAAGGCGGCGTTTTCCCTGACGACTTAACGCCAGCTGGCGGGTGCAGAACCGAGCGGGGAAGCGGGGAGGCGCCACCTTAAGGTTGTGTTTTCCAGGTGAACGGGAGGAAGCAGCCGCCGGGCATTGCCCCAGACCGTGCGTTCGGGCTCGGATGAAAAATCGTCCTGTTCTGCAGATTCAATCAGCGGTTCGTGACATGCTGTTGCTGATGCGCCATTTTTCATCAGTTCACAGGCAGTGCGTGCCAGTGAAAGTCTGCATTCACTGCCCTGACCGGTTTGCATACGTTGCGCCAACCCGTGGAGCACAGCGGCAGCCATCAGATAACCGGTCGTGTGATCCAGCCCCTGAACCGGCAACGGCACCGGTTTGTGACTACCGGAAAGCCGCATTCCCTGTGCTGCAATCCCGCAGCTCATTTGTACCAGACTGTCATATCCGCGCCGTTCGCGCCATGGCCCGCTCCAGCCATACGCATTCAGACACACATCCACCAGCCCCGGCGCAATCGCACGACGCTTTTCACTGCCATATCCCAGTCTGTGCAGCGCGCCCGCGCGATAACCATGAACCATCACATCCGCGTCCCGCAGCAATTCTTCGAAACGGTGCCGGTCCTGCGGGTTATGCAGATTCAGCCGTGCGCAATGTTTGCCGAGTGTGATATCCGCTTCCTGACTGGCTTCATCCCAGCCGAAAGGATCAATACGCAATACCTCGGCGCCCAGTCCGGCGAGAAAACGCGTGGCCACCGGACCGGCGAGAATTCTTGTCAGGTCGAGCACTTTCACGCCTGCCAGCGGCTGTAGCGGGGACAATTCCCATTGCGGCAGTGCAGCCTTAGCTGACACCGAATGTTGAAAAAGAGGTTCCGAAATCAGCGACTTTCCCTGTACATGCTGCTGCCATTCTTCCGGGCTGAACATCTGCGCGGCACATCCACCCGCCCGCACAACGGCTTGTTCAAGTTCTGCTTTTTTCCACATCTTCACCCGCAGCGCCAGCGCCTCATGGTTTTCCGCTTTGCCGAGCAGTGTCTCTACGACCTTGCGGTGGACGGGGGCATTAGTATGCAAACGGATCCAGCCGTCCGCAGTGGCGTAATCCCCCGCCAGGCTGTCCCAGGCGGGTGGTATATCCCAGCCTTCAGGCCGGATACTGGTTTTGCACCACAGCGAGGCCAGGCGACGATCCACAGTCACCGTATCGTGTTTATCGTTTTTAAGAGCAACAAGCTGTGAAACGGCAATACCTGCCAGCGCCACAGAGGCGGCAATCAGTGGCGTGACCGGATAATAAGACGGAAGATTGCCGGTACCACTGACATGGAGCGTACAGGGAAGTGAAATTTTGCCGCTTAACTGTGCGTATAGCTCACGCGCTTTCTCCTGAATCTGTTCATCGGACATGCGGGAATCTCCATGCAATAAACAAAAAAATCATCAAACTATAAGCATTCAGCATAGCAGGACGGGCAAAAGGCGCGCTATCTGGCGAGAATGACTCGATGAGGGAGAAATAACAGTAACCTTCCGGTAACAGAATGCTCCTAAAGTCAGCCGTGATTTGCGCGCCAAAACAGGGCAGGAATAGCGGCTCAAATCCGGGTTTCTGAAAACCGGCTCAGCCCCTGTCATACGGGGAACGGGCGCGGTAAGAACTGATGACTTTTACAAGCAAAATATTAGCTGAATGCATTCAATTTCTTGTACGCGGCTTGTGAATTTTACGTTAGCCTTAGGGTCGAAAAATTCTGAATACGCGGGGACGGCGTCACAGCACGATGTCTCCAGATTTTTGCCCAGTACAGGAAACGATTCTGGCATGGAACGAAGAGCATTTATTAAAGCATCTATGGCACTCGCCGCCTGGTGTGGTGTGCCGGCTATGTCCACACTGTTTACCCGTTCCGCTGAGGCGGCAGAGGCGAATGTAGCGGACGGCGGCGAACTGCCATTTGATTTCAATGCGCTGAAAAAGATGGCGAAAGATTTAGCGGATAAGCCTTATGGTGGCGCGCCGCAGCCGTTACCGAAAACGCTGGCTGAACTCACGCCGCAGGCCTACAACGCGATTCAGTATGATCATGCACATTCCCTGTGGAATGGTCTGCCTGACCGCCAGCTTGATGTGGAACTGTTCCACGTTGGTATGGGTTTCAAACGCCGCGTGCGCATGTATTCCGTGGATCCGGTGAAACATCTGGCGCGCGAAATCCATTTCCGCCCTGAATTGTTTAACTATCACGATGCCGGTGTTGATACCAAACAACTGGAAGGTTTCTCCAACCTTGGTTTCGCCGGTTTTAAAGTCAATAAAGCCCCTGAGTTGACGCGCCGCGACGTGGTGTCTTTCCTCGGTGCCAGCTATTTCCGCGCGGTCGATGATACTTATCAGTATGGCCTGTCAGCGCGCGGCGTGGCGGTTGATACCTTTACCGATCAGCCGGAAGAATTCCCTGATTTCACCGCGTTCTGGTTTGATACACCCAAACCTGGTGACACAACGTTTACGGTTTACGCTTTGCTGGACGGCATGAGCATCACCGGCGCGTATAAATTCGTGATCCACTGCGAACCGACCCGCGTGGTGATGGAAATTGAAAACCATCTGCATGCCCGCGAAGACATCAAACAATTGGGCATTTCCCCAATGACCAGTATGTTCAGTTGCGGCAGCAGTGAACGGGGCCGTTGCGACACAATCCATCCGCAAATCCACGACTCAGACCGTCTGGAGATGTGGACCGGCAGCGGCGAATGGATTTGTCGCCCGCTGAACAATCCGCAGCGATTGCAGTTCAACGCTTTCAGCGACAACAGCCCGAAAGGTTTTGGTCTGTTGCAGCTCGACCATGACTTTGACAATTATCAGGATGTGATCGGCTGGTACAACAAGCGTCCGAGCCTGTGGGTGGAACCGGTCGGAGACTGGGGAAAGGGGGCCGTTAATCTGATGGAAATCCCGACCACGGGTGAAACGCTGGATAACGTTGTGTGCTTCTGGCAGCCGGAAAAACCGGTGAAATCCGGCGCGGAATTCAGTTTCAGCTACAAATTGTACTGGAGTTCTGAACCTCCTCACCGCAGCCCGATGGCGAATGTGCTGGCGACCCGTACCGGTATGGGCGGTTTCCCGGAAGGCTGGGCACCGGGTGAGAATTATCCGCAAGTCTGGGCGCGCCGTTTTGCTATCGATTTTATTGGCGGTGAGCTGAAAGCCTTTGCTGATAAAGGCATTGAACCGGTGATCAATGTCTCGGCAGGTAAAATTAAAAACATCGAAATTTTGTATGTGCAGCCGTTCGACGGTTACCGCATCTTATTTGACTGGTATCCTGACAGCGATTCAGTCGCACCGGTCGAGCTGCGTATGTTCCTGCGCAACGGCCAGACTGCGCTGTCTGAAACCTGGCTGTATCAGTATTTCCCGCCAGCGCCGGACAAACGCAAATATATCGATGACCGGCAGATGACCCAATAATCCCGTCATCCCTCAATACAAAAAGCCCCGAATATTCGGGGCTTTTGCTTTTTTACATTATTTTTTGCAGATGAACCGGACACAGGAACATGCAAGATACTTCAAAGGTAACGCAAGGGTAACGCACGGCACTCAACTGATGAAGGCCAAGATGGCAATCAAAACGCCTTCACCAGCATTCCGTTTTGCGGCTGTTGCTGAGGATGTCTCAGCGCCGCGTCGAAAGATTTTTCAACCTCTTTCAACTGTTGTAAAAATTCGTTCGGCGAAAACTCATGTGGTTTGCTGCTCATATAGGCAAGCGCCAGTTCTTTGGCGTTGTAGCGCTGAAAGTTATACATGCTGTTCCTTATTAATCTCAGAAATATTAACGGAATGGCTAACAGCGAGCTGGCTAATGACCACTGCTTACGACGTGCTGCCAATGCAATGAATTCTACGGGTTTCCTTATTAAGCGAAAGTCGCTTTTATTGATGTATTCAATAGCTAAAAGCTAACAATCTGCCTATACGCTATCGGTAATGAATTATGTGGATTTTAATAATCCTTATGGGGTATCAGAACAGGCGAAAGGAATTTCCCCGATTATTTTAAACATCCGCACCTTTTGGAAAAATTCTTTGCGAGTCATGTTGTTAAAGTGAATCAAATCAGTTGGGCTCGCTGTTGCACTGCGGTACGCTCGGGCAGTTATTCACATCCACATTATCCACGAAAAGAGGTTTTTATCATGAGTAAATTTATCTTTTCTTCGCCAAGAAAATACGTCCAGGGCAGCGGTGTGCTGGATGAGTTAGGAGATTATCTGCCCGCACTGGGAGGGAAATCATTCCTGATTGCTGATGATGTTGTTTGGGGAATTATCGGCGAGCGCGTTCAGCATTCATTAAAAAAAGCTGACGTGGCATTTCATTATGAGCGCTTTAACGGCGAAGCCTCTGCCAGCGAAATTACCCGTCTGGCCGGCATTGCCCGTCATGCGGGAACCCAGGTCGTGGTCGGCCTCGGTGGCGGTAAAACACTGGATACCGTGAAAGCGATTGCCGATGAACTGAAACAAAACGTCGTGATCGTGCCGACCGTGGCCTCAACCGATGCACCGTGCAGCGCGTTGTCGGTTATCTACACCGATGAAGGTGTTTTCGAATCTTACCGTTTCTACAATAAAAATCCGGATCTGGTGCTGGTAGATACCCATGTGTGTGCTCAGGCACCGGTACGCCTGTTTGCCTCCGGGATCGCTGACGGCCTGGCCACCTTTGTCGAAGCACAGGCGGTATTGCGTTCGCATTCTCAGTCAATGGTCGGGGGTGACCCGACTATCGCCGGGATGGCGATTGCCGAAGCTTGCGAGAAAACGTTGCTGACCTATGGTTACAGTGCCTATACGGCGGTTGAGCAGAAACTGGTGACGCCAGCCGTTGAAGCCGTAGTGGAAGCCAACACGCTGCTTTCCGGTCTGGGTTTTGAAAATGCCGGTCTGGCAGGTGCGCACGCGATCCACAATGGTTTTACGGCGATTTCAGGTGATATTCATCATCTGACCCACGGTGAAAAAGTGGCCTACGGTACACTGACGCAGATGGTGCTGGAACAGCGCCCGGACGAAGAAATCGCGAAATACGTCCGTTTCTACCGTGCCATTAAAATGCCAACCACGCTGAAAGAAATGCATCTGGAAAACGAATCTTTTGCCAGTCTGGTGAAAATCGGTGCGCTGGCAGGCGGCGAGGGCGATACGCTGGGTAACCTTAACCACAATCTTTCCGCCGAAGACGTGGCGAACGCTATTCTGGCGGTGGATGCATTCAGTAAAACGGTGAAGTAATTGCTGTAACGGCTCCCCCGTGTGCAGGGGGAGCATTAACACTTAACCAAACATCGCATGGTATAAATTGCGCTTTTTCAGATGGCCGAAATAATGCATTGTGCGAATAATTTTCTGTTGTGTATATTAATTATGTATGTGCTTGTCTGTTTTTTAATAATAAATGCCATTTCAAAATGAAGTCTTTGTTTATTGCTGAGGAAAAGATAAAAATATATTTCCCGTGATTCAGGATGAAAGGAAATGAACAAACACTTCCAGAATAAAGATTCATTAAACCGGTATTTGTTATGCTTTCTATTTAACGAAAAAATTAATGCAGATGTCTTATCGTTTACCGCGACCGAACACCTGAGTAAACCCTACAAATACATGATTAAATTCACGTGCCAGGATAAGAGTATCCCTATAGAACAGGTTCTTAACACGAACGCCTCTTTCCTTTTTCGTGCCCCCAATATTCATGCATTTCTTGAATCTGACCAGAAGTGGCTGGAAATGAAGCAGGTAAACGGTGTAATTACATCATTCTCACGTATTGATTCTTCATCAGATGAAGCTCTTTATGAATGTGTTTTAGAAAACGAATTAGCGCTTCTTGATAAAACCCGTAAGTCTGCTGTCTACCTCGGCATCAGCGTTCCTGAGCTGGTAAAAAAAGTGATGCTGGAACACAAGCAGATCCAGAGTTACAAAATTGACTTTGAAACACTCCAGTCAACTTACCCGTCACGCGCAATGGTCATTCAGTGGCAGGAAACAGACTTACAATTTATTCTGCGATTGCTCTGCGAAGTTGGGATTTGGTTTCATTTTGAAAATCATCCCAAAATAACCACTGAAACCCTCATTATATTCAGTGACAGTGGTACGGGTTATCAGTTTTCTGACAAGAAAATTCCCTTTGTCAGGAACTCTGGTATGACCAATGAGAAAGAATACATTACCGATCTCAGGGAGTTCTACAACGTCGTTTCTGATGCCGTTAAAACCCGTAATTATAATTACCGTGACCCGTCTTCCCCTCAGGCTGATAAATCTGTCTACGTACACAATGTTTCAGAAAGCGTCCGTGCAGGTCAGGAATATCGTTATGGCGATAATCAGCTTACTTCCGGCGATTACTATGGGACTGAGGGCGAATCGGCGTCATTTTATGCCCGTGTGCGCCACGAATATTTGCTGAATCACCAAAGTATTTTTACCGCAGTGACCAATGATCCTCAAATTTCACCGGGTGTGATGTTCTACCCCACAGGGAATGTCCCTGAGGGTTTTAAGCGCGGTTTTGTCGTCTGTCAGATTGAAATCAGCGGCAGTCGCGCAGAGCATTTTACTTCGACACTCAGCGGCATCCCTTACAGTGAGGTGTATTGTTTTCGCCCTGAACGTCTTCCCCGTCCGGTCATTTCCGGCACAGTACCCGCGAGGGTATCAGCCAGAACACGTAATGCCCTTTATGCAGAGACGGATGTGCAAGGCCGTTACATCGTTAAATTCGATTTTGATGTCGATGAGAAAAAGAAAGGTTACGAAAGTGCTTTTGTCAGGCTTGGCAGACCTTACGCTGGCGATACCTTCGGTTTTCACTTCCCCTTACTGGATAATACCGAGGTCGCGGTTGCCTTTGAGCTGGGCGACCCTGACAGACCGTTTATTTCCCATGTGCTCCATGATGGCGCAAATCCTGATCTGGTCACCATCAAAAACGACACACGCAACATTATCCGCACGGCCTCTTTCAACAAGATAAGACTCGAAGATAAGCGCGGGCAAGAGCATATCAAGCTGTCCACCGAGTACGGCAAAACACAACTCAATACCGGTCATCTGGTCGATGCCGAACGCCAAAAGCGCGGAGAAGGTTTTGAGCTACGCACTGATAAGTGGGGGACGATACGTTCCGCTAAAGGGCTGATGCTCACCACGGAGCCACAGCCAGGCGCACAGGGAAAACAGCTTGATATGACGGCTGCCATCAGTGCATTGCAAAGCGCCTTAGCACTCGCCCGGACATTACAGCAAACCGCCACCACAGCCGGTGCCGGTGCGGTTGATACAGGCGCACAGCAGCAGTTGAGTAAGGCGCTTAACCAGCTCACGTCATCCTCACTTTTAGCCTATTCAGGCCAGGGACAGGCATTCATCACTCCCTCGGCGCTTCAGCTTTCAGCGGGTGAAGATCTGATTGCCACCGCAGGCAGCAATGCCAGCCTGAACATTGTTAAAAAATTCTCATTAGCCGTCGGCGAAAAGTTGTCTTTATTTGCTCAGAGACTGGGGATCCAGCTGATTGCCGCAGCGGGCAATGTCGAAGCCCAGGCACAGCGTGGCGAAATGCATTTACTGTCACAGCAGGATTTCACGCTGTCATCCACAGACGGCAAGATGACCGCCAGTGCCAAAAAAGGCATCCAATTTTCCTGTGGCGGCGGTGGTATCCGCATTAACGCCGACGGCTCTGTTGAAATATTCTCTCCGACCGGTATTGAACTGAAAGGACCGAATCTGGCTTTTATGGGGCCGGAACGTGTTACGACGACAGCCCCCGTTTTTGAAAAAGGCACCTTTAAGCGGCGATTCAAACTCCATTCTTCTGATGATCCTGATCAGCCTGTCTCTCATCAAAAATTCCGCTTAACCGGCACAGACGGAACGGTTACCGAGGGGATGACGGATGGTGAAGGACATTCATCCCTGCTTGATGCTGATGATATTCACATGTTCAAAATGGAGATTTTACATGACTGATCAGAAGGGTAGCCCTTATCAACCCCGCGTCATTGCCACCCATGAAATTGGTGTACATCACTCACTGGGTTTAGCGGCACAGACCTGTAACATCGGGATTAAACGGCCTATGCCGTGCATTGTCATTCTGGTACACGGTGTGAATGACGTCGGCGAGGCGTACCAGAATCAGGAAAAAGGCATCATTGCCGGTTTGAATAAGCGTCTTGACCGCGCCGATTTATACGCGCACGAATGGCGGGATTTTATGCTGATGCATAATGAAAGTGCGCAGCAAAAAATCAAAGCTCCCGGCCGCTCACCGGTAATTCCTTTCTACTGGGGCTATAAGCCCGTTACCCATGACGACTACATTCAAGATCAACAAAAGTATCGTGATGAACTGAAGACTTTACACGACGACGCCAGACTCCCCTATGACGCTTACCAGGAAGATGATCCTAAAAAAATGGCGGCTCAGGGGAATGACGGCGGCAATTCTGTCAAATTTCAGAACGACAGTTTTAAAAATGCGCTGGATGCCAATTTTGCAAAAAATGGTGGTACGTTTGCCAACGCGACCACCAGCATACCGGATATGTTAGGGCCGGGTTCAGGGGGCGCGGTACTGGCGCCGGTAGGCTTCGCCACGCTGTATATGAACGGCGGCGATTACACTCACCCGATTTACCCAAACCCGCACCGCATCTATCAGTTTTTTGCCGCACAAAGGCTGGCGGATTTAATTATGCAGATCCGAAGCAACCAGGCCACAAGAAATGATGTGATAAACGTCGTCGCCCACAGCCAGGGAACCATTATTACCATGCTGGCGAACATGCTGGTTAAACAGGCAGGCGGAGAACCGGCAAACTGCGTGATCATGAACCACTCTCCGTATTCTCTGGAAAGCCGGATAAGTGAAAACATTCAGGAAGGAAATCAGCAAACCACCGAGGCCAGACAGAAGACTTTTAGAAACTTCTGCAACCTGATGGCGACGCAATACCAGGGAACACAACACACGGAGGAGGAAATAACGGCCATTGAGACATTATGTGCGCTGCCGTCGGCCAGGAAAAACCAGTGGCACACTGACCCGCGCTACAGCCGGAATAATAACGGCAGAGTGTTTAATTATTTCTGTGTCGATGATGACATTGTGTCATTACAAAACGTTCAGGGGATCGGCTGGCGGGGAGTGCCACAGGCGATTGCTCAGGATATCCCTAATCTTTATCAGCGCGTCTTTGTCCAGCATGGTGAGGTAGGCAAAGCTCCGGACGGACAACCTTTTGTTTATCCCATCAAGAAATCCGGCGATTTCAGCACCGCATCAGGCATCAATGCCGCTTATTATTTCCGCGACGTGATACCCAATGCTGAGGAGTTGCCGGAACCCTTTAAATTTGTATTGCAGGGACAGAACACAAATTACGAACACGCCGTTGATCCGGACAGCCCCGATCAGACGATTTCCTATTCTGCCAAAGCGGGCGCGATAAGCCGGACAGGCAAGGCCATCTATCAGCTGGATAAATATGATTACCGCGACCTTATGCCGGGTTCGGTGCTCAGTGAACAACAACTGATTATCGAAAGTATCTACCGTGAAAAGAAAATCATCAAAGGGGTGATCACAGGAACGCCTGAATATCGCGGTATTCAGTTTACCTGGCTGAAATCACGCGAGGAACTGGAAAAGGAATGGCTGAAAACGGATCCGGTGGGTTACAGCCAGCATTCCTCCATCGTGATGAGTGAATTTGCGCCCTCACATGCCATGGCATTTGATCTGGCCATTGGTCAGTGCAAGTCATTCGATTATCAGGAAGGCAAATTCTGGGAAAGTTTGCTCCATAGGGCCGACTGGCGGGATCCGTTGAATCCATTCTTTGATGCAAAGGAATACTACAGGAGTGGAAAGCTTCCCTATGACAATACGAAGATACATATGAGTAAACCCGAGCAGGTGCTTCCGAAAGGTGATTTTGGTGTGGACAATGGTTATGGCCCACGTGAAAAACCTTATGTGCGCAGCCGTATTGAAATCGAAATGGAGCTTTTCCTGGCGGGAAGTTCAGGAATGGTAGCAATCAAACAATGGGAAATGCCGCAACCATTAAGTGACAGCCAGTTGAAGTCATGAAGTCATAAAGGAGACGTGATGAACGGAATGAAATTATTAACAGGCTTACTACTGATTGCTGCAGCCAACACCGTACAGGCCAAAAAAGTGCCGACGCAGGTGGTTTATCGCTTTGACGATCACCGGTATCTGGAACTTAAAGGCTGGAATTGCGAAGGGGAACTTTGGTACATCGATACCAAATTAGGGATACGCTCGGAAGTGGCCAGCCAGTTTTATCGTATTTTTACCCATAAATATGTCCATCCCTCTGAACGTTATATTGCTATCCCCTGGTGGGGAGCAGGGATAAGTGGCTTTACAGTGTCGAAAGACTATGGGCAAACCTGGGAGAGCGGCGGTGGACGGATGTCTCCTGGCCCAAATGAGCCTAATGGGGATAACGCCCCCCCTTATGGCGATGCAATTTCTTTCACCGTCGTTAACGATCAGGGTTTTTTACTGACTAAAAAAAGCCTCTATATGTCGTCCAGAGGATTTGATGATCCGCGCATCCTCCCTGGCGGGCCAGGTATCACTTTTACAGCACCAGATGGCACCCTCGATACAATAAAACCAAGGTCCCCGGGATGGTCCTGGGGAATGGTTTATATGACCAAAAGAGGGCTGGCAGATGCAACTAATCAATATAGAACTGAATGGATGAACTTGCCGGATAACGTCCCGGAAGTGAAGAACTATCAGGGATGGGATCATATGCGCTGCGATATGGATGCAGGGAAATAAAAGGGAGCAAGTAATGAAAGGGCTAAAAGTTTTAGGCGGATTATTGATGACGCTGGTGGTGGTCGCAGCGCAGGCAAAAGAGCCTCCGACGCAGGTGGTTTATCGCTTTGACGATCACCGGTATCTGGAACTTAAAGGCTGGAATTGCGAAGGCGAACTTTGGTACATCGATACTAAAAGGGGGGTTCGTTCAAATCCTGTGGGTCAGTTTTATCGCATATTCACCCGAAAACTTGTACATCCCTCTGAGCGATATATTGCCCTAACAGGATGGAGTGCAGGAGGTTTTAGAGTGTCTAAAGATTATGGGCAAACATGGAGTACAGCTATGTTTTCTCCAGGTCCTAATGAACCTGACGAAATGAATCAACCCCCGTCAGAAGATGTCATTTCTTTCACCGTCGTTAACGATCAGGGTTTTTTACTGACTAAAAAAAGCCTCTATATGTCGTCCAGAGGATTTGACGATCCGCGCATCCTTCCTGGCGGGCCAGGTATTCCTTATACGGCGTCTGATGGCACATTTCACAAAATCGAACCGCGTGCTCCAGGATGGGCATGGGGCATGGTGTATATGACCAAAAGAGGGCTGGAGGAATCAAAAAGTCAATTCAGGTCTGAATGGATGAACTTGCCGGATAACGTCCCGGAAGTGAAGAACTATCAGGGATGGGATCATATGCGCTGCGATATGGATACAGGGAAATAAAAGGGAGCAAGTAATGAAAGGGCTAAAAGTTTTAGGCGGATTATTGATGACGCTGGTGGTGGTCGCAGCGCAGGCAAAAGAGCCTCCGGCGCAGGTGGTTTATCGCTTTGACGATCACCGGTATCTGGAATTAAAAGGGTGGGATTGTGTCGGAGCGCTTTGGTATACCGATACTCAAAAAACGATTCATACTGAAGTTGTTAAGCAATTTTACCAGATTTTTACCCAACCATTTATTCATCCATCAGAAAAATACATCGCCATTCCCGGATTGAATGTTTCTGAATTTGTTGTATCGAAAGACTATGGAAAAACCTGGCAAATAGCGGTATTTGCGCCTGAGAATTTAGAGTGGCGCCTTAAGCAATGGTCAAATCAACCCGTGCATCCTGACAGGGAAAATACGATATCTTTTACCGTCGTTAATCAACGGGGTTATTTACTGACCAGACCCTATAACAATCCTCGCGAGAAGCAAAAGAAGTGGATATTTATGTCGTCACAACCTTTTGACGCACCAGAAATGAATACAGATAAGCCAATCAATATTGACGTAGGTCCTGATTATAAACCCGTCGCGATGCCGGGTGGTTTTCGTGGCTGGTCCTGGGGGACATTATATATTACCGCAGATGAGCTGCGGCAAACGTCACTCAGGGGGCAAACCAACTGGCAGGACTTACCCGATAAGGTCCCTGAAGTGAAGAACTACCTGGGATGGGAACACATGCGCTGCGATATGGATGCGGGGAAATAATATGAAAGGCGTTATTCGTTTGAACGATCCTCTGGTCAACGGGGGATATGTTAATCAGGCCTCCGGATCGCAGTTTATGGGCATCGCCGTTGCTCTCAAAGGTGATACGGTCATTTGTCTGGCACACAAAGGGACATTTCCCATTACAGAGTGTTGCGAAACCTGGACGATGAACGGGCGTGGCGTTGTTGTCGATGATTGCAGGGCAGCCTGTGGTTGCGCAATTAAAACCACGCTGCAAATTGCCGGAGCCTGTCAATGAGTCAGTGGAAACTATACCCACCCCTTAAAAAGAGAGAAAAGTTTCGTTTCCCCTGGCTCCCTATCTTACTGATATATATTGTGGTCATTGTTGTAGCGGTATTGATAAGGGCTTTGTCCTGGCCTGACAATAAACCCGTTGAGGACATATTTTTTCTCCAGTCTGTGGTGGTGCCTTTTGTCATTATTACAACATGCTTATGCTATGCGGGTATGTTTCTCTCTGTTGAGGGATACTATTATGATGTTAAAAGGCAGTGCGTGGAGTGGGATTTATATTATCTGAAAAAGTTTTCTCAGAGACGCCTGGTGATTGTTGGATCCACTTCCGTCGCTCCTGTAGATAACCTTGCGGTGCAATTGCTTAAATTAGAGGGGCAATTCCCCCTTGCGCCGAAAACCCCGCTAAGGATAAAAATGGCGGAAAGATTTGAGGTGACGAAATCACAGTATATTTTTAATCAGCTTATTGAGACTCTGGCGGATAAAATAATTAAATATCCTGAGGTAGAGGTATTCTATTGGTTGCGTGAAGGTGATAATACAACAACCGAAGAATTACGCAGAGTATTAGATGAACATGGTCTCAAATTTAAAAATGAAATAACGCAGCTCTGTGAATGTCCGGATTACAGCGTGCTGGCAGCAATGATCGAAGAGTCAGGTAATCAATGGCAATATAGCCGTTTAATTATTATTGCCGATCTCTACAATGATGAAACGGTGAACAGCATGGAAAGTGCCACAGCCTTATTTATTTGCAAAGAATATCCGGTGAATGAAAAGCCCAAACCTGTTTATCTTTACCAGCCTTTAACCGGCGACGCTGATCTTGCTGATTCGGTACCTGTGTATCTGGCAGGTGAACAAACAACTGCCCCCAAAATACTTTGGCATACCGGATTAGCACAGACAGAAAAATATCCACTTCTGAATGCATTGAACGAATGCAAAGTGGCAGCGGAAAGAATCGATCTTGAACTGGCTTTTGGTGAATATACCGCAGGTTACAGGTGGCTTGCACTGGCAGTGGCTTCTGATGCTGCGAGGTATGGGCAAGGAGCACAGCTTATTGCTGCATCAGAAAAGGGTAAAGCTGCTTTAACGGTATTATCGGCGACACAGCCTTCAGCGTTAAAACTCCCCGAAGGGGATTATGTTGCTATGCCGCTTTTGTGGTCTTTTCCGGCCCTTGTGATGTCAATAGTCGCTTTTGTTTTTAGCTGGGGGGTTTATTTCGGCGTGCCAGAGGGATGGTCAGTCATCATATTTATCGCGATAATGTTTTTAATTACCCCGGTATTGGGCGTTTTACTTACCCGATTTGCAGTGAGATCTGCTGAAAATGATGTGCAATATCCGCAAGAATAATATAAACGGGTCTGAAAAAAGGACCCGTTTGCTCTCCGGAGGGTAAATTTTTAAATCCGCGCCATCACCCAGGGAATAGCCACCGGCAGTTGTGACAACAGATACAGCATAAGCCCGATAAATGCGCCGACCAGCGTGCCGTTGATGCGAATAAACTGTAAATCCTTGCCGATGTTTAACTCAATCTGGCGCGACATATCACGCGCATCCCAGCCTTTAACCGTGTCACTGATATGGCGTGTCAGGAATTGCGCGAACTCCGGCGCGACTTTCTCTGCAATACTTTCCATCTGCTGATTCAGCGAGAGGCGCAGCTTTTCATCCTGCGCCAGCGCATTGCCCAGCCATTGCCCGGATTCGGTGACTTTAGCGAATACCCGCGAATCCTCGCTTTCCAGATCTTCTTTCAGCCAGTTGCGCATATCGCCCCATAACTGCAATACGTAGATATTCAGTTTCTCGTCATCTTTCAGATATTGCTTGATCTCTTCCGCTTTCTGCGCGGTGGCCGGGTCATTTTGTAACTTCCAGATAAAGCGCTGAACGGACTGATCAAAGCCTTTGCGGAAGGCATGGGTTTTGTCGTTGCCCATATCATCGAGCACCGAATTTACCGCATTGGACACCATATCCGCGCCGTTGCGTCCCAGCCAGCCGGTGGGCAGCAATTTGGCGGTCAGCGGATGTTCGCGTTTCATCCAGCCAACAATCTGCGCGGAAATAAACTGTCGCGTACTGTCTTTGGCCAGCAGAATTTCCAGCTGATCCATCGCCTGATCCAGCAGTTCCTGATGGCGGCCATTTTTGGTCAGACTTTCCAGCAAGGTGGCAACCGAGGCTGACAAGTCAATTTTGTCGATCACACGGTACAGCGCACGGCGGATAAGTTGTGCGATGAGCTGATCGTCCGTGACATCGAGAAATCCGCGGATCATCTTCACGGCATATTTCGCAAACCGCTGCGCGTTGTCCGGCGCGTTCAGCCAGTCGGTCAGCATGCGTGCCGGGTCATGCTGGCGAATGAGCGTAATAAGCGTGGCGGGCGCAAGGAATTTCTCCTGCACGAACACTGCCAGATTATCGGCAATTTTGTCTTTGTTTTTAGGGATGATCGCCGTATGCGAGGCGACGAAGGGCACCGGTACGCGACGAAACAGCGCCACGACGGCAAACCAGTCGGCCATGGCACCGACCATCGCAGCCTCAGAAATGGCTTTCAGCCCGGACACCCAAAAGTTGGGCGGCAGGAAAAGGGTGATGATAAACAGGGCAGCGGCCACCAGCAGCAGCCCCAGCGCGTTACGTTTACTTCGGTGAAGTTCTTGTTCTTTATCCATTACCTCAGTTTAGGAAGCGTGCGTCGGACTGTCAGCTTTTTTCTTGCGCCGGTGAGTAACGGAAACGGCGTTCTAAAATTTCGTAAAGGGTCAGCCCGTTCTCCAATGCAGATCACAAAATGAACGATAACACTTTGCGGAGACCTGAATGTTTCTATAAAAGAAACACTGAAAGATAAGTGAACGTCATCCTGCCGCAGCCTGGCGGGTCGTGAGAATAAATATGAGAGAACATTCTTATGTCAGAACAACCACTTACCCGCGTTAAGGCAAAAAGCACCGGGCGCGTACGCTTTATGGTGCTCGGTCTGGTGTTTATCAACATCATTATCAATTACATGGACAGAACCAATCTGTCGGTGGCGGCCACGCAAATGGCCGGTGAATTACAATTTACACCATTGCAGATGGGGCTGATATTTTCAGCATTTGGCTGGATTTATGCCGCATTGCAAATCCCCGGCGGCTTTATCATTGACCGCTTTGGCGCCCGCGTAGTGTATGGCGTGGGATTGTTTCTCTGGTCACTGATCACCGCGCTGCATGCCGTGGCCAGCAGTTTTGGCGCACTGATTGGTCTGCGTCTCGGCGTCGGGGCATTTGAGGCACCGGTGATGCCTTCCAATAACCGGGTGATTTCCAGCTGGTTTCCTGAAGAAGAAAGGGCCAGCGCCATCGGCATCTATTCTTCCGCGCAATTTGTCGGACTGGCCTGCATGACGCCGGTGTTATTTCATGTGCAGGATCTTTACGGCTGGCGAGGGTTGTTTCTGATCACCGGTGTGGCGGGCATGGTCTGGGCGCTGGTGTGGTATTGCCTTTACCGTGAACCGCTGGAGCATAAAGGCGTTTCTCAGGCAGAGCTTGACCATATTCGTGACGGCGGCGCGATCCTTGAAAGCCGGCAGGAAGCGGCGAAGCGCAAATTTGTCTGGAGTGACCTCGCGCTGATGTTCCGCAGCCGCAAGCTGGCCGGCATTTATTTCGGTCAGTTCACCATTTCAGCCACCTTCTGGTTTTTCCTCACCTGGTTCCCCACCTATCTGGTGCAGTACCGGCATATGGATTTCATCAAATCAGGCTATATCGCCTCGGTACCTTATCTGGCCGCTTTTGTGGGCGTGTTGCTGGCGGGATTTGTCTCTGACCGGTTAATCAAACGTGGCGTCAGCGCCAGTTTTGCCCGTAAAGCACCGGTGATTTTGGGTATGGCGCTGACCCTGTTCATTCTGGGTGCGAATTACACCAATGATCCGACGCTTATTATCGTCTTTATGTCGGTGGCGTTTTTTGGCAACGGCCTGGCGACCATCACCTGGGTATTCGTCACGGCACTCGCGCCGCGTCACCTGATCGGGCTGGCGGGTGGGGTGTTTAATTTTACCGGCGCGTTGTCATCGATTGTGGTGCCGATTGCCATCGGTGCGTTGATAAGCGGAGACAACTTCGCCCCGGCGCTGGCGTTTATTGCTGTACTGGCGGGGCTTGGGATCTGTTCTTACCTGTTTGTGGTGGGGCGGATCAGTCTTGACCCCCCGGAACACCCTACACAGGATGAGGAACGAGCTGCGCGGTGAGCTGGCGTAAGCCGGTCAGGCGCGTTGCGATGTCAGCTTCACCGGTATTCCACATGCCGGCGAAGGCCAGCGCGGCGTTATGTGCACCCAGCGGTTGTGCCATCGACACCTCGCCGTCGTCATGCTGCCAGACGACATAACCCTGCTCACGCTGCTGCGCCAGATAAGGGGCCATCGTCTGCCACTGTTCCTGTGTGAACCGTGCCTGCAATGCGTCATCACTTTCAGCCGCAAGCAGAGACATGCCAATCACAGATTGCCATGCGGGCAGCATATGAAAACCGGCCAGTGCCTGACTGACCTGAAGACCCGGTTCAGAGTGATAAATATAAGTGACCTGATCCTCCCACAGCACGCCCATTGCCACCACGATGTCTTTAGGGGCGTGGCGCTCAAGCAGTGGCAGAGCCTGCGAAAACAGTGCGGAGCCGCGGATAGATTGCGCGGCAAGGGCGTGGATGCCCGGACCGGGAAGATAGCGCCGCTGATCATCCTGCTGGGTCAGCCCCATGGCCGCCATGGTCATCAGCAGCCGGTTCACCCGGGTCGCGTTGATATCCATCAGGCGTGCCAGTTCGCGACAGCCAATGGCACGGTCACTGGAAACCAGATATTGCAGACAGCGTATGCCGTCGATAAGGCTTTGATTCGGTTGTGATGACATGGCGCGCTTCAAATGAAAATACGTAAAACGATTTTATCGTCAGTTTTAGAGGAAACAAACTTTATGCAAATTTTTCCGCAAACCGGTGCCCGTGAATTTCCGCAACAACAGATGCACACTGATTTTCTGGTCGCCGGTGGCGGTCTGGCCGGGCTGTGTGCTGCACTGGCCGCTGCACGTGACGGGCTGAAAGTCGTGCTGGTTCAGGACCGGCCGGTGCTGGGCGGCAATGCCTCGAGCGAAGTCCGCTTATGGGCGAATGGCGCCACCTCGCATATGGGCAACAACAACCGCTGGGCACGCGAGGGCGGTATCATGGGCGAAATCATGGAGGAAAACCTTTACCGCAACAAAGAAGGCAATCCGGTGATGTTTGATCTGGTGTTACTGGATATGGCCAGAAGCGAGCCGAACCTGACATTGTTGCTCAATACCGCCCTGTTTGAGGTGGAAACCGAAGGGAGAAAAATCATACGGGTGAAAGGTTTTAACGCCATCAACGAAACCTTCTACAACATCAGCGCCACACAGTTTTGCGATGCGACCGGTGACGGCGTACTCGGGCATCTGGCCGGAGCGGAATACCGTGTTGGTGCGGAAGATCCTGGCGAATTCGGTGAAAAAATGGCACCGGGTGATAACTTCGGTCATAAGCTCGGGCACTCGATCTATTTCTACACCAAAAAAGGCGGGGCGCCGGTGGATTTCGTTCCGCCGTCTTTTGCCCTGCAAAATATTGAAGAGATCCCGCGCTATACCCGTCTGACCTCCACGCTCAACGGTTGTGATTTGTGGTGGCTGGAATGGGGCGGGCGGCTGGATACCGTCCACGACAGCGAAGAGATCAAATGGGAGCTGTGGAAAATAGTTTGGGGCGTGTGGGATCACATTAAAAACTCCGGCCAGTTTCCGGAAGCCGCCTGCATGACCATCGAATGGGTCGGCGCCATTCCCGGCAAACGCGAAAGCCGCCGGTTTGTCGGCGACCATATCCTTTGCCAGCAGGACATTATTGAACAGCGCGACCACTATGACGCGGTGGCTTACGGTGGCTGGTCGATCGATTTGCATCCCGCTGATGGCGTTTACAGCAAACATGACGGCTGTCGCCAGTTTCACAGCAAAGGCACTTACACCATCCCTTACCGCAGCCTGTACAGCCGCTCGCTGGAAAACCTGTTTCTCACCGGACGGCTGATCTCGGCTTCCCATGTGGCGTTTGGCAGTGCGCGGGTGATGTGTACCTGCGGTTTACTGGGCGAAGTGGCCGGTCGCGCCGCTGCACTGTGCCATCGCGGGCAGTTGAATGCGCCGCAACTGGCGGAGAAAAACCGCATCGGCGTGCTGCAACAGCATCTGCAACAGACCGGTTGTTATATTCCGCGCCAGTGGCTGGAAGACCCGGCACAGGGCGCGCATGTCTCGGTCAGCAGCGAACTGTTACTGCGTGAACTTGCCGCCAGCGGGGAATGGACGTCCCTTGACGCGCGGATGGCACTGCTTCTGCCGCTGAAAGCCGGGGAAACGCTGCCGGTAATGCATTTTACGTTGCGTTCCACATCGCCGCAGCCGCTGAAAGTCAGCCTGCTGGGATCAGCGCGTGTGGGGAATTTCACGGCGGATACCCCGCTGGATGCGTGCGAAATTCAGGTCAGCGGTCAGGGGGAATATACGGTGAAATTTACTCATCAGAGCCTGCGCGACGAATACCTGTTTATCGCTTTTGAAAGCAATAAACAGGTGGATATCGCCCTGAGCGGGAAACTTCTGCCCGGCATCATGACCGTTTTCAACAGCCTGAATGCACGCGTGGCAAAACACACGCGGCAGATTGCAGACGGCGATTATGGTGTGGATGAGTTTGATTTCTGGCTGCCGCGCCGCCACCCGAATCAGATCCTCCCGGCACTGCGCTGCCAGCCTGCGCTGCGTTGTTACGCTGCCGGTAATCTGCTAAATGGCCGTCTGCGTCCGGAGCAGCAAACAAACGCCTGGGTGCCTGACCTGAATGATCCTGCGCCTTCCGTATGCTGGCACTGGGAAACGCCGCAGAAGATACAGGCGCTGACGCTGATATTTGATAACGATTTTGATAATGCGATGGAAAGCGTGCAGATGGGGCATGCGCTGGCGGTGACGCCGCATTGCGTGACGCATTACCGCCTGTGGGCAGACGATGAGTTGCTGGCGGAAGTGACGGGTAACCGGCACTCAGTCTGTGAGCATAGTGTCCCGTCCGGCCGGTCTGTCCGCCGGATCCGTCTTGACATCGTCAGCACCGCAGGCGGTGTGCCGGCGCTGTATTCGCTTAATTTACGCTGATTTTTGAGCACGGGGCTTACGCCGCGGCGCAGGTATATTCTGCGCCGCGCTATGTGCTGTCACCATTTGTCTGAACGCCAGCAGCGCGGGGGTTTCACCATCCTGACGCCACGCCATATGGATTTCAGCGAAGGCGTCCGGGTGGCTGAGCGGGCGGAATTCGATGCCGGGAAAGGCCAGCTGGCGGGCACTTTCCGGCACAATCGCCAGCCCGACACCGGCGCGCACCAGCCCGAGAATGGTATGGGTCTGGCTGCAATGTTGAACGTAATGTGGCACGACATTAGCCTGCGCAAACAGCCCGGCGATACAGTCGTAAAAATATTTACCTTCGCTGGCGGAGTACATAATGAATGGCTGTCCGGCGAAGTCACGCAGACGGATGCGCGGTTTTGCGGTCAGTGCGGATGAGGCAGGCAGCGCAACGCATAACGGCTCGCGCAGCACGCAGTGATAGGCCAGCGGAAATAACGCCACAGGCTGGCGCACAAAGCCGATATCCAGCGTGCGTGCCGCCAGTGCCTGAAGCTGCGCTGACGACACCATTTCCTTCATCACCAGCGTGATTTCAGGTAATTCCTTTGCAGCCAGCGCAATAATCTGCGGGATCTGCCAGTAACCACTGACCGCTGTGAATCCCAACGTCAGCCGGCCAATTTCTCCTTTTTCAACCCGTTTTACCGTCTCCTGTGCCTGCCCGGTAAATTCGAGGATCAGTTTTGCATCGCGCAAAAATGTCTTGCCCGAGGCCGTCAGGCTGACGTGCCGGTTGGTCCGTTCGAGCAAACGCGCACCCAGCGCATGCTCGAGTAACTGGATCTGACGGCTCAGCGGTGGCTGCGTCATGAACAATCTTTTTGCCGCCCGGCCGAAATGTAATTCCTCCGCGACCGCTACAAAACAGCGCAACTGGTTTAATTCAATCATTCAATTTTTGACTTGTTCCATTGTCTTTTTAACTTAGACCGTATCGTTAAATGTTTCTACTCTGTTAATTAATTTGGATTTTTTAGATCTAAATGGCGTGGCCGAAACGCCAAAAACTGTGCATCCGGTCACAAAAAGCAGGGAATGCAATCATAAGTCTGGAGAGAAAACATGACGTCCCCTACAGATGTGTCAGATAACGCAAAGCCGGTCATCCGTGAGTCAGCGGCTGAAGCGGCAAAACCGGGTCATTTCCGTTACGTGGTTCTCGGGATGATTTTTGCCATCACGGTGATTAACTACGCCGACCGTGCCACGCTGTCGATTGCCGGTACCGAAGTCTCGCGGGTGCTGAATCTGGATCCGGTCATGCTCGGCATGGTTTTTTCGGCGTTCGCCTGGGCGTATATGATCGGGCAAATTCCCGGCGGCTGGCTGCTGGATAAATACGGCGCACGGCGGGTGTATGGTTGCAGTCTGGTGTTCTGGTCCGTGTTTACTTTGTTGCAGGGCACGGTGGGCTGGTTCGGGGTCAGCGGGATTT
Organism: Rahnella sp. RFA10(1/100); assembly: GCF_004195115.1. NCBI lineage: Bacteria > Pseudomonadati > Pseudomonadota > Gammaproteobacteria > Enterobacterales > Yersiniaceae > Rahnella > Rahnella sp. RFA10(1/100). Next base: position 108,600 of record NZ_SEWR01000001.1, read on the forward strand.
CGGCGGCAATCATGCTGTTTTTCCTGCGCTTCATGCTCGGGCTGGTGGAGTCGCCGGCGTTTCCTGCCAATGCGCGCATCGTCGCCTGCTGGTTCCCGACCAACGAACGCGGCACCGCCACTTCACTGTTTAATTCCGCACAATACATGGCGATCGGCGTGTTTACGCCGATCATGGCGTGGCTGACCCACGCGCTGGGCTGGGAACATGTGTTCCTGTGGATGGGCTGCGTCGGGCTGATTGCCGGGATCCTCTGGTTCGCATTGTACAAAGAGCCGCACAGCAGTCCGCACATTAAACCAGCCGAACTCGAACACATCCGCGCCAATGGTGCGCTGGTTGATCTGGAACTGAACCGCCGAGCCTCACGTCAGCGATTCACCTTGCGTGAAGTGATGCAACTCTTCCAGAGCCGGACGCTGTGGGGCATTTATATCGGCCAGTACTGCATCACCTCGATGAGTTACTTCTTTATGACCTGGTTCCCGATTTACCTGATCAAAGGGCGGGGGATGACGGTCATGGAAGCCGGATGGGTGGTGGCGTTACCGGCCATCTGTGGTTTTACAGGCGGTGTACTCGGTGGCGTAATGTCAGATTATATGATCCGCCGCGGTGTCAGCCCGTCGAAAGCGCGTAAAACGCCGTTTGTGCTCGGGATGTTTTTCGCGGCGATGCTGGCCATGGCCAATTTTGTCACCACTGATGCGGCGGTGATTGCGCTGATGACGCTGGCATTTTTCGGCAAAGGCTTATCGGCCATCGGCTGGGCGGTGATGTCGGATACCGCACCGGAGAAAATGATCGGCCTGAGCGGCGGGGTGTTTAACTGTCTGGGCAACGTTGCCGGGATTATTACCCCTGTCGTGATCGGTTATATCGTCGCGGTAACCGGCTCCTTTAACCTCGCGCTGTGGTTTGTCGGTGCGCACGGTTTGCTGGGCATGTTTGGCTATCTGGTGGTTGCCGGCAAGTTCGAGCGCATGGTGATCCGTCAGGATACGCGGGTAAAATGAGAATTGTTCTTGATATGGCAATGCGTGTCATTAAACTGCGTGCAGCATTATTTCCCTGCATTCAGAATGAGAAAAATTCATGGAGTTGTTACGTGTTGTCTTTAAGCAATATCGCTGGCCGTTTTTAGGCGTTATGGCGCTGAGCCTGCTCAGCGCCGTTCTGGGTATCGGGCTGATCGCGTTTATCAATCTCAAGCTGATTGAAACCACACAAGGCTCCCTGAGTGTTCTTCCGCAATTCCTCGGATTACTGCTGCTGCTGATGGCCGTCACGCTGGGCTCACAGCTGGCACTGACTGTGCTGGGTCATCATTTCATTTACCGTCTGCGCGGCCAGTTCATTAAACGTATCCTTGATACTGATATCGAACGCATTGAGCAAATCGGCAATGCGCAACTGCTTGCCAGCCTCGGCAGCGACATCCGTAATATCACGCTGGCGTTTGTGCGCTTACCGGAGCTGGTGCAGGGGATTATTCTGACCCTTGGCTGCGCCGGTTATCTGGCGTGGTTATCGCCGGAAATGCTGCTGGTGACGGTGATCTGGCTGCTGATCACCATTTTCGGGGGTTTCAAACTGGTATCACATGTTTACCGCCATCTGGCGAAAGTGCGCGATGCTGAAGACAAGCTGCAAAGCGATTATCAGAAAGTGATTGAAGGGCGCAGGGAACTGGCGCTGAACCGCGAGCGCGCCCGTCATTTGTTTGATGATGTGTACCGTAAAGATGCGCAGGAGTACCGGTATCACATTATCCGCGCTGATACCTTCCACCTCAGCGCCGTGAACTGGTCCAATATTATGATGCTTGGCGCGATTGGCCTGGTGTTCTTCATGGCGAACACGCTGGGCTGGTCGGATACCGACGTTGCCGCGACCTATTCCCTGACGCTGTTGTTCCTGCGTACGCCGATGTTACAGGCAGTAGGCGCATTGCCGACGCTGCTCAGCGCGCAGGTGGCTTTCGATAAACTGAAAGCGCTTAAACTGGCAGAGTATAAAGAAGCCTTTACACCTGCCCTGGCCAGCGGAAAATGGCACACCCTTGAACTGCGCGACCTGACGTTCAGTTACGCCGGCAAAGAAGAAGGCGAAGGTTTTGGCGTAGGTCCGCTGAACCTGACACTCACCCGTGGCGAACTGGTGTTCCTGATTGGCGGCAACGGCAGCGGTAAATCGACGATGGCGATGCTGCTGACCGGTTTGTATCAGCCGCGTTCCGGGCAAATCCTGCTTGACGGCGTGCCGGTCACGGCTGAAAACGCCGAACAATACCGGCAGATTTTCTCGGCGGTGTTCACTGATTTCCACCTCTTCGGTCAGTTGCTGGGCCCGCAGGGGCAGAAGCCTGATCCGCTGCTGGTGGAAGACTGGCTGCAACGCCTGAAAATGAAAGAAAAACTTCAGTTCAGCGGCCATGAGGTGACTAACCTGCAATTGTCTGCCGGACAGCGTAAGCGTGTGGCGCTGTTGCTGGCGGCAGCCGAAGGGCGAGATTTCCTGTTGCTCGACGAGTGGGCTGCCGATCAGGATCCGCAGTTCCGCCGTACGTTCTACCGTGAGCTGTTGCCACAATTGCGTGACATGGGTAAAACCGTGCTGGCAATCAGCCATGATGATCACTATTTTGAACACGCCGATCGACTCCTGGAGATGCGACAGGGCAAATTACACGAGCTGCACGGACAGGCACGGATTGATGCCAGTCGTGATGCGGTCGCACAGATTGGAAGTCACTAAATTTTTTTACTGAAGGCAATGGAAAATGAACTGGAATGAAGTGATGGTGTGGGGCATCAGTGGCGCGGTGATGGGATCGCTGATTGGCGCATTACACAAAAAAGGCAAAATTGGCCGGGTACCTGCGGTGACCTTATTTCTGGTGCTGATCATCGGTGGCAATCTGTTGTGGGGCAGTGTGATCAAGCCGCGTCTGGCAGGCAACAGCGAAGAGCAGAAAATTGATCAGGCGCTGGCTGCATTGCCGTTGTACAACACCATCAGAATGCAGGAACCGGCCCTGTATGCGCAGATCCGCAGTCATATTCTGACGATGAAGAAAGAAGGAAAACCGCAGCAGGAAGCCATTGATACCGTTAAACCGATGGTGTCAGCGCTGCTCTCGCAGCGTATCAGCCATGCACCGGACGCCAATGTGAACCAGGCGATGCAGGTGAATCTGGAAGAAATGCAGACCCTACAGGCGCGCAAAGACGGCAGCTGTTTTAAATTTCTTTATCCACAAGTCAGCGGCGGTGTGAACACCGCGCAGGTGCTGCCGCCGGAACTGTTCCGCAAAGATCTCGACACCATGAATGATTTACTGCTGGCGACCGGCAGCGGGCAAACTGCTATGCCAGCCCCTGTAAGCACGGAGAAAGTGGTGCAGATGATGGCACCGGTGCGTGAGGCGCTGGCCAGTATGTACGGCGAGCAGTTACAGATGTTCAATGATCTGACTCAGCCGGATGTCGATCGCGAAAAAGTGTGTGAAATCTCTGTCAGCCTCTATTCCGGTATCCTGGCGCTCAGGCCTGCAGAGTCTGCGGCTATACTCAGAATGATGTTAGGTAAAAACAACTAAATCCCAGGCTCTTTTCAGAGAGTTAAACGCTATTTTTCCGGCTGAGAAAGCGTATTCTTAGCCGGATTTTTCAAACAATAATTTCCTGAACTCCCGGAATCATCCTTATATGCAAAAAATGTTAAGAGTGCCGTTATTGCTGGCATTGTTGTCATGTCTGCTGATAACGCCGGTGCTGAGCCAGGCCGACGAAAGTACAGGCCAGCCCGCCACGGCGGAACAACCGGTTAAAGTGAACGCCACGATTGCGCTGCCGGCATTACAAAAGCGTCTGGATCAGCTTAAACAGCAGGTCTCTTCGGCAAAAACCGATAAGAAATTTACCGGACTGACTGATGCAGCGCAGAAACTGGCCGAAGATGCCGACAAGCTGACGGCCGCGCTGACACCGGAACTGGCGCAGGTACAGGCGCAGCTCGACGTGCTGGGTCCGGCACCTGCGCCGGGTACCATCACTGAAACGCCGCAGGTGATCAGCCAGCGTAATAAGCTCAACAACAGCAAAACGCTGCTGACTACGCAAATTGAGCAGACCAAAGCCATCTCCGTTGGCGCGCAAAACCTGTCTTCGCAAATCGCCGGATTACGTCGCGATGCGCTGAAAACGCAGATTGCGCTCAATACCGGTAGCATTCTCGGTGGCAATTTCTGGACACCGCTCATTACGCCAAACGCTGACGATGCGGCGCGTTTTGATGATTTCGGTTCGCAGGTTAAGGACGCCTGGGCGCAGGCGTGGAGTGATGACTGGCGCATCGGCACCGCGATTTACCTGTTACTGGCGCTGGCGATTGGTCTGGCGGGGCGTCGCGTACTCGACAGACCGATAAACTGGATCCTGCCGCGCTGGTTACCGCAAGGGCGTTTTCGTCGCAGTTTCCTGGCTTGTTTCACTACGCTGAGCACCACGCTGACGCTCGGCATCAGTGTTCAGTTGCTCGGGTATATTTTCACACGTCTGCCGGATACCTCACCGTGGGTGACAGAGTTCGCTGAACAACTGGTCGAGCTGACCTATTTCTCCGCCGTGATCGCAGGCCTGGGCATTGCGTTACTTTCCAACAATCATCCGTCATGGCGTTTGCCGGGCATTGCTGATCCGCTGGCCAAAACACTGGCGTCGTTCCCGATCCTGCTGGCGACCTTTATCTTCCTGTTCGGCATTATTGAACAGCTAAACAATCTGGTCGGTGCCAGCGTTTCGGCAACGTTATTTGGCAACGGGCTGGCGGCGTTACTTGTGGCGCTCAACTGCCTGATCGCGCCGGTGCGTATCAACCGTATGCGTCGCAAGATGAAGGCCGAAGGCGAGCAGACCGAAGCACGCTCCACGCTGGCCGGGCTTATCCACCTGGTAATAAGCCTGACGGCATTTGTCATTCTGATGGCGCTGCTGATTGGCTATATTCCGCTGGCCCGTTTTGTGACCTTTGAACTGTTGTGGATAGGTCTGGTGGTCAGTTGCCTGTATCTGCTGATCCATTTTGTGGTTGACCTGTGCGAAAGCCTGTTTTCTCCGACAACACACAGCGGCAAAATCCTGAAAGGCACGCTGAGCGTTAATGACCGTCATCTGTCCCTGGCCGCAACCTTATTCTCGGCAATCGGCAAAACCGCACTGCTGCTGATGGCCGCCGTCGCGCTGCTTAACGGGACTTTCGGGACGACAACCCCGCTGGAACTGCTGGCCAAAATCGTCGATATCTGGGGCGGAAAAGGTCTCGAAAGCATGAACATCATTCCGGCGCATGCGGTCAACGCGGTGCTGTGTCTGGTGATCGGCTGGTATATTTTGCGCTCGGCACGCCGCTGGCTGGATAACGATTTTTTGCCCAAAACCATGATGGATCGTGGTATGCGTGCGTCGCTGGTGACACTGTTCACCAACGTCGGCTACGTGCTGATCATCCTGCTGACGCTGTCGTCGCTGGGCATTGAATGGAATAAACTGGCGTGGATCGTCAGCGCCTTGTCGGTCGGTATCGGTTTTGGTTTACAGGAGATTGTGAAGAACTTTATCTCCGGTCTGATCCTGCTGACCGAGCGTCCGGTAAAAGTCGGGGATTTGATCAGCATCAGCGGTGTGGAAGGGGATATCCGTCGCATCAATGTGCGTGCTACGGAAATTCAGCTCGGTGATAAATCAACGGTGATTGTGCCGAACTCACAGCTGATTTCACAGAACGTACGCAACGCCACCATGGGTAATGCGCAGGGCGTGGCGACCATCACGCTGACGTTCCCGCTGGATATCGACCCTGAACAGGTACGCACCTTATTACTGGAAGCGTACAATCTGCATGAATCCATCCTGGAAGCGCCTGCGCCATCGGTCAGTTTTAAAGAACTCGGCCCGACCGGGATCGTGCTGAGTGTGACCGGCTACGTGAACAGTCCGCGCATGGTCAGCGCTACGCGCAGTGATTTGCTGTACGAAATCCTCAAAATGCTGCGAGCAGCGGGGATCAGTCTGAGTCAGACGCAGACGATGATCCTTGAGAAAACGAATGATCGGGTCGTTCCGGCAGAAGAATGATATGTGTGGGATTACGGTCCCACACGCCGTTTTAACTTCAACTTCAAGGTCGTGGGCGTCGGCCCACACCGACAAAACCTTGGGTTGCCACCCAAACTGGCCTTAAGAGGCGCCTATCGCCGCGCCTCTTAAGAATCTCCGGCTCTTTCACTGCGCGCTCCGCTTGCTGGCTATGTTTCAGGCATCACAGCGATAGCCGCAAAATCCCGCCGCTGCGCGGTTCCCTCCCTTCGGGTTACAACCCGCGTAATAAAGACACGCGGTTTTCCACCTCTCGTCCGGCGTGATTTTGGAACCGGCCTCAGGCTTCTACTTCACAACCTCACTGATTTTGATATGAAAAGCGGATTGGTTTTGAATTTAAGATCGTGCGGGCGATTCAGAAATCTTGCTGAGCGGAGCGGCCTGGAGACCAGAGGCTCCAGGACCGAGAGAAGGCACCGCGTAGCGGCAAGATTTCCAGCCGGTCACTGATGTACCTGAAACATGGCCGACTGCGATAGCGCGCAGTAAAAAAGCGGAGGGAGATCCAAGAGGGAGAAAGCACTTCTCCCTCTTGGGCGGTTTCGGCGCAGCGCGTCAGGTAAGCACCGCACGTGAGAAACCGAAATTTTCTCGATCAGGCCCGCACTGCAAGTGCTAAACCCGTGACCCGGTCACGCCCCTCCGATGCATCAGCAAATAAACCGCCGGGATCACCAGCATCGACAGCAGCGGGGCACTCACCATGCCGCCGATCATCGGCGCGGCGATGCGCTGCATCACTTCTGAACCGGTGCCGCTTCCCCACATGATCGGCAGTAAACCCGCCATAATTGTGGCGACGGTCATGGCTTTTGGCCGGACACGCAACACCGCGCCATGATGAATGGCGTCGCACAGTTCTGCCTCACTCATCTCCTCACCGGCTTTCTGCTGGCGCTGCACCGCCTGATTCAGATACAACACCATGATTACCCCGAATTCGGCAGCGACACCGGCCAGGGCGATAAAGCCGACGGCGGCGGCGACCGACAAATTGAAGCTGAGCAGGAACAACAACCAGACGCCGCCGGTCAGGGCAAACGGCAAGGTCGCCATGATCAGCAGCGCGTCACGGACACTGCTGAATGTGACATATAACAGTATGAAGATAATCAGAAGGGTCACCGGCAGCACTATTTTCAGTTTTGCCGTAGCGCGCTCCAGATACTCAAATTGTCCCGACCAGCTGACCGTCACGCCTTCCGGTAATTTTACCTGCTGGTTCACCGCCCGTTGCATGTCGTCGACCGCAGATTTCAAATCGCGTCCGCGCAAGTCAACATAGATCCAGTCAGAAAGACGGGCGTTCTCACTTTTCAGCATCGGCGGACCGTCGGTGACGCTGACCGATGCCAGCGCCGACAACGGTACCTGTGCACCGGAGGCTGTCAGCACCGGTAAGTCACGCAGTGCCTGCACATTGTCCCGCAGTTCACGCGGATAGCGCAGGTTGATCGGATAACGTTCGCGGCCTTCCAGGGTTTCACCGATATTTTCTCCGCCGACCAGTGTCGAGACCAGCGATTGTAGTTCAGCAACCGTGACACCGTAACGTGCAGCTTCGCGCCGGTTGATTGTAATATCGACATAACGGCCGCCTTCCAGCCTTTCGGCCAGCGCTGAGGTTACACCCGGCACTTTTTTCACGATATGCTCGATCTGCTGAGCAATCTGCTCGATTTGCGCAATATTATTACCGTTCACCTTAATGCCTACCGGGCTTTTGATGCCGGTGGCCAGCATGTCGAGACGGTTGCGGATAGGCGGTACCCAGACATTGGCGATACCCGGTAATTTCACCGCATTGTCGAGCTCCGTCACCAGTTTGTCCGGCGTCATACCCGGCCGCCACTGGTCGCGCGGTTTAAAGCGGATCGTGGTTTCGACCATCGTCAGGGGAGCCGGGTCAGTGGCGCTGTCTGCCCGTCCGGCTTTGCCAAATACACTGGCGACCTCCGGCACTGTTTTGATTAACCGGTCCGTTTGCTGCAACAGCCGCGCCGCTTCCCGGGCTGAAATCCCCGGCAGCGTCGACGGCATATACAGCAGGTCGCCTTCATCGAGCGGCGGCATAAATTCACTGCCCAGTTTTGCCAGCGGATACAGGGACACCAGCAGGAACAGACCGCTGCATAACAGCGTGATTTTCGGGCGTTTCAGCACGGCGGAAAGGACCGGCTGATAGACAGCGACCAGCCAGCGGTTGAGCGGGCTGGCATTCTCATCAGGAATTTTGCCACGGATAAAATAGCCCATCAGCACCGGTACCAGCGTGATGCCCAGCCCGGCAGACACCGCCATCGCATAAGTTTTGGTGAATGCCAGCGGGGAAAACATCCGGCCCTCCTGTGCTTCCAGCGAAAACACCGGAATAAACGACAGGGTGATGATCAGCAAACTGCAAAACAGCGCCGGACCGACTTCCGTGGCAGCCCGCTCAGACACTTTCCAGTAATCTGCCGGTGCCGGTTGCTGACCGGGATGCTCATGCCGCCACTGTTCCAGTACCTTATGCATATTCTCGATCATCACAATCGCGGCATCGACCATCGCACCGATGGCAATCGCGATGCCGCCCAGTGACATGATATTGGCGCTGACGCCCTGATAATGCATGACGATAAATGCACCGAGAATGCCAAGCGGCAGGGTGATAATGGCCACCAGCGCAGAGCGGAAGTGAAACAGAAACAGCGCGCAAACCACCGCAACTACCACAAACTCTTCCAGTAATTTATGGGATAACGTGTCGATGGCATTTTCGATCAGTGGCTGACGATCGTACACCGGTACAATCTCCACGCCCGCCGGCAATGTGCGGGCGAGAGCATGTAACCGCTGTTTGACCGCTTTCAGGGTTTCCAGTGCGTTTTTACCCGAGCGCATAATAATTACGCCGCCCGCCACCTCGCCTTCACCGTTGAGCTCCGCCACACCGCGCCGCAGTTCCGGGCCGGTACGCACGGTGGCAACATCCGCCAGCAGCACCGGGATCCCGCTGTTAACCGTCACCACCACGTTGTTGAAGTCCTCCGGACTTTTGAGATAGCCGGAGGTGCGGACCATATATTCAGCCTCACCCATTTCCAGCAGTGAACCGCTGCTTTCCTGATTGGCGTTTTGCAACGCGGTCACCAGTTGCTGGTGTGTTACGACACGGGCGCGCATTCGTTGCGGATCAGCCACTACCTGATACTGACGCACCATGCCACCGATGCTGGCGACCTCAGAGACATCCGGCACCGTTTTCAGATCGTAACGCAGCGTCCAGTCCTGCAGGGCGCGCAGTTGTTCGAGGCTGTGTTTGCCGGTTTTGTCGGTCAGTACATACTCATAAATCCAGCCGACACCGGTCGCATCCGGCCCCAGCGAGGCTTTTGCACCTGCCGGCAGTGAGGACTGCACCTGGCTCAGATATTCCAGCACGCGGGAGCGCGCCCAGTAAGGATCGGTGCCGTCATCGAACAGCACGTAAACATAGGCATCGCCAAACATTGAAAAACCGCGCACGGTTTTCGCACCGGGCACCGACAGCAGGGTAGTCGTCAGCGGGTAGGTCACCTGATCTTCGATGATTTGCGGTGCCTTACCCGGATAACTCACGCGCACAATCACCTGCACGTCAGAGAGATCCGGCAGGGCATCGAGCGGGGCTTTTTGTAATGACCAGATGCCCCATCCCGCCATCATCAGCGCGGCGAGTAACACCAGCAGCCGGTTTTTCAGCGACCAGCGGATCACGGCGGCAATCATAAATCCCCCCCGTGCTGATGCGTGTCTGACAGCGGAGTTTCTGTCGCCGGCAGCGCGCTGCGCAGGCTGGCTTCGGAGTCGATCAGGAACTGTCCTGATGTCACCACCGCCTGGCCTTCATCGAGGCCGGATAGTATTTGTGTCCAGCCATCACGCGTCGCGCCCGTGGTGACCGCTTGCGGGGTGAAATGCCCGTTACCGTCGTCGAGCAGCACGGTATTGCGGCTACCTGTCTGGATCAGCGCTTCCTGGGGAATGGCCAGAACCGCAGCCCCGTCACCGACATCCGGCGACAAATTCAGGTACATGCCGGGACGCAGGGTCTCCTGCGGATTCTCCATTATTACGCGGGCTTTCAGTGTCCGGCTGACGGCATCGATATCCGGCAGCAATTCACTGACCGTGCCGTGAAAAACTTCGCCCGGCTGACTGTCGGCGCTGGCCGTGACTTTGCTGCCGATCCGGATCTGGCTGGCGGCGGAAGGCGGATAATCCATCACAATCCATACCTGCTTCAGACTGGTCAGTTCGAATAACGGCTGCGAGGCGCTGACCTGCGCACCTTCACGTACGGCAAGCTGACTGAGATAACCGTCTTCCGGCGCCACGACGTCGATGCGGGTTTGCGGCTGACCGGTTTTATCCACGCGGCGCAAAATGTCTTCCGGCATAAACTGTAAGGCCAGCCGCTGACGGGCGGCGGTGGTCAGGCTGCGGTCCCCAAGCTGACGCACGGCCAGGTATTCCTGCTGCGCGGCGGTCCAGTCGGGGATCCACAACGTGGCCATTTTCTGGCCCTTTTTCACCCGCTGCTGACTGGCGGCAACGTAAAGTTTTTCGACTAAACCGTTCGCACGCGCGGCGACGGTGCGCAGGCTGCGTTCATCGGCACTGACCGTGCCGTAGACATTCAGCGTGGCGGATAACACCCGGCGTTGCACTTTCTCACTGCGTAATCCCAGATTCTGTTGCTGGCGGGCACTGACCGTCACACCGTCGTCACCGGTGACTTCATCGGCGTAACGTGGCATCAGTTCCATATCCATAAACGGCGATTTACCCGGCTTATCAAAACGCTGGCCGGGTGTCATCGGATCATACCAGTACAGCACTTTGCGCCCGGCGGGCGCGGCAGCTGTCTGCGTTGGTTCCGGATGACTGTGGCGGCCGGCGACGTAACCGGCGCTCAGCGCGGCCACGATCGTGATGGTCAGCAGGCTATAAGTTTTAGCATCAGTCATTATTGAATCTCCTGTGGGGCCAGATAACGCAGGGCGACCCAATAACGGGCCACTTCCAGCGCGGCATTACGTTCGGCAATCTGGCTGTCGATCAGGTTACGGCGGGCGTCGAGAACCTCATTCAGGCTGCTTTTCCCGGCGCGATATTGCGCCTGAATCACGCTGATACGCTGCTGTTGCAGCGGGATTACGTCATTTTTTTGCCGCTGCCATAATGTCGTGGCCGCCTGATATTGCGTCAGCAAGCTGGTCAGCTGCGCCTGATGATCGCGTACCCGTTGCGCCAGCCGGTCATTGCTTTCCATTGCCATCGACTGATCGGCGGCGTGATCTTTATCCTGACGTGAGGCGGTAAACAGGGGCAGATCAACGGTAAACATCACGCCCGCCAGATCTTCATAGCCGTCAGCGCGGTGGCCGTAATACACTTCCACACCGACGTCGGGCAGTGCCGCAATGGCCGACTGTGAGGATTTCGCCTGCGCCACCTCGGCTTCGCGCCTGGCCTGAATAATTTCAGGATGCTGTTCGACGCTTCCGGCCTGTAACGCCTGCGCCGGAAGTTCGGTGAAAGGTGGAATGGCGCCGTTAATTTCAGGCTGACCGATACCTGTCAGCTGACTTAAACGGGTGCGGGCCAACTGAACATCGCGTCCGGCCTCAGTCAGTTTGTCCTGCATGCTGATAAGTGTCAGGCGTGCGTCCAGCACCGAGGCGGGCAGCGAACTGCCGCCACTGACGCCACCCCGCTGAACACCAATCTGATGCTGACTTTCGTCCACCAGTTTTTGCAATTGCGAGACAGTTTGCCCGCCGATCGCCATCTCCATCCAGGCCAGGGCGGCCTCGCGCTGCAAACGTGCCCGGATACTTTGGCGGGTAGCCGCGACTTCCCGGGACTCCGCCCGCAGCGTGTCCGCTTTGCGCTGACGTTTATCACTGCTGATGTAATCCTGCATGATGCCGATACGTTGCATTGTCATGCCTTCACGGGTAAACCGGTCGGTGTTGCCGCCGCTGACCGGCAGATTTTCGATGCCAAATTTCAGCTTCGGATCCGGCAATTGCATGGCCAAACCGGCGCGGTTATCCAGCGCATCTGCCTGGTGACGGCTGGCAGAAAGCTCGGCGGAATAATCCTGCGCAGCAATCAGTGCCTGCGGCAGGGTAACGGGTGTGGCAAACGCGCTGACGGGCACAAAAGCCAGCAGCCATTGCCACGTCACCCGGTGGTGACGCGGTAAAACAGACATGGTGAATCTCCCGGTCAGCGTTTCAGGGGTGACAGTGTCTGCAACTGATAAGCGGAATCAGTTTTGACAAAGCTAAAGGTGACCGGTGTACCGGCGGGCAGGGAGCGGGCGGCAATTTCTGGCGGCAGACGGAAATTCATGGTCATGGCCGGCCATTTCAGCGCAGGGATGGCGTGATGGGAAATCCCGACACGATCAGATTGCCATTGGGTGATCACGCCTTCGGATTCATATGTCTGCACATTCTGCTGCATCGTCATATGATCATGATCCGTACTCATCGGCATGGACTCTGCGGAGGAATAAAAGGGAATAAAGAAAAGACTAACGAAAATTAAATTAAAAATTGCACGCATGGGGAATACTCCGATACTGTCATCAGATAAAAATAGCCATTGTTCTGGAAAATAAATGGCAAATAAATTTCATTGAATATTGAGTGCTGGAAAACACTCAGGACAGCAGGGGCTATTCTCTGTATCGGCAGAACTGAACTTCGGCAGGAGGGGGAGTGACCGGAGGGGCAACCCAGTCTGCGGTAGTGACCGCTGTGCTGGCGTCGACGGTGATCATGGCTAATGCCGGAAGGACCGGCAGTGCTACCAGCGGCACGGAACCACTGTCAGACGGGGTTCTTTCAGGGACGCAGTGCTTCTCACACAATACGGACTGACTTTGCATATACTCAGGAGAATCAGGCGTTTGCATAGTCATGTTGTGCGCCATGGGGGTATTTTCCACCGGCGGGCGCATATCGCACTGATGGCTGGCAAGCGCCAGCTGGGAATTGAGAATAAGCCAGCATAACGCGAACAGCAAGGCACTGACCCGCTTGCCGGGCAAGCGCAGTGAATGCATAAACTGTGAAATCGCGAAACGGACTGACATGATCAATATTATTTCCGTAAGAAAGATGCGACTGAGTATATAAGGAAATAATGCGAAGAGGAAAGGGCAAACAGAATAAGTCAGGATTAAAATTGTCAGGATAATTAAAGAAGGCGAATAACAACGGGTTCTGTTATTCGCATGTTAATTAACGTGTGGCTTCAGGTAATAATTAACTTACAGCCAGCCTGATTTTTTAAGCTTCCAGTATAGCCACGCACAACCGGCGACAGTGACGCCCAGCGTCAGCGGATATCCCCACCAGTCATCCAGTTCCGGCATGTTTTTGAAGTTCATGCCGTACAGGCTGAAAATCACCGTCGGGATCGCCAGGATCGCGCCCCAGCCCGCCAGCCGTTGCACCACTTCGTTCTGATGCACTGACACCAGTGCCAGATTCACATGCATGGCGTTCGAGAGCATTTCGCGGAGATCATCTGTGGTGCGGATGACCTGATTGGTATGATCCTGCACATCGCGCACATACGCGCGCAGGCTTTTGGGCATCAGCTCCTCAAAGTGATGACTGAGCTGATTACAGATATCTTCCATCGGCACTGCCGCATTGCGCAGCGACAACAGATCCCGCCGCAGGCTATACACCTGCTGCACCGCCTGCTGATTAAAGGTGTTACGGAACATCAGTTTTTCGATGGCAGCAAACTGTTCAGTGTACTGATGCAGAATTTCCAGATAGTTATCAACAATGGAATCGAGCACGCAATACAACGCATAACCCGGTCCTTTATTCATCATTTCAGGGCGTTCTTCCGCATGTTTACGGATCTCTTTGTAACTCGATGATGCGCCATGACGCACGGTGATCAGAAAGTTTTTGCCAAGGAACAGGTGTGTTTCGCCGTACTCAATGGTTTCATTCACTTTCTGCGCGGTGTGCGTAACAATAAACAGTGACTCACCGTACTGCTCGATTTTTGGGCGCTGATGCGCCGTCAGCGCGTCTTCAATCGCCAGATCATGCAGGCCGAATTCTTCCTGAATGCTGCGCATGTAGGCATCTTCAGGCTGCCATAATCCAAGCCAGACAAAGGTATCGGGTTCTTTCAGCACTTCGCTGATGTCTTCGACCGTCACATCCTGTAATCGCTTACCGTCACGGTAAGCCACGCTGTTGATCACTGAATCACAGCTGGGTTTTTTCTCTTCGTTGGAAATGGAGTTCATTGTTTTACCCGATTGTTATTCAGACGAAAATCCTGCCCGCAGGCAGGATGAATTCAGTGTCTGAACAGAATAGCGCAGTCTCCGGGAAATGCGCTGTCGGGATATTTAAAAGAATGTTTCAGCCATCGGTGGACTGGCTTAGCGCTTCCCAGGCATCAATATCGGTATTCATTTGTTGCAGTTTTTCCCTGACAAATTTTACCGCGTCACTGCCGAGTAACAGCGAGGCAGGCGGTGCCGGCGAATTAATCAGTTGTAAAATAGCCCGGGCGGCTTTTTGCGGATCACCTGGCTGGTGGCCGCTGCGTTTTGCCCGGGTTTCACGCACGGGGCCGAAACTGGCGTCGTAATCACTGATCGTGCGCGGCGAGCGTACCATTGAACGCCCTGCCCAGTCAGTGCGGAACGATCCGGGCTGAATGGCCGTGACGGAAATATTGAACGGTTTAAGCTCTTTGCTCAGCGTTTCAGAAATCCCCTGTAAGGCGAACTTGCTGCCACAGTAATAACTGATGCCGGGCAGAGTGATAAAGCCACCCATTGATGTGATATTGAGCACCTGCCCGGCGCGGCGTTGACGAAAATAGGGCAGAAAGGCTTTGATGACGGCCACCGCGCCAAAGACATTCACATCAAACTGATGCCGCGCCTCACTTAACGGTGATTCCTCCATAATGCCTTCATGTCCGTAACCGGCATTGTTAACCAGTACGTCAACGGCACCGATTTCCTGTTCTACGGCAGCGGCCAGCGGGGTGATAGCCTCGAAATCCGTGACATCCAGTACGCGGCCAAAACTGCGGCCAGGGGCCAGCGCCTCGAATTTTTCACAAGCCTGCGCATTACGTAATGTGCCGACCACGCGGTGCCCGGCTTGCAGAGCCTCCTCTGCCAGCGCGCGGCCAAATCCGCTGCTTACACCTGTGATGAATAATAATTTTGACCGGCTCATACACACTCCTCAATAAAAAACGGACTTGTAGCATAGGGCGTGCAACCCCGGAGCTGTAGCCCCGATCCTCTCTGATGTTTGCCTGTTCCTCTGAGTCATCTGGACACGGCGGATTCTGGGTGCGACACTTTATTCACTTTTTGCCAGGTATTTTCAGGGTGATATGACGCATCTGACGTTGAGTGTGACTGAGCAAATGATCGCGCTTTTGGACCGGCTTACGCCCCGTGAAGGCTACAACCTCACGGCTCTGGCGGATGTGCGTTTTCTGCGTTCCGATCGTCCGCTTTTGCGTACGCCGGTTTTGTATGAGCCGGGGATTGTGATTGTCGTGCAGGGAAGTAAACGCGGTTTTTTAGGCAATAATGTCTATTTGTATGACGCGCAACATTATCTGGCCGTCTCAGTGCCGGTGCCTTTTACGATGGAAACCGACGCCAGCGTCAGCGAACCGATGCTGGCGATTTATCTTCGGCTGGATTTCACGCTGGCGGCAGAACTGATGTTGCAACTGGATGCGTATGACCCCCCACAGGTAGACGCGCCCAAAAGTATGGTGTCGAGTTTAATGGACGAAGCCATGCGGGCGTCAGTCTTGCGATTTTTACAGGTCATGGCGTCTGCGCAGGATGCTGAAATTCTGGGCAGGCCGATGATGCGGGAGCTGTATTATCGCGTGCTAACAGGCGCTCAGGGCGGTACATTGCGCAGTGCGCTGGCCCTGCAGGGGCAATTTGGCAAGGTGATGAAAGCCCTGCGGAAATTGCACGCAGAATACCCCATGCATCTGGATGTAAATGCGCTGGCAAAAGAGGCGGGGATGAGCGTGCCGACGTTTCACAGTCACTTTAAAAGCATTACTGATACATCGCCGATGCAATACCTCAAGTCCACCCGTTTGCATCAGGCCAGATTACTGATGTTGCGTAATAATCTGACCGCCTCAGCAGCCAGCGCGCAGGTGGGTTATGAAAGTGTGTCGCAGTTCAGCCGCGAATTTAAACGCTTATTCGGGCTGACTCCGGTGAGTGAAGTGGCGCGCATGAGGCAGAATTTTTCATTACCTGCCCCGGCCACGCCTTCTGATTTTATCTCTTCGCATTAAGCCGTGATTACGGCGTTACGCCCGCGGTGGTGTTGACTTTTACATCCGGTGTAGCCGCCGGGCCAAACACGGTGTAAGTCGGTAATTCTACATTCTGATAGGGCTCCCAGCCGCCGCCTAACGCTTTATACAGCGAGACCAGATCGGTGCTGGTTTTCACTTTCGCTTCGGCGGATTGCTGATGCGCCTGTGCCAGCTGACGCTGGGCATCGAGCACGTTGATAAAGGTGGAAAGCCCCTGACGGTAGCTGTCGCTCGCCAGATCAAACGCGGTCTGCAACGCTGCCGTAGTCTGCTCAAGTCCGTTGACCTGATCCTGATCGGTGCGGTAACTGACCAGCGCGTTATCCACATCCTGTAGTGCGGTCAGCACGGTCTGGCGATAACTGAGCGCGGCATTAGCCTGTTGCGCACGGGAAAGATGCACGCCGGAAACCAGACGTCCGCCCTGGAAAATCGGCAGGGAAATCTGCGGGCCAAAGGAGTAGAAATGGCTGCTCCAGTTATCGAGATAGCTGGCGTCGGTATTACGCATGCCAAACTGGCCGGTGAGCGAAATACTTGGGAACAACTGCGCGACGGATACACCGATATTTGCGGTTGCCGCATGGAGATCGGCCTCAGCCTGGCGCACGTCAGGACGACGGCGTGCCAGCTGTGAAGGCACACCGACCGGCACCGCAGCGGGCAGAGCTGGCAACGGTTTCGGCGCGGAGAGTTCAGCATCAAGCGAACCCGGCGTCTGGCCGAGCAGGACGGCCAGACCGTTCATTGCCTGACGTTCCTGCGCCTGATATTGCGGCAACTGAGCACGCAGAGAGCCTAACTGTGCGCGGGCATTTTCAACATCAAGCTGCGGTGACAGACCGTTTTGCTGACGGTTTTGCGTCAGGTCTAAGGTTTGCTGCGCCACGTCGATTTGCGTTTCGATAGCGGCTGTCACGCTTTGCGCACCACGCAACTGGAGATAAGTACGGGCAACTTCGGCTTCCAGCGACACTAATGCATCGTTGCGCTGTTCAACGGACGACTGCGTCTGGGCATTCGCGGCTTCGACCTGACGTCTTGTGCCGCCGAACAAATCCAGTTCCCAGCTGGCATCGAAATTGCCCTGATACAAATTCACCGGTCGCGTGGCCGCGCCGATGGCACCGGAAGCTTCCGGACCGAGCTGATCAATCTGCTGCGATGCACCGCTCGAATCGATAATCCCTTTCAGCCCGAGTTGCTGACGCGTCACTTTAGCGCTGCCCTGAACCGACGGTAACCAGGCACCTTCCGCCTGTTTTACCTGTTCACGGGCACCGGCAATGCGCAGCACCGCCTGTTGCAGGGAGATATTACCGGCAATCGCCCGGGTGATCAGACTGTCGAGCTGCGGGTCATTAAACGCTTTCCACCATAACGGATTGGGTTCCGAAGGCAGGGCAATAGACGCGCCATCTTTATCTTTCGGTTGCGTCATGTCGTTATAGGCCGGTGGCGTTACCGGGTTTGGCTTCTGATAATCAGGGCCAACGGAGCATGCAGCTAATACCAGCGTTAATGTCGAGAGTGTCAGGAAACGGGTGCCTGTATTTAAAACCCTCTCCCGGCCTCTCCCTTCGCAGGAGGAGGAGCAGGGCGGCATCATTGATGGCTGATTTCTCAGAGTAGAGCTTTTCTTGTTCAACTTAATGTGCTCCGGCATTACCTTCGCTCTTAACCGGCGAAAGCAGGAAACAAAATGGGATCAAAATAACGGCGACGATGGCGCAGTAACCGAACACGTCGATATAGGCCAGAATGCGCGATTGTGAAATCATTTCCTGATACATCCGCGCAGTCGCCAGTTGTATCGGGTCGCCGGCGATGTGGGCAAAATCACGGATCGCCGCCGCGCTTTTACTGACTGCCTGATTAAACTGCTCATCGAGCGGTGACATGTTGTGCACCATGTGCGCACTGTGCGCCTGAGTACGTTCGGTGACACCGGCTGTTGCCAGCGAGATGCCGATCGAGCCGGCGACGTTACGAAACATGGTAAACAGCGCGGCAGCATCAGCGTTCATCTTTTGCGGGATCGTAATAAACGCAATGGTGGTCAGCGGCACAAACAGGAAACCGAGCCCTATCGACTGCGCACTGCGGAAAAGCACCAGTGTTTCAAAATCCACATCCGGGGTCAGCGAGGCCGAATAAATAAACGAAGCCGCCAGCAGGAAGAAACCGAAGGCAATGATGTAACGCGTCTGCACCACGGGCATCAGCTTGAGCACCAGCGGGATCGACAGCACGATCAGCACCGCGCCGGGCGACATCACCAGCCCCGAGAGCGTGGCAGTGTAACCCAGTTGCTGTTGTGCCAGTTGCGGGATCACCACCGAACTGCCATACAAAATCATCGCCATTCCTGCCATCAGCAAACCGGCGACTGCAAAGTTTTTATCCTTAAGACAACGCAGATCCACCACCGGCTTTTTGGCGTAAAGCAGCCAGTAAACTGCGCCGACAATCCCGGTGACCGCCAGTACGGCAAAGGTGACAATGAAACCGGACTGGAACCAGTCGTCGTCCTCGCCACGGTCCATCATCACCTGTAAGCAACCCAGACCCAGCGCAATCAGCCCGATACCAATGTAATCAATACTGAGTTTCCCCTTGGCTTTACGTTCCCACGGCGGGTCTTCCAGCAGCTGATAAATCGCCAGTAACGCGATGATCCCCACCGGAATGTTGATCAGGAATACCCAGCGCCAGCTGAAGTTATCAGTGATGTAACCGCCGAGCGTCGGGCCAACTACCGGCGCAACAATGATGGCAATCGAGGATAGGCCAAACGCCTTGCCCCGGTCTTCCGGTTTAAAGTAATCGAGCAATACCGATTGCTGAATCGGTTGCAAACCCCCACCGAAAAAGCCCTGCAGGATGCGGAATAAGATCATCTGCCAAAGTTCAGTGGCGACCCCGCACAGGAAGGAGCAGACGGTGAACATGCCGATACATATCAGGAAGTACGTTTTGCGGCCCATCACACGGCTGAGAAACGCTGAAATCGGCAGCACGATACCGTTCGCGACCAGATAGGACGTCAGGACCCAGGTCGATTCGTCATAACTGGAAGACAGCGAACCGGCGACGTGCGGCAGCGCCACGTTAACGATGGTGGTGTCCAGGATTTCCATGAACACCGCGATGGTCACGACGGCGGCGACTGCCCATGGATTAGCCTTGGGTTTCCAGTAGCTGCGATCTTCATTCATTCGACGGTCACCGTCGGTTCAACAGACAGCCCCAGTGGCAGGTGGTGATTTTCATCCAGTCCGCTGTCGATGATGATTTTCACCGGCACGCGCTGAACGATTTTCACGTAGTTTCCGGTAGCGTTTTCAGCCGGGAAGGCCGAGAAGCGTGAGCCGGTGCCTTGCTGAATACTGTCAACGTGACCATGAAGTTTGATGTCCGGGAAGGCATCGACGGTGATTTCCACTTTGTTACCCGGGCGCATGCGTTCGAGCTGCGATTCTTTATAGTTCGCGGCAATCCAGATATCTTTCGACACCACTGAGAACAGCGAGGTTCCGGCCTGCACCAGCGTGCCAAGCTGCACATTACGCTTGGTGACGTAACCGTCGAACGGGGCGCGTACCTGCGCATATGACAGATTCAGCGTCGCCGTTTCCAGCTGGGCTTTCGCCTGTTCAACCTGTTGCTGGCGGGCTTCGACGTTGGTTTCTGCCTGACGAATATTCAGCTGGACCTGCGCGGCCACCTGCACCTGCGCTTTGGCATTTTCCAGATCAGCGGTCGCAGACCGTACCTGCGCATTGGACGTATCGATATTTTGTTGGGTGGTGGCACGAGGATCGACGCCGCGCTGACGGCGGAAATCGGCGGTGGCATTAAGCAAATTGGCTTCCGCGCGCGTCTGCTGGGCTTTTGCCTGAGCAAGCTGCGCCGGATATTGCACTTTCGCCAGATCGTACTGCGCCTGTGCCTGATGTAACTGCGCGATGGCCAGACCCAGTTGCGCCTGTGCCTGATCGCGCTGCGCGGTGGCGTCACGCGGATCGATTTCCACCAGCAAATCGCCTTTTTTAACAAACTGGTTATCTTTCACGGCAAGACTGGTGACATAACCGGCAATTTTCGGGGCGATGGTCACGGCATCACCTTCGGTAAAGGCATCATCAGTACTGACCTGATCTTTTGTCATCAGCCACCAGACCAGTGCCACAACCACCATGATGACCACGACAATCCCGAGGATGATTAGCGGCTTCTTGCCGGGGCCTTTACGCTTTTCATCGTTATCCTGCTTGCCGTCATCAGGTTTTTTCTGGTCTTTGGGTGCCTGCGTGTGACCTTCTCCAGATTTTACCTGGCTGGAATCGAGTTCAGTGTTTGCGTCATCGGACGCGGAAGGCTGTGCTTTGTTATCGTTTGTCATAGTGCTCTTCTGATTATTGGCGGCCGCGCGCCTGAACAAAGAAATCTTGTCTTAAGCTAGAACGTATTGATGTAAATGCAAGTAAATCCATGTCAATTAACCTTAGTGAAGGCACAAAGATCCAAACCATAGGGAACGTCTTAAAAGTGGGAAATGGGTTATAATGCCGGGCTGGCATTGGTTTTTTAAAATAAGTAGTTCTCTGCTTCAGGAAATTCGTGTGAAAGATTCCCAACAACAACTGCTCCTGTGGGGCAAACCATGACCCGTCCTGCACGGTCTTATAAAGGGCTGACACGTATTGCCTCGCTGGTGTCGCTGTGTGTCGCATTAATCCTGGTTTGCGTCAAAGTTTGGGCATGGGCCGCCACCGGCTCGATTGCGCTGCTGACTTCTGCGGCTGACGGTCTGGTGGATGTGCTGGCCTCAATGGTGACGCTGATTGGTGTGCGTTATGCCGGACGTCCGGCCGATAAAGGCCATCGTTACGGACACGGCAAAGCCGAAGCTGTGGCGGCGTTTGTGCAGGCGCTGTTACTGGGTGGCGCGGGGCTGGTGCTCGGCGGGGAATCCATCGGGCGGATCATTAATCCCGAACCGCTGGCGCAACTCGGTCTGGGCATCTGGGTGATTATCGGCAGTTCCCTGGCCGCGACCGGCCTGGTGCTGATGCAAACCTATGTGGTGAAACGCACCGGTTCAACGGCCATCGCTGCTGACCGTGCGCACTACATCACAGATGTGGCTGTGAATATCGCTGTATTACTGGCGCTGATTTTCGAACGTTACTTTGGCTGGACGCGTTCCGACTCCATCGGCGCGCTGTTGATTTCCTTCTACATGCTCTGGAACGCGCGTGGCATGGCGGCCGATGCCTTAACTCAGTTGCTGGACAGGGAGCTGAGTGCTGACGATCGTAAACGCGTTAAAGCGGCAGTATTAAGTGTGGAAGGTGTGCGTGGCGTGCATGACATCCGCACCCGCAACGGCGGTGACCGTGTGTTTGTCGAGTTCCACCTTGAGGTGGATGGCAATCTGACGGTGGATATCGGACACGATATTGGTGATGCTGCTGAAATGGCGGTCAGTAAATTATTCAAGTCAGCGGATGTGACAGCGCATCTGGAGCCGGACGGGATTGATGACGACAGACTGGATAATATCCTGAGCTGATTGCTTCAAATTCAAGGTTGTGGGCGTCGGCCCACACCGACCAGAGACCCGGTAACGCGCGGGCCTTTGGACTCCGCGCTTTTTAACTGCGCGCTGCCGCTGGAGGCTATGTTTCAGATAGGTGTGTGATAGCCGCAAAATCCCGCCGCTGCGCGGTGCCCTTCGTTCGGGTTACAACCCGCGCAAACAGATGCGCGGTTTTCCACCTTTCCCTCCGGCGGTATTTTGGAACCGGGTGATACCTGAAACATAGCCAGCGAGTGGAAGCGCTTGTTGAAAAAGCGAAGGGAGATCCAAGAGGGAAAAAGCACTTTTCCCTCTTGGGCGGTTTCGGCGCAGCGCGTTAAGTGAGCATCGCACGTAAGAAACCGAAAGTTTCTCGATCAGGCGTTCAGTGCAACTGAGAAACCAAAACTTACCCAATCCGGTTTCGAAGGGTTCCAAAGGGACATCTCCCTTTGAAAAACTATCACTTAATCGCCATGGCATCCCGCATCGTATAGAACAAATCCGTCTGGTCGGTCAGACCGACCACATTCGCTGCATGCGGCCCGAACGCGGCGATACGCAGTTGTGTCCCGGTGTGCCCCTGTGAATCCTCTTCTGAGTTGCCGTAACTGATAGTCATCGGCGCACCGTCTTTGGTGGTCAGTGTTTGCGTCAGGCCGGGCGCTTTGGCATCGGTTTCGATAATCTGGCTGGAATGGGCATGATCGGCGGTGACGATAACCAGCGTGTTGCCGTCCTGTCGGGCGAACGCCAGCGCTTTTTGCACCGCTTCATCCAGATCCACTGTTTCCCCGAACTGGCCGCATGGATTAGCGGCGTGATCTTGTTTATCAATCGATGCGCCTTCAACCTGCAGGAAGAAACCGTTCTGATTCGTTTTCAGCAAGTCGATGGCTTTTTCAGTCATAACGGCCAGCGTCGGGATGTCTGCGGTGCGCTGCGGATTGGCTTCACAGGTAACAGCCGGTTTATCAATGTTGCCGTGATAAGTGGCCTTCGGACCCTGCCAGCGTACCGGCATGTTGCCCTCGGAGAACAGGCCAAGAACCGGTTTCTTCTGGTCTGCCTGCGTGACAGCACTGAGCTGCTCCGCGTTTTCCACCCACACGTAACCCTGTGCCAGTGCCTGATCTTTCAGGGATTTACCCTGGAACTCACCGGCTTTAGCCAACTGGCTGAAAGATTTTCTGCCGCCGCCCAGCGTGACGTCTGCGCGGGTTTGCAATAACTGTTCGGTGATCGAACCACGCCCGCCGTTTTCCAGCCCGTTGCTGGCACATTTTTCCGCCGTTTCTTCCGGACCGTAGCACTTACGTGAGGTTACGTGGGCGATTTGCGCAGCAGGGGTTGCATCCTGCAATTCGGCAGTGGAGACGTTGCCGGTGGCCTTGCCTGCGGCTTTGGCGATCTCAAGAATAGTCTGGTGATCTTTACCGTTAACATCTACACCAATCGCGCCGTTATAGCTTTTAACACCTGTCGCCCAGGCGGTGGCGGATGCTGCAGAATCGGTCACGTAACTCGGTTTCTGCGTTTTCTTATCCAGAGAATAATGGGTGTACTGACCGGTCAGCGGCAGGGCATCGATACCTTTAAAATAGCCGCCGGCGCCTTCTGCATAGTTGCGGGCGGAGGTGATTTCAGAATCCCCCATACCGTCGCCAATCAGTAAAATCACGTTTTTCACCGTTTTGTCTGAAAGTGACGCTTTCAGCGCGGTGGTCTGGTCACCGCTCAGGCGACGCGCGCCACCCGGTTCTGTCAGCACACCTTTTGCTGCGCGGTCAGTCAGCGAGTCAGTTTCAGTGGCGAGGACAGTGGCAGAGGTGGAAAGCAGCAGGGCGGCAGTCACGGCGCGGGCCACAAGAGATACGGATTGTTGCATTGTCAAAACTCCTTTTCATAAATCATCGGAAATAAAAATACACATATAGATATTTTTTGTTACCGGAAGGTTAAGTCAGAGTTGTGACATTTTAATGACAGTGATGGAGAGGATGTTGCTTTACGCCTCCCCTTCGCAGGGGAGGGAGTTATCCGTAGTTTCCTTTTGCGTTTGCAAAAAAAAAGCCCCGATGAACGGAGCTTTTTCACTAAAACGGCAGGGACGCAATTAATTAACCTGAACCGGCATCCCTGAACGCATCTCAATAGCGCGCTGAACCACAGTCTGGTTGACCGCAGGATCCATCGATACGCTGCTTGCGTTACCGGTCAGAGTGATTGGCAGCGGCTGCTGGGAATCAAACTCTTCCTGGTTAGAGGACAGCGGGTTATGGATCTCAATATAACGTTTACCGTCCGGCTCAACGGTGGCTTTCACCGGCTCGTTGATAAACTGAACGCGGGTGCCTTGCGGAACGTTGTCGAACAGCCATTTGATGTCGGCATCACGCAAGCGTACACAACCGTGGCTCACGCGCAGACCGATACCGAAGTTGGCGTTGGTGCCGTGAACTGCATACAGACGGCCAACATACAGTGCGTACAACCCCATCGGGTTGTCCGGGCCAGCAGGGAAGACGGCGGGCAGGAATTCACCACGGGAAGCATATTCTTCATGCATTTTCGCCGTCGGGGTCCAGGTCGGGCCAGCTTTTTTACGCTGAACCGTAGTCACCCAGTTCATCGGGGTGTCTTTGCCCAGTTCACCGATACCGATTGGCAGCACGACCACAGTATTGGTGCCTTTCGGGTAGTAATACAGACGCATTTCAGCACTGTTGATCACGATGCCTTCATGCGGGGTATCAGGCAGGATCAATTGCTGAGGGATAGTCAGCACGGTGCCCGGGGTTGGCAGATAAGGATCAACGCCAGGGTTAGCTTCGAGCATATTGCTCAAACCCATCTGGTATTGCGCTGCAAAATGTTCCAGCGGCAGGCTGCTGCCCTGCGGAACGGTAACTGTGATGTTTTCACCGACCAGACGGCCATTATTGGCCGGAAGAGGGTAGACCACAGCAAAAGACGCCTGGCTATATGCAGCAACTGCCAAAACCAGGGTAAGGATTGCGCGAATGCTCATTTTCATATTTTCGTTGGTCGTTAATGCCACACTGGCAGTTGTCAGGATGTTAATTCCCCCCGATCCGATCGTAACCGGCCGGAGGAATAGTGTACTTGCACATAGCACTTGAAAGGGACACGGTATGTGTAACGAATCGCATTTCAGGGCCGCTAATTATAAGGATTTATTTCAAACAGGCCAAAGCTTTCTCATCTTGTTCGAAAAGTTCCCTGCCACAACCGCATTTTTTGCGGCAGCCTGCACATTTTCTTCACATTCCTGACTTTATTTACGGCAAAACGGCACCATGACCAGCGCGGCAACAAACATCCACGCCATGACCTGAAAGATGTCGTTGAACGCCAGTGTCAGGGATTGCGCCGCGACTTTCGCGCCAAATATCCCTTTTGCCATCAGCAATGCCTGAGCGGTGTCCGGCGTCAGGTGGACAATTTTTTGCGCCAGCGAATCTATCATCTCCTGCGCATGATCCCCATAGTGTCCCAGCGATTCGCCGAAACGTGCAGCGTGCACGCGGGTCCAGTCCTGCAGCCAGGTATTCACCGTGGCAATACCAATCGCGCCGCCGAGATTACGCATCAGATTAAACAGCCCTGAGGCGTAGCGCAGTTCCGGCCCCTGAAACGCGGTCAGGGCCATGTTCACACTCGGCACGATGCACAACATAATGAACAGGCCGCGCACCACCTGCGGCCAGAAGAACTGTTCTGCTCCCCAGTAGGTTGTGACCGTCGTCGTCAGCCATAAACTCAGTGCGAAACCGGATAAACCCACCGTAATCAGGACCCGCCGGTCGACACGGCTGATTAATCGGGCGGCGATAATCGTACTGAAGAATTGCCCGACGCCGACCACAAACACCGTTGTGCCAATTTCCAGGCTGTTGAAATCTCGGATGCGGCCGAGGAAAACCGGCGTCAGATATGTTGAGGCATACAGACCAAAACCGACCACCAGATTGAACAGACAGGCAAAGGTGAATGTGGGGTCACGGAAGGGGCTCAGGCGTACGATCGGGTTTTTTGAATAAAAGGATCGCTCGAGAAACAGTACAAAGGCCACCAGCGAGAACCACGCCGAAATCTGGATTTGCGGTTCGCTGAACCAGTTTTTTCGCGGGCCTTCTTCCAGCACATACTCCAGACAACCGAGAGCTATCGCCATCGATAACAAATGTACCCAGTCGATACGTTTAAGCATCGGGAAATCGGCTTTATCCACATGAATAAATAACACGGCGCCGGTGGCAACCAGAGCGCCTGGCAGGATATTGATGAAGAAAATCCATCGCCAGTCGAGTAATTGCGTCACCACGCCACCCACCGTCGGTCCCAGTGTGGGGGCCAGCACGCTGACCATGCCGAGGATCGCCGGGATCAGCGCCTGCTGTTTACCCTGAAACATCGCGAATCCGGTCGCGAATACTGTCGGCACCATCGCGCCGCCGGTAAAACCCTGCAATGCGCGAAAGAAGATCATCGACTCAATATTCCACGACAATCCGCAACCGATGCTGCTGAGGGTAAATAACGCCGCCGATGCGCTGAACAGCCAGCGGGTAGAAAGTGCCTGCGCCAGGAATGCGGAGAAGGGGATCATCACCAGTTCGGCGATCAGATACGAGGTTTGCACCCAACTGATTTCATCTGGTCCGGCGGAAAGCCCGGCCTGCACATCGTTTAACGAAGCGGCGACGATCTGGATGTCGATCAGCGCCAGAAACATACCAAACGCCATAATGCTGAAAATCAGAAATTTGCGTGATGTCGGGTATTCCGCAGGCGAGAGCGTCGCGGCTGGCGGCAGGTTGGCAGACATAGTGTGAAATCCCGGAGCTTGTTTGTATGATGGGTATCATATTAATATGATGTTCATCATGCAATGAGTGGAATTAAAAATGAGCGAAGCAACGACAGGAGAAGGGATGCCGGTCCCGGTAGAGAAGGTCAATAAACGATCTAAGCGGATCTTCGTGGTCAGCGGTATTGCGCTGGTGGTAGCCCTTGGCGGTGCGGCATGGTTACTGGCTGCACCCGCGTCAGAATCGACGGATGATGCGTATCTGACAGCGGATGCGACCCTCGTTGCGCCAAAAGTAAAAGGCTTTGTGTCGCAGGTGCTGGTGAATCATAACCAGCGGGTGCATGCCGGCGATAAACTGGTACTGATCGATAGCGAAGAGTTTACGGCGCGTCTGGCCGCTGCGCAGGGGGAACTTGAAGATGCCCGCGCGCAGGTGGCACAACAGGAAGCCGCATTGCTGAGCCAGCAGGCGCAGGAGCAGCTGGCGCTCACTCAAATCGAGGCCGCGCGCACGGCGATCCGTTCCTCGCGTGCAGAACAGCAACATGCAGAGGCTGAGCAGCAGCGTTATCAGTCGCTGGCGGTTAGCGGGGCCACGTCACGTAACGATGCAGACCGGTATAAAACGGTGGCGGTGACGGCAGAGCAAACCTCTGCGCACGCCGCAGCTATGCTGGATGTCGCCCAAAATCAGGCAGCGGTAACACATGCACAGCGGGCAGAAATTCAGGCGGCACTGGCGCTGGCGAAGGCTGCTGTGGTGAAAGCGCAGGCATCAAAAGCGCTGGCGCAGCAGGATCTCAATCACACCACTATTTTTGCCGCTGTTGATGGCGTGGCGGGCAACCGGCAGGTACAGATAGGCGATTACGTCACACCCGGTCAGCGTTTGATGACACTGGTACCGGAGCAGGGCATTTATGTAACGGCCAACTTCAAAGAAACGCAGACCGGCAGAATGCAGCCGGGACAACGCGCGGATGTGCATGTGGATGCGTTGCCGGGCGTGACATTTCACGGTGAAGTCGACAGCCTCGCGCCGGGTTCTGGCTCAACGTTCGCATTGCTGCCGTTTGAGCCGGGCACGGGTAATTTCACCAAAATTGTTCAGCGGGTGCCGGTGCGCATCCGTCTGGACACCGGTCAGCCTGATTTAGCGGCGCTGCGCCCCGGATTATCGGTGGATGCACGCGTTTCGCTAACTGATCCTGTCAGGTAAACTATGACGGCAATTTTCTGATTATCAGGGTGTTACTATGCGCTACGAAAGTGAACATAAACCTAAAATCCGTGAGCGGATCGTGAAGGAAGCGGCGAAAGCCATCCGCGCCAAAGGGCCATTGCAGGTCAGCGTGGCAGGTGTGATGAGCAAAGCCGGCCTGACGCACGGTGGGTTTTATGCGCACTTTGCCTCAAAAGAGGCGTTGATTGAGGCGGCCATCGGGCAGATGTTTAATCAGGTTATGGCCCGCTGGGATAAAGAAAATCAGGGACTGACGGCGCAGAAACAACTGGCAGGGTATATCGATTTTTATTTGTCGCCGTGGCACCGCGATAACCGTGCGCAGGGTTGTCCGGTATCGGCGCTGGCCTCTGAAACCCCCCGTATGTCGGCACCCTGTCAGGCAGAGTTTGCGCGTGGTATCGGACGTATCCGTGAAATGATTATCCGTCAGATAACAGAGATGGGTGTCGATGATCCGCAAACGCTGGCGATTTCGGTGAGTGCGGAACTGATGGGCAGTTTGTCACTGGCACGCTGTGAGCCGGACCGGCAGGTATCGGATGCCTTGCTGGAAAGTGCGAAGAAAGCGCTGAAGGCGCGGTTAAATTTGCCGGGATAATAAACTCTCAGAATCGCTCCCTCCCCTGCGAAGGGGAGGGTTGTGGTGGGGTATTACTTCGCAGGGGGAGGAGCTGAAAAATCTATCAGAAATCGTAACCTACTGTAGCCACCACCGTCCGTTCCTGACCCCAGTAGCAGTAGCTGGTGCCGTAACAGGCTGCGACATATTTTTTGTCGAACAGGTTGTTAGCGTTCAGCTGCACATAGGCGCCTTTGAGTTGCGGATTGAACTGCACCAGATTCATACGCAGTGACGCGTCAACCAGCGTGGCGGAAGGCATGTGGCGGGTGTTTTCGTTATCCGCCCATTGGGTGCCGATGTAACGAACACCTGCACCCATATCCACACCAATCGGCGTGTTGTACTGACCCCAGATGGAAGCCATTTGCTTTGGCGTCACATACGGTGTGTTACCGTTGTTCTCAGCCGCATCACGGATACGCACTTTGTTGTAGGTGTAACCGGCCATCACGTTGAAGCGTTCGGTAACCTGTTTCTTAGCTTCCAGCTCCAGCCCCTGTGAGCGGATTTTACCCGCCGGCTCGTAGTAGCTGCCGACCACCACGCGGTTACCCACGTCTTTCTGAGTCAGATCATACAGCGCCGCGGTGTACATATCAGAAGTACCGACAGGCTGGTATTTGATCCCGGCTTCGTATTGCTCACTCTGCATCGGTTTCAGCAGCGTGCCGTCAGCGCCCGGCAAGGCAGATGGCGTCATCGCCTGGCTGTAGCTGACGTACGGAGAAATCCCGTTGTCGAAGGCGTACAGCAGGGAAGCGCGGCTGTTAAAGTGGCTGTCTTTACGTTCGCTGTTGCTCTGCGTGCCGTAAATGCTTTCGTAGCTGCGGCTGGAGGTTTTCAGCGTGTCGTAACGGCCTGACAGGGTCAGATACCATTTGTTCCAGTTCATCTCATCTTGCAGATAGGTACCCATCTGCTCATAACGGTTTTTACCGCGTTTAAGGCTGTAATAATCCAGTGCATCACCGCCCACGCCGGTGTACGGATTGAGATTTTCAGCGTAAGCAGCGTCAGATTTCACATCATTGATAAAGTGGGAATAGTCAAAGCCCAGCACCACTTTATGCGCCAGTTCGCCGGTGGCGAAATCCGCTTCAAGCTGGTTATCGATCGCGAAGGTATCCAGGGATGATTTTTCACCGGAATAATAACGGCTCATCTCGGTACGATCCGCATTCCAGCCGGCCTGATACACCTGATCCAGTTCGGTATTGGAATGGGTGTAGTTGGCGTTCTGGCGGAATGACCATACATCGTTAAATGCATGCTGGAATTCGTAGCTGTAGATTTGTTCCCAGCGTTTGAACTGATTGCGCGTGCTTTCACCATCAAAGAAACCGCGGCTCAGTTTCTGTCCATAGAGGCTGCCGTCAGCCGGAACGGCGGCATGGTAGCCACCGGACGGATCTTTTTGCAGATACGCGCGAAGTAACAGCGAGGTGTTTTCATCCGGCGTCCACAACAGTTGTGGCGAAATCGCGTAACGCTCTTCACGCTGATGATCATACTGCGTATCGCTGCTGCGGGTCATACCGGTCAGACGGAACGCCAGCTGATCATTGATGGCGTTGGTGTAGTCGAACGCGCCGCCTTTAGTATTTTGCGTGCCACCGGAAAGCTGGAAATGACCCTCTTCAGCAAACTGCGGGCGCTTGGTCGATTCCACCACCACGCCGCCAGGAATGCTCTGACCGTAGAGGGCAGAAGAGGGGCCTTTCACCACATCAATGCGTTCCAGGAACCATGGGTCGACCTGGATGGAGTTGTAGGTCGAGCCATCGCTGAGGATACGCAGGCCATCGAGGAAGGTGTTGTTGACGTCACCGCCATGGAAACCGCGCAGGGAGATGGTGTCATAACGCGTTGCGCCGCCGGCAAAGTTGGTGAATACGCCCGGTGTATAGTTCAGCGCAGCGTTGACGGTGGTGGCATTCTGATCCGTCATTTGCTGACGGGTCACGACAGAAACTGCCTGGCCCGTGGTAATCAGCGGCTGATCCGTTTTGGTCGCGCTTTTACTGGTTTTCGCGCTGTAACCCTGGGTCGGCGCATCGGCGGTATCCGCAGGCGCAGCTTTGACAATGACGGTGTCTTCAGCTGCCATTGAGGCAACCGGCATTGCCAGCGCGCACATGAGCACCGAGCGTTTGAGGGGGAAAGCCAACAACATATTCATAATCCCTATAAATAACTCAATAAATTATTGAGTGATTAATTGATGCATGTGTAATAAACCCAAAAGCCAACATTTGTTCCGCCTAAAAACGGCTATACGTGACAGACGGTAACGTAACCAAACCTGGCAAATGTTAAACTTAATGATAATTGTTATCATTATTATTTTGTAAATTCAAGGGAACTTTCTTCAAAAAGTGTGAGGTGACGCATTTTTAACCTGATGAAAACGAGGGTTTTTTGAGAGGGGCACTAAAAATTCGGGCAAAAATGGCCGCGAGTGATTACGGTTAATAGGGCATTTTTAAATATTTTCATTACCTAAAATTCACTGCCGGGAGGCGAAAATGAGTCAGGGGAGTCAGGAGGAGTACAACGGGAAATGGGCTGCGGTCGATGATTATCTGGTACGTCATCTCGTGGAAAGCGATCCGGTTCTGGAACAGGTGCTGAAAAATAACCATCAGGCCGGTTTACCCGCGCACGATGTGGCACCCAATCAGGGGAAATTACTGGCGCTCCTGGCACAAATTACCGGCGCGCAAAAAGTTTTGGAAATCGGCACGCTCGGCGCGTACAGCACACTCTGGCTGGCGCGGGCATTACCGGCGCTCGGAAAAGTCGTGACACTGGAAGCCGATCCGCATCACGCCCGTGTCGCAAAAACCAATATTGAACTGGCCGGTTTGCAGGACAAAATTACCTTACACGTCGGTCCTGCCGCCCAAACGCTGCCAGGGCTTCAGGCAGAAGCCCCGTTTGATCTGATTTTCATTGATGCAGACAAACCGGGTAATCCGTTGTATCTCGAGTGGGCGCTGAAACTGTCGAAACCGGGTACTTTGATTATTGGCGATAACGTGGTGCGGGAGGGTGCGGTGGTGGATCCGCACAGCGACGACGCCCGGGTACAGGGCGTGCGTCGCTTCATTGAGATGATCGAACAGGAGCCGCGTTTATCTGCGACCGCGCTGCAAACCGTCGGCAGCAAGGGCTGGGACGGTTTTGTGCTGGCACGGGTCACCGGTTAACCGGGCTTAACGCGCCAGCCCGAAGCCAATGTCAAACAGCGGGTTTTCGCTGTCATGCGGCATATCGGATTGTTGTCTGAGCACCGCTTCCTCAGACGATGGCAGTTCAAACGGTAGCTTTCCGGTATAAGCTTCAGGGCTGGTCAGGCGGGTAAACAGTACGGTATCGCTGACACCAAAATTACCGATAACCGCTTTCGCTTTGTCTGTCACATTGGTCAGGATCGCCGGACGGTCGAGATAAACAGTCACGATTGTCGGCACCGCTTTGCTGGCTTTCACGATGGCCTGATAATCCGCATTGTCGCCGGTAAAGGCCAGTGAACCTTCATGATGGCGTTTGCCGAAGAACCAGGCTTTATGCGGTTGTTCATACGGCGCATGGGCGCGGATCAGCGCAATATCGGCTTTCTCCGGCGTATCCACCACGGTAAAACCGGCTGCTTTTGCGGCCTGCGGTCCGATGCCATACAGCCAGATTTTTTTGCCTTTTTTCAGCGGCAGCACGTCGCCGGTGTTTTGCAGCAGTACCAGCGAATGTCCCTGAGCCGCATCGGCTTCTTTTTGCCAGTCAGCCCGCCCGACGGTCCGGGTGGCGTACTCCACATCCACATACGGATTTTCAAACAGACCGGTCCTGAATTTTTGTTCAAGAATACGCACGACAGATTCGTCCAGACGCTGTTCAGTCAGCTGCTTTTCATTCACCGCATTGACCAGCAACTGCGAGTCGGTCACGCCGCCAAACTGATCAACACCCGCCTGCACGGCCTTCACGAAACGCTGCTGCGGCGTCAGGTTTTCAACGCCCCATGACATGCCGCCCGGCACCGGTTCTTTGCCTTGCGGCGAACCGTTCAGGCAATCATTTTCACAATTGCTGGTGATCAGCCAGTCGCTGAGAATGACGCCTTTGAAACCGTATTGTCCGCGCAGAATATCGGTCAGCAACTGATGGCTGAATCCGGCACCGACCTGTTCGAGCGGTTTACCATCCACGGAGACATTTTTCAGGATCGAATACGTCGGCATTACGCTGGCGACATTGGCTTCAAACGCGCCGGTAAAAGGATAAATGTGTTCTTTGAGATTGTTGCCGGGGAAGACGGCGTTTTTGCCGTAAACATTGTGACTGTCGAAACCGTTTTCAGCAGCACCGTACCCGACCCAATGTTTGACCACAGCGATCACGCTGCCCTGATTGAGCCCGTCGGCACCGTTTTGCATCCCTTCGATATAACCGCGCACCATGTTATGCACCCGCGTCGGATCTTCGCCGAAGGTACCGCTGATACGTGCCCAACGCGGCTCTGTTGCCAGATCAGCCTGCGGTGAAAGTGCCTCACGAATGCCGACGGCCAGATATTCCTGGCGGACAATATCGGCGTAACGACGGGTAAGTTTTTCATCCCCAATCGCTGCCAGTCCTAAAGTTTCCGGCCACCGGGTGAATTTACCGGAAGAGGTACTCGCGCCGACCAGATATTCAAATGAGTTACGCGGATCGCTGCTGATGGTGACCGGAATGCCGAGTCGGGTGTTTTCGGCAATCTGTTGCAGTTTATTGTTTTCCCGGGCCATCACGGCCGGATCATCCGCAGAAAGCCGGGTGATCAGACTGTTCACTTTGGCGCCGGCAATCATCTTTTCCGCCGCATCTGTATCATAATACGTCCCGGCCCCAACCGGACTGCTGGCGGTCGGTGCGGAACCGTGCATCATCACACCGGCTTTTTCTTCCAGCGTCATGCGTTTCACCAGATCCGCTGCGCGTGCCTGCGGCGTCAACCGCCAGTCTTCATAAGGTTCCAGTTTCCCGGAATGATTGAGATCCTTGAACTGCAATCCGTCAACGGTCAGCCGTGTTACGTCACGCTGGCTGAGGTCAGGCTGGATAGGGGTGGCGGAGGCAGTGGCAGAAAGCAAAAGGGCAGCACTGGCAAGGCTCAGAGGTTTACTTTTCATTATCATCCTTAACGTTTTTTATATATAAAAACTCAATGAATTATCAATACGCTATTTATCGGACAGATGCTGAGAGCGGCTTCTCAATTAAAAACCACAATAAACCGACTTTTTTCACTCTTTAGCCTACATTTTTTCGTCAATCTTCCGATAACCCCCTTTGGATCTGTTGGTTCGTCCCGTTTCGTTATGGGGCATACCTGCAGACGGCTACTGAGGCTTAATGGCCATTTAAGGTCTTCTATAAGGGATTGTCATGAAAAAGGTGATTTTTGCTGCGGCTGTTGCCGTACTGTTATCCGGCTGTGCACAGCAAACTTTCAACATGGGTCAGGGTATTGCGACCGCGCCTAAGCAAGTGACCACGCATCACTTCTTCGTCAGCGGCATTGGCCAGAAAAAAACCATTGATGCGGCTAAAGTTTGCGGTGGCGCAGATAAAGTGGTTCGTGTTGAATCACAACAAACTTTCGTCAACGGTCTTCTGGGTGTCGTGACGTTTGGTATCTACACCCCGCGTGAAGCCCGCGTGTTCTGTTCTTGATCGCGCCGGATATCACGTCAAGGCTGCCTTATGGCAGCCTTTTTCGTTGTAAGGACGCTTAACCAAAGGCCAGACCCAGCATCGCACCGGTGCTCAGCACCCACAACGGATGGATTCGCTTACTCAGCGACAGCAGCGTGCACAGTGCGATCACCCCAGCCAGGGGCAGTGTGGTCGCTGACGCTTTGGCGATCAGTAATCCGCTTGATACCACCAGCCCGACGGTTACCGGTACCAGCCCGCGCTGCACAATTTGCCGCCAGGGACGGTCTTTGTAACGTTTCCAGCCGCCCATCACAATAAGCGTAATAATCGAGGACGGGCCAAATTTTGCCAGCGAGGACACCAGCAGGCCTGACCATCCGGCAACCTGCCAGCCAATCAGCGGCACGATCATCATATTCGGGCCGGGAGCGGCCTGCGCCAGAGCGAACAGGGCGCTGAATTCCTGCGCGCTCATCCAGTGATGCACCTGTACCACCGCCCGTTGCATCTCAGGCAGAATGGTATTTCCGCCACCAAATGCCAGCACGGAAAGTTCGGTAAATAACAGGGCAAGAGAAAGCAGAACCGGCATCAGAATTTACTCCTCGCGCAGATGAAAATACTGACCGGGGCCAGCACCAGCATGACGGGCAGCATAGGCATGCGGAACGCAGCAATCGCCATCACACCGACAGCGACCAGCGCCAGTTGCAACCATTTACCCCGTAACGGGGCGAGCATTTTGATGCCGGTCGAGAGCAGTAAACCGGCGGCGGCGGCCGCCATCCCGGCGAACAGATGTTCCACCAGTGGTTGGTTCTGATAACGTGCATACACCAGGCCGAGCAGCACCACACAAATCGTCGGTGCGAGGATCAGCCCGAGCAGCGCCGATAATGCGCCACGTAACCCGCGAAACTCCATCCCCAGGGCGACCGACAGATTAATAATATTACCGCCGGGTAAAAACTGGCACAGTCCGAGCAGTTCGGTGAACTGATCTGCAGTCAGCCAGCGGCGTTTTTCCACCAGCATGTGCCGCGCCATGGGCAATACGCCACCGAAACCGGTCAGGCCAAGGATGAAAAAACCCATAAACAGTTGCCGGCAACCGGGCCGCGGCGCGCTCTGAACCTCTGTATCAGTCATTAATTTATCCTGCGTTTGTGCTGACATTTTCACACACCCCCTTAAAGTCATTCAAAGCCACCTGAGACGTAAAATTCTGTTAAGGATCATGCGCGTGGATGTGCCATGATGTCTAATGCATTTATTAATGGCGAAAGATACTCTGTAGGTATGGATATGATTGAACTGAAACGTCTGAATGCGTTTGTCACCGTGGTGGAAGCGGGCAGCATTACCCGCGCCGCAGAACTGCTGTTTATCCAGCAGCCACCGCTGACGCGCCTGTTACAGGGACTTGAACAGGAATTTGGTATCTCTTTATTAGAGCGCCTGCCGCGCGGTGTGGTTCCGACCGAAGCGGGTGAAGTATTATTACAGGAGGCCCGTGCCGTGCTGGCGCGCGCCGCTCAGCTCAGTGCCGCCATGCGCCGCGCTGCGCAGGGCGAACAGGGACGGATCCGCATCGGTTTTACCAGTTCCGCCGCGCTGCATACCTTCGTCCCCGCACTGCTGCGCCGCTATCGGACAATTTATCCGGCGGTCAGTACTCAGCTTGAGGAAAGTGGCAGCGGCGAGTTGCTGTCCGCCGTGGTGGCGGGGGAGCTGGATGTCGCTTTTGTGCGCATGCGGGTCAAAGATATGCCGGAATTAGAGATGGAAAAAGTGCTGGATGAACCGATGTGGGTGGCCGTGCCGGCGGGGCACAAACTGGCGTCGCAAATGGCCGGTCAGCCGCTCAGACTTGAAGATCTGAGTAACGAACCTTTTGTCTTATACCGGCGGCGGGCCGGGCAGGGGTTGTACGATGCCATACTCGGGGCATATGTCCGCGCCGGTTTCAGTCCGCACATTGTGCAGGAAGCGCCGCGTTTAACTTCCTGTCTGAGTCTGGTCGGTGCCGGACTGGGGATTTCTATTGTGCCGGAATCCATGACCCGGCTGGGCGGAGACGGCGTGGTATTTTTGCCGCTGGACACCGCCACACAACTTAGCGCACCGTTGTATCTTGCGCGGCGGGAAGACAGTCATTCATCCGCTATAATCAATATGTTTTGCGATCTCGTGAAAACGCAACTGAAGGCAGATTAAAGATGTTGCCCGGAAATGTGTTTGCGGGTGGATTCCAGCGTAATGCCGTCAGATTCGATGGCATTCAGCAGCGAATCGAGCAGGCCGGGGAAGCGCGCGTCCAGATCGTCGCGGCGCAGTGAAAGCAAATTGGCGCGGCCGTCCGGGCGCTGCCAGATGACACCGCTGTCACGTAATACACGCCAGTGATGGGTCAGCGTCGATTTCGACAAACCCTGCAATAACGTGCCGCAGGGATGCTCGCCACCTTTGGCCAGCGTGCGCACAACGGCCAGGCGTAACGGATTTCCCAGCGCAGTCAGAACATTTTCGAGGCGGATCTGCTCCCGCTCAGGGTGGTTGGCTATCATATTGTTCCTTTACGTTAACGACGCTCATCGGCGGCCGCGCAATATAGCCTATCCCTCTGCTGCTGTACAACGCGACGGCCACTGACCGATTTCATCGATAGAATAAAATAATTGTACGATTATACACGTACAATTGTAGTATACTCTTCGCATTAAGAATTTTAGTACCCATTACTTTGTGACGGGACGTGAAAACCACTCTCCGCCAACTTAGCCATCAACCAGTAAGGACGTTATATGGCTCGCAAAACGCCAATCGAGCGCTACCGCAATATCGGTATCTCAGCACACATCGACGCAGGTAAAACCACCACCACCGAGCGTATACTTTTCTACACCGGCATGAATCATAAGCTGGGAGAAGTGCATGACGGCGGTGCGACCACAGACTGGATGGCTCAGGAACAGGAGCGCGGCATTACGATTACCTCTGCCGCCGTGACCTGTTTCTGGCGCGGGATGGATCACTCGTTCGATGAGCACCGGATTAACATTATCGATACCCCGGGGCACGTGGATTTCACCATTGAGGTGGAACGTTCCATGCGTGTACTCGACGGTGCGGTGATGGTGTACGACGCCGTGGGCGGCGTGCAGCCACAGTCTGAAACCGTCTGGCGTCAGGCCAATAAATACAAAGTGCCGCGTCTGGCGTTCGTTAACAAAATGGACCGTCAGGGTGCAGATTTCTTTCGTGTCCGTCAGATGATGGTGGACCGTCTGAAAGCCAATCCGGTGCCGGTTGTGATCCCCATCGGTAAAGAAGAACATTTCACCGGTGTCGTGGATTTGCGCAAAATGCGCGCCATTTTATGGGACGACGCGACACAGGGTATGACCTTTACCTATGAAGCCATCCCGGCAGAATTGCAGGCACTGGCGGAAGAGTGGCGCGAGAAAATGGTCTCGGCAGCCGCCGAAGCCAATGACGCACTGATGGATAAATATCTTGAGGAAGGCTCGCTGACCGAGGATGAAATTACCGAAGGATTGCGCCTGCGCACCATCGCCGGGGAAATCCAGCCGATGTTGTGTGGCAGTGCATTCAAGAATAAAGGCGTGCAGCGCATGCTCGATGCCGTGATCGAACTGATGCCTTCTCCGCTGGATATTCCACCGGTTGCCGGCACGGATGAAGACGGTAACGAAGCCTTCCGTCATTCCGATGACGGTGAGAAATTCTCGGCCCTGGCGTTCAAACTGATGACGGACCCGTATGTCGGCCAGCTGACGTTTGTTCGCGTTTATTCCGGCGTGCTGAAAAAAGGCGACAGCGTGTATAACCCGGTACGCGGCAAGAAAGAGCGCATTGGCCGTATCGTGCAGATGCATGCCAATGATCGTATCGAGATTGACGAAATCCGTGCCGGTGATATTGCCGCGTGTGTGGGGCTGAAAGATGTCACCACCGGGGAAACGCTGTGTGACCCGTCGGATATCATCACGCTGGTGCGCATGGAATTCCCGGACCCGGTGATTTCGCAGGCCATCGAGCCAAAGACCAAAGCTGACCAGGAAAAAATGGGCATCGCGCTGTCACGGTTGGCGTCGGAAGATCCGTCGTTTCGCATCCGTACGGATGAGGAATCCGGCCAGACGATCATTTCCGGCATGGGCGAACTGCATCTGGAAATCATCGTTGACCGTATGAAGCGTGAGTTTGGTGTGGAAGCCAACATCGGCAAACCTCAGGTAACGTACCGTGAAACGGTGCGCAAAACGGTCACCGACGTCGAAGGGAAGTTTGTGCGTCAGTCCGGCGGTAAAGGTCAGTATGGTCATGTGGTCTTCACCCTCGAACCGCTGCCTGCGGGAACGGGCTTTGAGTTCGTTGACGCCACCAAGGGAGGTGTGGTGCCGCGCGACTATATCCCCGCTGTCGAAAAAGGGGTCACGGAAGCGCTGAACAACGGCATTCTGGCGGGCTATCCGGTGGTGGATGTGAAGGTGACGCTTACCTTTGGTTCTTACCACGAGGTCGATTCCTCAGAAATGGCGTTCAAAATGGCGGCGATCTTTGGTTTCAAAGAAGCCGCGAAACGTGCCGATCCGGTGATTCTGGAACCGATGATGAAAGTGGAAGTGGAAACACCGGAAGAGTATGCCGGTGGCGTGATGGGAGATTTATCATCGCGTCGCGGTACGGTGCAGGGCATGGAAGAGATCGCGGGCGGTGGCGGTAAAATTATCAAAGCCGAAGTGCCGCTGTCTGAAATGTTCGGCTACTCCACCGTTTTGCGGTCGATGTCGCAAGGCCGTGCAACCTACAGCATGGAGTTCAACCACTATGCCGAGGCACCACGCAATGTGGCGGAAAATATCATTGCATCGCGTGGAAAATAAGCATAACAGGCGTACTCTCCGCCAGAGACAAAACGGTCCGCAAGGGCCGTTTTTTTGGTTTTTGAAAAGGATGCGATAGATTATGGCTTCATTGTGTGACACTCTTATGCGCATGTCATGTGCGCATAAAGAGGGTGTTATGTTATCCATAGCAGGAAATAAGAAGCGAACCAATGTCACATTGAGTGCCGATCTGCTTGAACAGGCCAAAGCATTCGGCATTAACCTGTCAGCCACGTTTGATAAAGCATTAGGAGAAGCGGTGAAAGAGAAACAAAGGGCACTGTTTTTAGAAGAAAATCAGCAAGCAATGGATTCATGCAATGCCTTTACTGAAAAGGCAGGACTCTTCTCTCAGGGACGCGGAGTATTGTAATGGCGCAATTTGATGTGTATGAAAACAGGGGGGATGGCAAAAACCTTTATCCCTATTTTATGGATATTCAGAATCCATTATTTGAAAGACTGAACGAACGGGTAGTGATCCCGCTGACTTCACTCAGTAATCTGAGGCCCGTCAGGCATCTTCACCCTCTGGTGCGTATACAAAATCAACAATATGTGCTGATGACAAATCTGCTCACCAGCGTCAGTACAACGCAGTTGCGACATGAGCCCGAGTTTAATGCCGATATTCATCGTGCGGATGTTGTGGCTGCTCTGGATTTACTGGTGACAGGAATTTAAGGCGCAGACATTTGCGCCTTATTTATACACGCCGAATTAGCTGACCAGTTTACTGACGATGTTCGCGACGTGTTTGCCCTGATGTACGGCAATACGCAGTTCTTCTGCGCTCGGCTGTCGTGAACCATCGCCACCGGCAAGCGTGGTTGCACCGTAAGGGGTACCGCCGCGAACCTGTGAAATATCAAACAGTTCCGGCGTAGTGTAACCAATCGGGACGATAATCATGCCGTGGTGGGCGAGGGTGGTCCAGGTCGAGGTGATGGTCGTTTCCTGTCCGCCGCCGGTGCCGGTTGAACTGAATACGCTGGCGACTTTGCCTGCCAGTGCGCCTTTAGCCCATAGCCCGCCGGTTTGATCGAGGAAGGTACGCATTTGTCCTGACATATTACCAAAACGGGTCGGTGTCCCGAAAATGATGGCATCGTAATCAGCGAGCTCAGCGGGCGATGCCACTTCCGCAATCTGGTCAGTTTTACCGCCAGCGGCTTTAAAAGCCTCTTCAGGCATGGTTTCGGGTACGCGTTTTATCGTGACTTCAACCCCGGGTACGCTGCGTGCACCTTCTGCAACACTTTGTGCCATCGTTTCAATATGACCATACATGGAATGATAGAGAACCAGTACTTTTGCCATTTTTAACTCCTCATGAGGTGATGTTTTTTCCGTATCGGATGCGGGCTTCTGTCCGGTAATACGGGCGAAAAATCCGCTTAAAAATCCCACGTTTTCTCCTCCACCAGTCGGTGATTGTAATGAGCGGGAAAGTCCATCGTCCGCGCATCATCGGGGAGT
The DNA here is from genome assembly GCF_004195115.1 of Rahnella sp. RFA10(1/100). Lineage (NCBI taxonomy): Bacteria > Pseudomonadati > Pseudomonadota > Gammaproteobacteria > Enterobacterales > Yersiniaceae > Rahnella > Rahnella sp. RFA10(1/100). Next base: position 149,546 of record NZ_SEWR01000001.1, read on the forward strand.
TACAAACGCAAATTTTTGAACAGTCTCTTCAATTAATTAGAGCAATGGGTCGGATAAACCCATTGCCTGATTAATAAGAAACAAGTGGAAGGAACGTTTCACTCATCTACATACTAGAACAGATGTGCGCATTTCGCGGGAGGGGAGATGAAGCCCTGTCAGGGGGCGCTTTCCCAACTGACCAATATGGAGACTTCATCCGGTTTGGCAATAAACTTACTGAGCGTGGCAGTGTGACCGTCTTTCATTATCACCGAGACGGCAACGCCCGTCACACCCTCGGTCAGAGGGGTTTCCTCGACGCGCTGTAACATTTTCAGGCAGACATATTGCTGCTCCGGCGGCAGGTGTTTGAATTTATCGCTATGGCGTTTTTTCATTTGTGACTGGCCTTGAAAGAGATGAAGAGGCTGAAACGGTCAGCCTCTTTTTAATCGTGCGATTACCAGCCAACGCTCATGCCTGCGCCATAACCCACGTTATTCTGTGAGTCGTCGGAGACTGACATTTTTACGATGGTGGCTCTGCCCGCGTGGAAGGAAGCACCGACTGACAGCGCATTCTCTGAATCATAACCGCCCACACCAGCACCCACCGCGAACTGCTGAGATTCCTGCACCTGCGGAATATTGGCCTGAGCCATGGCAGAGGCTGAACCGGCCGCCGCTTCTTTTTTGTTGTCATCAACCCGCGTTTTCAGATCAGAGAATCTTTTATTGGTGTAGTCATTTGCCTGAGCCAGTGTACGGGCATCGCCCGCAGCCCGGCTGTGGGATTCCGCTAAGACTTCGGCGTGAGCTCCTGCGGCTAATTGCTGGATTTGCTGATCGTAGTATATATGTTCGATCTGCTGTTCATGGGCAACTTTAGCCTGAGCGGCGGCGATCTGTTTTTTCGTTTCTGCCTGCGTTTTCTGTGTTGAGTCCTGAGCTGTCTGGGCGAGAGCAACCACATCCACATGTTGCATCGAAGTCCGCTGACGATTCGCTTCTGCCATTTCATCACCCTGGATAGCTTCGCTGTTGGCATTAACTTTAGACATGTCGGCATCTTTTCCGTCAGTACCTGCTAAGCCGGTGTCGCCCTTAGCGCCATCTTTGCCATCTTTGCCATCGATTCCATCTTTACCATCAAGGCCATCATGAGGGGCATTCGCCGCCGCATAACGCAAAGCAACCTGTTCAGCTTGTTTTTTTTGCATCTGTGTCTGAACGTCTACCGGTATACCTGTGGGATCATTTTTTATGGGGGTGAGTAATACCGGCGTTCCTGTTGGATCATTTTTGACAGGTGGTTGCGCAACCGAAATCGTGTGTTCCGCCGGAGTCAGGTTGGTCATGGGAAGAGTGGCTGTCTGTGTCATCGGCGTTTCCATTCTTGCCAGGGGATCAAAACCAGGCATCTGAACATTGCTTGAACCATTCCAGTAGGTGTTGTTTTTGAGATAGTCGGAAACCTGAATAAGGTCGTTTTTCCGCAAGATCTCATTCTGCTTATCTGAAGGAATTTCCGGATTATTGGCAAAGTAGGCTTTGGCAGCCTCCAGGTCATCCCCCGAAAGTTGTGCATGAACAGCCGGAATAACACTTGTTGAGAGCACCACACCAAGGCATATGCGCTGAACGGCTATGCGTAGTGCCCGGAAGTCCGCCGGAGCCTGAAGCCTGTGTTTCTTACCGGCTTTACCAGCGGCGATGATCTGAATGTTGCGTTCTGTAAACTGAGTGTTCATTTGTTTTTTCCGATCTTGAAATAAGTATCTACTAGCGACAAATAAGAGGTGTTATCAGGATGATATTTTTGTCTCTTCAACAAAATCATACATACAATGAATGTGACTTGCTTCACACATCAACCGGTCATTTGACTTATGTCAAGAAACGTAAAGTTATTGCGCTACATGAGTTTGTTTCATCCAGAGCCATCTTTGGTGGCTAACAGACACGAGTTTTTGTTTCTGTAACTATCAAAAGGAGCGTTTTTAGTCGCCAGTAGCGACCAGATGAAATATCTATAAGATTCTTGTACAATATGCGCGGGTTTAAGAAATTGGGGATAAGTGAATGGCAGATAACGCAAAAGAATTCCTGGACTATGTCCGGAGGCTGGATATTGATCAGCCCGCGTTGTGTATTCTGCTGGGACTGCCACGCAGCACGTTAAATAAGTGGATCAATGGTACGGTGACACAGATCCCTCAGGTGGCGGTAACCGCAGTGAGAATGTTGTGGTTTATACGTAACAGTGATGAGGCCCTGTTTGAAAAGTGGGCGATGGTGCAGGACTTTGGTGTGACTGCCGATTATGCCGTCAATGACAAAGCCCAGGAGTTTTTACATACCATTAAGCGCGAACCGAGTGCGCCCATCAAAAAGTTGCTGACCCAATAATTGCGCTGACAGGACGTGGTGTGCGAGATAAAGAACGCGAAAAAAGGCGATTACCCAGAGAGGTTAATCGCCTTTTTTACGATCAGGGCTGGGTGGAAACGTCAGACCACAACGTCGAAAATCATCTTCACCGGTTCGATATTAGTGAAGTTCGCCACGTCGGCGACGAAATCTGCAGCATTGCCTTGCATGCCTTTTTCGAAGTCTTCCATTGAGTTGCAATAAATATGGCAGGCGGCGATGAAGGGCGCCTCCGCCGGTGCATCTGCGGGTATTTTATCGATGGCGTAAGAATGGCAAAACTCCCCCATCCGGCGTTTGATCAAGGGTAAATGTACATCCCGATAATAATCATGATCAAAGGTTCCGTTTTCAATATTTGGATACAGCACACTGTATTTAATCATTTTATGTCTCGTCTTATTCCCGGATAAAAATCAATTTTAGCTTACCGGCTAATGATATGCCTCGCCATTTGTGCCCGATGTTATTTATCTGAAAAATCATTCATCTGCATACATGTACTATGCTTAATGAATTGATATTTAGCATGGGATAGACATGGGATTTTTAGGTTGGACAGCGGCGGTCGGAGGACTGCTATTGATTATGTCGCTCGCATCCGGGTGGATTTCCCGCGGTCCGGTGACAACGTTCGGTTTATATCTGGCTGCGGGGATCGTTTGTGGTCCCTGGGTTCTGAATTTATTGCATATCGATCTGGTGGCGTATTCCACGCTCACCGCGCATTTCACTGAAATCGCCATGGCGGCGTCATTATTTATTACCGGACTGAAACTCCGCTTGCCTTTTCGCGCACAAAGCTGGCGTGTTGGTGTGTTACTCGCTTTTCCTGCCATGTTACTCACCGTCCTGTGCGTCGCCGCTATTGCTCATTACATTACCGGTATTTCCTGGCCGCTGGCCCTTGCATTGGGTGCCATTATCGCGCCGACGGATCCGGTGCTGGCCAGCATGATTGCCGTGAATGATGCCAATGATGACGACGGGCTGCGGGTTGCGCTTTCCAGCGAGGCAGGGATGAACGATGGTTCGGCGCTGCCTGTGCTGATGCTGGCGCTGATGCTGTTCACGGCGCAGGACGGATTATCTTCACACGAATGGTGGCACTGGGCATGGCGCGATGTGGTCTGGGCGTTGCTCGGCGGGTTGGCAATTGGTTTTGCGATGGGGAAACTGGTCGGGCTCAGTGCGACGCGTTTTCACAGCCGTCAGCGTACGGTTGCACCGAGTGATTTTCTGGCGCTGTCGCTGATAGCGCTCAGCTATGCGGCCGCGCAATCTCTCGATGCTTCCGGTTTCCTTGCGGCATTTGCCGCCGGTGTCGGGCTTCGCAGCGCGGAAGTACGCGTCGTTTCCCTGCATCCGCCGGAAGATCTGAGTGAGGGGTCGCGTCCGCCACCCGCTGAAGTCATGGTCAATCCTCACCAGCGTCACTCGATGCAAGCGGAAATGCCGCGCAATTCGATCGGACTGATGGTGGGTGATGCACTGTCGTTCGGCGATACCATTGAGCGGATTTTTGCTGCGGGAATTGTCATGGTGCTTGGAATCACGCTGGCAGAACACTGGGAACCGACGGGACTGCTGATCGCCGCGCTGCTGTTTATTGTCATCCGTCCTCTGGCTGTTTATATCACGACAATCGGCGTACATGTACCGAAGGGGAGACGGCTGATGCTCGGCTGGTTTGGCATTCGCGGTATCGGCAGTATGAATTATATCGCTTATGCCTGGACGCACGGACTGCACGGTGCGGACGCCAACTATATGACCAACATTGCGTTCACGGTGATTGTCGCCAGCGTGGTTATCCACGGCATAACGGTATCACCGGTGTTGCACTGGCGGCAGGCGAGGCAGGAGGCGGCGCAGGAAGAACGGGAGGCACGGGAAAAAAGGCAGCAGGAAGATGCATAAAAAAACGGACGCTCAGGGCGTCCGTTTTTGTCTCTGGCGTTGCGGTCAGGCAATCTGTTTTTTACTGAGGCTGAACATAAATAACACCGCGGCACACAGCACGACAGAAGGGCCGGCAGGTGTATCATAGAATGCCGAGAACGTCAGGCCGCCGGTCACGGCAACAATGCCCGTTATCACCGCCACATACGCCATTTGTTCCGGCGTTTTAGCGAAGCGCCGCGCGGTCGCGGCGGGAATAATCAGCAATGAGGTGATGATCAGCGCACCGACGAATTTCATCGCCAGACCGATGGTCAGCGCCGTTACCAGCATCAGGATGATGCGCGAACGTTGCAGGTTTACGCCATCGACATGCGCCAGTTCCGGACTGATGGTCATGGAAAGCAGCGCCCGCCATTGCCAGCACAGCACTGCAATCACCACCGTTACGCCAACGCCAATCATCCAGATGTCGCTGTATGTCACCGACAACAAATCACCGAACAAATATGCCATCAGATCCACACGCACGCCGGACATCAGGCTGACGACCACCAGCCCGAGTGACAGTGCGCTGTGCGCCATAATCCCGAGCAGGGTATCGACAGCCAGGTGCGGTTTACGTTCGAGCAATACCAGCAATACGGCCAGCAATAAAGTGACGGCGATAACGGTATAAAAAGGATTAATATTAAGCAGTAAACCAAAGGCTACGCCGAGGAGTGACGCATGAGCCAGCGTATCGCCGAAATAGGACATACGACGCCAGACGACGAACGAGCCCAGCGGGCCGGCGGCAATTGCCAGTAAAACACCTGCCAGCCAGCCAGGTAATAACAGCGCGATCATGCGTCACGACCTCCGGTGTTGCGCAAAATTATCTTTCCCTTTAAATCATGACGATGGTTATGGTTATGTCGGTAAATAGCCAGCTGTTCTGCGCCACGATTACCGAACATCGCAATAAATTCAGGGTGCGCAGAGACCACTTCCGGCGAGCCGGAACAGCAGATGTGCTGGTTCAGGCACAACACTTCATCCGTTTTCGCCATCACCAGATGCAAATCATGCGAAACCATCAGCACGGCGCAACCCAATTCGCAGCGCAGGCTGTCGATCAGGTTGTACAGCGCCAGCTGTCCGTTGACGTCAACGCCCTGAGTCGGCTCATCGAGTACCAATAACTGCGGGCTGTTCATTAACGCACGCGCCAGCAGAACACGCTGGTTTTCGCCGCCGGAGAGTTTCTGCATCGGTTGATCCAGCAGATGCGCTGCCTGTACGCGTTTCAGGGCGGGCAAAATATCGCTTTTTTTCACACCGGGCTTCAGTCGCATAAAACGGCTGACGGTCAGCGGCATGGTGGGATCGAGATGAATTTTCTGCGGAACATAGCCGATACGTAAACCGGGTTCGCAGGTCATCTTGCCTTCTGTTGGCGCAATCAGGCCAAGCACAACGCGCACTAATGTGGACTTTCCCGCGCCATTCGGGCCGAGAAGGGTCAGAATTTTCCCCGGTTGCAGACTTAACGAGATGTTGGACAACACCCGTCGTGCACCGAAAGTCACTGAAATATTTTGGAGCGTAGCTAATGTGGACATGTCATAGGGTCTTGCAGAACAAATCGGATGTTATAATATTGCGTTTCGCTAAAAATAACCAGTTTTCCCCCAACCCGAAGATGAGTTCACTCAGCATGATACAGAAAAAAAGCGTTAAACGGATGTTTCTGGCCGCCGCAATATTAAGTTCAGGTGCGGTTTTCAGCACGCAGGCCGCTGTTCTGGCTTCCGTACGCCCGCTGGGTTTTATCGCATCCGCTATTGCCGACGGCGTCATGCCGACGCAAGTGTTGCTGCCGGACGGGGCGTCGCCTCATGATTTTGCATTACGCCCTTCCGATATTCAGCGTATGCGCAGCGCCGATCTGGTGGTATGGGTGGGGCCGGAAATGGAAGCGTTTATGACCAAGTCAGCAGCGCAACTGCCACCAATCCGTCAGGTCGCCATCGCGACGTTACCGGCAGTGAAACCATTGCTGATGAAAGGCAGTGATGACGATGAACATGACGAGGCTCATGAGCATGAGCATGAGCATGAGGCGGATGAACACCGCCATGGCGAATATAATATGCACGTCTGGTTGTCACCGGCAATCGCCCGCGAAGCCGCCATTGAGATCCACAACAAGCTCGCAGAGCTGGTTCCGCAGAAAAAGCAACAATTAGATGTAAATTTGGCACGTTTTGAAGACGGGCTGACAAAAACTGACAAAAATATTGGTACTATGCTGCAGCCTGTGCAGGGTAAGGGATATTTTGTTTTTCACGACGCTTATGGCTACTTTGAAAAACACTTCGGCCTTTCGCCACGTGGTCACTTTACGATCAACCCCGAAATTCAACCTGGTGCACAGCGATTACATCTCATTCGAACACAGTTGGTTGAGCAAAAAGCGACCTGCGTTTTTGCTGAGCCACAATTCAGGCCAGCCGTCATAACGGCTGTTGCCCAGGGAACAAAAGTGCGTATGGGCACATTGGATCCCTTGGGGAGCAGCATTGCACTCGGTGCGGACAGCTACGTGAACTTTTTGTCACAGCTGGCGAACCAGTACCTGAGCTGCCTGAAGTAAGCTAAAAGGACAGAATTTAAGTGCAGCTGATAGCCCGATCTATCGCTCTGGCGTATAGCAACCTTCCGCGGCCCCATCGCATTATGCTGGGGTCACTTACCGTCGTCACACTGGCTGTGGCCGTATGGAAACCGTTAGCCTATCACCCGGACAATGACCTTTCCGATACCAAACCGCTGGTTAAAAATATCACCCTTGATAACCAGCAATTACGTTCACTGCTTCCTGAAGCCAGCGAGCCTATCGACCAGTCTCCCCCCGCCGATGATGACATTCCGCAAGATGATCTTGACGATAAAACAGTCAATGAAGCCGGCGTACATGAATATGTGGTTTCTACCGGCGATACGCTGAGTAGCATTCTGAATCAGTACGGCATTGATATGTCAGAAATCGCTGCACTTTCAGATGCCAACCGTGATTTACGTAATCTGAAAATCGGTCAGCAAATTTCGTGGACGCTCAATGATGCCGGTGATTTGCAACGCCTGACATGGGAAAAATCACGTCGCGAAACTTACACCTTTGACCGTTCGGGCAACACGTTTAAATCCTCTCTGGAAACCCTGAAAGGGGAATGGAAAGATTCAGTATTGAAAGGGACGCTGAACGGCAGTTTTGTCACCAGCGCCAAAGCCGCAGGGCTGAGCAGCGCTGAAGTCAGTGCTGTTATTAAAGCACTGCAGTGGCAACTTGATTTCCGTAAATTGAAGAAAGGCGACGACTTTGCGGTGCTGATGTCCCACGAAGTACTGGACGGTAAGAATGAGCAAAGTGAATTGCAGGCCGTGCATATGCGTACCGGCGGCAAAGACTATTACGCTGTCCGGGCTGAAGACGGCAAATTTTATGACCGCACCGGCAGCGGGCTGGCGAAGGGCTTCCTGCGTTTCCCGACCGGTAAACAATACCGCGTTTCTTCTAATTTCAACCCGCGTCGTCTGAACCCGGTGACCGGGCGCATAGCACCGCACCGTGGCGTCGATTTCGCCGTACCTGTCGGTACGCCGGTGCTGGCGGTGGGCGATGGTGAAGTGGTCGTTGCCAAGAATGGCGGCGCTGCGGGTAACTATGTTGCCATCCGTCACGGTCGTCAGTACATGACCCGTTATATGCATTTGCGTAAGCTGTTGGTGAAACCCGGTCAGAAAGTGAAACGGGGCGATCGCATCGCACTGTCCGGCAATACCGGCCGTTCAACCGGCCCGCATTTGCATTTTGAAATGTGGATTAACCAGCTGGCTGTGAATCCGCTGACGGCAAAACTGCCGAGAACGGAAGGGCTGACAGGTAAAGATCGCAGTACTTATCTGGCCACTGTTCGTGAGGTTGTTCCTCAACTGAAGCTTGACTGATCTCTTCGCGCTTAATTTTCCAAGGCAGTGATTTATTGCAAAATAAATCACTGCACTTATCATTAAGGCAGAATTTGTCATAAGAGCCTGAGCATGCAGCCAGAAAAAGAAAAACGATCGACTATTGAATTTATTCCGCAATTTCAGAAAACCTTCTATCATCCGCGCTACTGGGGCGTCTGGCTGGGCGTCGGAGCGATGGCCGGAATGGCATATCTGCCGGCGAAGGTTCGCGACCCTATTTTAGGCAGCCTTGGCCGTCTGGCCGGAAAATTTGCGAAAGGCGCACGTCGTCGTGCGCAAATTAATCTGCTGTATTGTCTGCCCGAAACACCTGAAGCTGAACGTGAACATATCATCGATGAGATGTTTGCCACCGCTCCGCAATCTATGGTGATGATGGCTGAACTGGCCCTCCGTGATCCTAAAAAAATCATGCAGCGTGTTCACTGGCACGGCAAAGAAATTGTCGACCAGATGCATGCCGAAGGTAAAAATGTGATTTTTCTGGTGCCACACGGATGGGCTGTGGATATCCCGGCGATGCTGATGGCCGCTGACGGACAGCCGATGGCCGCTATGTTCCATAATCAGAAAAACCCGCTGACCGATTATCTGTGGAATACCGTTCGCCGTCGTTTTGGTGGTCGAATGCATGCGCGTAATGACGGCATCAAGCCGTTCATCAGTTCAGTGCGTCAGGGGTACTGGGGTTACTATCTGCCGGATCAGGATCACGGCGCTGAGCACAGTGAGTTCGTCGATTTCTTTGCCACCTACAAGGCGACATTGCCTGCGGTCGGACGTCTGATGAAAGTGTGCCGTGCGTCGATCATCCCGCTGTTCCCTGTCTATAACGGCCACGAACAAAGGCTGGATATTTATGTGCGCCCGCCGATGGATGATCTGGCCACTGCCGATGACAATCGTATCGCACGGCGGATGAACGAGGAGGTGGAAGTGCTGGTCGGACCGAATCCGGAACAGTACACCTGGATCCTCAAGCTGCTTAAAACCCGAAAGCCGGGTGAACCTGAGCCTTATTCGCGCAAAGAACTTTATCCCAAAAAGTAACCGTTAAAAATTTGAAAGGCTGAGGCTCACACCTCAGCTTTTTTGTATGTTTTTTTCAGGGATACGCCTGAGGAACGCGGCAATCAGCAATACGCCGGTCGCGCCGGAAATCATACCCGTCAGCATAAACATGCCGCTGCCGAGTACGAAATACAACTGCTTTGCCACTTCGATGCCCGCCGCAAATACCACAATTGTGATCAGCCCCAGCGTCGCCGCAACGGTGCCTTTGCCGGTCGGGCTGGAAAACAGTGTCAGACGGTAAAGCCCGGCATTTACCAGCCCTGAGCCCAGCGCATACAGGCTGAGCCCGCCAATTATCCAGCCCCAGGCGTGCACCATAAACAGCGCGGCACCGGCGCTGACCGCCAGACCGAGCACTATTGGGGCAATGCCTATCCAGACGGGCGTGCGGATATTCACTTTCCCACTGATTTTGCTGAGTGTGATATTACCGATAATCAGCCCGGCGAATACCGGCACCTGTAACCATCCGTACTGTAGCGGCGTCATACCGGCATCCTGAATCAGTAATACCGGTGACTGCGCCACCCACGCCAGCAGCGGAAGGGTGATCAGCCCGATGGACAGCGACCCGAAAATCACGCCGGTATTGCTGAACACTTCGCGGTAATCGGTCAGTAAGCGGCGTATTGAAAATCTTTCCCCGCGTCCGGTGGCAGTTTCCGGCATGCTGCGCCACAGACCCCAGAATGAAAATGCAGAGACCAGCGAGAACAACACAAACATGGCTTTCCATGGCGCATAATGAATAAATACCGCGCCAGCCAGCGGCCCGAGCAGGGGGGCTATCAGCGTGATGTTAGCCATCAGCGCCATCAGTTTAACGCTCATTGTTTCACTGAATGCTTCCTGAATGGCGGCATAACCCACTGCACCGATAAAGCACAGACTCATGCCCTGTAAAAAGCGCATCAGAATGAATTGTTCAATGTTTTGGGTAAAAACTGTCAGCAGGCACGTGGCGGTGAAGAAGGCCACGCCTGCCAGCAGGACAGGTCTGCGTCCGAGCCTGTCGGAAAGCGGACCCAGCAGCCATTGCAGCAAAATACCGCCGCACAGATACGCGGTCAGTGAGGTGGAAACCCAGTCGGCACTGGCACTGAAATCACTGACCACCCGCAACATACCCGGCTGGATCATATCGTGGGCTATATAGGTGGCAAATTCGAATAACACCAGCGACAGCGGGAACAACCTCTGGCGAAAATTCAACCGCGAAGCGGGTTCGGAAACGGACGACATAACGTTAATACTCCAGGATTTCACATCAAAAAAGCGCGGCCTGTGAAAGCCGCGCTAAAATTCTGCAGATTAGAAAAAGGGGTTTCAGTAACGGTTGGCGTAGGCGGCAATCGGATTTTCCAGCGTGCCGGCGAACTTAAGATTCTGCGCCGGATCTGAAAGATTGATCATTTGCTGATTATTCGCCAGTTGCAGGCGGTTCAGACACGAGTGCGTAAACTCGGCACCGAACATATCATACCGGGCAAATTTCCCGGCCAGTTCCGGATACTGAGTCTGATAATCGCGGACCACTTCTGCCACCATCTGCCAGAACTGCCCGGCAGGATAATCGCCATGCTCTTCCAGAATGCGGGCAATAAACCGGAATACGCCGGCAAAGACGTCAGTGAAAATCGACAAAATTTTCAGATCATCAGGCACATCTACCGCCAGACGTTTGGCTTTTTCAGGCAGACAGGCATCCGGGTTCATCACCGCAATTTCCTCGGCGATATCCTTCATGAAGGCATTGACCGGGATATTGTTTTCGAAACGCAGAATCAGGTTTTCGCCATGCGGCATGAACACCAGATCGTACTGATAGAAACAGTGCAGCAGCGGGCTGAGATAGGCGTGCATGTAACGTTTAAGCCAGTCTCCGGTGGCCAGGCCGGATGATTTGATCATCTCGACAATCAGCGCATCGCCATGTTTGTCGGTATGCAGCAGGGCAGCCATGGTCATCAGGCGCTGGTTGGGTTGCAACAGGGCGACCGGATTTTCACGCCACAGCGCCGCAAACATTTTTTTGTATGCGCTGTCACCTTTTATGGCGTCTTCGAAATAGTGATTGTGATAACCGAGCGACGCCACTTCCTGCAAAATGCTGAAACCGGTGGATTGCAGATACGAATCGTTTTCCACCAGATCCGCCAGCCATTCATTGATGCCCGGCGTCGTCGCCATATAGTACGGCGAAAGCCCGCGCATAAAGCCCATATTCAGGATCGACAACGCTGTTTTAACGTAACGCCCTTGCGGACGGCTGGTATTGTAGAAGGTGCGGATTGACTGCTGCGCCAGATAGTTATCCTCACCTTCACCAAGATAAATCAGAAACTGACGGGCAATATCCGGTGCGAAAACGGTCAGTAATTTGTTCTGCCACTGCCACGGATGCACCGGCATGAAATAGTAATTTTTCGGATCGACACCTTTATCAATCAGCTTCTGCGTGAAAGCACAAATCTGCGCTTCGCCCAACTCTTCTGCGATCAGCTTTTCATAGGGCAAACCTTCGACACTGGCGAAATGTGCTTTGTCATGATGAACCGCAACCCAGACCAGTTGCAGTGGGCTGGCCGCTTCCGGTGCATAGCGAACATAATCACCGGCATCAAAACCGATACGGCCATTGTTAGCGATAAAGCCTGGATGGCCTTCAGTCATGCTGGTTTCGACAGTCTGGAAATCGGCTTCTGACAGTTGCTTTGCTGTCGTGTGATTATTCGCCAGTTTATAAGCGCTGCTGTAAAGCGTGCTGCTGATTTCTTCCAGATAAGTCGGCAGCATGGCTTGTGAGATACCAATATGTTCTGCGAATTCAATGATAAATTTAACGGCATCCAGGGGTTGCACGGTAAAATTATCCAGACGCTTAATGCTCTTGAGATCAATCATCCAGTCATTGAGTGGCAGCAAGCGTGCCCGGAAATGGTATTCAATTTCCGAGGCGGGAACCGTCAGCTGATAATCCGTCCAGGTGCCGGTTGTTTTTAATGCCTGAGGTGTGAGCAGACGTTCATGGGTTAGCTCGGACAGGCATTTACGCAGCAGCAGGGCATTCGCTTTCGCCCAGATTTCAGGTTGCAGGTGCTGCCCGGTTTGCAGATTAGCAGGGGTCATGGTGTGTTTTTCCTTCTGGCTGGCCTGAAAAAAATCTTCGCGCTGGCAAAATGCCAGCCATGCAGTTTTGTGTGTCAGTTGGATTTGTTTCTGATAGCGGAAACCGGCGCGTTTATTCAGCTTATGAATTTTTTCATTGCGAACATCCGGCTCGACTACCACGCGCCGGACATCGGGCTGGCTGAACAGGTACTCCATCACCGCTGAAAACACCTGCCAGCTGAAGCCAGTCACCGGCTTTTCAGCCGGTGACAACAGAATATGCATGCCCATATCACCGGGTTGTACAGCGTAATGCTCATGCAGCGGGTCATCCTCAACCGGATAGCATTCGATGAGAAATTGCGGCTGTCCGTCGATTTCGCCCATCAGCGCTGCCAGCGGTTTATCCTGAGTCAGGTCGCGATAGAAATTGCTGACTTCTGCAATGGTGCTGTTTTGCATCCCCCAGAAATGCGCGTAGGGCTGCGTCATCCAGCCATGTAAAACGGCGGCGTCTTTTTCCGGAGACAGCGGGCGTAAAGACAGTTTCCCTGCATCGCGCAGGCAGGAGAATACGGCGGTAGAAATGGCATCAGACATGAGTAAATCTCCGTTAGTTTGCGTCAGGGCTGCGGGTGCCAAAGGTCTGGAAAGCAATGGTTTTTTCCACCGGATACACTTCATGGCCGAGCATTTCGCGGATAATAGTGCTGTTGCGGTAGCACGCCATGCCCAGATCCGGTGTGACGAAACCGTGCGTATGAAGCTCGGCGTTTTGTACGAAAATCTGGTTGTGCGCATCGATGCTGTAATTGCGGTTGACGGCGTAACGACCGGCTTCATCCCACTGAATGCGGTTATAAATGCCCTCCACAAACTGCGGTGGCTGATAGCCGTACCCGGTCGCGAGGATCACTGATTCCGTGCGGTGCCGGTATTGCTGTTGCTGTTCGTGGTGGAACAAGGTCATTTCAAGTTCGCCGCTGCGGCTGCGGGTCAGCGCTGTCAGTTCCGAATGTGTGTACAAATCGACACTCAGCGGGCCGTCGAGGCGTTTGACGTACATCAGGTCATAAATATCGTTGATCAGACTGATGTTAATGCCCTTATACAGACATTTTTGTTCCCGATTGAGCTGATCGCGCTTGCTTACCGGCAGCGCGTGGAAATAGTCGATATATTCCGGTGAGGTCATTTCCAGCGTCAGTTTGCTGTATTCCAGCGGGTAGAAACGCGGTGCACGGGTTACCCACGTCAGATGATAATTGTGCGTGTCGATGTCGGAGAGCAGGTCATAGTAAATTTCTGCGGCGCTCTGGCCACTGCCGACTACGGTAATGGATTTTGAATTTTGTACCTGCTGTTTATTCGGTAAATAGGCCGAGGAGTGATGCACGTTTCTACCGGCATCCCGCGCACAGGCAGGCATCCACGCTGACGGCCCTGTGCCGAGAACCAGCCTTCGGGTACGGTAAATCTGTTTTTCGCCGCTTTTCGTCGAGCGCGCCTCTATCCGATAGCATTCCTGTGCCGCATCCCAGGTAACGCCCTCCACGCGCGTGGAGAATTGCAGGCTGGTCAGCTGGCTGCATGCCCACTGACAATACTGATTGAACTCTTTACGCATCATGAAGAAATCTTCACGGATGTAGAATGAGTAGAGTTTTCCCTTTAATTTAAGATAATTAAGAAAACTGTAAGGGCTGGTCGGATCGGCAAGCGTCACCAGATCGGCCATAAACGGGGTCTGTAAATGTGCGCTTTCCAGCATCATGCCGGTGTGCCAGTCGAAGCTGTCATTCTGGTCTAAAAACAGGCCGTTCAGCGCTTTCAGTGGTTCAGTCAGACAGGCCAGCCCGAGGTTAAACGGACCGATTCCTACGGCGATAAAATCATACATAGGGTCGTTTGGGTGGGTATTCATGGTGTGGCTCCTTTTACCGGTTTTTCGCGGCGCTCAGCGCACTGGCAGTGAGTTCTTTGCCGTAATGAGTAATCAGGCTAAGCACATCGGCAACGTCTTCCGTGGTGGTGGCTGGGTTGAGTAAGGTAAATTTCAGATACTGGCGCTGATGTACTTTGGTTCCGGCGATAACGGCGCTGCCGTCGCGGAAAATGGCCTTACGGATCCCGGCGTTGATGTCGTCAATCTGTTCATGCGTCATGGATAAACGCGGTACGAACCGAAACACCAGCGTGCTCAGCTCCGGCTTATGCAGCACTTCAATATTCGGATTCTCTTCCATCATCTGATGCGTTTGTGTCGCGCGGGCCAGCAGCACATCAAAGGATTCTCCTAATGCCTGCTGACCCATAATGCGCAACGTCAGCCACATTTTGAGGGCATCAAAACGTTTGGTGGTCTGGATACTTTTATTCACCAGATTCGGCGTGCCTTCCAGTTTCGCACTCAGCGGATTCAGATATTCGGCGTGATGTGTCACGTGCTCCAGATGACGGTGGTCATTAACCAGAAACGCGCTGCAGCTTACCGGCTGGAAGAAGGATTTGTGGTAATCCACGGTGACGGAATCGGCCAGATGGATGCCGTCAATCCGCTGACGATGCTGTGGCGAAACCAGCAAACCACAGCCGTATGCGGCATCTGCATGCATCCAGATTTTTTCCTGGCGGCAGATTTCAGCGATCTCATTCAGCGGGTCGATACTGCCAAAGTCAGTCGTACCGGCGGTTGCCACGACGGCAATCGGAATCAACCCTTCAGCGTGGCAGCGCTCAATTTCCTGACGGAGTGCGGCAATATCCATGCGAAAAGCGCTGTCGCAGGCGACCGGCACCACGGCGTCATAACCCAGGCCGAGCAGGGCAGCGGATTTTTGAATACTGAAGTGGCTGACCTGTGAACTGAAAATACGCCAGCGGTTGGCTTCCGGCGGCAGACCCTGATATTTGATGCTGTGCTGCGGTCGGGTGCGTTTGCAATGGCTGTCGCGCGCCAGCAGCATGGCCATCAGGTTGGACTGGGTCCCGCCGCTGGTGAAAATACCGTCTGACTGTGCGCCAAAACCGATACGGGCGAGTGTCCAGTCAATGACTTTTTGCTCGATGAGCGTGCCGCCTGCGCTCTGATCCCAGGTATCCACCGAGGAGTTGATGGCACTGATAAACAGCTCCGCCAGTTGGGAAGGTAAGACGGTCGGACAGTTGAGATGCGCCAGGTATTTCGGATGATGGAAATAGACCGCGTGCTGAAGATATAAATCATCCAGTTCTTCCAGCGCCAGCCGCGTTCCGTCCAGAGGTTTAGTCAGGTCAATATGGCGAAATTGCTCGGCTAATTCAGCCGGAGAAACACCGGAAAAGGGTTTCTCAGTATGGTTAATATGGGATTTAATTAATTCAACGCCTTGTTCAATCTGCGCCTGCCATTCAGGGGTATTGTGGTGGTTAAAAATATAACCCTTATTTTTGCTTATATTTGCCTGGGCTGGGGTGAGATTTTGGCTACCGGATTGCATTAATTCCCAGTTATTTATCTGGCTCATTCTGTATCCTTTGGGTTAGTCCTTTTCATCCTCAGCAGGCGTGGGGCGGCCGCCCGGATAAAGTCAGGATTTAGCAGTGAACGTAAGCATTAGCAGGCAGGGCTGATGGCCATGCCTGTAAAGTGTATGGTTAAATATTTTTTCTTATGAAAAATAATAAGTGTTATGTCTTGTTTGATTTCCTTAGTACGGATTTATGCAATGTTTTAACGATTGAGAATCATTATAAATGCAAATCATTATCATTCAACAACGAGAGTAAACATTTGTGCATAACAGAACTTTTTGATTGTTTAATGTGATGCTCGTCACATAAATCAGTACGTGAATATTAAGCTCTTAATATTCCTATGGGAAGAATCTGTATTTTTTATACATTATTTTGTCTAAGTGGGGGCGTATTTTACTATCAAAAGTTATATTTAGACGCAGTGTTTGTAAGTGTAATAACTTTTACCGACGGAACGTTTGCACGCCGCACCTGATTATTTCAAAACAATGGCAACAATAATATTCGCATTAAGCATTTGGGCGGATATGCAAAAGGGGAGTAAATTTTCGGGCGGGGGAGTAAATAAGAAGGCCGATCATCATGATCGGCCCTATATTTATATCTTATTACATTTTGCCATTATTCTACACGCAATATACGGCTGGTATTGGTGGTGCCGATGGTACTCATGACATCACCCTGGGTGATGATCACCAGATCGCCGGACAAAAGATAACCTTTATCACGCAGTAAATTCACAGCATCTTGTGCACCCGCTACCCCGTCATTCACGCTGTCGAAGAAGACAGGGGTGACGCCACGGTAAATCGCGGTCAGGTTCAGGGTGTGTTCGTGACGTGACATGGCAAATATCGGCAGACCGGAGCTGATACGGGACAACATCAGCGCAGTACGACCCGATTCAGTCATGGAAATGATGGCTGTCACGCCTTTCAGATGGTTTGCTGCGTACATGGCAGACATCGCAATGGCTTCTTCGATATTATCGAATTCCACGTCCAGGCGGTGCTTGGAGACGTTAATGCTGGGGATTTTTTCTGCACCCAGACAAACGCGTGCCATGGCCGCCACGGTTTCAGCCGGATACTGACCCGCTGCCGTTTCCGCTGACAGCATCACCGCATCGGTGCCATCGAGCACGGCGTTCGCCACGTCCATCACTTCTGCGCGGGTTGGCATCGGGTTGGTGATCATTGATTCCATCATCTGGGTCGCCGTGATCACCGCGCGGTTTAACTGACGTGCACGACGGATCAGTTTTTTCTGGATACCGACCAGCTCAGGGTCACCGATCTCGACACCCAGGTCACCACGGGCCACCATGACAACGTCGGAAGCCAGAATGATGTCATCCATTGCTTCATCTGTCGCTACCGCTTCAGCACGTTCAACTTTAGAAACAATCTGCGCATTACAGCCTGCATCGCGGGCCAGACGGCGCGCATAGTTAAGATCTTCGCCAGTGCGTGGGAATGAAACTGCCAGATAATCTACGTCCATTTTGGCCGCAGTAATAATGTCTGCTTTATCTTTCTCAGTCAGGGCTTCGGCAGAAAGGCCACCGCCCAGCTTGTTGATGCCTTTATTATTAGAGAGCGGGCCGCCCACGGTAACTTCGGTGAACACTTTCATGCCCTGAACTTCCAGTACTTTCAGCTGCACACGGCCGTCATCAAGTAACAGAATGTCACCAGGCACCACATCGGCCGGCAGACCTTTATAATCAATACCTACTTTTTCTTTATCGCCTTCACCTTTACTCATATTGGCATCAAGCAGGAATTTGTCGCCGATATTGAGGAAAACTTTACCTTCCTTAAAGGTTGATACGCGGATTTTTGGGCCTTGCAGATCGCCAAGGATCGCGACGTGGCGGCCGAGACGCGCGGCTATTTCACGGACTTTGTTAGCGCGGAGGATGTGATCTTCAGGGGTTCCGTGGGAGAAATTCATACGCACAACATTTGCACCAGCAGCAATGATCTTCTCTAGATTATTGTCGCGGTCAGTTGCAGGGCCGAGTGTGGTAACGATCTTCGTTCTTCTGAGCCTTCTGGACATGCCTAACTCCGTTAACTGATGAAAAATGGTAATGCAAAAAACAGCGAGCCCACATTAGGTTTAGGTGTAATTGTAATACAAAAGGGTTTCACCTGTGTGACCCGCTGACCTCATGTCTGACATTTACCCTGCGCACTTTGCGCGTAGATTTCCCGCCAGACTCCCTATTAAATCAATGGTGCTGTGTTCATATGTTCTGTGAATGATTTGATGTGCCGACCCGTGGGCGAGCTTATTCTGACAGGTTAGGGACGACTATCCCCTTATCAAAGCGCGATTCTTTCAACGCTTCTTTGACCCGCTTCAGGTTATCTCTGAATTTTGTCCCACGGCGCAACGTAAACCCGGTAGCCAGCACATCAATCAACGTCAGTTGTGCGATACGCGAAACCATCGGCATATAAACGTCGGTATCTTCCGGAACATCCAGTAACAGAGCCAGCGTTGCCTCATGCGCCAGTGGCGTATTAAAGGAGGTGATGGCAATGACCGTGGCGTCATTTTCGCGGGCAAGTTGCGCCAGCTCGACCAGATTTTTAGTGCGGCCCGTGTGGGAAATCAACACCACCACATCGCCTTCGCTGGAATTCATGCAACTCATGCGCTGCATAACAATGTCATCGAAATACACCACGGGAATGTTAAACCGGAAGAATTTGTTCATGGCATCATGCGCCACGGCGGCTGATGCACCCAGTCCGAAGAAGGAAATCTTTTTTGCCTGGGTGAGTAAATCGACCGCGCGGTTGATAGCTGTAATATCGAGGGTGTTTTTCACCTGATCGAGGCTGGCCATGGCTGATTCGAAAATTTTACTGGTGTAAGCGCTGACGCTGTCGCTTTCATCCACGTTACGGTTCACATAAGGTGTACCGTTTGCCAGACTTTGTGCCAGATGTAATTTAAAATCTGGAAACCCTTTTGTGTCGAGGCGACGGCAAAAACGGTTTACAGTAGGTTCACTGACGTCCGCCATGCGGGCGAGAGTGGCAATACTGGAGTGAATGGCAATGTGCGGAGATGCCAGAATAACTTCGGCGACTTTGCGTTCTGACTTACTCAGAATGTCAAGGTGGGTCTGGATTTTTTCCAATGTATTCATAAGCATGACACTCATAGGTTTCAACGATTTCTTTGAAAAGAGGAAATCGTAGTGATTTGATGAAAATATACTACGCGCTTAATGCCGTTGGCAGCGTCAGTCAGACGAAAAAACCGCTTTTTTTGTCAGAGTTTGACCGAGATCTAACTTTCAGTATGGTAAATTCTGTTCAGTTTTGTCATAAAATTACAGAATGTTGTGGGTTTTGACAGCAGCTGAGATACTTATGATAAAAACAAGGTTTTACGCAGAGTTATCCCCTTGTCAGATCATGGTTTACGGCTCACAGGCAATCAGAGTACATTGTTGCTGAAATAAAATTACAATATGTACCCGAGATAATTCGAGTTGCAGCTCACGCACAGCAACCAGAAATATGTTAGGTATTCCTGCATTGAGGAGAAGAACATGGCGGTAACTCAGACAGCCCAGGCGTGTGATCTGGTAATTTTCGGTGCAAAGGGCGATCTTGCGCGCCGTAAGCTGTTGCCTTCCCTGTATCAGTTAGAGAAAGCAGGTCACATTCACCCCGACACCCGCATCATCGGTGTGGGACGTGCGGAATGGGACAAAGCGGCCTATACCGAAGTGGTTAAAGAAGCACTGACCACCTTCATGAAAGAAAAAATTGATCCGGAACTGTGGGATAAACTCAGTGCCCGTCTTGATTTCTGTAACCTTGATGTCAACGATGTTAAGCATTTCAAAGTGTTGGGCAAAATGCTCGACCAGCAAAACCGCGCTACCATTAACTACTTTGCGATTGCGCCAAGTCACTTTGGTGCGATTTGCCGCGGCCTGGGTGAAGCAGGACTGAACAAAGAGCCTGCGCGGGTCGTGATGGAAAAACCACTGGGACACTCTCTGGAGTCTTCTCAGGTCATCAACGATCAGGTGGCTGAATACTTTGCTGAGTCCCAGGTTTACCGTATTGACCACTATCTGGGTAAAGAAACGGTACTGAACCTTCTGGCGCTGCGTTTTGCTAACAATCTGTTTGCCAGCAACTGGGATAACCGCACGATCGATCATGTGCAGATCACGGTCGCTGAAGAGGTCGGTATCGAAGGCCGCTGGGGTTACTTCGATGACGCGGGGCAGATGCGCGACATGATCCAGAACCACCTGCTGCAAATTCTGACCATGATCGCCATGTCGCCTCCGGCTGATCTGAGTACCGACCGTATTCGTGATGAAAAAGTCAAGGTGCTGCGTTCCCTGCGTCGTATCGACCAGTCAAACGTGCGTGAAAACACGGTGCGCGGACAATACACCGCAGGCTTTGTGCAGGGCAAAAAAGTCCCCGGTTATCTGGAAGAAGAAGGGGCGAAAAAAACCAGCAGCACCGAAACCTTCGTGTCTATTCGCGTAGATATCGACAACTGGCAATGGGCAGGAGTGCCGTTCTATCTGCGTACCGGTAAACGTCTGCCGAGCAAGTGTTCCGAGGTCGTGGTGTATTTCAAAAATCCTGCGCTGAACCTGTTCCGTGATTCTTACCAGCAACTGCCGCAGAACAAACTGACCATTCGTCTGCAACCAGACGAAGGTATTGAGATCGAAGTGCTGAACAAAGTGCCAGGTCTTGAACACAAGCATCGTCTGCAAACGACCAAGCTGGATCTGAGCTTTACTGAAACCTTTAATGAACAGCATATTGCCGATGCTTACGAGCGTCTGCTGCTGGAAACCATGCGCGGGATCCAGGCGTTGTTTGTGCGTCGTGATGAAGTGGAAGAGGCCTGGAAGTGGGTTGACTCCATCATGAACGCATGGGCGGCAGAGAGCGAAGCACCAAAACCGTATCAGTCCGGGACCTGGGGACCCGTCGCTTCTGTGGCGATGATCACCCGCGACGGGCGTTCCTGGAACGAATTCGAGTAACGGATAATGTAGGGAGTCATGGCTCCCCCAGATAAATGAAGTCGCCGCAAGGCGGCAAGTAAGTGAGACCCGGTGAGCTGACATGCGTCCTTGATTCGGGTTAACACGCACAGCCGCTGCGGCTTCAGATATGACGGGGAGAGAAGTATCGTCCAATCGGGTGTGGTCGGTTACTGGCGGAGAAAGTCTCTGCCGGTCCCTGTGGCAGGGGCGCGCCATCAATCACAACGGTGCCTGCGGGCATAAATGGAGAAAAAGATGAAAAACTGGAAAACAAGCGCGGAACAAATTCTGACCTCAGGGCCGGTTGTTCCTGTGATTGTTATCAACAAACTGGAGCATGCCGTTCCGCTGGCCAAAGCATTGGTCGCTGGCGGCGTACGTGTGCTGGAAGTAACGTTGCGTACCCCATGCGCAATGGATGCGATCCGCGCCATTGCCAAAGAAGTACCGGACGCTATCATTGGCGCCGGGACTGTGCTCAATCCTGAGCAACTGGCTGAAGTGACCGAAGCGGGTGCCCAGTTTGCGATTAGCCCTGGCCTGACTGATGCTCTGCTGAAAGCAGCCAATGCCGGTTCTATTCCTTTAATTCCGGGGATCTGCACCGTATCCGAACTGATGATGGGGCTGGATGCCGGTCTGCGTGAATTTAAATTCTTCCCGGCTGAAGCCAATGGCGGCGTGAAAGCGTTGCAGGCGATTGCCGGTCCGTTCCCGCAGGTGCGTTTCTGCCCGACCGGCGGGATTTCACCGAAGAACTATCGTGATTACCTGGCGCTGAAAAGTGTGTTGTGTATCGGTGGTTCATGGCTGGTGCCAGCTGATGCGCTGGAAAGTGGTGATTACGCACGTATCACTGAACTGGCAAAAGAAGCGGTTGCTGGTGCTAGGATCTAAAACTGCGACGTACGAAGAATGAAAACCTCCTGCGGGAGGTTTTTTTATATCTGCTGATCAGCAATTAGCGTGCGGCAATGATTTTAATTTCAATTTTATACTTCGGGTTCATCAGGTTGGCCTGCACCGTACAGCGCACCGGTGCATTGCCCGGCGATACCCATGCGTCCCAGGCTTCATTCATTGCCGGGAAATCATCTTTATTGACCAGAAACAAGGTGGCATCAAGAATTTTACTCTTGTCTGAGCCTGCTTCCGCCAGCGCGGCGTCAATAATCGCCAGCGTTTCCGCTGTCTGATCTTTTGCATCCGCGTCCAGATTTTCCGGTACCGCCGTGTAGTAAATGGTGTTGTTATGGATAACGATGTCGGACATCCGTGGCTCAGGGCGGATACGCTCGATGGTCATGTTTATAGCTCCCGTTAGTGACTTTTTTATGATGCCGCTAAGGGTATCACAAAGCATGAATACGTTGGATTGACAGATGGCGGTGGTAGTCGGGCCGGGGGATTGGCATAATCACTGCTGATCCGTACAGGCAGAGAGACGCAGTGACAGACGATTTCGCAACAGACGGCGCACTGGCGCAGAAAATTGAAGGTTTTAAACCCCGTGAACCTCAGCGCCTGATGGCGCAGGCTGTCAGCAAAGCCATCAGCGGTAAACAAGGGCTGGTGGTGGAAGCCGGAACCGGGACTGGTAAAACCTATGCGTATCTGGCACCCGCATTGCGTTCCGGCAAAAAAGTCATTATTTCCACCGGTTCGAAAAACTTACAAGATCAGCTGTATTCCCGCGATTTGCCCAAAGTTGCCAGTGCGCTGAACTTCAAAGGCCGTCTGGCCCTGCTGAAAGGGCGCTCAAACTATTTGTGCCTGGAACGGCTGGAGCAGCAATCGCTTTCCGGCGGCGATCTGGCCAGCCAGGCACTCAGTGAACTGGCGCATCTGCGTCACTGGTCGAGCAGTACGGAAGAGGGTGATATCAGCACCTGCACCGTGGTGCCGGAAGACAGCTTTGTCTGGCCGTTGGTAACCAGTACTAACGATAACTGTCTGGGTAGTGACTGCCCGCTTTACAAAGAATGTTTTGTGGTGAAAGCCCGCCGTAAGGCGATGGACGCCGATGTGGTGGTGGTAAACCATCATCTGTTTATGGCGGACATGGTGGTGAAAGAGAGCGGCTTTGGCGAGCTGATCCCCGAAGCTGACGTGATGATTTTCGACGAAGCCCATCAGATCCCAGATATTGCCAGCCAGTATTTTGGTCAGCAAGTCACCAGCCGCCAACTACTTGATATGGCGAAAGACATCACTATTGCTTACCGGACTGAGGTCCGTGACTCTGTGCAATTGCAGAAAAGCGCTGACCGGTTAAGCCAGAGCACGATGGATTTCCGTCTGGCGCTCGGTGAGCCCGGATTTCGCGGCAATCTTCGTGATGTCCTTAGCCAGCCGGCCATTCAGCGCGCCTTACTATTGCTTGATGACGCGCTGGAACTTTGTTATGACGTGGTCAAACTCTCTCTCGGCCGTTCTGCGCTGCTGGATGCCGCTTTCGAGCGCGCCACGCTTTACCGCAACCGTCTCAAGCGCCTGAAAGATGTGTCGATCCCCGGTTACAGCTACTGGTACGAATGCAATTCACGTCATTTCGTCCTGGCGCTGACGCCGTTGTCGGTGACTGACAAGTTCAGCGAAATGATGAAAGAAAAACCGGGGGCATGGATTTTCACCTCTGCAACGTTGTCGGTGAACGACCAGTTGCATCATTTTACGGAACGGTTGGGTCTGGATGAGGCAGAAACGTTGTTGCTGCCGAGCCCGTTTGATTACGCCAGACAGGCTCTGTTATGTGTTCCGCGCTTTTTGCCCGAATCGAATGTGCAGGGCGGTGCAAAACAGCTGGCACGTATGCTGCGCCCGCTTATCGAAGCCAACAAAGGCCGCTGTTTCTTCCTGTGCACGTCTCATAAAATGATGCGCGAGCTGGCAGAAGAGTTCAGGGCCAGCCTGACGCTGCCGGTTTTATTGCAGGGTGAAACCAGTAAAGGTCAGCTGCTGGCGCAATTTGTCGAAGCCGGTAATGCGTTACTGGTTGCCACCAGCAGTTTCTGGGAAGGCGTGGACGTGCGCGGGGACACGCTGTCATGCGTGATTATCGACAAATTGCCGTTCACGTCCCCTGACGATCCGTTGCTCAAAGCCCGTATTGAGGATTGCCGTCTGCGCGGCGGAGATCCGTTTAATGACGTACAACTCCCGGATGCTGTTATCACCCTTAAGCAGGGCGTCGGACGTTTGATCCGTGATACGGATGACCGCGGTGTGATGGTGATTTGTGATAACCGGTTGGTTATGCGCCCTTATGGCGAAGTTTTCCTCAACAGTTTGCCGCCCACACCACGTACCCGTGATCTCACACACGCGATTCGCTTTTTACAGAACGCCGAAGAGCAGAATTAGCCCTTTGTTTATGCTAAGATGCCGCCCCGAAAAAGGCTCTTATACCCGTCACATTTCACGTTGCAGATGCGTTGACTGCGCTCGCTCACCCCAGTCACTTAGTTATCTAAGTTCCCGGGGATTCACGAGCTTGTGGTCTCCCTGCAACTCGAAGTATTTAGGGTATAACTTATTAATCTCCCCGCCTGAGGTCTGGCATGTCCACGCGAATTTTAGCAATTGATACGGCGACAGAAGCCTGTTCGGTTGCGCTTTACAATCAGGGCGAAACGCTCGCTCATTTCGAACTCTGCGCCCGCGAACATACGCAGCGTATTTTGCCGCTGGTGCAGCAAATTCTCGCCGAAGCGGGACTTTCCCTGAAACAACTCGACGCACTGGCTTTCGGCCGTGGCCCCGGCAGTTTCACCGGCGTGCGCATCGGTATTGGTATTGCCCAGGGCTTATCGCTTGGCGCGGAACTGCCTTTGTTACCTGTCTCAACGTTGCAAACGATGGCACAGGGTGCTTATCGCCAGACCGGCGCTGATCGTGTGCTTGCCGCCATTGATGCACGTATGGGCGAAGTGTACTGGGGGGAATTTACCCGTGATGTACAAGGTGTCTGGCACGGCGAGAATACCGAAAAGGTCATCAAACCTGAACAGCTTCTGGCGCGTGCAGGTGAGTTAACCGGGCGTTTTGCCACAGTAGGCACCGGCTGGGAAGCTTACCCAGATTTACTGGGTGAATCGCCGGTGGTGGAATTATTTGATGGCAAAATGTTACTGCCACAGGCGGAAGACATGCTGCCGCTGGCGCTCCGGCTCTGGGAAAACGGTGTTCGCGTTAATCCGCAAGACGCTGAACCGACTTACCTGCGTAATGAAGTTACGTGGAAAAAGCTGCCGGGCCGATAAACGATGGCAACTTGTGCATCAAAAGACGGTCAAAATGAAGAGTTTGCACAGGAGTCATCGTAATGCGTAAGTGGTCTGTTGTTCAGCAGTTATCAGGTATTGCGGGTAAGAAAATGGCGCTGAGTGCCGTGGCGCTCAGTGTGCTGGTATTATCCGGTTGTGTCACGGTACCCGATGAGATTCGGGGTACGACGGCTACGCCGCAAATGAATTTACAGGCCGTACAAGGTGCGCCTGGTTTGTATGTCGGCCAGGAGTCGCGTTTTGGCGGAAAAGTAATCTCTGTGACCAACCTGCAAAACAGGACGCGTCTGGAAATCGCCACCGTTCCGCTGGATGACGGTGCTCGTCCGATTTTAGGGGCGGCATCGCGCGGGCGTATCATGGCCTACATTAACGGCTTTGTGGATCCGGTGGATTACCGTAATCAACTGGTGACCGTCGTCGGGCCTATTACCGGTGTGGAAAAAGGCACCATCGGCCAGACGTCTTATGATTTCGTCACCGTTAATGTCAACAGCTACAAACGCTGGCGGATACAGCAACAAGTCGTTATGCCTCCGCAACCTATCGGTCCGTGGGGCTATGGTTTTGGTGGACCTTATGATTCCTGGGGGCGAGGGTTTGGTCCCGGCTGGGGGCCAGGCTGGTATAACGCCGCACCGGCACGGGTCGAAAACGTCGTCACCGAGTAGACCGCCTCCGCCGCACGGCGCACCGCCTGCTCGTGGCGCACCACGCCCGGCGGCAGTAAAACCGGCAGCGGCACATGGGGTTGTGCCGCTGCCAAAGAAATGACATGAAGAAAAGATCGTTGTTAAGGCGGCTTAATTGCCGCCTTTTTATTTTTCGCCATGGACGGTTTGGCAAAGTCAGGGCGCAGAAAAAGTGACCCGCCTCTCAACCTCGACATTGTTTGAAACGCAACTGGTAAGCTGAGTTAAAATATTGTTAAAGACGTGATAAAACTCGTCGAATAGAGACGGCAACAGAACATGATTTCAGGAGTGATACCTTGGAAAAGGTTTGGCTAAAACGATATCCGGCAGATGTTCCTGAGAACATCGATCCAGATCGCTACAGTTCGCTGGTCGAGATGTTTGAAAATGCCACACTGCGTTACGCAGACAACGCGGCATTTATCAACATGGGCGAGGTGATGACTTACCGCAAGCTCGAAGAGCGCAGCCGTGCTTTCGCCGCCTATTTACAAAATGAACTGGGACTCAGAAAGGGCGACCGCGTTGCCCTGATGATGCCTAATTTGCTGCAATATCCGATTGCCCTGTTTGGTGTATTGCGCGCCGGTATGGTGGTGGTCAACGTCAATCCGCTGTATACGCCGCGCGAACTTGAGCATCAGCTTAACGACAGCGGTGCCAGTGCCATTGTGATTGTTTCCAACTTCGCCCATACCCTGGAAAAAGTGGTGTACAAAACCCAGATTAAGCATGTGATCCTCACCCGGATGGGCGATCAGCTTTCTGCGGCGAAGGGTACCCTGGTTAACTTTGTGGTGAAATATATCAAACGGCTGGTGCCGAAATACCACTTGCCGAACGCGATTTCCTTCCGCACCGCCTTACAGCGCGGGCGTCGTCTGCAATACATCAAACCTGAAATCATTAATGATGATCTGGCGTTCCTGCAATATACCGGTGGAACCACAGGGGTGGCGAAAGGGGCGATGCTGACTCACCGTAACATGCAGGCGAATCTGGAGCAGGCGAAAGCAGCCTATGCGCCATTGTTACAACCGGGGCATGAGCTGGTAGTGACCGCGCTCCCGCTGTATCACATTTTCGCCCTGACGGTGAATTGCCTGCTGTTTCTTGAACTGGGGGGTAAAAGCCTGCTTATCACCAACCCGCGCGATGTCGCGGGGATGGTCAAAGAGCTCGGTAAATATCCGTTCACCGCCATCAGCGGCGTAAATACGTTGTTCAACGCGTTGCTCAATAATGAAGATTTCCGTGAGCTTGATTTCTCCTCGCTGCGTCTTTCGGTCGGCGGCGGAATGTCGGTTCAGAAATCAGTGGCTGAGAAGTGGGAAAAACTGACTGGTAAACATCTGCTGGAAGGTTACGGGCTGACAGAATGTTCACCCCTGGTGGCGGGCAATCCGTATGATCTGAAACATTACAGTGGCAGTATCGGCCTGCCGGTCCCGTCCACGGAAGTCCGTCTTGTGGATGATAACGGACAGGATGTTGCACCGGGCCAGCCTGGAGAGCTGTGGGTCAAAGGTCCACAGGTTATGCTGGGTTACTGGCAACGCCCTGCCGCCACCGACGAGGTGCTAAAAGATGGCTGGTTATCGACGGGCGATATCGTTACAGTGGATGAGCAGGGCTTCTTACGGATTGTCGATCGTAAAAAAGACATGATTCTGGTTTCCGGTTTCAATGTTTACCCTAACGAAATTGAAGAGGTGGTTTCACAACATGACAAGGTACTCGAAGTTGCCGCCATTGGTGTGCCGGATGAGTCGTCGGGTGAAATCGTCAAAATTTGCGTGGTGAAGAAAGACGCCTCACTGACCAGCGAAGAGCTACTCGCACATTGCCGCCGGTTATTAACCGGTTACAAAGTACCGAAGATTGTTGAGTTCCGCGATGAGTTGCCGAAGTCAAATGTCGGTAAAATCCTCAGAAGGGAACTTCGTGACGAGCAGGTGAAACCTAAAGCCCGTCCGAAGCAGGATGCGGCATAGCAGATTGCCTGTTCAGTCAGAAAGAGTCAGATTCATAACGCCGGCGCTGTCCGGCGTTATCACGTTATAACGCAGTAATGATTAAGAGAATGACGTTTTGAATTATCAGTTGATCACCACCAATGACGCGCTTGAGCAAGTTTGTCTTCAGGCAAAAGCGCACAGTAAAATTGCGCTGGATACCGAATTTGTCCGCACCCGCACTTACTACCCGCAACTGGGGCTCATCCAGCTATTTGATGGCGAACGTCTGACGCTGATTGACCCTTTGCCGATCACCGCCTGGCAACCTTTCATCGATTTGCTGGTTAACCCTGATGTTATCAAATTCCTTCACGCAGGCAGTGAAGACCTTGAAGTGTTTCTGAATGCCTTCGGGGTGATGCCTTCGCCGCTGATTGACACGCAGATCCTCGCCGCCTTCAGCGGGCGCCCATTATCCTGTGGTTTTGCGCGTCTGGTGGCGGAAACCACCGGCGTTGAGCTGGATAAAAGTGAATCGCGCACCGACTGGATCGCCCGTCCGCTGAGCGAAAAACAGTGCGTCTATGCCGCTGCTGATGTGTGGTATTTGCTGCCGCTGGCCGATCAACTGATGCGCGAAACCCGGGAAGCAGGGTGGATGGACGCTGCACTGGATGAATGCCTTGCCCTGTGCCGGCGTCGTAAAGAGGTGCTGCAACCGGAACTGGCTTATCTGGAAATCAGTAACGCTTTTCAGTTGCGTCCGCATCAGCTGGGTTGCCTGAAGTTGTTAGCTGCATGGCGCCTTAACCAGGCCCGCCAGCGTGATCTGGCCGTTAATTTTGTCGTACGTGAGGAAAACCTCTGGCAGGTGGCGCGCTATCAGCCAACGTCGCTGGGGGAGCTGGAAGCGCTGGGTCTGAGTGGTCCGGAAATTCGCTATCACGGACGTACGTTGCTGGCGCTGGTGGAAGAATCTCATGCACTGGAGGAAACTGAACTCCCCGCACCGGTTCTGAACCTGATTGACCAGCCGGGTTACCGCAAAGTGTTTAAGGATATTAAAGCACTCATTCAGACTGTCAGTGAGGAAAGCAAACTGAGCGTGGAAATGCTGGCTTCACGTCGCCAGATTAATCAGTTACTGACCTATCACTGGAAGTTAAAAGATAAAGAATCACAACCGGAATTAATCAGTGGCTGGCGGGGGAAGTTGTTAGCCGAAAGACTGAAAGAAATTTTGAGTAATTACTGATCCTTCTTTTATGAAAGAAAGTGGGTAAGCGTTAAAAAAAGAGCGGGCATATGTCCCGCTCTTTTAATTTTATATTATCCCGATAACGCTTAAGCATAAAAAATGCGTAGTAGGCAGTGTAGAGAGAGTAAATTCCAGCCTGAATAAGATGAGTCTTAATCAAATTTATCAATAATAAAAACAAACAGAGGGGAAATGAGTTTCTTACATGGATATATATACAGTGATTATTTACGGCGCAGAGACAATAACAGAAGGGATCGAGATAAAGGGCAGTAGCCCCCTGCGGTAACAGGGGGCGCTATACTGAAAAAAACACCTGCAAACAAGCTGCTGTCATTTAGGCGCTTCTTCTGATTCAGGCAGGGTGACGTTAAGTTCCAGTACGGAAATATCGTCACCTTTTTGCTCGAACTGAACCTGCAGCATTTCGGGGTCAATCTTAATGTACTTACAGATGACCGCCAGAATGTCTCGTTTCAGTTCAGGCAGATATGATGGTTCACTATCCCCTCGACGCCGTTCGGCTACGATGATCTGTAGCCGTTCCTTGGCTATATTGGCTGTCGATTTTTTGCGGGACAGAAAGAAATCTAACAATGCCATGGTTTATCCCCCAAAAAGGCGTTTCAGGAAACTCTTCTTCTCTTCCTCAATGAAACGGAATGCGCGTTCTTCCCCAAGCAGACGGCTGACAGTATCGTCATACGCTTTCCCTGCATCAGATTCCTGATCCAGAATGACCGGCTCGCCCTGGTTGGACGCACGCAGTACAGACTGATCTTCCGGAATAACGCCGATCAGAGGAATACGCAAGATTTCCAGCACATCTTCCATGCTCAGCATGTCGCCACGGCTGACACGGCCCGGGTTGTAACGGGTAAGAAGCAGATGTTCTTTGATAGGCTCTAAGCCTTGTTCCGCACGACGGGATTTTGAAGACAAAATGCCCAGAATGCGGTCGGAGTCACGAACGGACGAGACTTCAGGGTTAGTAGTAATCACGGCTTCATCGGCGAAATACAACGCCATCAGTGCGCCGGTTTCGATGCCCGCCGGAGAATCACACACGACGAAGTCAAATTCCATTTCGGCTAAATCGTTGAGGATTTTCTCTACGCCTTCGCGGGTCAGTGCGTCTTTGTCGCGGGTTTGTGAAGCCGGAAGAATGAACAGGTTTTCGGTGCGTTTATCTTTGATAAGCGCCTGATTCAGCGTGGCATCACCCTGGATCACGTTAACGAAATCATAAACCACCCGGCGCTCACAGCCCATAATCAGGTCGAGATTACGCAGACCGATATCAAAATCGATAACAACAGTCTTTTTGCCTTTTTGAGCTAAACCGGTAGCAATGGCCGCGCTTGAAGTGGTCTTGCCAACGCCCCCTTTACCCGATGTAACAACTATGATGCGTGCCATGAATGGATTCCTTGTCAAAAGGGCTTAGTTTAAAGGTTGTATGGTTAACACATTATTTAACAGGCTAAGGCGTGCAGCCTGACCGAGATAATCGGCCGGGATTTGATCACTCAGCCAGTATTGCCCTGCGATAGAGACGAGTTCAGCGCCTAGCTGCGTGCAAAAGATCTGACAATTTGCATCGCCTGCGGCGCCAGCCAGCGCTCTGCCTCTCATCATGCCGTAGATATGGATATTGCCATCGGCAATCAGCTCCGCACCTGCGCTGACACTGTTGGTTATGATGAGGTCGCTGTTACGGGCATAAATTTGTTGGCCGGATCTGACCGGGGTACTGACAATGCGGGTTTTAGCCGGGGCATTGTCGGGCACAACAGGAGCCGGTGGTTCTGAGGCGATACGCTGTGCACGGCCTTCACTCAGCAGCGGTAAGCCGGTGCGGGAAAGTGCGCGTTTTTGCGCTTCATCTTTGCAACCACTGATGCCAACAATGCGAAAGCCTGCAGAAGCGACAGCCTGTTGAATGTCTTTCCAGTTTGCTTCACCGTTCAGCGAGGCAACGTTGATAACAACAGGGGCATTTTTCAAAAAAGCAGGCGCTTGCTCCACTTTTTCCTGTAATGCCTGATAAATAACCTCAGGTTGTGAACTATGTAAATGAACAACCGATAAGGTAAAACTGCTGCCTTTTAGTTCTATTGGCGATTGTGACATCTATCCTGACTCAGTCTCAGCAACTCTAAATCCCCGGAATACCACTCGGGGGGCGATATTCCGATGTACGATAAGCATGTTATAGTTACAGTTATATCTAGGCAAGCCACCGTTTCAATAAAATAGAGTTAAAAAAATGCTTTGTGTGATCTATAGAAGTACTAAACGCGACCAGACTTATCTGTATGTCGAAAAAAAAGACGATTTTTCCCGTGTACCTGAAGAATTACTGAAAGGTTTTGGCGTGCCACAATTTTCAATGATGTTAAACCTGGCGAACCGTGAAAAACTGGCCACGGCGGATATTGCTAACGTGCGTCAGTCGCTGGAAGAACAGGGTTATTATCTGCAAGTTCCGCCGCCAGCAGAAAGTTTATTGAATATTCATCTTAACGACGCCAGTAAATAACGTATTCCTGACATTTGTTACGGCAATCCTCGAACTTTCGGACGGCATGACTTGCATTCAGGGTTGTCGTGCTCAAAGCTTAGAGTGATGAATCACTTGCAGAAGTCAAAAGGAAGAAATTGATGAAATTGTCGGCACTGGCCGTGTTAACACCGCTGATCATCCTCAGCGGTTGTGCAGCACAGAAAGCTACATCAGAGCAAACTCCCTCACCGTCCACTACGGCTAACCCGCCAATTGCCGCCGCACCGGCAGCGCCTTCAGGCAAAACATCTCTGGCTGAACAGGGGCGGGATCCTGCTGAATTTCCGGCTTATGTCGAACAACTCAAAGCACAAGCCCGCACACAAGGGATCAGCCAGCAGACAATAGACAGCACCTTCGCCAACATTCATTTTGTTGACCGCGTGATCAATTCAGATCGCAATCAGCTCGAAAAGAAAATTACCCTCGACGATTATCTGACCCGCGTTCTGCCTGAGTGGAAAATTAAGCAGGGACAGGAGCAGTTTCAGCGTAATTTGCCTGCGCTGACCCGCGCCAGCGACCGCTATGGCGTTCAGCCGCAGTACATTGTGGCGTTATGGGCTATGGAAAGCAGCTTCGGGAAAATACAGGGTAAAGAAGATGTCTTCTCCGCGCTGGCCACACTGGCTTTCGAAGGGCGTCGTGAAGCGTTCTTCACGAAAGAATTTATGTCTGCGCTTAAAATTGTCGATTCAGGACACGCCACCAGCGATATGATGAAAGGTTCCTGGGCAGGTGCGATGGGACAGTCGCAGTTTATGCCAAGTTCTTATCTGACCTACGGTGCTGACGGTAACGGCGATGGCAAAATAGACATCTGGAAAAACACCGATGATGTTTTTGCCTCTACAGCCAATTATTTAGCAAAAGAAGGTTGGAAGGGCGATCAGGGCTGGGGTCAGGAAGTGAAATTACCGGCTAACTTTGATGGCGCTCTGGCGGGGCTGAAAAACAACCAGATGCATCCTGCCAGTTACTGGCAGCAGCGCGGCGTAACGCAGGTTGACGGCAGCCCGCTGTCCTCGACAGCCACCCGTGCATGGATTATCACACCGGATGATACGCAGGGGCGCGCATTCCTGGTTTACGATAACTTCCGCACGATCATGCGCTGGAACCGTTCAACCTATTTCGCCCTGAGTATCGGCATGATGGCCAATGCCATTACGGGCGCTCAGGTGCCGGTGATTTCCGGCGATTCCGCTCCGGCACCTGCTGCACCGTTAGCGCCGGCACCGCATAACCCGTTCAGCGGCTGAAATTCCTAACCTCAAGGAGGGGCTGTATGTACCAACACAGAGACTGGCATGGCGCGTTACTGGATTTCCCGGTCAACAAAGTAGTGTGTGTCGGCAGTAACTATGCCGATCATATTAAAGAGATGGGCGGGAAGAAAGCGGCGGAACCGGTGCTATTTATCAAGCCGGAAACCGCCTTATGCGATTTTCGTCAGCCCATTGCCATTCCGAAGGATCTGGGTTCGGTACATCATGAAATCGAGCTGGCAGTGCTTATCGGCACACCGTTGAAGCAGGCGACGGAAGATCGTGTCGCCAATGCTATCGCCGGTTACGGGCTGGCGCTTGATCTGACGCTGCGGGATTTGCAGACGGCGTTCAAACAAGCCGGACAACCCTGGGAAAAAGCCAAAGGGTTTGACGGTTCCTGTCCGATGAGCGGATTTATTCCGGTGAGCGAATTTGGTGATGCACAACAGGCTGAACTCCGGTTAGAGATCAACGGAGAAGTCCGTCAGGCCGGGAATACCCGCGATATGCTGACACCGCTTCTGCCGCTGATTGCCTATATGAGCCGCTTCTTTACGCTGCGTGCGGGTGACATCATTCTGACCGGTACGCCACACGGCATCGGCCCGTTAAAAGCGGGTGACGAAATTGTGGCTACACTTAATGGTAAACAGGTTAACTCACGCGTGATCTGACGGTGTTTCTCCTCTCCGCCGGAGCTTTTTTCCGGCGGCTTTACTTGCATCTGCAGGCTAAAGCGTCTATATAAGCACCCTCATTTTCTCTATACCGGATGCACATCATGACTGAACCCGCTTTTTGGCAGCAAAAAACGCTGTCTGAAATGACCGACGAAGAATGGGAAGCATTGTGCGATGGCTGCGGACAATGCTGCTTGCATAAGCTGATCGATGAAGACACCGATGAAATCTACTTCACCAACGTTGCCTGTAATCAGCTCAACATCAAATCGTGCCAGTGTCGCAACTACGAACGTCGTTTCACGCTGGAAGAAGATTGCATCAAACTGACCCGCGAAAATCTGACAACCTTCGACTGGCTGCCGCCAACCTGCGCCTATCGTCTGATCGGTGAAGGACGCCCGTTGCTCCCGTGGCATCCGCTGCTGAACAAAGCATCAAAATCAGCCATGCACACGGCACAGATTTCCGTACGCTACATCGCTGTGCGTGAAGATGACGTGGAAGACTGGCAGGATCACATCCTGAACAAGCCAAGCTGGGCGAAATAAGCTGATTTTGTCCGTCATCAGAAAGCAAAAAGCCCCGGCAATTTATGGCCGGGGCTTTTTTATTACCGATGCTTTTACACTAGATCCCGGAGTCGGGTGTGACACCGTTCATGGCACTCAGTGCTTCAGCATCCAGCTCCGGATCGGCTTTATCAATCAGCCGGGTTAGTTCAATAAGCGCCTGGAATTGTTCGAACAAAATCGTCGCGTCTGATTTAAGCATCTCATCAGCAGAATCGAGCACTGAATTGATGGCTTTATTGACGCTTTCGATAGTTTCCTGGGGGCCGCCATTTTTACCAAGCGTTAAAAATACAGCACTCAGCAAAAGGGACTGAGCCTCAACCTGAGCGGTAAGTTGCTTGGAATCAGCTTCCATCCTGGAGATCTTTGCGACCATACTTAAGATGATATTTTTCATTCATTGCCCCTTCAGACAAAGAGTATTTGTTGCTTCTTATTTCTACGCCAGGTTATGAAAACTTCATAATCATATTTGGTAAAACTCAGCGGATTGTCGAAGCCGCTGAGAACATCAGGCATCAGGACGCTTTTTCCCTTCTTCGATAAAATCTTCATCAATCTCATCGGTATTATTCTGATGATCTCTGCCGGAAAGAATGTTCCAGCAGGCGATGAATAATGCTGCAATCAGCGGACCAATCACGAAGCCATTGATGCCATACACTTCCATGCCACCCAGGGTGGTGATCAGGATAAGGTAATCCGGCATTTTAGTGTCTTTACCGACCAGTAACGGGCGTAAGACGTTATCCACAATGCCAATCACCACAACGAAGAAGACCACAATAAAGATCCCCTGCCAAAGCATGCCGGACGCGAAGAAATAAATCGCTGCGGGTACCCAGATAATGGCCGATCCCACTGCCGGAATGATCGACAGGAACGCCATCAGCGCGCCCCAAAGCAGACTTCCGTCCAGACCGGCGATGTAAAATGCAACACCGCCCAGCGCACCCTGTACAATCGCCACCACAACGGTCCCTTTTACTGTCGCGCGCGAAACTGCTGCAAACTTCATAAACAGGTGATGCTTCACATAGCGTGACAGCGGCAGCGTGGCGAGAGTCATATTGACCAGATAAGCGCCATCTTTGATCAGGAAGAACAAGATATACAGCATGATGCCGAAACCTACGACAAAGCCGAACGTGCTCTTACCTATCACGAAAACACTCCCGGCAAGATACTGGCTGCCCTGAAGTGCTGCATCAGAAAGTTTTTTCTGGATCTCCGCCGTGCTGTCGAGATCGTTATCCGACAGGAAGTGTCGTGCCCACCGTGGTAAATGGTGGATAAAATCTGCCAGGATCACGGGTAACTGTGTCTGATTTCCCTGCAGTTTGGTGTAAACCGTATTGAATTCAAGCGCCAGCGACGAGGTTATAATCGCCAGCGGTGTGAAGACAATCAGACAAATAATCAAAACGGTCAGCAGAGAGACGATACCGTTACGATCGCCGACAACCTGTTTAAGCCGGTTTTTTAGCGGATTGAAGATGACAGCAAGAATAATTGCCCATAGTACGGAAGAATAGTAAGGCCTTAATACATCAAAAAAAGCCAAAGTTACGATAAGAAGAATCGCAATGAAAAAGCCTTTTGAAAATCCCTTAATGAACATGTTTTTTCCTCTGATAAATCTTTTAGCCCTCGTAGCATAGAATGCATTGAGAAATTTACAAAGGTAGGTTTCTTTTTATGCAGCGCAGCGTGCCGGGAAGGAGAAAATGTGACCTCTGATCAAAACCAACGTCGGGATTAATGGGACTCCGCCATTGCCCCCGCGTTAATACCTTGTCATTCCATTTCCCTTAAATGCCACTGCTGCCTTCTTCCCTGATGTTTAAAGTTTATTTAAACAGGCCGTATAACACGAAACCAGCGACGATCCAGAAGGCGACGCAGGCTCCAACACAAATGACCCAAATGGCCCAGACGGGAAGATTTTTCATTGCACGTTCCAATAATGGTAATAAAACTCACAGAGGCAGAAAGCCCGTGTTGATCGGGCGCTGCAGATAATACATCACGTCTGTTAGGGATAACATCTTCTCCTCCACAGACATAAAAAAAGCGCCATGATAGGCGCTTTTTTGTTTCAACGATAGTTTAATTAACGACCAAATAAATCGCGGCGTTTGGGTTTGACGAACTGAGCCAGCAGCACCAGAACAGCAATTACCATGAACACGCTGAAAATCACAACCAGCCACTGGGGCATGCCCAGTGACAGGAATTCCCACTGTTTTTCTGCACAATCACCGCTGGCGATAAACATCCACGGGAACCACTTGTCCAGTGGTAACCATGTTGGGAAACGCGCGGCAAAATCACAGGTGGCGAACGGAGAAGGGTGCAGCTGAATCATGGTGTGTTCCCATGACAGGCGGATACCTTCGTAAGCGCTGTAGATCCAGATAAGGATCCCGGCATAACGCAACCACGTAGAAGGCGCGATAGCACCGACGAGGCCAGCCAGCAGAATCCCCATCAGGGCACAACGTTCATAAATACACATGACACAGGGCTTAAGTAACATCACGTGTTGGAAATACAGTGCAACCAGCTCAAGTGCCAGTGCAGTCAGAGCCATCAGAAGCCATGCACCGCGGCCTTGTGAACAGCGGTTAAGATATTGCAACATAGAAAATTTTTCCCTGCAGTGAGCTACTGACACGCAGTGTAAACCAATTGCTTGCCGCTGCCAGCCTGTCCGATTAAATATTCGGTAAATAATTAATATAAATCGGACAATTCGACTTTAAATTCTGTAATTTTCTGAGTGAAGCCGTTTAGAGGAAATTACTGACTCACGCTTACCCCGATCAATGCACCGTCATGATTTGCGTTACCGGGGGCAAACTCAGCCATCCCATGTCGTTAAACCACTGCGTCATATCGGGCAGCAGATACTGAACACACAACAGGCCAACCAGCGTCATGACGACGGTGTATGGCAATGCCATCCAGACCATTCTTCCATAAGAAAGCCGGATCAGCGGTGCGAGGGCAGAAGTCAGCAGGAACAGGAATGCCGCCTGACCATTTGGTGTCGCCACGGAAGGCAGGTTAGTACCGGTATTAATCGCCACCGCCAGCATCTCAAATTGTTTCAGATCGATGATGCCATTTTCCAGCGCCGATTTTGCTTCGTTGATGTAAACCGTACCGACGAAAACGTTATCTGACACCGAGGAAAGCAATCCGTTGAACAGGTAAAATAGCGAAAGCTGGCTCGATGGCGCAGCCTGAAGCACAAAGTGAATGATAGGGCTGAACAGATGTTGTTCTACGATCACGGCGACAATGGCAAAAAACACCGTCAGCAGGGCGGTAAACGGCAGTGAATCCTGGAATGCCTTGCCGATCGCATGTTCATCCGTGACGCCGCATAATGCGGTTGCAAAGATAATCACCGTAAGGCCAATCAGGCCAACTTCTGCCAGATGGAATGCCAGCGCAACAATCAGCCACACGCCAATCAGCGCCTGTATGGCCAGTTTAATACGTTCCTGCCGGGTGCTGTTCTCGCTGTTCTTTTGATCAAACTTTTTAAGTACTTCATACACAGGGTGTGGCAGTTGCGCACCGTAGCCAAACCAGCGGAAGCGTTCTACCAGGGCACATACGATTAATCCGCAGATAAAAACGGGCACGCTGACGGGCGACATGCGGATCAGGAAATCGGTGAATTGCCAGCCTGCACTTTTCGCGATGATCAGGTTTTGCGGTTCGCCAACCATCGTCATCACGCCGCCGAGTGCCGTACCGACACCGGCGTGCATCATCAGGCTGCGTAAAAATGCGCGGAATTGTTCAAGTACCGCCTGGTGCTGCTGATTACCCGTAAACGAACTGTCATCGGTGATCTCAGCATTTTCGTTCTGATTTGAAGCAACGTTGTGATAAATCGAATAAAAGCCCGCTGAAACGCTGATCACCACGGCAATCACGGTCAATGCGTCCAGGAATGCGGAGAGAAATGCCGCAGCAAAACAGAAAGCCAGTGAAAGGGCGATTTTGTTGCGCAGATTCAATAACAGTTTGGTGAACACGGTTAACAGTAACTGCTTCATGAAATAGATGCCAGCAACCATGAAAATCAGCAACAAGATGACTTCCAGATTAGCAGAGACTTCTTCGCGGATGCGCTCTGCGCTGGTCATGCCGATCATCACGGCTTCGATGGCGAGCAATCCACCCGGCTGCAGCGGGTAGCATTTAAGCGCCATGCCTAATGTTAAAATGAACTCGACGACCAGCAACCAGCCCGCGATAAAAGGACTGACCAGGAAGAAAATCAGCGGGTTAATGATCAGAAAAGCCAGAATTGCTATTTTGTACCAGGCTGGCGACTGACCGAGAAAATTCTTTATAAATGCACGACTGTAGGTTGTTTCCATATTCCCTAAAGATCCTTTATATAGCTTGTCAATATGTCAAAAAGATAAGTAAGTTTAATCGTCTGACTGGATTTTTCCAATGCCAGGGACAAGGTAATAAACGCTTGAAAAAGGTGAAATTCTGTAAGCCCTTCCACAGTTTCAGCATTAGTTCCCTGCGGACGCTATAACAGGGCATTTTCATCTGGTATGATGAGCAGAACTATATCCCTAATAAAAGCCCCACACGGAACGACAAACACATGGTTATTAAGGCACAAAGTCCTGCCGGTTTTGCCGAAGAGTATATCATCGAAAGTATCTGGAACAGCCGCTTCCCTCCGGGCTCCATTTTGCCTGCTGAGAGAGAGCTTTCAGAACTCATTGGCGTGACCCGAACCACATTGCGTGAAGTGTTACAGCGGCTTGCCCGCGACGGTTGGTTAACTATTCAGCATGGCAAGCCGACGAAAGTGAATAATTTCTGGGAAACATCCGGCCTGAATATTCTTGAAACGCTGGCGCGTCTGGATCACGACAGCGTACCGCAACTGATTGATAATCTGCTGTCCGTGCGTACTAACATCGCGACGATTTTTATCCGTAAAGCGATGCGTACCAACCCGGAGGAAACCCAGCAGGTTCTCGCTAAGGCTACAGAGGTGGAAGATCATGCCGAAGCGTTTACGGCGCTTGATTACGGTATTTTCCGTGGTCTGGCATTTGCTTCCGGTAACCCGATTTATGGTCTTATCATCAACGGGCTGCGGGGTCTTTATACCCGCGTCGGACGCTATTACTTCTCCAACCCTGAAGCGCGCAAATTAGCCATCAGCTTTTATAAAAAACTGTCAGAAATTTGCCACGAAAAAAGCTACGAACAAATTGTGGATTGTGTGCGCAATTATGGACGTCAGAGTGGTGAAATCTGGCACAGCATGCAGGGCGCGATGCCGGGTGATCTGACTGAGCAAAAGCATCGTTAAGAGTGAGATAGACAAATATCAGAAAGGGCGCTCAGCGCCCTTTTTTAATGCCAGAAGCCTATTCAGTTACAGCGGCGTCGGACGTGGCGGGCAGCGCTCCAGCAGTTCAACGCTGCCATCTTCATTGAGTTGCTCGATGAAGACATCGAAGCCCCACAGACGGTGGACGTGTTTCATGACTTCACGACGGCTCTTATCAAGCGGCGCGCGATCCTGAGGAATATAGCGCAAGGTCAGCGAACGGTCTCCGCGCAAATCCACATTCCAGACCTGAATATTCGGTTCGTGATTGCTCAGATTGTATTGCGCCGATAATTCCTGACGGATTGCACGATAACCTTCCTCATTATGGATGGCGGCGATTTCCAGGTAGTTATTGTGATCATCATCGAGCACCGTAAACAAACGGAAATCACGCATCACTTTCGGTGAAAGAAACTGGCTGATGAAGCTTTCGTCCTTAAAGTCACGCATCGCAAAATGCAGCGTGTCGAGCCAGTCTGACCCGGCGATATCCGGGAACCAGTAGCGG
Organism: Rahnella sp. RFA10(1/100); assembly: GCF_004195115.1. Lineage (NCBI taxonomy): Bacteria > Pseudomonadati > Pseudomonadota > Gammaproteobacteria > Enterobacterales > Yersiniaceae > Rahnella > Rahnella sp. RFA10(1/100). The sequence goes on from NZ_SEWR01000001.1 coordinate 189,819, forward strand.
TCTTCCTCCGTCGGCTCCTGACAGATACGCTTGATGTCCTGCATCATCGCAAAACCCAGAGCATACGGGTTGATGCCACTGTAATAGGGGCTGTTATAAGGCGGCTGATACACCACATTCGTGTGACTGTGCAGAAACTCCAGGATGAAACGGTCGGAGACTTTTCCTTCGTCATACAGATGATTCAGGATGGTGTAATGCCAGAACGTCGCCCAGCCTTCGTTCATGACCTGTGTTTGCTTCTGCGGATAAAAATACTGGCTGATTTTACGCACAATACGCAAAATTTCCCGCTGCCAGGATTCCAGCAGAGGGGCATTTTTTTCCATAAAATACAGCAGATTTTCCTGGGGTTCCGGCGGGAAACGGCGTGCCTGTTCTGGTGTGTCTACACTGTCTTTGCGCGGCAATGTTTTCCACAGGGAATTCACCTGGCTTTGCAGGTATTCCTCGCGGCTTTTTTGTCGTGCCAGTTCCTCCTGCAGCGATATTTTTTGCGGACGCTTATAGCGGTCAACCCCGTAATTCATCAGCGCGTGGCAGGAGTCCAGCAGTTTCTCGACTTCATCGACCCCGTAACGCTCTTCGCATTCGCTGATATAACGTTTGGCGAACAGCAGGTAATCGACGATGGAACTGGCGTCGGTCCAGCTTTTAAACAGATAGTTATTTTTGAAGAAAGAATTATGCCCGTAGCAGGCGTGCGCCATCACCAGCGCCTGCATGGTGATGGTATTTTCTTCCATCAGATAGGCGATACAGGGATTGGAGTTAATGACGATTTCGTACGCCAGACCTTGCTGCCCGTGTTTGTACAATTGTTCGGTTTCGATGAATTTCTTCCCGAACGACCAGTGTGTGTAATTGATCGGCATGCCAATACTGGAATAGGCATCCATCATTTGTTCGGAGGTAATGATCTCGATTTGATGCGGATAAGTTTCCAGCCGGTAGGACTTTGCCACCCGGTCAATCTCTTCAAGATAGGTTTGCAATAACTCAAACGTCCAGTCCGGTCCATCGCTAAGACGTTTGTCCTCAGTTTTATGCTCATGGGTCACTGTCGTCATAAGCCGCACCCTCATTCAGTTATGGACGTTACAGAGTGTTTGATTCACAACCTTTTCTTAAGATTTCGTACGTCCATTGATAATCGTAGCTCAATCTGAGTGTGTCGTTAGATAAACACCTTGAATCCCTTCCTCAACAAATCTATATCCTTATGGCAGGACACTGTCAATCGGGGGCCATGAAGAACCCAAAGCCGCAGGCAGTCAGGCTTTGGGTGAACAACCGGAGAGAATAAAACGAACGGCGGGGATTAACTGCGGATAAATTCTAACAAATCTTGATTTATCTGATCTTTATGGGTGCTGCACAAACCATGAGAGGCACCCGGATAAACTTTACGTTTACCATTCGGTAACAATTTAAGCGCGGCTTCGCTGGAGGATGCCGGTGGCACAATCTGGTCATCATCACCGTAAATCACCAGCGTCGGGATAGTCATTTTTTTCAGATCTTCGCGCTGGTCGGTTTCAGAAAACGCTTTGACACAATCATAAAGTGCCTTGATTGAACCCTGCATACCCTGCAACCAGAAGCTCTGACGCAAGCCTTCGGATGCCTGCGCACCCGGGCGGTTAAAGCCATAAAAGGCATCAGGCAAATCGAGGAAGAACTGTGAACGGTCTTTCCGTACGCCTTCACGGATCCCGTCGAAAACAGAAAGCGGCAAACCGACCGGGTTGAATTCAGTTTTGATCATAATCGGTGGCACCGCGCCAATCAGCACCGCTTTTGCCACACGTGAAGTGCCATGCCGGCCGATATAACGGGCCACCTCGCCACCGCCGGTGGAGTGCCCGACGTGAATGGCATCCTTAAGGTCCAGATGCGCTGTCAGCTCGGCCATATCATCACCGTACTGGTCCATATTATTGCCCTCCCAGGTCTGGGAAGAACGTCCGTGGCCGCGGCGGTCATGGGCGATAACGCGATAACCTTTATTCGCCAGAAACAGCATTTGATCTTCAAAAGCATCAGATGACAGGGGCCAGCCGTGACTGAAAACCACCGGCTGGCCGCTGCCCCAGTCCTTATAAAAAAGTTGTGTACCATCTTTAAGCTTCAGAAAGTTTGAGTTATTCACAGGCGACTCCTTATGGCTGAAATGAACAGTGCGGATATGAATCCACTCGAAGTGTAGGTCAGTAATTAAACAGTTGCGATGTGCATCACATTTTAAACTGACAATATCGCAGGACTGGGTGGCAAAAATTAACCGATGTTGAACGGGGGGGGATATATTGAAACCTGGTGTCCCGGTGACGCCGTCAGAATTTCGCTTATTAAGGGCACTATTCTTCCTGCTCTCTGCGCCTTACGGATCAGCTTCTGCTTTGCCTCGTTTATAAATCCCCGTTCAACCGGAACGTCAATTTTCTGTCCGGGACGAGGGAATATCACACTTGCGATGGTTTATGGTGTTTTGTTCTTTAAATGTAACGATATAAAAGAATAAAAAACTAAAACAAAACGCCGCCTGAAGTCCCGGATATCTTCTGATTTCAATGAAGTCATTGCTATCATATCGCCATAAATTTCTTCCCGGATGGCCAGAATGTTGCGAAATATCGTTATTTATTTGTGGCTATTGAAAAAAATGCTGTCATGAACGATAAATAAATGTGAAAGACCTCACGGTTATGAGTGGCTGTGTTGGTGATTTTTCTTAGTCAGGTTAATTTCCTGTCATCAGAATATTATGCTTTGTTTTGTCGCGGAGTGGAGTCGATATGCGTGTGGTGATTTTAGGCAGTGGTGTGGTCGGTGTCGCCAGTGCATGGTATCTGGCTAAAGCGGGCCATCAGGTGACGGTCATTGATCGTCAGCCAGGCCCGGCAGAAGAAACCAGCGCGGGCAATGCGGGACAGATCTCACCGGGCTATGCCGCGCCATGGGCGGCTCCGGGTGTTCCGGTCAAAGCCGTTAAATGGATGTTCCAGAAGCATGCGCCTCTGGCGATCCGTCTCGACGGAACGCAGTTTCAGCTGAAATGGATGTGGCAAATGTTGCGTAACTGCAATATGGACCATTATCAGACTAACAAGAGCCGCATGGTTCGTCTGGCGGAATACAGCCGTGACTGCATGAAAGCGCTGCGTGACGACACCGGCATTCAGTACGAGGGCCGGCAGGGCGGCACATTGCAGCTTTTCCGTACCGCACAGCAGTTCGAAAGTGCAGCGAAAGATATTGCCGTGCTGGAAGACGCCGGTGTGCCGTATCAGTTGCTCGAATCCAGCCAGCTGGCGATCGCAGAGCCGGCGCTGGCACAGGTCGCGCACAAACTGACCGGTGGCCTGCGTTTACCTAATGATGAAACCGGTGACTGCCAGATGTTTACCCGTAAACTGGCCGATATGGCGCGTCAGGCGGGCGTTGTTTTCGAATTCAACCGCACTGTAGATAAGCTGCATGTTGAAAATGGTGAGATCACCGGCGTGCAGTGTGGCAATGAGATCGTCAGGGCGGATGCTTACGTTGTGGCATTCGGTTCATATTCGACTGCGTTGCTGCGCGATCTGATCGCCATTCCGGTTTATCCGCTGAAAGGCTATTCGCTGACCATTCCGATTACCGATCCGGCCTCTGCACCGGTGTCTACCGTGCTTGATGAAACCTACAAAATTGCCATCACCCGTTTTGATAACCGCATCCGCGTGGGGGGGATGGCGGAGATTGTCGGCTTCAACCTGAAGCTGGCGCAGGCGCGCCGTGAAACGCTGGAGATGGTGGTGAAAGATCTCTATCCTCACGGCGGTAATGTCGGACAGGCAACCTTCTGGACGGGGTTACGACCGATGACACCGGACGGCACGCCGATTGTCGGACGTACGCGCATTAAGAATTTGTATCTCAATACCGGCCACGGGACGCTCGGCTGGACGATGGCCTGTGGCTCCGGGCAGTTGCTGTCGGATATTATGTCCGGCGTGACGCCTGCGATCCCGTCCGATGATCTGTCGGTTGAGCGTTACAGCCCGGATTTCATCGCCCGTCCGGCAGGTCCGCATAACATGCATCCGGTAGGCTGAATCTGCTGTAATCCCATCCCATACGGTGATTGACATTGTATGGGTTTTACTTTGCTTATTGCCGGAGCCGGTATGCCACGCCCGATTTCAGCCACATTATCCCTGTCTGCATTAACCCATAATTTACACCTCATTCGCGGCTTTGCCCCTCGCAGTAAAGTCTGGACGGTGGTGAAAGCGAACGGTTACGGTCATGGTATTTCCCGTATCTGGCGCAGTTTATCGGCCACCGATGGTTTCGCCTTGCTTGATTTCAATGAAGCCATTTTATTGCGTGAGTCCGGCTGGCAGGGGCCGATATTACTGCTCGAAGGTTTTTTTACGGCTGAGGATTTGACGAGGGTTGATCAATATCGTCTGACCACGTCCGTACACAGCGAATGGCAAATAAAAGCCCTTGCACATGCCAGCGTCAGCCAGCCGGTCGATATCTACCTGAAAGTAAACAGTGGTATGAACCGTCTGGGTTTTGCGCCGGAACGTGCCGGGGATGTCTGGCAGCAGTTACGCGAGCTGAAGCAGGTGGGAGAAATGACGCTGATGAGCCATTTCGCCACTGCTGACAGCGTGGAGGGGGTTGACGCGCAGATGGCTGCGATTAACCTCGCCGGGCAGAATATCCGCGGCCCGAGATGTCTGGCGAATTCCGCTGCGACGTTGTGGCATCCGCATACGCATCATGACTGGATCCGCCCGGGAATTATTATCTATGGTGCGTCGCCGAGCGGTGAGTGGAAAGATATTGCGCATACCGGCCTGCAACCGGTGATGACGCTTAACAGTGAGCTGATCGCCATACAGGAGCTTAACGCCGGCGCACGGGTGGGTTACGGCGGGCGTTACAGTGTCACGCGGCCTCAGCGCATCGGCGTGGTGGCCTGTGGTTATGCAGACGGATATCCGCGCCATGCCACTTCCGGTACGCCGGTTTGGGTTGATGGCGTGCGAACAACGACAGTCGGCACGGTTTCAATGGATATGCTGGCCGTGGATTTAACACCCTGTCCGCAGGCACAGATTGGTTCGCCGGTTGAGTTGTGGGGAAATAATTTACCGGTGGATGAAGTGGCAACGGCGGCCGGTACGCTGGGCTACGAATTGCTGAGTGCGCTGGCACCCCGCGTACCGGTATCGACAATCGGTTAGAAAGTATTACGGTTCCAGGCGGGTCAGACGGCCCGTCGATTTTTTGCTCGCACGACGTGCCAGCACTGCCAGACATCCGCCTGCCAGCATCACCAGCGACAGGCTCAGTTTAGGCTGTAACGGTAATGCCATGGCGATAAAACCGAGTAGTGCACCGCCCGCCATTTGCACCGAACCTACCAGGGCTGAAGCAACGCCTGCTTCGCCGGAGAACGGTTCCAGTGCATAACTGGTGGCCGGACCCACCAGAAACGCCAGACCGGCACAGGCGCTGGCGACCGGCAGCATATACAGCCAGGTGGCGGTTTGGTCTGCAGGTGAAACCAGCGTAATACCGGCAATCAGCCCGAGGCAACCGGCAAACATAAGAATGCCGCCGGCAGTCAGACAAACCGGGCGTCCCACTTTATGAATAATGCGGTTGGCGATAAAACTCACCGCCATAATCCAGAAGCCGTTCGCCCCGAATACCAGCGAAAATTGCAATGGCGTCAGCCCGGCGATGTTCATCAATACGGTCGGTGCCAGCGATACATACGTCAGCGCCATCCCCATGGCGCCGGCATTTACCAGTGCAAAGGTCATGAAGCGGGCGTTGAACAAAATGCGGGCATACTGACGGAAAGGCAGACCGCTGTTGGTCCGGGTATCAGCAGGGCGTGTCTCCGGTAGTTTGAATATCACCAGCAACATCACCGCCAGCGTATAACCGGCCAATGCCCAGAAAGGTGCACGCCAGCCATAATACTGGGCGATCAGGCCGCCGATCAGCGGGGCCAGTGCAGGGATAATATTCAGTGTGCCGTTGAGAAAACCATATGCGCGGGCGGCCTCATTGCCACTCATCCGGTCGCGCACGCTGCTGAAAATCACCACGGACGTGCAGCAGACAGCCAGCCCCTGAATGACGCGGGATAATAAAAACATCCACGGTGTGACGGACGTCGCGGCAACGATTGCACCCGCCAGATACACCACAACGCCGATAATGGCGATCGGGCGACGACCCCATTTATCAACCAGCGGACCGGCCACCAGCTGTCCGAGCCCCATCACCAGAATAAATAATGAAATTGAGGACTGGATCACCGCCTCGGTGCTCTGTAAACCGAGTGCAATGGCGGGAATGGCAGGCAGGTATAAATCAATACCTAAAGGGCCAAGCAGCACCATACTCAGCAGCAGGAAAAGAAATTTTTGCATTGAAAACATCACTGTCAGTCATCCGGAAGGACGCTAAGGGTAATGATTTCGTTAATGAATGGAAAGAAGCTTGTGATAATCAGACCGGTGAGCACGGTGAATAAATCCGGACACCCGCAGGTGCCCGGTAGCTAAGCCATGACGGAAGGCTTATTTTTTCTTCCAGAAATCATCAAATACGGTTACCGGCAGCTGACGTTTATGCTCAGTGCGCAGGTACCAGCCCTCAATAATGGCGGCATATTTATCGTCGATTTTCTTGCCTTCCAGATAGTCGTCGATCAAATCATAGGTTACACCGAGTGCGGCTTCATCCGGCAAGGCAGGGCGGTTGTCTTCAAGATCCGCCGTCGGGGCTTTTGTATACAGATGCGCCGGGCAACCCATTTCCCTGAGCAGTGCTTTCCCCTGACGTTTATTCAGACGGAAAAGGGGATTAATATCCGTACCGCCATCGCCATATTTGGTATAGAAACCGGTTACGGCTTCGGCGGCATGATCCGTCCCGACGACCACGCCTTTTTTCATCCCGGCGATGCTGTACTGCGCTTTCATGCGCTCACGGGCTTTTTCGTTCCCTTTAATAAAATCGCTCAGTTCAATGCCAATTTCACGTAAGGTCGCTTCGCTCGCCAGAACAGCATTTTTGATATTGACGGTCAGAACCTGATCCGGCTGAATGAACGCAATGGCATCCTGACAGTCCGATTCATCCGCCTGCACGCCATACGGCAAGCGCACGGCAATGAACTGGTAGTCGCCATCATGGGTTTGTGCACGTAATTCATTAATTGCTGTTTGGCAAAGTTTGCCGGTAAGAGTAGAATCTTGCCCGCCGCTGATACCCAGAACCAGTGTCTTGATGAACGGGTGGGCCAGCAGGTAACTTTTGAGAAAATCAACGCTGGCACGAACTTCCTGTGCGGCATCGATGTGGGGTTTAACGTGCAGAGCCTGAATAATCTCTTGTTGTAAAGCCATGACTACTCCTCCTGAAGGCTGCCTTCGAGGAACCCGAGGCAAAAATAAGACGTTATCAGGGTAAAACTACCCCGCATTACTCAAAAGGACAAGATTCAGCGACGAGTTAGGCGGAAATCTGTACGCTGCCGGCTCGCAATATTTCGAACCAAAGCGGCAGGAAGAAGTAAAGTGTGGCGCGTAATAAATCATTTTCGCCCCTCATTGGAATAAAAAATCAATGAACAGGATTGTAATGATTTCGTATGTTTCTATTGCCGGAAATATATGTCACTCGGAACTATCCAAAAAAGCCGCTTTATTAAGATATCCTGGGCTGAGTGCGTTATATTTGTTGCGGTAGAAATATTTGTATGCATATGCCATCGAAATGGAGTTGCCAGGCTTGATTAACGGATCCTAATTAATGGCATAAATCGTGTGGTTCCAGTGTCGTTATTTGCCTTAAGTCCTATTGGGGAAACAAAATGTTTTTTCGGGTTGTTCGTCGTTTACCAGCTTGTGCCGTAGTCTGCGGTGCAGCGCTGTTCAGTATTTCAAGCCTTGCAGACACCACCATTTTCACCGCGTTAGATGACCCTGCTCAGGCGAAAAAGCCGTTCGAGGGCAATGTTCAGGCGGGTTACAGTGCGCAAACCGGTAACACCAGCAACTCCACGCTGAATGCTGATACCACCATGACCTGGTTTGATACCAACACGGCATACAGCCTGTGGGGTTCTGCGCGTAATACCTCTTCTTCCGGTGTGCGTTCCTCCGAGAAGTATCAGGCCGGTGGCCGTACACGTTATAACCTTGACAACGCGAACTATGTGTTCGGTCAGGGCAGTTGGCTGAGTGACCGTTATAACGGTTACCGTTCACGTACTGTGGGTGCCGTCGGTTATGGACGTCAGATCTGGAGCGGTCCGGTTCATACACTGAATCTGGAAGCCGGTCCGGGTGTACGTCATGATGAATTCGAACAGGGCGGTAACACCACCCGTGCGCTGGCTTATGCCTCAGGCACTTACGGTTATCAGATCAGCGATACTGCGCGCTTCACGCAGGGTGTGTCTGTATTAGCGAACGACGAAACGACGCTGAACTCAGAAACCGCGCTGACCGTTGCGATCAACTCCCACTTCTCGTTGAAAGTGGCGTATGACGTCACCTATAACACCAAGCCACCCGCCAGCGCGCCGGATAAAACCGATACCGTGACGTCTGTAAACCTGGTGTACGGTCTGTAACTTCCTTTCGGGACGTTATGCCAAAAAGTCAGAGGAGAAATCCTCTGGCTTTTTTTATGGCTTATTTTGCCAGAATATTAAACTGGATTTTAAATAAGCGGAGGGCTGTTAAACGAAACGTCTGACTTTCATTGTCTGAATTCTGCTTTTTTTAAGCATACGAAAATACCTGGAAAAGACCGGTAACCCTGCAGGCAGCATAAACGGGATGAATACCCCTACAAATCATAATTTCTTATGATTCAATTTTTTCTCTTGTAGAATTTTTTACGGAAATTTAAAAAAAATGCCTAAAGTAAATTTTATCCCTGCCGATAGGAGGTGAATGTTTAATCTTAGATCAATGCCATAGCCATTTCTGATGCTGTGTTTTTGAGGCATACAGCAAAGTGGTGCAGGCCCGAGAAAACAGCGGATATGGAAATCATAAGCACTGTTACACCATTAGCCCGCACTGTTTCAGCGTACGTGCGTCTTGCCCAGCGATGGCGCGTTTCCTGTCTGCTGGTGCTACCGGTGATATTTTCCCTTGCCGTGCAGGCCGCGCCGCTCAGCCCCGCCGACCGCGACAGTATCGAACAGCAGCAGCGGCAACTTCTGCAGCAGAACCAGCAGCAGCGTCAGGAACTGGAGCGCAGCACGTCAGTCGCCCCCGCGCCGCAAACTCCCGTACACTCCGGCGGCCCGTGCTTTGATATTCACGACATTACCCTCAGCGGCGCAGACCATATGCCCGCGCGCATCCGGCAAAAACTCACTCAACCCTATCTGCAACAGTGCCTCGGTATTGGCCAGATTAATGCCCTGGTGAAACAGGTCTCCGACTGGTATATCGGCCAGGGCTATATCACCAGCCGCGCGTTTCTCACCGAACAGGATTTGTCTTCCGGCACGCTGCAACTCACGGTGATGGAAGGCAAACTCGAAGCCATCAAAATGGAAAACCAGCGCGGCGCAATGCTGGCGATGGCGTTTCCGGGGCTGACCGGTAAAATTCTTAACCTGCGCGATATCGAGCAGGGGATGGAGCAGATTAACCGGCTGCGCAAAACGCCGGTGCAGATTGAAATCCAGCCCGGCAGCCAGCCAGGATACTCCATCGTCAACCTCACCTCAAAGCCTGAGCTTCCCCTGCAGGCCAGCGCCGGTTTTGATAACTCAGGGCAGAAAAGCACCGGCACCGGACAGGTCAGCGGCTCGCTGACCGGCAATAACCTGCTCGGGCTGGCGGACCAGTGGTTTGTCAGCGCGTCACGCAGCAGCGACGGCGCAAGCGACCACGACGCGAAAAGCGTGCAGGCGGGCGTCAATCTGCCTTACGGCTACTGGCTGTTTGATTACAACTACAGCTACAGCGACTACCTGAGCACCATTGAATCGCAGGGCTATCTGTGGCGCTCCACCGGCGACAGCCAGGCGCACCGCTTCACCCTTTCCCGCGTACTGTTTCGCAACGGCGACATGAAAACCGCCGCCAGCCTCGGGCTGACGCACCGCCTCAACCGAAATTATCTCAACGATGCCCCGCTGGAAAGCAGCACCCGCAGCCTGACCAGCTGGACCGCCGGTATCAACCACAGCCAGAAACTCTGGGGCGGATACGCCACGCTTAACCCGGCGTTCAGCCGTGGCGTGCCGTGGTTTGGCGGCGAGAGTGATGAAGATAAAAACCCGGATGCCCCGCGCGCGGAGTTCTCTAAATGGACGCTGTCCACCAGCTATTACCGGCCTGTCACGCAACGCATTACCTGGCAGACCAGCGCCTACGGCCAGTGGGGCGATGACCGTCTTTACGGCAGCGAACGCCTGACGATTGGCGGCGAAAGCTCGGTGCGCGGGTTCAAAGAGCAATACCTCTCCGGCGACAACGGCGGCTACTGGCGCAACGAGCTGGATACCCAACTGTTCGCGCTGCCGGTGCTCGGACAAATCAGCGCCGTGACCGCGCTTGACGGCGGCTACCTGCAACGCAGCAATCACGACACCAATGCGTCCGGCACCTTATGGGGCGGGGCGGTGGGTTTATCGAGCAGTAACGCACATTTCTCCAGCCAGTTTACCGTCGGCTGGCCGCTGAGCTATCCGGACTCACTGGCACCGGATCGCGTCACGGTCTACTACCGCATCGGCTTTGCACTTTAGCGTTGTACCTCTACATAAGAGAGAAGGAATTCGGCGATGAAATCGATCACAGAGCAACCGGTCGCGTTATGGCGTAAAGCGCTGGCCTACGGGCTGATGGGATGGCTGGTCTGGCAACCGGTGATGCCCGCATTTGCGGCGGGTATCACGGTAGCCGAAGGCAACACCCGCACCGATCAGGCGGGTAACGGCGTGCCGGTGGTGAACATCGCCACCCCGAATCAGTCCGGGATTTCGCATAACAAATACAATGATTTCAACGTCGGCCAGCAGGGCCTCATCCTCAATAATGCCACCGGTAAACTGACCCGGACTCAGCTGGGCGGGCTGATACAGAACAACCCCAATCTTACGGCAGGTCAGGAAGCGAAGGGCATCATTAACGAAGTGGTGTCGTCGAACCCTTCGCAGCTTAACGGCTACATGGAGGTCGCCGGTAAAGCCGCCAACGTCATGGTCGCCAACCCCTACGGCATCACCTGTAACGGCTGCGGCTTCCTCAACACCCCGAACGCCACGCTGACCACCGGCCGTCCGGTGCTGGGCGCGGACGGTTCGCTCCAGTCCCTCGACGTCACGCAGGGTGCGATCACGGTTGAAGGTCAGGGGCTGGATGCCCGCACGAGCGACTCTTTTTCACTGATTTCCCGCGCCGCGCAGATTAACGCCGGGCTGTACGCCAGAGACCTGAACGTCACCCTGGGTGCCAATCACGTCGATGCGCAGGGTAATGCCACGCCGATATCCGGCGCAGGCGTACCGGCGGTGGCGATTGACACCGGCGCGCTTGGCGGTATGTACGCCAACCGCATTCATCTGGTCTCCAGCGACAAGGGCGTCGGGGTCAACCTTGGCAACCTGAACGCGTCGGTCGGCGATATGCAGATTGATGCCAGCGGCAGGCTGACGCTGAGTAATGCGACCGCCACCGGCAAGCTGACGGCGAATGCGCAGGCCATCGCCCTTAACGGTACCCAGCAGTCGGGCGGCGATATGGCGCTCACATCGGCGGGTGACCTCACCAGCAACGGCACACTGGTGGCGGGCGGTAACGCACAATTGCGGGCACAAACGCTGACCAACGGCGGGCTGATCCAGGCGCAGGGCGCACAGACCGTCAGTGCGTCGGCCCTGAACAACAGCGGCAAAATGCAGTCCGGCGGCGCGCAAAACATCACCGCTAATACCCTCAGCAATCAGGGGCTGATCGGCTCGCAGCAGGGGCTGGATTTACAGGTTGCGGACCAGATGGACGTGGGTGAACAAGGCTCGCTGTTTGCCGGTGACCGGCTGAACATCGGCGGCGGTCAGATGAACGTGGACGGTACACTGACCGGCAAAAATGGCCTGACGCTCAACAGTACTTCCCTGAACGCCGGGCAACACTCGCTGATCACCAGCCTCGGCGATATTCAGCTCAATGCCGCGCAGCAGGCGCTGGGCGGCCAGCTGTCGACCTCCGGCAACGTGGGCCTGAACGCTACGGATCTGTCCGTCGGGGCGCAGGGGTCCGTTCACAGCGATAAAGATTTATCCCTGACGGCAACCGGCAGCGCCACGCTGGCCGGTGCGCTCGACGGCAACACGCTGGAAGCCGGTGGCGGTACATTGCAGGTGACCGGCAGCGGTTCGCTGGCTTCAACCGGTGATATGCAGTTATCCTCCGCTCAGCAACAGCTCGATGGCACCACCAGCGCGGGCAATACTCTTTCGATTAACGCTGACCGGCTTAATGCCGCACAGGGTGGTAAAACCTCCGCACAAAATGACGTGCAGGCCACTGTTGCCAGCGGCGGGCAGTGGTCCGGCAGCCTGATTGCCGGGCGTGATCTGAACTTTACCGCACACGATTTCAGCAACGGCGGCACGCTGGCCGCCAACCGCAACGGTCAGTTCAGCTTCGGCACCCTGACCAATAACGGCCTGCTGCAGTCTCTCGGCACGCAGCAGCTTGACGGCGACACCTTCAATAACAACGGCACGGCGCAGTCCGGCGGTGACCAGACGCTGACCCTCAGTCAGTTCAATAATCAGGGGCTGACCGGTACCCGCGGCGACTTAGCGCTGACCGTGCGGGACGGCGTGACCAACGGTGATACGGCAACCTTACTGGCTGGCGGTCAGCTGACACTCAACACCGCACAGGCGGATCTGGGCGGCACGCTGACCGGCACGCAGGGGGCGACGTTTAACGCCACCGCGCTGACCACCCGCGCCGGATCGGTACAGTCCAGCCAGGGCGATGTGGCTCTGAAGACTGATACTGCGAACTTAAAGGGTTTTCTCTCCGCCGACGGCAACGCGGCGCTGACCACGCAACAGCTCACCACCGGCAACGGCTCGCAGACGCAGGGTAAAAACGCGCTGGGGATCAGTGCGTCTGAAAAAGCCGATCTGGCCGGGAAACTGGTGACACCGGGCACGCTGACGGTGCAGGCCGGTACGCTGACCAACGGCGCGGCGCTGGGCGCGGACACTGTGGATATCACGGCCACCTCGCTGACCAACAGCGGTGCCATCACCGCCGACGACGGCCTGCATGTGAAAGCCGGTACCTTGCAGCAGCAAGGCAGCCTGTCTGCGCTGAGCCAGATGACGCTGGAAGGCCAGACGCTGGTCAATCAGGGCAACGTGTCGGGCGGTAACGTCGGCGTGAATGTCACCGGCAGCCTGACCAATCAGGGCACCGGCGTGATATCGGCGGGTAATGGTCTGACCGTGACGGCACCGGTTGTGACCAACAGCGGCCAGCTTCTGGCACAAACGGTCGGCGTGAATGCCACGGGTATCAGCAATAACGGGCTGATGCAGGGCAACGGCGGCACCACGCTTACCGCCAGCACCTTAACCAACGGCGCGCAGGGGCAGGTATTGTCCGGCGGCACGCTGGGGGTGCGGGTGGGTGATACCCAGAATCAGGGACGTTTACAGGGCAGCCAGCTTACCCTGACCGGCAACAGCCTGACCAATGGCGGCACGGCATTAGGCACGAATGGCCTGAACGCACAGATGCAGGGGGATCTCACCAACAGCGGCAGCCTGCTCTCATCCGGTGATGTCACGGTGAACGCCGCCACGCTGGAAAACAGCGGCCAGTTGCTCAGCGATAAAACCGCCACGGTGACGGCTGACCATCTGACCAATCAGGGGCAAATCCAGGGCGACACGCTGGCGCTTACGGCGAACAACGCAGACAACAGCGGCAACCTGATTGGCCTGAAGGGCCTTACGGCGCAGCTGCAGCAGGATTTAACCAACGCCACGTCCGGCAAGATGCTGACGCAGGGCGCACTCACCGTCACCGCCGCGCACGTCACCAACAACGGCAACTGGCAGGCCGACAGCGCCGATGTACACGGCGGTCAGTTAGATCTTAACGGCGCGATCCAGACCGCCTCGCGCGCCAACCTCAACCTGACCGGTGCGCTCAACACGCAGGCGCAGGGCAAAATCATTTCCACCGGTCTGGCTATTTTGCAGGCGGCGAACCTGAATAATCAGGGGAACTGGTCGGCGGATAACCTGACCCTGACCGGTGATGCGCTGACCAGCAGCGGCGGCATCAGCGGTGTCAGCGCGCTTACGGCCACGCTCAGCGGGCAACTTCAGGTTCAGCAGGGCGGCACATTACTCAGCGGCGGCACCGCCACGCTGAACGCCGGGAATATTGCTAACAGCGGCACTCTTCAGGCCGGTAACCTGACGCTCACCACCAACAGCATTTTAAACGCCGGGCAGTTACAGGGCCAGCAAAGCCTGCAGGGCACGGTACAAAACGGCATCACCAACCTGAGCGGCGGCACCGTGCGCAGTCAGGGAACGTTAGATTTGGGCGCGCAGACGCTGCTCAATCAGGGGCAACTGCAGGGCGACGGCGTCACTCATCTGACCCTTTCCAATAATCTCAACAACCAGGGCACCTTACTGACCGGCGGCAGGCTGACGGTGTCTGCACCGGTGCTGACCAACAGCGGCACGCTGCAGGCGCAGGGCCTGACCCTGACCGGCGGCACGCTCAACAACAGCGGTACGCTGACCGGACAGGGCGACAGCGCGCTGAACGTCACGCAGATGACCAATCAGGGCCAGCTTCAGGGCGACCGGCTGACGCTGACCGGTAACGAACTGCATAACACCGGCACGGTATTGGGCAGCCAGTCGCTGGGGCTTAACGTTCAGAACGCCGACAACCAGGCGGGCGGCAGACTTTACAGCGCAGGCAACCTGACGCTGGTGACGCCGGTGCTCAATCAGGCGGGCAGCCTGCTGGCGCTGGGGGATATGACGCTGCAACTCGGTTCGGGTTTTACCCAGACCGGCACGCTGGCGGCAGGGCAGACCCTCAGCCTCAGCACGCAGGGCGACCTGAACGTGCTCGGCACCCTGCAGGGCAACGGCATCCAGCTCAGTTCCACGGGCAACTTTACCAACAGCGGTCAGTTGCGCGGCGGCGGTGGCACGGTGGGCGTGGACGCCAGCAGCATCCAGCTCAACGGCAGCGGCAGCGTGCAGTCCGGCGGGGATATCCGCCTGGCCAGCCGTGGCGTGCTTAACAACAGCGGCTTTGTCGGCGGGGCGGGCAACGTGGTGATGTCCGCAGCCGGGCAACTGACCAACAGCGCGCTGCTGTACGCCGGTAACAACATGCAGTTGCTGGCCGACAGTATTCACAATAACTACGGCGATATTCTGGCAGGCAACAGCCTGTGGCTGCAGCGGGACGCGGCGGGCAACGCCAACAGCGAAGTGGTCAACACGTCGGGGGATATTGAGACTACTAACGGCGATATCACCATCAATACCGGGCATTTGCTGAATCAGCGGGACGGGTTGAGCACGTCGAGTACCTATCAGGCGGCGAATAGCCCGGCATCGCTGGGGCAGGCCACGATGAGCATTCAGCTCGGCTTGTTAGATGATGATGAAATTGGGGTTTATACCGGAACGGGCTGGCGTCACACCGGTGGGAGCAATGGCAAAGGAGACGGCGCTGAAGAAGAATATACTTTTGTTGGTTTAGCGCCTACGAAAGCTGCCTCTGACAGAAAATTTCTTGTAGGTACTTCCACTGTAACCGCCATTGCCAGCGGCGGGGCGGGCCGCATTGCCGCAAACCGCAATTTAACGATATCTGGCGACACGTTAGATAATATTGCCAGTACTGTTCTTGCCGGAACCAACATAACGCTTTCCGGCACCAACCTGAACAACCAGTCCTATGAAAACAGCATTGAGAATGAGTACCTGACCTATCAGTACAGTGGCACAACAGGGGTGCAACCGGCCGATGCCACCGTTATCCCTGATATCCGGAAAGGGAAAAGAAGGGGGGTAGAGTACAGGACGGATTTAGGGGATAAGTTTACCTACACATTAACCGGTGGACCCGCTTACGAAACCCTCAGCACCGGCGAAGGTCTCCGCGCCGTTATTCAGGCCGGTGGGGCGGTTAACGCCAGTTTCAGTAATAACATCAGCAATACCACGACCTCTGCTAACGCAGGCGGTTTATCCCATGCGATAAGCGCACCGTCACTGAACGGCACGTCGGGCCTGCAACCGGTCAGCGGTTCGCAAAGCAAACAGCTGGCATCCGCTCAAAACCTGACCGTCGGATCCGTTCAGTGGAACAATTCCGTCACCGATGCGTTAAAGCAGATTGGCAATCAGGGCGCTGCGCTGACGGATTACCCGCTGCCGACCGGCAATAACGGTTTGCTTGTGGCGAGCACTAATCCTGCCAGCCCGTATCTGATCACTACCAACCCGCAACTGGGCAGTCTGGGGAAAACTGATCCTTCGCTGTTTAATGCGCTTAATGATTATCTCGCGCACCCGACGTCCGGCACGCTGACGCCTGCGGTTCAGCCCGGCACGCCGTCCAACCCGCGCATTGAAACGGCACCGGTCTATACCGACGAGAGCAAATTTCTCGGCTCGGCCTACTTTATGGACCGGCTGAAGCTGACGCCGGACTATGACTATAAGTTCCTCGGCGATGCCGCCTTCGATACCCGTTATGTCGATAACGCCGTGCTCAGTCAGACCGGGCAGCGCTACGTCGGCGGCACAGGGTCAGACCTCGCGCAGATGCAGTATCTGATTGATAACGCCGCCGAACAGCAGGCCGGTCTGGGTCTGCAACTTGGCGTTAGCCTGTCGCCGGAACAGGTCGCGGCCCTGACCAAAAGCATCGTCTGGTGGGAAAAAACCACCGTCAACGGCCAGACGGTTCTGGCCCCTAAACTCTATCTTTCTGCCAACGACACCCACGCGGTGACCGGCAGCGTGATTTCCGGGAACACCGTCAATCTCGACGCCGGGCATATCGTCAACGCGGGCAGTACCCTGCAGGCCCAGACGGAACTGGCCGCAAAAAGCAGCAGTTCGCTGGATAACCTCAGCGCCGGGCTGATTGCCTCTAACGGCAGCCTGCAGCTGAGCGCGCTGGGTGATATCAATAATATCGGTTCTTCGATTAGCGGACAGACCGTGGCACTGGCTTCGGTCAGCGGCGATATTAACAACGTCACGCAGGCGCAGCAGTGGACGGCCGCGCCGACCACCAGCAAAAGCAAAACGTCTCAGCTGACCTTCAGCCAGACCCAGACCGGCGACGTGGCCGGTATCTCGGCCACTGACGGGCTCTCGCTTACCGCCGGTCACGACATCAACAACACCGGCGCCCGGCTCACGGCGGGCAGTGACCTGCAGTTGGTGGCGCTGAACGACGTTAACATCACCGGCAACGCGCTCAGCACCAGCAAAACCACGGCGAAAAGCAGCGCGCAGACCACCGACAGCCAGGCCAGCACGGTCAGCGCGGGCGGTAATTTATCGGCCAGCGCGGGGCACGACCTGACGGTGGCGGGCAGCGCCGTGACCGCTAAAGGCGACGCCACGCTGGCAGCAGTTAACGACATCAACCTCAACACGATGGACCAGAGCAGCCATCAGACCAGCGGAAAAAATCAGGCTGACAGCAACAACGCCACCCGCACGGTGGTGAGCAGCGGCGGCGACCTGACGCTCAGTGCAGGCCGGGATTTGAACTCGCAGGCGGCGCAACTGACCGCCGATCTCAACGCCTCACTCAGCGCCGGTCGCGACGTCAACCTGAACGCGCAGCAGACCAGCACCTACAGCGAAACCCACGGCAGCAAAAGCGTGAGTATCCGTGAAAATGTCGGGCAGGAAGGGACAGCAGTGGTGAGCGGCGGAAGCACCAGCATTGCCGCCGGGCGTGACATTACGACACAGGCTGCGCAAGTACAGGCCACCGGCGACCTGACCCTGAACGCCGGGCGGGATGTGAATATCACTACCGCACAGGAAAGCCAGTACAGCTACGACGAAAAAACTAAAACCAAGAAACACCTGTTCTCCAGCACGACCACGCACACGGTCGCTGAGGACTATGCCACTACTGAAAAAGCCTCGCAGCTGAGTGGCGACAAGGTGTCAGTTGTTGCCGGGCAGGACCTGACGGTGAAAGGTTCATCCGTGGTCGGTGACGAGGATGTGACGCTGAAAGCGGGGAAAGATGTCAATATCCTTGCAGCCACCGATACCAGTTCCAGCTACCGCCTGAGCGAGACTAAAAAAAGCGGGCTGATGGGCACGGGAGGTTTTGGTGTAACCATCGGCAGCGCACAATCGCGACATCAGCTCAATGAAGATGGCACCACGCAAAGTCAGAGTGTCAGCACTATTGGTTCAACCGGCGGTAACGCAAATATTATCGCGGGTGAAAAAGCACATATCAGCGGCGCGGATGTGATTGCCGATAAAAACCTGAACGTTGTCGCGGGCGAAATTGTGGTTGACCCCGGTAACGATCTGTTGAGACGTAAAGAGAGTTACGAACAGAAAAAGAGCGGTCTGACATTGTCAGTGTCCAGCCCGGTGACCGATGCCATTCTTGCAGCGAACAGCACACTCAAACGAAGTGGGGAGGTCAGCGACGAACGGCTGAAAACGCTGTATGCCGTGCAGGCAGCAGATAACGCATGGATAGCTGTCGCGGGTGCCTCTTCCATGGCGACTGATGTAGCCCAGGGCAATCTGAACGCCGTGAAGGTGGAACTCAGCGTAGGTTCGAGTAAAAGCTCATCTGAATCCAGTTCCACACAAAATCAGGTACGCGGGAGCACCCTCAGCGCAGGCGGAAATACCACGCTGGTGGCTACGGGTAACAAAGGTACCAGCGGTGATCTTCATATCAGCGGCAGTGGTGTGACGGGCAATAATGTCACCCTTGTGGCGCAGAATGATCTGCTGCTGGATGCCGCATCGAACAACACCGAGCAAACCAGTAAGAATAACAGCAGCGGCTGGAATGTCGGTGTGCATATATCGCTGGGTCAGGAAACGGGAATTGGTGTGTCGGCCAGCGGTTACCAGTCAAAAGGAACGGCTGACGGTAAGAGTACCGAATATGTTAATACGCGGGTCAACGCCAGTGATGGGCTGAGCCTGAGCAGCGGACGGGATACGGTTATTTCCGGTGCGCAGGTGTTGGGTGAAAAAATCACTGCTGAGGTGGGGCGCGATCTGACCATAACCAGCCTGCAGGATACTGACGAGTACCACAGCCAGCAGAAAAGTGTGAGTGGCGGCGCCAGTTTCACTTTCGGGTCAATGACCGGTTCAGCCTCACTGAGTATTAATAAAAGTAAAACCGACAGCGACTATGCCAGCGTTGGTGAGCAAAGCGGGTTGTTTGCCGGGGATAAAGGGTTCGATATTACGGTAGGCAACCATACCCAACTGGGTGGTGCAGTCATAGCGAGCACTGCAACAGCCGATAAGAACCTTCTTGATACCGGTTCGTTGGGCTGGAGCGATATCAATAACGAAGCGCAGTACAGTGCCAGTAGCCAAGGGCTTGCCGGTGGCTTTTCATCGGAAAAAAATAATAAAGGCGAGCGGGTTAACGGCGGCGGCGTTGTCCCTGTTATTGGTGTTAAGAGCAGCGGTGACGCTTCAGGTACAACGCAATCGGCCATTGCTGCGGGCAGTATCGTCATCCGAGACAGTGAGAAGCAGACGCAGGATATTGCAGGGCTAAGCCGCGATACCGACAACGCCAATGGTCATATCGATAAGATCTTCGATGAGAAGAAAATTGCCGAGCAACAGGAACTGGCGGCGGTGTTCGGGCAGATGGCGAACTCAGCTGCCGGTGATCTTGGTGAGGCGATGGGCTGGGGACCGAATAGCCCCGAAAAAGCCGCGATCCACGGTGTGATAGGTGCAATCCAGGCGAGTTTCGGCGGCGGCAATGCGCTGGCCGGCGGGTTGGCCGGGATGAGCAGCGAAGCGTTTAGTCAGATGATCGATACTTATCTGAGTAACAACACACAACTGGACCGCAATGAAAGAGGGGCTATCACCCAGTGGGCCGCCACGTTAAGTGGTAGTGCAATTGGCGGAATTATTGGCGGAACGACCGGTGCACAGTCCGGCGCAGCCGTCTCACTGGATGCTGAACGCTATAACCGCCAGTTACACCCGGATGAAGTAGCCCGGATCAAGCAATTGTCCGGGGGGGATAAAGATAAAGAAGCGCGTCTGAAAGCGGCGGCCTGTGCGCTGGTGAAATGTTCCGCTGAGTTTGCGGAAGGTTCTGCGGATTATGTGAAAGCGCAGGCGCTGGAACAGTTAGGTAACAGTGATGCGTATGCCAGTGAGCGTACACTACTGGCATCACAGAGCGGCAACCAGCTGATCTACGCAATGGGCAGCTATGCCAGCGCCAGTTTGCCGATGTTCGGGTATTCGGTTAGTGATCAAACCGGGGATGCGCTATCTCACTACGGTGTGGGGACGCGTTTAGGTGGTTTGGTGCAAACCACCGGAGGAGAGCTGCAGGCGCTGGGCGGCATGGCAATGTGCACGACCGGCGTGGCTTGCCTGGCGGGTACTTATCTGGCAGCCTCTGGAATAGATACGGCTTACGCGGGTGCTAATAGTTTCCTGTCAGGCATCAACCAGAAAACCAGCGGTGCGTATTTACTTGAAGGATTGGGCGTTTCTCCGGAGTACTCGGAAGGGATTTATGGTCTGACGCAGGTGGGCGCGGCGGGGATTGGCGGAGTAGGAAAAGCGACGTCAGTTACTGCCGATGTAGGTACAAAAGGCGCTGGCAGTGTCACATTCCATGCGGCTGATGATATTCGGTTCTCGCAAAATAGCTTTTCATTCAATAAAACTGACCGAGACACGGGTAAAAATTACACATACGACGATTTGGTACAAAGCATGCGGACTAATGGTTGGAAAGGTGATCCAGTTGACGTCGTTAAAATGCCTGATGGCAAGCTGACTAGCATGGATAACACTCGAATTGCCGCGGCCAGAGAGGCGGGGATCGACGTTAAAGCTAGCGTCCGTGGATTTGATGATCCATTGACGCCAGCTATTCAAGAGGCTAGAGGGTGGCAGAATTTTAATACTTGGGGTGAGGCCATTACTGGTCGTATAAACAAACAGTCAGGGGGGTTTTCTACTTCTAATCCTTACGGTTCAACAGAACCACCACGTATTTCTGGAGGTGCTAAATAATGAAGCCTTTTTTGTACGACCTTCCAATTTTACCCAATAGTTTTGAATTCCCTGTTGATTATTTAGATGTGGTTTTAGCTGATGAGTTTTTAGATATAGAGCCTTGGCGGCTTCTATCGAAAGATATGGCGACATCTCTTTTTTATTACAGCTCGATGCTTTTGAAGTTTTCGGGGGCTGCCCTGGTTCCCTTTGCAATTATTCAAGATGAGTCAGGGCTGTATAATGATGGCTGGGTTGTTCTTGCTTGTTTTGATGGGGGAGGTAAGGATGGCACTACGGGTGTCCGGATTTATGATTATTCAAAACCGAAGTTAAGTCCTTGGGATAATTTGTCTTATTCTGGTTTCTCTGAATGGTTTAGTGCTGCCAAAGAAGAGTCTTCCCGCTATAAAGCCGAGCAAGTCGAAGACAAAGACAATGGCTATTCCTGATATATGAAAAAATTGGGGACATGGTTCGTTAACCATACGCCATTCTCAGCCTGAAAAAAGTTGAATCCCTGTTGGTGCATCCGCAGGGCTTCAACTTTTAGCACCGCAGGCTTTCCATATCGCTGTCCGACAGCTACGGCTGTGGTTATGTCTTGTGATAGATGCACATGGTGACGTGAACCTGCAATCAATCCTTGCTGAAGAATAGATTCAAGAAAGCGTGTTGCAGTGCCATGGTAGAGGAATTCTGGCGGTTTTTTCTCCATATATTGAAGGTTCACGTCTGGTGTAGAATGTCCCTGAACTGCACGAATACGCTGGCCATCTTCGGAGAGAGTAAAACGTTTCTTATCACTGCTATTTACTACTGTCTGAATTATTGCCTGATCAAGTACGCGGCCTTCTTTCGCCGCGCCGAGAATCAAAGTATTGATATCTGCCCAGCCTTCTACATCAAGTTGCAATCCGATGGTGTCAGGTTTATGACGTAAAATATAACTTAGAAATTTACTTATTTCGTTAAGCATCTTGCTGTCCATGATTGCCCTAATTATGTTTGCCATGGGTGTGATGCCTGAGATATTAGCACACCCAAAACACGTCTCTTCCACGTTTATGACCCTGACCCCGAATATTGACCTTACCCCAAAATCCTGCCCCATTCAGAAACAGGATTCCGGCATGATAATGACTCCCCTGAACGGAGGATGTGCCGATGAAAAAGTCACGATTCACCGAAGAGCAGAGTGTTTTTGCCCTAAAACAGGCCGAGCAGGGAACACCGGTGCCTGAAGTCTGCCGTAAATCGCAGGGGGAATAAGCCCGCTGATTGCCCGGGAAATCAAAAGTCACACGCTGAATGACGACGGTACGACCAATGTCGCGGCTAATGCGATGGCCCATGCCGTCTGGGGCGCTGTAGCAGCGCAAATGTCCGGAGGCAATGCAGCAGCGGGTGCTGCCGGCGCGTTCAGTGGTGAACTTGCCGCGCGTTATATAGCGGAATATTATTACCATGCGACCACTCAGGCGGATATAGATAAACTTTCGCAGAGCGACCGGCAGGAAATCAGCTTACTGAGTACGCTGGCGGCGGGTGTTGCCGGAGCAACAGCGGGCAATAACCTGTCTTCTGCGACGACAGGGGCGCAGGCGGGGAAGAATGCGGTTGAGAATAATGCGCTGGCATTAGGCAGCACTGCATCTGCACTGAATGCAGCAATCTCTGGTGCAATTGGAAATGGAAGCCAGCAACAACAGGATACTAAAGAAGATCAAGGTGCGGGATATACTTGTGAAGGTACCCGCGAACAGTGCGCGGTGCGTGACGGCACCCGTGGACCGGGGCATACGGAGTTACCGATAGCGGATAAAGATCCGACCGGCGGTAAGCTCGAAAATCCGGCCCCGGCGGAGAGCACAGCCACCACGCTGACGACCCCGGATCAGTCGGATAAGAACGGAGCCAGTCATACCGGAAATACCGATGGCGCACCGTCTACTGCCGGAAATACCACCACGACGCCGATCCCGGATGGGCCGAATAAGGATGACTTGGCTTATTTGGCTGATGGGCATATGTTGGGGGCCAATGGAGTTCAGACGTCCAGTAAAACTATATGGAAAGGTGCCGGTAAGGAACGAATAGATGTTGAAAATCCTGCACCAGGACAAAGAGCGGGGCAACTACATTATCAAGATAATAAGGATAATAAATATCTTTATGATCCCAAGACGGATTCATTCCCCGATGCACCTAAGTCGGTAAATAATCTATTGAATGACCCATCATTTAAGAAGGCGATCAATAAAGGGTTGACTCAGTATTTAGGAGAGAAGAAATGAAGTGTAATTATTTGATGGAAAAGGAAATGAAGGTTGCAGATTGGAGGGGGTTATCTCTTCCTGATGATTTGCAGTCATGGATTAATGGCGGTTTTTTAGAAGATAACGGCTGTGTTTTTTTACGCTCTCTATACAAAAATTACCAAGGGTTAGATAATTTCCCTGATAGGACAGGGGTTGAATGTTTTGTAAACTCTTTTCATATTGATGATTATGTATCCGAACGGTATCTGGATTACTCATTTTTATTTTGTGAGCAAATATTAGCTTGCTGGAAAAAATACAATCAGTCCCAGAAATTAAATGTGATTATTTCTCATGATGAATTTGGTGCAGTGGTTAAGTTTCATGTGAAGCGTCAGAACGAAAATTGGTTAAGTAGTAATCTTGAAGGATATAAGGAAGCAGTTTTAGAAACAAGTGAACCTATTTAACGTTAAAAACGTCCTAGCCCTCGCGCCGGGAACGTTATTTTTACCGGTCAGACTCTCCGTGCTGCCTTCATCCCATTGCTCTTGTTCGTGATCTTTGGCGGTTGCCTGGAAATGCTTCAGCAACCGGGCTGGAAATGTTTTGTCATTACCGTCATGCCGACGGTATGACGAAACCATCCGGTCAGGGCCATGCCCCGACACCCTAGCGTTAAAATAAAAACCCCGGCGCTGGCCGGGGATGAGGGTGTGATTACTCGGCAAACATCAGGCCGCCGGGGTAATGCTTCATCCATTTCGCTGCCGCGTCCGTGTCAAAGGCTTCGCAAAAGCTCAGTTTTATTTTTCAGCCTGTAAAAGCATCTGTAGGTGACTTACTGGCGGGCAAAGACGATCTGTAAGCGCCCCGCATATCAAGACAATCGGGAATTGTTAGCTATAAATATTTAAAATTCAGTTGGTGCTAAGAAACTGCTGGAGTTGTTCAAGATATTGCGCAGTCTGGGGGCGATGAGTGCCTGAATCTAAATAAGTCTCTGGCGAGTGAAGCGCAGTGGGCTGGTAATGGCGTTAAAGATCCGTTATATGATGCACCTAGTTAGCAGCAGAATGTGCTTACAAGGACGTAATATTTTCATTCATACACGTCATGGCCTCATAGGCAATCGTAAGAAAAGATTTTGCAGAGAGGAGCGCTTCCCCAGAATGAAGGGTAAATATCTGCTCTCATTGAAAAGGGAAAGGCGCTTGGGAAGAGGAAAAACAGCTGGATAATGCCACTTAACCAGCTGTTTTAAAGGCTAAACATCAGCGTTCTTGAACTTGTTTATGAAACAGCTCCCTGAATACCGGATAAATATCTTCCTGCTCGCGGATATGCTGCATAGCGAAATTATCGAATTTCTCCTGTAGCACTTCGTATTCACGCCACAGCGTCTGGTGGGCGCGGCGGGTGATTTCGATATAGCTGTAATAACGCACCATCGGCAGGATCTTCTGTGCCAGAAGCTGGTGACAGAGCGGGGAGTCGTCAGCCCAGTTATCGCCATCGGAGGCCTGCGCGGCATAAATATTCCACTGCGCCGGGTCGTAGCGTTCCTGAATGACTTCATCCATCAGTTTCAGGGCACTCGACACAATGGTGCCGCCGGTCTCCTGCGAGTAGAAGAACTCCTGTTCATCCACTTCTTTAGCTTGTGTATGGTGACGGATATAGACCACATCGACGTTTTTGTACGTCCGGCTCAGGAACAGATAAAGCAGGATATAGAAACGTTTGGCCATATCCTTGGTTGCCTGATCCATCGAACCGGAGACATCCATCAGACAGAACATCACCGCCTGGCTGGAAGGCTCGGGGCGACGTTCGTAGTTACGGTAACGTAAATCAAAGGTATCGATAAACGGCGTTTTGGCGATTTTTGCCCGCAGCTCAGCAATCTCTTTGCGCAACCGTTCTTCTTCCAGTAACTGTGCCGGTTCGCTGTGCTCGACCTCGGTCAGCGTCGATTCCAGTTGACGCAGCTCCCGTTTTTTACCCGCGGTCATCGCCGTACGGCGTGCCAGCGAGTTTTGCAAAGAACGTACCACACTGATATTGGCCGGCACGCCATTAGACGTGTAACCGGAGCGGTGGGTTTTGAATTCATTCAGCTGCTTGTGCTGGTTTTTTCTCAGGTTTGGCAGCGCCAGATCTTCAAACAGCAGATCGAGGTATTCGTCCTTTGAAATCTGGAATGAAAACTCATCTTCGCCTTCACCGTCCTGACTGGCTTCGCCCTGACCACTGCCGCCGCCGCCGCCCCCCTGCGGTCGTTCGATGCGGTCATTCTGTACAAAGTGGTCATTGCCTGGGTGAACACGGTGGCGCAAGCCACCGCGGCCCTGATGAAACATGGGCTCGTTGATATCGGAATTGGGGATCGAAACCGACTCCCCACTATCCACGTCGGTGACCGAACGCTTGTTGATGGCCTCGGCAATCGACTGTTTGATTTGCGACTTATAGCGGCGCAAAAAGCGCTGGCGGTTCACCGCGCTTTTATTTTTGCCATTCAGCCGGCGGTCAATAAAATACGTCATATTTCCCCCAAACGACGTTGCCAACGATCTTCTGTTATGAGGATTTTCTCACGCGCAGGTACCATTCACACAGCAGGCGGACCTGTTTACGTGTGTATCCTTTCTCCATCATTCTGTCGACAAAATCATCATGTTTTTTCTGTTCATCAGTCGACGTCTTGGCGTTAAACGAGATAACTGGCAGTAATTCCTCGGTATTTGAGAACATTTTTTTCTCAATCACCGTGCGCAGTTTTTCGTAACTGGTCCAGTTTGGATTGCGGCCGCTGTTATTAGCGCGGGCACGCAGCACGAAGTTGACGATTTCGTTACGGAAATCTTTTGGATTACTGATCCCGGCCGGTTTTTCAATTTTCTCCAGCTCGGCATTCAGCGATTCACGATCGAAAAGTTGTCCGGTATCCGGATCGCGGTATTCCTGATCCTGGATCCAGAAGTCAGCGTACGTGACATAACGGTCGAAAATGTTTTGTCCGTATTCTGAGTAGGACTCAAGATAAGCGGTCTGGATCTCTTTGCCGATAAACTCAGCGTATTTTGGGATCAGATAACCTTTCAGGTGCTCCAGATATTTCTCGGCGATATCCTGCGGGAACTGTTCACGCTCGATTTGCTGTTCCAGCACGTAGAACAGATGAACCGGGTTGGCGGCCACTTCGGCATGGTCAAAGTTGAAAACACGGGAGAGAATTTTAAATGCAAAACGTGTCGACAGCCCGTTCATGCCTTCGTCCACGCCCGCATAATCGCGGTATTCCTGATAGGACTTGGCTTTCGGATCGGTATCTTTCAGGCTTTCACCGTCATACACCCGCATTTTGGAATAGCTGCTGGAGTTTTCTGGTGTTTTCAGACGCGAGAGAATCGAAAAGCGCGCGAGCGTTTCCAGGGTTCCCGGTGCGCAAGGGGCATGCGAGAGCTCACTGTTGCTGAGCAGTTTATCGTAGATTTTCATCTCTTCAGACACACGCAGGCAGTATGGCACTTTGACGATGTATACACGGTCAAGGAACGCTTCATTATTCTTGTTGTTACGGAACGTCACCCATTCAGATTCGTTGGAGTGCGCCAGAATAATGCCATTGAACGGCAGGGCGGAGATCCCCTCCGTACCGTTATAGTTACCTTCCTGAGTCGCCGTCAGTAACGGATGCAGCACTTTAATCGGTGCCTTAAACATTTCGACGAATTCCATTAAACCCTGGTTTGCGCGGCATAATGCACCGGAATAACCGTAAGCATCCGGATCGTTTTGCGCGTGGTTTTCCAGTTTACGGATATCCACTTTCCCGACCAGCGCGGAAATGTCCTGGTTGTTTTCATCGCCCGGTTCCGTTTTAGCGATGGCGATTTGTTCGAGAATCGACGGCCAGACTTTCACGACTTTAAACTTCGTGATGTCGCCCCCGAATTCATGCAGACGTTTTGCCGCCCATGGCGACATGATCGTGCCGAGATAGCGCGGCGGAATGTTGTATTCTTTTTCGAGAATATGCGCATCTTCCTGCGGGTTAAACAGGCACAGCGGGTGATCGTTTACCGGGCTGCGTTCGCCGTTGGCGCTCAGCACGTAAATCGGGACGCGTTGCATCAGGGATTTCAGCCGTTCGGCCAGTGACGATTTACCACCACCCACCGGGCCCAGTAAATAAAGGATTTGTTTCTTTTCTTCCAGACCCTGCGCGGCATGTTTCAGGTAGGAGACAATCTGTTCAATAGCCTCTTCCATGCCGTAAAATTCTTCAAATGCAGGGTAACGTGCAACAACACGGTTCGAGAATAAACGCGACAGGCGTGGTTCAAGCGCGGTATCTACCATCACTGGTTCACCGATTGCCATCAACAGACGTTCCGCCGCATTGACATAAGCACTGCGATCTTGCCGTGCAATGGTAAGAAATTCCTGCAGTGTGAACTCTTCGTCCTTGGCAGCCTCATAGCGCTGGCGATAGTGGTCAAATATGTTCATACGATGCCCGTCCTTCGTTATTTTACCCTTCGTCTCTGGAACCACCAACGTGCTGTAATTCCAAATATTCGGGTAACGCACAGGTTAATGAGAGCTTTTTCAGCGCCCCCGGAAGAAAGATCTCCCACCTGATTACAGCAACCCTTATGCCAACTTGCAGAACCCTTCAAAGCTGACAGTCTTGATGATGTGTCACTGTCAGACCCGGTGGGACGGGCAACCGTTCAGGCTAAGTCTTTCATCTATTTATAAGCGTAGTTTGGCATTAAGAAAATTTCCTCTATGGTTTAGGCGTTTTTTAAGTCATATCAATGACTCAGTTATCAGGAATGCTCTGAAAAGCCTTACAGGACGTGCTCTGCAGAGCGGAAGTTGTTTCTTTAGTCATTTTTATTTCATATTTTGCAGTTAAATTGTGCGATCGCCACGGTTTTTCCGGAGATGTCTTTTTATAGGCCGAAAATTGCTAAGCGCGACGTTTACGGTTCATTTAAACTAGCGATGATTTTTTACTTAATGGAATTAAGACAATGAAAATGATTAATCTTAAAACACTGTCACTCGCCGGCGCGGCAGTGCTTTGCAGTCATGTTGCCGTTGCAGGGACCTGGCAGCTGGGTGCTTCAGCGTTAGTTGCCCCTGATCCGTATCGTGGGAATAACGATCATGTTTACCCGGTGCCGATCATCAACTACGACAATGATGACTTCTACTTCCACACCCTGATGGCGGGTTATTACTTGTGGAATGATGACGTCAACAAACTCAGCATCACCGGCAGCTACTTTCCATTAAGCTTCGACCCAAGTGACAGCGATGATAAGCGCATGAAGCGACTTGATAAACGTCACTCAACACTGATGGCTGGTCTGGCTTATTCGCATAACGCTGAGTGGGGGACTGTCCGCGCCAGCTTTAATGCCGATACGCTTGACACCAGCAACGGCATGACCGCTGATCTGGGTTATCTGTATGCGATTAAAGGGGCTAACTGGGCTGTGGTGCCGGGCTTTGGCGTGACCTGGTTCAGCTCGAATCTCAATGAGTATTATTATGGCGTCACCAAAGACGAATCTCGTCGTAGTGGCTTCGAAAGCTATTCCCCGGGCGACAGCTTTAGCCCGTACGTCGAAGTTTCCGCTAAATACAACTTCACGCCTGACTGGCAAGGATTCGTGACCGGCCGCTACCTGCGCCTGTCCAGTGAAGTGACTGACAGCCCGATCATTGAAAAAGAATGGACAGGCGTACTGTGGACGGGAGTGACTTACACCTTCTGATCTGATGCACTGTTCTGGTGAGTGATGTGCACAGTAATGGGGCGATTCGCCCCATTTGCACATTTATGGTTCAACGGGCTTTTCACCCATGACCCAACCGGAGGAAACAGATGAAAGCGAAAACCGTGCAGTTGCCTGATGGCACGACAATACCCGCAATCGGACAAGGTACCTGGTATATGGGGGAACGGAACAGCGACCTCCGTGCCGAAGTGAAAGCCTTACAGCAAGGGTTGGATAGCGGTATGACGCTGATCGATACCGCAGAAATGTACGCCGATGGCGGCGCGGAGAGGGTGGTAGGTGAAGCCATCGCCGGTCGTCGCGATGATGTGTTTCTGGTGTCAAAAGTCTATCCGCACCATGCAGGTGGTGCGAAAGCGATTGCCGCCTGTGAGCAGAGTCTGAAGCGATTAAAAACCGATTGTCTGGATCTGTATCTGTTGCACTGGCGTGGTTCGATTCCGCTACATGACACTGTCGCGGCGATGGAAACATTGCAGCAATCGGGCAAAATTCGCCGCTGGGGTGTCTCTAATCTGGACACTGACGATATGCAGGCGTTGTGGAAAATCCCCGGTGGCAATGAATGTATGACCAATCAGGTGCTGTATCACGCGGCGGCCCGTGGCATTGAGTTTGACCTGCTGCCATGGTGTGAGGAGCACAGTGTTCCTGTGATGGCCTATTGCCCGCTGGCACAGGCAGGAAAGTTACGTCACGAGGTGCTGACGGCACCGGTGATCCAGGAAATCGCCCAAACACGGGGTGTCAGCGGTGCACAGATTGCACTGGCCTGGGTAATACGCACGGGTAATGTCATCGCCATTCCTAAAGCGGTACAACCCCAGCACGTGAAAGAGAATGCGGCGGCGTTGACGCTTAGCCTGACGGAAGAGGAAATAGCACGAATTGACACAGCATTTCCGGCGCCGGATCATAAAACGCCGCTGGACATGGTCTGACATCAGCCCTTCATATCAATCCTCTGACGACAAAAAGGGGCAAAATTGCCCCTTTTTCGTCTTGATTACCCCCACAAACCGGTTATTTCCGGATTGAGAAGGTCACCGCCAGACGCGCCGGGGCAGCATGTGTTGATTTATGTGTCTGGGAAACCTGCGCTGTTTCCACACACACCATGGTTTTATACCCATCATCCGGCATATCAGCCATGCTCACCGAGAGTGCTGAACCCGGGTTCCAGGCCACTACATCAGCATTATTTTCATGCGCAACAACCAGCGTACGTTTCAGAACCGGATCAACGATTTCGCTGGTGGCTTGTGGCTGGGTATAGATGCGGTCAGTCTGGCCCGTGAAGGTCAGGTCACCTTCTTCCTGCTTGGCTTTTGCGCCATCGACTTTATCGATAAAGCTGTTGCCCAGACCTTTGATGCTGACACCGGCGATATCACCAATGTTGAAATAAGTGTGCAGGGCGCTGTTGGCTTCGAAATCACCGGTAGATTCCAGCTCGATATGGCAGGTTGAGCCGAGTGTGAAGCGTGCGGTCAGCGTGAACTCATGCGGCCACAACTCCAGCGTTTCAGGGGAGCTTTTCAGCGTTAAAGTCAGTACTACACCTTCAGCAGTTTCCTGATGATCAGTCAGTTCCCATGCCACGTTACGCGCGAAACCGTGGGAAGGTTTGCCTGCCGGACCAAACCACGGCCAGCAAATGGGAATACCGCCACGAATCGCGACGCCTTCTTTGAACGCACTGGCGCTGCTCATCCACAGTACAGGTGCTTCGCCTTCAGGCTGCCATGACAGCAGATGCGCGCCTTGCAGGGCAATCGCAGCACGTACTTTAGGATGGGTAACCACGAGCACCGGCAGTTCGTCGATAAGACGCTGGCTGACGGAGGTAGAGATCTGATTTACGACCGGAAGAGAAAAGAGTTGTTCTGTCATTATCTAAAGTCCTGTCAGGGTTAAACAATTACGATTTTGAACCAAGACTACACATGAACCAAACCTGTCTGTTTGATCGCACTCATGTGCTGATAAAAAAGTGCATCCGACAGAAAGCAAAAGGGCGACTTGCGTCGCCCTTCAATCAGTTCATCCACATTACCAATTATTTGGAAACGTGAGCGATCAGATCCAATACTTTGTTTGAGTAGCCAGTTTCGTTATCGTACCAGGAAACCAGTTTCACAAAGTTGTCGTTCAGCGCGATACCTGCTTTCGCATCGAATACGGAAGTCAGTTTTTCGCCGTTGAAGTCGGTAGATACTACGTCGTCTTCGGTGTAACCCAGAACGCCTTTCAGATCGCCTGCTTCAGAAGCTGCTTTGATTACTGCGCAGATTTCTTTGTAAGAAGCTGGTTTTTCCAGACGTGCAGTCAGGTCAACAACAGAAACGTTAGGAGTAGGAACGCGGAACGCCATACCTGTCAGTTTACCGTTCAGAGCCGGGATTACTTTACCTACAGCTTTAGCTGCACCGGTAGAAGAAGGGATGATGTTCTGGGATGCGCCGCGGCCGCCGCGCCAGTCTTTGTGAGACGGGCCATCGACAGTTTTCTGTGTTGCGGTAGTTGCATGCACGGTGGTCATCAGCGCTTCAACGATACCGAAGTTGTCGTTGATAACTTTAGCCAGTGGTGCCAGGCAGTTAGTGGTGCAAGATGCGTTAGAAACAATTTCCTGACCTGCGTATTCTTTATGGTTAACACCCATAACGAACATTGGCGTGTTGTCTTTAGAAGGACCAGTCAGAACAACTTTCTTAGCGCCCGCAGTGATGTGTTTACGCGCAGTTGCATCATCCAGGAACAAACCTGTCGCTTCAGCTACAACGTCAACGTTAACTTCGTTCCATTTCAGGTTAGCTGGATCACGCTCAGCGGTAACACGGATGGTTTTGCCATTAACAACCAGGTGACCGTCTTTAACTTCAACAGTACCGTTGAAACGACCATGAGTTGAGTCGTACTTCAGCATGTATGCCATGTAGTCCGCGTCTAACAGATCGTTGATTGCTACGATCTCGATGTCAGAACGTTCTTGAGCAGCACGGAAAACAATGCGACCGATACGGCCAAAACCGTTGATACCTACTTTGATAGTCATATATTCCACCAGCTATTTTTTTAGTGAATAAAAGGTTGGTTGTAAAATTACAAAAACCTTGCTGAGCGTCAAGCGGAATCGTGTCAATTATTGCTGTAAGTCAAAGCGACGACCTACTGCTGCTCGCTTATTGCACGTTCCGGTTTTTTAATCGGCTCACAACCACATGGGGGCGAAAAACAGAATATAAAGAGCCGGATGAACAAGAGTGTGATCGCCATCACAAGTTGTAAGCTGGCTAACGCTGATGCCATACAGTTTAGGACAAAACAGACAGACTCGTTGTTAATTTTTTGTTATTATAAACTGTTATTTACGTTGATTTTTATATTCGTCAGAGAACGAAAACTATGGGCATAGAAACTAAATCCTCCTGTACACTCGAACAACTCACTGAAATACAACGTTATGTCACACAGAAACGCGGCACTGAACCCCCGTTCACCGGCAAGCTGCTGCACAACCGCCGCGAAGGGATTTATCATTGCGTGGTCTGTGACTCAGCCTTGTTCTACTCTGATACCAAATACGATTCCGGATGTGGCTGGCCAAGTTTTTATCAACCCGTTCACCCGGATGCGATAAATTATCTCACTGATAATTCGCATAATATGGCGCGTATTGAAATCCGCTGCACCTGCTGCGGGGCCCATTTGGGACATGTTTTCCCGGATGGCCCGAAGCCGACGGGTGAGCGTTACTGCATAAACTCTGCTTCAATGAGCTTCACTGATGGCAAAAGCGGCGATAAAACCGCCGGTTAATGCGTATGAAAATGGTGATGTAATCTAACCGACAAAATCGATTCAGCTATTATTCAAACCGTATGAATAATCGCGCACGAAAACGAGGTGCCCAGATGGAAATTAATCAACTTATTGATGTGATGACGCCGGAAATTTATGCACGCCTCGCTCTGGCTGTCGAACTCGGGAAATGGCCCGATGGTGTCGCACTGACACCGCAACAGAAAGAACACAGCCTGCAGGCCGTAATGCTGTACCAGTCGCGTCACAATGTTGATGCCCAGCATATGAGCATTGGCACGGACGGGCAGATCGTTACGAAAAGCAAGCAGGAACTGAAACAGCAATTCGCGCAGGATATGCTGATTAAGCTTAAGCCTGAGTGAGTGCCCTGCTAGCGAAAGGGGGTGACTGAAAAAAGGCGCAGATGAGCGCCTTTAAGGATGAATTTTTTAAGGCAGCGGGAAGATATTGGCTCTATTTGACGGCACCTTCCGTCACGCCGCTGATAAATTTGCGCTGAAATGCCAGAAATACCGCCACGATGGGCAGAATAGCAATCATGGCACCGGCCATCAGTTCCGGAATATTTAAGGTGTTTTTATTCTGGAAAAACATCATGCCGATCGGCAAAGTGCGCAGTTCATCTTTATTGACCAGGATCAGCGGGATCAGAAACTCGTTCCAGGTCCAGATAAACAGTAACAGCGACAGCGTTGACAGCGTTGGCCAGATAGCCGGTACCAATATCCCCCACAAAATCTTGCTGCGGCTCGAACCGTCCATCACAGCCGCTTCGACCAGCTCTTTCGGCACCTGCTGGAACGCAGTGGCGACCATTAGCGTGCTGAAGGGGATCGAAAGCGCAACCTGCGGAATAATCAGCGCCAGATAAGTGTTTGTCATGCCCATCCAGTGCAACTCATGATAAAGCGGAATAATAAAAGCTTCCGAAGGTAAGACCATGCCCAGCCCCAGCAAAAATGCCAGGAATTTTTTCCCCGGCAGGCGCAAAAAAGCAAAACCAAATCCCGACAAAATCCCGGCAAAAATGCTGATGACGATCACCGGAATGACCACAATCACTGAATTCAGAAAGTAAACATTAAAATGACCTTCCCGCCAGGCGGAAAGATAGTTGCCGAGTTGCAGGCTGCCCGGCAGGGTGAAGGCTCCCTGAAACAGTTCTGCCTGGGTCTTGAAAGAGGTCATCAGGGCCAGCAAAAAGGGCAGAATAGTCATTATTGCTATCAGCCAAATCACACTGCGCGAGAAAAGAGAAGTGCTACGCATTAACGACGCTCCCTGAGTGCCAGATGGATGAATCCATTTAGAATAAACACCATCACCATACCGATAATCGCCACAGCGGAGGCATAGCCAAAATGGCGTAAGTCAAAACCTTGTTGATACATATAAATATTAGTGACCAGAGTCGAAGTACCAGGCCCGCCATGGGTCATGACGTAAACCAGGTCGAAGGATTTGATGCCCGCGATCACTGTCAACAGCAGCGCGACGCGGATTTCCGGTTTTAGGGCCGGCAGCGTAATGCGCATGAATTTCTGCCGGCGGCTTGATCCGTCAAGTTCCGCCGCCTCAAGCAGTGAGGGATCCATGCGTTGCAAACCAGCCATGAACAGCACCAGGCAGAAGCCAAAAAAATACCAGGTTGCGACGAAGCCCACCGCAGGCAGCGCCCAGTTAAAATCGCCCAGCCAGGCTACGGCGAGTTGTGGCTGTCCGACGGCGCGCAGCAATTGATCGATCGGGCCAAATGCCGGGTTGTACAGCCAGCGCCACACCACACCCAGCACCGCCATTGGCATGATATAGGGCAGGAAAAACAGAATACGCAGCATGCTGCGCTCAACGTGGTGACGGGTATCGTTAAGGAAACTGCACAGCGCGAGGCCAATGACTATCGGGCAAAGCGTATAAAACAGCAGCAGCAGGGCGTTGTTAGCAATGGAAGTCCAGAATGTTGCATCGGAAAACATACGAACAAAATTCTGTATGCCGATGAATACAGGCCACGAGGTTCCATCCCAGGCAGTAAAACTCGCCCAGATTGAAAACAGCAGCGGTGCCAGCAGAAATACGCCGTAGATCAGCAGCGACGGCAAAACAAAAAGCATATTTTGCAGCATTGATTTATTGAGCATGGATATGCCTCATGGTTACCCTCATCATGACCTTCTGCTTTACAGAGGTGACAACAGGCCCGTTAGCCTGTTGTCACATTTTGGGCTGTCTTTTCGCCTTAATGCTTTAGGGTTTTAAGGTATTGCTGGTAATTTTCGTCAAGCTTTTCAGTCAATTGCTGAGGTGTTATGCGTCCGGCCAGCAGTTGTTGCACGTTGGCATTCAATACGTCACCCATGGTCGGCGTTGCCCAGTCGACATAATGGCCCAGTCCGTCATTAGCATTGACGGTAGTCCAGACTTGGTACACGTCGGCCAGCAGCGGATTGTCAGCGGGAAGTTTGGCATTTTTATCTGCCGAGGCGGGCAGGAAACCGGCTTTAAGCCAGGCTTCGGCAACCTTGTCAGAAACAATGTAATTAATGTATTTCGCCGCAGTGTCCTGCTGCGCTTTGGTTTTGGCGGTGACTGTAATAGAGAACGGTAAATCAGTTCCGCCCACCATCAGCGGTGCTTTTACGCCTGGCACGGCAGGCATTGCCGAGAAATGAATGTCTTTATTCGGTTTAAACTGCCCCATGTACCAGGTGCCACTGATGAAAAAGGCGGCCTGGCCATTCTGAAACAGTGAAGCGGCATCATCGCGACCCATCCCCTGATAACCCGGGAAGAAATAGCCTTGGGCATTCCAGTCCTTCATGATTTGAGCGGCTTTTACCAGCCTGCTGTCTTTAAACGAACCTCCCACGTCATAAATCAGATCGTCCAGCGTTTTGCGATCGCTGCTTTCAATTTGCTCTTCCCAGAGGGTTGAAAGCAATTGCGCACCCACAGAACCATCGAGCAGACCCAGCATGATGGGCACGGTGCCTTGTTGTTTTAACCTGGCCAGCGCGGCTTCAAACTCCGGCATAGTTTTAGGTACCGGTATTCCGGCTTTATCCAGCACGGCTTTGTTGTAGTACAAACCCACCATTTCGCCGAGGCTGGCTACGCCATAAAGATGACCGCTGCCAAAGTCTTGTGTATCAGACCAACGGTTGCGTTTGAGGATCGAACTCGGAAAACGCGTTTCCCAGCCGTACTGCTTGGCGTAGGCGTCCATGGGAAAAAGCAACTTCTCTTTGACCAGAGCCCCCATGTCACCGCCGCCCTGGTTAACCTGTGCCACCTGCGGGCCTTCGCCGGAGGAAAGCGCCAGCTTCAGCGGAATGCGCGTGTCGTCAAAGGAGTGAACACTGCGGGTGATTTTCTCACCCGGATTCTGGGCCTCGAAATCTTTGATGGCCTGATCAATGACCTCAGTTTGCGAAGGGTAGTTATAGATATCCCAGGCAGCGATTGTCCCGGCCTGTGCCGGCAGGATACTCAGTCCGAGGGAGAGAGCCAGCAGTGAAAGCAGGGCGCGTGGCGCACGATTGCCGACGGTGTGATGAAGATGTGGTGCATGCAAGGCTTTAGACATGGTGGTGCGTTCCTCTCAATCCAACACAAACAGGCATCCCTTTCTTTGGCGGCAAAGGCACATCCGGCACTTTGCATGATGTTTTGACTCAAAATTCACCCGACTATCAATACTTACTTTAATCATAAAATAAAGTCAAACAGCTTTTAGTATGACTTGTGACCGATTTAAAACCAGATTAATCACTACTGTTAGGGCTAAATCATGCGGTTAAACACTGTACAATATGCTCACTGCAGCGCAATTATTTTAAATGTCAGCGAGAAATTCATATGAATATACTGAACAGTGATTTTCCGGCTAACTTATTGTCAGTCATAGGATAAATTTATGATTATGTGCACGGAGTTGCGTAATATTTACAGCGCGTTAGCCGGGTAATAAAGGATAGGATGTTAACGGGGAATGAGCCGGTAATCAGTTTTTCTTTTGGGTGAACCTGTGATCGTCGTCATAGGTTGACTGATTGCCCGGAATGGCAATTATTATATATTGCAAACTAAGTAGGCATTCTTTAGTTTAAAGACAGGTTTTATACAACCCTGGGGACTTTTTATGCCAACGCCGTCTGTTATTATTCGCCAGGCCACAACCGGTGACCTCGACGTCCTGTCCGCAATTTGTTTGAAAACGTCCGACGCCGGCCAGGATGGCACGGCGCTGTACAGCGATGCCACCTATCCTGGGCTGCGCTTCTCTGTACCCTATGCCGTATTAGAACCTGAT
Organism: Rahnella sp. RFA10(1/100); assembly: GCF_004195115.1. Lineage (NCBI taxonomy): Bacteria > Pseudomonadati > Pseudomonadota > Gammaproteobacteria > Enterobacterales > Yersiniaceae > Rahnella > Rahnella sp. RFA10(1/100). Next base: position 227,394 of record NZ_SEWR01000001.1, read on the forward strand.
TTAGCCTTTGTGCTGTGTCAGAACGATCAGGTTGTTGGCTATGTGGTCGGCACCCGGGATACGGTGGCGTTTAACCGGCGTCTCGAAACGCAGTGGTGGCCAGCCCTGCGTGAAAAGTTTGCCGGTCGTCAGCCTGTCGCGCCGCTTGATGACAAAGTGCTGGATGCCATTCGCCAACCTTCTCCTGCTTCCGATGAACTGACCGGCACTTATCCCGCACATCTGCATATTAATATCTTGCCCGCCGCACAGAAGGGCGGACATGGCCGGATGATGATTGAAACTGAACTCAATGCATTACGTGCAGCGGGCGTCAGCGGCGTACATCTTGGTGTCAGCCTGCAAAATGAGCAAGTTTGCGGGTTCTATTCCAGGCTGGGATTCAAATTTTTGATGCGCAGCAATGCCATTTATATGGGCTTAATCTTATAAAAGAGGACTTATGGCTAACCTACAGCTCAAGGCGATCAAGAAGTCCTATGAAAACGTCAATGTGATCCACGGCATCGATCTGGAGATTAACGACGGTGAATTTGTGGTGTTTGTCGGCCCGTCGGGCTGCGGCAAGTCAACGCTGCTGCGCATGATTGCCGGACTGGAAGAGATTACACAGGGAAGCCTCTGGGTAGACGGCGCAGATATGACTCAGCAACCCGCAACCGAACGCGGGATTGCCATGGTGTTTCAGTCTTACGCTCTGTACCCCAATATGACCGTGCGCGGTAATCTAAGCTATCCGCTGGAAGTGGCGAAACGCCCGAAAGCGGAGATCAAACGGCTGGTCGGGTTGACAGCACAGAAGTTGCATTTAAACGAACTGCTTGACCGCATGCCGCGCGCGCTCTCCGGTGGTCAGCGCCAGCGTGTCGCCATCGGGCGGGCGATTATCCGCGAGCCACGAATTTTCCTTTTTGATGAGCCGCTGTCGAACCTGGACGCCGAATTGCGTCTGCAAATGCGCATTGAAATTGCCAAACTCCATGAATCCCTGGGCAACACCATGATTTATGTGACTCACGATCAGCTTGAAGCGATGACGCTGGCGGACCGCATTGTTGTGCTGCGACAGGGCGTGATTGAACAGGTGGGTTCACCGCTCGGGCTTTACCATGATCCTGACAACATGTTTGTCGCCGGTTTTATCGGTTCTCCGCGGATTAACTTTATGGCGGCTGAGGTGGTGGTGGCCACCGGGGGGCACGTTCAACTACGTATTGCGGCGCTGGGTGTAGAAAGCCTGATTGTACCGCTCCTGCATCCACCGGGTGAGGGCGGAAAGGTCTGGCTGGGGATCCGTCCTGAACATTTCGTTTCTCCGGACAGCGCGGATTGCCAGTTCAGCGCCACATTAACCTTTGCTGAACGGCTGGGCCACACTAACTACCTTTATCTGGATTATGAGGACGAGAAAACGTTGGTTGTTGAACAACGTCAGCTGGAGTTGTGTGCCAACGGCGACACCGTCAGGTTTGGCATCAATGCAAAAGAGTGCCTGCTGTTTGCGCAAAGCGGTGAGAGAATTCGCTAAGTTTTTCCCGTCGGTTGCCTCCTCCCGACGGGAGGAGGCTCCGCTCAGTTACTCTTCGTCTGCCGATGCCGCTAAAATATCAATCAGTTTATTCACCGCAAAGCCCGCTGCGCCCAGCGCCCACATCCTGTTTGAATCAGTGAGAAACATCAGCGGCGTCAGTTGCGGCGTGAGTTTCAGGCGGTTTGCCTGAAAATTCATGGTGATGTTTTCCAGCAAGATCCGCGAGGCCATAGAAGGTTCCATCGCCAGATAAACAACATCCGGATCGAGTGCTATCGAGAGGTTGGCAAGTGAGATGCCGATGTACTGCCCGGCACTGGCCAAAATTTCAAGTGCGGCGGGAGAGGGATGTTGATCAATTTCAAGCAGATTGGTCATTTCAGGGGTATTAGTTTGTGCCGCCAGCGCCTTGAGAATAGCGCCTGAAGATGCCACTTCCTCCAGATTGGCTGATGTCCCGTCACCAATCAGGCCGTTTCCAATTTCTCCCGCCGTCCCGTGCCTGCCGCGATAGAGCTGGCGTTCGATAATGATCCCCGCGCCAATCCCCTTGCCGTAGGTGGCAATAATCGCCGACTGCGCATTGCCCAACTGACCGAACACCAGCGTGGCCAGTGCCATGGCGTTGGCATCGTTTTCGATATAAACCGGTATGTTGAAGCGCTCGGCCAGAATGTTGGCAATGGGCACATTTGTCCAGTCCAGGACTTTGGAGCGAACGCACGAGCCGCTGTCAGGGTCGACAATACCCGATAACGCCAGCCCGATTGCTCCGACTTTGTTGGCATCTACACTTTTAAGGAATTTCGCCAGCGCATCGCTGAGCTGCTTAGGTGTCATGGCACCGCTCGGAATTTGCTGTTCGCCAATCAGCCTGCCGTTAAGATCGGTCATCACAATCAGATTGCGTTCAGCGTTAAGCTGAATACCCACTACGGCTGCCTGATCCGGATCAAGACCCAGTAAAATTTTGGGACGTCCCATCGATTCCCGGCGCAGACCAAGTTCGTGGATGATGCCTTTTGCCAGCAGCCGGTTAGTGGCCTGAGAAACCGTCGACATACTTAATCCGCTGCGGACTTTCAAATCAGACTGGCTGATGGGGGCGTTTTCGACAATCAGACGCAGGAGGCGGGCCGAAACGTTAGGAGCAATTTTGTTAGCAGCGGTCATAATTTTAGGCGGTCATCTTTTGTGTAAGGGGGGCGTTGCGTTGAATTTAGCACAAGCGTTTGATGATGTGCTGCCAACAACAACGCGCCCTGCAGGGCATCACCCTGCGGTGCAACCAGTTGTTGCTGTAATTTGGGTGAAAGATAGGGAGTCACAGGTTGTGCAATGCCGCCCATCAGGCAAACTTTAGCCTGACTGGTGTTCACCAGAAAGGAAAGATGTTGCCCGATATCTGCGGCAAGGCGATGAACCAGCGACAGAGCGTTGCTGTCCTGACGCGCGGCATGTTCGAAAACCCACGGTGCAAATGTCCCCCATTGCGCGGGCGTTGCCGTAAGCGTCCACTGGAGCATATTTTCAGGGCTGTTGTCGAAATACGCCATGACGATATCTGTGAGCGGCGAGGGCGCGGAAAGACCCTCGTGGCAACGCAGGGCGAGCCGAAGTGCGCTGCGGCCCAGCTGCGCGCCGGAGCCGCCATCGGAAAGGGCAAATCCCCATCCACCGACGGAATGAAAATGCTGACCGTCGTAGGCTGTTCCCTGACTTCCGGTGCCGACAATCAGCACCGCGCCTGGCTGGCCCGCGTGTGCGCCGAGGCAGGCAATCTCCACATCGGAGGCGATGTCCCGTTGCAGAAAGGGCATCGGCCAGTCCAGCGCCTGCTGACGAATGCGGGTAACATTTGCACCGGCAAAACCAAAGGCGGCAGCGGTTTTTTGATGCGAACCTGCGGGGAGTTCAGCAATACTGAAGCAGTTTTCAACGGCGGCCAGCGCGGCGTCGATTGCGCCCTTAAAGTCGCTGAATATGTTGGCTGAGCCTGTGCTGCTATGTGCCAACACATTGCCCTGATGGTCGGTAAGTCGTGCCCGACATTGTGTTCCACCGGCATCAATTCCAACGAAGTATTCTGGTTGCAAAATTCCCCTCCTGCCTGACGCCGCAGCACAAGCCTTATAAGCTATTGAAACGGATGACCTGTGATGAGCCAAAAGATAGGGTAAAAAAACATAAATCGCAACAGTAAAAAACATCGAAAATAATTATAAAATTAATATCAATACATTCAATGATATAAATAAATAATGCTCTTTATGCGCTGTCAGGTTTGTTGACATTACTTTTATCACCGTAATAAGTTGGTGTTTAATCATTATACAATTGTATGCCGGGCGACCTTCCTCCGGCGCAGACCTTAGCATTGAGCTCACCTTATTAAGGCAGCCAGGGGATAAAACATGAAAGTAGGCATTGTCGGTCTCGGTTTTCGCATGTCCAATGTGGTTAATGAGTTTCATAAGGTAGACCCGGAATTTAGTATCGCCGGGTACGTTGACCCCGCGCCTGCCGGTCTGCCTAATCTTCATACCTTTGGTATCAAGCCGGGAGATGCGTATTCGTCGCTCGATGATCTGCTTAAAAATGCCGATTTCGACCTGTTAATGGTGGGCTCACCAAATTATCTGCATCTGGAGCATGTCAGGGCTGGCCTTGAGGCGGGTAAGCGAGTGTTTACTGAAAAGCCGGTGGTGATTAACGAAGAGCAAACCCTGGCGATGGCCGCGCTGATCAGGCAATACGGCTCAGACAATATTATTGTGGGTCTGGTGCTGCGCTATTCGCCGTTGTTTATTGATTTGATGCACGCCAGGCAGCAAGGGTTGTTGGGGGAGATTGCTTCGATTGAGGCCACCGAGCACATCCGCCCGTTCCATGGCGCTTTTTTCCAACGGGACTGGCGTCGCTATGAGAAATATGCCGGCCCGTACATTCTGGAAAAATGCTGCCACGATATCGATCTCTATCAGGGCCTGATGGGGGAAAGACCGGTGAGAGTGGCGAGTTTTGGCGGGCGAAAGTCGTTCACACCAGATCAGGAACCCCGGGGTGATTTTAACGCCAGTGCCGGGCTTTACCATAGTAAACCCAGCGGCTGGTCAGGTACCGATGCGGTATTTACCAGCGATGCCGACATTATCGATTACCAGACTGCGTTGATTGAATATAGCGGCGGTGCAACGCTGGCGTTTCACGCCAATCTGAACGTTCCTGATGAATTCCGCCGTTTCTGCGTGATTGGCTCACAGGGCATGGCAGAGGGGGACTTTGTACGTAATTTCTTCCGGGTTCATGATGCACGTTCGGGGGATAAAGTAATTTCTACCGAATACGAAGGTAATGCCTATGACGGTCATTACGGTGCGGATGCACTGATGGCCGAACATGTAGTGAAACATCTTAAGACCGGCAGCCCGCTTAATGTCTCTGTGGTGGATGCACTTGAGGCCGGGTTAACGGCAATAAAAATCGACGAAGCGCGAAAAAAACGTTCAGTCATCGATTTAACAGAAAGCTGGCAGCGTTTCGATCAAGAGTTAGGCCGCGTATCATCATCTTGACCCCCGACACCAGGGAAACCTTTGCGGCAAACCGCCCTCCTTTTCGGGGCGGTTTTTTTCATAAGCCGGGAGACAGCGTCAGCCGGTAATATCCGCAGACGTACTGATTTTCGCACCCGCCTTACGCAGGGTCACAACCGCTTCAGTACTGTCTTCTGGCTGTAAGTTGACACCACGGCAGCCGTCGGTCAGCAGGGTCACCTGATATCCCAGTTCCAGCGCATCCAGCACGGTGAATTTCACACAGTAGTCCGTCGCCAGCCCCATCACATATAAATGCGTGATCTGCGCCGCTTTCAGCCAGTCATTGAGCACCGTTGCAGCACGATGTCCGTTGTCGAAGAATGCACTGTAACTGTCGATGTCAGGATTGGTGCCTTTCTGCACCACAAAATCCACCAACGGCAGGTTCAGTGCCGGATGAAATTCTGCGCCCGGTTCATGCTGAACGCAGTGAACCGGCCACCAGACCTGCGGCAGGCCGTTAAGCTCGCCCTGCGTCCAGGGCTCCGCGCGGGAATTGGTAGCAAAGCTGCGATGACCGGCAGGATGCCAGTCCTGCGACGCCACCACGGCAATATCTTGTTCTTTACACCACGTCATCATTTTATTGGCGACCGCAACCGTGGCGTCGCCGTCAGTCACGGCCAGTGCGCCACCGCGACAAAAATCGTTTTGCAGATCGACCAGCAACAAAGCAGATTTCATCTCGCTCCCCTTATTTATTCAGTCAGTTCACCGCGCAGATTTTGCTGCATCAGTTCGCGGATGACCTGCGGAGAATGCGACTGACTCAGCAGATAATGCAGTTTAGTCAGCGCCGCTTCTACGGTCATATCAAAGCCGCTGATCACGCCTGAATGGGCAAGGGCATTGCCGGTGGCATAGCCGCCCATGTTGACGCGTCCTGAGATGCATTGGGTCAGATTGACTACCACGATGCCACGCTCAGATGCGTCTTTCAGCACTTTCAGCAGATCACCTTTTTGCGGGGCGTTACCGACGCCGTAAGAACGCAGGATCAGCGCTTTCACCGGTTGCATCAGGAAATTTTGTACCACTTCGGCTGAAATGCCCGGATAAATTGTCACCACGCCAATGGGCTGCGGTGTAATGTGGTGAACTTTCAGTTTCGCCGCAGGCACTTGTGGCAGTGAGGGTGTGGAAAGGCGGCGGATGTGGATCCCGGCTTCCAGCAGTGGCGAAAGGTTCGGTGACGCAAAGGCATCGAAACCATCGGCATGTGCCTTGGTGCTGCGGTTACCCCGGTACAGGCGGTTATTGAAGAACAGGGTGACTTCGTTGACCGGATGATTCGCCGCGATATACAGCGAGTTCAGCAGGTTGATTTGCCCGTCAGAACGCAATGCTTCCAGTGGGATTTGTGACCCTGTCACAATAACCGGCTTGCTCAGGTTTTCCAGCATGAACGACAGGGCGGAAGCGGTAAACGCCATGGTGTCGGTGCCGTGCAGGATAACGAAACCGTCATAGTCGTCATAATGCGCCTGGATATCGTCGGCAATGTGTTGCCAGTCTTCCGGCGTCATGTCGGAGGAATCCATCAGGGGCGCATATTCCTGAATAGTGAATTCAGGCATTTCCGGGCGGTGGAACTCCGGCATCAGCGCCAGCTGGCGTTGTAAATGGCCGGAAACCGGAATGTAACCCTGTTCAGAACGCTGCATACCGATTGTGCCGCCGGTATAGGCAACGTAAATAGATTTTTTAGTCATCGAGAGGTTCTTTTTTTAGAAAGGTGAAAGCAACTGCCCTAAGTATAAAGACTTCGCGGCTGGCGTCCCACCATAAAAAAGCCCGGAGTTCTCAGCAAGAAGCTCCGGGCTGTATATTAGGGTGATTCTTTATCCCAACACTGAACCTTACTTCACATCCCCACAGGTCAGGCAAAGTGCGTAACGGTTTTGCGGGTCATTCATATTGCTGAACAGATCAGCCTGCGATTTCAACTCCGTCGCCATTTTGCTGACAGGCGCAGGCAAATAAGCCTGGATCGCAGCCGGTAACATGGCATGGACCGATGTGCTGACCTGCGAGAACACCAGGTCGCTCAGGCTTGGTTCACTGACATACCAGTTCAGTTGCCAGTTTGGTAGCTTCGCCAGTTCAGCGGCTTTCTTCACGGCATCATCGAAATCACCCAGCTCATCCACCAGACCATTGGCTTTGGCATCAGAACCGATCCACACATGACCCTGGGCAATCTGATCGATTTGCTCAGGTGTTCTGTGGCGGGAATCGGCCACCAGACCCAGGAAGGTTTTGTAACCATTCTCAATGTTCAGCTGCATCATCTGCGAGAATTCTGGTGGCAGCGCTTTGGTGGAAGCGATATCCGCCAGCGGCGACGTTGCCACGCCATCGGTATGCACGCCCGCATAATCGAGCGTGTTCTGATAGGTGTTGATCACGCCAAAGATACCGATGGAGCCGGTGAGGGTGCTCGGGCTGGCGATAATATAGTTGGCCGGGGTTGAAATCCAGTAACCGCCGGATGCCGCCATCCCGCCCATTGATACCACAACCGGCTTGCCTGCGGCTTTTGCGGCAGCCAGTTCAGAACGGATCACTTCAGAAGCACTGACGCTGCCGCCCGGGCTGTTAACGCGCAGGATAATCGCTTTCACTTTCGGATCCAGACGGGCATCACGAATTTGCTGTGCTGTGGTGTCACCACCGACGGCACCCGGTTGTTCCTCACCGTCGTTGATCGCACCGGTCGCAAAGATCACTGCGATTTGCGGATCGTTATTGTCCGGTTTTGGTTTCGGCGAGTAATCGTAAATGCTGGTGTAATTAAAGTCTTTGGTGTTTTTATTCCAGCCAAAGGCTTTTACCATTTCATTGTCGGCTTCGGTGCGTGACGCCAGTGCATCAACGAGTTTGGCTTTCAGCGCATATTGCGCCATGTCACCGCCGGTTGCCTGCATCCCCGCCAGCACGCCCGCTGCCCCCGGGAACAATTGTTCAGGGGTTATCTGGCGGTTAGCTGAGACGGTATTGAGATAGTTGGTCCAGAGTCCGCCGATCCAGCGGCTATCGGCCTCACGGGCGGCAGGGGACATATCATCACGGATCAATGGCTCAACGGCAGATTTATAGGTTCCGACGCGGAAGATATGGGTGGTGACTTTCAGCTTATCCAGCAGCGATTTGTAATACAGATTATTGGTTGCAAAACCGTGAAGATCGACCGCGCCCTGTGGCGACAGGTAAATTTTGTTGGCATAGCTGGCCAGATAATATTGCGACTGGTTATAACTGTCGCCGATGGCGTAAACCGGTTTGCCTGTATCGCGGAATTCACGCAGTGCTTTACCGATATACTGCATCGATGACTGATCCGTACCGGTGAAATCGGTCAGCTGTAACACAATCCCGGTAACGTTTTTGTCATCTTTTGCCGCGCGAATCGTATCGACGAGATCAAACAGTGAGTTTTCCTGCAGACGGCTGCTCGAGGTGCCGAGCAATTCGCGACCCCACTGGCGAATTTTATTATTCACAGAAGGTTTATCGACCACCGTTCCGCTCAGGTCAACCAGCAGCGCGCCTTTAGTCGCCTCAACCGGTTTGTCCTGTACGGCATACCAGATGCCAACACCGGCCAGAATGATGAGGATCAGAAATACGTTGAGAATAAATTCTCTGACGAAATTAAGAAGACGCCAGGTCCACTTAAAAAAACCGGCGATAATTCGCCACAATGTGCGCATGGTCTCTCCAACAAGACAGATAAGTCCCGCTATCCTAATGACCCGCCAGAAAAATGTCAGCTTTAAATCATGTCAGAATTTGGCAGTGATGCATTATCTGAAAGCCATCTGACTGTTGGAAAAAGGCGTTACGCTTATGTTAACGTAATCCAAATAGCAATTATTCTCAGGAGAACACCATGGACGCTTTGGATTTATTACTTAACCGCCGTTCTGCTTCCCGTCTGGCTGCTCCGGCACCGGCGGGCGAAGCACTGCAAAATATCATCCATGCCGGTATGCGGGCTCCGGATCACGGTGCGCTCCAGCCCTGGCGGTTTGTGATTGCTGAAAACGACGGTCTGACCCGCTTCAGCGAAGTGCTGCGCGCGGCAGCCATCAAAGACGGTGCCGATGAAAAAGCCATCGAAAAAGCCACGCAGGCCCCCTTGCGTGCACCACAAATTATTACCGTGATTGCTGCCTGCAAAGAAAGCCCGAAAGTGCCACAGTGGGAACAGCTGCTTTCCGCCGGATGCGCCGTGCACGCCATGCAGATGGCCGCGCTGGCGCAGGGTTTTAATGGCATCTGGCGTACCGGCGCGTGGACCGATCATCCGGACGTGCGCAAGGCATTCAAATGCGGTGAAAACGATAAAATTGTCGGTTTCCTGTATCTCGGCACGCCGCAGCTGAAAGCCAGTCTGCAGGTGATCCCGGCCGACAGCTCACCCTTCGTCACGCATTTATAAAACCAGAATGCTCACTGATTAACCGGTTTTGATCGGCCTTTTCCGATTAAACCGGTTTTTTGCTGCCTAAATGAGCGACCACTCTCGCGGATCCTTTTAACCATCTTACTAATTACGCCGCCAGCGGCTAACATAGCCATTCTGCATGATGAGGACGTAGTGAAATGAAGGGTGGGAGAATGGAAATTTTTGTCGCGATTACACCGCAAACAGGTGCCTGTTGATGCGTCTGTTCATTGCCGAAAAGCCCAGCCTTGCCCGCGCGATTGCGGATGTCCTGCCGAAACCTCATCGCCGCGGTGATGGTTATATTGCCTGTGGTAACGATCAGGTAGTGACCTGGTGCGTCGGGCACTTACTTGAACAGGCGCAACCCGACGCCTACGACAGCCGTTTTGCGCGCTGGTCACTGGCGGATCTGCCCATTATTCCTGAAAAATGGCAGCTTCAGCCGCGCGCTTCAGTCGCCAAACAACTCAACGTGATTAAGCGTTTATTGCTCGAAGCCTCGCAGGTCGTCCACGCCGGCGACCCGGATCGCGAAGGGCAATTACTGGTGGATGAAGTGCTGGATTATCTCGAACTGACGCCGGAAAAACGCCAGGCTACCCAGCGCTGCCTGATTAACGATCTCAACCCGCAGGCCGTTGAGCGCGCTATTGAACGTCTGCGTGATAACCGCGATTTTATTCCGCTGTGTGTCTCCGCGCTGGCCCGCGCCCGCGCCGACTGGCTTTACGGCATCAATATGACCCGCGCCTATACCATTCTGGGGCGCAACGCCGGTTACAACGGTGTGCTTTCCGTCGGACGCGTGCAGACCCCGGTTCTCGGACTGGTGGTACGCCGCGACGAAGATATCGAAAACTTCGTGCCGAAAGATTTCTTTGAAGTAAAAGCCCACATTGTTACGCCTGCCGAAGAGCGTTTTGTGGCGCTGTGGCAGCCGAGTGATTCCTGCGAACCCTATCAGGATGAAGAGGGCCGTTTGCTGCACCGTCCGCTGGCCGATCACGTTGTGGCCCGCATTGCCGGACAACCGGCAATGGTCACCGGCTATAATGACAAGCGTGAGAATGACATTGCGCCGTTGCCGTTTTCGCTCTCCACATTGCAGATTGAAGGCTCAAAAGCCTTTGGCCTGAGCGCCCAGCAGATCCTCGATATCTGCCAGAAATTGTACGAAACGCACAAATTGATTACGTATCCGCGTTCGGATTGCCGATATCTGCCAGAAGAGCACTTTGCCGGGCGTCACGCCGTGCTGAACGCTATCGGTATTCACCGTCCTGATCTGATGCCACAACCGGTGATAGATACTGATTTGCGTAACCGCTGCTGGGACGACAAAAAGGTCGATGCGCACCATGCGATCATCCCGACAGCGCGCAGCAGTCACGTCAACCTGACCGATGACGAACGTAAGATTTACGGTCTGGTGGCACGTCAGTATCTGATGCAATTCTGCCCGGATGCGGTGTATCGCAAATGTGTGATCGACCTGGATATCGCGGGCGGTAAATTTATCGCCAAAGCGCGTTTCCTGGCTGAGGCAGGCTGGCGCACATTGCTGGGCAGTAAAGAACGCGACGAGGAAAACGAAGGTACTCCGCTGCCGGTGGTCGCAAAAGGTGATGAACTGTTGTGCGAGCACGGAGAAGTGGTTGAGCGTCAGACCCAGCCGCCGCGGCCTTTTACCGATGCGACATTACTTTCCGCCATGACCGGGATTGCGCGTTTTGTGCAGGATAAGGAACTGAAAAAAATTCTGCGTGCGACTGACGGACTGGGTACCGAAGCGACGCGTGCCGGGATTATCGAACTGCTGTTTCGCCGCGAATTTTTGTATAAGAAAGGGCGCTATATTCATTCCAGCGATACGGGGCGTGCCTTGATCCACTCGCTGCCGGACATCGCCGCCCGCCCGGATATGACTGCTGACTGGGAATCCACGCTGACGCGTATCAGTGAAAAAAGCTGCCGTTATCAGGATTTCATGCAACCGCTGGTCGCCACGTTGCAGAATCTCATCATGCAGGCCAAAACGAACCGGGTGTCTTCAGCATTCCGCAGTCTGCCTTCCAAACCAGCAGGCGCTGCAGCGAAAGGCAAAAGCGCCCCTAAACGACGCAAAGCGAGCACCAAAGGGAAGGACGCAAACAGTGATGAATAATATTTTTATCCGTAAAGCGCTGATGACATGGCTGATCAGTTCCGCATTACTGGCTGCACCCGCAATGGCTAACCGCAGCAATATTGGCAACGGCGCGGATGTTGTGGTGCCCTTGCCGCCGCAAATCTGGGAGAACAGCGGCAACAACAATAACAGTGCGCCGACCTGTCACAATTGTTGCATCTACAATAACCAGAGTTACAGCGAAGGTGCGGTGGTTACGGCTGACAGCGTGGTGTTGCAATGCTCACGTGACCCGAACGTGGTGGGCACCAACGAGCTGAAATGGGAAGTGTTGAAGAAATAACACCGTCTCAATCTTCAGATAAAGAAAAGGCGCGTGACGGGCAACAGTCCGCGCCTTTTTGTTTGCAGTAGCCGGTTACGTGGCAAGTTTCATCAGATAAGCTTCGATCAGCGGAATATCTGCCGGTGCCAGTTCAAACGATAACACTTCGGCGGGCGTTACCCAGCAGATTTCAGAGTGACACTGTAACATTATTGTCCCGGTGAATCCGCTGACCCGCCAGCCGTGCAGACGGATCCGCCGTGCAGCGTGTTGTACCTCGCTGGTGGCGACAAAACCGGTCACCGTCGCGTTAATGCGCATTTCTTCCCACAACTCACGCACTAATGCGGCGGGCTGACTTTCCCCGGCTTCCACTTTTCCGCCGGGGAATTCCCACAAACCGGCCTGATCGCCGGACGCATCCCGTCGGGCGATCAGCAATTTGCCTTCGCACTCAATCAGGGCGGCGACCACCTCAATCGTCTTCATGGCATTATTTCAGATCGAACGTTGCCCAGATAGGCGCATGGTCAGACGGTTTTTCCATCCCGCGGATAGCGTAATCAATCCCGGTGGCGGTGCAACGCGCGGCCAGCGGCGTGCTCGCCATGATCAGATCGATACGCAGACCGCGGTTTTCATCGAAGCCACGCGAGCGGTAATCAAACCACGAAAATTGATCGGCAGTGTCCGGGTTCGCCGCGCGGAAGGTGTCTACCAGCCCCCAGCCTTTCAGGCGATCCATCCACTCACGCTCTTCCGGCAGGAAGGAACATTTACCGGTGCGCAGCCAGCGTTTACGGCTATCTTCGCCGATACCGATGTCCAGATCAGTCGGACTGATATTCACATCGCCCATCACCACGACCGGATTATTCACCGACAAGCGGGTGGTCAGATAATCCTGCAAATCACGGTAAAACTTCTCTTTGGCCGGGAATTTGGTCGGATGGTCACGGCTCTCGCCTTGCGGGAAATAACCGTTGATCACCGTCAGAATACCTTGCGGCGTTTCGATATCGGTCATGATGATACGGCGCTGAGATTCTTCATCATCACCGGGGAAACCCCGGCGTACAGCGACGGGTTCTTGCTTCGTCAGCATGGCGACGCCGTAATGGCCTTTTTGTCCATGATAAAAGACGTGGTAACCATGCTGGCTGACTTCTTCCAGCGGGAACATATCGTCATGCACCTTGGTTTCTTGTAAACCAATAACGTCAGGCTGGTGCTGTTCGATTATTGCCGCAAGCTGATGTGGGCGGGCGCGCAATCCGTTGATATTAAAGGAGACGAACTTCATAGTCGGGAACCATTGGGCGATGAAATCAGAAGGGCGATAGTAGCAGAAAAAGGGCGAAGGGAGAAACCGGCATATGGCGGGTGCGGACAGCACAAATCACTGCCACAGCAAAATACAGACCGGATCATCAGGGTGGGCCGTGGTCATTAAGTGAATTATTTTGTCAACTTTTCGTGACAGTCTCTTCTTCCGCTGTACATGAAAGAGTATTATGCCTGCAGCGATTTCCGCACCGGCAGAAAAAGGTCAACACTGATGCGTCTGGAAGTTTTTTGCGAAGACCGCCTGGGTCTCACCCGTGAACTCCTCGATTTACTGGTTTTACGCAGTATCGATTTACGCGGTATCGAGATTGCCTCGATTGGCCGCATTTACCTGAATTTTTCCCAACTGGATTTTGATACTTTTCGCGCCCTGATGGCTGAAATCCGCCGCATTGATGGCGTAACGGATGTGCGGACCGTGCCGTTCATGCCTTCCGAGCGCGAACACCGCGCGCTGCGCGCTTTGCTGGTTTCCATGCCGGAACCGGTTTTTTCCATTGATATGAAAGGCAAGGTCGAACAGGCTAACCCGGCCGCGATGGCATTGTTTGAACTCGATGAAGACAAAATCCGCACCGTGACGGCAGCAAACCTGATCACCGGTTACAACGTCACGCGCTGGCTGGAAAGCGACAATGCCCAGCCACACACTGAACGTATTGTGATCCGCAGTCAGGATTTTCTGATGGACCTCACGCCAATCCACGTGGATGACGAAGACAAAAAAGGCGGGATTGCCGGCGCTGTTGTCATGCTCAAATCGGCCGCCCGCATGGGGCGCCAGTTGCAGGATCTGACCGTTAACGACGACAGCGAGTTTGACCACATCGTCGCGGTCAGTACCAAAATGCGTCACGTTTTAGATCAGGCGCGCAAACTTGCCATGCTGGATGCGCCGCTGCTGATTGTCGGTGACACCGGCACCGGCAAAGATTTACTGGCTCACGCCTGCCATCTGCGCAGCGCACGGGGTAAGAAACCGTTCCTCGGCCTTAACTGTGCCTCTTTGCCGGATGACGTAGTAGAAAGCGAGCTGTTTGGTTACGCTGCCGGCGCCTATCCGAATGCGCTGGAAGGCAAGAAAGGCTTCTTCGAACAGGCTAACGGCGGTTCCGTACTGCTCGATGAAATCGGTGAGATGTCACCCCGGATGCAGATCAAACTGCTGCGTTTTCTCAATGACGGTACCTTCCGCCGCGTGGGTGAAGAGCATGAAGTGAAGGTGGACGTCCGTGTGATGTGCGCCACCCAAAAAAATCTGGTGGAACTGGTGCAGCGTGGCGAATTCCGTGAGGATCTGTATTACCGTCTTAACGTGCTGAGCCTGACACTGCCACCACTGCGCGATCGCCCGGCGGATGTGATGCCACTGACCGAGCTGTTCGTGGCGCGTTTCTCTGATGAACAGGGCATGCCGCGTCCAAGGCTGTCCTCACAGCTGGCGAATTACCTGACGCATTACGGCTGGCCGGGCAACGTCCGTCAGTTGAAGAACGCCATTTATCGCGCACTGACGCAACTGGAAGGCGGCGAACTGCGCCCGCAGGACATCGTTCTGCCAGATTTTGATGCGGAAGTGACCCTCGGTGAGGAAGCGCTGAACGGCTCGCTCGACGATATCAGTAAACGTTTCGAACGTTCTGTGCTGACCCGTCTTTACCGCACTTATCCGAGTACGCGTAAACTGGCGAAACGTCTGGGGGTGTCGCATACGGCCATTGCCAATAAATTGCGCGAATACGGCCTCAGCAGCCGTCGGGGAGAAACGGGCGACAGCGAAGAGTAATTTGCTTCTCAGGGATCGCATACATAAAAAAAGCAACGGATTACGCCGTTGCTTTTTTTTCATCTGTTGCCTGTGAAGAGGTGATTACTTCAGCACAGCCAGCGCAGATTCATAGTCAGGTTCGGTGGTGATTTCATTCACCAGTTCGCTGTACAGCACGTTGTCCTGACCATCCAGAACCACCACGGCACGCGCGGTCAGACCCGCCAATGCGCCGTCGGTGATACCCACGCCGTATTCGGATTTGAAATCACCGCCACGCAGGGTGGACAATGTGACCACGTTAGACAGACCTTCCGCGCCGCAGAAACGGGACTGGGCGAAGGGCAGATCAGCCGAAATGCACAGTACCACGGTGTTGTCGATTTCACCCGCCAGCTGATTGAATTTGCGCACAGACGTGGCGCAAACGCCGGTATCAATACTTGGGAAAATGTTCAGGACTTTACGCTTGCCTGCAAAGCTGCTCAGGCTGACATCAGAAAGATCTTTAGCGACCAGGCTGAAAGGCTTGGCGACATCGCCTTTTTGTGGGATTTTGCCTGCAACGCTAACCGGGTTGCTCTGAAAGTGTACTGTCTGGGTCATGATTATTTCCTATGTCCATTGGAGTCAAACGGCTTTCAGTTTAGGGTAACAATGCTATGTTGGATATAGATTATTTGTTAATAACTTGTATATGTTGATTGTAACCCGCAGGGCGCATTTCACCACTGGAGACGTTATGAGAAATGTTCGTTTTTATCCGGAAGCCTGGCCGTTACATACACCGTTCGTCATTTCGCGTGGCAGCCGTACTGAAGCGCGGGTAGTCGTGGTTGAAATTGAAGAAAACGGCATTCGTGGCGTCGGGGAATGTACGCCGTATCCGCGTTATGATGAAAGTGAAACATCGGTGATGGCGCAAATTGGCAGCGTGGCAACGGCGATTGAACAGGGCGCTACCCGTGAACAATTGCAACATATGCTTCCGGCGGGTGCTGCACGTAATGCGCTGGACTGTGCGCTGTGGAACCTTGAATCCCGGACGAGTGGCCTGAATTTATGGCAACTGACCGGCACAGAACCACTGGCATCCGTCAGCATGGCGCAGACCGTGAGCATGGGTACGCCGGAAGCCATGGCCGAAGCGGCGCTGGCCTTGCAACAGAAGGGGGCGACGCTGCTGAAAATCAAACTTGATGACCGGCTGATCGCAGAGCGTCTGGTGGCTGTGCGGGCCGCCGTGCCGAATGCCTCGCTGATTGTCGATGCCAATGAAGCCTGGCACAGCGACGGGCTGGCGGCGCGCTGTCAGTTGCTGGCTGACCTTGGCATCCTGATGCTCGAACAACCGCTGCCCGCCGGTGAAGATTCGGCGCTGGAAAATTTTATCCACCCGCTGCCGGTTTGCGCCGACGAAAGTTGTCATACGGTGGAAGGCTTACCCGCGCTGAAAAACCGTTATGACATGGTGAATATTAAACTGGATAAAACCGGCGGTCTGACCGGCGCACTGCTGCTGGCAGCCGCCGCGCGTGAACAGGGTTTTGAGATCATGCCCGGCTGCATGTTGTGCACATCACGGGCGGTTCGCGCCGCTTTACCGCTGACGGCAGGGGCGAAGTTTATCGATCTTGATGGACCGACCTGGCTGGCACAGGATGTCGAACCGGCGCTGAAATTCCACTGCGGCGGCATTGATGTTGCCGGTTCGGACTGATTTCATCCGGCTTTTTATTCATCAAACCCGGCGGTTTTGTGCGTGAAGGCAAATCTGTAACGATTTCTTATAGGGGATTCTTACCGATAATGATAAAACTCGTGAATGTTTCAGGGCGTAGCCCTTTGTCAGTTCAGGAGAATTTATGCCGCAGGGAAATTCATTTCCGCTTTTATCCTATTCCGCATGCGCCGCACTGGTCGCACTGACTGCCGGTCAGGCTACGGCAGCACAGGTTCCCGCCGGTACCCAGCTTGCTGCGAAACAGGAAATTGTCCGTCATATTAAAGACGAACCCGCCTCACTGGATCCGGCTAAAGTTGTCGGTTTGCCTGAAGCGCAGGTGGCGCGTGACTTATTCGAAGGGCTGGTAAATCAGGATGCCACCGGGAAAAGTATTCCGGGCGTAGCGGAAAGCTGGCAAAACCAGAACAATCAGGTATTCCTGTTTACCTTGCGCAAAGACGCCAAATGGTCGAATGGCGATCCGGTGACTGCACAAGATTTCGTTTACAGCTGGCAGCGTCTGGTGGATCCGAAAGGGTCATCATCCGGCGCGTGGTTTGCCGGTCTGGCTGGTATTGCTAACGCTGATGCGATCATCGCCGGGAAAATGCCGGTGGATAAACTGGGCGTGACCGCTGTCAGCCCGACGCTTTTGCGCGTTACTCTGGATAAGCCGGTGCCTTATTTTGTCAGTCTGCTGGCGAACTTCAGCCTGTTCCCGGTACATAAAGCCACTGTTGAAAAATACGGCGATGACTGGACTAAACCGGGCAATCTGGTGGGTAACGGCGCGTATGTGCTGAAAGACCGCGTGGTCAATGAAAAGCTGGTGCTGGAGCCGAATCCGTATTACTGGGATCATGCCCATACGGTGCTGACCAAAGTCACTTTTGTGCCGATCAATAAAGAGTCCAACGCGACGAAACGTTATCTGGCTAATGATATCGATATCACCGAATCCTTCCCAAAAGACCAGTATAAAAAGTTGCTGCATGATCTGCCGGGACAGGTTTACACGCCGTATCAGCTGGGAACGTACTATTACGCTTTCAATACCCGCCGTGCGCCGACCGATGATGCCCGCGTGCGTCAGGCACTCTCACTGAGTATCGATCGTAAAATTATTGCTGAAAAAGTGCTGGGCACCGGTGAAAAACCGGCGTGGCGCTTTACACCGGATGTGACGAACGGCTTCAAACCGGCTGAAAGTGAGCTGCAACAATATTCGCAGGAAGAACTGAACGCACAGGCGAAAAGCCTGCTGGCGGCGGCAGGTTACGGCCCGGCTAAACCGCTGCATCTGACGCTGTTGTATAACACCTCGGAAAGCCATCAGAAGATTGCTATCGCAGTGGCCTCAATGTGGAAAAAAACGCTGGGTGCCGATGTGAAACTGGTGAATCAGGAATGGAAAACCTACATAGACAGCCGCAATACCGGCAATTTCGATGTGATCCGTGCCTCCTGGGTGGGCGATTATAACGAAGCCTCCACCTTCCTGTCGCTGCTGACGTCCACGCACAATGGCAACATCAGCAAATTCAGCAACGCGGAATATGACAAAGTCATCAGTGATGCCAGCCGCGAAACCAGCGAAACGCGACGCAACAATGACTATAACAAAGCCGAGCAGATCATCGCCGGGCAGGCACCGATTGCGCCAATTTATCAGTACACTAACGGGCGACTGATCAAGCCCTGGGTAAAAGGCTACCCGATTAATAATCCGGAAGACGTCGCTTACAGTCAGGAAATGTATATTCTGAAACACTGATCTGACTGACATAAAAAAGCGCCCGCAGTGAATAGCCGCGGGCGCTGATCTTTTATCCCACCCTTCAGCTTTTACGGCTGAACAGACGCAGCAAAAGTGCCGCACCCGCCGCAATCGTTGCCAACGCCACTACCCCCGTCCAGCCCCCGGTTGCCAGCGCTTTACTGCCCAGCGCCGCCCCGGCTGACATACCGATAAATACTACGGTGAACAGCAGGGCATTCAGACGACCACGGGCGGCCGGTTCAAGACCATAAACCAGCGTCTGATGGGCTACCAGCGTGGCCTGAATACCTAAGTCAAAACCGATGGCACTCAGAACAATCAGCGCCAGCTGAGCGTGCGGTGACAACAGCGGTAACAGAAACATTGCCGCAAAAGAAATCATCACCAGCGCTGAGCCCATCTGGGTTACGCGCGCCGGCCCTTTTTTATCCGCTAACGCACCGGCCAGCGGTGCTGCCAGGGCGCCTGCTGCTCCAGCCAGTCCAAATGCGCCGGCCACCGCACTGCCCAGGTGGAACTGTTCGTTGAGCATAATCGCCAGCGTGGACCAGAAGGCGCTGAACGCTACGGACAATAACCCCTGAGCCAGCGCGGCATGGCGTAGTGTTTTATAGTTTTTCCACAGACCAAACATTGAATGCAACAGGCTGGCATAACTTAGGCGTGTGTCCGGCGTAAAACGCGGCAGAACCCGCCACAACGCAATGCCAATCAGCGCGACGCTCAGCGCCGCCAGCTGATACATCACCCGCCAGCCAAAATACTCTGCCACAAAACCACTGAGTACGCGGGACAGTAAAATCCCGACCAGAAGTCCGGTCATCACGGTGCCGACCGTTTTCCCCCGTAGCGCGGCGGGTGCAAGATGCGCTGAGGCGGGCACGATATCCTGCGCCATGGTTGCACCGATGCCGGTGATCAGGCTGGCTACCAGCAAGCCGTGAATGCCCGGTACAAAACCACACAGCAGCAACGCCGCGGCCAGCAGCATGCTTTTCAGCAAAATAATGGTGCGGCGGTCATGGCGGTCACCCAGCGGAATGAGGAACAGGATCCCCAATGCATAACCGGCCTGAGTAAGCGTCGGGATAAGGCCGACAGATAGGGGGCTGGCGTGCAGATTATCGCCCATAATGCCGAGCATCGGCTGACTGTAGTAAATCGAGGCGACGCTTAATCCCGCACCGGCGGCCAGAGTAAAAATGATTTTGCCCGACAGGGCGGATCCCTCAACATGGGATGTGCTGGTAAGTTCTGACATGGCCTGACCCCTGAATAATAAGTTTATAACTGCAAGTACGTGGAATGCATTCTTCACCCAAACGGTTATAAGTGGTAGCCTGCAGAAAGGTAAAACTGTTATACGTGAGGCGTATGAACAATCCCGGCACCAGTGGTATCGACCGCATCGACCTGATGCAAACCTTTGTGCGGATAGTGGAAAGCGGCAGTTTATCCGCCGCCGCGACGCAACTGAGCACCAGCCAGCCGACTGTCAGCCGCCGTTTGCAGTCACTTGAGCGTCTGCTGGGTGCGAAACTTATCCTGCGCACCACCCACGCGATGAAGCTCACCGACGACGGTCAGCGGTGTTATGAGCAGGCAAAATTACTGCTTGAGCGGTGGGTTTCGCTGGAAGATCAGTTAAACGGTGCGGGCGATGAACCGGTGGGGATCCTGCGGGTGCGTGCGCCGCATGCGTTCGGGCAGGACCAGCTGATCGCGCCGCTGACCCGTTATTTACAGCGTTATCCGAATCTTTCCGTGGACTGGATGCTGAATGACCGCACGCCGGACTTCATTTCGGAAGATATCGATTGCGCCATTCAGGTGGGGAATATTGTCGATCCGTCGATGGTCGCCATTTTGCTGGCCGAGGTACCTCGTATTGTGGTGGCGACACCGGAACTGCTGCAACAGCATCCGGTTAACCGGGTCAGCGAACTGCCACAATTGCCCTGGATTTCTTTAAGCACCTTTTACCGCAACGAATTCGCGCTAAAACATGATAACGACGGCAGAATGGAAAGTTGCAGCATCTCGCCGCGTATGGCGACTGACAGTTTATACGCCGTGCGAAAGGCCGTTCTGTCGGGATTAGGAGCCGGCATTGTGTCGGCATGGATTGTTAAAGAAGATATCGCTGAAGGGCGATTGCAGCGGGTATTACCCGGCTGGAACGCCTTACCGCTGCCGGTGTATCTGGTTTATCCGTACTCCAGTTATTATCCGGCGCGCCTGCGTAAATTCCTCGAAATGATGCGCAGCGTGATGCCTGAACTGGCCGAAATGCAGGCGCCCGGCGGAGAGACACACTCTGTGATATCACGACATATTTAACAGCATATGTGTAACATCTTTAGATAAATCCCGTGGCATGATCTGCTTTGGCAGGGGATGCCAGCCATGTTGGCCTGAGTCGGGTTTTTGAATGTCAGAGACTTAACGCCAGACTTAACACTGATAACGAAGAAAAAGCGAGGAACGTCGTGGAAGTCATTAAGGGAAAAGAATTACAGGTTTCAGATGCCGTTTATGCTTTCCAGATGGACGGACAGGGCGGTGTGAATGTCATCAGCCCGCAATGTGTCGCCAGTGAAGATAAACCCTGTTGGTTGCATCTCGATTACACGCTTCCCGCCAGCGAACAATGGATTAACAGCACCCCGGTGCTGCCGGATACCGTGCGTGAAGCCCTGGCCGGGGACAGCGTCCGTCCGAAAGTCATGCGCGTTGGCGAGGGTACGCTGATCACCTTACGTAGTATCAACCTTAATGCAGATGCACGGCCCGATCAGCTGGTCACTATCCGCGTCTATCTTACCGACAAAATGATTGTTTCCACGCGTCACCGGAAAGTGTTTTCCATGGAAGAGATGATCGGGGATATGAAACAAGGCAGCGGGCCGAAGAATACGGGGCGCTGGTTGGTGGAAATTTGTGATGCGCTGACTGAACACACCAGTAATTTCATTGAAGACCTGCATGATAAAATTATCGATATTGAAGATGATTTGATGGAGCAGCAGGTGCCGGAGCGGGGCGCAATGGCGTTGCTGCGCAAACAACTTATTGTATTACGTCGCTATATGGCACCGCAGCGCGATGTATTCTCGCGCCTTGCCAGTGAACGCCTGCCGTGGATGAATGATGATGACCGCCGTCTGATGCAGGAAATTTCGGACCGTTTAGGACGCGGGCTCGATGATCTGGATGCCAGCATTGCGCGTACAGCGGTGCTCTCGGATGAAATCAGTTCACTGATGGCTGATTCACTGAACCGCCGCACTTACACCATGTCACTGCTGGCGATGGTCTTCCTGCCGGCGACGTTCCTGACGGGGCTGTTTGGGGTCAATCTGGGCGGTATTCCCGGTAATACGTCACCGTTTGGCTTCGGGATTTTCTGTGCCTGTCTGGTGGCACTGGGCGGAGGGGTGGCACTGTGGATGAAGAAAAGTCGCTGGCTGTAGAAGGTTAACCTGCTGAAAAAAAGCAAAAAAAAGCCGGTCATAAGACCGGCGTCGTTCGAATTAAATTGTGCTATGCATTAATTCTAAAAATTTGGAAATAAGACAATATGGAGCACAACGCCCATCGCTTGACGTTGCATTCACCTGCGGAATAGATATTGCACCGATCCGGCCCGTCTAATGTTGATTTCGCTCAATCTTTTTGGGGTTTCTCGCTGCGGAAGGCCTGCACAGGCATTTTCGCCTGACGATCTTATTTTCGACATAACAGGAGGTGGCTTTGCACACACGGGAAATTATTCATCAGGCGTATGAAAATACGACGGCTAAAACGTCAGAAATCTGGAATACCCACCGCGGAACGGGCGAAATCCGCACTGAACCTTTCTATCACCCGACACGGCTTGCTATCACCAGTGGTCATCGCGCAGGCTCCCCGATGGCAGCGTTACTGGACGAGTTAGCCACTGCGGCGCAGGGGGATCCGCTGGCCGATGTGGCACAGGTGAACGGAATGCATTTCACCTTTTTCGCCATCACGCAGGCGTTGTATGACAAACCGGGAGACGCGGAAGATCTCGCGGATCTGATCAGTATCTTTGAACAATATTGCCGCAGCCATGTTATGCAGATAAGCGATTTGCGGCTGGTGGCTTTACCGGATCAACTTTTGCTGGCGGGATTTCCGGATGCGGAAAGTTTGCGGGTGAGGCAGGCGCTGGTGGAACATTTACTGAATACGCCCTGGGCAGTAAAAATCAGAGAGCGATATCCCGACACGGAAATCCCGCAAGTCTTCTGGCACAGCACGTTGCTGCGTTACAGCGCGCAATACCTGCCCGAAACGCTGCGTGTCTGGTTCCGGGAAAACCGGCAGAAAGACTTTGGCTCGCTGAGTCTGCCGGTGAAACTGGTCATGACGAATTACAACTGGACTGAAACGTTCACATTAGCCTGAAAAACAAAAAGCCCGCATTGCGCGGGCTATAAGATTCACAACGAACGCTGCGCCGGAGACTATTTAATTTCCAGCACGTTCAGGCGCTCAGCCGGTGCAGCGACTTCATCTTCTTCCGGTTGCCAGCCAGCCGGTTGCAGCGGAATATCTTCGCGATCAAAGGCCAGGTCGCCGCCGTCCACAACCTCGTCGCCGTGACGGATCCCTTTAAAATCGAAAAGATTCATGTCGTTAAGATGTGAAGGTACCACATTTTGCATTGCGCTGAACATGGTCTCAATACGGCCCGGATATTTTTTATCCCAGTCTTTCAGCATGTCGCCGATCACCTGGCGTTGAAGATTTGGCTGCGAACCGCACAGGTTACAAGGGATAATCGGATATTCGCGCGCAATCGCAAAACGCTCGATATCTTTCTCGCGGCAGTAGGCCAGCGGGCGGATCACGATGTGTTTGCCGTCGTCGCTCATCAGTTTTGGTGGCATCCCTTTCAGCTTGCCGCCGTAGAACATATTCAGGAACAGCGTCTGCAGAATGTCATCGCGGTGATGGCCGAGGGCAATTTTGGTACAACCCAGTTCTGTCGCAGTACGGTACAAAATGCCGCGGCGCAGACGTGAACACAGTGAACAGGTTGTTTTGCCTTCCGGGATTTTATCCTTAACGATGGAATAGGTGTCTTCGGTGACAATCTTATATTCCACGCCCAGTGTTTCTAAATACTCAGGCAGGATGTGTGCCGGGAAACCCGGTTGTTTCTGGTCAAGATTGACCGCCACCAGTGAGAAATTCACCGGCGCGCTTTGTTGCAGATTGCGCAAAATTTCCAGCATGGTGTAGCTGTCTTTCCCGCCGGAGAGACACACCATAATGCGATCACCTTCTTCGATCATACCGAAGTCAGCAATCGCTTTCCCTACGTCACGACGCAGGCGTTTTTGCAATTTATTGAGGTTGTACTGCTCTTTTTTATTAACTGTTTGATTATCTGACATTTTTATGTTCGATTCATCTGATGACGCAACAGGGAAAACCTGTAACGCGAGTTTCTTGTTCAGCATACCGGTCGGGTCGCTTTCATGCTTTACCGGCGGATGATAAAAGGCGGGTTCGTTCCCGCAGTCAGCATCCGGCATGCGTACGTGTGGCGCGTATGATACGGATTACGCCGTGAAAAGTCAGCGCGTTTTATAGCAGCATTCCAGCATGCGCCGATTGGGGAAAGGGAGTCGCCGGTCTGTTAAGGGTTTTTGTGCTTTTAATGACGCGCCGCTTATAAAGTGACGAAGGGCAAATACAGATGTTTCTGAATGAAGAGTCTGAAATGTTAACTAAGCTTACTCAAAACATTGTTAAATCAGGATCCCTTTCAGGAGAGAAAGTATGAACAGGAAAAACCTTATTGCCGCATCACTTGCTGCCGTATCCATTCTTTTTGTTGCAGGTTGTGCGTCTAATCAGGCGATTAAAACCACGGACGGGAAAACCATCGTCACGGACGGTAAACCTCAGGTAGATGATGATACCGGTCTGGTGTCTTATAAAAATGCCGAGACGGGTAAAACCGAGCAGATTAACCGCGACCAGATTAAAAATATGAGTGAACTGGATAACTGATTTACCCTGAAACAACCCCTAAGGAGAGAACGATGAACAGGAATTTATTGCCACAAAAAATGCTATTACCTTTAGCTGCTATCATGTGTGTCGCTGCGCTATCAGGCTGCACCCGTACCAGTTATGCCATTCAGACCAATGATGCGCGAACCATAATCAGTGACGGTAAACCGAAAGAGGCCGATTCCGGCTTGCTCGAATACACTGATGCTAATGGTGTGAAACAGCAAATCAGCAAAACTGAAGTGAAACAGGTATCAGAACTCCCGAAATAAATCCGGTGCGTAATCTTTATTTTGTTTCCTATTAAAACCCGTCGTCAGGACGGGTTTTTTATGACATGAATACCGGTATCCGTTCCCCGCAATATGCTATTTTTCCCTGCTGAAAATCCCCGATAACTGTGTAGGAAAATATGCGCCAGAGAACTATTGTCTGCCCGTTAATTGAACATGAAGAAACATATCTGCTGTGTAAAATGCCCTCCGGCCGGGGTGTCTTTCCCGGTCAGTGGGCACTGTCAGGGGGAGGGATGGAGCCGGGAGAAACCATCGAACAGGCATTACTGCGTGAAGTGCGGGAAGAGTTGGGTGAATCGCTGGAACTGTCCCATATCACGCCCTGGACCTTCCGTGATGATATTCGCACTAAAACTTATCCGGATGGTCGCAAAGAAGAGATCTACATGATTTA
This sequence comes from Rahnella sp. RFA10(1/100), assembly GCF_004195115.1. Taxonomy (NCBI): domain Bacteria; kingdom Pseudomonadati; phylum Pseudomonadota; class Gammaproteobacteria; order Enterobacterales; family Yersiniaceae; genus Rahnella; species Rahnella sp. RFA10(1/100). Next base: position 252,792 of record NZ_SEWR01000001.1, read on the forward strand.
TCTGATCTTCCATTGCCAGGCGAAGAATACCCTCATCACCCTTAACGATGAATTTGAACGTTATGCCTGGGTGCGCAAAGAAGATTTGGCGAAGTACGATCTCAATGAAGCCACGCGCATGACGCTGAAACAGCGCGGATTGTTGTAAATAAACGGGCAGGGCTTCCGGCGGAAACCCTGCGTGATTTTCCCTATCGTTGTGACGTTACTACATGCCGTTTTAAGGCTTTTTCAGCCTGAGCCGCTTTCATGCCTTTTTCTGCGCTGCGATGCAATATCCAGCCAAAGAGCAGAATTGACAGGGCGCACAGCAGGAACAGGAGTCGTCCCCACAGCGGGTTAGGTACCAGCACCATCAGCAGCAAACCCGCACCCATGTACATCGAAATTCGGCCGATTTTATCGCGTTGCAACCGGTCAAATTCATCCTGTTCATGGTCGGCATAGACAGGCGTTTCCCTATCGGTGAAGAACTGTTTGCGCCGGGTTTCACGCGCTGTATTAGTCTCACGATAAAACAAGGTGGTCAGGCAGAAAAACCCGCCGGTAAACACCAGATGCGCAAAGATGTTCCACATGATGGCCACATCCAGCAGCTCACGTGTCGTCAGCGAGATACCCAGCAGGCGGGCGACATCCGGTGCCGTGAACAGATTGGCGACGACATAAGACACGCATAATCCAAACAGTACAGTCACCCACGCGGCCCAGTCCGGGGTTTTGCGGATAAACACGCCGAGGAACAGCGGGACGACAATCGGTGCCTGCATCAGCGTGCCGACTTTCATCATCAGATCGAACAGGCTGACCGTCTGCATGGTATGCATATACTGCGCGACCAGGATCACCAGTACACCATTCACCACGCAGGCAATCTGGCCAACGCGCAACTGGTATTTGTCGCTGCGCTCACTGTGGCGGTTGATGACGGGCGTCCAGAAACTGCGTACAAAAATTCCCGAGTTTCGGTTCAGTGCACAATCCATTGAGGACATGGTGGCAGCAAACAATCCGGCCATCAGCAGGCCCACGGTGCCTGCCGGCATCGCGCGTTCAGCGAAAATCAAATACACCGCATCCGTTGCGTTTTTGCCGAGTTCCGGATGTGCAGTTGCCGCGTCAGGATACAAGATCGCTACCGCCCATGGCGGAATGAACCAGATAATCGTACCGGCCAGCATCAACACTAACGCGAACAATGCCGCTTTTTTGGCATTGAAGCTGTCTTTAGCATTCAGGAAACGGTACGAATCCTGCAGGTTATTGATGCTCTGTACATTCTTGATAAAGAAGAACAGAAAACAGGCCACCAGCAGGGAAATGTAATGCGGCCCAACGTCAGGGCCGGTAATGAAGCCGGACGGAAACTCAGTCACCAGTTTGACCGGGCCGCCGACTTTAAACAGTGCCACTGCCGCACAGGCGATAGAAATAATTGCTACTACCAGCGTCTGCACAAAGTCACTGGCCACCACGCCCCAGGCACCACTCAGCAGTGAAATCACCAGCACCACGGTGCCCGTCACCCACAGTGTCAGCGTGATGTCATGCCGGAATACTGCGCTGGCAAACACCGCCAGGCTGTTCAGCCATACGCCGGCACTGAGGATGCTCAGCGGAATGATCATCCAGGTGAAAAACTGTTCGTTGCCTTTGCCGAAGCGATGGTTGATGGCCTCGGTGGCAGTATCGACGCGCAACTGGCGAAAGCGTGCGGCAAACCACCACCAGGCAATCAGATAACCGAACACGTTACCTGCAAATACGCTGACGACATTGAAACCGTAGCGGTAAGCCTGACCGGCCGCGCCGGTAAACGTCCAGGCGCTGAACTGAATCATAAAGGCGGTCGCGCCAACCATCCACCAGAGCATTCGCCCGCCGCCGCGGAAATAATGGCTGGAGGAACCGGACGCCATTTTTTTGAAGGCATAACTGATGGCAATCATTAAGACGAAGTAACCGATCATGACCAGAACGTTAATATCCATTGTCGTTACTCTCTCGTTTGTAGGGTGAGATGTTTTTTGGTTATGTAATGAGCAAGCGTAGAAGAGGGAATGGAAATTAAAAGTCGGACAAATAAGAAATGCTTAGTTTGTTATCAAATTGTGATTCTGGTCGCTATTTGGGCTTATTGTCTGCTTTTGAGTCAATTCCGACTGGCGAAACTAAAGGTTCATTGCTTTATTAGTATGACTAAAGCGTGAAATCTCAACGGAGCAGCGGCGTGTAGCCGGGAGAAAACATGAAGTTAATTCAGCGCTGTAATGTGAAAGATGCGGGAACGGGGATCACGGTGGGCGCGATGCTGATACTGACGCTGATGGCCGCTTCTGCGGATGCACTGGCGGGCGAACCGGCATTTTTAAATACGGCACAAATGGCCGTTGTCCGTCAGCAACTGCATGATCACCGTGCGGCACCGCAAACGGCAGAGGCCTATCAGCACTTGCTGGCGGCGGCGGATTCCGCGCTGAAGAAGCCTGAACTGAGCGTCACTGACAAAGGGATGACGCCGCCCGGGGGATCGAAGCACGATTATCTCAGCCTGAGTGCGTACTGGTGGCCGGACGAAAGTAAATCCGACGGGCTGCCCTGGATCCGCAAGGATGGCCATGTGAATCCCGCCAGTAAAAACGATCAGAGCGACGGGGTGCGGCTGGCCGATTTTACCGCACGGGTGCAGAACCTGACGCTGGCGTGGTATTTCTCCGGCGAACAGAAATACGCGGATAAGGCGGTCAGCCTGCTGCGTACCTGGTTTATCACGCCGGAAACGCGCATGAACCCGAATCTGAATTTTGCGCAGGGCGTACCGGGCATCTCGCCGGGACGCAACGCCGGTGTGCTGGATGGACGCTATTTTTCCACCCGGATCGTGGATTCATTAGTGTTGTTGCGCGGGGATCCGGCATGGACGGACAACGACGAACAGCAAATGCGGGCGTGGATGCAGGCGTATCTCCGCTGGTTACAGGGCAGTAAAATCGCGAAAAAAGAAGGGCGCACAGAGAACAATCACGGTAACTGGTATGTGACGCAGGTATCGGGCATTGCATGGTATCTGGGGGATAAGGCGGTGATTGGCGATATGGCGAAACTGATGAAAAGTAAGCTTGATGTACAGCTGAAACCTGACGGTACTCAGCCCGCCGAGCTGGCGCGCACACGTTCTTTTCATTACAGCTATTTCAATTTACAGGCGATCAGCATGATGGCGGTGCTGGCGCAGAAAAACGGCATTGACCTCTGGCATTACAAAACACCACAAGGCGGCAGCGTGCTGACCTCGCTGGATTTCATGGCGCGCTTTACCGATCCGTCGGTGCCGTGGCCGTACAAATCACTCGATCAGATCCGTGTGCGTCCGGTGCCTTTGCTCTCCTGGGCGGATAACGCGACGGGGGAAAAACGTTACGAACAGTACATCCGCAGCGCGAAATTTACCTTGCCGCCGGCGGTGAAACCGGCGTCCGGCGGTTATCACGAAGATGTTACGCGTGGTGCGGTAATGGAAGCCGAACGTGACACCTGGCTGCTCTCATTGCCGTCTTTTGCGGCTGGTTATGTCGCGCCGCAGCCGCCGGAGGTACAAAAATGAATCACTGGCAGCCGTTGCTGATAAGCCCTGACGGGGCGGAAAAACTGCACAGGCAGATTAACGCAGATTCCCCTCTGGGGGTGGCGCTGCGTGCGCAAATCGCCACGCTGGAAAACATGCTCATGCAGCCCGTGTCGGTTCCCGGCCAGGGTGAGGCGGGCGGCCCGGAGCATACGCAGCATAAGCAGAACTATCTGGGGATCAACCTGGCAGGGCGTTTCGCGTTGATCACAGGGGAGCCCCGTTATACGGATTACGCGCTGGCACTGCTGAACGCTTATGCTGACATTTATCCCTCGCTGGGCAGCGCAACCAGCAAAGACAGCAATGCTCCAGGACGCCTGTTCCATCAGACACTGAATGAGAATATGTTCTGGCTGTACGCCGCCGAAGGTTATCACTGCGTGATGCCCTCACTTGATGCAGCTCAGCGTGAATATATTGAAGCTAACCTGTTTCGGGTGATGGCGGATGATGCACTGAAGCGGCACAGCCGCGATTTTGATATCGTGCATAACCACGGGATCTGGTCGGTGGCGGCGGCGGCGATCAGCGGTTACGCGCTGGGCGATCCGGCGCTGGTCGAAAAAGCGTTGTATGGTCTGAAAGGTGACAGTGAAAGTGGCGGATTCTTTGCCCAGCTCAGTCAGCTTTTTTCGCCAGACGGTTATTACATTGAAGGGCCCTATTATCACCGTTTCGCGCTGCGCCCGTTGCTGCTGCTGGCGGAGGCCATTGAACGGCGTCAGCCGGCGTTAAAGATTTATCAGTTCCGCGATCAGATTATCCGTAAAACCTGTGAAGCCCTGATGCAGACGGCATTCCCCGATGGCGTCTGGCCTGCACTGAATGATTCCTCTAAAACCATCAATATCCGTGATGACGGCGCGGTGATCGCCGCCAGCGTCTGCTATTCCCGCTATGGTCACCACCCGCAGTGGATCGCTGTCGCGCAACAACAACAGACGGTATGGGCCAGTGAGGCTGCGCTGGAACTTTCAGCTGCCCTGAAAGATGCTCCGGCAACGCCCGTGGACTGGGGAAGCATCGAACTGCGTGATGGGCCGCAAGGCGCGCAGGGCGGCATCGGAATTTTGCGCAGTGGCGCAGAAAATCAGGCTATGGCGCTGATGTGGTATGGCCAGCACGGCAGTATCCCGCGCCTGCATTCGGCACTTAATCACGGCCATTTTGACGGACTGCATCTGAGCCTGTTCAGCTGCGGACGCGAGTTCCTGCGTGATTATGGCTTTGGCCGCTGGGTTAACGTCGAGCCCAAATTCGGTGGTCGCTATATTCCTGAAAACAATAGTTATTGTAAGCAGACCGTCGCACATAATACCGTGGTGGTTGACGAACAAAGCCAGAATGGCGGTAACAGTCTGGAGGCAGAAAAACGCTGGGGCGAACGGCATTTCTTTGTCACGGATAATCCGGCCGGACAAGGCATGAGTGCGCGGCTCGGCAGCTACTATCCGGGTGTCAATCAGCAACGCACGGTGCTGATGCTGAACCTGCCGGAACTGTCCTCGCCGCTGATCGTCGATGTATTCCGGCTTACCAGTCATGAACTCCATCAGTACGATTATTGCCTGCATCATCTCGGTCAGTTTGTCCGCACTGATACCAGCCTTCATGCAGCCAGCCAGCTAACGCCGCTTGGCGAAGGGCACGGATATCAGCATTTGTGGGATTGCGCACGGGCTGGGATGGCGGCGGGGGATTCGGCCTTATTCAGCTGGCTCGACGGTGACAGCTACCGCACGCTGATCAGCGCCTTCCCGGATGGCGGCGAACTGATTGTCGCCCGTACCGGTGCCAGCGACCCGCATTTCAACCTGCGTAATGAACCGGCATTACTGCTGCGAACCCACGGCACTCACGCCCTTTTTGCCAGCGTATTTGAAACTCACGGTAACTTCGATGAAGCCAGCGAAACGTCCCTGGACGCGCGTGGCAAGGTCGAGCGGGTCAGCGTGGTCAGTCATGATGATCAACAAACCGAACTGAATATTTTCTTTGCTGCTCAACGGACGCTAAACGTTCGTATCAGTAACCGCGACGCGCCGGCAGCGCAAGACGCTTTCAGCGTGGCGTGGCAATCCGTTTCACCCCTGAATATCCCTGAATCATAAAGGAGTCATTATGTTTAACGATTTGAAAGGTCAGCGAGTCCTGATCACCGGTTCAACCAAAGGCATCGGGCTGGCTGCGGCAAAAGCGTTCGCGGCGGCAGGCGCAAAAGTCGGTATTAACGGCCACCGTCATGATGCCAGTCTCGACAAACTGGCGACAGAAATCGCTACAAACGGCGGTGAGGTGGTCTATTTTGGCGCAGATGTCACAAAGTCTGCAGAATGCGAAACGCTGGTGGCGAACTTTGTCGAACGGTTTGGCGGCATTGATGTGCTGGTCAATAACGCAGGCGGACTCGGCGGACGGCAGGGGCTGGAAAACATCGATGATGATTTTTATGACCACGTGATGGATCTTAATGCCCGTTCGGCGCTGATGGTGACGAAATTTGCCATTCCGCATTTGCGTCACGCGGCGAAACAGAGCGGCAGAACCACCTCGGTGATCAGCACCGGCTCGATTGCCGGCCGGGAAGGCGGCGGGCCAGGTGCCAGTCTCTACGCCGCCTCGAAAGCCTGGCTGCACAATGTGCACCGCAACTGGGTGAAGGAGTTCACCCGGGACAACATCCGCTTTAACGTGATTGCGCCGGGCACCATCGACACCGTCTTCCATGCGGATAAAAGTGCGGAAGTGCGGGAGAAAATTGCCGGTTCCATCGCAATGGGGCGCTTCGGCACGGCTGAAGAGCTGGCACCGTCTTATCTGTTTTTCGCCTCGCATGCCTGCAGTGGCTACATAACCGGTCAGATTCTGGATGTGAATGGCGGCCAGATGGCGCCATAGCGCACAGTTCGGGAGTTTCAGTGCGGCGCAGGCATGCAGCTCACCGCCGCCTGAACTATGATGACGGCAACCTGCACAGGAAAAAGGGAAGAATATGACGATGCAGTTTGAAACCGCTGCAGGCATGACCCGTGGCCTGAATACCCATATCGCCCGCGATATCGCCCGCAAAATTCTGTCGGGCGAACTGGCGTCGGGCGCGATCCTGCCGAGTGAAATTGAACTGGGCGAACAGTTTGGCGTCAGCCGCACCGCGCTGCGTGAAGCGCTGAAATTACTGACCTCCAAGGGGTTACTTGAGTCGCGGCCCAAAATTGGTACCCGTGTGAAAGAGCGTCCGCAATGGAACATGCTGGATCCGCAGTTGCTGGAATGGATGCAGGGCATGGAAGCGACAGAAGAGATCTATCATCAGTTTCTGGAATTCCGCAAGGCGATTGAACCGCATGCTACCGCGCTGGCTGCGGTGAATGCCAGTAAAGAGCAACGCATTGAACTGTCGCGTATTTACCGCCAGATGTGCCACGTCGCTGAAAATTTCGATGCCCAACATTGGGTGGATATCGATACGCAGTTCCACAGGATGATCTTCATCGCTTCCGGTAACTGTTTTTACGTGCCGTTCGGCAACGTTCTGACCACCATTTTTAAATGGTTTTTTGAGTATTCCTCAAAAGAAGGGGGGATGTGCCTCAGCGAACATCAACGCATTTACGAAGCCATCATGGCCGGCGACGAAGGCGCGGCGTTTTCAGCCTCACTGAGCCTGATGAAAGGGCATAAGCACCGGTTACACCAGAGATAACGCCCAGTAAAACCGTCTCATTCTATTTCCCCGCTGCGCAGATCTTTCTGCGCATTTTTATGTCTGATGATCCCCGGAAGTGATTTCTGATACAAAAATGAAACAAATGTCACGGGCGGTTACGCCACAGTGCCAGTGGCTCATATAGACTTGTCATAATTATTACGGTCTAATCATTTTATCAGGAAAATATATTTTTATTACACACATTGATTAAAGTTAATTATTTTATTCATTAAGCCGGTGAATGTATGAAAATACTCAAGGTCAGTGATTTCTTCCTTTCGAAACATCATGCTTTTAGTTTATTCGATATGAACCGTCAGTCGATGGAAGATGTGCACAGGCATGAATTCGATGAGTTGGTTATTGTCCGCAACGGCAGCGGATTTCATATCATTAACGACCAGGTGGAATTTATTCATAAAGGCGATTTTTTTATCGTCAGCGCTCATGATGCCCACTGCTATGAATCCACCAATAAACTATCAATTACCAATATATTACTGCATAAACAACGACCCTTTCATTTTATCAATAACATTGATCAACTCACTGCGGGGATAAAAGAATATACCACCTCAATAAAAAAACGGCGTACCGGATTAACGGACGCGGAACTGACGACAGTGACTGAACTGACCGATAAAATTACCTGCCAGTGGGACACCCGTTATGATAACGCCTACTTTGCTGCTTCAGAATCTTATCTCTTATCGATGATAGTCATGCTGTACCAATGTGCCACCCGCAGGGAATGCCGGGCCAGTCCGACAGAATCCGGCAAGCGACATCTGCTGAATTATTTACGCGAAAATTACGCGTGCAGTATTAACTGGGATTATTTGTGTGAGGAAAGTGGTGTGGCAAAAAGAACCATGTTCAGATTTATCAAAGAAATGACCGGCTTTACGCCCGAAAAATTTCAGTTGCGTTACCGTTTATTAAAAACCCAGGAGTTATTACGCACCTCCGATTTAACTGTCGGCAAAATTGCTACCCGGTGCGGTTTCTCCACCACATCACGTCTGACGGAGGCCTATAAAAAACAATTTCACAGAACCCCCTCTCAGGAACGAATGAGAGTCAGTAATAGTGTCCTTAAAGCGCACTATTAATAATAACCGTCATAAACAAGAAACGTCTAATAGGGAATCATAATAACAGCAGGTGTTAAGGACAGCTCACGAATTATTTTTTTCACCGTTACCTCTGAAGGACATGATTATGTCAACCATTAAACAACCTAATCCCTGGTACGTCGGGGTGGTTTCCGGCATGGCATCATATATTGATTCTGCCGCAATTGTTTCAAACGGAACGGCCCTGGTTATTTATCAGAAAGCAATAGGAACAACATCGGCTCAGATCGGCATACTTTCCGGCATATTAACGCTGAGTATTGCACTGGGTGCTTTTCTGGGCGGCAGGCTGGGGGATTGTTATGGCAGACGCAAAGTCTTTATTGTCACTATGGCGATGATCATTATGGGTACGCTGTTGCTGGCTTTCGGTAATACCTTTCCGGTGCTGCTGACCGGCACATTGCTGGTCGGGCTGGCTACCGGCGCAGACTTGCCGGTATCTCTGGCGACCATTGCCGAAGCCGCAACGGATAAAAATCGCGGGAAAATTATCGGACTGTCGAATTTACTGTGGTTTTTGGGGATTGGTACAACCATGGCGATTTCAGCCATCGTCGGCGGCTGGGGGCGTCCGGGTGCGCAGATTATGTATCTGCATGTCTGCGCTGTGGCCGTGATTTTGCTGGCGTTGCGCTGGACAATCCCGGAGTCTCCATTGTGGCTGATTGCCCGAAACGAACGGCGTGCAGGGATTGTCACGGTACGTGCGCAGAAAGCCTCGTTTAAGGATCTTATTCACGGGAAATACCTGTGGCCTTTTGTAGCGCTGTGTCTGTTCTATGCCTTTACCAATCTGGCCGCGAATACCGGCGGTCAGTTTGGCACGTATATTGCGGTGAATGTCGTGGGTATTTCCGTCGGGCAACATTCACTGTGGAACCTGCTGACTATGCCGGTCGGTGTATTTGCCGGGATCATGTTTATGCGTTTTGTCGATACACCAAAACGCATCCCGGTATTTATTCTGGGGGCATGTTGTTTTGCGGGGGGATTCTTCCTGCCGGTATTATTTAAATTTTCTCCCGCATCCTGGTTCTGCTGCTTATTTTTTACTGCCATAGGCAGCGGCCTGGCATTTGAAGGGATAATGAAAGTCTGGTCGCAGGAATCTTTCCCGACCATGCTCCGCTCTACTGCGCAAGGTATTATCGTCGCTATTTCCCGGTTGTTATGCGGTGTACTGGCATTTATTACGCCTCTGCTGCTCGATGCCGGTCCGCTGGTGTTGTATACCCTTTTATCCGCTACGGTGGCTTCCGGTTTGTTGATCGGCTGGATCTGTTTCCATGGCAAACAACGGAATGAATTCAACAGCGAGGCCGGTACGGTGACTAAAGAAACGGCATCTGAATATCCGGCATCCGTTATCAAGCAAATCTAGTGGTTTATTTTACCGCTCAGGCAATATTACATGAGGACTCAGGAATATGCTCACAGTGATCAGACTTACATTAAATCAGGAATCAGCATTGTATGGTGTGCAGGAATTTCCGGTATTAGGCTGGGAAATTGCAAGCCATAACAGAAATGTCCGGCAAACCGCTTACCGGATCCAAATTAGCCAGGATCAGGGTTTTGATAAAATCCTGTTTCGGGGCGAATGGCAGGACGGCGAATATTCTAATAATGTCACCCTGAATGAATTCACTCTCATCTCTTCACAGCATTATTTTATCCGGGTGCAGATCCGTGATAATTATGGCGACACCAGTGCCTGGAGTTCGCCTGCGGAGATGATTTCCGGCGTGCTTTATCCCCGTGAATGGCTGGCTGATTTCATCACCGTCGAAACGCCGGCAGATAAAGATAATTCCAGGGCGACACTGTTACGGAAATCTTTTGTTCTGAACCGGGCAGCAGATATTCAGTCGGCTTTTATTCATGTCAGTGCGCTCGGGCTTTATGAATGCCATCTCAACGGTTGTAAAGTCGGAGAAGATAGCCTGACGCCGGGTTGGACGAGTTATCACAACCATTTACTTTATCAGACTTACGAGGTAACCGGTCATCTGAAAAAAGGTGAAAATGTCCTGGGTGCCATTTTAGGTGCAGGCTGGTACAAAGGTGACATGGGTTTCAGCCGTCATCGTAATTATTATGGTGAACGGAGCGCGCTTATTTCTCAGCTGATGATTAATTATAAAGATGGCTCACGTGAAATTGTGGTCAGTGATGAAAGCTGGAAGGGATACGATTCAGCCATTCTGTTTTCAGAAATCTATGACGGTGAAATTTACGATGCACGCCGGGAAACTCCCGGCTGGTGTGCGCAGGGTTTCGCAGAGGATGGCTGGCGGCCCGTCAGCGTGGTGGCGCATGAAAAATCCACGCTGGTGGCGCAGGGAAGTAACACGGTCAGAAAAATGGGAGAAATTAAGCCTGTTGCGCTGATCACGACGCCGCAGGGCGACACTGTTATTGATTTTGGCCAGAATCTCAGTGGCTGGGTTGCGTTCAGGGCCAGCGGCAAGGCGGGTGATAAAGTGGTATTGCGACACTTTGAGGTGCTCGATGCGCAGGGTAATGTGTATCTGGATAATCTGCGCACTGCCAGACAGCGAACCGAGTATGTGCTCAAAGGCGAGGCCGAAGAGACCTGGCATCCGCACTTTACCTGGCAAGGTTTCCGCTTTGTGAAAGTTGAGCAATATCCGGCGCCGCTGGATCTGAATAACTTCACCGCCATTGTTTTGCACTCCTCGATGGAACAGACCGGGCATTTCGCCTGCTCAGACCCGGCGCTGAATCAGCTACATCACAATATCCTTTGGGGGCTGAAAGGTAATTTTGTTGATGTGCCGACGGACTGCCCGCAACGCGACGAGCGGCTGGGCTGGACGGGCGATGCGCAGATTTTTTGCCGTACCGCGAGTTACCTGATGCAAACCCGTAATTTTTTCGCCAAATGGCTGACCGATCTTCGTTATGATCAGACGTCTGAGGGCGGTGTGCCTCACGTTGTCCCGGATATCCTGACCGGCTATTGTGGCAAAGACCGGCTGCTGTCCGAAGGCGGAACCCATTCCGCATCGGCCTGGGCGGATGCCGCAGTGATCAACCCGTGGACGATGTACCTGATGTATGGCGATACGCGGGTGCTGGAAAACCAGTACGCCAGCATGAAAGGCTGGATAGATTTCATGACCGCGCATGCTGAAAACCACCTCTGGCATTACAAATTACAGTTTGGCGATTGGGTGGCGCTGGATGCCAAAGAGGGCAGTTATTTCGGTGCCACGCCCGATGACCTGACGTGCACGGCGTATTATGCGTATTCCACGCAATTGTTCGCCAAAGCGGCGAAAGCGCTGAACCGCACTGAAGACTATCAGCATTACGATGCCTTACATCAGGCCATTGTCAGGCGTTTTCAGGAGGAATTCTTCACTCCATCCGGCCGTCTGGCGGCCAGAACGCAAACCGCACATATTCTGGCCCTGTACTTTAATCTGGTTCCTGATGCGTTCCGTCAGCGCACCACCGATACGCTGGTAGAACTGCTTAATGAACACGACGGGCATTTAGTCACCGGCTTCGTCGGCACGCCATATTTCTGTCACGCACTCAGCCAGAATGGCCGGAACAAAGAGGCGTGGAGTTTACTGCTGAAAGATGATTTCCCGTCATGGCTGTACCAGGTGAAAGCCGGTGCCACCACGGTCTGGGAACACTGGGACGGCATCAAACCGGACGGCAGCATGTGGAGCGCGGACATGAACTCCTTCAATCACTATGCTTACGGCGCGGTGGGCGAATGGCTCTACCGGGTGGCGGCCGGGATTGAAGCCGATGAAGAGCAGCCGGGTTTCAAACACGCCATCATCAGACCACAGACCGGCGGCGGCCTGAGCTGGCTGGATACCCGCTATCAGTCCATTTACGGTGCAATCGGTGTGCGCTGGGAAGTGAGCGGTCAGACCGTGTTCCTTAACGTCACTGTTCCGGCGAATACCTCCGCCACCGTGGTCCTGACGGACGGTCAATCTGTGCAGGAGGCGGACGGGATTGATTTTGTGCGCTGTGCTGACGGATATACCGCTGAGGTGGGTTCGGGGGAATATCGGATCGAGTACCGGTTAGTTTAAGGTCAAGACATTGGGTTGCCACCCAAACGGGCTTCAAGGTCAAGACCGTGGGCGTCGGCCCACACCGACCAGAGACCCGGTAACGCGCGGGCCTCTGGACTCCGCGCTTTTTTAACTGCCTGCTACCGCTTGCTGGCTATGTTTCAGGTACCGCAGTGACAGGCTTGAAATCTTGCCGCTGCGCGGTGCCTTCTCTCGGAGTTACTCGGCCTGTGGCCTCGCCCTTCGGGCCGTCACTTCGTGACGTTGTCTCGCATAGCTCGACCCGAGCCACAGGTCTCGAAGCCGCTCCGTTCAGCAAGATTTCTGAATCGCCTTCAGCTTTTTTAAAACCACAATCAGTTAAGTTGCGCAGTAGAAGCCAGAGGCCGGTTCCAAAATCACGCCGGACGAGAGGTGGAAAACCGCGCGGTATTTTGCGCGGGTTGTAACCCGATGGGAGGGCACCGCGCAGCGGCGGGATTTTGCGGCTATCACCGCGCCCGCTGAAACATAGCCTCCAGCGGAGCGCGCAGTGAAAGAGCCCGGGGGTCTTGGGGGCGGCGGCGATAAGCCGCCCCCAAGTCGGTGTGGGCCGACGCCCACGACTTTGAACTTGAAGTTGAGAAAAAAGACTCAAGACTCTGATTCGGTCTTCTTACCCGCCAGCATGGCCAAAAAGTCATATTTCTGTTGTAACTCTTTCTCCGCCGCCGCATACAACATGTCTGCCACTTCCGGCGGTTGGGCATTTAATCTTCTGAACCGCTGCTCATTATTGAGCGTATCGGTCAGCCCGCCGGATGGCGGTCTGGAATCGAGAGTCAGTGCCGGTTTACCTTCTTCCACGCGACGCGGATCGAAGCGGTACAGCGGCCAGAAACCGGTGGTGGTCAGTTGTTTCATCTGGTCGTGGCTGAGCGCCAGATCATAGCCGTGTTCTTCACACGGGCTGTACGCAATAATCAGCGACGGCCCCGGATACGCTTCGGCTTCCTGTATAGCTTTGACGGTCTGGTTAAGCTGGGCACCGAGTGATATCTGCGCGACATACACATGACCGTACATCATCATGCTCACCCCCAGATCTTTGCGCGATTTGCGTTTACCCTGCTCAGCGAATTTCGTGACTGCGCCGAGCGGGGTGGCTTTCGATTGTTGTCCGCCGGTGTTGGAATAACATTGTGTATCGAGCACCAGCACGTTGACGTTTTCGGTCAGACTCAGCACATGATCCAGCCCGCCGAAACCAATGTCATAAGCCCAGCCGTCACCGCCAATCAGCCAGATGGATTTGTCTACCAGATAATCCGCATCCGTTGATAACTGACGCGCATCCGGTGTGCCGATATCTGCCAGAATTTTACGCAACGCCGTGACATGTCCGCGTTTCACTTCCGGTGCGGAGGTGTCATCGCGCAGTCCGCCGAGCACGTCAGCCGGAATATGCTCTTCCAGTGAAGTCAGCAGACGCAGCACGCGGCGGCGATGCTGATCAACGGTCAGGCGGAAGCCCAGCCCGAACTCGGCGTTGTCTTCAAACAGAGAGTTTGCCCATGCCGGACCACGGCCATCAGCGTTGGTGGTGTAAGGCGTTGAGGGCAGATTACCGCCATAAATAGAGGAACAACCGGTGGCATTAGCGATCAGCAAACGGTCGCCATAAAGCTGGGTCAGCAGTTTGATGTAAGGTGTTTCACCACAGCCTGAACAGGCACCGGAGTACTCAAACAACGGGGTGATCAACTGAGAGGTGCGGATATCAATACGTTCCAGCGTGGTTTTATCAATTTCCGGCAGTTTAAGGAAGAAATCGTAACTGGCGCGTTCTTCTTCAAGATGGGTGATGCGATCCGCCATATTAATGGCTTTGACCGACGGATCCTGACGGTCTTTCGCCGGACAGACTTCAACGCACAGATTACAGCCGGTGCAGTCTTCCGGTGCGACCTGCAAGACATATTTCTGACCGCGCATGTCGCGGGATTTCACATCCAGCGATTGCAGCGCAGACGGGGCGTCTGCCATAAATTCCGGCTGAACCACTTTGGCGCGGATCGCCGAATGCGGGCAGGCGGCGACACAGTGATTGCATTGCGTGCACAAATCCGGCTTCCAGATCGGCACTTCTTCGGCAATGTTACGTTTTTCCCATTGGGTGGTGCCGGTCGGCCAGGTGCCATCCGGCGGGAAGGCCGAGACCGGCAGCGCATCGCCAAGACCTGCCAGCATAGTGGCAGTGACGGTTTTGACGAAATCCGGTGCTGCGTCGGACACAATCGGCGGACGTTTGCGGGGATTTTCAGGAACAGGTTGCAGCGGCACGGCGACCAGTTCTTCCAGCGTGGCGGCCAGCGCCATCCAGTTACGGGTCACGATCTCTTCACCTTTGCTGCGGTAACTGCGGGCAATCGCGCCCTGCAATTCTTTCAGCGCGTCATCGCCCGGCAGAATCTGTGTCAGGTGGAAAAACGCCATCTGCATGACGGTATTAATGCGTGCACCAAGTTTACATTCGCGGGCGATTTTGGCTGCGTTAATCACATAGAAACGCGCCCCGCGCTCAAGCAGTGTGGCCTGTACTTCGAGCGGTAAACGTGACCAGACCTCACCGGCGCTGAACGGGGTATTGAGCAGGAAAATGCCCCCCGGACGCAGACGTTCTGCCATCTGATACAAATCGATAAACTGCCACTGATGGCAGGCGACAAAATGCGCCTGACTCACCAGATAGGCGGATTTGATCGGCTTTGTACTGACGCGCAGATGCGACACCGTCAGGCCACCGGCCTTTTTAGAGTCATAAACAAAATAACCCTGTGCGTACATTGGCGTGCTGTTGCCGATAATCTTGATATTGTTTTTGGTGGCCGACACGGAACCATCGCTGCCCAGCCCGTAGAACAGGGCTTCGAGCGACGCGTGCTGTGGTAACTCTTCTTCTGCGACCGGCAGCGACAAGCCGGTGATGTCGTCATAAATGCCGACGGTAAAACGCGGGCGCGGCTGGCTGAGTGACAGTTCACGGAACACGGCGAGCACGCAATCCGGCCCGAATTCTTTTGAGGATAAGCCGTAACGGCCGCCGGTCACTTTTGGCAGTGAATCACGTTCGCCACGCGAATACGCTTCCGCCAGCGCAGTCATCACATCAAGGTATAACGGTTCTGCCAGCGCACCCGGTTCTTTGGTGCGGTCAAGCACGGCAATGCTTTTTACCGTTTGCGGCAGCACAGATAACAAATATTCAGCGCTGAATGGCCGGTACAGCCGCACTTTCAGCACGCCCACTTTCTCGCCGCGGGCCATCAGGGTTTCAATCACTTCTTCTGCGGTGCCGATCCCGGAACCCATCAGCACAATCACCCGTTCAGCCTGCGGATCACCGATATATTCGAACGGCTTATATTCACGACCGGTGAGGGCAGCAAAGGCCTTCATCGCGTCGATAACGTGCTGGCAGGTAGCATTGTAATAAGGATTAGTGGCTTCACGGGACTGGAAATAGGTGTCCGGGTTAGCCGAGGTGCCGCGGATCACCGGATGATCCGGTGACAGCGCGCGGGCGCGGTGGGCGTCAATCTGCGCCTGCGGCAACATCAGCCGAAGGGTGTCATCACTGAGCGGCGCAATTTTGTTGATTTCGTGTGAGGTACGGAAACCATCGAAGAAATGGATAAAGGGTACGCGGCTGTTGAGACTGGCAACCTGAGAAATCAGTGCAAAATCCTGCGCTTCCTGCACGCTGGCCGCAGAGAGCAGGGCGCAGCCAGTCTGGCGCACGGCCATGACATCAGAATGATCACCAAAAATTGACAACGCATGGGTTGCCACGGTACGCGCCGCCACATGCAGCACAAACGGCGTCAGCTCACCGGCCAGCTTGTACAGCGTCGGGATCATCAGCAACAGACCCTGCGACGACGTGAACGAGGTTGACAGTGCGCCGGTTTGTAACGCGCCATGGACGGTAGAAATCGCACCGGCTTCCGACTGCATTTCCATGACGGCCGGGACATCGCCCCACAGATTTTTCTTTCCTTCGCCTGACCAGGCTCCCGCAATTTCGGCCATGGTTGAACTGGGCGTGATCGGGTAGATAGCAATCACTTCATTGGTGCGATAAGCCACGGAAGCGACTGCATTATTACCATCAGTGGTGATCATGGAATACCTTTTGCTTTGCTCATAATGGCGGCCAGCGCAAAAGTCGTTTTGCTGGCGAGAATGTTAAAAGCTTAGCAGAGGCCGGATTAATCGATTTATCCTGATTGTGTGCAGGGCTATTTCAGCTGATATTTGAAGTGGTTACGCAATGACCACAGGCACTGGGATTATTATTAGCCGCTGTGCTTCAACCGGTTTGAGACAGCGGCTAAATAGGGTACAGAAGAAATGCCCGAGGGGATTAATTAATATCGATACGTTTTATTCCTTTCACCGACATCAGCGCTTCATACAATTTATCCACACTTTGTTTCGGCCGCAGGATCACATCCAGAACCAGTTCACATTTACTTTCATCTTCGTCGCGCTGATTAATTTTGATATGGCCCGGACGAATTCGCATTTTTTGTAACTCCAGTAACACCACCGGCACACTTTCCGGCAGCAGACGTATTTCAATTAAATGGTGATGTCCGACCCAGTGGTTGCTGATCTGGCGGAAAACCTCCAGCACAATTAATGTCATGAACGCGCCATAGATGCCGATTTCATAGAGTCCGCTACCTATCACCAGCCCGATGGCGGCGGTCACCCAGAGTCCGGCCGCGGTGGTTAAACCTTTCACAATCTGTTTCTGAATAATAATGGTTCCGGCGCCAAGGAACCCCATGCCACTGACCACCTGTGCCGCCACACGGCTCGGGTCAAAGCTGACGTGAGTTTGCATCAGAATATCGGCAAAGCCGTATTTCGATACAATCATAAACATAGCGCTGCCAATCCCTACCAGTATATGAGTACGCAGACCGGCCTCTTTGGCACGTAACTGACGCTCAATACCAATTAAGCCGCCCAGGGCACCGGCGAGGGCAATACGAAGTAAAAAGTCTGTCAGCATACAAGCTCCTTATCATTATATTTTCCAGACAATGCAGGGGAAAAAGTGGTTAATTACTGTTAATTTTATTAGCCAAAGAAATAACCCGTAGAAATAAAATGTGTCTGAGTGTTTAAATTTAAGATTATTTTAGGAAAAAGTTGATGTTATTTTACTGAAGGGCTCGACTCAGGCGAAAAACGTCGGATATGATGGCGACTCGCAAAAAAAACCGTCATATTCAGGAGCAGTACAGATGATCACTGCGTTTCGCGTGTTACTGGCCGCCGGTGTGCTGGTGTTAGCCGCATGCAGCAGCCATGACGATTCGGCTGATGTTCCCCAAAAAGGTAACAGCGTTAATATCGGGCAACGTACCGTGAACATGGACAGCCCGGCCTATGCAGCCTGTTCAATGGCGGGCGGGCAATTACGGATGGCGCCGCAACTCGATGGCAGCCGCGTCGGTATGTGTTCGCTGGCCAACGGTCGCCAGTGCTCGGAAAGTGCTCTGATGCAGGGCGTGTGTAAAGCCTGATAATCGCCAGACAGCCGTCTGGCGTTTTTGCATTTAACGCGGCAGCAAATTGCCCGTTTACATCCGGTCTTTCAAACGATAAACCAACTGGTGTTTGCCCTGGGTGAGGGTCAGCTTGCTATCCTGCAAGGTGAGCGCCGCACCGTTATTGAGCACATCACTGATCACATGATCCCATCTATTCAGGTTTTCATCCGGGCATAACATCATGGTGGATGCGAGCCCTTTTACGGTCAGTACATTATTATGCAACTGACCCTGACCCATGAAGTTATTACACATTTTGCCGGATATGTGCATGTCTGAGCCAAATTCAATTTCCGGAATGCGTCCTTGCGCAGCAGGGACAGTCTGCCCATCTACGCTCAGCAACTCAAAACGGTGATGCTGCAGATCAGTCTGTTTAACGCCAGTGTTCTGATTCATGCTGCAAGCCCCCAGAGTTATTGCGGCGGCCAGAACAAACAGTGACTTTTTCATCTTCTCTCCTGAGAAATATTCCTTTGATGCTTGCCATGTCGATACATTCAACTGACTTATGCGATATTTTCTGGAGCATTATAGCGTGAATGAATGAGAATTTTAAGCCCTTAACTCCCTCGCCTGCGAAGGGGAAGGAGCTTAAAACCTTGTCCGTCTTTATCCCGTCATCTTCCCATCATAAAAACGTCATTTTAGCCCGCTAGGTTATGCCCATCATGGTTCAGAGAGATGCATCGCGGCATGAGCTTTTTATCACTCCGTCATATCCGGAAATCCTGGGGAACAAAAATTGCACTCAATGACATCAGCTTTGATGTGGAAGAGGGTGATTTTATTGCCTTACTCGGCCCCTCAGGCTGCGGAAAATCGACATTACTACGGACCATTGCCGGGCTGGAAACAGCAGAAAGCGGCACGTTATATTTTCAGCAATCTGATGTCACCACGCTGACGCCTTCTCAGCGCAAGCTGTCGATGGTGTTCCAGTCTTATGCATTATTCCCGCACATGAATGTTCGCGAAAATCTGCTATTCGGATTGCGCGCACGCGGTGAAGACAAGCGGCATTTTGCGACGCGGCTGGCGGATGTCAGCAAGCTGATGGAACTGGAACCTCTGCTCGACAGGTTACCTGCGCAGCTTTCCGGTGGTCAGCAACAGCGCGTGGCGCTGGGCCGGGCGGTGATCGCCAATAACAGGCTGTGCCTGATGGATGAGCCGCTGTCTAATCTTGATGCCAAACTGCGCCAGAGTATGCGCCGCGAAATCCGTGCAATTCAGAAAAAGCTCGGCCTGACCTTGTTATATGTCACCCACGATCAGACAGAAGCGATGAGCATGGCCGACAAAATCATCCTGCTCAACGACGGCTGTATTGAACAGCACGACACGCCGGATAACCTTTACAACAACCCGACCAGTATTTTTGCCGCGCAATTTATTGGCGCGCCGCCGATGAATATTCTGCCGCTCGAACGCCGCGGGCAGCATCACTATCTTGCCGGTACGCCGTTGCCCGTGGTGGAAAACTTTAATGAAAACGATCTGAGTCTTGGCCTGCGAGCCGAAGATATTCAGCTGATTTCGCCTGAACACGCCAGTTTGACCGCGCAGGTGGTCAGCCATGAATACATGGGGGCAGATACCCTGGTGGCCTGCGCACTGACCGGCTATCCGGCGCTGCTGACAGTGAAAGTTGCGGGCATGAAACGTTTTGCCGACGGCCAGAGAATCGGGCTGCAATGGACCACGGGCGCACAATATTTTTTCATCACAGCAGACGGAAAACGCTGCTTCCACGCTGAGCAATCCTGTTTGCAGTCAGATCAGAGAGTTGCCGTGTAGTTGTCATTTTTTGCAGTTATTTATTTTTCTGACTCATACAACGCCTATTGCCGAAGGGAAAATTATGTCTATTGTTCACCGTTTTTCACGTCTTGCTACCGCCGTTCTGCTCATCACCAGCACCTCTGCTTTTGCAGCAGATCCGGTGAAACTCCAAATGTATTACCCGATTGCTGTCGGTGGGAAAATCAGTCACACGGTGGATACGCTGGTGGAAGATTTCCAGAAAACGCATCCTGATATCAGCATTCAGCCGGTCTATACCGGTGATTACGCCACGACGGTCACCAAAGCGCTTACTGCATTTCGTGGCGGCAATGCTCCGCAAATCGCGGTAATCGGCGAT
The DNA here is from genome assembly GCF_004195115.1 of Rahnella sp. RFA10(1/100). NCBI lineage: Bacteria > Pseudomonadati > Pseudomonadota > Gammaproteobacteria > Enterobacterales > Yersiniaceae > Rahnella > Rahnella sp. RFA10(1/100). The sequence continues at coordinate 273,087 of NZ_SEWR01000001.1, forward strand.
ATCGAAGCATATTCCCTGATCGACGCGGGCGCGATTTTGCCAGTCAGCGATCTGGCGAATGACGCGGACGGCAAACAATGGATCGACGGTTTTTATCCGGCCTTTATCCGCCATATTCAGGGCAAAGTGTGGAGCATTCCGTTCCAGCGTTCGACGGTCGTGTTGTACTGGAATAAACAGGCGTTTGAGAAGGCCGGTTTGAATGGCGACACACCGCCTGCCAGCTGGCAGCAGGTGGTCGATTTCGGTAAAAAACTGGTCGTACATGACGGTTCTCAGGTGAAGCAGTGGGGCATTGAAATTCCTTCCACCCCAAACGGTTACTGGAATTTCCAGGGGATTGCAGCCACCAACGGCGGCCATCTGGATAATGGTAAAGGTACGGCGGTGACTTTCGACACGCCAGCCAACGTAGAAGCCCTGCAATGGCTGACTGATCTGGCGCAGAAGGAAGCGGTTTCACCGAAAGGTACTATTGCCTGGGGCACCACGCCGCAGGACTTTATCGACGGTAAAACCGCGATGATGGTCACGACCACCGGCAACCTGACTACCGTGCGTGAAAATGCCAAATTCCCGTTCGGCGTAGCGATGCTACCGGAGAAAACGCAGCGTGGCAGCCCGACCGGCGGTGGCAATCTTTACGTCTTCAAAAACACTACGCCGGAACAACAGAAAGCGGCGCTGGCGTTTATCCGCTGGGTTTCCGCTCCGGAGCAGGCCGCGCGCTGGAGCATCGCCACCGGGTATGTCGCGACATCGCCTGCCGCGTGGGAAACCCCGGTCATGCAGGATTATGTGAAACAGGTTCCGCAGGCACTGGTGGCCCGCGAACAGCTGAAATATTCACAGCCGGAACTTTCAACTTATAACAGTGTGCAAATCCAGGAACTGATGAACCACGCGATTGAAGCTGCCGTCACGCAGGCAAAAACGCCAGCCGAGGCGCTGAGTTCGGCGCAGAAACAGGCTGACCGGCTGCTGAAACCTTATCAGTAAGGATAAAAAGGAACAGCATGAGCACATTTCACGCGGTCCTTCCGGCCACCCGCACACGCGGGTTGTCATTACAACTTTATGGCTATCTGTTGGTGTTGCCTGCTTTAGGATTTCTGCTGTTATTTACCCACTATCCGGCGCTGGCAACGGTATGGGAAAGCCTGTTCAGCGCTGCCCGCAGCGGGCATCCGGCGCAGTTTGTCGGACTGGATAACTACCGTGCGCTGCTCGATGACGATGTGTTTATGTTGTCATTACGCAATAATTTACTGTACGCCCTGATCACCATTCCGCTGTCCGTCGCGCTTGCGCTGCTGATGGCGCTGGCGGTAAACCGCCGTCTGCGGGGGAATGCTCTGACCCGCGCCGCTTTCTTTATTCCTTCGCTGTTACCGATGGTGGCGATTGCCAATCTGTGGCTGTTTTTCTATACGCCTCAGCTCGGTTTGCTTAACAAAATGCTGGCGTTGTTTTCGTTGCCAGCGGTCAACTGGCTGGGCGAGCCGGGTACGGCACTTTACAGCCTGATGGCGGTTTCAGTCTGGCGTGAGGCCGGATTCTTCATGATTTTCTATCTGGCCGCATTACAGCAAATCGACCCGCGACTGGCTGAAGCGGCACAAATCGAAGGGGCATCGCGCCGCTATTTCTTCCGGCGGGTGCAGTGGCCATTGCTGATGCCGACCACATTATTCGTGCTGATCAACGCCTCGATGAATGCCTTCAGGATTGTCGATCAGGTGATTGCGATGACCAACGGCGGACCCGACAACAGCACCAGCTTGCTGCTGTTTTACATTTACCGCACGGCATTCAGTTACTGGGATTTACCGGCCGCGTCGGCAATGACTGTGGTACTGCTGGTGATCCTGGCCGTTATCGCGCTGATTAAATTTAACCTGCTGGATAAAAGGACGCACTATCAGTGAAACCATTTTCTTTCAGCCGTCTGATCCTGAATTTTACTATCTGGCTGGCGGCGTTACTGTGGTTTTTACCGGTGCTGGTCGCGGTCTGGGTGGCTATTCATCCGGCATCGGTGCAGGGCAGTTTTTCACTGTTTGCGCCGCTCACTTTGCAGAATTTCATTAATGCCTGGCAGGCGGCACCGTTTGCCCGCTACTTTATGAATACCACCTTGCTGGTGCTGATGATTGTGGTCTGTCAGCTGATTCTGGCAACACTGGCAGCGTATGCCCTGGTGCGGTTTAAACTCAAAGGTGCCGGGCTTATCTTCGCGCTGATCCTGCTGCAACTGATGATAAGCCCCGATGTGCTGATCCTGAATAACTACAAAACCATTGGTGCGCTCGGGTTGCGCGATACGCTGGCGGGCATCGCGCTGCCGTATTTTGCCTCGGCGTTTGCCATTTTCCTGCTGCGCCAGACGTTTAAAAGTATCCCGCTGGTACTGGAAGAAGCGGCGGTGGTGGAAGGTGCCAGCCGGTTTTATATCCTGCGCAAAATCTACATTCCGCTGGCGAAACCGATCTACGTCGCCTTCGCGCTGGTATCCGTCAGCTTCCACTGGAACGATTTCCTCTGGCCGTTAGTGATCACCGATTCAGTCAAAGTGCGGCCGGTCACGGTCGGATTGCAGTTATTTTCTGCGCCGGAGCAGGGCGTGCAATGGGCGCTGATCAGCGCCGCCACCCTGATGACGGTGTTACCGCTGCTGGTACTGTTTCTGATATTTCAGCGTCAGTTTGTTCAATCCTTTATGCGGGCAGGGATCCGGTAAGATCCCGACAGGAGAATATTATGACCGTGTCCATGTTATCCCCTTTATTATCTGAACGGCAGGAACAGGCACTGGGCAATGTCAGTTCGCTCTATCAGTTGCCGGAAGTCCACGACGCGCTGGTCAATGGCGCAAGGCTGCGCTTCGGGCTGATTGCTGACCCGCAATACGCCGATGCTGAACCAGAGAAAATCCGTTACTACCGCAACAGCCTGAATAAACTGGCCACCGCCATCAATGAGCTTAATGATCTCAAACTCGATTTTGTCGTCACCCTTGGCGATCTGGTGGACAGAGACTGGAGCAGTTTTCAGGCCGTTCTTGCCCGTTATGACGCGCTTCGTCACCCGCATGCGGCGGTGATCGGCAACCACGACGCACAGGTTATTTCCGAGCATCTCGGGGCGCAGAAACCGGCCATCGGCTTACCGAAAAGTTATTATTCCTTCAGTTTGCCGGGTTATCGTTTCCTGATCATCGACGGTAACGACGTCAGTTTGTACTGCAACCACGCCAATGGCGATGACCGTCAGTTAGCGGAATATATGCTGGCAGAACTGACCGAATGCCAGCAGTCACAGGCGCAGCCGTGGAACGGTGCTGTCGGGCGGAAACAACTTGAATGGATTGAGAAAAATCTGCATGAAGCGCGTGAGCAGCGCGAGGCCGTACTGGTTTTCGGTCATTACCCGCTGACACCGGTTAACAGCCACAACTTGTGGAATTGCGAAACGCTGGTGGAATTGCTGTGCCGTTACGACGTTCGTGCTTACTTCGCCGGCCACGATCACCGGGGTGGCTACGACCGTGTGGATAATACGGATTTTATTACCCTCAAAGGCATGGTCGACGGGGAAAGCAGCCTGCCATTTGCCTCGGTCACGCTGGCTGATGATGTGCTGACCCTCACCGGTTACGGCACGGAAATCAGCCGGGTGCTGAGTCGCTGAATGCGCTTCGGCAGTAATGCTAAAAGAAAAGGCTCACCTGAGTGAGCCTCAGACACCTGACCGGATAATGCGATCAGAGCAGATTCGGGCAGGCCACCCCTTTCGCCAGCTGATCAATATTCATCAGTGTGGTTTCTGAAATGCTGGTCAGCGCGTCGCTGGTCAGGAAGGCCTGATGGCCGGTGAACAGCACGTTGTGGCAGGACGACAGGCGGCGGAAAACGTCGTCAAGGATCACTTCATTAGAATTATCCTCGAAGAATAAATCGCGTTCATTCTCGTAAACGTCCATACCCAGCGCGCCGATTTTTTGCTTTTTCAGGGCATCGATAGCGGCGGTGGCATCCAGCAATCCGCCACGGCTGGTGTTGACGATCATCACACCGTCCTTCATTTTAGAGAACGCTTCTGCGTTGAGCAGATGATGATTTTCCGGCGTCAGCGGGCAGTGCAGGGAAATGACATCAGATTCTGCATACAGCGTATCCAGATCAACATATTCCGCACCGAGCTCCAGTGCCAGCGGGCTTGGATACGGATCAAACGCCAGAATGCGCATGCCGAAACCTTTCAGGATACGCATCGTAGCCACGCCAATTTTACCCGTACCGATAATACCTGCGGTGCGCTGATACATATTAAAACCGATCAGGCCTTCCAGCGAGAAGTTGGCTTCACGTGTGCGCTGATAAGCGCGATGAATGTGGCGGTTAAGACACATCATCATACCCACTGCATGCTCGGCCACCGCTTCCGGCGAATAGGCCGGTACGCGGACAACGGAAATCCCCAGTTCTTTCGCGGCGTCTAAATCGACATTGTTAAAACCCGCGCAACGCAGGGCCAGCGTTTTTATCCCCAAAGACGCCAGTTCCTGCAATACTTCGCGGCTGCCATCGTCATTAACGAAAAGGCAGACTGCATCGGCACCTACCGCCGTTTTCGCCGTTTGCGGGGTCAGCAAAAAATCGAAAAACTCCAGTTGATAGCCATAGTGTTCGTTGACCAGTTCCAGATATTTCCGGTCGTAATTTTTAGTACTGTAGACAGCCACTTTCATGGTGTTTCTCCGCAGTGAGTTTGAATCTCTGGCGAAAAGCTTTCTGCATGTTTTATAAGGAATAAACAGTTTCAGAAACTATTCGCAATATGTCACCAAACTAGCAGAGCGCAGGAAGGCAGACAATTTATCCTGTGCTATTTGATTCAGGCGTCCTGGCATTCCTGTCATCAGTTATTACGCTAATTATGATATCTTGCGGGCGTTTAGACCTTTTAGTGAAGCATAAGACAAGGCAAGTCATGAGGAACGGACTAAAGAAAGGCGCGCAGATACTCCTGAGTATAGTGGTGATTATGGCGCTGCTGCTGTGGGTGTTATGGAAAACTGTGCCGCGCTGGTTACCGGTTATCGCCAGCCACTGGCTGCCTGGCGGAACACAACTGGTGCTGAAGGGGACGCCGCGCTGGTCCGGCGGTAATCTGCAATTGCCGGGCCTGCGCTATCTGGCCGGCGACTGCACCCTTGCAACGGCGCGAAATGCCCGTCTTAGTCACGACACCGGTCGCTGGGCGCTGAAGCTCGATGCACTGACGGTCGACACCGCCTGTCTGGCAAAACTGCCCAAAAACGACAGTCAGACAACGTTTTCCCTCTCAGACATTCAAAACATGCTGCCTGCCGGCAGCGTCAGCATTGGTCAGCTTTCCGTAACGCCGTGGCAACGTTACGCCGCCAATGTTCAGATCACCAATCTTGACGGCGTACAGCATCTGTCGGTCAGCGGCGATGCCCTGAAACTTGAGGCCGAACTTGACGGCAACCTTCAGCTTGCCATCCGTTCATTCAGCCTGACACCGCCGGGCAGCCCGCAGCCGGTGATGCTCAGCGGTAAACTGCTGCTTCCGGCGAATCTCGATCAGTTGCCTGAATCCGGCGAACTGCATGCCGAAATGCAGACGGCACAAGTGCCTCAGCCGCTGGATATTACGCTGAACTGGCAGACAACCGAAGGCATACTGACGCTGGCCGAAAAGGGCAGCGATAAGCCTCTGGCGATGCTGCCCTGGAAACTCAACAATAACGAATTACAGATTACGCAGGGACAATGGCGCTGGCCTTATGCGACGCAACCGCTGGCCGGGGGCGTAAACCTGACGCTCAGCGACTGGTCACCGGCGTTTGATCAGACCAACATCACCGCCCGGCTGAACGTGCTGACGCAGGGCCACAACGGCAAGGCCAACGTGGTACTGACACTCGGGCCGGGACGCATTGGTTTACTCGACAGCGATGTAGGCTTTCGCCTGACCGGTCAGGCAAATCTCCAGGCCACGTCCCTGAGTGCGTCATTGCCCGGTCAGCTCAGCGGATCGCTGCTGAATCCGACGCTTTCGTTGCGCAGCGGTTCGCTGTTACGTGCATGGGGTAAGCCGACGCCGGAACTGACCATCAGCGATGCGCGATGGCCGCTGGCAGGGGTCAAAGTGTCCGCTGAGGGCGTGAGCGGGCCGTTACAGGCGATCCTGAAAGCCCGTCACCGTTTCTGGGGCGCGTTTGATCTGCATCTCAGCGGCAAGTCGCTGGCATTCTGGCCTGATGTCGGACTGTGGAATTTCAATTACTGGGGCAATGGCCATCTGCCGCCACTCAATGGCCGCTGGGACATGTCCGGCAAAGGCCAGTGGCATGATAATCTGATCAGCATTAATTCGCTCTCGACCGGATTTGACCGTCTGCATTACGGGCTGGTGGATGTCGATGCCCCACGTCTTACGCTTGTACACCCTTTACTCTGGAAACGTCCGCCCTCCGCCCGCTTCAAACCGCAGTATCCTGATATGCCGACGGCGTTTAAGGGGGACATCAGGCTGGTGGCCCGGAAGATTTCGCTGGCGAACGGAGGCTACCTGCCGCCTGCCACGCTGGCGTTACAGCTCAGCGGCGACAGTCCGGACAGTTTCATGATGCGCGGGATGCTGGATGCCAAACCGATCGGCCCGATCCGACTCAACGGACGCTGGGACGGCGAAAGGCTGCGCGGTGAAGGCTGGTGGCCGAAACAACAACTGACGGCATTCCAGACGCTGCTCACACCCGATCTGAACATCAAATTACGTGAAGGAACCTTCTACGCACAGTCGGCTTTTTCGGCTGCCCGTGGTCAGGGGTTTGTGGCCGGTGGCCACTGGGTGGTGAAAAACGGTGGCTTCTGGATGAAAGACGGCGACCTGAGCGGGCTGGATTTCAGCCTGCCGTACCGCCTTCAGGACCAGGTCTGGCAGCTTGGCGTGAAAAAACCGGTGACGCTGCGTATCGGCGAAGTGAATAATCTGGTCAAAATGCAGAACGTGACGGCCGATTTACAGGGGCATTATCCGTGGAGTGAACAATCGCCGCTGACCCTGAGCAATCTGGGCGTTGATATGTTGCGCGGCCATCTCAGCCTGTCGGCGCTGCGCATGCCGCAACATGATGCGGCAGTGCTGAAGCTCGAAAAAATCAATCTCAGCGAACTGTTTACGGCGCTTAAGCCTAAGCAACTGGCGATGTCGGGGGTGATTTATGGTGAGCTGCCGCTGTATGTGGAAAATCCGCAATGGATCATTCATAACGGCTGGATCAAAAACGACGGCAGCCTGACGCTGCGCCTCGATCCGCAGTTTGCCGATGCCATGGCCAGCGGTAATTTCGCCAATAGTATGGTAATTGGCCTGCTGCGGTATCTGGAAATCAGCCGTTCCGATGCGCGGGTCAGCCTGGATAATCTTGGTGTGCTGACCATGAAGGCCAAAGTTGACGGCGTGAATTACACCGACACGACGCACGGTGGCAACAAAGAAAAACGTGAAATCGTCCTCAATTATTCCCATGAGGAAAATATCTATCAGCTTTGGCGCAGTTTGCGTTTTGGCGACAATCTTCAGGAGTGGCTGCAACAGCAGATGTCTTTGCCTGCTGATGCGCTGTCAAAACGTCCGCCCGCAGCGGGACAGAAAAAGGATCCAACAGTGAGGAAGGAACAATGAAATTGCGACTTGTCGGCCCGGGCATGGTGCTTTGCGTAATGATGCTCAGCGGCTGTGTGCCACGTATCGAACTGGCCGCGCCGAAAGAGCCGATCACCATCAACATGAACGTGAAAATTGAACACGAAATTCATATTAAAGTGGATAAAGATGTGGAAGATCTGCTGAAAAATCAAAGTGATTTATTCTAGGAGCACGTATGTCCGGGCTATTTATCAAAAAGAACGGCATCAAAAAAATCAGCCTGATGTGGCTGATCAGCGGATTACTGTTTTGCAGCCAGGCATTCGCGTTAACGCTCAGTGAAGCCAAACAGCAGGGGCGCGTGGGTGAAACGCTGTCTGGCTATCTGGCTCCGCTTAAACAGGACCCGGAAAGTGTCGCACTTGCTGTAAAAATCAACGACGCCCGCAAGCAGCAATACACCCAAGTTGCGCGGGACAACAACGTCAGCACCGAGGATGTGGCTAAACTGGCCGGGCAAAAACTGGTCGCCAGAGCCGGTAAGGGCGAATATGTCCGGGGCATCAACGGGCAGTGGTTGCAAAAGTAAACGGGGAAAACACAGGGCAAAAAAATAGCGCGCCTTTCAGCGCGCAATAGCTTTATCACAACATCATCTGAGCGGAACGGACAGATTCTTAAGTGAATGGGTGCTCAGATTGTGATAACGATAATTATGCGGCAGACAGTTCTTTGATAGCGGCATCGATTGCTGTTTTCGCATCAGCCTGCGCTTTTGTGGCGACTTCAGGACCGTATGCGATGCCTTCCGCGTAAACGAACTCTACGTCGCTCATGCCCAGGAAGCCCAGGAACAGCGACAGGTATGGCGCAACCAGGTCACTCGGGGTGTCTTTATGGATGCCACCACGGCTGGTCAGAACGATAACACGTTTACCTTTCACCAGGCCTTCCGGGCCTTTCTCGGTGTATTTGAAGGTCACACCGGCACGTGCCACCAGATCAAAATAGTTTTTCAGCTGGGTAGGAATGTTGAAGTTGTACATGGGTGCCGCGATCACGATCACGTCATGCGCCTGCAATTCTTCAATCAGGGTATTGGACAGCGCCAGGGCTTCTTCCTGACGTGGTGTCAGCGGAGCATCGGATGGACGCAGTGCGCCAACCAGTTCACCGTCAAGTACCGGGATCGGATCAGCAGCCAGGTCACGAACTGTTACGGCAGAACCGCTGTTTGCAGCCTGATACTGCGCAACCAGGTAATCGGCCAGCTGGTTTGACTGAGAGAAGTTAGCCAGAATGCTTGATTTCAGAACGAGTATTTTGCTCATTAGTGAGTTCCTTAACGGTGTGATACATAGGGTATTGGTTTTTATAACCACGATGTCCCCGGAATGGAACTTACTTTATTCACAAAGCTTATTCAGTGATAGCGCAATATTTAGAGACCTATCATCGATTTTTTTGAACAACTTAAAATCCAGGCATCGCACGCCTGTTTTCAGCATGTTCAATCCCTTGTGTTAACATAGACGCAAGCAGGTAAGGCATAAACCTTCCTCATCACCCATTCAGATTCAGCCGGTGGCGGCCCATGTCCTCCGGCTGACATGCAACAAGGAATTGTGAACGTGAAATCACCGCTCGCGGCACTATCAGCGCAGTTAGACGGGCTGATGCTACGTGACCGGCAACGCCTGCAACGTCGTTTGCAGGGTGCCAGAAAGATTGATAAACCCGAAGCACTCGATGCGTTACGTGCTGAGATCCAGACTGCCATCAACGAGAGCCTGAAAAAAGTCAGCGCCCGTGAAGCCTCGCGGCCAAAAATCAGCTACCCGGAAAACCTGCCGGTCAGTCAGAAGAAAGACGATATTTATAACGCCATCCGTGATCATCAGGTGGTGATTGTGGCGGGTGAAACCGGTTCCGGTAAAACCACGCAGATCCCTAAAATCTGTATGGAACTCGGGCGCGGTATCAAAGGCGTGATTGGTCATACCCAGCCGCGTCGTCTGGCCGCGCGGACCGTGGCCAACCGTATTGCTGACGAGCTGGATACCACGCTGGGTAACACGGTCGGTTATAAAGTGCGATTTAACGATCAGGTCAGTGAAAACACCCTCGTTAAGCTGATGACCGACGGCATTTTGCTGGCCGAAATCCAGCAAGATCGCATGCTGATGCAGTACGACACGCTGATCATCGATGAAGCGCATGAGCGCAGCCTGAACATCGACTTTATTCTCGGTTATCTGCGCCAGTTGCTGCCCAAACGCCCGGATCTGAAAGTCATTATTACCTCGGCGACCATCGATCCTCAGCGGTTTTCACGTCATTTTAATCATGCGCCGGTCATTGAAGTCTCCGGCCGGACTTATCCGGTTGACGTGCGTTATCGTCCGATTGTGGATGACGCAGATGATGTGGATCGTGATCAGTTGCAGGCGATTTTCGACGCAGTCGATGAACTGGGTCGTGAAAGCATGGGCGACATTCTGATATTCATGAGCGGTGAACGTGAAATTCGTGATACTGCCGATGCACTGAACCGGCTCGATTTGCCGCACACGGAGATTTTGCCGCTGTATGCACGGCTGTCGAACAGCGAACAGAACCGCGTATTCCAGTCGCATTCCGGACGCCGTATCGTGCTGGCGACCAACGTTGCCGAAACCTCGCTGACCGTGCCGGGCATTAAATATGTCATTGATCCTGGCACCGCGCGTATCAGCCGTTACAGTTTCCGCACTAAAGTGCAGCGCCTGCCGATTGAGCCGGTTTCGCAGGCTTCCGCTAACCAGCGTAAAGGCCGTTGCGGACGCGTTTCTGAAGGTATCTGTATTCGCCTGTATTCTGAGCAGGATTTCCTGTCGCGCCCGGAATTTACCGATCCTGAAATCCTGCGCACCAATCTGGCTTCCGTCATTTTACAAATGACGTCGCTGGGTCTCGGTGATATCGCTGCGTTCCCGTTTGTTGAAGCGCCGGATAAACGCAATATTCAGGACGGCGTACGTCTGCTGGAAGAGCTGAACGCCATTAACAGTGCTGTCGATGGCCGCTATACGCTGACGCCGCTGGGGCGTCAGCTGGCGCAACTGCCGGTGGATCCGCGTCTGGCCCGCATGGTGCTGGAAGCACAGAAAAATGGCTGCGTACGCGAAGTGATGATCATTACCGCCGCGCTGTCGATTCAGGATCCGCGTGAACGCCCCATGGATAAACAGCAGGCGTCTGATGAAAAACATCGCCGTTTTGCTGATAAAGATTCTGATTTCCTGGCATTTGTGAATTTGTGGGATTATCTGAAAGTGCAGCAAAAAGAGCTGTCTTCAGCACAGTTCCGCAAGTTGTGCCGCAGCGATTTCCTCAATTATTTGCGCGTGCGCGAATGGCAGGATATTTATACCCAGTTGCGACAGGTAGTGAAAGAACTGGGGCTGCCGGTTAACAGCACACCCGCCGAATACCGTGAAATCCACTGTGCATTGCTGACCGGTTTGCTGTCGCATATCGGCCAGAAAGATGCCGATAAACAGGAATATACCGGTGCGCGCAATGCCCGTTTTGCCGTCTTCCCGGGCTCCGGATTATTCAAAAAGCCACCGAAATGGGTGATGGTGGCCGAACTGGTGGAAACCAGTCGTCTGTGGGGGCGCATTGCCGCACGAATCGAACCGGAATGGATCGAGCCGCTGGCCAGGCATCTGGCGAAAAGCAGTTACAGTGAGCCGCACTGGGAAAAAGCGCAGGGCGCTGTGATGGCAACGGAGAAAGTGACACTCTACGGACTGCCGATTGTGGCGGCGCGTCGGGTGAATTACGGCACCATCGATCCGGTAGTCTCGCGCGAACTGTTTATCCGTCATGCACTGGTGGAAGGCGACTGGCAGACGCGTCATGCGTTCTTCCGCGCTAACCTGCGCCTGCGTACCGAAGTGGAAGAGCTGGAACATAAATCCCGCCGTCGCGATATTCTGGTCGATGACGAGACTCTCTTCCTGTTCTACGAACAACGCATCGGGCAGGAAGTAGTATCGGCGCGTCACTTTGATACCTGGTGGAAAACGCAGCCGCAGGACAGCCTGAACTTTGAAAAAAGTATGCTGATTAAAGAGGGTGCGGGCAATATCAGCGCCCACGATTACCCGAATTTCTGGCATCAGGGTAACCTCAAGCTGCGTATTACGTACCAGTTTGAGCCAGGTACCGATGCTGATGGCGTGACCGTACATATTCCTTTACCTCTGCTCAATCAGGTGAGTGAGGAAGGTTTCGACTGGCAAATTCCGGGGATCCGCCGTGATCTGATTATGGCGCTGATCAAATCGCTGCCAAAACCGGTTCGTCGTAACTTTGTGCCCGCACCAAATTACGCCGATGCCTTGCTCGGGCGCATCAAACCGTTTGAGATGCCGTTGCTGGATGCGATGGAAAAAGAACTGCGTAAAATGAGCGGCGTGACAGTGTCACGGGAAAGCTGGCAATGGGATCAGGTCCCGGATCATCTCAAAATGACGTTCCGCATCGTCGATGATAAAAACAAAACACTTCGTGAGGGTAAGGATCTCACTGCGCTGAAATCGGGTCTGAAAGAGCAGGTGCAGCAAACGCTTTCTGCGGTGGCTGATGACGGCATCGAACAGCGCGATCTGCATGTCTGGAGTTTTGGCACTTTGCCGGAACGCTATGAACAAAAGCGCGGCGGCTATGAAGTGAAGGCTTATCCGGCGATTGTCGATGAAAAGGACAGCGTGGCAATCCGCCTGTTTGACAGTGAACTGGAACAGCAGCAGGCCATGCTCAGCGGGATGCGGCGTTTGCTGTTGCTGAACATTCCTTCGCCCGTCAAATACCTGCACGAGAAGTTGCCGAACAAAGCCAAACTGGGATTGTATTTTAACCCGTACGGTAAAGTGCTGGATCTGATTGACGACTGCATTTCGTGCGGCATCGACAAACTGATTGCAGAGTCCGGCGGGCTGGTGTGGCGCGAAGAAGATTTTGCCAAATTACATGAGCATGTTCGCGCAAATCTGAATGATACGGTGGTGCAAATCGCCATTCAGGTGGAACAGATCCTGACGACAGTATTCAACATTAATAAACGGCTGAAAGGACGAATTGATATCACCCTGGCACTGGCGCTTTCAGATATCAAGGCGCAGATGTCCGGACTGATTTATCGTGGATTCGTGACACAAAATGGCTGGAAACGGTTGCCGGATACGCTGCGTTATTTGCAGGCGATTGAGCGCAGGATGGACAAACTGGCCATGGACCCTCACCGCGACCGTGCGCAGATGTTGAAAGTAGAACACATCCAGCAGCAATGGCAGCAGTGGTTCAATAAATTGCCGCCGGTACGTCAGCAAAGTGAGGAAGTGAAAGAAGTGCGCTGGATGATTGAAGAATTGCGTGTCAGCTACTTTGCCCAGCAACTGGGTACCCCGTATCCCATCTCGGATAAAAGGATTTTGCAGACGATGGAGCAACTGATTTAACGGGTTCTCAACACTAAGAAACCGCCTTATACACACAAAGGCGGTTTTTTTATGTTCTGAAATGGTGATGCTTACGGTTACTGAGCGGGCATCGTTACCGCAGTACTCGCGCTGATTATCCCTGAAGAAAGGGTATTCAGGGCATCGCGGATAGCCGGAACGGCCAGTGCGCGGTTATCGGCCAGATACCGGTCTTTTGCTGCCGGCGCGGAGCTTTGAATTGCGACCAGCGACCAGCCATCGGCGTTTTTCAGCAACAGTGGTGAGCCACTGTCTCCCGGCAAAGTATCGCAGCGGTGCGATAACACGCCTGGCTGTGCCCATCCGGTGATCAGACAATCCTGATGGACGTACAAATCATCCAGATGATCTTCCGGGTATCCTGCCTGAGTCACTTTTCTGCCTTCCTGTTTTAGCAGAGCGGTCAGATCGTCGCGTGTGCCTTCCCACAATGGCAGGGGTTTAATCGGCAATGCCAGCTGTTCATCCGTCAGGCGAACCAGTGCAAAATCAAACGGCGCCGCCTTAGGCGGAACAATCCAGCCATCGCCATCGGCTTTCAGCTTCTTGCCCAATTTCGGATCGACCAGCGTTTGTAATGCGGTGATCTGATATCGCCATTTCTGATGATGAGAAATGAATCGCAGTGCCACAACTTTGTCTATTTTACCCGGAGGTGCCAGCACACAGTGGCCTGCCGTGAGGACAAGATGTTTAGAAATGAGGGTTGCAGTGCATAAATTGCCGCTCTCGGTTTCAATTTGCCCGATGGCCTGCCATGGCCAGTGCACCGCAGCGGCCACCGGTATGCGTTGATCGTGGCCAAAGAATAGGGCTGTTTTTTCTTTCAAACTGATTGAAGGTGTGTCGGAATCTGCATCATCAGGAGAGTCTGCATGTACGAGGGGACTGGCGGTAAAACAGAAAAAGCACAAAAACAGCGGTAACGCGATGCGCATAACATTCTGACCTTGAAAACAGGGAGAACCCAGGAAGCCGTTATTATGGAACGATTATAGACGGTTATATTTCGTGGTGGATATATTTGTCCGGTAACTCAGCCTTTTGAGCCGATGACGGGCGTCATCGCGGGGTACTTCAGAAGTAGAAGAACAGGGTGATCAGTCCGCAAAGGATCAGAGAGCACAGGGTGATTTCGAACAGATAGCGGCGCAGCATCTTCCATCAGTACCTCAAGATAGAAAACCGGAGAAAAAAACACCCGGCGAACCGGGTGTTAAATCATCAGTCTTGATAATGGTGAGTAGATACGCTCACAAAGACTTCTTACTGACTACTTATGCTGCTGGTGTTGCTTTTGCAGCCGGTGCAGCTTTTTTAGCGTGTTTTACGTGTTTTTTAGCAGCCTGCGCTTTCTGAGCTACAGGAGCCGCTTTTTTAGCGTGTTTCACGTGTTTTTTGGCAGCCTGCGCTTTCTGAGCTACAGGAGCTGCTTTCTTAGCGTGTTTCACGTGTTTTTTAGCCGCTTGCGCTTTCTGAGCTACAGGAGCTGCTTTCTTAGCGTGTTTTTTGTGTTTTTTAGCAGCCTGCGCTTTCTGGGCGACTTTCTTGTGAGTCTTGTGCTTAGTCACGTGCTTGGCAGCCGGTGCCGGAGCAGCGGTAGTTGCTGCAGCAGCAGGTGCCGGAGCTGCAGTAGTTTCAGCAGCGAAAGCGACAGAAGACAGACCCATTGCAGCGGCTACAACCAGAGCTAATACTTTTTTCATCTTTAATTCCTCAGAATTTTTGTTTAAGTGTCCACCCCACTGCGGGGCCGGTATGAGGAATACTAGGCGTGTCAGGTCAGGTTGTCCGTGAGTGATTGGTTTCGGCGTGTAACGGAATGTACAAAGGAGGGGTTTTAGGAAAATCAATAAGATAGTCTTTCAACTTCAAATTCAACTTCAACTTCAACTTCAAAACCGTGGGCGTCGGCCCACACCGACCAGAGACCCGGTAACGCGCGGGCCTCTGGACTCCGCGCTTTTTTCACTGCGCGCTTCGCTGGAGACTATGTTTCATCAGCCGCAGTGATAGCCGCAAAACCCCGCCGCTGCGCGATTCCCTTCGTTCGGGTTACAACCCGCGCAAAAAGATGCGCGGTTTTCCACCTCTCTCTCCGGCGTGATTTTGGAACCGGCCTCAGGCTTCTACTTCACAACCTCACTCTCTTTATTTTTTAAAAAGCTGCGGGCGATTCAGAAATCTTGCTGAACGGAGCGGCTTCGAGACCCAAGGCTCGAAGACCGAGAGAAGGCACCGCGTAGCGGCAAGATTTCCAGCCTGTCGCTGCGGTACCTGAAACATAGCCAGCGAGCGGAGCGCGCAGTAAAAGAGCCGGAGATTCTTAAGAGGTGCGGCGATAGGCGCCTCTTAAGGCCGGTTTGGGTGGCAACCCAAGGTCTTGACCTTAAGGCCTGTGTGGGTGGCAACCCACGGTCTTGACTATGCCCCTCCGCCTACAAGTATCGCCCTTCCAGATGCGCCCGGAAGAATGCCGGGTTCAGCGTTTCGCCTGTCGCGTTTTTCATCAGCTGATCTGTCGTGAACCGGCTGCCATGCTGCCAGATATTCTGTTGCAGCCACTGGAACAGCGCTGTCAGGTCGCCACGGACAATATCATCCTGCAACGTGGGTATGGCTTTATTGGCAGTCCGGAACAGTTGTGCAGCGTACATCGCGCCCAGGGTGTAGGTCGGGAAGTAACCGAAGCCGCCGTCGGTCCAGTGGATATCCTGCATACAGCCGTCGCGGTAGTTGCCAACGGTATCGATGCCCAGATATTCCTTCATCTTTCTGTTCCACAGGGCCGGGATATCATCCACTTCAATTTCACCTTCCATCAGCGCTTTTTCGATTTCATAACGCAGGATGACGTGCGCCGGATAGCTCAGTTCATCGGCGTCAACCCGGATAAAGCCCGGCTGGACGCGCTGGTTCAGCTTCATAAAGTTGCTTTCGTCCAGTCCTTCGCGATGGCCGAATTGTTCGATAACCAGCGGATAGACAGATTTCAGGAACGGCTCACTGCAACCCAGTTGCATTTCAAACAGCAGGCTTTGAGATTCGTGTACTCCCATTGAACGGGCGTTGGAAACCGGCTGGCCCAGCCATTCTTTTGGCAGATTTTGCTCGTAACGTGCATGACCGGTTTCATGGATAACGCCCATCATGGCGCTGAGGAATTCATTTTCGTTGTAACGGGTGGTGATACGCACATCCTGCGGGACACCGCCGCAGAACGGGTGCGCGCTGACATCCAGACGACCGGCATCGAAATTAAAGCCCAGTTTGCCCATCACTTTCAGACCCAGCTGGCGCTGTTTTTCGATGTCAAAGGGCCCCTGTGGCGCAATGCGTGTCTCCGTTTTTTGCTTTTCGACCACGGTTTGTAACAGATCCGGCAGCCAGGTTTTGAGATCGCCAAACAGCACATCCAGTTTCTGCGAGGTCATGCCCGGTTCGTATAAATCGAGCAGGGCATCATAGCGGCTTATGCCCGTGGCCTCAGCGCGTAACTGCGCCTCCTGACGGCTCAGTTTCACCACTTCTTTGAGATTTTCTGAGAAGCCTTCCCAGTCATTCGATTTACGCTGGATACGCCACGCCTGTTCACAACGTGCGCCTGCCAGCGATTTGGCCTGAACCAGGCTTTCCGGCAATAAAGCGGCCTGCTGATAATGACGGCGCATTTCACGCAGATTGGCCTGTTCCAGGTCATTAAGCTGTTCGCCGCCAGCCTGTTCCAGCCATTCACCAACCTGCTTCGCGGTGAGGATCTGATGCGTCAGCACGCTCAGCTCGGCCAGCGCTTCCGAGCGGGCCTGGCCGCCTTCCGGAGGCATCATGGCTGCCGCATCCCAGCCTGCAATCGCCGATAAATGGCCAAAGCGGGACAAGCGGGCGAAGGTATCGTGTAATTTTTTATAGGCGCTGGTCATTGTGGCTCCCTTCCTGATTTTCGTTATTAGGCTGTTCTGCAGCCAGGTTGAATGTGGGTTTTACCGGCCAGCTGAAACGCAGGCTGGCACCGCCGAGCGGGCTGCCGTCAACAGCAACCCGCCCCTGATAAGCGACGGCGATGGAATGGACGATTGCCAGCCCCAGCCCGCAGCCGCCGGTGGCGCGGTCGCGGCTCGGATCAAGGCGAACAAAGGGCTCAAAGATGCGGGTCCGTTCTTCCGGCGGGATGCCCGGCCCGTCGTCTTCCACCTGCAGGCAGGCCAGTTCACCGTCGAGCCACAGGCTGACGCGCAATGTCTCCTGAGAATAACGCAGACCGTTGTTGACCAGATTGTCGAGCACGCGTTCCATCAGGCGTAAATCCACGCCGCCGAAATCGGTATTTTGCGGCGCGTCATAAAGGATCGTGCGCGCGGTGATCAGCCGGAAATCATCGACTTTGTCTTCCAGCCATTCGGCCAGATTAACTTTTTCCAGATTAAGTGCCACCTGCGGACGGTCCAGGCGTGCATAAGTGAGCAATTCGTCTATCAGCGCTTCAAGCTGGCCGATATCGCGGTTAATGGCGTTTTGTTCCGACTCCGGCAGATTTTCACTGATTGCCAGCCGGTAACGCAGGCGCACCAGCGGCGTACGCAGTTCATGGGCGATGCCGTCAATCAGAAGTTTTTTACTGGCAACCAGGGTGCTGATGTTGTCTGCCATCTGGTTAAAGGCAACGCCCAGCCGGTTGAGGCTGGATGTCGAATCAAAATCAATACGTTCGTCGAGATGACCGTTACCGAGGCGCAGCGCGGAATTCTCCAGCCGCAGCAAATCCTGCCAGTGTGGGCGCATCCACAGAAATACCGGCAGGGCCAGCGATAAACCGATGAAGATCAGCAACCCCAGATCCAGCAGCCGCATTTCGTGCATATAAAACAGGTACGGAATAGGGCCAACGACCAGTACGTAATGGCTGCGCGGCACACGCTGAATAAAGGTATATTCGTCATCGAGCGCAATAATTTCGCCATCTTTAAGACGCTGATCCAGTGCGGGACTGAGTTTGCGTTTACCTAGCGGCTCGATATGCAGTTTGAAAGACAGATTCAGATCCAGCGTATTGATGGTCTTGTTCCAGTCTTTTATCGGAATTTCCCGCAGCTCACTACGCATCAGGTAGAGCGAGCTTTTCATCAAATCGTTCATGGACTGACGGCCGGTGCGTTCTGCGGTGACTTTGTAAACCAGCCCGACCAGCATCGCCATTACCAGAAAACAGACCAGCAGTAACAGAAAGAACTGAATGAAAAGCTTTTTCATTCCTGCAAGGTCTCCCAGGCATTGGGAGCAAACAGATAGCCTTTATTGCGTACGGTTTTGATGCGAAAGGGCTCCAGAGTGTTGTCGTACAGTTTGCGGCGCAGGCGGGAAATCGCGACATCAATGCTACGATCCAACCCGTCATAGCTGACCCCGCGAAGGTTTTTCAGCAGCGCTTCGCGATCCATAATGCGCCCTGCGTGTGTCGCCAGTTCCCACAATAAATCAAAGTCGGAAGTAGAAAGCACTATCGTTTCATCCACCAGCGTCACTTCACGGTTAACCGGGTCGATGCACAACTGACCGAAATGCAGGGCATTGCCACTGCGGAGTGTCTGAACCGGTTGTTCATTTTGGGTATTCTGCGCCGGACTCTGACGTAAATGCAGCCGCAAACGGGCCAGAAGCACCGCCGGTGGCGTCGTTTTCAGAATGTAATCGTTGGCCCCCATTTCCAGCGATAAAATGTGGTTCATGTCGCTGTCGAGCGACGTAAGCAACACAATTGGACCGGGGAACACCGGCCGTAAATCCCGGCACAGTGTCATGCCATCTTTGCCCGGCAACATGATGTCGAGCAGAACCAGATCGGGTTTTTCTTTTTCAATACGTGCCTGCGCGGTATCGCCACGTGGTTCAACCAGCACGTCAATATCATGTTTACCCAGATAGGCGGCGATCAGGTTGCCGACTTCTGCATCATCTTCAACAAAAACGATTTTATTCATTGGCTTGCTGCTTTAAGAAATCCGGTGATTAGCATAACGTGACCCGCAGGGCGACGCTATCGTGCTAGCGTAATAGAACATGTCAGTTTTGCGCGGTATTTTCCATAACCGCAAAATACTTTGGTCAAATTCTGAAATATTGCCGTTGTCAGTTTCCGTTACGCAAAGCACCGCAAGCGACTGGCAAAGTGTCAGTGAATTATGCCATTATATAGATGAATATCTTCGGCGTTATACATTGATTAAATAATTGATTGACCCTGACCAGGAAGAGGAAGAGGGGATGAATGAAAACCGCCTGGTACCCGATGCGCGCAGTCAAAAAGTATCCTTTGACTATATGGAATACTTGTCCGCATCCTGCAAAAAGAAATGGAGTTTTGTTGATGCTATTTATGGCGTGATGCCATTTTTTGGTATGGTTCTGAAATCCCGTTCGAAAAAAGAAAAATCCAGGCAGGAAGCTTTGCGTGCACTGGCCTTACAGGTGGTTTCCACCCAGGTCAGCGACGAGACCAATATTGTCCGGCTGATAGAACTGGCTGAGCAGCAAAATATGTACAGTATTGATATCAATCTGCCTTACTCGCTGACGGAAGAACAACTCACAGCAATAAAAGTAGAATGCAAACACCTGGTGCAGTTAAGCCAGAATAATGATCATTTGTTAGTCCAGATTATGCAGATGCCTCCCCGGCATTGATTTCCCCGGCTGCATTCATGAAAAAGACCGCTTTCGCGGCCTTTATGTTTTCAGGCTTTCCGCTTATTTTTTCAGTTCTGCGCGTAAGTCTTTCACGTCTGAGGCAGAAACCGGCGCGGCGGCATTTCCCCAGCTGTTACGGATATACGTCAGCACATTAGCCACATCGGCATCGCTCATGGTGGCATCAAACGATGGCATTGATGGCGCGGTCGGTTTGCTGTCCGTTGCCACAGGACGGCTGCCCGCCAGTACTACGCGCATAAGTGAAGTAGCGTCGGTCTGGTTGATAAGCGGTGAATCGGCCAGACGAGGGAACAAACCTTCCTGGCCCATACCGGTTGGGGTATGGCAGGCAGAACAACGATCAGCATAAATATTCTTGCCGGCTATCATCGCCTTATCGTCAGCTTTTACTGGCTCAGGGGCGCTGTTACCGCTGTCATGTCCGCTGTCTTTCAGATAAACCGCCACGGCCTTAAGATCATCATCCGTCCAGTGACGGGACGAATTGGTGACTTCTTCCGCCATCGGACCGGAAGCAATATCGAAACGGTTAGAACCGGTTTTCAGATATTGCATCAGATCTTCCTGCGTCCAGTTACCGACACCGGTGTGTTTGTTGCTGGTGATATCCGGCGCGACCCAGCCTTCTATCACGGTCCCTTGCAGGAATTCACTGTCTTTGTCGCCGCCAAGCAGGTTCTTCGGCGTATGACAGGTACCGCAGTGTCCCAGACCTTCAACGATGTAAGCACCGCGATTCCATTGCGCCGACTTATCCATCTGCGGTTTAAATTCGCCTTTGTTGAAGTTCAGCCAGTTCCAGCCCATCAGACTGGTACGCACGTTGAACGGGAAGGGCAACTGGTTGGTTTCAATTTCATTATGCACCGGTTGCAGAGTTTGCAGATACGCCCAGATGGCGGCGTTATCTTCGCGTGTCACTTTCGTGTACGCCGTGAACGGCATCGCGCCGTAAAGACGTTTTCCGCCGTGACCGATGCCCTCCGACATTGCGCGCTGGAAATCATCGAAACTCCATCTGCCGATACCGGTTTGCACATCCGGCGTAATGTTTGCACCGACTAAACGGCCGAACGGGGTTTCAATTGGCACACCGCCGGCAAAGGGTTTGGCGTCCGGCGTGGAGGCGGTATGACAGGCGGCGCAGTCGCCCACGGTTGCCAGATAACGGCCACGTTCAACCTGTTCGAAAGAGCCATCGCCCGCCGCGTGGCTCAGTCCGCTGATGCTCAAAGCCACTAAACCGAGTGAGAATGACGTTAACTTTTTCATGCGATCATCTCTCCCGGTTTTTTCAGATAGTAGTTACGGATTGCATGGGCGGCTTTAAACGCCAGTGCGCCGACGGTTCCGGTCGGGTTATAGCCCGGGTTTTGCGGAAAGGCAGACGCGCCGACCACAAACAGATTAGGCACATCCCAGACCTGCAGATGTTTATTCACCGAACTGGTGGACGGATCCGCACCCATCACAAACCCGCCGACGACGTGCGAAGACTGATACGGCGTACCGTTCCAGTGACCTTTCATCGGGGTGGCCACCAATTGACGAGGATTCATCGCCTTGGCGATTTCGGCTACTTTACCGGTGCAATAGGCGGCCATTTTCAGGTCATTTGCCGGGAAGTCAAAAGTGACGCGCAGCAGCGGACGCCCCAGACGGTCTTTATAGTTCGGATCAAGCGACAGATAGTTGGTTTTAGTGGTGTAGCTACTGGCTTCACAACCGATTGACATCGAACTGAGATAGTTGGCGACTGTGGCTTTTTTCCATTCGCTGCCCCATTTCGGCGTTCCCGGCGGAACAGGGCGGTAGCCGATGGGCGCTCCGCCGATGGGCGTTACGCGGATACTGCCACCGCCAAAGAAGCCCAGGCCGCTGTGGTCAAAGTTGTCGTTATTGAAATCATCAATGCCCATTCCAACCGCGCCTGCGCCGATGAACGGGTTAAAGTTTTTGTCATCAAAGAAGAGCTGTACGCCGTTCGCGGTCTGATAGGCATAATTACGGCCAGTGGTGCCGCTTAACGTGACCGGATCATAGGGTTTGCCGATGCCGGAAAGTAGCATCAGGCGGACGTTTTCGAAGGTAAACGCACTCACAATCACCAGGTCAGCCGGTTGTTCCCATTCATCGCCCGAAGAATCGATATAGACCACGCCCGTGGCGCGTTTGCCGGTAGAGTCGGTCAGCACCTGCATCACTTCACAGTTAGTGCGGGCTTCGAAATTCTCCTTGCGGATCAGCGCCGGTAATACGGTGGTGATGGCGCTGGCCTTGGAGTAGTTCGCGCAGCCGAAGTTTGTGCAGAAACCGCAGAAGGTGCACGGCCCCATTTTCACCCCGAGCGGATTAGTATAAGGCTCGGAAATCAGGGAGGAGGGCACCGGGAACGCTTTGTAACCCATATTGCGCGCCGCTTCAGCAAACAATGTCGGGCCATAGGGCTGATCGAGCGGGCGGGTCGGATATTCAATCGAGCGCATCCCTTCATACGGGTTACCGCCTTCATGATGTTCTCCCTTGACGTTGCTGGCTTTACCGGAAACCCCGGCCAGACGTTCGAAAGAGGCGTAATGCGGTTCCATTTCATCCCAGTCGGTGCCCCAGTCTTGCAGAACCAACTCTTCCGGGATGGCGTTAGCGCCGTAACGCTCGGTCAGATGACTTTTCAGGCGGAATTCATCCGGCTGAAAGCGGAAAGTAATCCCCGCCCAGTGGTTGCCTGCGCCGCCGGTGCCATTTCCCGGGTGAAAAGAACCCCATTCGCGCATCGGCAACGCGGTTTGCGCCGGGTTGTTGCGGATGGTAATGGTGTTCTGGCGGGTACGTAACATCAGTTCCTGCCGGGAGCTGTAGCGTAACTCATCTGTCACCGTCGACACGTTAAAATCACGGGCGGTATCACGCCACGGGCCGCGCTCAATCGCCACCACATTCAGCCCTTCGTCGCACAACTCATTGGCGATGATCGAACCTGCCCAGCCGAGCCCGATCACCACGACGTCGGTTTTAGGTAATTTTTTTGCCATAATCGTGTTCTGCCCTTAGCTTTTTATTTTCCATGCGTCACCGCCGGAAATACTCAGCGGTTCGAGATCGAGTTTCTGATTGTGCTTGCCGATATAGTCGCGGTAGTCGTAACGTGCGCCGGGGAAGCCCAGCATTTTCCACGACACCATATTGCGGTTACCGCCGTAAATCGGGTCAGCAAAGAAACCTTCCATCGTGTTCTTCAGTGCAATGGCAAAGAACATTTTAGAGTCGATCCCTTCAAGGGTGATTTTTCCGCTCTCGAGACCTGACAGGATGTGATCCTGCTGCTCACCGGGCAGATCTTTGAATAACTTCTGATGCTGTGACCGGGTGTATTTATCTAATGCGGCCAGGCCCAGACGGTAGCGCTGTTGCGGAACCAGCGACGACTGATCGCCTTGTTCCGGCGTGCCATCCTGGAAAGGGCCTTGCATATAAAGCCGGGAGGCGGTGCCGTAGAATCCGGCCAGCTGGCGGTCAATAAATACCGCGCATCCGGCGTCTTTTCCGCCCACGCTCAGATCATCGGCGGGCACCAGACGGTCAACAATGGCTTCCATGGCGGCGGCTTCGGCTTCGGTGAAGAACACCCAGCCATCGGTCTCGATGTGCGGCGGCGGGCTGGCGTCAAAGGGGCTCCACACGGGCGTGCCTTTGAGCGTCACCGCATTTGCGGCTTTGGCTGCACCCAATACTGCGGAGGCGGCCGTGAATGAGAGAATTTGTCTGCGGGTCACGCCGGGCAAGGTTTTTTTGCTCATTTATGTTCCCTGTTTGTACATATCACTTTAAGGTCCGGACGCACTCTGCCAGGGCAGTCGGGTGGCATCGGGATAATCGTTAACCTGCTAAGGATAAATGAAAATAGAATGTAAAGATAAATAGTTCGTTTGTTAAAAATGTTATTAAATGTGTGTGATTGATATCTTTGATGTAATTTTAGGCGATATTTTTTGCGATGTGGCAACAAATTAGCCCTGCGTTCACTCTGGAAATGAATGAGCATGATTTGACTGGCGATAAGGCGGTGTGTGGCCGTTCGTGGCGTGAAGGTTGAATTATGCTGACTGTACGGTAAGATCAAACCTTACTCATGAAATGTGTAAGGTATGACTGAAGTCACAGATTTTTTTTCTGATTTATTGAAGCGATTTGCAGGAAACACCTGCGCCTCTTTGCTGATTGCAGGGGGAGCCGCCTTCTATGCTGTAAGCGCCAGTGCGCTGACGGTAGGATCCGGCGAATACGGCGTTCCCGGTTATAACCTCAACGGTTTTCTGCCTGCCAGTGACCAAAGTTCTGTCTTTAATAACGGAACCCCGGCCCAACCTTCCCGGATGTTACCCAGCCTCGGCAGCCAGTACATACAGAACAATACCGGGCCTACGGCCATGGAAAAACAGCTTGCCACCGCTCTGAAAGAGCTGGGAACCACGACGGCGGACAGCGATGATCCCTTACGGGTGCAGGCGGAAACGCTGGCACTGAGTCAGGCGGCGAAACTGGTGCAAAAAGAAACCAGCAGTTTGCTTTCGCCGCTGGGCACCGTCAGCACCTCGCTGGACATGACCGGCCATAATCTTGACGGCAGTTCCGGTCGGTTATTCAGCCCGCTGTACCAGTCTGAAACCAATCTGGTTTACAGCCAGATCGGTCTGCAAAGCGAGACGGATGCCACGGTTGGTAATTTCGGCCTCGGCCAGCGCTTTAATACCGGTACCTGGATGCTGGGGTATAACGCGTTTGTGGATAACGACTTCGACCATCAGCTGACGCGCGGCAGTCTGGGCGCGGAGGCGGGGACAGATTACCTGCGCTTTTCTACCAATTATTATCAGCCGTTTTCCTCCTATAAAGCCGACAGCAGCACGTCTGCGCAACTGCGGCGTCAGGCGCGTGGCTACGACATTACCACCAAAGGCTATTTACCTTTCTACCGCCAGTTAGGCGCTTCGCTGAGTTATGAGCAGTATTTCGGTAATCAGGTGGATTTGTTCGGCAACGGCACGCGGCAGAGTAATCCGTCGGCAGTGTCGTTTGGCGTCAATTACACCCCGGTGCCGATCGTGACGGTGATGGCCGAGCATCAGGCCGGACAGGATGGGGATAATCAGGATGTAGTGAAACTGACACTGAATTACCGGCTGGGGGTGCCACTGTCGCAGCAGTTGTCCTCACAGAACGTCGCGGCAGCGCGCTCGCTGCGCGGAAGCCGGATGGACATGGTTGACCGCAATAATATGCCGGTGATGGAATTCAAACAGCGTAAGACCTTGTCGGTATTTCTGGCCACGCCGCCGTGGTCATTACAGCCAGGCGAAACGGTACCGCTGAAACTGCAACTGCACGCGCTGAATTCTGTGGTGGCGCTGAGCTGGCAGGGCGATACGCAGGCGCTGAGCCTGACGCCACCTGCGAATAACCGGAATCCTGATGGCTGGAGTGTGATTGTGCCACCATGGGATGATTCCCCGGACGCCACCAACATTTATCATCTGTCGGTGACTGTGGAAGACAGCAAATCGCAGAAAGTCACCTCCAACTGGATCACGCTGAATGTATCCCCGCCACTGACGGCTCAGCCGCAATACGGTAATGATTCAGGGCTGAATTTCTGATCGGGTTTTTCGCTCCCCCCCCTTCGCGGGGGAGAGTCACCACGCTTTATTACCCAAAACTTCATTTTCCTATCCTGCTCATTTCGTGGTCATGTAGTGGATGATGTTCACGTAGTTCTTACCTGCCAGACAATATTAAACGACTTATTAAGGGTTAAATGCATGAATAACCCTTTTAAATTTGGCTTATGTGAGGATAATTTAGATTAATTCAGGAAAAGAGATATGATGAAAACTTGATCAACTCAACCCGCAAGGATCAGCAGGTGGGACATATTTACTCTCTATAGACATAGTGATATTGAATGGCAGCTAACCCCCGAAGATTACCCCCTCGTTTTATCACCAGACAGAGCAATGGATCAGGTAAAAAAGGATTATGACCTTGATCAAAGTCACTACAACCATTTTGGGTATTTCGAGTTACCTGAGCGTTTGTCTTCATGCCCGCAAACGTGGCGACGTGCGCAAAGTGGATATGTCGATGAGGTTTACGATACCGTCAAAGACTCTCTCCGAATAGGCTGGCTGATTGGCATTGATTATATGGAGGATTGGCGTTCCTTTAATAATCCTTTCTATGTAGATGGAAATGGCGATCTGGTATGTGAAAACCCGTACTGGTATGACGAATGGTATCTTCGCGAAATTATTGACGGTTATAACAACGCAGTTGCCAGACGAAACGGCGTGAAGGCATCACCGACTCAGCGGCTTTCTTATGGCGGTTACTACACAGAGCCACAACAACATGCTCAGGCTGCAAGGACGATCAACAGCAAAGCAGCAGGCCGTTTATTGGCCGCCGGAGGCATTTATAATGGAAATAATGAAGGTTTTGCTAAAACAGCGCAGCAACTCGGCGGGGATGCTCAGGCCGGTTATGATCAGGTATTAAATGAGACAACTGTGGGTTCTGCTATTGCAATCACGTCAGTGGTGGCCGGGCTCGGGCTTAGTGGGTTAGGGGCTGTCAGTGAAATTTCCCAGTTAGAAAGACTAGCTCCAAGACACAGCACGTTAGCAGCAGGGGCTGTCCGCGCTAAGAAATTTTCAGGAAATTGGCCGACTGCGGATCTGGATGCAGCATTGAAGAAATTTGCCGGAAATCATCCTTTGGTTACAACTACGAACTCAGGAAAACGGATTTACGCTCACCCTGAGACTGGTGTACAAGTCGTTGAAGACTTAAACGGCGACTATTTCCGCATCAATGACCCCTCCCTGTCAGGCAAAAGAACCTATTTAGATCTTGATGGTATTGTTCCAAATAACAAAATACTTGAAGGGGGCAAGCAAATAGGAAGGACTCAGAGTGAATATAATGAAGTCACGCATTTTAACATTCCAGGACGTAAATAACATGAAATGTATCTCTGTACCGACCAGCCAAGATGCCATGCAACGTCTTGATCTTGATGTATCTCTTGAGGGAGATTTGATCGAAGTTACGATAACTGATGAACAATTTCAGTCTCTAATCGATACAGGTGTTATCAGTCAATTGAACCAGTTCATCGAAATTAACATAGACGAATTCGAAGATGAGAAAATTATCGGCATTCGTGATTTAACATTGGCTAAGAGTATTCTGGGGCAGGTTTCTCCATCAGATCGTGCCAATGCTGAAGTATTGGTGTCCCAAATAAATAAAGCGATTGAGTACAATACTGGCGTATTCTTTTATTTTTGACCTTAATACTCGGAGTGCTCCTCCACCTTCGCCTGTCTCTTGATCAGATCTCCTGATCAAGAGACTTCGCAAGTTTGTAGCCTTCAACGATATTCTGCAGCTTGAGCCAGCCTTCCCACATCACTATCCAGCCTGCACGACCCGTACGTTTGCTGTCGTATCAATGACCCATTTTCGCCAGCGCCGTTCGTAATAGCTGATGATCTGCCGCGCCTGGGTCACATTTTCTACCTGTAAAGAAGATCAACGGAGAAGGAAAAAGTTCAAAAAAAATCCCCGTCATGAATGCCGGGGATTTGTGTATAAGAGTCAGCCCTTCGCAGGGGAGGATTGGCAGGTGTTTAACGGCTAACGCCTGGTTAAAGCACATTACTCTGTAATACCCAAACTGCCGCTTCAACGCGGGATTTAAGTTTCATTTTCTTCAGCAGATGTTTGACGTGCACTTTCACTGTGCTTTCGGTGATATTCAGACGGCGGGCGATCATTTTGTTCGGCAAACCTTCGGCGATCAGTTTGATGATGTCGCGTTCGCGCGGCGTCAGGGACTGAATATCGCGGTCACCGCTCGGGCGGCTTTCTCGCAGGCTTGCCGCGAGAACGGGTGTCAGCGCTTCGCTCAGCACCATCTTCCCGGCGGCGGCGTTATGCAGCGCAGTGAGCAAATCTTCCGGCTCCATATCTTTCAGTAAATATCCATCCGCGCCACGTTTCAGGGCGGTTACCACATCATCTTCATGATTCGATACGCTGAAAACCACGATACGGCCTGAAAGGGCGGTCTGACGCATGCTGTCGAGTGTATCCAGCCCGTTCATGCCCGGCATATTCAGGTCCAGCAGGATCAGGTCCGGATCGAGCTGTTTTGCCAGTTCGACGCCCTGTTCGCCATTACTGGCTTCACCAATAACTTTAAGGCGTGAGTCCAGCGCGATCAGCTGTTTCACGCCGTTGCGCAGCATAGGGTGATCGTCAATCAGCAAAATAGTGGAAGGGGTGGTGTCGTTCATACTTGCTCCTGGGGATTAACTGGCAGGGCTTCGGGCCGGAAACGCACAGTGACTTCTGTGCCGCCCTCCGGGCGCCGGGCGACCCGACATTTGCCGTGTAAGGTACTGGCGCGATCCTGCATGATGATCAGCCCATAATGATTTTGCTGCCCGATGTCCTGCGAAATACCGTCACCGTTATCGCAAATATTCATGCTGATTTCGCCGTCATGACACTGTAATGAAAGCGATACCCGGGTGGCATTAGCATGTTTATAAACATTGTTCAGGGCTTCACGGGCAATGTGCAACAGGTGAATGCCCTGATTGGCCGGAACGGAACGCGGCGGGATCTGATAATCGAAATCAATGGCCAGGCCCATACGGCGTGAGAATTCATCTACGGTATGTTGCAGTGCGGCGTGCAGGCCGGGGGTGTTCAGCGTCAGGCGGAAGGTGGTCAGCAGTTCACGCAACTGGCGATAAGCGGTATTGAGTTCTTCCCGCATTTGTAGCAACAGATTTTTGTCTTCTTCCGGGAAGGCATCAGCGTGCATTTGCAGGCAGGCCACCTGAATTTTCAGGCATGACAGTGACTGCGCCAGCGAGTCATGCAGTTCACGGGCGATAGCCGAACGTTCCTCCATCAGCATCAGCTGTTGCTGATGTTCCGCCTGACGTGCCAGCATCAGAGTACTGGTGAGTTGTTCCAGCAGGGTGTGTATCAGTTGCTGCTGATCGTCATCCAGATACTGCCCTGGCGGCAACTGCGCCAGCAGCACACCGTAATTTTCGCGATCGTCGCGCAGGCTCCAGCTCAGGGACTCGCCACCGTCTTGTGCATGTTCACCGACCTCTGGGATGTCAGGCTGACGTGGCGAAGTGTGGCTGAATTCATTGAATACTTCCGCGCTGTTATTTTCGTATTGCCGCAACTGAATACCCTTCAGCGGGGTCAGTGACTGCAACTCTTTCAGCACCGGTTCCATGCGTGCCTCAGGCGGTGCACTGGTGTGAAGCTGACGGCTCACGCGGTACAGATAATCCAGCATCTGATTTTTTTGTTGCAGATCGGCGGTTTTTTCTGCCACGCGCTGGGCCAGCTTATCGACCATTTCCGCCAGGGCCAGAGACATACTGTTGAGTGAGTCGCCGAGGATATCCATTTCATTATGTGCATCGCCATTCACCACACGGTTACGCTGATAGCGGCGGCTGAAATCCCCGGCGGTAATGGCGCTGGCCTGTGAAAGCAGGCTTTTCCAGGGCGTCAGCAGATGGCGGCGCAGGAACCAGATGGTCAGCGCCATCAGTAAAAGAGTTACCACCAGAAGTCCACGTTGGATCAGCGAAATCTGCTGTAAATGGTATTCGGTTTTGTGCTCCAGTGCCGCGACCAGCTCATCAAGCTGGCCGACAAAGACGGCAATATTGGCCGAGACATCCTGCGGATGCTTAGCCGTAAGAAGCTGGTTGCGCAGGGTGGTTTGCCAGTACTGACGTAACGCCAGAAACTGTGGTTGCAGATTTTCGCGCTCAACAGCCTGTAATAAATCGGCGCTGTTTTGATCAGTTTCCATCTGGCTGATATAGCGGGCACTGGTTTCCTGCAGCGGTACTTCAGATAACAGCCGGTAACTTTGCATGCGCAGCGAACCCGCTTTATTGATCGCATGGGCATTGCCCTCGATACTGCCCGCCATCCACGCCGCCAGGCTCATTCCGCCAATGCCCAGAAGGCCGAGCAGCAGCATCAGCAAGGTGATCTGGCTGATGAGCGACAAAGAAGGCAGTACGCGTTTAAACATGAATAGTATTTCCTGAACCTATAGCGGACGCCGCAGATAACGTGCCGGAATGACACAAACCTGTACTGTGTGGGCATTTTTTATGATCAGGGAGCGTTTCCCTATACCCCCTTGTGATTACTCCTTTATTTCCATGTCATTCATGCTGTCGTTAACCCAAAGAATATCTCTTCTGCAACCTTTTGAATAAAAACAGTTTATTGATTTCCCGCCGGGTACTCACAAAGGATTTGTGGTGATTTTTCCGGCATTATCCACCTGCGTTTGCGTTGATTTGTATCAACATCCCGGGGTGGTGCTCTACCTAGTGTGTGCGACAGAACTCAATCATTACAACAACAATGCGTTGCCACCCGAGGTACACATGTCACATACATCAGCTTCACCGACGGAAAAACCGTCACGCCTGTTGCAGGACTGGCGTCCCGAAGACCCGGCATTTTGGGAAAAAACCGGGCATAAAGTGGCCAGCCGCAATTTATGGATTTCCGTGCCTTGTCTTTTGCTGGGATTCTGCGTCTGGATGCTGTTCAGCCTGGTCTCCGTTAACCTCAACAAAGTCGGTTTTAACTTCACGACGGATCAGCTGTTTATGCTGACCGCTATTCCGTCAGTATCCGGCGCTTTGTTGCGTGTGCCTTACTCCTTTATGATCCCGCTGTTCGGCGGTCGCCGCTGGACGGCCATCAGTACTGTATTTCTGGTGCTGCCATGCCTGTGGCTGGGTTTTGCGGTGCAGGATACCACCACGTCTTATAACGTTTTCCTGATCATTGCGCTGTTGTGCGGTTTCGGTGGCGCTAACTTTGCATCGAGCATGTCCAATATTAGCTTTTTCTTTCCGAAAGCGAAGCAGGGCGGCGCTCTCGGGATCAATGGTGGTCTGGGTAATCTTGGGGTGAGCGTGATGCAGCTGATTGCACCACTGGTCATCTCCCTGGGGGTGTTTGCGGCCTTCAGCGATAAACAGACGCTGGCGAACGGTACTGACATCTGGCTGCAAAATGCGGCCTGGATCTGGGTGCCATTTTTGATCATCGGTACCCTTGCCGCCTGGTTTGGTATGAACGATCTGGCCTCTTCCAAAGCCTCAATCCGCCAGCAATTACCGGTACTGAAACGCGGTCATCTGTGGATCATGAGTGTGTTGTATCTGGCGACTTTCGGTTCGTTTATCGGCTTTTCAGCGGGTTTTGCGATGCTGACCAAAACCCAGTTCCCTGACGTCAATATTTTGCAATTTGCCTTTTTCGGCCCGTTTTTTGGTGCGCTGGCCCGTTCTGCGGGGGGCATGTTGTCTGACCGCCTGGGTGGTATTCGCGTAACTCTGGTGAATTATATCGTCATGGCGATTTTTGCGGGTTTACTGTTTCTGACCTTGCCGGTCGGTGGCGCGGGCGGCAATTTCCCGGCGTTCTTCGCGGTGTTTATGGTGCTGTTCCTGACGGCCGGTCTGGGCAGTGGCTCCACCTATCAGATGATTGCGGTGATTTTCCGTAAACTCACCACTGATCAGGCTAAAGCCCGTGGTGCCAGCGATGATGAAGCGCTGCGTGAAGCGGTTACCGATACGGCGGCTGCGCTCGGTTTTATCTCTTCCATCGGCGCGATTGGCGGCTTCTTTATTCCTAAAGCGTTCGGGACATCACTGGCCATGACCGGTTCACCGGCGGGCGCGATGAAAGTCTTCCTGGTGTTTTACGTGGTTTGTGCGCTGATCACCTGGCTGGTGTACTGGCGTAAACTGAACAAAGGTTTTGCGACCAAACAAGTCAGAAAGTAATCTCAGCAGGCAGTGAATGGAATGAAAGGGGCTCCGGCCCCTTTTTGCGTGATCAGAACGCCGGGCACGTTTGGTATGACATCCGGGGTGGCCCTGCATTTCATGACAGCTTCCTCATGAGAAACCTACCTGTAATCAGTCATAAGCAATAACAATTCAGACTTTTTAAAACCGGTTCAGGGCGTTATAAATAACG
The DNA here is from genome assembly GCF_004195115.1 of Rahnella sp. RFA10(1/100). Taxonomy (NCBI): domain Bacteria; kingdom Pseudomonadati; phylum Pseudomonadota; class Gammaproteobacteria; order Enterobacterales; family Yersiniaceae; genus Rahnella; species Rahnella sp. RFA10(1/100). The sequence goes on from NZ_SEWR01000001.1 coordinate 305,126, forward strand.
GGACGATAACTGAAAAATGGATCCTGTGATGAAAACTGCCCACCTGGTTGACCCTGAACTGCGCCCGTTACTGGCCCTGATGCCTGCAAAAGTGCTGGAGGTATCCGCTTTGCCTGATATGCGCGCTCAGCGGCAGGCAGCGGCACTGGAAAGTTTATTGCAGGATGATGGCCTGCCTGTTTCCGTGGCCCATCATCACATTACGGGTAGCGAAGGCGCGCCGGCGGTGCGTGTGGTGGTGATTTCACCGCAACATGCACGCCAGGGGCGGATGGGTATTTTGCATATTCATGGTGGCGGCTATGTGCTGGGCAGCCCTGAGCAATCGATGCCGCTGACCCGTCCGACAGCGGCGCAGCACGACTGTGTCATTGTTTCGGTGGATTATCGCCTCGCGCCGGAAACACCGTTCCCCGGCCCGCTGGAGGATTGCTATGCCGCGCTGGTCTGGATGACCGCTCAGGCAGAAGCGCTGGGCATCGACCCCGAACATATCGGTGTAATGGGCGACAGCGCCGGTGCAGGGCTGGCGGCCTCGCTGGCGCTGCTGACCCGTGACCGCAATGGCCCGAAACTGGCGTTTCAAAACCTGATGTATCCGATGCTTGACGACCGCACCGTGACCGATCCCAACCCGAATCCGGTGACGGGTGAATTCTCCTGGACGCGCGAGGACAACCGTTTCGGCTGGCACGCCTATCTTGGTCATGACGCGGGTTTGCGGGATATTTCCTGCTACGCTGCGGCGGGCCGTGCAGAGGATCTGAGCGGATTACCGCCAGCCTGGATTGGCGTCGGTTCGATAGATTTATTCCTCGATGAGAATATCGACTATGCACGCCGGTTAATCCGTGCCGGCGTACCGGTGGAATTCAGCATTTATCCGGGCGGATTTCACGGTTTCAATGGCGATCCGGCCTATGCGCTGGCCCGCCGCGCACGTAAACAGCGTCAGGACGCCCTGGCCGGTTTTAATCCGCTGCGTCATCATCATGACTTTGGATTATAATCATCAGCAATCGACAGGGCACAACAACCGGCTGAATTAGAAAATAAATTGGATATCAAACAACTTATCTATTTGTGTAATCTCGAACGCGAACGACATTTCGGCAGGGCGGCAGAAGCCAGTTTTGTCAGCCAGCCGACGCTGTCGATGCGCCTTAAAAATCTCGAAAAAGAACTCGACCTTAATCTGATCAACCGCGGTAATAACTTTGAAGGTTTTACCGCCGAAGGCCTGCGCGTGCTGAGCTGGGCGCGTGAAATCGTCGCCGTCTATGAAGGGCTGAAACTGGAAGTCGAATCACTGAAACAGGGCATGAGCGGGACATTGCGTATAGGCGTGATGCCGCAATGCAGCGTGTCGTTGGCGCAGCTGATTAAGGCGGTCAGCGAGGCGCATCCGGGGCTGGATTATCGTGTCGCGGAAGTCAGTGCCGATCAACTGATAGAAGCGCTGAGCAGTCATTCAGTGGATGTCGGTATTGGTTTTTTTGAGTTCTCGACGCTCAATGAGCTGCGCTTTCAGCTGGTGCCGCTTGATGATGGCGGCGTTGATGTGGTCTATCACCCGGATCATTTTCCGCAGTTGCAGGACATCGGACTGATGACCGCTGAACAGGCAGTCACGCTGCCATTATGTCTGTCTGAGCCGAGCCGCTATTTCCGGCGTTATCTGGATAATTTTTTCCGCCAGGCCGGGCTTGAGCTGCGTCCGCGGCTTGAAAGCACCTCGATTTTCCAGCTGATGCAGGGCGTGTTCGTCGGGATTGGCTGTGCGCTGGTTCCGCGCGGACATCTGATTGATGAGATGCATCCTGTACTGAAACGTTGTCCGCTGGATATCACACCGATGAGCCGTCACGCCGCACTGGTGGTTGCCGAAGCGGGAAGGGCAACGCCACTGGCGCAGCATTTCTTCACAGCCGCCGGGCTTTGGCTGGCACAACAGCAGACAGAAAAACCCGACAGATAAACCATCCTACGACGGTTTATCTCCGCTATTCCTATTGATGAAAAGAATATTTAAGCTCAAGCTTTGGCGCAATATTGCGTTAAATGAATGGAGTAACACATGAAAACATTGAAAGCCGTTGTTCTGGCGATAGCCTCTGCAGGTATTTTGCTTTCAGCAGGTGCACAGGCGTCGAATAATCTTCTGGGACAACTGCAGCAGGCCGCCAACGAAGGACTGAACGGCGGCAGCAAATCCGGTTCCACCGGCACCACTTCTTCGCTGACCTCGTTGCTTAGCGGCGGCGACAGCGCATTAACCTCGACCAGCGCGAACAATGTCGCAGGTGTGTTGCAATATTGCGTGAAGAACAACGTACTTTCCAAAGCCAGCACTGAGAATGTGAAAGATCAGTTGCTGAGCAAGCTGGGTATCCAGACGGCAGAGGGTGCGGAAAGCCAGGATTATCAGCAGGGTCTGGGGGGATTGCTGAAAACCGGTAAAGATCAGAGTGTCGATCTGAATAACCTGGGGAACGGGCTGACGCAGGTAAAAGAGAAAGTGAAAACCAAGGCCTGTGATGTGGTGCTCAAGCAGGCGAAATCGTTTATTTGATTGCAGAGGCCGCTGCAATGGCGGCTTTTAACTTCAACTTCAAATTCAAGGTCAAAACCGTGGGTTGCCACCCACACTGGCCTTAAGAGGCGCCTATCGCCGCGCCTCTTAAGAATCTCCGGCTCTTTTACTGCGCGCTCCGCTCGCTGGCTATGTTTCATAAGCCACAGTGATAGCCGCAAAATCCCACCGCTGCGCGGTGCCCTACGTTCGGGTTGCAACCCGCGCAAAAAACGCGCGGTTTTCCACCTCTCCTCCGGCGGAATTTTGGAACCGGTCTCAGGCTTCAACTTCACAACCTCACTTTCTTAATCTTTCAAAAAGCTGCGGGCGATTCAGAAATCTTGCTGAACGGAGCGGCCTGAAGACCGAAGGCTTCAGGACCGAGAGAAGGCACCGCGTAGCGGCAAGATTTCCAGCCTGTCGCTGTGGTTGCTGAAACATAGCCAGCGAGCGATAGCGGGGAGTTAAAAGCGAAGGGAGATCCAAGAGGGAAAAAGCACTTTTCCCTCTGGTCGGTTTCGGCGCGAAAACGCATGTGATAACCGTAATTGAAAAACCGAAATTTTCTCGGTCGAGCCTTCAGTGCAACTGAGAAAATTTTAAAGAGATCCAAAGGGAAGCCCTTTCACTCCGCATAGACCTTCTCTTTACTCTCACACAAATCCTCAATCAGACAACTCCCGCACCGTGGCTTGCGGGCAATGCAGGTATAGCGGCCATGCAGGATCAGCCAGTGATGGCAGTCAAGTTTGAATTCGGCGGGAACCACTTTCAGCAATTTTTCTTCGACATCATCGACAGTCTTACCCGGCGCGAACTTCGTGCGGTTACAGACGCGGAAGATATGCGTGTCCACCGCAATGGTCGGCCAGCCGAAGGCAGTGTTAAGTACAACGTTGGCGGTTTTGCGGCCGACGCCTGGCAGGGCTTCAAGCGCGGCGCGGTCTTCCGGCACTTCACCGTTGTGTTTTTCCAGCAAAATACGGCAGGTTTTAATCACGTTCTCGGCTTTGGCATTAAACAGGCCAATAGTTTTGATGTATTCCTTCACACCGTCCACGCCAAGTGCCAGAACAGATTCAGGCGTGTTGGCGACAGGATACAGCTTTGCCGTCGCCTTGTTCACGCTGACGTCCGTGGCCTGCGCGGAAAGCAATACCGAAATCAGCAGTTCGAACGGGGTGGTGTACACCAGTTCGGTGGTAGGATGCGGGTTGTTATCACGTAAACGGCTGAGAATTTCGGTGCGTTTTTCCTTATTCATGAACACTTCCCTTTGGCAAACTTTCTTCAGCAGCAACGTGCTGTGCCGCTTTCCGTGCTTTCATGCGCTGATCAATAAGATATTTAGCGGCCAGCAACAGACCGAGGCCGATAAACGCGCCCGGCGGCAGCATGGCCAGCAGGAACGGGTTATCGAGATGCAGCACTTCGACACGCAATACTTTCGCCCAACTGCCGAGTAACAAATCAGCGCCGTTGAACAGTACGCCGCTGCCGAGAATTTCACGCATTGAGCCCAGTACAAACATCGCACAGGTTGCTCCGAGCCCGGTCATCGCACCGTCAAGCGCGGCCAGATGGATCGGACTGCTGGCTGCGCAGGCTTCGGCGCGTCCGACCACAATACAGTTGGTCACAATCAGCGGGATAAAAATCCCCAGCGCCTGATACAGACCAAACGCATAAGCGTTGATCAGCATCTGTACGGTACTGACGACCGAGGCGATAATCAGCACATAAATCGGGATGCGAATTTCATCCGGGATCCACTTACGGAATGCGGAAATCATGGCGTTGGTACAGGTCAGCACCAGCGTGGTCGCCAGGCCTAAACCCAGGGCGTTGGTGGCAGTCGAAGTCACGGCCAGCAGCGGACAAAGCCCCAGTAACTGAACCAGTGAGGAGTTATTGGTCCACAGACCCTGAACGATTATCTTTTTGGCTTCACTCATCACGTGCTCCACAAGGGGTGAGGTGGGAAAGCTGAGACGGTACCGTCCCGATAAACAGCGCCGTGCGTTTTACGGAGCGAACGACGGCGCGCGGTGTAATGGTCGCACCGGTAAACTGATCAAACATACCGCCGTCTTTCTTCACGGCCCAGCGCTCATCGCCTGCACCGTTAACGGTCTGATTGGCGAAATGCTTGATCCAGTCTGAAATGCGCACTTCAATTTTGTCACCCAGCCCCGGCGTTTCATGCTGTTCCAGCACGCGGGAACCGTAAACTTTGCCATGAAAATCAGCCGCCACCAGTAACCGGATCGCACCGGAATAACCATCAGGCGCAGTGGTTTCAACCACCGCGGCCACAGGCTGTCCGTTTTTGCGCGCCAGATACATACGGTGCGGCGTCATGTTACCCAGTGCCTCATCAGTGACGTTGTAACATTCGTTTTGCATGTCGTTGTCGTACACGCCTGCAGGGATCACCTGATCAAACAATGTTTTTTGTTGTAACAGTGCCTGATGTTCAATCGTCGGCTTGGTCATCAGGTTGACCAGTGCCGTCATGCCGGTCATCAGTGCGCCAAAGAAAGCCAGAATCAGGCCGTGGCGTCGCATGGTTGCTAACATCATTCTTCCTCAGCGATGCCCGTAAACGCGTGGTTGGGTGTAGTGATCAATCAGTGGCACGGTGATATTGGCCAGTAAAACCGCAAAAGCGATGCCATCCGGATAACCGCCGTAACTGCGGATCAGCCACACCAACAAACCAATCAGCGCACCGAAAATCAGGCGGCCTTTTGGCGTGGTGGACGCCGTCACCGGATCGGTGGCGATAAAGAACGCGCCGAGCATGGTCGCGCCGGAAAACAATCCGACCAGCGGTGAAGAGTAGCTTTCCGGTGCCAGACCCCACGCGATACCCGCGCAGACAGTCAGCATACCTAACAGGGCGACCGGAATGTGCCAGCTGATGATTTTGCGCCACATCAGGAACAGCCCGCCGGCGAGGAAACCCAGGTTAATCCACTGCCAGCCGAGACCGGCCAGCGTGCCGCTAAACAATGGTGTACTCAGGATCTGATCGGCGCTATGGCCGGAGCGCAGACCGGTTTTAAACGCATCCAGCGGTGTTGCCTGCGTCACGCCATCGACGTTCATATTGAGCTGATAGGCGGTCAGATCCAGACTGTTATGCCCGGTGAAAATAGTCAGCAGTGTATCGGTGAAGCCTGCGTGATGGTGTTGCAGGGTATCAGGCGGCAACCAGGTGGTCATTTGCACCGGGAAAGAAATCAGCAGTACCACATAACCTACCATGGCCGGGTTAAACGGATTCTGACCCAGACCGCCATAAAGTTGTTTGGCAATAATGATGGCGAAAATCGTGCCGAGTACCACCATCCACCACGGGCCCAGCGGCGGCAGGCTGATACCCAGCAAAACCGCGGTCAGCAGGGCGCTGTTATCCCCCAGACGTTTCGTCACCGGCTGTTTTCGCAGTTGTAACACGGCGCCTTCTGCCAGCAGAGCAATCACGATAGCCAGTGTCAGTTGTATCAGCGTGCCGTAACCGAAGAACCAGACCTGAGCGATCAGGCCGGGAATACACGCCAGGATCACCATCATCATGATGGTGCTGGTGTTCTGGCGATTATGCGTAAAAGGTGAACTTGCGATCCTGAAGGCCATCTATTCCTCGTTAGACATTGTTTGGGCGGCTTTACGGGCCTTAACCCGGGCGATCGCCGCAGCCACGGCGGCTTTGCGTGGATCGCTTTCTTGTTGTTTTGGCTCGGTTTCTTCTGCGTCCTGCGCGGCCGCTTTTTTGGCTTTGGCGCGGGCGATGGCAGCGGCTACTGCCGCCTTGCGTTTGTCGTCTGCGGAAGGTTCGGCAGGTGACGCTGTCACGTTTTCTTCACCGGCAGGCTGATGTGGTGCTGCGGCTTTCTTCGCTTTTACACGGGCAATCGCGGCAGCCACGGCGGCCTTGCGGGCATCTTCCTCAGCGGGCGGCTGAGAAACGGCAAGCTCGCTTTCTCTGGCTTCAACAACCACGCCAGTGTTGCCGGCTTTCTTCGCTTTCACCCTGGCAATCGCGGCAGCCACCGCAGCCTTACGGGCATCTTCCTCAGCGGGCGGTGCTGTTTCAGGCACCGGTTCAGAGGCCACAGGAATATCCTGCTGCGCGGCAGCTTTTTTAGCTTTAGCGCGGGCAATTGCCGCCGCCAGTGCGGCCTGGCGCGGATCGACTTCCGGCGTGTCAGCCACGGGTTTTTCTTCTACAGGGGCTTCTGCTGCCGGTGTCTCGCTGAGTTTTACAGCTGCTTTCTGATGCTTTTCTTCCCGCGCTAATTTTTCACGCTCCATACGCGCCTGTTTGGCTTCGAAACGCGCTTTGGCTTCCGTGGCACGTGCGGTTTCGTTATCGATGGCGCGGATTTCAGCCTTTTCCTGACGGTAATACTGCACCAGCGGAATATTGCTCGGGCAGACATAGGCACAGGCGCCGCATTCGATGCAGTCGAACAGGTTATGCTTGCGTGCTTTCTCGTGTTCCTCGCCTTTACTGAACCAGTAAAGTTGTTGCGGCAATAAACCGGCCGGACAGGATTCCGCGCACAGGCTGCAACGGATGCAGGCTTCTTCCGGCCCGGGCTGTCCCAGTTCGGATTCGGACGGTGCCAGCAAACAGTTGGAAATTTTGACCACGGGTACGTTGAGCGACGGCAGGGTAAAGCCCATCAGCGGACCGCCCATGATCACCATCTTTTTATTACCCTGCGGTTGTAACTGACCTTCCTGCATCAGGTGCTCAATGGGGGTACCCAGACGCGCCCAGACGTTGCCCGGTTTTGCCATTGCTTCACCGGTCAGCGTGACCACGCGTTCAATCAGCGGTTCGCCGTCAATGATGGCGCGTTTAATGGCAAACACAGTGCCGACGTTTTGCATCAGCACGCCGATGGACGACGAGTGATGGCCTTTTGGCACTTCGAGGCCGGTCAGGATTTTAGTCAGCTGTTTGGCACCGCCGGACGGGTATTTGGTCGGGATCACCCGCAGCTCGAAACGCACACCGTCGGAGATTTCAGCGCTGATCGCCGCTTTTAGTGCGGCAATCGCTTCAGGTTTGTTGTCTTCGATGCCGATCAGCACACGTTCAGGATGCAACATGTGGCAGAGGATTCGCGTACCCTGGAGGATTTCCATGGCATGTTCCTGCATCAGCCGGTCATCGGCAGTGATGTAAGGCTCACATTCGGCAGCGTTGAGGATCAGTGTGCGGGTCGAGGTCAGGCCCCCCGCCAGTTTACTTGCTGTCGGGAAACCGGCGCCACCCAGCCCGGCAATACCGGCCTGACTGATGCGCTGATTCAGTTCGTCAGCAGTAAGCTGACGGTAATCGGCCACGAATTCACGGTCACACCAGGTGTCCTGGCCGTCGGCGTCGATTAACACACAAAGCTCTTTCAGGCCGGAAGGGTGCGCAGTAATGTGTGGCCCGATGGCGGTAATCACGCCTGAGGTCGGCGCATGAACCGGCACGGTACGGCCACGACCGGTGGTCAGCGGCTGACCTTTTAACACGCGGTCGCCGGGTTTCACACACAGCTCGCCTTCAGGGCCAAGATGTTGCTGAAGCGGGATGATAAAGCGCTCAGGCAGTGGCACGTTGCGCAACGGAACGTGGCTTGACTGAGTCTTCATTTCCGGCGGATGAATACCGCCGTCGAAGTCCCAGATCTTGTCTTTTTTGAGCGCCGCAAACAGATTAAACATGTTACTCCGCATGGATGACCTGAACCGGAATGGATTTCAAATCCCACTTCCAGTTTGCGGTGGTGGTTTTTACCGGCAGCATTTCGATGCAGTCCGTCGGGCAGGGCGCGACGCACAGGTCACAGCCGGTACATAAATCGGTAATCACGGTATGCACGGCACGGGTGGCCCCTACAATGGCATCAACCGGACATGCCTGAATGCACTTGGTGCAGCCGATGCAGTTGCTCTCGTCGATGTAGGCCACTTTACGCACCGGTACTGCCGCCGCGGCGTCTTCACCCATCGGCTGAGGTTCAACGTTAAGCAGGGTTGCCAGTTTGAGCATGACCGCTTCGCCGCCCGGCACGCATTTATTGATGCTGTCGCCATTGGCGACCGCTTCGGCATAAGGTTTACAGCCGGGATATCCGCATTGCGCACACTGGCTCTGCGGCAGAATATCGTCAATCTGATCGACAACCGGGTTGCCTTCGACGGCAAAACGACGCGAGGCGTAACCCAGCAGCAGGCCAAAAACCAGCGCCAGAGCGGTCAGCGCGCCAATTGCTACCCATAATTCAAACATTAGAATTTCACCAGACCCGTGAAGCCCATAAAGGCCAATGACATCAGGCCGGCCGTGACCAGCGCAATCGAAGAACCTTTGAACGGTGCCGGAACATCAGCGACGACCAGACGTTCGCGAATGGCAGCGAACAGCACCATGACCAGCGAGAAGCCCAGTGACGCGGCAAAACCGTACAGCGCGGATTGCATAAAGTTGAACTGCTGGTTGATGTTAAGCAACGCCACACCGAGCACGGCACAGTTAGTGGTGATAAGCGGCAGGAAAATACCCAGCAGCCGATACAACGACGGGCTGGTTTTACGCACGACCATTTCGGTGAACTGCACGACAACGGCGATCACCAGAATAAAGGCCATGGTACGCAGATACACCAGCCCCAGTGGCATCAGAACAAAAGTGTTGACGATCCACGAGCAGATATTGGACAGGGTGATCACGAAGGTGGTGGCGAGCCCCATCCCGATAGCCGATTCCAGTTTCCTGGACACGCCCATAAACGGGCACAGGCCAAGAAATTTGACCAGCACAAAGTTATTGACCAGCACGGTGCCGACGAAGAGTAATAAATAAGAGGTCATAGCAATTGCCCGGACATAATAATCATTAAAAAATTCAGGGTTATTCCGTAAAGGTTTCTTTTACCCGCAGTGAGCGCTTGAAATAAGGCACAAAGACGGCGGCGGCCAATAAAGGTAACAATAAGTTACGCACGGCCAAATCATCGGTAACCGGTGAGAATGCAAAGGCTTTTACTGCCAGAAGCACGGTGCACAATAACCAGATAATATACATTTTAGGTAACGCTCTGGCGCGCTTACAAAATTGCCATAATACCGCAACGGTAAATAACCCCATCCCCAACGTGGTCACTACAGAGAAATACCATTGCAGGGTAAATGCCTGCGAGTTGGTGATTAAATATTCACGCGATTCCGGTACAAATAATGCCATTGAAAACAGAAACAGCATTAATACGACGCTGAGCAGCGTCACAATCAGATACGCCATCGGGGCCAGTAACCACCCGCCAATACGTTTATAGCCCGGATTATTCGACATAAAAGCTTTTCTCACGCTGGTTTTGCCATCAAATCAGCACAGGGAAACTTCCCCGACCTTCAAGGCGCAGTAGCTTAACCCGAGTTCGCTTCAGCCGATATCGTATTTATGTGATCAATACCTTAATCCTTCCGCCGTCTCTGCGTTGACTGCCTTCACGCGCCCCGGTCACAGACTTTTGTATGCTCCGGGGACACGCTCAGTGAACGCACTGATACAGCCTGAACGATTCAGGAATTAAAAGCGGGGAGGATTAGTGCACCGGCACCAGAATTTCGGTGGCGACGATCACCACAATCAGGCCAACCAGCACGGGAACGGAGGTCCGTTTAACCACTTCGAAAGGCGAGATTTTTGCCATGCCGGCCACTGCGACCACAACGCCGGAAACCGGGGAAAGGGTCCGGCCCAGGTTGGACGCCTGCAACATCGGAATGACCAGGTATTCCGGATTAATGCCCATTTTCGTCGCCAGTTTAGGGATGAGTTCAACGAAGGCATAGAACGACGCATTGCCGGATCCGGTAGTCATGGCGGCAAGCACGGTGATCACCACCAGTACCAGCATCATAACGATGCTGCCGGAACCGAAGTTTTGCGCCAGTCCGATCAGGCTGCTGATAAACCCGACAGTACTTAAACCCTGAGCAAACACGCCTGCCGCGACCAGCAACATCACCACGTTGGCGAATGCATCGGCCATGCCGCGATACGCCACGTCCAGACCGGCGAATACCGCTTTGCCGCTACGGTTACGCACGGTTTCAATCAGGGCGGTCAGCAGCATGCAGATCACCAGAATGGTGATGATATGCAGATTCGGCCCCCATTTTCCGTCAAAAATCAGCACACCGATAATCGGCGTGAAAGGCAAAATGGCGTAGAAAGCCGGAGCATTGGTTTCAGCCACATCGTCAGCATTTGAATCGACCGTATCCACCTGGGCTGTGGTATCGCGTTTATCCAGATAGCGTTGCCAGAAGAAATGCGCGACAGCCATTGCGGCGATGGCGGCAATCGAAATAGGCAGGGTGACTTTAAAGGCAAAATCCACCAGCGGCATGTTCGCCGCCTGCGCGGCCAGCACAACGTCACCGGATGTTGGCGAAAGGATGATTGCCGCAGGGGATGCACAAATCGCCGCCGCCGCGCCCCGGCTGATGCCGACGTTGACCATTATCGGGAACAGTGTCGCCATCAGTAACACGCCCAGACCGGTGGCGGAAGATACCGCCAGCGACATCAGACACGCCAGGATATAAGCCGCAACCATCAGAATGTACGGTGAGTTGATCATCTGTAACGGACGCGATGCCAGTTTGACGACCACATCATTGGCCCCAATATGTGTCATATAGGCCGCGAATCCGCACAGCATCATAATCATCATTCCCAGATCGCCACCGCGGCTCATCAGCAGAATTTTGACGTATTCAACGATATCTGTGGCATTCCAGCCGGTACTTTTTGTGCCTTCCGGCAGGATACTGTGGCCCATCATTGCACTGATAATCAGCAGCAATAAGCCACCTACCATCAGCACGCCGGTGGGTGAATAGCCTTTAATGATATAGCGTCCGACAAAGACGGCGACCACCAGCCCGATCAGTAATTCCAGCATTATTGTATTCCCCGAGATTAAATATGGATCCAAGTGAAAGGCGGGCACTTTGCCGAAATAGCTCACCGGGCGTAATGACGCTTATCAATTATGGGTGATGAAAAAGCGGGGAATATTTAAATTTGTGATGCTTAACGGGGAATCACGGGGGGGCGTTTAAAACAAACTTCAAGTTCAAAACCGTGGGCCGACGCCCACGACCTTGACCTTAAGGCCAGTTTGGGTGGCAACCCAAGGTGTTGACCTAAAGACGGTTCGGGTGGCAAACCCAAAATCAAAGCTTCGGGATTTCCCGATAAAATCCCACGCCGATGAGGCGTCCAAACAGAAATGGTATAAATTTCCTTCCCCGTAGCCAGATTTCCAGCCGTGAAGGGGCACGCTTCCTTTGTTTCTGTCCGGCCTTACTGATCATAATCTGTAACGCCTGCGTCGCCCAGGTCGGGAACATGCGACGGCGCTGAATGCGTTTTAAATGCCGCAGCGTCAGGCGTCCGGCCTTGAGCGGTTCAGTGATGATATTCGCCGTCGCCACGGCATCCTGAATGGCCAGATTCACGCCAACACCGCCGATGGGTGACATCGCATGCGCTGCGTCGCCGATGCACAGCAGCCCCGGTTTTGCCCACTCTTTCAGACGGTCAATGCGGATCACCAGCAGGCGTACGTCTTCCCAGCTGAGGATATCTTCCTGAAGACGCGGGCGTTCGAAGGGAGATACTTCGGTCAGCAGGTCGAGAAAGGGCGCGATGCCCTGCGCTTTGAGCGAATCCAGACTGCCTTTGGGAATCGAATACCCACACTGCCAGTAATCTCCCCGGTCAATCATGATGAAGTTTTTCTTCGGGCCGCGGTGGCCCATTGACCACTGCGGATCGTCCGGTCGTTTGTGAATTTTCAGCCATAACACGTCACGCGGCGTGCCATAACGGCGGACTTCCATCCCGGCCTGTTCCCGCACGATGGAATTACGGCCATCGCAACCGATCACCAGACCGGCATCAAAGTGCTGCGTTTCTCCGTCCACTTCAGCAATAACACCGGATACCTGCCCTTTATCCTCCTGCAACGACAGCACCTGTGCATTATGGATCAGCCTGAAATTGGGCAGTTGTGCTGCCTTACCGGCGATAAAGTTAAGGAAATCCCACTGCGGCATAAAAGCGATAAATTTACACTGCGTTGGCAGATGGCTGAAGTCCGCCAGCGTGGTTTCCTGGCCGTCGATTTCACCATATAGCTTTTCAGCGCGCTGGTGTGGCAGGGCGAGGAATTCGTCGAGGAAACCCAGTTGCCAGATGATGTCCAGCGTCGAAGGGTGAATGGTGTCGCCGCGAAAATCGCGCAAAAAGTCACGGTGTTTTTCCAGCACAGTGACGTCAATACCTTTACGCGCCAGAAGATATCCCAGCATTAAACCTGCGGGACCGCCCCCGACAATGCAGCATGATGCTGCTGAAGACTTTGTATCCGGTGTCATAACCACCTGCCTGACTGAATAAATTCATATGATAACAGTTATCATTTGCACTCCTGCGCGTCAATCCATCCCGTGCTACATCACTGAACATTACCTGCACAGCGGTACAACATATCCGGCTTTTTTTGCACCACCGCGATCTGCCCGCCATCTTCCCGCCTGGAACGTTATTTATTCATATTCCATTTTAATCAATTACTTAACGGCGGCTCTGCAAACTGGCAGACAAATTGCAATGTGGTCCACAGGTTGAGTTGTTGGGCCAATTTGGACCGGTGTCCGTTGAAAACAATGTGCGGAGAAGCCAATGAGCGGCGAAATAAATTTATTGCATCCGATCGCGCCACAACAAAGCGACACCCTGGTACTGGATGCGCTGACGCGTTATGTGGCGCAGTCCGGCACCCGTATCGGCGAGAAACTGCCTCCTGAGCGTGTGCTGGCTGAAGGTCTGGCGGTGAGCCGCAACACCGTGCGTGAGGCGCTCAAACGCTGGGAGGCACTGGGAATTATCGTGCGTAAAAAAGGCAGTGGCACCTTTTTGCAGTCTGAAATTACTGCTAACGACAGCTTTCTGTCCCTGCGCTTTAAAAATGATTCCGCCACCATGCTGCATGCGCTGGAAGTGCGCCGGATCATCGAATGTGAGGCTTCGGCAATGGCGGCAGTACGTGCGACGGAAAGCGATTTGCTGTTCATCGAACAGAAACTGGTTGTGATGGAAAAAGTACATCTGAGCATCGGTTCCGCAGGGGCAGAAGACTGGCAGTTTCACGCGGCGATCTACAGCGCCGCGCATAATCCGCTGCTGCTGCAAATGGTCGGCGGCATTTACGACCTGCTGCATGCCTTTTTCGAATCGCCACCGGAACAGGCGCTTTTCAGCGACTCTTTTCCGCTGCACCGCCTGTTATATGAAGCCATTGCGCGCCGCGAACCGGAAAACGCGCGCAGGCTGAGCAACGACATTCTGAACATAACCGAACGTGACATGAAGGAAGTGATCAATGCAGCAAGATGATAAGAGCCAGCCGGTTGAGTTAAGTGAAAACACGCATTTAGTGCATGACGGCCGCCACGATCGCGGGGCGATTTCACCCCCTATCTATCAGTCGTCGTTATTTAGTTTCACCGATTATGACAGCATGATTGCCCGTTTTCGTGGTGACAGCGACCACGCATTATATTCCCGCGTCGACAACCCGACCGTGATCGAATTACAGAAGAAGGTGGCGCAGCTTGAAGGCGGCGAAGCCTGTCTGGCGTTCGGCAGCGGCATGGCGGCGATCAGTAATGCCATTCTCAGCGTGGCCGATCCCGGCGATAAAGTCGTCTGTGTGAATCACGTTTATCCAGACACCTACCGTTTTCTGCGCGGTTTCTGCACCCGTTTCCAGATTGAATCACAGTTTGTCGATGGAGGTTCTCTGGCCGCACTCGAAGCGGCGATTCAGGGGGCGAAACTGTTATATCTCGAAAGCCCGAACAGCTGGGTGATGGGCGAGCAAAATCTGCCAGCCATTGCCGCGCTGGCCAAAAAATACGGCGTAATAACGATGATCGATAACAGCTGGGCGTCACCGGTTTTCCAGAAGCCGCTGGCGGCAGGCATCGATCTGGTTATTCATTCTGCGTCGAAATACATCAGCGGACACAGCGACGTCGTTGCCGGACTGGTGATTTCAAGTACAGAACACATCACTGCCATCAGTCGTTATATCAGCCCGTTTTTAGGCGGCAAACTCTCCGCGAATGAAGCCTGGCTGTTGCTGCGTGGCTTACGCACGCTGCCGCTGCGTATGCGCCAGCATCACGAAAGCGCGCTGGAACTGGCGCGCCGCCTGCAGGGCTATTCGCGTATCACGCAGGTGAATCATCCGGGGCTTGACCCGTTGCCGACTTCCACGCTGACCGGCTACAGCGGCCTGTTCTCCTTTGAGCTCAGCGAAGATATCGACATTCCAAGGTTCTGCAATGCGCTGACCTTATTCCGTATGGGCGTCAGTTGGGGCGGTTTTGAAAGCCTGGTGATGCCGGCCATTTCGGTGCTGAATCAGGCGGGTGAATTCAACTCGGCAAGAGATTTTGGCGTCTCACCCCGTGTGATCCGCATTTCAATCGGGCTGGAAGATACTGAAGATTTATGGCGTGACTTGAAAAATGCCATCGAAAGTGCTTGTTCCTGAAGCCATTTTTTGAAAATACCGTTCCTGTGTTCCGACTTTTTTCACCGTGGAGAATCAAGATTATGCGACACCCGAAACGTCATGTGCTCAGCCTGTTTTCCTGCGCCAGTTTTGCCGCCACTAAGCTGACGCTGGTGGAAGTGATCACCAGCCCGGCACGTACCGAAATGCTGCAAAAGATGTTAACCGCTTACAAAACACAGCATCCTGATGTCGAGATCGAGGTCGTGTCGCTGCCGTGGGGGCAGGCGTTTGAAAAGCTTGGCACCATGATTCAGAGCGGGCAGTACCCGGATGTGGTGGAAATGCCGGACACCTGGCAGGGGCTGTATGCCAGTAACGGTATGCTGGCTGATCTCGAACCCCGGCTGAAAGGCTGGACAGGCACGGCAGATCTGACCGACAAAACGCTGACCATGGCGCGTTCTTCCGGTGGCACCGCAACGATGATCCCGTACGGTTTTTATCTGCGGGCGATGTTCTGGAATAAAAAACTCTTTCAGCAGGCGGGCCTGACTGATGCGCCGAAAACCATGGATGAGTTTATGGCAGATGCGATGAAAATCAGCGCACTGGGCAACGGGATCAGCGGCTATTGCATGCGCGGTGGCGTCGGCGGCACGAATGCCTGGATGATGTTTATGGCGGCAATGAACGGCTCGCCGGACTTTTTCGATAAAGAGGGCAACAGCACGCTGACCAAACCGGGTGCGGTCAAAGGCGCGCAGTTCCTGGTGGACATGTACCAGAAAGGTTATGCACCCAAAGACAGTGTTAACTGGGGCTTTAACGAAATCGTTTCCGGTTTCTACTCCGGTAAATGCGCCATGCTGGATCAGGATCCGGACGCGCTGATCGCCATCAAGAACAGCATGAACCCGGACGATTTCTCCGTTGCGCCGATGCCGCTCGGGCCGAACGGTAAAGCCTACCCGACTATCGGTTATACCGGCTGGTCGATGTTCAAACAGGGCAAACATCAGGATCAAAGCTGGGATCTGATTTCCTTCCTGAGTAATAAAGAAAACAACCTGACCTGGTCGAAATTCGTCGGCACCTTACCGATTTATAAGGGTGCAGAGCAGGATGCATATTACCACGCGCCACAGTTTGCAGGCTGGTTTGCCGAGCTGAACAGCCCGGATTACATCCCGCTGACCATGCCGACGCACCTCAAAGGCTGGGGCTATTTTAACTCGGTGATTGTGAAAGACAGTTCGCAGGAAACGCTGCTCGGCCAGAACGACACCGAAAGCATGGTGAAAGATTGGGCGAAATACCTGACCAAAGAACAGAAAGCCTGGCTGGCTGCGCAAAAGTAAACCGGATGACTCCGGCACGGATCTGCTGCCGGAGTTCCCCATTCCTCTCAACGGAGACGCGTCATGATGTTGGAAGTTTCACCGCCAGACACCGCTGCCGCGCCGCGCTTCCCACGTTTGCGGGCGCTGCTGGAACCCTGGGTTTATCTCAGCCCGACGCTGGTGCTGATTGGCCTGTTTATCTTTGTTCCGATGGCTATCGGCATTTCCTATGCTTTTCAGAACATACAGTTGCTGAACCCGTTCGATACCGGTTGGGTGGGGCTGGATAATTTTCGTACCATGTTTGATGACCGGCATTTTTATGCCGCACTGCGCCATACCTTCAACTGGACACTGACTTCACTGGTGTTGCAGTTCGCGCTGGGGCTGGGCTTAGCTTTATTGCTCAACCGCGAATTCCCCGGCCGCCGCTGGGTGCAGGCGCTGGTGTTTCTGCCGTGGGCGGTTCCGGCGTTTCTCTCCGGCCTGACCTGGGCATGGTTGCTCAATCCGGTAATTGGCGTGCTGCCTTACTGGCTGGCTGATCTGCATATCATTTCCGAACCGTACAATATTTTGTCTGATCCGCAACTGGCGCTGTACGGCCCGGTAGTGGCGAACGTCTGGTTCGGCATTCCGTTCTTCGCCATTACCCTGCTGGCGGCGTTGCAATCGATTCCGAAAGATTTGTACGAAGCGGCGTCGATGGACGGGGCGAGCGGCTGGCAGCAGTTTTGCAAAGTCACGCTGCCGTTTCTGGCACCGATGATTGCCATCACGGTCATGCTGCGCACCATCTGGATCGCAAATTTTGCTGATCTGATTGTGGTGATGACCGACGGCGGGCCGGCAAATTCCACCTCGATTCTGTCGAGTTTCATCTTCACCACTGCATACCGCAAACTCGACTTTGGTTATGCGTCTGCGATGGCGGTGTTCCTGCTGGTGCTGATGACATTTTATGCGCTGGTTTTACTGCGCATCCGCCATCAGTTGCTGAAATAAGGGGCTCATATGAGTGCATTGTCAATTAACGCCTGGCTTCGCAAGGGCGGGCATCGGCTGGGGATTGTGTTCTATCTGGTGTTCGCGCTGTTCCCGATTTACTGGCTGATCAAAATCTCCATCACGCCGGATAAACTGCTCTACAGTGAAGGTGTGCGGATGTGGCCGGGCGAGATGACGCTGGTCCATTTTCAGCGTGTGTTTACTGAAAGCCAGTTTCCGCTGTATTTCTTCAACAGTCTGATTGTGTCATTCGGCACGGCATTTCTGACCACAATCATTGCTGCCGGTGCGGGTTTCGCGTTTTCCCGCTTCAGTTTTCGCGGCAAAACGGTGATGGCCGCGCTGCTGCTGTTTACCCAGATGTTCCCGCTGGTGATGATCCTCGCGCCAATTTACAAAGTGATGGCACCGCTCGGGCTGACCAATAGCCTGACCGGGCTGATTCTGATTTACACCGCTTTTAACGTCCCTTTTGCCACGTTCCTGATGCAGTCGTTTTTTGACAGTATTCCGAAGGATCTGGAAGAGTCCGCGATGCTTGAAGGGTGCAGCCGATTTATGGCACTGCGCAAAGTCATTATCCCGCTGACTCTGCCGGGGATGGCGGCAACCTTAGGTTTTGTGTTTACCGCCGCGTGGAGCGAATTGTTGTTCTCGCTGATGCTCATCAACAAAAACGACGTGATGACTTTCCCGGTTGGCTTACTCAGTTTTGTGTCGAAATTCGCGGTTTCATGGGGCGACATGATGGCAGCGGCTGTGCTGGCGCTCATTCCTGCCTGTCTGTTCTTTGCGTTCATTCAGCGTTACCTGGTTCAGGGGCTGACTGCCGGTGCGGTAAAAGGATAATTCTATGGCTCAGATTACGATTTCCGATCTTCAAAAACGTTACGAAAATGTCGAAGTATTGCGACACATTAACCTGACCATTAAAGATGGCGAGTTTGTGGTGCTGGTCGGGCCGTCCGGGTGCGGTAAATCGACCCTGCTGCGCACGATCGCCGGGCTTGAACTGGCGACGGCGGGGGATATTCATATCGGTTCACGTCTGATGAATCAGGTGGCTCCGAAAGACCGTGATATCTCAATGGTATTCCAGAGTTATGCACTGTATCCGCACATGACCGTGGCACGTAACATGGGATTTAGCCTCGAAGTCCAAAAGCGGCCGAAAGCGGAGATTGAGGCGGCGGTGAATAAAGCCGCCGATATTCTCGGGCTGACCGCGTTGCTGCATCGCCGTCCGAAAGAGTTATCCGGCGGACAGCGTCAGCGTGTGGCAATGGGCAGGGCGATCGTACGCGAGCCCCAGGTGTTTTTGTTCGATGAACCGCTTTCTAACCTGGATGCGCAATTACGGGGGCAGATGCGGATTGAAATCAAAAGCCTGCATCAGCGTATGAAGAACACCATCGTTTATGTGACGCACGATCAGGTGGAAGCCATGACCCTCGCTGACCGCATCGTCGTACTCAACCACGGCCTGATCCAGCAGGTCGGCACGCCGCTTGAACTGTACGACACGCCGGCCAATAAATTCGTCGCCAGCTTTATCGGTTCGCCGTCTATGAATTTCATCAACGGTACGCTGGAACTGGGGGATTCTGCGCCGCAATTGCGGATTAATGGGCAACTGACGCTGCCGGTAGATCCTTTAATCAAGAATCTGCAAAGTGGTACAGAGGTGATTTATGGCGTCCGCCCCGAAGCCATTGTGCTGTGCGAAGAGGGCGCGCCAGACGCGGTGCCACTGGATATCACGCTAATTGAACCTACCGGCCTGAGTGAACTTATTCACGGCAAATTTGGCACTGAAAAGCTGAGTGTTTACAGCATGGTCAGATCGGCCGCCGCGCCCGGAGACCGGGTATGGGTACAGATAGATACCGCGCGGATGCAGTTGTTTGAGGCGGATAGTCAGAAGCGGATGAGGAAAATGGGAGAGTGAAAAGCAGTAAATTTCTCGCGCGGGAATAAGTGAATCCCGGTCGGCTCCTCCCCCTTCGATGAACTGAACCCCTGAAGTTCATCGCAGGGGGAGGCGCGATAAGTTAAACCGCTTTTGCCTCAGGTAAGCGCATCAGCTTAAACCCGACGCCGACACCGGCAATCAGCATCAAACTGATGAATCCGGTGATCCCGTACCAGCCAAAGGAGTGCCAGAAGAATCCGCCTAACGTTCCGGCGACACTGGAACCCGCATAGTAGCTGAACAGATATAAAGACGATGCCTGACCTTTTGCACGACGGGCACGTCTGCCGATCCAGCCACTGGCAACGGAATGGGCGGCGAAAAATCCGCCGGTGACCAGGATCATGCCGACGAAAATCAGCCAGACCGGTGAAAAAGCGGTGATTAAAATGCCCAGCAGCATCAGCGACGTTGCGCCGATCAGCACAGGGCCGCGGCCATAAACGCCGGTCAGCGCACCGGCTTTCGGCGAGCTGTAGGTGCCCATCAGGTAAACGACAGATAAAATCCCGACTATCGCCTGGCTCAGATGGTAGGGCGATGAAAGCAGACGGTAACCGATGTAGTTAAACAGGGTCACGAAACTGCCCATCAGCAGGAAACCTTCGGCGAAAAGTAGCGGCAGACCGCTGTCGCGCCAGTGCAGTTTGAAGTTAATCAGCATCTTGCGCGGTTTCAGCGAGCTTGCCCGGAAATGTTTTGATGCAGGCAGAATGCGCCAGAACATAATTGCCGCCGCGAGGGCGAAGCAGCCCACGAATGCAACGGCGATACGCCAGGAGAAGAAATCCGTCAGCACACCACTGACTAAACGTCCGCTCATGCCCCCAATGGAATTTCCGCTAATGTATAAACCCATCGAGAAGGCGACCACGCTTGGGTGGATTTCCTCGCTGAGATAGGTCATGGCGACGGCTGCCACGCCGCTCAGCGATAAGCCAATCAGCGCACGCATGATGAGAATGCCGTCCCAGCTTTGCATAAAGGAACAGACCAGCGTGCAACCCGCAGCGAGAAATAACGCTACCACCATCACTGACTTGCGCCCGACTGCGTCAGAAACAGGCCCGGTGAACAACAGGCCAATGGCCATCAGACCGGTAGATAACGACAACGACAGGCTACTGGTGGCCGGTGAAACCCCGAAATCATGCGACAACACCGGCAGGATCGGCTGAACACAATACAGCAGGGCAAACGTCGCCAGCCCTGCTGAAAACAGGGCCAGCGTGACGCGGATAAACTCCGGTGTCCCACGTTTGATAAAGGGCGTTTTAAGTCCGGAGCGCGCGGCGGGAGTTTCAGGATTTAACTCGTCGTCGTTGACTGAATGACTGGCTGGTGCGGCAGAAATCCGCCGGGAGGTTTTCACGGTAAGTCCTTAATGCGGAGTGCGGTAAAACTTAATTTTAAAATGTATAAGAATTTTAACGCTGCAGCGGTTATTGTCTAATATATTAATCAGTCAAAAATGATATGTTTAAAATATCAATTGGGCTGGGTTAATCCACATCATGAATCATATCGAACTGCGTCATTTGCGTTATTTCATCGCCGTTGCGGACGAACTGCATTTCGGCCGTGCAGCGGAACGTCTGCACATTTCCCAGCCGCCGCTGAGTCAGCAAATCCAGGCGCTGGAAACCCATCTTGGCGCCACGCTGTTTTATCGTAACAACCGCACTGTAAGACTGACGCAGGCGGGACAGGCATTTTTGCTGGAAGCCCGGCAGATTTTGCAGCGGGTCGGTGAGGCCTCCGCTCAGGCAGCCCGCATTCATCGCGGTGAGTCAGGCAATCTGACGCTCGGGCTGACCTCTTCGGCACCTTTTTTACGCCGTGTTTCACGCACCTTACACCGTTTTCGTTTGTCCTATCCGGACGTCAATATCCGCATCGAACAACTCAACAGCAAACAGCAGATCGAACCTTTGCTGGAGGGAAAACTGGATTTGGGCATTATGCGCAATGGCGGGTTGCCGGAAGAGCTGGAACATCATCTGGTGCTGTCCGAACCGCTGATTGCCGTGGTGCACAGCGATCATCCGCTGAATGCGCTTAAAGAGGGTGAACTGACTTTTCAACACCTTGCCGATCAGCCGTTTGTGTTCTTCTCCAAAGATGTCGGCACGTCGCTTTACGATGACATTCTCGGTCAGCTCAAGGCACAGGGAATTACCCCCTATATTACGCAGGAAGTAGGGGAACCGCTGACCATCATCGGGCTGGTAGCCGCAGGGCTGGGCGTATCGATTCTGCCTGCTTCTTATCTGCGTATTCAGGTTGAAGGCGTGCGTTATTTGCGATTTGGTCACCGGCAGGGCACGACAGAACTCTGGCTGGTGAATCACGCGCGGCGTCCGGTGACCGCCGCAACCCGTGCATTTATGGAATTGTTGTTACGTGAAGAATAAGAAGCTGAAGTCAGAAGATGCTGTATTTCCAGTCAATTCCGAGCGTCTTTTACCGCAATTTGTGCACCGAATCACATAACGAATCAAATAGTTGACGACATATGACAAAAACCCCAACATAGCCCTAATCTTTATTTTGAAGCGCGAAAATAACAGGAGTTTCTTGAGTGATCCCCGACGGGCAACCAGGACATATCGATCAGATAAAACAAACCAATGTCGGTGCTGTGTACCGCCTGATAGATCTGTTTGGTCCTATTTCGCGTATTGAATTGTCGAAAAAGGCACAACTGGCTCCCGCCAGTATCACCAAGATTGTCCGTGAGTTATTACAGGCGCATCTGGTACTGGAAACTGAATTTCAGGATCCCGGCAGCCGCGGGCGTCCGGCCATTGGTTTAGCGCTCGACACTCAGGCCTGGCATTATCTTTCGGCACGTATCAGCCTGGGTTCAATCACACTCGGTTTACGTGATCTCAGCAGTAAACTGGTGGTGGAAGAGGTCCTTCCACTGCCGGAACAGGCGTCACAACCGCTGCTTAAACGTATTATTTCTGAAATTGACCAGTTTTTTATCCGCCATCAGCGCAAGCTCGAACGCCTTACTGCTATCGCCATTACCTTACCGGGCATGATTGACGCGCGTCGTGGCATTGTGCACCGTATGCCGTTTTATCATGATGTGTTCGATATGCCGCTGGGTGACACGCTGTCGGAACACACCGGTTTGCCGGTCTATGTACAGCACGATATCGGTGCCTGGACGCTGGCCGAGTCGTTATATGGTGCCTCGCGTGGCTGTAAAAATATGGTGCAGGTGGTCATCGATCATAACGTCGGGGCGGGAGTGATCACCGGCGGGCGCGTGCTGCACGCAGGCAGCAGCAGTGTGGCGGAAATCGGCCATACGCAGGTGGATCCTTACGGCAAGCGCTGTTATTGCGGTAATCACGGTTGCCTTGAAACCGTAGCCAGCACTGACAGCATTCTTGATCTCGTCCGTCAGCGTTTAACGGTACCCGTTCCGGCCAGCTTATTGCATGGCGTATCGCTGACCATCGAAGCCGTGTGTGATGCAGCAAACCGGGGCGATCAGCTGGCGCGCGACGTGATTATCAGCGTCGGACAGAGTGTCGGACGTATTCTGGCGATCATGGTCAATCTGTTTAATCCCGAGAAAGTACTGATCGGCTCACCGCTTAATTTGTCTCAGGATATTCTTCATCCCGCGATAATGTCCTGTATTCAACAGCAATCACTTCCCGCTTATAGCGAAAATATCAAACTTGAATCGACACAATTTTATAATCAGGGCACGATGCCCGGCGCGGCATTAGTCAAAGACGCGTTATATAGCGGTTCCCTGTTAATTAAATTACTGCAAGGTTAATATCCTTCAGCGTTCAAATTACCGCTGCGTTGGCTGCATTTGTTCGTCCGGATCACTGACATTAACCTGCTCAACGGGATTTTCTTTTACTGCCTTGTTGTCATTTTATTAATCTGGATAGATCTTTTATGTCTGTTTTTAAATAAAAAACATATAAGACCTGCACATTAACCGCACGTACAGTCAACAAAACATTGCGCTAACGCAAACTGCTCTGATCGCGCATCGCCTAGACTTTCTGTCGTTACTTTGTCTCTGGCGGTGTTTTCTTACCGGAGACTATCTTTCAATAAGACGGAGAGATCCCGGAGCCTGAATTCCATGTTAACGCACTTTTTCGTCACGGGGACAGACGCTCGTGTAGGTAAAACCATTGTCACACGTGCCTTGCTTCAGGCCTTAGCCGCGCAGGATCGCTGCGTTTTAGGCTATAAACCTATTGCAACAGGCAGCCAGGAGCTGGCCGACGGGGTTCGAAATAAAGATGCGGTAACTCTTCAGCAGTCATCTTCTATTTCTTATCCTTTTAATAAAATAACCCCGCTGGCCTTAACTGACGAAGACATTTATGCCAGCCAGATCCCCGAAAATGTTTTTGAAATAATGACTCATGGTCTTAATTTCATGCGTGAAGAGGCAGATTCTGTAGTGGTTGAAGGATGCGACGGGTGGAGAACGTTGATCACGCCGCAACTTTTATATTCTGACTGGGTACGTCTGCAAAATATGCCGGTAGTATTAGTGGTGGGTATTCAGGAGGGGTGTGTCAGCCACGCATTATTAACCGCACAGGCAATTATTGCGGATGGTTTACCGTTGCTCGGCTGGGTGGCGAACCGCATTAACCCGTGTCTGGCTCACTACCAGGAAACGATTGACGCGATCAGCGCCAATATTACAGCGCCGCTGCTGGGGGAAATTCCGTATTTACCCCGAGCTGAAAGCCGCGATTTAACCCGGTTTATTAATCTGTCCAGTTTTGATCTGAAGATGATGTCTCAGGCCTGATAGTGACGTTGTCACTACTAGTCTGTAATTAACGGGCGCTGTGTGCAAACTCAGCGCTTTTTTTTGTCTATAATTAAGTGTATCTGCCTGAGTGCACTCATCAAAGCAATGCTAAGAAAACAGAGAACATGGCCGTCAATCATTCGGAAGTCAAAACAGCTGCGGTTAAATCCTCTCATCGTCCGCTCATCCTCACTGCCTGCATGTTATCGATGTTTATGGCTGCGGTAGAAGTCACTATTGTCGCGACGGCCATGCCAACTATCATTGGCGATCTGGGGGGATTCTCGCTGCTCGGCTGGGTGTTTGCGGTCTATCTGCTGACACAGGCCATCACCGTGCCGGTTTACGGGCGTCTGGCAGATTTATACGGCTGTCGCAAAATGTTCTTTATCGGCACCACGCTGTTTTTGCTCGGTTCCGTTTTATGCGGGTTTGCGCCTTCGCTTGGCTGGATGATTGGTTTTCGTGCTTTACAGGGGCTGGGGGCCGGAGCCATCACGCCGGTTGCCACTACATTGATTGCCAATGTGTATGGTCCGCAGGAAAGGGCAAAAGCACAGGGATATTTGTCCAGCGTCTGGGGCGTCTCGGCGATTGTCGGCCCGCTGATGGGGGCATTCATCGTTTCTCATTTTCCGTGGGCAGTGGTGTTTTGGGTGAATGTGCCCATCGGTCTGGTGGCGATGATGATTCTGGTGAAATACCTGCCGCCGGACGGTCAGCGTAAACCGCACACGTTAGATCTTGCCGGTACCGGCTATCTGACACTGTCTGTCGCAGCCTTACTGCTGGCGCTGTTGCAGGCAGAGGAACTGGGATATCTGGCGCTGGCGCTGGTGGCCTTGTCAGTTTGCAGCGCCTGGTTGCTGGTCCGTCAGGAGCGTAAAACACCGGAGCCCCTGTTCCCGCTGGCACTGTGGCAAAATAAAGTCATTATTGCCGGAAACGTCGGCGGGGTGATCATTGGTGCCACCATGATGGGTATCAGCGCATTTCTACCCACCTATGTGCAGGGCGTGCTTGGCGGTACACCGTTACAGGCCGGCACCACGCTGGCTCTGATGTCGATTGGCTGGCCGCTGGCGAGCATGTTCAGCAGTCGTCTGATGCAGGCAACCTCATATCGCATGACGGCGGTCACAGGCGGATTATTGCTGGCAGGCGGCAGTCTTGCGCTGTTAGTGCTCTCCCCATCGTCCGGTTTGTGGATGGCGCGTCTTGCCGCTTTTTCGATTGGCGCTGGCATGGGGCTGTGCAACACCACGTTTATTGTGTCAGTGCAAAACAGCGTGGAGCCTGCCATACGGGGTATTGCTACCGCCTCGACACTTTTTACCCGCATGCTCGGTTCAGCCATGGGTACCGCATTGCTCGGTGCGACACTCAATCTCAATCTTCAGTATCGTCTGCCACAGGTGAGTGATCCCGTACAGCAACTGATGGATAAAGCGACGCGCGGTACGCTCGAAAGCAGTCAGCTGAATATGCTTACGGACAGCGTGGCGGCGTCGCTGCACTGGGTCTTTGTCGTGTCTGCGGTGATTTCGGTGCTGGCAGTTGCAGCCGGTTTACTGATCCCTTCAGGCGACCGCCCGCACTCCGAACCGCAGCGGGAAAACTAACTTGCGGTTCGTTGTTGTAGCCTGACTGCAATTAACATCAGCGTCAGGCTCAGAAACGCTGCCACTGACGCCATGGCCATACCATCACCGACAGAACCCTGTTCAAACTGGCGCCAGACATACACCGACACGGTTTGCACGCCCGCCGGTGACAGCAGCAGAGAGGTTACGAGCTCGCGCGACGCGACGGCGAACACCATCATCATTGAGGCAAGTAAACTCGGAAACACCAGCGGCAGCAGGATCAGGCGTAATGTTTGCGCCGCTGTGGCACCATGCACGCGCGCGGCGGCATCAAGATTTCCGCCTATCTGCTTTAATGCGGCGCTGACATAACGCACCGGATAAGGCAACAACAGGCAGCAGTACGCCAGCAGCAAAATACCCCAGGTGTTATACGGTGTCACCGGCCAGAAGCGCTGGTTCCAGGCCAGAATCAGACCCACACCGACCACAATCCCCGGTAGTGCCGCCGGCAGCAGCGATAAACCGTCAATCAATGCGGCACCGCGAATTTTGCGTGCCACCACCAGCCACGATGCCATCAATCCGGTTGCCCCTGCGATAAGTGCAGTGCCCAGCGCCAGACCGAGGCTGGTTGAAAGTGCGGCAGGGGCATCGCCATGTGCAGCAAACACATTGCCAAAGTGTCCTAAGGTCAGATTCTGCCACGAGAGCCCGCCGGACAACGTACGGGAAAACGCGGTGATCAGCATGGCGACAATCGGCAGCGCGACGGCGATCAGTGCCACCGCCATAAACAAAATCAGCACCGGGATAGTCCAGCCAGCCAGCGATTTCTGTGTGACGTCAGCCGGTTTGCCGGTCAGGCTTTCAACATTTTTACCCGCCAGTACCGCACGCTGCACGCTGTATGCGCAAAGCGCAATCGCCACCAGCATCAGCGAAAGCACCGCCGCACCGGGCAAATCGACCGGCCAGTCGGCGAGGCGTTGTTCGATACCTGTGGTGAGCATCAGAATACCGCTGCGCGAACCCAGTGCGCCGGGCACGCCGTATTCTTCAATCGACAGCGTAAACGCCAGCAATAAACTGGATGCCATCGCCGGTAACGCCATCGGCAGTGTGATGCGTATAAATGCCCGCCACGGACCTGCGCCGTGAATGCGCGCGACATCTGCCAGACGGCTGCCGCTGGCCGCCATGCTGCGTGAGACCGCAAAATACACCACCGGGAAAATATTCAGTGTCATCACCACCACCATGCCCGGCAGCGAAAACAAAAAATCATTCAGATGTAGCCATGGCAGCAGTTGCTGGACATAACCGTTAGTCTGTAACGCCAGCATCCAGGACAGCGCGGCAATATAGGGCGGCAACAGGAAGGGCACCAGAAACAGAATGTCCCACAGCGCGGCGGCGGGCAGCGCAAACAGGCCGCGTAAGGCACCCAATGGGATGCCAATCAGACCGCTGCATATCGCCACGCCCAGTCCGACCTTTAACGTGGTGGCGAACAATTTACGTAACTGAGGCTCTTCGAACACAGGGGGAAAGGCGCTGAACGGCGCGGAAAAGCTGCCTGTATCCAGATGCGGGAAGACAGCCTGCAAGGCGACAAACGTGACCGGCACTGCAACCAGCAACAGCAGTGCAATGCCCGTCACGCCCGGTAAAAAAGCGTTTCTGCTCATTAATGAAATCTCAAAAGCGGGCTGTAATGGTTAACAGCCCGTGAAAGGATTACTGCGGGCTGAACAGCTTCGCAAAACGGTCAAGAACGTCTTTACGTGACGCAGAAGCCTGAGAAACTTCCGGAAGCAATTTCAGTGACTTAAACAACGGACGTCTGGCGTCGATATCGGTACGGGCCGGCATCAGCCAGGCATCAGCCACCATTTTCTGGCCTTCAGGCGACAGTGCGTAATCGATAAAGGCTTTCGCTTCTTTTGGCTGCTGGCTGGATTTGAGGATCATCATCGGGCGCGGCGCGATGACCGTTCCGCTGTCCGGGAAAATCACTTTTACGGATTCGCCGTCCTGCATGCTGGCGTAAGATACATAATCAACCGCACCAAAGACGGCGGCTTTTGCACCCTGTAAGACCGGCGTCAGTGCCTGTGCGTTGGGTCCCGCTATGATCATGCCGTTGGCTTTCAGATCCTCAAACAGTTTCCAGGCCTGCTGTGCGTGGGCATTTTGTAACCCGATCAGCAAATCCAGAGACGCACCGGAAAGTGACGGATCCGGCGTAGTGACTTTGTCTTTGAATTCCGGTTTGGCTAAATCGCCCCAGTCTTTAGGCTCGGTAGTACCACTTTTGGTATTCCATACGATACCCAGGGCGGAAATTCCCTGTGCGACGTAATACGGTGTTTTAAACTGCGCCGGAACCTTTTCTGCGTTCGGGCTTTGGTATCCGAGCAACCAGCCGCGCTGTTCGAGATCGGTGGCGGTATCCCAGGATGCTGAGATAAGGATGTCGGCGCGCGGGTTTGCCTGTTCTGCTTCCAGACGCGCCATCACTTTGCCGGTCGTTGCCTGGAACACATCCACTTTTATGCCGGTTTGCTTTTCATATCCGGCTGCCAGTTTTTTTGCCAGAGAACCCGGCCCGGCGGTGTAGAGCGTCAGCGCCTGTGCACTGCCTGCTGCCATTGCGAGAGAAAGAGTCATTGCTGTCATTACGCCTGTTTGGATACGGGAAAACGTTTTGGAGGTTTTATTGTGTGTGCGGTTCATCATTTTCATTCCATCAAAGGTTAAGCAACAAAAGGTGAAACAACGGAAGGGTCAATCGGGTCAACGCTGGCGATTGCGCCTTTGTCCATGCGCGCAATGCAGTGTGCGAGTGCACGAGCTTCGTGCTGATCGTGGGTGACATACACCGCCGTGGTGCCGAGTTGGCGCAACAGGGTTGCCATTTCCTCGCACAGGCTTTCCCGCAGATCGCGGTCAAGATTCGACAGCGGCTCGTCGAACAGTAAAATTCGCGGCTCGGCAACGATGGCCCTCGCCAGTGCCACGCGCTGTTGCTGGCCACCGGAAAGCTCAGAAGGGCGTCTTGAAGCGAAACCCGCCAACCCGACGCGTTCCAGCGCTGCCATCACTTTCTCCTGCTGCGCTGCACCCCGGATATTGCGCATCTGCAACGGGAATGCGACGTTCTGCTGTACGGTCATATGCGGCCACAATGCATAATCCTGAAACGCCATGCCGAGATGGCGTTTTTCCGGTGGCATATTGATTTTTCCGCTGGCGACGATTATGCCATCGAAACTGATCTGCCCCGACGCCGGATGCAGCAATCCTGCCAGCATTTTCAGCAGCGTACTTTTACCGCAACCGGAAGGGCCAAGCAGGGCGAGGATAGTGCCTTCGGGCACCGATAAATTGACGCGATTGAGTACCGGGTGACTCCCAAAGAAATGGGAGACCTCATGGATGGCGATAGCGGGAGGAGAAGACATGCGCGCAGGCGCATTCCCGCTGATGGTAGCTGGAATGATCATGGTGGGGAACTATCCTCTTTGGGACTTAATTGTGCTGGTGAGCGTAAAGGGGGAATGTGACGGACGGATGACAACACCTTGGGGTGCCACCCAAACTGGCCTTAAGGTCAAAACCGTGGGCGTCGGCCCACACCGACCAGAGACCCGGTAACGCGCGGGCCTCTGGACTCCGCGCTTTTTCACTGCGCGCTGTCGCGGGTATGACGGACATGTTCTGATGCATTGGTGAGTGGCGCAAAATGTCATCGCTTCGCGATTCCCGAATTTCAGGTTTACTCGGCCTACGGCCTCGCCCTTCGGGCCGTCACTTCGTGACGTTGTCTCGCTCCGCTCGGCTCGAGCCATAGGTCTCGAACCGTTCATTCGGTGCCATTTTTGATCACGCCAATACACTTTTCTGAAAATATAAATTCATTCTGTTTTTGAATTTAAGATCGTGCGGCGGTTCAGAAAGCTTGCTAAATGAGAGGTTGCAGACCTGAGGCTGCAACCCCGAAATGAAGGTACCGCGTAGCGGCAAGATTTCCAGCCTGTCGCCGCGGCAACTGAAACATAGCCAGCGAGCGAAGCGCGTGTTGAAAAAGCGTGGGGAAATCCAAAAGGGGAAAAGCACTTTCCCCTTTTGGGCGGTTTCGGCGCAGCGCGTTAAGTGATCACCGCACGTAAGAAACCGAAATTTACGCTAACTCGCTTTAGCAGTGTAAGCCGCCATTGCAGCGGCCTTCTGCAAATAAATCAGCGGCTGCAAAGCTTGTAATACACCTCATTCCACCGGATCTGATTTTTGAAGTCCGGCAGCGTCGTCTCGTTATCAATCACCAGCAGTTCAATCCCGGAAAGCTCTGCATATAACCGCAGCGCGTCGATATCCAGTGCCTGTGAGAACACGGTATGGTGTGCGCCGCCGCCGAGGATCCAGGCTTCTGCTGCTGTCGCCAGTGATGGCTGGGCTTTCCAGATAGCGCGGGCAACCGGCAGTTTTGGCAGCGGATGCGGTTGTTCGATGGTATCCACCAGGTTGACCAGAAGACGGAAGCGGTCGCCCATATCGATGACGCTGGCATTGACCGCCGGACCCGCTGGCGTGGAGAAAATCAGACGTGCCGGATCCGCTTTACCACCTATGCCGAGATATTGCGCGTCAAGCAGCGGTTTCTCTTCTTTGGCAATCGACGGACACACTTCCAGCATGTGCGAGCCCACCACCAGATCACTGCCCGGCTTGAAGTGGTAGGTGTAATCCTCCATGAAAGACGTGCCGCCTTTCAGACCGCTGGCCATCACTTTCATGATGCGCAGCAGGGCAGATGTTTTCCAGTCACCCTCGCCACCAAAGCCGTAGCCTTTCTGCATCAGACGCTGAACGGCCAGCCCCGGCAGTTGTTTCATACCGTGCAGGTCTTCAAAGTTGGTCGTGAACGCGCCGAATTTACCCTGCTCGAGGAAGCGGGTCATGCCGAGTTCAATTTTGGCGGCATCCAGCAGATTTTCACGACGTTCGCCGTTGAGTTTTACCGCATCCGTCAGACGATAGGTGGCTTCGTATTCTTCTACCAGCGTATCGACGTCGCCTTTGCTGACTTCGTTGATTACGCTGACCAGGTCACCAATACCGTAGGCGCTGATGCTGTAACCGAACTGGATTTGCGCAGCCACTTTATCGCCTTCGGTGACCGCAACTTCACGCATGTTATCGCCAAAACGTGCCACTTTCAGATGCTGACTTTCGTTTTTCGCGGCAGCAACCCGCATCCACTGAGCGATACGGCGATGAGATTCACCGTCCTGCCAGTGACCGGCCACTACGGTATGTTGCTGGCGCATACGGGCACCGATGAAGCCGAATTCACGGCCACCGTGCGCAGTCTGGTTCAGGTTCATGAAATCCATGTCCATGGTTTCCCAGGGGATTTCGGCGTTGAACTGGGTATGGAACTGCATCAGCGGCTTATGCAGAATGCTCAGCCCGGCGATCCACATTTTGGCCGGTGAGAACGTATGCAGCCAGGTGATGATGCCCACACAGGCATTGTCATAGTTAGCTTCACGGCATAACGCGGTGATTTCGTCCGGCGTGGTCACCAGCGGTTTGAGCACCAGTTTGATCGGCAACCCGGCTTCGCTGTTCAGGCTACTGACCACCTTCTCGGCGTTCTCTTTTACCTGACGTAATGCCTGGGGACCATACAGATGCTGACTGCCAATGGCGAACCACACTTCGAGATGTTTAAACGCGTCCATTTATGACTCCTGAATATCGGATAGGTAAAATACGAATTAATGTGCCGGTTTTGCTGCAAACAGTGGTTCTGTCGTGGCACACCATTGCTGATAACGTGTGTACAGACGCTGATATTGCTCAACGCGCTGCGGATCCGGCAGCAGTGTGCGTTCAATGCTACAGGCCATTTTTTCCTGAGCGGCAGGGACATCGTTGAATTCCCCGGCGGCGACAGCGGCAAAAATCGCGGCACCCAGCGCGCAGCACTGATCCGAGGCGACAATTTGCAGCGGACGGTTCATGGCATCAGCACAAACCTGCATGATGACCGGCGATTTACGCGCGATGCCGCCGAGGGTAAGCACGTTTTCCACCGGAATATCCTGCTGTTCGAAACATTCCATGATGGCGCGTGCGCCAAAAGCGGTCGCCGCAATAAAACCGCCGAACAGTTCCGGCGCCTCTGTGCCCAGATTGATATCGGTAATGACACCTTTCAGACGCTGGTTGGCAAACGGTGTGCGGCGGCCGTTAAACCAGTCGAGCACCAGCGGCAGATGATCCAGTTTCGGATTTGCCGCCCAGGCAGCAGTGAGATCGGTCAGCAGATTTTTTTGCAGGCTGGTCAGTTGCGGTGCCATTTCAGGATGCGCTTTGGCTGCCTGAATCAGCGGCCAGCTCAGAAGACGGCTGAACCAGGCATACATGTCGCCGAAAGCGGATTGTCCGGCTTCCATTCCGATCATGTCCGGTACCACGCTGCCTTCGACCTGCCCGCAGATGCCGGCAATAGCACGGTCATTGACGCGTTCTTTATCGGCAATGAGAATGTCGCAGGTGGAAGTGCCGATCACTTTGACCAGCGTATAAGGTTGTGCACCCGCTCCGACGGCACCCATATGGCAGTCGAATGCACCGCCCGACAGCACCACGCTGGCCGGTAAGCCAAGACGTTCGGCCCATTCAGGCGTGAGTGTGCCAACAGCCTGTTCGGCGGTAACGGTATCGGTAAACAGCGGATACGGCAGATGTTCAACCAGCAACGGATCAAGTGCGGCAAAGAAATCTTTGGGTGGCAGACCGCCCCATGACGGATGCCAGAGCATTTTATGTCCGGCGCTGCAACGTCCGCGCACCACTTTATCCGGCGCGGTGGTGCCGGAAAGCAGGGCGGGCACCCAGTCGCACAATTCGACCCACGAGGCAGCGGCTTGTTTAACCGCCGCATCTTCACGCGATACATGCAGGATTTTTGCCCAGAACCATTCTGAGGAATAAACGCCGCCGATATAACGGGAATAGTCAGGGAAATTGCCGCTGCGACAAAGACGGTTGATCTCTTCGGCTTCTTCTATGGCTGTGTGATCTTTCCAGAGCACGAACATGGCGTTGGGGTTTTCGGCGAATTCCGGTTTCAGCGCCAGAATGTTGCCTTCTTTATCGACAGGGGCGGGGGTTGAACCGGTGGAATCAACACCGATACCCACCACGCGCGCAGCACGTTCGCTGCCCAGACGTTGCACCACATTTTTAATCGCCTGTTCCATTGCCTCTATGTAGTCGAGCGGGTGGTGGCGGAACTGATTTTTTGCCGCATCACAATAGCGACCTTCATTCCAGCGCGGATAATAAACCACATCGGTTTCCATCTCGGCACCGGTCTGGCAATCCACTGCCAGGGCACGGACGGAATCGCTGCCAAAATCAAGACCAAGAGCAATCGCACCTTGCGTCATTCTTTCTCACTCCTTCAGGTTTGCCGTAGTCATTACGGCGGCGAATCGAATTGCTCTAACAGTAGGAGGATGCAAAAAAGTGAGTGAGGAGGCGTTAGCTGGAAGTATGCACAAATCTGCTCCCAATGATGTTTCTGTGAGGTTGGTCAAATGTTAGCGTTTGGCTAAAATCGCTATATCTATGCACAAACCTGCTGTTTTCCCGCCGTGTGATAGCGCTCTACATTCCGTTGCAAAATTACCGCTAAAACTTAACCCGTCTTACAAGAGAGTGTGACGTAAATCCTCTATAAAACCGGACTTCGCCGCACTTTCACTTTGTTTCTTTACGCTACTGATAACGTTTTCACGATTGCGGTAAACCACCCGATGTAAGACTGCGATTGTGAAAAACAACAATAAAAGTCGGAGAACATCATGCATAAATTCACTAAGGCATTAGCGGCGGTCGGGTTAGCTGCCCTTATGTCACATTCAGCTATGGCCGCTGAGAATCCGAAGCTGGGATTCCTGGTTAAACAGCCGGAAGAGCCGTGGTTCCAGACTGAATGGCGGTTCGCAGATAAAGCCGGTAAGGATCTCCACTTCGACGTCATTAAAATCGCCGTGCCGGATGGTGAAAAAACGTTGAATGCGATTGACAGCCTGGCGGCCAACGGGGCGAAAGGTTTTGTCATCTGTACACCGGATCCGCGTCTCGGACCTGCCATCATGGCGAAAGCGCGCAGCTATGACATGAAAGTCATCCAGGTGGATGACCAGTTTGTGAATGCCAAAGGCAAGCCAATGGAAGAAGTGCCGTTAGTTATGATGGCCGCGACCAAAATCGGCGAACGTCAGGGGCAGGAACTGTACAAAGAAATGCAAAAACGTGGCTGGAAAGTGGCTGATACCGGGGTGATGGCCATTACGGCAGATGAACTCGATACGGCGCGCCGCCGCACCTCCGGTTCGATGGATGCGTTGAAAGCAGCCGGATTCCCGGAAAAACAAATCTATAAAGTCCCGACCAAATCTAACGACATACCGGGCGCACTGGATGCCGGTAACTCCCTGCTGGTGCAACATCCTGAAGTGAAAAACTGGCTGATCATCGGCATGAACGACAACACGGTATTAGGTGGCGTTCGTGCAACCGAAGGTCAGGGCTTTAAAGCCGCTAACGTCATCGGCATCGGCATCAACGGCGTGGATGCGGTGAATGAGTTGTCAAAAAGTGCCCAAACCGGTTTCTACGGTTCCCTGTTACCTAGCCCGGATATCCATGGTTACAAAAGTATCCAGATGCTGAATGAATGGGTCACCAAAGGCGTTGAACCACCGAAATTTACCGAAGTGACTGATGTTGTTCTGATTACCCGCGACAACTTCAAAGAAGAGTTGAAGAAGAAAGGTCTTATGTGATCTTCAGATGTGGTTGAAACAAGCAATACCCCTAAATAATTCGAGTTGCAGGAAGGCGGCAAGTGAGCGAGTCCCGATGAGCTTACATAAGTAAGTGATTCGGGTGAGTAAGCGTAGCCAACGCATCTGCGACTTGAAGTATGAAGGGGAGAGACGCTGCTGCAGAGTGGACGACAGGAAGTTTTACGAACTGTTTTCTGCTGTGCAGCGGCGTGCATCCATACTTACTCAACTTCCAGGTAGCCACTATGACTCAGCAATCTTTCGATAATAAGACGCCTTTGCTGACACCGTCCCTGACGGAGTTTGATGCGGCCAGGCCGTATCTGGAATTCCATGACATTGGCAAAACTTTTCCTGGCGTGAAAGCGCTGGACGGGATTTCTTTCAATTGTTATGCCGGGCAGATCCATGCGTTGATGGGCGAAAACGGCGCGGGTAAATCTACGCTGTTGAAAATCCTCAGCGGGAACTATCAGCCTTCCCAGGGCAATATTCACATCAAAGGCCAGCCGGTCGCATTCAGCCATACCACGGATGCGCTCGATGCCGGTGTGGCGATTATTTATCAGGAATTACATCTGGTGCCGGAAATGACGGTGGCAGAGAACATTTATCTCGGCCAGTTACCGAGCAAACATGGTTTCGTGAACCGAAAATTGCTGCGTTACGAAGCCAAAATTCAGCTTGAACATCTCGGACTGGATATCGACCCCGATACGCCGCTGAAATATCTTTCCATCGGCCAGTGGCAGATGGTTGAAATTGCTAAAGCGCTGGCACGTAATGCCAAAATTATTGCGTTCGATGAGCCGACCAGTTCACTTTCCGCCCGTGAAATTGAACAGTTATTCCGTGTTATCCGTGAGTTACGTGCTGAAGGGCGCGTGATTTTATATGTCTCGCACCGCATGGAAGAAATTTTCGCATTAAGTGACGCTGTCACTGTTTTCAAAGACGGGCGTTATGTCCGCACCTTCGACGATATGACGCAGGTGGATAACAGCAAACTGGTGCAGGCGATGGTTGGCCGTAATCTCGATGACATTTACGGTTACGCACCGCGTCCGCATGGCGAAATCCGCCTTGAACTGGAAGAGGTGAAAGCACCGGGCGTGAGAACACCGGTCAGCCTCACTGTACGCCAGGGTGAAATCGTCGGCCTGTTCGGGCTGGTGGGCGCAGGGCGCAGTGAGCTGATGAAAGGCTTATTCGGCGGCACGCGGATTACCGGTGGCACCGTCCGGCTCGACGGCGTAGCGCTGAATATCCGCAAACCGGCGGATGCTATCCGCCAGGGCATCATGCTATGTCCGGAAGACCGCAAGGCTGACGGCATCATTCCTGTGCACTCGGTGCGTGACAACATCAACATCAGCGCCCGTCGCAAAACAGTCAAAGCAGGGTGTCTGATCAACAACGCCTGGGAAGCGAAGAATGCGCGTAAACATATTGATGCGCTGAATATCAAAACCCCCAGCGATCAGCAACTGATCATGAATCTTTCGGGGGGTAATCAGCAAAAGGCCATTCTGGGTCGCTGGTTATCGGAAGAAATGAAAGTCATTTTGCTGGATGAACCGACGCGCGGTATTGACGTTGGTGCTAAGCATGAAATCTACAATGTGATTTATTCACTGGCAAAACAAGGCATTGCGGTGCTGTTTGCGTCCAGTGATTTACCGGAAGTGCTGGGTCTGGCCGACAGGATTGTGGTGATGCGCGAAGGTGCAATCTCCGGCGAACTGTTGCATGACGACGCCACCGAAGAAAAAGCGCTGGGGCTCGCCATGTTGCGGACACCCGTTCTTGATTCTGCCCATGACGCTGCCTGACTGAGGAGCAAAATATTATGTCGAGTATGACGACCAATTCAGCTAAACCGGATCAACCTTCAGCCGCCTCACGCGGCGGCCAGGGGCTGATGCGTATCTGGGACAGTTACGGCATGTTAGTGGTGTTCGCCGTGCTGTTTATTGCCTGTACCATTTTCGTGCCCAACTTCAGTTCTTTCATCAATATGAAAGGGTTAGGGCTGGCGATTTCAATGTCCGGGATGGTGGCTTGCGGGATGCTGTTCTGCCTGGCTTCCGGTGACTTCGATTTGTCAGTTGCGTCGGTGATTGCCTGTGCGGGCGTCACGACCGCCGTGGTAATCAATATGACCGAAAGCTTGTGGATCGGTGTCGCTGCCGGTTTACTGCTCGGTATGCTGACCGGTTTGCTCAACGGTTTTGTTATCGCCC
Source organism: Rahnella sp. RFA10(1/100) (assembly GCF_004195115.1). NCBI lineage: Bacteria > Pseudomonadati > Pseudomonadota > Gammaproteobacteria > Enterobacterales > Yersiniaceae > Rahnella > Rahnella sp. RFA10(1/100). The sequence continues at coordinate 342,153 of NZ_SEWR01000001.1, forward strand.
GCCTGAAAATCAATGCGCTGATCACCACGCTTGCCACCATGCAGATCGTGCGCGGTCTGGCGTACATCATTTCCGATGGTAAAGCGGTGGGTATCGAAGACGAACGTTTCTTCACTCTGGGTTACGCCAACTGGCTGGGGTTGCCTGCGCCCATCTGGCTGACGGTCGGTTGTCTGATCATCTTTGGTCTGTTGCTGAACAAAACCACTTTCGGGCGTAACACGCTGGCGATTGGCGGTAATGAAGATGCGGCGCGTCTGGCCGGTGTGCCGGTGGTGCGTACAAAAATCATCATCTTCGTGCTCTCCGGGCTGGTGTCAGCGGCGGCGGGCATCATTCTGGCGTCACGCATGACCAGCGGCCAGCCCATGACCTCACTGGGCTTCGAATTGATCGTTATTTCTGCCTGCGTGCTGGGGGGCGTTTCCCTGAAAGGCGGCATCGGCAAAATTTCCTATGTTGTTTCCGGGATCCTTATTCTGGGTACCGTGGAAAATGCGATGAACCTGCTGAATATTTCTCCGTTCTCGCAGTATGTGGTTCGTGGTTTGATCCTGCTGGCGGCGGTGATCTTTGACCGCTACAAACAGAAAGCGAAAAAGACCGTTTAATCGGATTTTGTGATAACGCTTTCATCCTGTCATCGTCCGGCATTTAGCGCTATCACGGGTTAAATGCCGGGAAAACGCGTGTTTGTTCACAATATAGTAACCTTTACTGGCAGCGTTTTCACTGCCGGTTAGAATAGATGAAAAGTCCATAGCCATGTGAAGTTTCAGGAGGTTCGATGTATCACCGTATGATTCAGGATCAGCAGCAAAATCCGCTGTTACCGGGTTACAGTTTCAATGCCTATCTGGTCGCCGGTATGACACCAATCCTTGCTGACGGGCCACTGGATTTTGCCATTGACCGTCCCGGCGGCATGAAGGGCTATATCCTTAACCTGACGGTGAAGGGGCAGGGGAAAGTCTTCGACGGCGAAGATACCTTCTACTGCAACCCCGGCGATCTGCTGCTATTCCCGCCGAAAGCCCGTCATCTTTACAGCCGGTCTGCTAACGCTGATTCCTGGTATCACCGCTGGGTTTATTTCCGCCCGCGCGCCTACTGGGCTGACTGGCTCGAATGGCACACCAAAACCCGCGACGTCGGGCGTCTTTCTTTACCGAATAACACTTTGTTGCTGGAATTTGACCGTTTGTTTGCCAACATCGAACAAACGCAGAAATCGGGGCGACGTTTTTGTGAAGAGCTGGGGATGAATCTTCTGGAGCGTTTGTTGCTGCGCGCCATGGAAGAAGATCCGCAGAGCCCGCAAAAAATTATGGATCCGCGTGTTATCGAAGCCTGTCAGTTTATTACCGGCAATCTGGCGGGTGAATTGCGGATTGATGAAGTTGCCCGACACGTTTGCCTCTCACCCTCACGGCTGGCGCATTTATTCCGTGAGCAGGTCGGGATCAATATCCTGCGCTGGCGCGAAGATCAGCGGGTAATCCGCGCCAAATTATTATTGCAGACCACACAGGAATCCATCGCGACGATTGGCCGCGTGGTGGGATACGATGATCAGTTGTATTTCTCACGGGTATTCCGGAAACGTGTCGGGGTGAGCCCGAGTGATTTCCGCCGCCGGAGTGTCGAGATCAACTATCCGGCCAAGCCGTATAAATCCCATCCGTGGCCGGAGCAGGAAAACGCGGTGGCGTATCATTTTTGAGTTTGCAGAGGGGGCCGCTGCAAAAGGGGCGACCTTAAAACCTTGGGTTGCCACCCAAACTGGCCTTAAGGGTGGCTTATCGCCACCACCCTTAAGAATCCCAGGCTCTTTTTACTGCGCGCTTTGCTCGCTGGCTATGTTTCAGGCATCACAGCGATAGCCGCAAAATCCCGCCGCTGCGCGGTTCCCTCCCTTCGGGTTACAACCCGCGCAAAAAGACGCGCGGTTTTCCACCTCTCGTCCGGCGGTATTTTGGAACCGGCCCCAGGCTTATACTTCACAACCTCACTCATTGTGATTTTGTCTTTTAAAAAAGTCAGGGGCGATTCAGAAAGCTTGCTGAACGGAGCGGCTTCGAGACTTGAGGCTCGAAGACCGAGTGAAGGCACCGCAAAGCGGCAAGCTTTCCAGCCTGTCGCGGCGCTGCCTGAAACATAGCCACGAGCAGAGCGCGCAGTTCAAGACGTGGAGATCCCAAAGAGGGCTCGTCATAGCCCTCTTTGGTCGGTTTCGGCGCGAAAGGCCGATTGATAACCGTTATTGAAAAACCGAAATTTCACAATTCAGTTATTAAGAAGTGCGAATTCATTCGCTAAAGAAGCTTTGTTTCAAAGCCCGCTCCACACCCCGCAGTTCTGCCAGTCCCCGCAGGCGTCCAATCGCTGAATAACCCGGATTGGTTTTCTTATGCAAATCATCCAGCATCTGATGGCCGTGATCCGGACGCATCGGGATAGCGCGCAGATTGCCCGCGCGGCGACGGGTTTGCTCTTCGGTCAGAATCGCTTTGATTACCGCCACCATATCCACATCACCGTCTAAATGGTCTGCTTCATGGAAGCTTCCCGGTACGTCTTCCCGCTGCGTCGCACGCAGATGAATGAAATGCACGCGGTCGGCATAGGTGGTCATCATTTTCACCAGATCATTATCTTCACGCACGCCGTAAGAACCGGTGCAGAAGCAGAAACCGTTGTGAATACTGTCGACCGTTTCTTTCAGCCATTGCATATCTTCGATGGTGGAAATAATACGCGGCAGGCCGAGGATAGGGCGCGGAGGATCATCAGGGTGAACCGCCAGACTCAATCCACATTGCTCGGCAACCGGCACAATGCTGCGCAGGAAATGCGCCATGTTTTCACGCAATTTCGCTTTATCAATACCGTCGTAAGTGGCCAGACGTGCACGGAACTGATCCAGTGTGTAGCCTTCTTCCGCACCCGGCAAACCGGCAATAATATTAGACACCAGCTGATCTTTATCCGCCTGTGTCATTGCCGCAAAGTATTCGGCCGCTTGTTTTTGCTCATCCGCGCTGTAATAAGAAGTCGCGCCTTCGCGCTTGAGCAGATGCAATTCAAAAGCCGCAAACGCGATATGGTCGAAGCGCAGGGCGCGTGAACCATCCGGCAGTAAATAGCCGAGATCCGTGCGTGTCCAGTCCAGAACCGGCATGAAGTTATAGCAGACTGTATCGATGCCGCATTCCGCCAGGTTGCGGATAGATTGCTGATAGTTAGCAATATGTTTTTCAACATCTCCGCTACGGGTTTTAATTTCCTCATGCACCGGAATGCTTTCCACGACAGACCATACCAGCCCTTTGGCTTCAATTATGGACTTGCGTTTCTGAATTTCTTCCACCGGCCAGACTTCACCGTTCGGGATATGGTGCAGGGCGGTAACCACGCCGGTTGCGCCAGCCTGACGCACATCATCAAGTGAAACCGGATCGTTCGGGCCGTACCAACGCCATGTCTGTTCCATGTGTTTTCCTTAAAATTGTTAACTGACTGTCTGAATGTAGTTGACGCATGGCCGGTGATAAGTTCAATCTTAATGCGCGGTCTGGTCAGGTGGTCTGCTGGTCAGGCCATCAGACCGACATATGATTCAGCATCAAACCGATCTTTAATGTGATCGGGATAACAGATCTGGGATTCAGCATGAACACGGAGAAAATAATGGCATTACCCACCCTTAAAGTTGAACGGCTGTATCGCCAGATTTCTAATGTCTTGATTAATTGCATTAATACCGGTCAGTTTGCGCCGGGCGCGATGATCCCTTCTGAGCGCGATTTATCCAAACAGCTGGGGGTCAGCCGTTCATCCATTCGTGAAGCCCTGATTGCACTGGAAATCACCGGCTGGGTGGAAATCCGCACCGGCAACGGCGTATATGTCAGCGATCCGCTGCCACAGGCCACACCTGCGGTGCAAACGGTGAATACCGAAGAGGAATTCAGCCTGCAATCACTGGTAAAAGCACGTCAGGTTTATGAATCGATGACAGCAGAACTGGCGGCAATTAACGGCACTGACGATCAGCGCGAAAAGCTAAAAGCCATCGCCCGCGAATTAAACGAACTGAATGCTAATAACGACGCCTTCCTCGAAGCCGATCGCCGCTTTCATATGATGATCAGCGAAATGACCGGCAACGAAGTGCTGCACGATATGATGGGATATTTGTGGGATAAGCGACGTTCACGCCGGTTTATGCGCCTGGAGAGTCATTACACCGAAGTGGATTTCGCCCGTGAAATGAATGCCGATCATCAGGGGATCCTGGACGCCATTTTGGCGAAAGATGGCGCAGGGGCGCGGGCAAGAATGAGCCGCCATTTACAGCATGTGTATGACCAGCTATTTGCAGAATAAATGAAGAGAGCCTAAGCTCCCTCCCTTGCGAAGGGGGGAGCAAAAGAAGCTGCCCCTTAAAATTCATTATGTTCCGACCCGGCTTCACTCAGCTCGGATACGGCACCCACCCGCCGCCGTTGAGCCGGATGTAAATTTTCCCCTGATATTCCATCACCACCGAGTTCTCATTTTCTGATACCAGCGGCGTTTGTGGCAGGTTCGAGCCGAAAGTTTTCCAGTCCATTGTCGGGCTGTTAAATACTTTGCCATCGACTGCGCGGGCGACCATTTCTGAAATCGCCTGATAGCTGCTCTGACCCTCGATTTTCATCGGTGACGGCGCATGGGGGGCCTGCATACCAAAGAATTTCACGCCGACCGGAATGTGGGTAATGCCCGGGCTTGGAATGTCACGCAGACCCGATATTTGCATCTTATCGCCAACCAGGGCAGCACCATGCTCGGGCACCACCAGCAGCATGACTTTGCGGCCGGATTTATCCAGCTGATCCATAAAAGTATTCAGCTGATTCAGCAGGGTTTGTGCACGGTTATGGTAATCCGCGCCTTTATTGCTGCCCACATAACGGTTGCCGTCATGCAGCGGGATCAGGTTAAAGAAGGTCGCGGTGCGCGCGGTACCGGCTTTCTCCTGATTTTCCAGCCAGCGGGAGGACAGCTGCCCGTCGTTGAAAATCGGTGTGCCATCAAATGACGTCAGCTCATAACCCAGACCGGCCTGTGACATTAGCGGCGCTTTCATATCGGCATCATCACGCAAGTTACCGATGTAATTACCGAATACACCCGTATGATCCATAGCCAGTTGGGAAGTGAAGCCCAGACGCGCGAGATCGTCAAACAGATAACACTGCTGACCGGCAGGCTGATACAAATCATGATGCGAGGTCTGACCGCAACTGGCGCGCAGCAGGCGGATAGATGCCGGGCCGCTGTAGGCCGTGGCTGAATTAAAATTACTGAAGACAAAATCGAAACGTGACCACAGCGGTGAACTGGAAAGATTCACGGCATCCAGATCTGACCAGGCCAGCGAACAAATGTTGATCACCAGCAGGTCAAACGGCTGTGCATCAGCAGGCAACGCATCAGGGAATTTCGTCGTCTTGCGCCGTTCGTTTTGGTAAAACTGCTCCAGATAAGCGTTCAGATTGGCATTGGTCGGCGGACCATTCACGGTGTTATCCGTGGCTGATGGCGCAACGGTCACCGGTGTCGTCACGGTATTTTGGGCGATAGCCGGGGGCGTATAATGCGCGAAAAATGGCGTGATGAGGCCGCTGAGGTTAAGCCACAGCAGTGCAATAACGGTAAATGTGGTCAGCCGGATCCACTGGGAGATAAACAGATAACCAACCAGCAAAGCGAAACCGACGGCAATCCACTGCCAGTTGATAAAGCGATCGGCCAGTTCAAGCAGATAACTGAAACTGAAACCGGCAACGTCCGCCCCCTGATTGACGATTGAACGCCAGCCGGGCAGCCAGGTATCGTGATACAACAGTGCCAGCCCGAAAGGCAGGGCCAGCCACTGTCTCCAGCGATGCAGGCGCAGTGAACGTAACGGGAACAGCAATACTGCGGCAAAGACAAGATTGCTCAGTGCATCAAAATTCAGATACCCCATTGAAAGCAAAACAAATTTAAGTAAAAAATAGTAGTTTCAGGCACCCAGGCCGCGCCAGGATTGCCAGATCCGCAAATGCGGTAAAGAGGATTGCGATTCGTTCATAGTGACGTCTTGGATTTCCCTGTTGCGGCGGAGTCATCAGCCGGTTTACCGGAGCGTTTGCGGCTTTTACTGACGGAGCTGGCTGTTATTCGCGTTAAATAGCGCGGCGAAAGGAAAAGGGCCGCGAAACGGTTTTTCCAGCGAGGTAGCCGGTTGCGCAGTACATATCCTGCCGGGAAAAAAATCATCGCTGCCAGAATAAAAATTTCAATAATATCTCTGATGTCCATGCTGTTACTCCGGTGCCCGAATCACAGGCGAATCGCTCACGGCGAGCGTAACGGGCACGGGTTGGTGCACCTGCGCCCGTTTTAACGGTTCTGTTTTATGTTGCACGTATGTTTCTGCCGCCAGCACCGGTGTTGCCATCGGTGGCCTGGCGGCCAGACGGCGAACTTCTGTCTGGATATCCGGTTCCTGACTCCAGAACGTCTGGCTGGTGAACACTTCTTTGACCGGCAGGCTAAACAGAAATGTCAGCACATTTTCCACATCGCTGACCTGACAGTTCGACAGAAACAGATAAAGATGACGCCCGGTAACGGTCAAAATGTCACCGTCACGGCGCAGCGAACATAAAGACATCGCCTGCTGCGGGCTGATCCCGGCGGCAGGGCGCAGAGAAATTAAAATGCCCCGGGATTCCGTCGCCAGAGAGGCGTGATCCCAAATCTCGCGCATCACCTGGCAAAAAACCGGCAGTGGCAGATAACCCTTATGGTGGGTAGGCAGCCGGCTGTCGAGCAGCAATTCGATATCGTCCGGCACATGCCGGGTATACGTGAGGTTTTGCAGGTCATCCAGCAGGGTCAGGAAGTTGGAAAGGCGTGCCGCCTGCGGGACAACCAGATTCGCGCCACAGGCCTGAAGCAGGCGCTGATCGACATAACGCAAAGAGGCATTCATTTCACGCACGACAATTTTCAAACCCGTGCCGCGCTGCATACGTAAAAGATGAACCTGACGGGCCAGCACTTCCACTTCGTCATTGCCGGTAAGGGCGAAAATGACTGTCGCCGAGCGGGCATGCGCCGCTCGTGCGGCCAGTGCTTCGTTATCGTCAAACAGGAACCAGCGTTCTGAAAGCGCAGGCGCACCTTCAAGCACCGAGCGATCGGCCAGCAACATCCACTGGTCATCGCCGGTTTGGTCGGAAACTGCCGCAGAAACGTTTGTTTGAATTTCCCAGCCGGTGTGGTGGCGTATCAGCGGATAAAGCGTGTTGGCTTGCGCGCCCAGTGTGTCATGCCACCAGGAAATACCCCATTGATTAGGCTCAACATCCGTTTTCAAATCTGCAACGCCGTATATATTGCGGTGGTATAAGTGAAGCTGAGTTTTAACCGCATTAATACCGTTTCCATAGCAGATAATAAGGAGCGTTGCACCTTTATTATGGGTGCCAGAGCTCATTTCACTCAACCAGCGGGCGAATTGTTTATCACTTATCGCCTGCCAGGTACTGACCGGGAGTAATAGAATCATTAATGAGGCGGAGTGAGCAGGCAGACGATTAATATCGGCTGCAAGAGAGAGAAACGCTTTCTTGCCATTCGCTAACTGGTAATAAAAGGTTTTTTTCTGATACTTTTTCAAATAAGTGAGAAGAATGTCGTCATCCGGTACTCTGTTTTCATGTGCAGTGCAAAGTAAATTGTGCTGCGGAAAAAAAACACTGACCGGAACTTCACCTTGCTGAGCCTCAACAGTTTGACCGCAAAGATGATAAGCGGCTTCCTCACTGTCGGTATTAACCCAGTAAAGCCCCTGAGATTGCATCTGGGTTAATCCATTCCAGAATGGTTTCATGCCCAATGAAAAGGAGAGTGCCATATAGTTAATCTGCTTGTGTCATTTTTGATTAAAAGTCTGCTTGGGGCACACCGGGAATGTGAGTATAATAAATTCTAGCATTGCCACATTAAATAATCATAATACTTCATAATAATGTTTGGTACTAAAAAACCTAAACAGGTAAGGCCATTTTGGCCATGTTGTCTCAGTATTTAGATTGATGCAGGGAGAAAGAACCGGTGGGAGCCAATATTGCAGACCAGGAAGAATCCGAACCGAAAAAAGATGATGATTTTTTTGCGCTGAGTCGCCTTTTTTCTCTGTCAGAATTAAATTACGTCGATATAGCCCGTAAAGAAAAAATCCCGCAACTAATGTCCCGCTGGCCGTTACTGGCTGAGCTGGCGCAATACGGCGAACACAGCGCGGAGAAAAAATAATATGGCTGTCATTGCCTTACAGGGCGTTCGTGGCGGTACGGGGACCACCTCGGTCACGGCTGCACTGGCCTGGGGTCTTGCGCAATTAAATGAGAAAGTGCTGGTGATCGACTTTTCACCGGAAAACTTCCTGCGGTTGCACTTTGGTATGCCTGTCGCTCAGGCATGCGGATGGCGCTATGCGCACAATACGGGGACGTCCTGGCAAAACTCTGCACTGCGCTACCATTCTCATCTTGATCTCCTGCCTTACGGGCATGTCGCAACGGACGATAACAATCAGCCTGATTTCGACTGGCAAAAGGCGATCACTCAGCTTAAAAATACCGGTGTCTATGACTGGATCCTGATCGACTCTCCGGCAGCCGATCCCTTACCTGCACGCATACTTGCCGACCGCACCGTCGTGCTTCTCCATGCTGATACTCAGTCACACCTGCGTTTACATCAGTATGTGCTGCCAGCCAACGGGCATTATCTGCTCAACCAGTTCATTCCTTCCAGCCAGTTACAGCAGGATATTCTGTTGTTATGGCAGGAAACGTTGCCCGCCCTGATCCCGGTGATTTTACACCGCGATGAAGCAATGGCGGAGTCACTGGCGGCGAAACAGCCTGTCGGGGAATGGAAAAATAACAGCAAAATCAGCCGTGAGATTAACACACTGGCGAACTGGTTCCTGCTGCACTTACGCCATCCCGGGGACGTGCATAGCCAGAAAACGCCGCGGAGCCCGGCAAAATGAACCGTCTGCTCAATCTGTTTCTGGTGCCGCCGGTCGTTCTCGAATTACAAAATCGCTACCGGCATTATCGCGCCAGCCATTCCTCACGTATGGCCGCAGGTCTGATGATTATCTGTGTGGCGTTGTGCTGGTTGTTTTTACGTTTTGAATCCCCGTTCTGGCAGCGCGTTAATGCACAGCGCACCCGCTGGTATCCGCAAATTTCGCCCTCTCAGCCGCGTCTGGCCGATCCGTTGCGTTATATCGTGCAAAGTGTGTGGCTGCTGATCATCCTGCCATCTGAAGGCAGACGCGGGCGTGTGATCTATAGCCGCTGGCCGCAGCAGTTGCGCGGAAAAGTCCATTTGTGGCTCAGATCATTGCCCGGACAGGTCACCCAAAATCCGCTGGAAACTCAGGTCACACGACGTATCGGCAAAATGAACCGGCTTACTAAACGCATACTGGTGTTACTGACTGCTTTGCTGACGATCACGCTGGCGATGTTCTGCATTTCTCAGCCTTTTGGCTATATCGCGCAGTTTGTTTTCGTGGTGCTGCTGTGGAGTATTGCAATGATTATCCGCCGTATTCCGGGACGTTTCCCGGCGCTGATGATGATTGTATTGTCGCTGACCATTTCCTGTCGTTATTTATGGTGGCGTTACACGTCAACGCTGAACTGGGAAGATCCGCTGAGTCTGATTTGCGGTCTGCTGCTGCTAGGGGCGGAAACCTATTCCTGGACGGTGCTGGTGCTGGGGTATATCCAGACCATCTGGCCGCTTAACCGTAAACCGGTGCCCATGCCTGCGGATATCTCGACGTGGCCAACGGTGGATCTGCTGATCCCGACCTATAACGAAGATCTGAGCGTGGTGAAACCGACATTGTACGCCGCACTCGGGCTTGACTGGCCCCGTGACAAACTGACCATTTATCTGCTTGATGACGGCAACCGGCAGGAATTCGCGGATTTTGCCCATGAAATCGGCGTGAAATACATTGCCCGTGAAACGAATGAAAATGCCAAAGCGGGCAACATTAATCATGCGCTGAAACAGGCGAAAAGCCAGCTGGTGGCGATTTTTGACTGCGACCATGTGCCGACCCGTTCTTTTTTGCAACTGACCGTCGGCTGGTTCTTTAAAGATAAAAAACTCAGCATGTTGCAAACGCCGCACCACTTTTTCTCGCCCGATCCGTTCGAACGTAATCTGGGCCGAATGCGCCGTACGCCAAACGAAGGCGAACTGTTTTACGGACTGGTGCAGGACGGCAATGACCTGTGGGATGCCAGCTTCTTCTGCGGCTCCTGCGCTGTGTTGCGCCGCGACGCACTCGATGAAATCGGGGGTATCGCTATCGAAACGGTGACGGAAGATGCGCATACCTCGCTGCGAATGCACCGCCACGGTTACACTTCAGCGTATATTCGTATTCCGCAGGCGGCAGGGCTGGCGACGGAAAGTCTGTCTGCTCACATCAGCCAGCGTATCCGCTGGGCGCGCGGTATGGTGCAGATATTCCGCCTCGATAACCCGCTGTTTGGCAAAGGGCTGAAACTGGCGCAACGGCTGTGTTACGCCAACGCCATGTTACATTTTCTGGCCGGTATTCCGCGCCTGATCTTCCTCACCGCGCCCCTGGCATTTCTGCTGTTACATGCCTACATCATTTATGCACCGGCTGTTGCCATTGCGCTGTATGTGCTGCCGCACATGATTCATGCCAGCCTGACTAATTCGCGCGTACAGGGCAAATACCGTCATTCGTTCTGGAATGAAATCTACGAAACCGTGCTGGCGTGGTATATCGCCAGGCCAACGACGGTGGCGTTGTTTAATCCCCATGCCGGGACGTTCAATGTGACGGCAAAAGGCGGGCTGAACAAGCATGCTTACGTGGACTGGAAAATCAGCCGGCCATATCAAATCCTGATGTTGCTTAATCTGGCGGGTTTATTCTTTGGAATTTACCGCATTGTTTATGGACGCCCCGACGAAATTTTAACCGTACTGGTGAGCATGGCGTGGGTGATCTACAACATGATTATTCTGGGCGGGGCGATTGCCGTGGCGTTCGAATCCAAACAGGTTCGTCAGGCACACCGCGTAGAAGCCAGAATGCCCGCGTCATTACTCAAGCCAGACGGACATATTTATGTCTGCACCATCCAGGACTATTCCGACAGCGGTGTCGGGCTGGAAACCGCGAGTGCAAGCCAGTTTCAGTTTGGTGACAACGTCACGTTAATCCTGGGCCGCGGACAGCAGGAATATACCTTCCCGATGCAGATCAGCCGTGTGTTTGGTGAAAACATCGGTATGCAGCTATTGCCACTCACAACCCAACAACATATCGATTTCATCCAATGTACTTTTGCCCGGGCCGACAGCTGGGTATTACGCGAAGACAGTTTCCCTGAAGACAAACCGATGGAAAGCCTGCGTGAGATACTGGGGCTGGGCATCCGGGGTTATCTGCGGATGCTGGACATCGCCCCGCAACGCTACCGACCGCTGGTGTCCCGAACACGATCGTTTGGCCGCTGGTTGCTGTCTTTTGCTCCGCGTAATCCATCGCTGGCCGTTCAGCCTGTTGAATCCAACCTGATGATGACAAAACAATGAAAAAACTTCCGATCACCACTTTTATGGCATCCGCATTGATGACATTAGCGTTGGGTTCTGCTGCACCGGCCTACAGTGAACAGGCTACTGCACCGGTTGTGCCGGGCAATGAGATACCTGCGCCTCAGGTGACGTTGCCGCTGGTGGCACCGGCGGTGAACCCGATGATTATTCCGGGCGCGCCGGTGCGCAACGTGATATTACCTTTTGCCGATGTAGCACCGAGGCCAGGGGCCATCACCTTGCGCGGTATTCAGCCGAACGGGCAGATTGAATTCGGTGTGCGCAGTGACGAAGTCGTGACACAGGCTACGCTGAATCTCGAGTTCACGCCGTCGCCGTCGCTGATCCCGGTCCAGTCGCATCTTAAGGTGTATCTCAACGACCAGCTGATGGGCGTTGAAGTGATTGATAAAGATCAGCTCGGCAAGAAAAATCACTTACAGATGACGATTGATCCGCGCTATGTCACCGACTTTAACCGTATCCGCCTGGAGTTTATTGGTCATTACCAGAACGTCTGTGAAAACCCGGCAAACACCACGCTGTGGCTGGAAATCGGCAAGGGCAGTTCACTCAGTCTGCAATACCAGAAACTGCCGCTAAGCAACGATCTGGCGCATTTCCCGGTGCCATTCTTTGATGCGCGTGACAGCCGTCCGCTGAGCCTGCCGATGGTATTTGCCGCCTCTCCGGATGCCAGCCAGCAACAGGCGGCGGCGATTCTGGCCTCCTGGTTCGGCACCAAAGCCCAGTGGCGCGGGCAATCTTTCCCGGCGCTGTATAACCAGTTGCCGGAAAGCCACGCCGTGGTGTTTGCGACTAACGGTCAGCGCCCTGATTTCCTCAAAGAAATGCCGCCGGTGAAAGGGCCCGTCGTGCAGATGGTCAGCCGCCCGGATAATCCGTACGTCAAAATGCTGCTGATCCTCGGTCGTGATGATCAGGACTTACTGACGGCAGTAAAAGGCATTGCGCAGGGAAATATCCTGTTCCGTGGCGAAACGGTCGGTGTCGATAAAGTGGATCAGATCCAGCCACGCCAGCCGTATGATGCGCCAAACTGGGTGCGCACCGACCGTCCGATGAATTTTGGCGAACTGAAACAGTATGCAGAACAGTTACAGTCTGACGGCATCCAGCCGAACCCGGTCACGCTCAACATTAACCTGCCGCCGGATCTGTTCCTGATTAACAGCACCGGTATTGATATGCGGCTGAAGTACCGTTACACCTCGCCACAGCTCAAAAACACGTCGCGTCTGAGCATCAGCCTGAACAACCAGTTTGTGCAGGATCTGACCCTGAAAACCGGACACGATGAGGATTCCCGGTTACTGCATCTGTCCCTGTTGCAGGGGCTGCTGGATGGCAGCAAGGATCTGAATATTCCGGCGCTGAAACTGGGTGCGGTAAACCAGATGCGTTTTGATTTTGACTACACGTCGCTGCTGGCAAGCGGCAGCGAGGGCCGCTGTGAAACCTATAACACCGTGCCAAATCATGTAGTGATCGACGACAGCTCCACCATCGATTTCTCCGGATACCGTCATTTTATGGCGATGCCTGATTTGCGCGCCTTCGCGAATGCCGGATTCCCGTTCAGCCGCCTGGCGGATTTATCCCAGACGCTGATTCTGGTTCAGCCACAACCGCAACCTGAGCAACTCACCACGCTGTTTGATGCGATGGGCAATATTGGCGCACTCACCGGTTATCCGGCACTTGGCGTAGGGCTGACCGAAGATGCGGCAAAAGCAAGAACCACCGACGCCGATCTGCTGGTGATCGGTAACTTGCCTGCGGATTTGCGTGACGACAGCATGCGCGATGATAAAAAAGCTAACTTACTGATCGAGGCAGCCCGCGATGCGGTTAACACCCCAATCCGTCAGGCGTCGTTAACGGATAACAACTCACCTGCCAGCGATGCGCGGGTGGATGCCAGTGCGCAAATCAGTGCACAAGGTCCGATTGCGGCGATCGTCGGATTAAAGTCGCCATACTTTGATCAGCGCAGCGTGGTCGCGCTGATGGCAAACGGTCAGCAGGGCTTCGCAATGCTGAACACCTCAGTGCAGGATACCCGACAGCGTGCGCGGATCTTTGGTTCAGTGGCAGTGGTACGCGATTCCGGCATCAGTAGTCTGAAAGTGGGTGATACCTATTATGTGGGCCATTTACCGTGGTGGGAACGGGTATGGAACGCAATGGCGAACCATCCGGTATTGCTGGCAGTCATGGCGGTGATTCTGGTGTTCCTGGCGGCAATACTGCTATGGACCGGGTTACGTTCTCTGGCCCGTCGTCGTCTGTCTGATGATGATCAGGAATAATTTCGTGAACAGACACTCCACGAACCGGCTTTCCCGCAACAAACTGGCGCTGACCATTGCGCTGGCCCTGATGGCTGCGCCTGCGGTTTCTGCCCCGGTTGTGTCGCCGGAACAATGGTTGCTGGAACAGGTACGGATCGGTGAAGCCAGTCATCAGGATGATCTGGTACGTCAGTCACTGTTTCGCCTGGAATTAATCGATCCGCAGAACCCGAAAGTGATGTCCGCCCGTTTGCGTCTGCTTCTCCGCGAAGGTGACCAGACCAGGGCGCAGCAGCAGCTGGAAAAAATTAAACAGGTTGCACCCGGTTCGGATGAATATCAGCAGGCACAGCTGAGCCTGAAAATCGCCTCGCCGGAAATGCAGCAAAAACTCCAGCAGACGCGCTTACTGGCAACCGCCGGGCGGCTCGGTGAAGCTAAGGCGCAATATGACGAGTTGTTTGGCGGCCAGCCGCCGACGCTGGATCTGGCGGTGGAATACTGGCAACTGATTGCGCGCCTGCCGGGGCAGAAAGCCAGCGCACAGGCGCAGCTCCAGGCGCTGAATAACCGGTATCCGGGGGATGTGCAGTTACGCCTGCAACTGGCGCAGATGGCGTTTGATGCAGGGGATAATGCCAAAGCGGTGGCGCTGATTAAGCAAATCGCTGCCACCAATGAAGGGCGTTCGCCTGCCGCTGACTTATGGCTGGCCCAGATTAAAGACCAACCCGTGGGTCATCCGAGCGCTGAGGTCCTGCAAGAGTTTATTACTACGTTTGATACCGGTCCGCAGGTGATTGCCGCACAACAGGAGCTTCAGCGTCAGCAGGCGTTGCTGGCCGATCCGCGTTATCAGGCACGACTCCGGGGTCTGGCGCAAATTAATCGGGGTGGTTCAACCGGCGCGATTGCCCCGCTGAAGCAGGCATTGCAGGCGAAACCCAACGATGCCGAGGTTCTCGGGGCGATGGGGCTGGCTTACTCCCGTGCCGGTAACCGCCAGCAGGCGCTGACCTTATTCCGGCAGGCGAAAGCTGCCGAAACCGACGGCTATAATGCGGATAAATGGAACAGCCTGATCCAGACCAACAGTTACTGGCTGAAAATCGATCAGGGCGACAGGGCGCTGAAAACCGGACAGCTTGAACAGGCTGAAGCGGCCTACAACCAGGCACAGCGACTGGACTCCCGTGATCCGTGGGCGCAGATCGGGCTCGGCGATGTGGCGGTTAAGCGTAAAAATGACAGGCAGGCAGAGCGGGCTTATCGCCGCGCACTCAGGCTGGAGCGCGATAACAGCAGTGCCCAGCGCGGTCTGGCAAATATCTATCAGCGTCAGTCGCCGCAAAAAGCCCTGGATTACATCAGTTCACTGCCGGCTGCTTCACAGGCGAAACTCAGCGACAAACAGCGGGGACTTAAAAGTGACGTTGTCACAATGGAGGCGGAAAAATATGCTGCCCGGCACAACTGGAATCAGGCCGCGAACCGCTACGGCGAAGCGCTGAAGCTGAATCCGGACGATGTCTGGACGACCTACCATTACGCTAATGCCCTGCGTGAGGCGGGCGAACCGGCGCAGGCGGATACGGTTTTCGAACAGCTTGCGGCGAAACGTCCGGTGGATCCGCAACAGGTTTACGCTTATGCGCTCTATCTTTCCGGCTCCGGTCGTGATGATGCCGCTCTGCACCATCTGAATACATTGCCGCAGGCGAAATGGGACGCCAACATGCGTGAAGTGGCGCAGCGCATTCAGCTCGGTAAAACCCTGGCCGCTATCGATACTTCACTGGCCGCAGGTCATACGCAGCAGGCGAAACAGCAGTTGCAGCAGGCTGATCTGCATGACCTGAGCCTCAATCAGCAACGGCAGATCGCCATGGCCTGGCGTGATGTCGGTGACACGACCCGGGCCTTTGCGCTGATGCAGCCATTGAAAACGGCTGCGCGTTCACAACCGGCCGGACAAGACAAAGCACTGATTTATCGCAATGCCGCCAGCCTTGAGCAGCAGCTCGGCGAGCCAGAACTGGCGCGTCAGGATTACGGGCAGGCGATGGTCGCCAGTGGCATCACCGACAAAACGCCACAGGACAATGACAGTTATACACGTCTGATCCGCAA
This sequence comes from Rahnella sp. RFA10(1/100), assembly GCF_004195115.1. Classification (NCBI taxonomy): domain Bacteria; kingdom Pseudomonadati; phylum Pseudomonadota; class Gammaproteobacteria; order Enterobacterales; family Yersiniaceae; genus Rahnella; species Rahnella sp. RFA10(1/100). The sequence continues at coordinate 358,316 of NZ_SEWR01000001.1, forward strand.
CAATCCGGCGGATGACTGGCTGAAACGCGGTATCCGCTCTGACGCAGGTGATCTTTACCGTCAGCAGGATATCAATTTCACGGTGGATACGGATTCGTGGACCTCGAGCGGTACGCCGGGCAAATCTGATCTCACCGCCAACACCACCATGTTGCAGGCAGATATGCCGGTGTATCAGGGGCGGGGATTCCTGCGGGCCGACTGGGTGCGTATGGATGCCGGAACCTTTGATAACGAAAACGGTAATTACGAAGCCAGTTTCGGCACCTGTCGTGATCAGAACTGCCGCCGATATCGCAGCCAGACCGCTAACGGTGTCAGCCTTGGCGCGGGCTGGGAAAATGAACAATGGAAAGGGGATTTAGGCACCACGCCGCTGGGTTTTCCGGTGGTTGACTGGGTAGGCGGGCTGGCTTACAGCGGAGACTGGGGTGATATCGGCTGGACGACCACGGTTTCACGCCGTCCGGTGTCCAGTTCGTTACTTTCTTTCGCCGGCGCAAAAGATCCGGGCACCGGCACCACCTGGGGCGGCGTTCGCGCAACCGGTGCCAGCCTTGGGTTAAGTTACGATCAGGGGCTGGCCAACGGGGTGTGGGCTGACCTCAGCGCGCATCAGCTGACCGGTGAAAATGTCGAAGACAATACCCGCGAACGCCTGATGGGGGGGTACTACTACAAGGTTATCAACGAAGATAACCGCCGCGCGACAGTGGGCCTCAGCTCCATGCTCTGGCATTATCAGAAAGACCTTAGCGGCTACACCCTGGGACAGGGGGGATACTACAGTCCGCAACAATATTTCTCGGTTGCCGTACCGGTGAATTACCGGCAGCGCACGGAGAACTGGTCATGGCAACTCGGCGGCTCCGTCTCCTGGTCTCGCTCCTCAACCAGCGATCAAAAACGTTATCCGATCCAGAATCTGATCCCGGATTCATTACCGGATAAAAATGCCATTGAAACCGGCAGTAGTGGTTCTGGTTTTGGTTACACGTTGCAGGCACTGGTTGAACGGCGTGTCAGTTCTCACTGGACCATCGGCGGGGGAATTGATATTCAGCAAGCGAAGGATTATACGCCAAGCCATTTCCTGCTGTACGCGAGATACTCGATGAGCGGCTGGCAAGGGGATCTGGATATGCCACCGGAACCGTTAGTGCCGTACGCGGACTTTAAGTAATGCCAGACCGGGCATTAGGGCGGTTTCTTGCTTGCAGCGAAAGCTGAATCGAGATGATTTCGGTTTCTTAACAGCGGTTATGACGTTAAACCTCAAGACCTTGGGCTCGCCGCCCAAACTGGCCCAGAGGACGCGTAAGCGCGCGCCCTCCGGATTCCGCGCTTTTTCACTGCGCGCTTCGCTCGCTGGCTATGTTTCAGGTACCGCAGTGACAGGCTGGAAACCTTGCCGCGTTGCGGTTCCGTCACTCGGTCCTGGAGCCTTTGGTCTCCAGGCCGCTCCGTTCAGCAAGCTTTCTGAATCGCCCCTGGCTTTTAAAAAAACAAAACAAGTAAGGTTGCGACGTAGAAGCCTGAGGCCGGTTCCAAATACCGCCGGAGGGAGAGGTGGAAAACCGCGTGTCTTTTTACGCGGGTTGTAACCCGAACGAAGGGAACCGCGCAGCGGCGGGATTTAGCGGTTATCCTTAGCGGCCAGCGAAAAGTGAAATTAACCAGCGCCTTGTTTATAGCTGTCCGTCCCCCAATCCACCATTCCCTCCAGCAACTGCCTCAACAGCACCTGTAATTCGGCCGCCTTGTCAGGTGAATACGAAAACGGTTCAATCTCCTCCATATAATTCACCTGCGCCAGCTCAAGCTGAACGGCATGAATATCCCGGTCAGGCTGACCATAAGCTCTCGTGATATATCCCCCTTTAAACCGGCCATTAAGCACATGACTGAAGCGGGTTTGTTGCTGGCAGGTTCTGTCGAGAATTTCACTCAGCGCCGGTGAACAGCTTGCGCCGCTGTTGGTGCCCAGATTGAGATCCGGTAGCCGGCCGTCGAAAAGACGCGGTATCACTGACGCAATAGAATGTGCATCAAACAGCAGCGCATAGCCGGATTCCTGTTTCATACGCGCCAGTTCTGACTGTATTTTCTGGTGATAGGGTTGCCAGATTTGATCGAGATATTGCTGGCGCTGAGTGTCTGCCGGCGTCATGCCTGGTTTAAAGGTCTCGCGTCCGTCAAAAAGCGTCTCGGGGTATAAACCTGTCGTGGCGGTGGTATACAACGGTTTATCGTCAGCAGGCCGGTTCAGGTCGATAACGAACCGTGAATACTGGCCGACCAGAATACTGGCACCCAGTGAACGCGCAAAATCATACAGCTGCGGGATATGCCAGTCGGTATCGGAAAGCGGAAGAGCGGCATCGCTCAGACCGCTGGCCACTTCTGGCGTAAGCTGCGTCCCTGCATGGGGGATGCTGATCAGTAACGGCGCGGTACCCTGGGTAAAATGGTATGGCTCAGCGATAACATTAGCAGTTGAAAGACTCATGAACGGAACTCTCCTCGTACTTCTCCACGATAGACAACAGTGCAGGGCAACTGACCACCCAGCCAGTAAACCAGTTCCGCAGGACGTGACAGCGGCCAGTGTATAAAATCAGCAACTTTTCCCGCTTCCAGCGTGCCGTGTGTTTCCTGTAAACCGAGCGCGCGCGCACCGTGGCAGGTGATCCCGGCCAGTGCTTCCTCAGGCGTCAGTCGGAATAACGTACACCCCATATTCAGCATCAGACGCAAAGAAAGCGCAGGCGATGTGCCCGGATTAGCATCACTGGCCAGCGCCATCGGCACCTGATGTTTGCGGAACGCCTCCACAGGCGGGCATTGCGTTTCGCGCAGCAAATAATATGCCCCCGGCAGTAATACCGCGACGGTGCCGCCGGCGGCCATGGCCTGCGCATCTTCGTCCGTGGCGTATTCCAGATGGTCGGCTGACAGTGCATGATGTTTTGCCGCCAGCGCGCTGCCATGCAGCGAAGACAGTTGCTCGGCGTGTAATTTTACCGGCAAACCTAAGGCTTCTGCGGCATTAAAAACCCGTTCAACCTGGTCCGGTGAGAATGCCAGGTGTTCACAAAAGGCATCGACGGCGTCGGCCAGATTTTCACTGGCAACGACTGGCAGCAATGTATTGCAGATGAGATCTATATAGTCATCCGCGCATCCTTTGAATTCCGGCGGCAGGGCATGGGCGGCAAGGCAGGTGGATTTCACGTCGACCGGCAGCATGACGCCCAACCGGCGGATCACCCGCAGCATTTTCAGTTCACTTTCTACGCTCAGTCCGTAACCGGATTTAATCTCAACACAGGTCACGCCTTCGGCCAGCAACGGTTGTAAACGGAACAGCGCCTGTGCCAGAAGTTCATCTTCAGTGGCCTCACGGGTCGCATTCACGGTGGACAGAATACCGCCACCGCCTGCAGCAATTTCCGCATAGCTGACGCCGTTCAGTCGCTGTTCAAATTCTGCGCTTCGGTCACCGCCAAATACCAGATGCGTATGGCAGTCAACGAAGCCCGGGGTGATGATCCCGCCCTCGAATTCATGCTGTGTGGCGCCTGCGAAAACCGGATAATCTCGGGCGGGGCCGGTCCAGACGATCTTCCCGTCTGCGACCGCAATCGCGCCGTTTTCAATCAGGTTGTAATGCCCGTCCTGCATGGTCACAAGGGTGGCACCATGCCATACGCTGTCACAACGCGCAGGCGGCTCGGAGGAAAAAGAAGGGGATATTGCTACCGGCATGACAGGCTCCAGGCTGAATTCATCTTGTATAGACAACTAAAGTCAACCTAACGCATAACGGTAAAACCGGCAAGTCAGCCAGCGATAGTTTTTTCTTATTACGAGACGTCTTCCAAAATTCGAACGAAGCGATAGCGGCCATGCAAAGCCGCCATTAAGGTGTGCCGGAATCAGCCATGGCTGGTGAAACGTCCAAATAATTGATAACGGGAACCCGGATAAATCAGACGCGCGGAAGTCACTACGCGGCTGCCGCTCCAGGTCCGGCGGTGGATCAGGAGGCAAGGCTCATGTTCATTAAGTTGCAACAATTCGCGCTGCTCATCGCTGGCACTGATGGCTTCAACGCGATGTTCACCCGCCGTCAGCGGCGCGATTTCCATCAGATACGTATAGGGTGTCTGCTTGTTCAGCACCTGTTGCAGATAATCGGGGGCGGTTTCCGGGTTCACAAAACGGTCTTCAATCTGCACCGGTACGTTGTTCTCGTAATGAACAATCTGCGAATAAAATATCATCGTACCCGTGGCGATACCCAGTTGCAGCGCCTGATCAGCGTCGGCCAGGCGTGCCTCGCACACCAGAATCTTACTGTCATGACGATGACCGCGCCGGGCAATTTCATCGGCAATGTTGTGCACTTCCAGCATCGGGGTATAAGCCTTGGCTTCGGCCACGAAGGTTCCGACGCCCTGCATGCGGATCAAAAATCCCTCGCTGGTCAGTTCGCGCAGGGCACGGTTGATGGTCATCCGGCTGACGCCAATCTCATTGACCAGTTCACTTTCAGACGGCACCCGCTGATGCGGTTTCCAGACACCGGCGCGGATTTGGCTGATGATCGCCTGTTTAACCCGCTGATAAATTGGCGCGGGTGTATCGCTCATCGCGGCCGCCAGTTCAGACAATGTTTGCTGCGACACTCCCTGTTGTGGCACGGCACCATTTTGCAGAAGTGGTGTGGGCTCCGACATGACTCTTACCTCACTCAATGAAATTCCAGAAATATTGGGAAAGTTTGCCTGTCCGCCCGGCAGTTTCCATCAGAGGAAAGTAAACGGAAAGGGCGTGACAGAAAACGAAATTTATAAAAAAAGGGTTGTTGCAAGTTTACAGCGCAATCAGGCATATGTATATGTATAGACAAGTCGCTTAAAAGTTTTGCAATTGTTTCCATAAAATTGCGTTTATGTTTCTTCTTACTGCTCAGGAATGCTGTCATGCCTGCTTATTTTGCTCCACGCGCTTTACTTGCTGATGGCTGGGCGCACAACGTGCGGCTGGATGTCGATGTTGCCGGAATGCTGACTGCGGTGATCCCGGACGGCGATCCGCAGGGTTGTCTGCCCCTTTCCGGCCCGGTGGTTCCGGGCATGCCGAACCTCCATTCGCATGCATTTCAGCGGGTGATGGCCGGACTGGCGGAAATCGCCGGGGATCCTCAGGACAGTTTCTGGACCTGGCGTGATCTGATGTACCGCATGGTGCAGCGCCTTACACCTGAGCAGGTGGGTGTCATTGCGCGTCAGCTCTACATAGAAATGCTGAAAGGTGGCTACACACAGGTGGCCGAATTCCACTATCTGCATAATGATATCAGCGGACAGGCTTATGCCGACCCCGGCGAAATGGCCGCGCATCTCAGTGAAGCCGCCTCGCAAACCGGCATCGGGCTGACCATGCTACCGGTGCTTTACAGTTATGCCGGATTTGGCGCACAACCGGCACAGGCCGGACAGAAACGGTTTATTCAGGATACGGACAGTTATCTCAGGCAACAGGAAGTTATCCGTAAACGGCTCAGTGGTAAAAGCCTGCAAAATCAGGGGTTGTGCTTCCATTCCCTGCGCGCCGTAACCCTTGAGCAAATGCAGCAGGTGTTGCAGTCCGGCGATAAAACCCTGCCGGTGCATATTCATATCGCCGAGCAGCAGAAAGAAGTGAATGATTGTCTGGGCTGGAGCGGGCAGCGTCCGATTTCCTGGCTGTATGACAATCTGGATATTGATTCCCGCTGGTGCCTGATCCACGCCACGCACGCTGACCGTTTCGAGCTGGCAAGTATGGCAAACAGCGGAGCAGTCGCGGGGTTGTGCCTGACTACTGAGGCTAATCTGGGGGACGGGATTTTTCCCGGCGTCGATTATCTGGCACAGTCAGGGCGTTGGGGCATCGGTTCCGACAGCCATGTTTCCCTGAATGTGGTTGAAGAACTGCGTTGGTTTGAATACGGGCAACGCCTGCGTGACCAGCGGCGTAACCGGCTGACGACTTCAGCGCAAAACTCGGTGGGCGATGTGCTTTACACGCAGGCATTACAGGGCGGCGCGCAGGCTTGCGGCGCGGCCATCGGGCAGCTTTCTGTCGGTTATCGTGCCGACTGGCTGGTGCTCGACGGGCAGGATCCTTATCTCGCTGCGGCAAAAAATCATGAACTGCTTAACCGCTGGTTATTCGCCGGTAATGCCGGACAAATTCGTGATGTGTATGTTGGCGGCGTACCGCGCATCGTGGACGGCCAGCATGAGCAACAACAGGCTGCGGCGGCGGATTTTCTGGCGCTTCTCCGCCACCTTGCGGAGGATGTCGCATGATCGCCTGGCACCATTTTGCTTTCGATGAACTGCCGGTCAGCCCATGGCGTAACGGCGGTGGCGAGACCCGTGAAATCTTCAGTTTTCCTGCCGGTAGTCATGATTTTGACTGGCGCGCCAGCATTGCCACTATCGCACAGGACGGGCCGTTCTCGGCATTTCCCGGCATTGACCGCTCCATCACTTTGCTGAACGGGGAGGGCGTGCATCTGCAGGCACCGCCTGAGGTTGATCACTTACTCCATGTTGCCGGTGAGCCGTTTGCCTTCAGCGGTGATAGTGCGCTCAGTGCCCGTCTTCTGGGCGGTGTGACGACCGATTTTAACATCATGACGCGACGGACTGAATGTGTGTCACGGGTGGTTACCGCGCAACAACATCTTCATGTGACCCGTGAAAACGGCGGGGTGGTTTATGTTATCAGCGGGACGTGGCAACAGGCGGATGGCCAGCCCCTGCGGGCGGGCGAGGGATATTACTGGTCTGAAACAGCGGCAGCATCGCGACAGGCATCGGTGAGTCTGACCCCTGTTGATCAGGTACAGAGAGGCCTGCTGTTATGGGCGGCCATTACACGATAAATACTCTGCAGGGTTGCGCTAAAAGGGAGCATGCAACGCACTGAATTGATTCACCAGCCCGCATGGGACGAGGCGTAACCGCCGCCGGATGTGGCAAAACGGCATCAGCATAAACTGGCATAAAGCTTGCTTTGTTATTTTCGACTCACTTGTATAGACAAGAATATACAGTAGCGTAATTTGCTTGCGGCGTTTGACAGTCACAGGCATTTCCCCGAGACAGGCATATTGGCAGGAGTGGCAGATGAGCAACAAGATTACCAGGGTTGTACTGAAACGTTCGTTGTCGTTGTTAGGGCTGGCAGTAGCGCTGGGCAGTATGGCTGTCAGTGCGGCGCAGGCGGCCGATACGCCGGTTGCTGTGGGTATTTCGGGCTGGACGGGGTTTGCCCCCCTGACACTGGCAGACAAAGCGGGCATCTTTAAAAAGAACGGTCTGGATGTCACGTTAAAAATGGTGCCCCAGCAGTCGCGTCATCTGGCCATCGCTTCCGGTTCCCTGCAATGTGCGGCGACCACGGTTGAAACCTATTTAACCTGGAACGCCAGCGGCGTGCCGATCAAACAGATCGTACAGCTGGACAAATCCTACGGCGCGGACGGTATTGCCGTACGCAATGGCATCAGCAAAGTCAGCGACCTGAAAGGCAAAACCATCAGCGTGGATGCCCCGGGCACGTCTTCTTATTTCCTGCTGGCGTGGATCCTGGATAAAAACGGCATGACGATGAAAGACGTCAAACTCGCCACTCTCGGGCCGGACGCCGCCGCACATGCCTTTATTGCCGGACAGAATGATGCCGCCGTGACTTACGAACCCTACCTTTCCACCATCCGTCAGAGCCCGGACAAAGGAAAAATTCTGGCAACCACGCTGGACTATCCGATGGTCATGGACACGCTGGGCTGTACGCCAGCCTGGCTGGATAAAAACCCAAAAGCCGCGCAGGCGCTGGTGAACAGCTATTTTGAAGCGCTGGATATGATTAAGAACGAACCGGAAAAGTCCAACGAAATCATGGGCGCAGCGGCGAAAGAGACCGGAAAACAGTTTGCAGAAGAATCCAGTTATCTGCGCTGGCAGGATCGGGATGCCAATAAGAAATTCTTCAGCGGTGAGATTGTGACCTTCACTAACGAAGCGGCGCGACTGCTGACGGAGATGAAAATTCTGCGTAAAACGCCGGACATCAACACACTCTATGACGCGAAGTATGTGAAATAGCAATGAAGGACGGCGATATGAACACTCCTGTCAGTCAGGCAGCAGAACAACCCATGACGACAGAGTCAGCCTTACGTGAGCCGGCACCGTTGCCGGCAAGCAAAAAAGTCTGGCATAACCCCATGATGGTGCCTTTGCGGCCGGTTGCCGCGCGGCATCGCGTGTTCCTCGGGTTCTGTTTCTTTGTGCTGTTTTTTGCCGTATGGGCGCTGGTGACGTTTACCGGCCTCGTCTCCGCCACATTTCTTGCCAGTCCGGCGAGTATGTTGCAGGAAGGTATTTTACTGTTTACCGATTTTGATTTTACAACCGACATCGGCATGACCGTCATGCGGGTGCTGGGTGGATTTATTCTGGCTTGCGTCATTGCCGTTCCGCTCGGGATCTTCATGGGGTCTTACAAACTGATTGAGGCTTTTTTCGAGCCGTTTGTATCGTTTTGCCGTTATCTGCCTGCGTCAGCATTTGTGCCGTTGCTGATCCTGTGGGCGGGTATTGGTGAAATGCAGAAAATACTGGTGATTTTCATTGGCTCTTTTTTCCAGATAACCCTGATGGTGGCCGTGACCGTAGGTGCAGCGCGGCGTGATCTGGTCGAAGCTGCGTATACATTAGGCGCAACCAACCGGAGTGTCGTGCGCCGGGTAATCATTCCCGGTGCGGCACCGGAAATAGCCGAGTTGCTGCGCCTCGTGCTTGGCTGGGCGTGGACTTACGTGATTGTGGCAGAGCTTATCGGCTCTTCAAGCGGTATCGGTCATATGATTGTTAACAGCCAGGCGCTGCTCAATACCGGGCAAATGATCTTCGGCATTATCGTGATTGGTTGCATTGGTTTGCTCTCCGATCTGTTGTTCAAAGCGGCCAACCGTCGCCTGTTTGTATGGAGTTCATTGTGATGAGCCATCCGAAACTGAGTGTCCGTCAGGTTGAACGTATCTTTACCGGTCCGCAGGGTGAGAAAACACAGGCGCTGTTACCGGTGGATTATCAGGTTAATGAAAACGACTTTATCACCATCCTCGGGCCTTCCGGCTGCGGTAAATCTACATTACTGCGTATTGTTGCCGGGCTGGATCAACCGACGCGTGGCGAAGTGTGGTTAGACGGTGAACGCGTGGAGGGACCCGGTGCCGATCGTGGCATGGTTTTTCAAAGTTATACCTTGTTCCCCTGGCTGACCGTTGAGCAAAACATCTGTTTTGGTTTGCAGGAGCGTGGTGTAAGTAAGGCAGCGCAAAAAGAACGCAGCGACTACTTTATTCATAAGGTCGGGCTGCGGGGTTTTGAGCAGCATTTCCCGCGTCAGCTTTCCGGCGGGATGCAGCAACGTACCGCAATCGCCCGCGCGCTGGCGAATGATCCAAAAATTTTGCTGATGGATGAGCCTTTTGGCGCCCTGGATAACCAGACCCGCGTGATGATGCAGGAACTGCTGTTATCGATCTGGGAATCCTCACGCAAAACCGTGTTGTTCGTGACGCACGATATTGATGAAGCCATTTTTATGGCTAACAAAGTGGCGATTTTCAGTGCGCGACCGGGGCGGATCAAAACCGAAGTGGCGGTTAATTTCCTGCATCCGCGGGACTATACCCTGAAAACCTCGCCGGAATTTATGGCGCTGAAAGCGCAGGTTACCGAAGAAATTCGGACCGAAACGATGCAGACAATCGAACACTGATTTCGTTGCCATGTGTCTGCAGATAACAGGTTTTTGATTCGTCATGTAATGCATATATACCCGGCGGGCTGAGTCCTTCGCCGGGTTTACTTCCGGTTTAACTTGTCTATACAGGAATAGATTATGGCTTCTTCATCCCATGTGTTAACCCTTTGCCGCCTGCAACCGGGTCATGTTGATCTGCCGATGCTGCGCAAGATTTATCAGGGCAATGTTCGCCTTGAACTGGCTGAGGAGGCGCGCGCGGGCGTGCTGGCGTCACAGGAAACGGTCACCCGCATTGTTGAATCAGGAAAAGTGGTTTACGGCATCAATACCGGTTTCGGCAAGCTGGCCCAAACGCGTATTCCGGCGGAACGTCTGGCGGAACTGCAACGCAATCTGGTGTTGTCGCACAGCGTCGGGATTGGCAAGGATCTGGCGGATAACGTGGTGCGTCTGGTGATGGCGACCAAAGTGCTGAGTCTGTCGCGCGGCCATTCCGGTATCCGTATTGAGATTATCGATGCGCTGATTGCTTTGTTTAATGCCGGGGTTTATCCCTGCATTCCTGAGAAAGGCTCTGTGGGTGCATCCGGTGACTTAGCACCGCTGGCACATCTTTCCCTGATGCTGATTGGCGAGGGTCAGGTTACGGCACAAGGCGTAAAAATGTCGGCAACTGACGGTCTGGCGACGGCGGGTCTGAAGCCGTTTGAACTCGGTCCGAAAGAAGGGCTGGCACTGCTGAACGGCACTCAGGTTTCCACTTCTCTTGCACTGTCCGGCCTGTTTGAGGCCGAACGTGTATTTTCTGCCGGGCTGGTGGCGGGCGCATTGTCGCTCGAAGCGATTAAAGGTTCAGTGAAACCGCTGGATGCGCGGATTCACGAAGCCCGGGGGCAGCAGGGGCAGATGGGGGTTGCAGCCGCGTTGACTGCTATTCTCTCAGGTAGTGACATTGTCACGTCTCATGCGGATTGCGGCCGGGTACAGGATCCTTACTCCATCCGCTGTGTACCGCAGGTGATGGGGGCCTGTCTGGATAATCTGCACCACGCTGCGCGCATTCTGCGCATCGAAGCGAATGCGGCTTCCGATAACCCGCTGGTATTTTCCGAAAACGGTGATGTGATTTCCGGTGGTAACTTCCATGCCGAACCGGTGGCTTTTGCCGCCGATATCATTGCGCTGGCCGTCGCTGAGATCGGTGCGATTTCCGAACGCCGTATGGCGCTGCTGCTTGATACCGGGCTTTCCGGTTTGCCTGCGTTTCTGGTTAATGACGGTGGTGTGAATTCAGGTTTCATGATTGCGCAGGTTACCGCAGCGGCTCTGGCGTCGGAAAACAAATCGCTGGCGCATCCGGGCAGCGTTGACAGCCTGCCGACTTCGGCGAATCAGGAAGATCATGTATCCATGGCCACCTACGCCGCCCGCCGTCTGGGGGACATGTGTTTTAACACCAGTGTGGTCGTAGGCATAGAAGCGATGGCCGCCGCACAAGGTATTGATTTCCATCGTCCGCTGCGCAGTTCAGCCACGCTGGAAAATGAAATGAAAGCGATCCGTGAAAACGTAGCGTTTCTTGAAAAAGACCGCCTGATGGCACCGGACGTTGAAATGATGCGTCTTTGGGCTTCCCGCGAGCATTGGCCTGCTGCGATTGAAGCGCTGCTGCCAAGCTTTGCCTGAGCAATTTTGTCTTATACCGACTGATTTATAACCCCTTATTTTAGAGAAGGAAACGACGATGAACGCTCCACAAAAAACGGCCGTTGCCCGCGTTATCCGTGCGCCACAGGGCACGGAACTGAGCTGTCAGAACTGGCTGATTGAAGCGGCATACCGCATGATCCAGAACAATCTCGATCCGGATGTCGCTGAGCGTCCGGAAGATCTGGTGGTTTATGGCGGTATCGGTAAAGCGGCGCGCAACTGGCCGGCGTTTGAAGGCATTCTCGACAGTTTACGTAAGCTGCGTGAAGACGAAACGCTGCTGGTGCAATCCGGCAAGCCGGTCGGCGTTTTCCGCACGCATACCGATGCACCGCGCGTGCTGATTGCCAATTCCAACATTGTCCCGCACTGGGCAAACTGGGATCACTTTCATGAACTGGATAAAGCCGGCCTGATGATGTACGGCCAGATGACTGCCGGTTCCTGGATTTATATCGGTGCGCAGGGCATCGTGCAGGGCACTTATGAAACCTTCGCGGAAGCGGGACGTCAACATTACAACAGTGACCTGCGTGGCAAATGGATCCTGACGGCCGGTCTGGGCGGCATGGGCGGCGCTCAGCCACTGGCTGGCGTACTGGCCGGAGCCTGCGTGCTGGCGATTGAATGCCAGGAGTCGCGCATCGATTTCCGTCTGCGCACCCGTTATCTCGATTACAAAGCACACAGCATTGATGAAGCGCTGGCCATGATTGAAAAAGCCTGCGCTGAGAAAAAAGCCATTTCCGTCGGCCTGCTGGGCAATGCCGCAGAGGTGATGCCACAACTGGTTGCCCGCGCGAAAGAAGGCGGTCTGCGCCCGGATATTGTCACTGATCAGACCTCGGCACATGACCCGTTGAACGGTTACCTGCCGGAAGGCTGGAGCCTGGAAAAATGGCAGGATGCGCGGCAGGCAGATCCGCAATCGGTGGTGAAAGCTGCCCGTGCGTCAATGGCCAGACATGTTCAGGCAATGCTCGATTTTCATGCTATGGGCATTCCGACTGTCGATTATGGCAACAACATCCGTCAGGTTGCCAAAGACGAAGGCGTGGAAAATGCCTTTGATTTTCCGGGCTTTGTGCCGGCCTATATCCGTCCGCTATTCTGCGAAGGTAAAGGTCCGTTCCGCTGGGTGGCGCTTTCCGGTGACCCGGAAGATATCTACAAAACCGACGCAAAACTGAAGGAACTGTTCCCGGACAACGCAAACCTCATCAACTGGCTGGATATGGCGCGTGAACGCATTGCCTTCCAGGGGTTACCGGCGCGGATCTGCTGGCTGGGTCTTGGCGAGCGCCACCTTGCCGGTCTGGCATTCAATGAAATGGTCCGTAACGGTGAACTGAAAGCACCGGTTGTTATCGGTCGTGACCATCTCGACACCGGTTCTGTTGCCTCACCAAACCGTGAAACGGAAGCCATGAAAGACGGTTCTGATGCGGTTTCTGACTGGCCGCTGCTGAACGCATTGCTTAATACGGCGGGCGGCGCAACCTGGGTGAGTCTGCATCACGGCGGTGGCGTCGGAATGGGATTCTCACAGCACGCAGGAATGGTGATCGTTGCTGACGGTACCCGAGAAGCAGATGCCCGTCTTGAACGTGTGCTGTGGAATGACCCGGCGACAGGGGTGATGCGCCATGCAGATGCTGGCTATGAACAGGCACAAGACTGTGCTGAACGCCATCATCTGAATTTGCCGATGCCTGGTAAGTCATCACTGTAAGTGATTAATACGTCAGGAAATTAAATTGAACAATACTCACGGGCAGCGGCGCAGGCCGTTGCCCGTTTTGTTTCTAAAGTATTCGGAAAATGCTGCAAAAAGAGGCGTAAAACACCGCTGATTTACGGCATACTCGGGAGCAACTTAGCAGCGTGAGGTGAATAATGGCTTCAGATCTGGCAGTTTCTGATTCGGTATTTGAAAAGCAGCAACAGCTCCTGGAAAAACTGGCAAGGCCCGCAGCACGGTCGCTGAGCGCTTATAACGCCGGGCTTGCGGCAGAGGCTGTGCAAAAAAAATACGGCGTGACGCATGTTGCCAAACTGGCCAGTAATGAAAATCCGTTGGGTGCCAGTCCGCTGGCGAGGGCCGCATTAGAAGCGGACGCCTGTTTCAGTGCGATTTATTCTGATGCATCAAGCATGGCGCTGCGTGATGCGCTGGCAGCAGATACCGGGGTGGCAGCCGGAAATATTGTTATCGGCAACGGTTCGGAAGACATTCTGCATATGCTGGCGCTGGCGTTTCTTAGCCCCGGCGACCGCGTGGTCACGCTGATCCCCTCGTTTGGTTTACATGAAATCTTCCCGCGCATGATGGGTGCCGATGTCACCATGGTGGGTGTTAATGCACAGCAGGAATTTGATATCGAAGCCTGGGAAAACGCGCTGTCCGGACCGGCGAAGATGTTGATTTTCAGCAACCCTTCCAATCCGGTGGGCTGCATGCTCAACCGGGAAGGATTCGCCCGTATCATTAATGCCGCGCCAGCGGATTGTGTGCTGGTGATTGACGAAGCCTATTTCGAATATTGCGAAACCGATCCTGAATACCCTGACAGTCTGCGCGTACTGGCTGACCAGCCACGACCGTGGATCGTGCTGCGGACTTTCTCGAAAGCGTACGGGCTGGCCGGGTTGCGGGTGGGGTATGGTTTAGCCAGTCATCCTGAACTGGTTAACCTGCTGGACAGAGTGCGTACGCCTTTCAACATCAACCGTTCGGCGCAGATCGCTGCCGTGGCGGCATTGCGGGATAAAGATCATGTCCGCGAGAGCATTGCGCTGGTCAGCACGCAGCGCGGACGCGTTGCGACAGAACTTACCGCGCTTGGTTTTAACGTCGCCTCATCGTATGCCAACTTCCTCTTCTTTGATTGCGGCCGCCCGGCCACAGAACTGGCACAACGCTTGCTTAGTTTCGGTGTAATTATCAAACCCTGGCGGGAAACCGGTTATGAAAACTGGATCCGCGTGTCCATCGGTAATGAACAGGATAACCGTCAGTTTATCGACAGCCTGAAATGTATCCTGGCGGAGGGGGCAGCGTGAAACGTGTTGCGCTGAACATTGACGATTTGCGCCGGCAGGCGAAATGCGCATTGCCCCGTTTTGCATTCAGCTATGTCGAAGGCGGGGCGGATGATGAACAAACGCTGAAAGACAACCGGGAGATTTTCGGGCGCTGGCGCTTTATTCCGCCGGTGCTGAACGATTCCAGCCAGCGCGATTTATCCGTCACGGTGTGCGGACAGCGCCTTTCAGCGCCGTTGCTGATTGCGCCGACCGGCTATAACGGCATGTTGCGTTTCGGTGCGGATGCCATGCTGGCCCGTACAGCGAAACATGCGGGTATCGGTTATATCCAGAGCACCGTTTCAACTGCATCGGTTGAAGAAATCGCGGCAGAAAACCTGCCGCAGCATTGGTTTCAGTTGTATGTGCTCAAAGACCGTGCCGTCACTGCCGGACTTTTGGCGCGCGCGAAAGCGGCCGGTTGCACCACGCTGGTGGTCTCGGTTGATGCGGTGCATTTCGGTAACCGTGAAAAAGATAAGCGTAATTACCGGCGGCCAATGAAGCTATCGCTTTGGAGCATGCTTGATGTTGCGCTGCATCCGGGTTGGGTATGGCGAACCTTAAAACCGGCGGGAATGCCTGGGTTCGGCAATCTCAAACCCTATGTTCCGGCGGATAAGCAACGCGGGGCGGGTGGGGCGAGCTACTTCTCGGCGCAGATGGATACCCGTCTCAGCTGGGAAACTCTGCGCTGGATCCGCAGTCAGTGGCAGGGCGCCCTGTTGATCAAAGGGATCCTGGCGCCGGAAGATGCACAACTTGCTTTTGCGAGCGGAGCCGATGGCATTGTGCTGTCAAACCACGGCGGACGTCAGCTTGACGGCTCGGTGAGTGCGCTTGAAGTGCTGCCGGACATCCGGACACTGTGCGGTTCGCAGGCGACGATCCTTATTGACAGTGGCTTTCGCCGTGGCACTGATGTCGTGAAAGCACTGGCGCTCGGTGCGGATGCGGTCCTGCTCGGCAGACCGATGCTGTATGGCGTCGCCGCAGCCGGTGAGGCGGGTGCGCAACGGGCACTGGAGATTATTTTGCAGGAAGTTGACCGCACAATCGCGCAGCTTGGTTGCACGTCGGTCAGCCAGCTGGGGCCGCATTTGTTACGTCTTCAGCCATAAGCAGTTGAATGAACAGAAAGATCCTTTGAGCATTTTCATCCGATCCGTCAAACACAACATTACGAAGAGGCAGTTATGCAGGCACAGAATATTATCTTCCCGGCACAAATTCTGCGCGGGCCCGGCGTTATCTCTCAGCTTGGTGACATTTGCGCACTGCTGGGCACGCGTGCGCTGGTGATTGGCGGGCATCAGTCACTGGCCGTCGTGGGGGATAAAATCCGTCATCAGCTGGAAGGTTCTGCCGTGGAACTTGCCGGCAGTGAATGGTTCGGCGGTGAAAGCAGCGAGCGCCATATCAGCCGTCTGGCGAAAATCGTTAAAGATAAAAAAGCCGATATCGTGATTGGCGTGGGCGGCGGTAAATCTCTTGATACCTGTAAAGCGGTTGGCGCAGAAACTAACGTGCCGGTCGTCACGATCCCAACGATTGCTGCGACCTGCGCGGCCGTCACACCGCTGACCATCCGTTATCACGACGACGGTCATTTCCGGGATTTATTCCCGCTGTCACAGGCACCGGCTGCAGTGATTATCGACAGCGAAATTCTGGCCGCTTCACCTTTGCGCTGGCTGGCGGCTGGACTTGGGGACACGCTGGCGAAATGGTATGAATTTCGTGCCATCAGCACTCATCACGGTCAGCTGAGCGGCGTCGCACGTTCTTCCAGTGCCAACAGCCGGATCTGTTATGACCTGATCGCATCTTACGGCCCTGCGGCCTGCGACGCGGTCCGTGCCGGTAAACCGAACGCCGAACTTGATCAGGTGCTTGATGCCATTTTCATGTTTGCGGGCCTGACATCGCTGATGAGCAGCGGGGCGCACGCCGCTGCTTCCCACGCCATCTATGAAGGTTTTACGGTGTGTGATAAAACCCGCGAATTTGGCCACGGCCTGCTGGTCGGTTTCGGCAACCTGTGTCTGCTGGCGCTGGAAAACCGCAGCAATGAGGAATTGCTGGAAGCGATCAAACTTGCTAAGGCCTGCGCGGTGCCGCTGCGTCTGAGTGAGATAGCAGATCTCAATGAGGATGAGCTGGAAAGTATTGTGCAGGCATCACTGCACGCGCCAGATATGGAGAATATGCCGGGGCAGGTGACGGCAGAGACGTTGTATGCGGCGATTTCGCGGGTAGAGAAAATGGCGGATCGGGTTTACCAAGAGAGGTGAGGTTGTGAAGTAGAAGGCTGCGGCCGGTTCCAAAATCACGCCGACGGAGAGGTGAAAAACCGCGTATCTTTTTACGCGGGTTGTAACCCGAACGTAGGGAACCGCGCAGCGGCGGGATTTTGCGGCTATAGCTGTGATACCTGAAACATTGTCAGCGAGCGGAGCACGCAGTTTAAGACGTGGAGATTCCAAAGAGGGCTCGTCATAGCCCTCTTTGGTCGGTTTAGGCATGAGAGGCTGTGTGATAACTGTTATTGAAAAACCGAAATTGTCTCAATCCTGCACTACGCTGCAAGCGAAAAAGCCCTCACGGCAAGTGAGAAACCGCTTCGATGTCCGGTCTGACATCAGATCCCCGCCAGGTATCCCCCGTCCACATACAACACCTGCCCGGTGATATAGGCTGCTGCCGGACTGCTCAGAAACACGGCTGCGCCGATCAAATCATCCAGTTCACCAAATCTTCCCAGCGGGATTTTTGCCTGCATCTGCTGGCACCAGCTGGCGTTATCATAAAACTCAGCGGTGAGATCTGTTTTGAAATATCCCGGCCCGATACCGTTCACGCGGATGTTTCTGGCGGCCCATTCTGTCGCCAGAGTATGTGTCAGGCCAACCATGGCAGATTTCGATGCACCGTAGGCAGCCGCGCCGGGCACCCCGACCTGGCTGGTCAGGGAACACAAGTTCAGAATGCTGCCGCCGCCGTTTTCAGCCATCAGACGCGCAGCGGCCTGGGCACAGAAAAATGCGCCTTTGAGATTAGTGGTCAGAATGGTATCCCATAGCACTTCGTCAACCTCCATTGAGGGACATAATTGTTCGGTACCGGCATTATTAACCAGCACATCCGGTGGCGCGGACAGGGAGGCGAAAGCGTCGGCAAAGGTGGCGGGTTTTGTGACATCCAGCACCAGCGGTGTGGCATCACCGCCTTGCCGTCGGATCTGCTCACAAACGGTATTCAGGGTGGTGATATCGCGTCCGCTGACCGTCACGCGGGCCCCCGCCTGTGCCATGCCAGCAGCCAGTGCCTGACCGATGCCGCGTGAACTGCCGGTGATCAGCACCCGCCTGCCTTGCAGCGAGAAACGTTGCAGGGAGAAAGGAGATATCATAATGGTTGCTCCGCCGGGCTGATCCCCGCCAGCCAGTCGCTGAATTCATCAGTGTCTTCAACCGGTTCGCTCCCGAGCATCATTGCCATCGCCAGCCCGAGGGCGGAACTGGTCTGTGTATGGCCGCTGCCCCCCCCGGCGCGTAAATCAAGGACCAGCGTCGGGCAGCAGAACATGGCGAGCCGGAAAATCCGCTGCCAGTGGGGCGGCAGCCAGCCGCGGCGGGCGAGTTGCGCCAGTAACGGCTGCCAGTATTCCTCACCTTTATCGCGTAAAAATGCGGCGCGCAGCGGGGTTAACTGCCAGTTATGATCGACATATAATGTGTCACCCCGTCTCATGACGGTTACTTTGTAAAGTTCGCCGCAACGGGAAGGCTCATACAACCATAACGGATGGGCAAAAATGTTGTGGAAGGTGGCTTTTATTTCCGCCAGCAGCGCCGGAATATTGCGACCGGCAAACGCCGGGTCGAAGCTGACCAGTTGCGGAATTTCCTCCGAAGTGTCGTACCAGACATTCGCATTATGCGCATCACCGTGCGCGGTAATCACACCGTGTCCGGCCAGCGCTGACGGTGCCAGGCGGATCCCGGCTTCAGTGAATAATTGCCGCAGGCTGTGCTGATAGGTCACGCCGTTGATCACCCAGCGCAGGTTGCTCAGTGTCTGCCATTCCAGTTCTTCATCTTCCAGACGGAAAGTTTTACCGACGTAAAAACGGGCCACACGGCCACCCAAACCGGCAGTGATTTCCGGGTTTTCCGGAGAAATCAGACGGTGATAGAACAACTGATGGACAGGTTCGGCCGCCACCGCACTGACCAGGCCGGGCTTCAGCGTCGGCAGGGTATGGGTCAGAATATCGCGGTCGGCGCGACGCTGCGCTTCTTCAATTTCTGCTTCCTGATCCCACGCCTGTTGTTGTTCGATATCGCGGCAGATGTCTGCCATGCGCCGGTCATGACGCAGGGTGTACATCAGGATCTGCCGTCCCGGCTCGCCGCAGGCATACACCGGCACGTCTACCCGAAAGCCGCTTTCACGCAACAGTTCCGCGTTGTAATACTCCTCAATGGTTTTATCTTCGCCTTCTTCATTGTGATATTTGAAGAACAGGGCGCGGCCATCATCAAGGGTCACGGTGCCGTTGAGGGAGTTGAGGCTGTACTGATCGCGGTTGATGGTTAGCTGACCGGCTGCCACGCCGGTCACTTCGCCGATAAGCTGGCGCAAAACGTCCGCCGCCTGCTGCCATTCTCCCGCCTGCACTAACTGACGCGCCTGCGCGGCCAGCGGTTCACTGCCCGTCATATTGCTCATCATTACTGGCCTTTTTTGTTGAGGATCTCAGTGCGTAATGCCGATACCGCCAGCGCGTGGCCGGGGAATCCCTCATACAACGCAAAGGCGTGCGCTTTATCGGCCAGTGGCTGATAGCCTTCGCGGGTGACGTAGCCTACGGAGATCCGTTTCATGTAATCGAATACAGACAAAGGTCCGACAGTTTTGGCGGCACCGTTAGTCGGCAGAACCGCATTCGGTCCGAGAACGAAATTGCCCAGCGTGATCGGCGTGTAATTACCGAGCAGTATTTCACCGGCATTACGGATTTTGCCCATGACAGCCATCGGTTCCTCGGCCAGAATTTCCAGATGCTCCGGCGCGTACTGATTAACAAATTCAACGGCGGCAGCGAAATCTTCGGTCAGCACTACGCCGCCATGCGTTCCGCACAATACGGCCTGGGAGAATCCGGCCCGTTTTTCGTCGAGCTGTGCCCAGTAACCGGGCAGTGCGGCGATGGCCTGTTCCGCGACCCGACGGCTGCTGGTGACCAGATACGCCGAAGAATCCGGGCCATGTTCAGACTCGATAATCAGATCCAGCGCCGCCAGCGCGCCGTCCACACTGTCATCAGCGAGGATCAGACTTTCGCTCGGACCGGCCGGAACACCGGGGTCGATAAGACCGGAAAGCTGACGTTTGGCCGCCACCACCCACGGGCTGCCGGGGCCGACAATTTTCAGGCATTTCGGCACGGTTTCAGTGCCGAACGCCACGGCGGCCACGCCCTGTGCGCCGCCGCATTTGTACACTTCGGTGATGCCAACCAGACGTGCGGCCACCAGCGTGGCGTCATCGACTTTACCATCCGGCCCCGGCGGGGTAATGACAATGGCGCGTTTTACGCCTGCCACCACCGCCGGAATGGTGGTCATCAGTAATACGCTCGGGAATGAGCCTTTACCGCGTGGCACGTAACAGGCCACGGAATCGATCGGCACATGCCGGTCACCGGCAAACGCGCCCGGGCGGATTTCTTTCATCCACATATCTTCCGGTTTTTGTGCTTCATGGAACGCACGGACGTTTTCGACGGCGAAGCGGATCGATTCCACCACCTGCGGATCGAGGCGTTCGAATGCCGTTTCGAATTCCGTGTCTTCCGCCAGGATGCTCATATGCGGCACGCTAACGCCGTCGAAATCGCGGGCAAAACGGCGCAGGGCGGCATCACCTTCGGTACGCACCGCTTCAATGATCGGCGCGACGCGCTCGGTGAAAAAGGATAAATCGGCTTCTGTACGTTTGAACAACTCCGCTGGCAGTTCGGAAGAACCACTCAGATCATGAAAAGTCACGGCTTGAAAAGGTGCAGACATGGTCAATCTCCGGTTATCAGGCCAGTGCAGCGCGGGGATGGCCGCTGCGGATAGTATGCAGAACCTGGCGTTGCAGGTCGGTGAATTCAGGGCTGGCGGTGAGTTCCTCACGACGCGGACGGGGTAGCGGCACGTTGTAAGTCGCCGCAATCGTGCCGGGGCCCATCACCACAATACGGTCAGACAGATACACCGCTTCTTCAATATCGTGTGTGACGAACATGACGGTCAGCCGGTGCTGTTCCCAGATGCCGGTCAGTAATTCCTGCATCTGGTGGCGGGTCATGGCATCCAGCGCGCCAAAGGGTTCATCCATCAGCAAG
Source organism: Rahnella sp. RFA10(1/100) (assembly GCF_004195115.1). Taxonomy (NCBI): domain Bacteria; kingdom Pseudomonadati; phylum Pseudomonadota; class Gammaproteobacteria; order Enterobacterales; family Yersiniaceae; genus Rahnella; species Rahnella sp. RFA10(1/100). The sequence continues at coordinate 379,353 of NZ_SEWR01000001.1, forward strand.
ATTTTAGGGCGGTAAGACAGTGCACGGGCGATGGCGACGCGCTGTTTCATGCCGCCGGAAAGCTCCGCTGGCCAGGCATCAGCAAACGATGTCAGTTGCACCAGTTCGAGATGCTCACTGGCCTTTTCACGACATTGTGCGCGGCTGAATCCGGCGGCTTTCAGCGCAAACTCAATGTTTTGGCGCGCCGTCAGCCAGGGCAGCAGGGTGTATGACTGAAACACCACGCCACGGTCAATGCCCGCGCCGCGAATGGTTTTGCCGTCCACCTGAACGTCGCCGCTGTCGTAATCTTCAAGCCCGGCCGCAATTGACAACAACGTACTTTTACCGCAGCCGGACGTACCGACCACCGAAACAAATTCATTGTCTGCCAGCGTCAGGCTGATGTCGTGCAATACCTCGCGCGTTTGCCTGCCAACCTGAAAACTTTTGTGCAGATGGGAAATGGTTAACACCGACATCAGGCACGCCTCTTGTTGTAGCGGAACAGTACGCGCTCCAGTGCACGCATTATCTGATCGCTGATTAAACCCAGAATACCCAGCAGCAGGATGTAACCGATGATGGTGTCAGTCTGGAAGAAACGTTGCGACACCACGATGCGGTAACCGAGGCCCGAAGTGGATGCCACCAGTTCGGCCAGCACCAGCCACGTCCACGCCCAGCCAAGACTGATGCGCAGGGCATCCCAGATGCCCGGCAGTGCGCCCGGTAACACGATACGGAACAGGATTTTGCGATCCGGCATGCCTAACGTGCGGCCTAAACCGACAAAATCGCCGGGTACCCGTTTCACGGCGTCAATCACCATCAGAACCTGCTGGAAGAAGGTGCCGATCCAGATAATCAGGAATTTTTGTACATCGTCAGTGCCGGTCCACAGAATGGTCAGCGGTACAAACGCCACCACCGGCATATAACGGATGAAATCCACCAGCGGTTCGGTCAGCGCTTTGAAGAAGCCGTAGCAGCCCGCCAGCACACCAATCACAATCGACATCACCGAGGAGATTGCGAAGGCAATACTGATGCGGTACAGGCTGCTTTTAATGTCGCTCCACAGCGTGCCGTCCTGCGCCAGACTGACCATCTTCAGCCAGACATCGGTCAGTTTGGGCAGGAAAATCGGCGGGATCGCGCCGCTGCGGGTTGCCAGTCCCCAGGCAAGAAACAGGACCACGAACAGCGCCACGGCGATGCCGACGAACAATTTGCGCGACGGCAGGCGGCCAATCACCATCAGATTGAGCGGCTTACGACGTGAACTCATGGCAGGCTGTTCACGAAGCTGGCGTCAATCACTTGCGCAGCTGTCACCGGTTTTGGAATAAGCCCGGCGGCCGTGGCGGCTTTGAGCACGTGCGCAAAGGTCTGGTCGGAGAAGGAATGGCTGAGTACCTGTTTGTTTTCCGCCAGCGAGTAATATTTCACGCCGTCAAACGCGGTTTCCAGATCAGCAGGTGTTGCGCCAACCGCTTTGGCGATGATGGCGCGATCCGCCGTGGTATTGGCCTGATAGTGGGTCAGGGCGGCGTCCCAGCTTTTAATCAGGGCGGCGATTTGCCCCGGTTTTTCTTTCAGCACCGAATCACGCACCACCAGCACATCGCCAATCAGTCCGGGATCGGAAGAGCCGCTGTAGAGCATTTTCAGTGACGGGTCCTGCTTTTTCGCGGCAGAAATATAGGGTTCGTAAGTCACGGCGGCAGTTACACGTTTAGCGATCAGCGCGCTGCCCGCTGAATCGGCTGGCATCGGCACTGGTGTGATATCACTCCATTTCAGACCTGCGGCATTCACCGCACTGTGCAGTAAAATATCGCTGGTCGTGCCTTCTTCAAAGGCTATCTGTTTGCCTTTCAGATCCTTAAGGGTAGTGATGTCTTTGCCGACCAGCAGGGCGTCAGCGGTTTCACTTTGATCCAGCAACAGCACGACTTTTATGGGTAAACCGGCGGACACCATCGCCATTGCGGTATGTGTGGCAATATTTGCACCGTCAATCTGGCCGCTGGCTAAAGCGGCGTTGATGTCTTTATCTTCGGCGAAGTTAACGATATCGACCTTTTCCAGCCCCTGCTGTTTAAAAATGCCCTGACTTTGCGCGACATGCCACTGGCCGTAACCCAGCCAGGGCTCAATGCCCATTTTGAAGGTGCCCGCTTCGGGTGCAGCAGCGGAGGCGCTCAGGCTGAATGTGCCGAGGGCACTAAGGCAGCAGGCCAGTGCCAGTTTGTTTTTGAAAAAGCCCGTAAAGGTCTGAGAAGGTGACATAATTTCCTCGCTTGGTGTGGGAAGAGAAAAAGACGGCTAATAAAAATCCTAATGTGCAACCCTGTATAGACAAGCTGATAAAGCAATTACCACGCCACAGTTGAAATCGCGGAAGGAAATCATGCAGGGCTTTGATGTTATACATTTTTAGATAATTGATGAGAAGAAGGTAAACGAATTTATAATTAAAAGTGATAATGTGCACCACAACATGACTTTCTTTGCTCTCTCAGGGTGCAGGAAAAGCGATTGTGCCCTAATAGCGCACAGGGTTTCAGCTGGCTCTGGCTTCAGGAACGGGGATTAATGCCTGTTTAAGTGCATTGGAGAATAAAGTCATTACAGAATTAAAAGGTGCACCTTTTTTCAGTACCAGACTGAACGGTGTAGCGATCTCAATATTATCCGGCATCAGTGCGCGAAGTTTTTGTCCTCCCATAAAGGCACTGGCATAATGTTCCGGCAGAAATCCGAGATAATTCCCCGTCATCAGTAACATGGTAACGGCTTCGACTTGTACCGCAATGGCATGTGAGGAAGTGACATCCGAAAAGATATTTTTCTTGCTGTGATTAGCATAAAAATGATTCACCATTTGTGATGATTTGATCTGCGACTCTTTTATTTCACTGGCAGGAAAACTGAACAGCGGGTGTTTATTTCCGCAATAAAGGTAGGCCATTTCGTGATAGAGAAAGTAATAATCAAACTCGGGTTTTTCCTGATATACCGGCATAATACCGCAGGTGAAACGTCCGTCGATAATCCCGCGTTCAATCTCGTCCAGCTGGGTGGCGTGCAGGCGTATACTGACCTTCGGAGCCTGGCGATAAATCTCGCCTAATGCACTGATTACCGGTGATTGCGGGTCGGTGATGGTGTTGTCGATAATACCAATATTCAGCTCGCCGAACAGCTCGTGACGGGCGTGATTGAGTTTGTCGCGAAACTGATTAATGGATGAAAATAAATCCAGGCATGCCTGATAAGCCACTTTACCGTGTTCGGTTAAATAAAATCCTTCACGCCCCCGGGTACAAAGTTTCATGCCAAAACGGATTTCGAGATCAGAGATTTGTTTGCTGATCGCCGCGAGTCCAATATTCAGTTCGTTGCATGCTGCGGTAAAGCCACCGGCTTCTACCACGGTTTTAAAGACGCGCAAAAGCTTTAAATCGGCGACGCCAAGGTTGTGCTGATTAATATCACTTTTTGCGGGTGATGTGTTTCCTGATTTGGAAAGTGGACTTTCCATAATTAATATTTACCCCCGCCTTTAAAATCTACAATATCAAATTCACCTAGCCTCAATCGTTATTACTTTGCAAGCCCGGATTGTTCAGTGCCCTTTGTCATGTGGCCGGAAGGAAGTTAATTTCACTCACCGCCAGACATGCTGCCCGAACCAGCTTTGCAACATTTATGCCATACAAGGAAAAAAATATGTCACAACAGCCAGAACTGCTTTGGGGAGCCCGTTTCAAACACGGTCCAGCTGCCACCTTAAGCGCGTTATCGCGCAGCCCGGAATATTATTTTTCCCTCGCTGAATATGATCTGGAAGGTTGCCGCGCCCATGCGTATGAATTAAACCGGGCCGGTTTGCTTGATGAAAACGAAACGGTTCTGATGGTCGATGCGATTAAACAACTGGCGAAGGATTTCCGTGCCGGCATTCTTGCGCCGATTCAGGCGGATGAAGACGTGCATACGTTTATCGAGCGCAGCCTGACCGGGCGGCTTGGCGAACTCGGCGGCAAATTGCGGGCAGGGCGCTCACGTAATGATCAGACCGCTAACGATTTACGTCTCTACCTGCGCGATAACGCCCGCAAGATTGTGGCGGCTCTGCTCGGACTTCAGACCGCGCTGGTGAAGCAGGCGGAACAGCATATTCATACGCTGGCACCGGGTTTTACCCATCTTCAGCAGGCACAGCCGATTGTATTCGGGCATCAGCTGATGGCGCATGCACAGTCATTTTGCCGTGACGTTGAACGTTTCCAGGACTGGGATAAACGTTGTGCACTGTCGCCGCTGGGCGCGGCGGCGATGGCCGGTTCAGCCATTGCCCTGCATCCTGAACTTTCCGCCAAAGATCTCGGTTACGACGGTGCCTGCGAGAACTCAATTGATGCCGTGGCCAGCCGTGATCATGTCGCAGAATTCCTGTTTGCAGGCAGTATGCTGAGCGTCAATCTTTCCCGCATCAGTGAAGAAGTGTGCCTGTGGGCCTCGCGCCAGTTCCGCTGGGTTGAGCTCGATGACGGCTACGCCACCGGCAGTTCCATCATGCCGCAGAAGAAAAATCCGGATATTGCTGAACTGACACGCGGTAAAAGTGGCCGGCTGATTGGCAACGTTACTGCCATGCTGAGCACCCTGAAAGGCCTGCCGCTCTCCTATAACCGTGACCTTGTCGAAGACAAACGTAATGCGATGGATACCGTTGAGCAGTTGCTGTTAGTGCTGCCTGCGATGGCGGGCATGATCGACACCATGACCGTCAATGTCGAGCGTTTGCGTGAACAGGCTCCGGAAGGTTTTACGCTGGCGACGGAAGTGGCCGACTGGCTCTCGCGTCGTGGTGTGCCGTTCAAGGAAGCCCACGAAATCACCGGCAAACTGGTGCAGGTGTGCGAGCAATACAATCTGGCGCTGCACGAAGTCAGTGATGCGCAGTTACTGGCGGTTGATGCCCGCCTGAGTGCTGATGTGCGTGAATGCCTGACACTGGAAGCGGCGATCAACGCCCGCAGCGGTAAGGGTGGCACGGCGCCGGTGCGGGTAGCAGAGCAGATTGCGCGGCTGAAAATCCGTCTCGAGGCGCAGGCAAACTGGGTCAATGGTTACGCTGGCCTGTCTTTATAATCGTGCGGGAGAAGCCTGATGACCCTTTACACTAAAACGTCAGAAAGTGCGAAAAGCGCAGAGATTGATCTCAGTGAATATCACGCTGTACCCCAGCGTTATTACGGCCGGATTTTTGCCTCGGCAGTGATCCTGCTGCTGCTGGCGTTGCTGGTGAACGCCTTTGCGCATGGCAAAATCGAATGGCAGTACGTGGCACAGTTTCTCACCGCCAAAGCCATTCTTTTTGGTCTGGGCAATACCATTGTCATGTCGGTGCTGGCGATGGCACTGGGGATCGTGTTCGGCGTGATTATTGCCGTCATGCGCATGTCACAAAATCCGGTGCTGCGCAGTGTGGCAATGGGGTATACGTGGATTTTCCGCGGCACACCGCTGATTTTACAATTGCTGCTGTGGTTTAACCTGGCACTGATTTTTCCGACCATCGCCATTCCCGGCGTATTCAGCCTTCAGACCGTTGACATCATGACGCCGTTCGCCGCCGCACTGCTCGGCCTGAGCATTAATCAGGGCGCGTACACCTCGGAAGTGGTGCGTGCCGGGCTGATTTCGGTCGATCTCGGGCAGTATGAGGCCGCGAAATCCATCGGTATGACCCGCCTGCATGCACTGCGGCGGATTATTTTGCCGCAGGCAATGCGGGTGATAATCCCGCCCATCGGTAACGAATTTATCAGCATGGTCAAAACCACCAGTCTTGCCAGCATGATCCAGTATTCCGAAGTGCTCTATAACGCACAGACCATTTACTTCGCCAATGCGCGGGTAATGGAACTGCTGTTTGTGGCAGGCATCTGGTATCTGGTGGTGGTGACTGTGCTGTCGCTCGGGCAGAACCGTCTTGAGCGTTATTTTGGCCGTGGCACCCGCCGCCGCACCCGCCACTGACAGGAGCCCGACCATGAAAAGCATTATCAAAGCCGTCAATGTTAATAAGTACTTTGATCAGTTTCAGGCGCTGAAAAACATCAATCTTGAAGTTAAACACGGTGAAGTGATGTGCATCATTGGCCCTTCCGGTTCAGGGAAAAGCACATTTTTGCGCTGCATCAATCAGCTCGAACGCATCGACAGCGGCGGGGTGTGGGTCGATGACGAACTGGTCGGTTACCGCATGGACGGCAAAAAGCTGTACCCGCTTAACGACCGGCAGATTGCCCGTCAGAGGCTGAAAACCGGCATGGTGTTCCAGCGTTTCAATCTGTTCCCGGATAAAACCGCGCTGGAAAATATCATTGAAGGGCCGTGTCAGGTGCTGCTGCGTCCAGTGAAAGAGGCCACACGGGAAGCGATGGCGCTGCTCGAACGTGTCGGGCTGGCGCATAAACGCGATGCTTATCCGCTGGAACTTTCCGGCGGCCAGCAACAACGCGTGGCGATTGCCCGGGCGCTGGCGATGAAACCCAAAGTGATGCTGTTCGATGAACCGACCTCGGCGCTCGATCCTGAGATGGTCGGCGAGGTGCTGGCGGTGATGCGCGGCCTGGCGGCAGAGGGCATGACCATGATTGTGGTCACGCATGAATTAGGTTTCGCGCGGGAAGTGGCAAACCGCGTGGTCTTTATGGACGAAGGCGGAATTATAGAAAGCGGTAATCCGGAAGATATTTTGCTCAACCCGCAAAATCCACGGACGCAGAACTTTATTTCTGCCGTCCTGATCTGACCTTTTTGACGTTAACTTTTGACTATGGGAATGCCTTTATGAAAAAAACATTGTTGTCCCTCATTACCGCCGGCGTCCTGCTGAACGGCGTTGTTTCCGGTGCCGGTGCGGCGGAGCTGAAGCAAAAAGACGAAATCAAAGTGGCGATGATGCCGAACTATCCGCCGCTGGAATTCAAAGATCCCGCGACCGGTAATCTGACCGGTATGGATTACGATCTGGGCACGGAAATCGGCAAACGCCTGAACCGCAAAATCAGCTGGCAGGAAATCGGCTTCGAACAAATGGTTAACGCCGTCGCCACTAAACGTGTCGATATGATCTTATCCGGCATGACCGACACCAAACCGCGTCAGGATATCGCGACCTTTGTTGATTACTACAACAGCGGACCGCAGTTCTATACCACCGTCGCGCACAAAGAAATCAATACCATGCTGGACTTGTGTGGCAAAAAAGTTGGCACCAGCCGCCGTACCACATTCCCGGCTGAAATCGCGGCATGGAGCGAAGCCAACTGTGTTCCGGCAGGCAAACCCGCCATTGTGGTGATTGGTGCGGAAGGTACGGCGGATGCACGTACCCAGCTGCGCCAGGGGCGCATTGAAGGCGTGGTGCAGGGCAGCGAAACCCTGCCGTACATCATGAACCTGGAAAAAGACACTTATAAACCACTGGGTAAAGCCTTTGCCTATCAGGTGACCGGCATGGGGATCAGCAAAGACGATCAGCCGCTGATTGATGCGGTGAAAGGTGCGCTGACCGACATGATCGCTGACGGCACTTATCTGAAAATCCTCACCAAATGGGGCCTGCAGGATGGCGCAATCAAAGAAGTGACCATTAACAAAGGCAAATAACCTCAGGCGACGGACTGACTCATGACGATTTCACAACAGGCGGCCAGTTTATGGCCGCAAGGCAAACGCGGCTGCATGGCGCTGGCGTTTGATCTCGACGGCCCGACCGGCGATGCAATGCTTAACGGCACCCTCTGGCAGAAAGCGGATTACTTTACCTTCGGCGCTTACGGGCCCTATCGCGCGCTGGAGCGCATCCTTGATTTGCTCGATGACCACCAGCTTCCGGCGACTTTTTTTATTCCGGCGTGGGTGGTGGAAAACTGGCCGAAACAGTGTCAGGCGATTGTCGGACGCGGGCATGAAGTGGCGTATCACGGCTATCGTCATGAGTCTTTTTACGCCATCAGCGCGGAGAAACAGTTATGGGTGATGCAAAAATCCCGTGAGATTTTCTGGCAGTTTCTGGGCATCCGTGCCGAAGGTTTTCGTACGCCTTCCGGTGACTGGCATCCGGAAACGCCTGCCATGCTACTGGAAGCCGGCGTGACCTATTCCAGCAGCATGCGCGGCGACGACCGGCCTTATCTCATCAGCGTTCCCGGTTATGAACGCCCGCTGGTGGAAATCCCCGGCCGCTGGGAAATGGACGATTACGCCTCTATAGCCTATACCCGCGAGCCGAATTTCCCCTCAGGGTTAGACCGCACCGCCAGTTATGAACTGACGCTGGATAACTGGTGCCGTGAATTCGACGGTGCCATGAACGAAGGGCTGAGTCTGACCACGTTGTTCCATCCGAAAATCAGCGGAAAACCTGGCCGCATTATGTTACTCGACCTTTTTTTTGCGCACCTGAAAGCGCGGGATGACGTGTGGTTTGCGCGTTGCCGGGAAGTCGCCCACTGGTGGATGCAGGAGCATGCCAATGACTGATCATAACTGGCCGGCAGGTTACCGCTCTGCAGTGGTAATCACCGTTGATTTCAATGATATTCACGGCATTCTCAGCCAGGTACCTGCGGTGGCCGGACGCGAAAAAACGTTGTCCGTCTGGCGTTATGGCACGCTGCGCGGTATCGACCGGTTGCTGGCGTTACTGGAGAGGAAAAATCTGCGCAGCTCGTGGTGTGTACCGGGCATTGTGGCGGATGAGAATCCACAAAAGATCCGTGACATAGACCGCGCCGGGCACGAACTGGCGACCTGCGGCTATGAATTCGCCCATTTTGACGGTCTGTCGTTGCATCAGCAAACTGACAGCCTGCAAAGAGGTAAAGCGGCGCTGAAAGCGCTGACCGGGAAAGTGCCGCGCGGCTTTCGTTTGCCTGCAGGTAACTGGGCACCGGGCTTTACGGATGTGCTGGCGGACGAAGGGTTCAGCTGGACATCCGGCTGGCGCGGCGATGATTTACCGTATTTCCAGCCGGTGCAGGACGGTCAGCCGTCGCGGCTGGTGGAATTGCCGCTGCATTATGAAATGGAAGACGAACCGTATTTCGCGTTTAACCTCAGCCCGGCGGTGCCGCCGGCACAGTCGCGGATTGCCTCTTACCGCCACACCCTCGGTAATATGAAGATGGATTTTGACGGATTTCACCGTTTTGGTTTGTGCTACGTGCTGCGACTGCATCCGGAAGTGATCGGCACGGCGGGGCGGATTGGTATGCTGGCGGAACTGTTGGATCACATCACGTCACATCCTGATGTCTGGGTAGCGACGGCCGGGGAAGTCGCTGACTGGTGGTCGCAGAACCGGCCGCAAAACGAGGCGTCGCATCCGGCGCAAATCTGGATGCAACACACTGCGCCGGGAGTCAGCCATGAGTAATATCACACAGCAGCAAATGTTGGCCGAATTCGTGGTGAATACCCGTTTTGATGATTTGCCAGGACGGCTGGTTGAGCGCACCAAACGACACATCCTCGACACGCTCGGCGCGGGGCTGGTGGGTTCCACCAGCGATGTCGCAAAAGAGGTGGCGGCGATGATCCTCAGTGAAGGCGCTTTCCCGATTTCGCCGGTGTGGGGCTATCGTGAACTGACATCGCCGCGCAACGCCGCGCTGCTTAACGGCGTGGCGGCACATGCGCTGGAACTCGATGACACCGGTGGCTGCGATCATTCCGGCGCAGTGGTCATTCCTGCTTTGCTGGCGGTCCTGCCGTTATGTCCGCAGCCGGTCAGCGGAAAAGCATTTATCACGGCGGTCGTGATCGGTTATGACGTGGCGCGCCGCGTGCTTGAAGCCTGTGGCGGATATTCACCCCATAATGGTGCGGGCTGGCATTCGACCTCTACCTGCGGTGTGTTTGGTGCGGCGGCTGCAGCCGGAAAATTAATGGGGCTGAATGCGGAACAAGTCAGCGCGGCGTTAGGCATTTCTGGCAGTTTCAGCGGCGGATTGTGGGCGTTTATCCACGACGGTTCGCAGAGTAAAAAATTGCATGCAGGACGCGCTGCCGAAGGAGGGGTGCTGGCTGCGCTGAGCGCCAGACAAGGCATCAGCGGACCGTCGCAGTTATTCGGGGACAAATGGGGTGGATTTCTTTCCACGCTGGCACCGGCCAGTGCGACGCCGCAAGCCCTGACGGCACAACTGGGGGAGATCTGGAAGCTGGAACGCTGTTCCATCAAACCTTATGCCTCGTGTCGTGGCACACATTCCGCCATCGATGCCACCGGTATTTTGCTGGAAAGGCTGAATGCCGGCGCAGGGGATGTCGAAAAAATCGTCGTGCGTCTTTGCCCGTTCCTCAGTGGCATGTGCGGTGACAACGAAATTGCCACACTGGCCGCCGCGCAGATGAGTATCCGTTACGCCATTGCCGCCCGCGTGGTGTTCGGACACGCAGGTCTGCCGGCGTATGACACCGATAAACGCCAGGATCCGGATTTACTGGCGATGATCCGCCGGATTGATTTGCAGGAAGACGATACCCTGAGTGCCGACGGCGAGCCGGATGTTACGCTCATCACCCGCTCTGGCGCATCGCAAACCGTGCGGGTAGATATTGCGCTCGGCGCACCGGGGAATCCGGTTTCTGATGAGCAACTGAAAGAGAAATTTATCTCGCTGGCGACACGGGTGATTTCGGTGGAAGGGGCAGAGAGGATATGGGAGCAGGGGATGCGGCTGGATCTGGCGCGAGATATTAATGCATTCATCGGGCGGTAACTCCCTCCCCTTCGCAGGGCGAGGAGCAAAACACCGACCCGGTTCTGTGTGGGAGAGGTGCAAAGAGACAGGACAAATTTTCACTTGTTCATCCTGCGGAGCTGGTGTCAAATCAGAGGATTAGCGTCCTGCAAATAAGACCGCCAAAAAAAGGAACCTCTCATGACCCAGACCCTACGTACAGGCCTTGTCGGCTACGGCTTCGCCAGCAAAACCTTTCATTCACCTCTGATTGACGGCACGCCCGGTATCGAGCTGGCGGTGGTTTCCAGCAGTGATGCGGGCAAAGTCCATGCGGACTGGCCCAATGTGGAGGTGATAGATTCGCCGGAAAAGCTGTTTGCCGATGCGTCCATTGATCTGGTGGTGATCCCGACGCCCAATACCACCCATTTCCCGCTGGCGAAACTGGCGCTGGAGGCCGGTAAACATGTCATCGTCGACAAGCCTTTTACCGTGACGCTGGATGAAGCCCGCGAACTTGACGCGCTGGCGCGTGAAAAAGGTAAGGTGCTGTCGGTGTTCCATAACCGTCGCTGGGATTCGGATTTCCTCACGGTTAAGACACTGATTGAAGAAGGTGCGCTCGGCGATATTGTCTATTTCGAATCCCATTATGACCGTTATAAACCCCAGGTGCTGCAACGGTGGCGTGAAAGTGAGGCGCCGGGCAGCGGCATCTGGTTCGATCTGGGTTCGCATCTGCTGGATCAGGCGCTGCAATTGTTCGGATTGCCGGAAACATTGCAGGCGGATCTGGCTGTACTGCGGCCGGGCGGTAAAGCCGTCGACTACTTCAACGCAGTGCTGACTTATCCGCGACGTCGCGTGGTGTTGCACAGCACGGTTTATGCCGTTGCTGAAACGGCGCGGTTTATCGTGCAGGGTGAAAAAGGCAGCTACGTGAAATTTGGGCTGGATCCGCAGGAAGATCGTCTGAAAGCCGGTGAACGTCTGCCGCAGCCGGACTGGGGGGTTGATAAACGTGATGGCGTCATTACGCTCAGCCACGACGGCGTATTGGCAGAGAAATCGCTGTTGACCATTCCGGGCAACTATCCGGCTTATTATGCCGGTGTACGCGATGCAATTAACGGGCTGGGTGAAAATCCGGTACCCGCCGGGGATGCCATCCGCGTGATGGAAATGCTCGAACTGGGGATGCAGTCCTCAGAACAACAGGCGACCCTGAAAGTCATCAGCAACTAACACAGGATCCCGTTTTCCAGAGTGTCACGCCGGTGACACTCTTATTTTTCATTTGTTATTCATTTTGCAAGGAAGGTTCATGTCCTGGTTACAACGTCTGAAAATCGATAAGTTTTTGCTGATCCTGGTCTGTGTTGTCGTGATCGCTTCATTTTTTCCCTGTGAAGGGATTTATAAAACCTTCTTCGGCTATCTGACCACAGCCGCTATTGCACTGCTGTTTTTCATGCACGGCGCGAAGCTTTCCCGCGAAGCGATCATGGCGGGTATCAGCCACTGGCGTTTGCATGTAGTGGTGTTCCTTAGCACTTTCGCGTTGTTCCCGCTGCTCGGTCTTGGCATGAAATGGCTGGTGCCGGTGGGCATTCTGACGCCGACGTTGTACTACGGTTTTCTGTATCTTTGTGCATTGCCTGCGACCGTGCAGTCTGCGATTGCTTACACCTCGGTGGCTGGCGGTAACATTCCGGCGGCAATTTGCAGCGCGTCGGCGTCCAGTATTCTCGGGGTGTTCCTTTCACCGGTGCTGGTTGGTTTGCTGATGCATACACAGGGCGGTACCAGTGACACCTTACATGCCATCGGTTCCATTGTGCTGCAACTGATGGTGCCGTTTATCATCGGGCATCTTTGCCGTCCGCTGATCGGTGCCTGGGTACAGCGGCACAAGAAAATCGTCAACGTCACCGACCGTTCATCGATTCTGCTGGTGGTCTATGTGGCATTCAGTGAAGCGGTTGTGCAGGGGATCTGGCATCAGATCAACGGCTGGTCGCTGCTGGCGATCCTCGGTTGTTCGATTGTTCTCCTGACCATTGTGCTGATCATCAACACCTGTGTGGCGCGGCTGTTTGGCTTTAACACCAAAGACGAAATCACCATTGTATTTTGCGGGTCGAAGAAAAGTCTGGCGAACGGTATTCCGATGGCGAACGTGCTGTTCCCGGCTGCTGCCGTGGGCGCGATGGTGCTGCCTCTGATGATTTTCCATCAGATCCAGCTGATGGTCTGTGCGGTACTGGCCTCACGCTATGCCAGACGTGTGGCGCGTGAAGACGCCGCCGCGCAGGTGAAGAAAGAAGAAGTGAAAACGGTGTAATCCGTTGAATGAAAAGAAAAGGGCGGAGAACATTCCCGCCCTTTTTTATTGGGTGAAAAGCGTTATGCCGACACTTTGTCGCGAATTGCCTGCTTCTCAGCGGCTGTCAGGAATGCCATCGTCAGGCCGTTTTCCTGTGCCTTGCGGATTTCGTTTTGCGTCAGTCCGGCAGCCGGTGCAGCGACATGATATTCGTTAGCAATCTCAATGCCCTGAACTGCCGGATCATCGGTATTGATGGAGGCCAGCACGCCATGGCGCAGAAAAATCGCCAGCGGATGCTGCTCAAAAGACGCGACGGTGCTGGTCTGAATGTTAGAGGTCAGGCAGGATTCGATACCAATCTGATGTTTGGCCAGAAAATCCATCAGTTCAGGATCCTGTGCGGCTTTTACCCCATGGCCGATACGCTCAGCGCCCAGTTCACGGATTGCCTGCCAGATGCTTTCCGGGCCTGCGGCTTCACCGGCATGAACGGTAATATGCCAGCCTGCGTCGCGCGCACGGTTAAAATGGCTGAGGAACAGACTTCCCGGGAAACCCAGTTCATCACCGGCCAGATCCAGCGCGGTAATGCCGTCGCGGTACGCCAGCAAACCTTCCAGTTCTTGCAGACAGGCGTCTTCACCAAACGTACGGCTCAGAATGCCGATCAAACGCACATCGATGTCATGATGCTGCTGACCTTCGCGGATCCCTTCAATGACCGCTTCCACCACACCCGCGACCGGAAGTTTGTGGTTCATTGCCATGTAATAGGGAGAGAAACGCAGTTCGGTGTAATGCAGACCGGCGCGCGCCGCATCTTCAACGTTTTCTTTAGCAATGCGGCGGCAGGCATCCAGATCGCCGAGCACTTTAACGCCCCAGTCGAGTTTCTGCAGGAAACTTACCAGATCCGGTTCAGTATGCATCACCTGTACATGCGGGCGCAGCGCTTCAAGTTCACTGGCAGGTAAGGTCAGATTAAACTGACGGCCTAAATCCAGAATAGTCTGAGCGCGGATGTTGCCATCAAGGTGGCGGTGAATGTCTGTCAGGGGAAGGCGTGTGTCGATCATGGTGTGCACTCATTATTATTGAAATGTGCGGGGCATTATAACGGGAGAATCACCCTGAATGAAATGTTGTTGCGCAACAAGAAGGGGGGTGAATTTGCTTCCTCCCCTTCGCAGGGGGAGGAGTTAGACCAACTCTCTGATGCCAGTGATTAATTTTTCAACACCGGCTTCCACCTTCGATCGCGGGCAGCCGACATTCAGACGCAGGAAACCGTTACCTTCTTCACCATAGGTATAACCCGGCATAATGGCGACTTTTTGATGCCCGGTCAGCTCATTTTGTAACTGCTTATCGTCAATACCCAGCGGGCGTAAATCAATCCACGCCAGATAGGTGGATTGTGGCGGCTGCCAGTTGAGCGGCGGGAATGCGGCGTTCAGTTGTTCCGCCACGTAACGCAGATTGCCCAGTAAATATTCCCGTAACGCATCCAGCCAGGGTTCACCGTGATGATAAGCCGCAACGTGCGCATGAACGGCAAGCACGGCCGGAGATGATAAGCCGTCGCAGGCTTTCAGCTGGTGCAGATACGCCTCGCGTGAGGCTTTATGGCTGATCAGTCCGTAAGCGCCGGTCAGCGCCGGAATGTTAAAACTTTTCGACCCGGAGGTCAGTAACGCCCATTCTCCGCGTCCCACGTCATTCCACGGCGTGTGGCGGTGTTCGCCCCAGACCATATCCATGTGAATTTCATCGCTGATCACCCGCACATTGTGACGCTCACACAGTTCAGCGATAAGTGTCAGTTCTTCCCGTGTCCAGACTTTACCGGTCGGATTGTGCGGGCTGCACAGCAACAGTACAGAACAGGTTGGTTGCACCAGCAGGCTTTCCAGATGTTGCGCATCCAGCGACCAGTCATTACTGTTTTTAAGCAGCGGGCAGGCCATCATATTGCGCTGATTACCGTTTACCACGTTGAAAAACGCATCATAGGCCGGAGTGAAGGTCACCACGCCATCATCCGGCTGGCTCCACTGACGGATCAGTTGCGCAACCATGTAAATCACCGACGGGCCGTAGACCACGCTTTCCCGGTCAATCCGGCTGTTAAAACGCTGCTGAAACCAGTGCGCTACCGCGCCGAGGAAATCATCGTGATGCCAGCGGCTGTAACCGAGTACGCCGTGTTGCAACCGTCTTTGCAGCGCATCGAGAATGCAGGGCGCGGCGGGGAAATCCATGTCGGAGATGGTAAATGGCAGTAAGTCTGCGCTGCCGAAACGGTCAGCGACGTAATCCCACTGGGTGCACCAGGTGCCATGACGGTCAGTAACGGTGGAGAAATCAAAAGTCATTTTTTCACTCCCTGAATAAAGCTGAAAAGGGCGACCGGAGGCGCCCTGTTAATCGTATTACGCTATCACCGGTTCCGGTTCCGGTGCTGGCTGACTGGCTGCGGTACGGATCAGATAATCCAGTTCATCTTTTACCGACTGTACCTGCGGACCAATGACGACCTGCAGATTATGCTCGTTAAGATGAACGACACCGATAGCGCGGTTAGCTTTCAGCGTGGCATCGTCAACCCGCGACATATCCGCAACGGAAAGACGCAGGCGGGTGATGCAGTTATCCAGTGAAACAATATTACCGGCACCGCCCAGCGCACTCAAAATAACCGGCACGTTGTAGCCAGATTTACTGGAAGACGGCACGGCGGCGGCAGCAGGCATATTCTCAGATTCACGACCCGGCGTTTTGATGTTAAAGCGCACGATAGAGAAACGGAAGATAGCGTAATAAGCCGCGAACCAGATAGCGGCCACTACCGGCACCAGATACCACTTGGTCGCAGTGCCATGCAGGATCCCGAATACCACAAAGTCGATGATATTGCCGTCGGTATTACCGATGGTCACACCCAGCACGGACATAATGGTGAAGCCCAGGCCGGTCAGGATGGCGTGGATCACATAGAGAACCGGCGCCACAAACAGGAACAGGAATTCGATCGGTTCAGTGGTGCCGCCAACAACGCAGGCTACGACGCCGGAAATAAGCAGGCCTTTAATTTTATGACGATTTTCAGGTTTCGCGCAGTGGTACATCGCCAGAGCCGCACCCGGCAGGCCACCGAGGAAGGCAGGCATTTTGCCCTGAGAAAGGAACTGCGTCGCGCTTTCAGAGAAACCGTGCGTGGTCGGGCAGGATAGTTGAGCCTGGAAGATGGTCAGTGCGCCGCTCACTTCGCGGCCACAGACATCCAGCGTGCCGCCAGCTTCGGTGAAGCGGATCAATGCAACCAGAATGTGATGCAGGCCAAAGGGTAACAGCAGACGCTCACCGGAACCGAAAATCATCGGGCCAAATACACCTGCTCCCTGAATAAGACGGCCCAGACCGTTAATGCCAGCAGCGAAGAAAGGCCAGATCAGGGGGATCAGCAAACCGACCAGACCAAGCACCACGGTGGTAACAATCGGGACGAAACGCGTGCCACCGAAGAATGCCAGCGCATCCGGCAGACGGATCGTGTTGTAGCGTTCGTGCAACATGTACACAATGATACCGACGATGACCGCGCCCAGAATACCGGTGTCGATAGACTGGATGCCGAGGATCATCTGGATATTATTGGCCTTCAGCACCAGCGGATCGACGGTAGGCAAGGTGCCGTTAGCGGTCAGAAAGAAATTAATCGCCAGATTCAGTACAGCGAAACCGACGAAACCGGAGAAGGCAGCAACGCCTTTGTTTTCACGCGCCATACCCAGCGGGATAGCGATAGCAAACATCACCGGCAGGAAACTGAAGGCAAACGACCCGACTTTGCTCATCCAGACGAAAACCAGCTGGAGGATCGGATTACCTAATGCGGGGATCAGCGTCACCACATCATGACTGCTTAACGAACTGCCGATGCCCAGCATGATGCCGCAAAACGACAGCAGAGCGACCGGCAGCATGAAAGTTTTCCCTAAGCTTTGGAAGAACTCCCAAAGCGTAACACGTTGTTTTTTGTTGGCAGGCATACCCGCTCCCTGAGTTGTTTTATTAAGCGACTTGTTGATGGCGGCTAAGATAAAACGTTTTACCTAAATAATACGTGTCTGAACTCACACTATTTGATGGTGCCTTCTGCAATATGGGTTAAATAAGGTTAAACGTTTTACTCGGCAGGCTGGATTAGGTATAACTGTCTGACCACGCTAATTATTCCGGTTTTCGGATACGGCGGGCGGGAAGGGATCCCGTTTTATGGAATTTCAAATGAACGACAACAGCCGATGAATCATAAAAAAATCACCATTACAGATGTGGCGCAGCATGCCGGCGTTTCCGTTACCACGGTTTCGCTGGTGCTCAGCGGTAAGGGGCGTATTTCCCGGATAACAGCAGAACGGGTTAACCGTGCGGTTGATGAGCTGGGTTTTGTGCGCAACCGTCAGGCGAGTACGCTGCGCGGTGGCGAATCCGGCGTGGTCGGGCTGATTGTCCGCGATATTTGTGAACCGTTTTATGCCGAAATGACTGCCGGTCTCAGTGAGATGTTTGAAGCGCAGGGCAAAGTGTTGTTTCTGCTGCAAAGCGGCCCGTCCGGTAAAGGGCTGATGCGCTGTTTCGAGACTTTGCTGACCCACGGCGTAGATGGCATTGTGATCGCCGGTGGCGTAAATACCCTCGCCGGGCTGAAAGAAAAGGCCGAAGAATATGACGTCCCGCTGATCTGCGCGGCACGTTCCGGGGGGATCGAAGGGGTTGATGTTGTCCGACCCGATAATATGCTCGCAGCGAAAATGGCCACCGAATATCTGATCAAACATGGCCACAAACAAATTGCCTATCTCGGCGGTTTGAGCAATTCGTTAACCCGCGCCGAACGTCTCGGCGGTTTCTGCGCCACGCTGCTGCAATACGGCCTGCCATTTCGCAGCGAATGGATTATCGAGTGTGATTATCAGCATAAATGTGCCGCCGATGCTGCCGAAACTTTATTATCCCGCTACCCGAAAATCAGTGCAATTGTCTGCCATAAATCATCCGTCGCGCTGGGCGCCTATTTCGGCGTGCTGCGTACCGGTGCGCAAGTGGGTGGCGGGGCGGTAGACAGCTTCTTCCAGCAAAAAATTGCCCTGATTGGAATGGAAGATGCGCCGGAATCGGAACTGACGGAACCGCCGCTGACCTCCATTGCCAATTCCGCACGCGAAATCGGTTATGCGACAGCGAGGCGCTTACTGATGAGGATTGGGGGACAAAATCTGGAAGCGCAGAATATTATCCTGCCGCCAGCGCTGGTGGAGAGGGAATCGGCTTAGCGGGTGACTGAGCGCGCATCCTTAAGGAGGGCGGCGACCCAGGGTATTGACCTAAAGGTCCGCCGGGTCGCCAGGCCCTAAAATCACTCGACAGTTGAATACTTCACATAATGGTTGGAACAGTTGAAGTGAGCGACATAACCCAGGGTACCATTCGGGCCTTTTGCGCTGAACGGGATGTGGTAAGTCCCTTTGTCTTCTTTAACATCATCGCTGATGAAATTCAGTACCGGCACTGATGTGCCCATATTGTCTTTGTCGTTACCCCAGTTTGGAATGCGGTTTTCCATGTAATCACGGGTAACAGTATCGATGGCATTGTTCTTGCTGATATCGGCACAGGCGCCTTCTGTGGAGCGTTGCATCCACCACGGATAGACATACACTGAGCCCAGCATCAGCACCATCAAAACGAAAATGACCGAAACAATCCCGATTAATACGACTTTACTCATAATGCTTGTCACTCCTGAAAAATATCAGTCAAATCATTAGCTGCCCGGATAAACCCATCGCTAACGCCAGGCACGAAAGCGCGTATGTTACGCCACTTAGTTAGCACAGGTTAAGTAATATCAGCCTTTCTGTTGCATTCGCTTACAGAAGCCATGCCGCGGACAGAGGGCCGGGGTGGTAGCCTTTTTATACATACATTATTCACGTAAGGAGTCAGGTATGAGTCAGCAACAACCCACGGTCGCGGTACTGGGTCTGGGCGCAATGGGGCATGCGTTCGCCGCTAACCTGATCAAAAAAGGGTTCTCTACCCGTGTCTGGAACCGGACGGCTTCACGCGGTGATGATTTGGTGGAAGCCGGTGCTACACAAGGCCGTACACCACGCGAAACGGCTGAAGGCGCGGACGTGGTAATCACGATGTTGTCCGACGGCAAAACGTCACTTGAAGTCTGTCAGGGGGACAACGGTGTGCTCGCCGGTCTGAAACAGGGAGGGATTATTGCCCAGATGGGAACCCTCGGCGTTGAAGCGACAGACGCGCTGATTGCGCTGATTAAAGCGCAGCGTCCTGATGTCGTATTCTTTGATGCACCGGTTTCCGGCACCAAAGCCCCGGCCGAGCAGGCGCAAATTGTGGTGCTGGCCAGCGGTGATCGTGAAGCCGGTGCCGCCATTGAACCGGTATTCGCCGCTATCTCCAAAGCGACAAAATGGCTCGGTGAAGCCGGACGTGCCTCCAGAATGAAACTGGTGGTCAATGCCTGGCTGATTGCCATGATGGAAGGTATTGCAGAAACGACGCAGCTTGCACAAGCACTGGGATTCACCACTGACGATCTGTGGAATGTGCTGGAAGGTGGTCCGCTGGCAGCCCCCTATATCAGGGGCAAAATGGAGATGTTCAAAAGCGATGATTATACCCCGCAGATGCAACTGACCTGGGCGCTGAAAGACATCAATCTGGCACTGGAGGCTGGCAGTCATCTTGAACTGCCGGTCATGAAACGAATCAGTCAGACCTGGCAGGGCGCGGTCGATGCCGGTTATGGCGGGAAGGATCTGGCGGTGGTATATCGCTATCTCGGCACTAAACGTTAAGTCTTTAAAAACCTGCGAATAAATGCGTTGTCCGGTCCACGGAAGGGCCGGATATTTTTGCCTTTCGTTCATAACCCTGAAGTATAAACCAGACCATCTGGCTATTGGTCTGTTATCGGGCAACCGTGATAGCGTTGATGATTATTAACAACATCACTGCGGAGCGCGCGATGAGCCAGATATCTTCCCCTATCCCTCTGATCGATTTCAGCCAGTTTTCCACAACGCCCGGACAGAGGGAAGAATTCCTTGCACAACTGCGTTACGCCGCCCGTGAGATTGGTTTTTTCTACCTCAAAAATCATGGCGTTGATGCGCAGTTACTGAAGGATGTTCAGCGGGTTGCCCGGCAATTTTTTGCACTGCCTGAGGAAGACAAACTGGCTGTGGCGATGATTAATTCGTCACACTTTCGTGGCTATAACCGTGCTGCCTCGGAGATGACCCGCGGTCAGCCGGACTGGCGCGAACAGTTTGATCTCGGCGCGGAGCGGCCAAAACTACCGGTGACAGAAAGTACGCCTGCATGGGCAAGATTACAGGGGCCGAATCAGTGGCCGGAAGCATTGCCGGAATTGCGCCCGTTATTGCTACGCTGGCAAAGGGAAATGACGGCGATGTCGTTGCGTCTTTTGCGTGCTTTTGCGCTGGCACTGAAACTGCCGGAAGAGGCCTTTGATCCACTGTATGGTGAAAAACCGAATGAACATATCAAACTGATCCGTTATCCGGGGCGTACGCCGGGTGCCGGAAACCAGGGGGTCGGTGCACATAAGGATTCCGGATTCCTCAGTTTTCTGTTGCAGGATGAACAGCGCGGTTTACAGGTTGAGGTAGAAGCAGGGCAGTGGGTCAACGTGTTGCCTGTCCCTGATACGCTGGTGGTCAATATCGGCGAGTTGCTTGAACTTGCTACCCATGGTTATTTGCGTGCTACGGTACACCGGGTTGTATCACCCCCTGAAGGGGATGAGCGCCTGTCGCTGGCATTTTTCCTGGGGGCTCAGCTTGATGCTGTTGTGCCATTATTTCCTTTGCCAGCCGAACTGGCAAAGGAAGCGCGGGGAGAGGCAAGCGATCCTCTGAATCCGTTATTCCGCGATGTGGGTTTCAATTATCTGAAAGGGCGGTTGCGCTCACATCCTGATGTCGCGCAGCGCTATTATTCTGACCTGCTTGTGGCGAATATTACTGGCTGACAGGCGCCTGCGCAGTATCTACGCTGACCACGGTCGACATTCCCGGCCGAAGACGTTCACTTTGTTGGCCAGGTTCCAGTTCAATGCGCACGGCGATACGTTGTGAAATCTTGGTGAAGTTACCCGTCGCATTATCCGCTTTAAGGATGCTGAATTCTGAACCTGCCGCAGGGGAAATACGGGCCACATGCCCTTTAAATGCCTGATCATTCAAGGCATCGACAGTGAATACCGCCGGTGTGCCAACAGCCATACCCGCCAGCTGGCGCTCTTTGAAATTGGCGGTCACCCAGACCTGTTTCGGCGTAACAGAGGTCAGTTGTGTTCCGGCACTGACGTACTGCCCGAGCCGTGCGCTGACTTCGCCGAGTTGTCCGTCTGACGGAGCAACGATCTGCGTATGCTGCAGATTGATTTGTGCCACTTCGACTCTGGCCTGGGCCGCCTTCAACGCGGCTGCCAGTGAAGCTTTGTTGGCATCGACCAGCGCCAGATTCTGTCGGGCAATATTCACCGAAGCACGGGCTTTAGCCACATTAGCCTGCGCAGTCAGCAGCGCGGCGTGAAGCTCGTCGCCGGTGGTTTTAGAAACCAGTCCTTTCTCCAGTAAAGGTCCGTTACGTCCGGTATCAAGCAAGGCTTTGCTGTGCGCGGCCTGGGCACTTTGCAGTTCAGCTTCCGCGAGTTGCAGGTTGGCCGCACCTGAGGCGCGGTTCTGCTCAAAGTTTTGCAGCGTCACCTGAGCCTGCGCGGCAGCCGCTTCTGCCTGTAACAACTCCTGACGGTAGGTACTGTCATCAATCACAAACAGCACGTCGCCTTTTTTGACTGGCATGAAATCTTGCACATTGACGTCAGTGATATAACCCGATACCTGCGGGCTGAGCAGGGTCACATTGCCCCGGATATAGGCATTATCCGTCGATTCCACCTGTGAGTTGAACGGGAACAATTGCCAGCTGTACAACACGATCATGACCCCGATAATACCCAGACAAAGCACCACAATAATCGATGGATAACGAAAGATATTTTTCATCAGTTTTTCCGCTTTACTCTTTTTATTCGTCTATAGAAACAAGGCAATTACCCGACAGTCTGTTTCTTCATCAGGATCCGTCCGACAATAATGTGTACGACAAGGACGGCAAAGCAGCCCAGCGACATATAAAAAACCACCCTGAAAACATCGTTATAGGCCAGCAATCCGGCCTGTTGTGTCACTTTCTGGCTCAGCAGGGCCAGACCTTCGGCATTGAGTTGCGTGCCGTCGTTTAATACCGGTTTCAGTAAATGGCTGTACTGCGCAACCCGTTCACTGACCAGCGGATTTTGCAGGCTGATGTTTTCGACCAATACGCTGGAATGAAATTTCTCTCTCAGGATCTGTATCGTCCCGAGGAAGGCGCTGCCAACCTGTGCGCCGACATTCTGAGTAGAGAGAAACACCAGGATAAAACTGATGATCTGGCTTTGCCCAAACTGCAGGGCGCGGATAAACCCGAGCCAGAGAGCGGTCGGCAGAAATACCGCCCCGGCAAAGGCGATCATTCCTTGTGTCAGGTAAAATTGCTCCGGGCGGGTATCCACCGTGGAACCGGCGTCCGTCAATGAGGCAATCGCAATCAGGGCAATCGAAAACAGATGGATGTATACGATCCGGTTGGCTTTGTGAATGATACTGACTACCACCAGTCCGGCGAAGGTTGCGACCAGAATGACGCAAAACAGCGCCATCAGCTGATCGTTAAGCAATCCGACCAGATTCAGAAACCCGACCATGCCGGTCGTTTGTTCCGACAACAGCATGCGTACGAAGAGCATCGACCCGGTGAACAGCACCATTTCAGGCGTCATCAGCCAGCGCAAATCGATAATGGGATTCTTGCGTTTCAGTTCGACCATAAATGACAGCGTCAGCGCAATAATCCCGACCACCAGCACTTCACCAATCCAGTCTTTTTCCTGCCACCAGTAATAACGGCCCATTGTCAGCACCACCGACATACAAGCCACCGCGGTGGCAATGAGCGGATAACTTATCCAGTCTGTACGTTCAAACACTTTCACCCGTGGCGGATGGGTAAGCGGCAAAATCCAGATAATGGTAAGGCAGATAAGTGAAAGGCCGGATTCCAGCGTCGCCAGTTGGTGCCAGTTGGTGCCAGTGGCCAAGATCTAACAAATGCGGGGATATAATGCGCGAGACAGGCAAAGCCAGCTGACTGCCCGCCAGCCCGAAACACAATCCAGCCGTCAGTTTTTTAGCCGGCGGAAAGATCTCAAACATATAAAATAATGCCAGCGGTCCGAGCGACGCCATTGCAAAACCCATGACAGCCCGCACGGCCAGGGCGGTCTGGAAATCATGAGTGAATGTCTGTCCCAAAGACGCCACAGCAAAAAACAGCAGCCCGTATTCACCAAACCGACGAAAACCAAACTGGGTACGGATTTTGTACAGCAGGATCGTGCCGGTAACGCTGGTTGCCGTATAGGCTGCCACCAGCCAGTAACTTTCCACATTGGAAATGCCCAGCGAGCCCTGTATGCCCGGCAGGTTGGAGCTGACCAGATTGATCCCAAGCCCCTGCGTCAGCCCGATAATCAGTGATGCTGTGGCATAGACAACCATCCGCAGACGCGGATAGTGCAGCAACCAGGTACTGACCTGAACGGCAAAAGGGTGATGTTGTGACGGCGGAACCGGCGCGGGTTTATCAGGTTTTACTGGGAGTTCTTTCTGTGGTGATGCTTCCCGTGTTGATAATTCACCGGCGTCCTGCCGGACATCTGAATCAGAACGCGTCGTCATCGTTATGCCTCGTAAGTCATTACCCTGCGAGTTTGTAGCTTGCTACATAATGTAATAATTCATCTCAAGGGTGTCTACCCAATTATTCATATTGATGATATTTACAAATGAAAATAACGGATAACTAATCAATAACCCAAGTGATGATTACAGGCGGGAAAGGGCATCAAACAAGGAAAAAGCGCCCTTTAAAGCGCAGCGATATTGGCGGTAATACTGGCGAGAACACCCCGGGCGATATCCACATCTTTTGGCTCAATGCCTTCCATAACGCTGATCAGAATATCATCCGTCATGATACGCACCTGATTTGCCAGTTCGGTTCCAGTTTCCGTCAGTTTGATATCTTTTGAGCGACGATCGGTTTCTCCGGGACAGCGCTCCAGCAGGCCCAGCTCAGCCAGGCTGTCGAACAGGCGAATGGCAGTAGGGTGTTCCACTTCCAGCAATGCTGTCAGTTCTCCCTGAGGCAGGCGTCCGCTGGCGGCTTCCAGATGCAGTAAGACCTGTCCCCGGGCCAGCGTCAGACCGATTGTTTTAAAACGTGAATCGCAATAAGTTCGTAACTGGCGGCCGATATGAATGGTTTCAGGCAGGAAACGGATGGCTGGCGAGGTCGCTTCCGGGCGGCGGCGTAATAGGGTCACAGGAGATCCTCACTGTCTGGGCTTAAGCGTGTTTTTGAGGCGTCAGATTAGCACGATATGCAACATTTACCAGAAAAGGCAGGCTGCCATTAACATTTTGAGACAAGTGAAAGATTCATTAGCCTCGATAGCGGAGCCAAAAGTCCGACTCTCTTTTTTGCTATATTAGTTACAACATACAATGTGTTATTTTAATACCGGTGATAGTCTGTCAGTCATAAAAAAACACCGCCTGAAGGCGGTGTCTGTCATTTTTCAGGCAGAGAGAGAGGGTTATAAACCCCGTTTTTCCATTAACAACGCCAGATCAACCAGACGGTTTGAAAAGCCCCATTCGTTATCATACCAGGCCAGAATCTTCACCAGCTTACCCCCGATCACCAGTGTGGAAAGCCCGTCAATAATAGAGGAGCGGGGATCTCCCCGATAATCGCTCGACACCAGTGGCTCTTCGCTGTAACCAAGAATACCTTTCAGCGGACCGGATTCAGCCGCTTTGCGGAACGCGGCGTTAATTTCTTCAACTGTCGCTTCACGTTTCAGGTTAACCGTTAAGTCAACGATGGAGACCACAGGAACCGGAACACGCAGGGAATAACCGGTCATACGTCCGTCCAGTTCAGGGATCACTTTCCCGATCGCCTTCGCTGCGCCGCTGGAATACGGAACAATCGAAACCGCTGCCGCGCGTGCACCCCGTAAATCTTTTTCAGGCTGATCATGCAACGCCTGGCTGTTCGTATAGGCATGTGTGGTGTTCATCAGACCGTGTTCAATACCGAAAGTCTGATGCAAAACCTGAGCGGCAGGGGCCAGACCGTTAGTAGTACAGCTGCCGTTACTGACCACTTTATGTTTTGCCGGATCGTACTCGCCGTCATTGACACCCATCACGATAGTGATGTCATCATTTTTGGCCGGTGCGGAAATAATGACGCGTTTTGCTCCGCCTTGGGTGATATGAACTTCGGCTTTAGCTTTTTCAGTAAAGAAACCGGTCGCTTCAATAACGATATCCACACCCACCGTGCTCCATGGAATAGCCGCAGGATCACGTTCTGAAAAAACGCGCACCGCTTTACCATCCACCCGCAATTCGCCGTCACCAGCTTCAACATCCGCTTTTAACGTACCGGAGAGTGAGTCATATTTCAGAAGGTGAGCGAGGGTCTTACTGTCAGTAAGATCGTTAATTGCCACCACCTGGAAATCATTGCGTCCGAGAGCGGCGCGCAAAACATTCCGTCCAATTCTGCCGAAACCATTAATGCCTACTTTGACCATGATGAACTCCTTAGTTATCTGCTTTACAGTTAATCTAGTACGGAGATGATTTGGCGGAAATGACAATAAAAGATCAATTTACGCCAATATTTTGGAACAAAAGCGTTCTCTGTATTCTGTGGGCGTCAGTTGTAAATTACGTTCGAAAACGCGGCGCAGGTTAAGCCCGCCACCGAAGCCGGTTGCGAGAGCGATGCGCTCTATGTTTTGTGTCGTTTGTTCCAGAAGCTGTCGCGCGGCACTCAGCCGGACTTCCTCAACATATTTTGCCGGGGTTATACCTGTTTCGCGGGTGAACACGCGCGTAAAGTTTCGCGGGCTCATCGCAACACGTTCAGCAAGACTTTCAACCGACAAATCATCCGTGAGATGTTCAGGTAACCACGTCTGAAGTTTGCGGATAGGGCCATCACTGGCCTGATTCAAAAGGTAGCGGCTGAATTGCGACTGTCCACCCGGACGCCGGAGAAACATGACTAAATCCTGAGCAACACTTTTGGCGATGCTGAAACCATGATCTTCTTCGACCAGTGCAAGGGTGAGATCAAAGCCCGAACTGACGCCGCCTGACGTCCATACCGGCCCGTCCTGAACATACATCGGGCCACGCTCAACCGTTACCTGCGGGTATTGTGACTGCAGAGTATCGATCAGACGCCAGTGGGTGGTGGCATGACGGCCGTTGAGTAATCCTGCCTGGGCAAGCAATAATGCGCCGCCGCAGACAGACACTACGCGGCGGGCAGAAGGTGCAGCCTGTTGCAGCCAGCGGACAACGTCTGAACCTTCTGCTTCAGACAGACCTTTGCCGGTCACTAAGATAGTGTCACGGGGCAATGTCGGGTCAAGATCGCACAACCGGTGATCCGCAAGAAGGTTAAGCCCTGAGACGCCGTGGACTACACGGTGCGGTTGCGTGGTCGCCACCGTGACCTGATAGGGTGCGTTTTTTGCTTCAGGATGAGTATCGGGCAACAGGCGGTTTGCCTGCGTCAGGATGTCAGCAATACCTGCTGCTTCGAATAGCATGCCCCCGTCGGGGACGATAATCAGAAATGTGTTCATGGCATTAAAAATACAATGTGTATTAAATATGTCAAATCCACAAATGCTTTTATTGAGTCCCTGAGCAAGCGGATCAAGGCGAGAGCAGGGCAGACATACCGCATTTCGCACTTTTAGTACGGCTGAATCGCGGTAAAACTCTCATTAATACATGATCCTGAGCGACGATAACGGTATCTTATCAGCGCGGAGAATAACTCATTTCAATTCTGGAAGATTATGATTTCATCGTTTAAAAAAACCAGAAAATTCAGCACGTTGGTTATGCTGATCATTCTGGCTGGCTGTTCAAGTAAACCCCATTATAAAAAATACGACACCCATGCCTGGGATGATGAAATTGAAGATGCAGCGGATGAATATAAAGTCGACCGTAAACTTGTTAAAGCCATTATTGAGGTCGAATCCGGATTTAATCCCGGGGCGGTCAGTCCTTCCAATGCCATTGGTTTGATGCAACTAAAAGCTTCCACCAGCGGTTGTGACGCTTACCGGTATAAAGGGAAACGAGGTTGTCCTGACGATGATGATTTACGGGATCCTGAAACTAACATTGATTTAGGCACGGCCTATATCAGTGCATTGCAACGTCAGCAGCTTAACTGGATTAACGATCCGGTGACGCGCCGTTATGCTACAGAAGTTGCGTATGCCAACGGTGCGGGAGCGCTGCTTCGGACGTTTTCCAGCAATCGTCAGACTGCAATCCAGATGATTAATCAGCTGACGCCGGAAGCTTTTAACTGGCATGTCCGTCAGTATCATCCGGCACCGCAGGCACCCAGATATATGGCCAAAGTCGAAAAGGCCTATGCGGGTTTATAGCATTTGAGAGAGTGGCTGCATGAATTCTGCAGTAGTCTTGTGCGCAGAGTAACGCAGAATTCACGTAGCGCGATCAAACATCATAGATGTACACACCAGGCCGGATGGGCAGTCTGAAGAAAATAACAATCTGGCCGGTGATCGATGACAGTCTGGAAATGTTCACCGAAGCAGGTGAGGCCTGATAAAGGACAGACAGCTAATGGGTGCGTAGCTGGATATCTTATTTAACATAATATACATTATGCGTACTTTGATTATCCAGCTTATCTCGTCTACATTGAATTGTTCTTATTCCGTTAACGGGATTTCTTCCGGGAGGTTTCTGGTGATTATTGCTCAGGTGTCCGACATTCATGCTGCAGAAAATAATGATAATCTCTCACGTTTTGAGCATGCACTGGCGTGGATTGATCTCATTACGCCTGACGCTCTTGTGCTGAGCGGTGATTTGATTGATGACAACTGGTGTGACGGTTATGCCGCCATCGCCGCTCAACTGAATAAAAGATCTTACCCGTCATTCATATTGCCCGGTAATTCTGATGACCGCACCTCAATGAAATCCATTTTGAAATGTCCTTACTGGAACAATACCTGCGAAGATGGCGCGCTGCATTTTGTTCTTGAGAAAACTCAGCGCGGTGACATGGATCTGACACACTGGCTGAGCTGGTTTTTGCAAATGCTTGAATCTACTGTGGATACGGCAATTCAGCGCATTGACCAGACGCTGGATAAATCGCGTTTCTGGCAGATTTATCACGCCAGCAATCTGTCTGCGGAACAGATAAAAGTGCTTAACCGTTTGCTCGATGGCGGCGAAAAAGGTTTCGCTGAAGGCATAAACGCAAGCCAGTATCAGAAAGTAGCAAAAGTCAGTAAGGCCACCGCAACACGGCATCTGACCGAACTTGTCTCGCGTGGCTGCCTGGTTAAATCTGCCTCGGGCGGGCGCAGCACGCGTTATCATATCCACCGGATCTTCAATTCTTATAATGCAGGAAAGTTTATGAAAAACATCACTTTTTACGGTCGTTTTGAGGCTGATATTCTTGCCGGACGTAAAACGATCACCCTGCGTGAAGCCAGCGACGCGAATTTTGCAGCAGGGGATCAGGTTCGCGTCAGCCGTTATGAAGACGACGTATTTTTCTGCAATATTGAGATCATCGCGATTACTCCCGTACAGTTCGCCGATCTGAACGATCAGCACGCCATACAGGAAAACATGACGCTGGCAGAACTGAAACAAGTCATCAGTGAGATTTATCCGGGGCTAAACGAACTGTTTATGATTGAGTTTCGTCTTCTATAGTGACTCAGGGTGCGACGGGATCCCTTCCCTGCGCGCCCTTCTCTTCAACCATTAATCAGATTTCTTTCGCCACCTGTGCCCGTCGGAAACAATCCGGATGATGAGTATTAATCAGGCCTGTGGCTTCCAGCCAGGCGTAAACAATTGTCGGCCCGACGAATTTAAAGCCGCGTTTTTTTAAATCTTTCGAAATACGTTCTGACATCGCATTCCGGGTGGGTACCGGACCGCTATGCTGAATTGCTTTTCCGCCGATTTGTGACCAAATCCACTCACCGAAATCTTCTCCGGCTTGCTGCATGGCGAGATACGCACGGGCATTCCCGATCACTGCCGTAATTTTACTACGGGAGCGGATAATATCGGCGTTGTTCATCAGCCGTTCGATGTCTTCTTCGGTAAATCCGGCGACTTTTACGGGGTCAAATTGGCAAAAAGCCAGCCGCAGTGCATCACGTTTTTTCAGCACAATCCGCCAGGATAATCCTGCCTGAAAACCGTCCAGCATCAGTTTTTCCCACAGGGCCCGGCTGTCCCGCACCGGCTTGCCCCATTCATGATCGTGATAATCCATCATAAGTGGGTCATTCGTACCCCACGGGCAACGGATTAGGTCAGTCATCACGAACTCCTAAAATCAGAAAGTCATTTATTCTAGCGAGATTGATTTTTGTCATCATCTTTTTTTCGTATAACCATTATATTGCGCTTCTTTAAAACAAGGATGGAACCATGTTTAGTCGTTTAGGCCGTTTAGGCCGTTTAGGCCGTTTAGGCCGTTTAGGCCGTTTAGGACGGTTCCTCATTGAAAGCCGCAAGCACTGAGTTTCTGTCTGGGTAAATTGTTTTTATGCGATGTTTATGATTTCCGCAAAGTTCATGTGTGCACATTGAATAATCTTGCCTATACTGTATGTTGTAACTAACTGGAGGATTTATGGCAGATTATGATTTAATTGCCCGGATGAACGGTTGTTTTAACGAGCTGGAAATCGCATTGCACGATCTGGGGAATTTTCTGGGGAAACTGGAATTATTACAGGCCCGGGTTTTTGCGCTGCCGGAAGTCGTGAAAGGCGAAGAACATAATCCGGCGGACAAAATTACGGTCACGCCTCATACCGGTGAAGATGCACAGCAACTGGCATTACAACATTTTAAGCGGCTGTTTATTCATCATAATAACGAGAATATCAGCAGCAAATCCGCCGTCCGTTTACCGGGTGTATTGTGTTATGCCGTAGACACGGCTGAGCATCAGTCAGCCCTGCTGCTGATTGAAGAAGTGAATAAGCTGAAAGCTGAACTGGAACACATCGTGACCGTCGAATCCGGTCTCGCCCGTGAACAGCGGTTTGAGTTTGTGCATACCCACCTTCGCGGCCTGATTACGCTGAACGCTTATCGTTCGGTGACTTATCTCAATGATCCGGATTCGGTGCGCTTTGGTTGGGCGAATAAGCACATCATAAAAAATGTAACCCGCGAAGAAGTCCTGGCCCAGTTGGAAAAAAGCCTGAATGCCGGACGCGCAGTCTCTCCTTATACACGGGAACAATGGATGGAGAATATTAACCGAGAGATGATAGACGTGAAGCGCCTGCCCGAACATGCCGCGCTCAAATTTAAACGTCCGGTGAAAGTGCAGCCCATCGCCCGTGTGTGGTATCGCAACAACCAGAAACAGGTGCAACACCCCTGCCCGCTGCCGCTGATTGCATTGTGCCTGCGTTCGCCGATGATGCAGGTGCCCAAGTTAGGGGAATTGCATGACTACGATGTATCTTCCGTTAAGCATAAATATAAGCCGCAGTCGCAACCTCTGCACCTGCTGATCAAACGTCTGCATTTATATACGGATTTTCCGTTGTAAGCCGCCCGGAACGTAAAAAGGTCCGGTTTCCCGGACCTCATTTCCTTATTAAAAAGCGGTCTCCTAGACTTTCATGCTGCCGACCATGGCTTCAGGACGTACCCACTCGTCAAACTGTTCTTCGGTAAGATAACCGAGTTTTAATGCTGAGGCTTTGAGGGTCAGCCCCTCTTTATGGGCTTTCTTGGCGATTTCAGCCGCCTTGTCATAGCCGATATGTGTATTCAGCGCAGTAACCAGCATCAGCGATTCATTCAGCAACTGAGTAATGCGGTCACGGTTAGGCTCGATGCCGGCTGCACAGTGTTCGTTAAAGCCGCTCATGCCATCTGCCAGCAAACGGACAGATTGGAGGAAGTTATGGATAACCAGCGGGCGAAATACGTTCAGCTCAAAGTTACCGGATGCGCCACCAATATTGACGGCGACATCATTTCCCAGCACCTGTGCGCACAACATGGTCATGGCTTCACACTGTGTCGGATTCACTTTGCCCGGCATGATTGAACTGCCCGGTTCGTTTTCCGGGATCGCGATTTCACCAATCCCGCAGCGCGGGCCGGATGATAACCAGCGCACGTCGTTGGCAATTTTCATCAGCGAAGCGGCCAGCCCTTTCAGCGCACCGTGGCCATGAACCAGTGCATCGCAGGTCGCCAGTGCTTCAAATTTATTCGGGGACGTCACGAAGGGTTGTTGAGTCAGTTCTGCCAGCGCTTTTGCCACCCGCACGGCGTATTCGGGGTGGGTATTCAGGCCAGTACCGACGGCGGTTCCGCCCAGCGCCAGTTCAGCAATATGCGGTATGCTGTTTTCAATGTGCGTCAGGCTGTGTCCCAGCATAGCTACCCAGCCTGAAATTTCCTGGCCCAGTGTCAGCGGGGTGGCGTCCTGCAAATGCGTACGACCAATTTTCACAATATCACGATAGGCCGTCGCTTTATCAGACAGTGTCTTATGCAGCACTTTCAATTGCGGGATCAGGGTTTCGCGCAGTTCAATCACCGCCGCCACGTGCATAGCTGTCGGAAAAACATCGTTGGAGCTTTGGCTCTTATTCACATCATCGTTCGGATGAACTTTACGTTCTTCCCCGCGCACACCACCGAGAATTTCACTTGCCCGGTTAGCCAGTACTTCATTCATATTCATATTGGTCTGGGTGCCTGAACCCGTCTGCCAGATGGACAGCGGGAATTCGGCAGAATGCTTGTCCGCAAGCACTTCATCAGCGGCGGCAATAATGGCCTTTGCCCGCTCAGCAGGCAGTAATCCGAGGTCCATATTGACGCTGGCTGCCGCACGTTTCGTCAGTGCCAGCGCGTGAATCAGCGCCGCAGGCATTTTTTCAGAGGAAATACGAAAGTGCTCGAGGGAACGTTGCGTCTGTGCGCCCCAAAGTTTATCTGCCGGAACATCAATTGGCCCCATTGAGTCTTTTTCAATGCGAGTAGATGCCATTACTGTCTCCTTAGATATTTATTACGATGAAAAATCAGTTTTTCCGCAGGTTTTTGTTTGCCGCACGCGCTCCCACGCTTCCGTTGGCGGCCTGTTGATTATAGTGACATATAAGGCAGGCGTATAATTCGATTCGATCTCCAATCTGAAAATACATGCCAGCCGCACTTTTTGGGCCTTCGCAGTTGTAAAGCCCCCGTCGTCATTGTTTACTAGGCAGCAATATTTTCTATTCAGGATGAAGCAATGCAAAAGATGCATAACGGTGTGCAAAATTACGCCTGGGGCAGCAAAGACGCGCTGACCAAACTCTATGGAATTAAAGACTCAGAAGGCCGTCCGATGGCTGAACTGTGGATGGGGGCGCATCCGAAAAGTAGCTCTCAGGTTGAGAATTCCCGCGGTGAGTCTGTCTCCCTGCGCGAACAAATCACCGCCGATCTGACTGCCCAGTTGGGCGCAAAAGTGGCCAGGCGCTTTGGCGAATTACCTTTCCTGTTTAAAGTGCTTTGCGCTGATCAGCCTCTGTCGATTCAGGTTCACCCGAGCAAGAGTGCAGCCGAAATAGGTTACGCCAAAGAAAATGCGGCGGGTATTCCGCTGGATGCGGCCGAACGTAATTACAAAGATCCGAACCACAAACCTGAACTGGTCTATGCCCTTACGCCTTTCCAGGCCATGAACGGTTTCCGCGAGTTACGCGAAATGGTTTCACTCCTGCAACCCGTCGCCGGTGCGCATCCCTTAATTGCGACTTTCCTGACGTCTCCGGATGTGGATCACCTGCGCACCTTGTTCGCAGGTCTGCTGAGTCTGGAGGGTGAAGATAAATCCCGGGCACTGGACGTGCTGAAATCGGTTCTGGATGAGCAACACGGTGAGCCGTGGGATACCATCCGCAGCATTTCTGAATTTTATCCTGATGACAGCGGCCTGTTCTCCCCTCTGCTGCTCAACGTGATCACCCTGCAACCGGGGGAAGGCATGTTCCTGTATGCCGAAACGCCGCATGCTTATCTGAAAGGGGTCTCGCTGGAAGTGATGGCAAACTCAGATAATGTTCTGCGTGCCGGCCTGACGCCGAAATACATTGATATTCCTGAGCTGCTGGCGAACCTGAAATTCAACGCTAAACCCGCGTCGGAATTGCTGACCACGCCGGTTGTCAAGGGGGCGGAACTCAACTTCCCGATCCCGGTCGAAGATTTCGCGTTTTCGATCCATAGCCTGGCGGCTGAACCACAAACACTGGAGCAGGACAGCGCCGCGATCATCTTTTGTATTGAAGGTCAGAGTGTTCTGTTAAAGAACAATCAAACTCTGGTGCTCAATCCGGGTGAGTCGTGTTTCCTGTCAGCCACAGAGTCACCGGTAACTGTCAGCGGTAACGGCCGCATAGCACGTGTGTTCAATACACTCGCTAAATGAACAGTAGATCAAACAAAATGGGGCTAACCGCCCCATTTTGGTGATTTATTTGCTGATTCAGCTACACTCTGTAGACTAATAACGCCGTAAGGCGTTTTTTATTTTCGGGATATTTCATAAGGATAAACAGAGATATGAAGAAGTCGTTAGTCGCTGTAAGCGTCATTGTAGTCCTTGGCGCGGCCTGGACAGGCGTCTCGTGGTATACAGGCAAACTGATCGAACAACATATGGATGAACAGATTGCGGCGGCCAACGGCCAGTTGCAAAGTGCTTATCCAAAAGCCGGGCTGAAAGTCAGCTATCAGGATTACCAGCGCGGTCTGTTCAGCAGCAAGATGCGTATTGTGCTGCAACCGGATCCTGCTGCCGCAACTGCGGGCACCAGCGTACTGAAAACCGGTGACGAAATTGCCTTTATCGAAACTATCGATCATGGCCCTTTCCCTGCCGCTCAGCTGAAAAAATTCAACCTGATCCCAAGCATGGCTTCCGTTCATTCAGAGCTGCAAAACACGCCAACGGTGAAAGGCCTGTTTGATGTGACTAAAGGCAAGTCTCTGGTCACGATTGACACCCGTATTTCCTACAGCGGTGCGAGTTCTTCGGCGGCTGACATCATTCCGGTAACCTATCAGAAAGATGAAAGCCAGCTGGCCTTCTCCGGTGGCAAAATTAATGTTGATGTGGACAAAGATCTTACGGCCATGAAACTGGACGCCAGCACCGACAGCGTCGCCCTGACCTCTAAAAATCAGTGGGGTCAGCTTGAAAAAGTGACCCTGGCCGGTTTCAGCATGGACAGTGATACGAAACAAGGTAAGTTCCAGGTCGGTGTAGGTGATCAGAATCTGACCGTGAAACACATCCTGGTGAATGTTGACGGCAAAGATGCGGGTTCACTCGACAATTTCAAACTGGTGAGCAAATTCTCTGAAAACGGCAATAACATCGCCGGCCAGCAGGATTACACCATCGATGCACTGAAAATTCAGGGGGCTGATTTCGGTTCAGCCAAACTGACACTGAAATTGGACAAGCTGGATGGCGCTGCGATGAAACAATTCGCAGACAACTACAATCAGCAATCCCGCGCACTTCTGATGCAACAGGGCCAGATTGATCCGGCTGTTTATCAGCAACAGGCCGCCGATTTACTGCTGGCTAACCTGCCTCTGCTGCTCAAAGGTAATCCGAGCATCAGCATTGCACCGCTGAGCTGGAAAAACAGCAAAGGCGAAAGCAGCTTCAACCTCCAACTGGATCTGAAAGATCCGGCCGCAACCCCGGCACCCGCTCAGGATCAGATGTTATCTCAGATGGTGAATAAGGTAGATGCTAAACTGACAATTCCTCTGCCGATGGCGACGCAGGTGACCACACAGGTGGCTCAGCTGGAAGGTTACAATGCAGACGACGCCGCTAAACTGGCGCAACAGCAGGTGCAGGGTCTGGCCGCGATGGGTCAGATGTTCAAACTGACCACGGTGAAAGATGACACAATTTCCAGCACCTTCCATTACGCTGACAATCAGGTTGACCTGAATGGCCAGAAAATGACGTTGCAGGAATTCGCAGGTCTGTTCGGGATCCTGGGCGGGCCGGCAGCGCCAGCACCAACCCCTGAACAGGAAGCACCGGTAGCCCCGACGCCAGCGCCGGTACCGGCTCAGTAATCCTCTTTACTCCTCTCCGGCTAAGGGGAGGAGTAAAACCTCCTTACCTAAGGATTTTTCAGGCGTGACCACTCCTACCGATCTCCTTCGTCTGCAAGACGTTTCTTTTACGCTTAACCATATACCGCTGCTCGAACCTGTTTCCCTCACCCTGAATCCGGGGGAATTTACCTTACTGACCGGTCCTTCGGGGAGCGGGAAAAGTACGTTGCTGAAGATTATTGCCTCATTGCAAAATCCGACCGGCGGAGAACTTTATTTCAAAGGCGAAAACGTTACGCAGATTAAACCTGAAATGTATCGCCAGCGCGTGTCCTACTGCTTCCAGACGCCGTCGCTGTTTGGCGAAACGGTTTACGATAACCTCGCCCTGCCTTATCAGATCCGCAATAAAAAGCCGGATGACACTCAGCTTCGCAGCTGGCTGCAACGGGTCAACTTATCCGCAGATATGCTGACCAAACGCACGCAGGAACTTTCGGGGGGGGAAAAGCAACGAGTCGCGTTGCTGCGCAATCTGCAATTTATGCCGGATATATTATTGCTGGATGAAATCACCAGCGCGCTGGATGAAGAGAATAAAATCAATATCAACGACATTATTGCCGGGCTGGTTGAGAAAGAGCAGATCGCCGTATTGTGGGTAAGCCATGATCTCAACGAAATCCGCCACGCCAAAAACGTCATTACCCTGTCCCGTCATTTACCAGGAAGCGCGGCGCATGAATCAGCATAATATTACCAACCAGTCTCTGGCTCTCGCGCTGATCCTGGTTGTCGTCGCCCTGCTCGTCAGCAAGAAAGAAAAACTCGGGCTGGAAAAAGACATTATCTGGAGTGTCGCCCGCGCTATC
The DNA here is from genome assembly GCF_004195115.1 of Rahnella sp. RFA10(1/100). NCBI lineage: Bacteria > Pseudomonadati > Pseudomonadota > Gammaproteobacteria > Enterobacterales > Yersiniaceae > Rahnella > Rahnella sp. RFA10(1/100). The sequence continues at coordinate 415,783 of NZ_SEWR01000001.1, forward strand.
GTACAGCTGATCATCGTCGGCTACGTGTTAAAATACATTTTTGATATTAATAACAGCCTGTTAACCGTACTGATGGTGCTGTTTATCTGCGTAAATGCGGCCCTGAATGCCAAAAAACGCAGCCGCAATATTGATAACGGATTCATCATTTCGTTTATCGCCATTACAACAGGTACCGCGCTGACATTAACGATTCTGATCCTGAGCGGTTCGATTGAATTCCTGCCTATGCAGGTGATTCCGATTTCGGGGATGATTGCCGGAAATGCTATGGTGGCAGTCGGGCTGTGTTACAGCAACCTTAACCAGCGTTTTCTCGATAATCAGCAAAAAATCCTCGAGATGCTCAGCCTCGGTGCACCGGTAAAAATGGCTTCCGGCCGGATTATTCGCGACAGCATTCGTGCCGCCATGATCCCGACCGTGGATGCGGCAAAAACCGTCGGAATAGTCAGCCTGCCGGGCATGATGTCAGGGTTGATTTTTGCGGGTATCGACCCGGTGAAAGCCATTAAATATCAGATTATGGTGACGTTTATGCTGCTGGCGACCGCGAGTTTATCAACGATCATTGCCGGCTATCTTGCCTACAAACGTTTCTACAATAACCGTGCGCAGCTACGCGATTTGAGATCATCGTAACCTGTGCCGCTGCCCGCTGAAAAAACGGCGGGCAGACTTTTTCAGGTTTTATAAATCAGACAGCACCTGACGCAGATTGACCTCTCCGGCGGCCTCGTCACTCAGATCCAACACCCCTTCCAGATCATCCAGATGCTCCTGCATAATGACTGCCGCCTGCGCATTATCACCTGCTTCGAGCGCATCAATAATCGCATGATGTTCATCACACTGACACGACGGCACTTCATTACGCTGATACAGCGCGACGATCAGCGAGCTGCGCACCATCAGATTGGACAAAATTTCACTCAGCACATCGTTGCCAGACACTTCCCCGAGCATGAGATGAAATTCACTCAGCTCACGCACAATGGCGCGCCGGTCTTCGGATTGCACAGCTTCGCGTTCGCCGCGTAAATGGCTGTTGATGCGGTGACGGTGGCGGCGGATCACTTCCGGGCCAATGCATTCAACAATCGCCCGTTCGATAGCACGACGGGCGATAAATACTTCACGCGCTTCTTTTGCGGTCGGCTGCGACACCATGGCACCACGGTTAGGTTCAATGGTCACAATGCGTTGCATCGCCAGACGCTGTAACGCCACCTGAACGTGGTTACGGTTAGCGCCGAGCGCGTCAACAAGCTGTGATTCCACCAGACGGGTGCCGGGACGCAGACGTTGCTGCGCGATGGCTTTAGACAGAACATCGACAATGCGCTGAACTTCCAGCTGCTTGGCGGTTGTAGTTGGATTACTCATGGATTGCTAAATGGCCTCTCTCTGGCTGTTTCCGTGCAACCTACCACCCTCTGCCCACGTTCGTCATTAGTAAATGACGTTCAGTTCTAAATCATGTAACAAATCTCAACAAATAGCACATAACATTCATTGCAATTATCATTCCCGCACACATTCACAATCTCCCTGTTATGGGCTTGCGTATCCTTAAAAACTCTCACACTACACAGACAAATGTTCAGAACCGGTAAGTACGTACGTCAACCTGGTGAACACAGGACGATAATGAAACACATACTTTTGAAACACTTAATCAATTTTATCTTATTAGCACTGGGAGCCGTTTGTACCGCGCTGGTGATCTGGCTGGACGTGGCCGTCTTTAACGACGGGGTGCAGGAAATATCCGCCACTGAATTCCTGCAGGAAGTGATCCTTCTGACCATCAGTGCATTGTTTTTCTTACAGGCCAAAAAACATCCGGCATTGCGCGCGGGCATGATCCTGATTGGCGGATTTTTCAGTTGCATGCTGATCCGTGAGCTGGATGCGCTCTTTGATCTTATTCACTATGGATCATGGGTGTATTTTGCCAGCCTGTTCGCCGTCTATTGTATCGCCTGGGCCTGCATCTCACCCAAAACCAGCCTGCGCGGATTGTCGGCTTTTCTGGCTCATCCGGCCTGTCACTATATGGTTTGTGGTCTGGTACTGATCCTGGTGTTCTCGCGGGTGTTTGGAATGAACATAATCTGGAGAACGGTAATGCAGGGCGAATATGTGCGGACAGTGAAAAATATTGTCGAAGAAGGCACTGAACTGATGGGATATCTGTTGTGTCTGGGTTCTGCCCTGGCCTTCTGGCAGCGCAGTGAGCCCCTGAAAACCCTGTAAAATCCGGCCTGCTGCAAGTGGGTGCAGCAGGCTTTTTTCCAGGCTGATGAAAGACAGATAATGAGGGTGATATGTATTACTGATGCAGTATTGAGTGGCCAGCGTTGAACAATGAGCGCTGCTTTTTTCGAATATCTCAGCGCTTTCGCAAGGTTTATTTAAACAATACCAATGCAGACCTCATAATTAAAACGTATAGCCCAGGCCAACACGAAAACGACTTTGCCGTTCATCACTGTTACTGCGAACTGAAACATTACCCACTTCTACAAAAGGTGACCATGCACCGATAATATAAGCGGTTCTGAAATTGTATTCATAGTTGTACTTGCTGTTATTATAAAGGTCATATTTATCGGCTTTTTTATAAATACCTTCAAGCGTCCAGTCAAAGTTATTCCATTTATATCCCGCCCAGACATCCATACGATTTACCGTATCGTCTTCACGGGAGTCGGAAGAGCGCCGCGTGTACTCAAACCGATAACGTGCACCCAGCCACCATGCATCATTAATCGTCCAGGTCGTACGTAAATAGGGTTTGTAGGTGGAATAGCCACTGCCAGTTTCCAGTACGAATCCTGGCTGCCAGGCAACAGGCCCCTTGCTGAACTGGTAATTAACGGTATATTCGTTGCCCTGCACTTCAAGATCGTTAAACGCTTTGTTAGTGTCATCTCCACCGGATTTTGAAATGGCTTCAACAGCAAAACCAAAACCATTACTAAACCGGTTAGAGATATAGACACGATCATAGTTGGCTTTACTGTCATCAAGATATTCATGACGTACATCCATATAGACTGCATGCGCATTGGTAACGGCCAGAGAGAATGAGAGTAAAAGGTATTTTTTCATGTTAAACCCGTTTTTAAATAATTAACTGCAAAAGGAATCAAAGGCTGAACATGAATTTATTCTTAATGAAATGGCGTTTCAATATTTTAAAATTGTTTTTTGATAAAGTTGAATATTCATCACATGTATTAAATTAAGCGGGGTTTTAGAAATAAACTCAGGCAGTTATAAATATATTTAAAATGTGAAATATGAAAGGGGGTTCTTCATCTGGCTGCCAATTAATGATTTTTTTTGTCATTATAATCAAGGCAATTAAATAACAATGACAGGCATGAACAGATAGCTGCAATGCGTAGTTCTGAAACACAATCGCCGGATCGCGCTTTTCTGGTGTCTGGTCCGGCAGAGACGGAAACTTCACCCACTCATTTGCCAGCCTGACAATGTGCGCTATATGCCGCGATAAACTCTCCGGCAATCGCCACGGCAATTTCGGCCGGGAGTTTGCCGCGTACATCAGGCAACCCCACCGGGCAACGCATTCTCGACAGTTGTTGGTCAGAAATCCCTTTACCGGTTAAGCGGTAATCAAAGCGTTTACGCTTGGTCTGTGAACCAATCAGCCCGAAATAGCGAAAATCCCCCCGTTTCAGAATGCGTTCGCTCAGGGCGAAATCCAGTTGGTGATCGTGCGTGAGCACCAGAAAATAACTGTCAGCGGGCATCTGCGCCACCGTACCCTGCGGTTCGTCGTCCACGATGCAGGTAATTTGCGGGTCCACCTGTGGCGGAAACTCACTGGCGCGCGCATCCACCCAGGTAATACGGCAAGGTAACGTGCTGAGGATATTCACCAGTGCGCGCCCGACGTGGCCTGCACCGTAAACCACCACATGCGGTTGCCGTTGCCCGAGCGGTTCGAGTAACACAGAAGCCATACCTCCGCAGCATTGTCCGAGACGTGCTCCTAATGAAAATCGCTCAAAGCGACTGGTACTGGCGCCCTGTTGCAGCATTTCACGGGCAATGGCCGTGACCTGAAACTCAAGGTTACCGCCCCCCAGCGTATAAAATTGCCGGCTGGCGGTGATCAGCATTTTACTTCCGGCATCACGCGGCGTGGAGCCCTGATTCTCTACCAGGGTCGCCACCACACACGGCTCCCCGCGACTTTGCAGATCATGTAAACAGGTTACCCAGTCATCAGTACGCATAAGAACCTCCTTCAGCCGGCAACTTTTAGGGTGGTGGTAGCGATATCTGTGACAACGTCACCGTTAAAATGCAAGTGATTCACCGCGTTAAGCACTCTCTCCGGCGTGGCAGGGGCATCAAGCTGGGGATGCACCCGGTAATCAGCCAGGCTGGCAACCGCATCTTTAATCGCACACCAGACGGAGATCCCAAGCATAAACGGCGGTTCGCCCACCGCTTTGGAATGGAAAACGGTATCTTCGGGATTCTTGCGGTTCTCTACCAGTTTCACGCGCAGATCCTGCGGAATGTCGCCAATCGCCGGAATTTTGTATGCCGCCGGACCACTGGTCATTAAGCGCCCTTTGTCGTTCCACACCAGTTCTTCCGTGGTCAGCCAGCCCATACCCTGCACAAATCCCCCTTCCACCTGACCGATATCAATTGCCGGGTTCAGCGAGTCGCCCACATCATGCAGAATATCAGCCCGCAACAGTTTATATTCACCGGTTAAGGTATCGACCAGCACTTCCGCGCAGGCCGCGCCGTAGGAAAAGTAGTAGAACGGATGTCCGGCGGCTTTGCTGCGATCGTAGAATATTTTCGGTGTTTTGTAATAACCGGTAGCCGACAGCGGCACCTGATTCAGCCAGCACTGTGTCGCGACCTGCTCAAAGCTGAAATACTGATTTTTAACCCGCACCTGACCGTTGCTGAAGATAATGTCAGTGTCCTGCACATCATGGACACGCATCAGCATCTCCACCATGCGCCCTTTAATGATTTCCGCCGCGTTTTGCGCGGCCTTACCGTTGAGATCAGCGCCGGATGAAGCCGCAGTCGGTGAGGTATTAGGCACCTTGCCGGTATCGGTCGCGGTGATCTGAATACGGCTGATATCCACCTGAAATACCTCAGCAACTACCTGCGCGACCTTAGTGTTCAGCCCTTGTCCCATTTCGGTGCCGCCGTGGTTGAGCTGAATACTGCCGTCGGTATACACCAGCACCAGTGCGCCCGCCTGATTGAGAAAACTGGCAGTAAATGAAATACCGAATTTCACCGGCGTCAGCGCCAGGCCTTTTTTCAGATAAGGATTGCTGCGGTTAAATTTAGTGACAGCGTCACGTCTTGCTGTATATTCCGCACTGTCTTCCAGCTGTTGTGTCATCTCCTGCAGCAGGTTTTGCCCGACAGGCTGGTGATAATGCGTGATGTTGCGGTTTTCCTGACCGTAGTAATTATTTTTACGCACCTTCAGCGGATCCATCCCCAGTTCACGGGCGATGTGATCAACGATATGCTCAATCGCCACAATGCCCTGCGGACCGCCAAATCCGCGATAGGCCGTGTTTGATGCCATATGGGTTCTGCAGCGATAACCGGTGATCAGCGCGTCGCCAAGGTAATACGCGTTATCAGAATGAAACATGGCGCGATCGACAATCGAACCGGAGAGATCCAGCGAATACCCGCAGTTGGCCGCCAGTTTAATGTCGATACCGTGAATAACCCCGTCATCAGTAAAACCCACGTCATAGCTGACATGAAAAGGATGACGCTTGCCGGTGATCAACATATCGTCCTGACGTGACAACCGCATTTTTGCCGGACGTCCGGTAAGATGCGCCGCCAGAGCGGCAAGGCAGGCCGCGCCCGCTGCCTGTGTCTCTTTACCTCCAAAACCGCCACCCATGCGCCGCATATCGACCACGACTTTATGCATCGGTAAATCCAGCACTGAGGCCACCAGTTTTTGCACTTCAGTCGGGTGTTGCGTCGAGCTGTATACCAGCATCGCGCCGTCTTCGCCGGGCATCACTGAGGCGATCTGCGTTTCGAGATAAAAATGCTCCTGACCGCCAATTTCCAGCTCGCCCTGTAAACGGTGCGGCGCACAGGCCAGCGCCATTTCCGCATCGCCACGTTTATGTTGGTGAGGTTCCTCTACGTAATGTGCCTGTGCCAGCGCCTGCTTCACCGTCAGTATGGCCTCACGCTGCTGATACTCCACTTTTGCCAGCGCTACAGCAGCACGGGCGGCCTGGGCAGAAGTTGCGGCGACGACCAGCACGATCTGGCCGACATACTCCACGCAGCCCTGCGCCATCAGCGGATCGCCATGGGTCAGGGGCGCAATATCAAGGTTACCGGGCACATCTGCGGCAGTCATGACCCGCACCACGCCCGGTACGGTGTAACAAGGTTCGGTATCGATATGTAAAATACTGGCGTGCGCATGCGGGCTGAGCAGCGGTACCAGATGCAACTGATTGGGGAACTCCAGCCGGTCATCAACATAAACGGCTTCACCGCTGACGTGTTTATCCGCGCTTTCGTGTTTCTGACTTTTGCCCACCCCGCTCTGCAACCCGGTGCGGAACAACATTTCCATCTCAACCTGAGAAAGTGATGGTTTGGATTCAGACATAATGAGTTACCCGCATCAGTGTTTCAGGAGAAGTCATTTCAATATGGCAGCGGCGCAGCAGATTTTTCGCCACCTGCATGCGATATTCGCGGCTGGCACGGAAATCACTGATTGGTGTGAAATCCCGTTCCAGCGCCTGGCAGGCCCGCTCGATGGTTGCCGTCTGCCACGGCTGTCCGAGTAACTGCGCTTCACAGCCACTGGCCCGTTTCGCCACTTCCGCCATGCCACCGAACGCTACACGGGCATGCACCACTACGCCGTTTTGCACGTCAATATGCAACGCCGCGCAGACCGCAGAAATATCGTCTTCCAGCCGTTTCGACACTTTATAAACCCGTAACTGGCCTGCCACCGGCGTGTTGCGGGGAATGCGGATTTGTTCGATAAATTCGCCTGGCTGCAACGCCGTTTTACGGTAACCGAGGAAGAACTGGTCGAGGGGTAATTCCTGCCGTTCAGTGCCACGACGCAGCAGCAATGACGCCCCCAGCGCCAGCAATACCGGGCCGCCGTCACCGATGGGCGATGCATTGGCGATATTGCCGCCAAACGTGCCCTGATTCCGAATTTGTTGCGAGGCAAACCGCTCAAGCAGTTCGCCAAATTGCGGGTACTCACGCTGTAAAACCCGTTGGCATTCACTGAGCGGTGCCGCCGCGCCAATATGAATAGCCTGACCGGTCAGCGTAATCGCTTTGAGCTCAGGGATATGCGCGAGCGAAATCAGCTTCGGTATCTGCTGATAACGCTGAGTCACTTCCAGCGCCAGATCGGTACCGCCCGCGACCAGACGGGAATCCGGTTGGGCAAGATAACGTTCGGCCAGTTCATCAATACTCACCGGCTGTTCAGTCGCCGAAATCGCCGCGAGTTTATCCAGCGTTTGCCGGGCATCAGCATCAAACTGATCGGGCTGAGGCGATTCGCAGATTGCCTTTGCCGCCGCCATGATGGGCCGGTAACCGGTGCAGCGGCAAAGATTGCCGGAAAGCGTTTCCTGCACACCTTCAACCGTAAAAGCGGGTTTGTTTTTCTCCATCGCAAAAAGCGACATCACGAAACCCGGTGTGCAGAAACCGCATTGCGAGGCGTGATTATCAACCATCGCCTGTTGCACATGATGCAGCGCGCCATGATGTCTGAGATCTTCCACGGTGATCAGTTGCTTGCCATGCAGCGCAGGCATAAATGTCAGGCAGGCGTTAACCGTGCGGTAGACCAGCTGATCGTCCTGCTTTTCTGCCAGCACCACCGTACAGGCACCGCAGTCCCCGGAGGCACAACCTTCTTTGGTTCCACAACGCCCCGCGTCACGCCGCAGATAGTGTAATACTGTCGTGTCGGCTGGCAGATTTTCCGTGTGGATCCTGCCGTTCATCAGAAATTGGATCATGCGCAGTCTCCTTTCTTACAGCCGTTCAGTATCAGGGTCGTTACCTCATCAATAATGTGCTCACGCGCCTGTATATCACCCTGGAAATCACCGTACATATGCTTCACCTGCACGGCAAAGTCGGCGTAATACTGCGTCAGCGCCCAGATATGCATGATGAACAGACGGGCATCCAGTGCGCGGATTTTTCCCTGCACAATCCACTGATGGATCAGGTTCTCTTTGCCAAGAATATTCTGCGAAGCCTGAGGCCAGTATTTATGTAAATAATGACCACCGCCAAGCACTTCACTGGTAAAAATGCGCGACAGTTCAGGCTGGTCAAACGAGAAATTCAGCTTATTGCGGATATAGCGGCTTAGCACGGCTTCCGGCTCGCTGAGTGACGGGTCGAACTGAATAATGTCGCCCCAGGCTTTCAGCACTTTCTGCAAGAGTTCTTCGTAAAGTTCCTCTTTGCCTGCGATGTAATAGTGCAACTGGGCTTTTTTGATCCCCGCACGCTGCGCGATCGCCTGCGTGGTGGCACCCTGAAAACCTTTTTCGCTGAATTCTGCAATGGCCGCCGCATGGATATTCTCCAGCGTACGCTCACGTGCGAGACGGACTTTGCCGCCGGTATCACTGTTCATCATGCTGAAAGTACCTCCTGCTGAGCATCCCGTACATAAACCGGTTCGCCGTCAACGTAGGTGCAATACACATTGCGGTCATCTCCCAGCGTCATCAGCACAAACAACTTTTCAGCCAGCGTTTCACTGTTGGCGGCACGTAATTTTTGCAACGCACTGACACCCGGTTCGAGCACCACAAAATCCGCTTCTTTACCGGTATTAAAGTTGCCAATTTTATCGTCGAGATGCAGTGCCCGTGCCCCGCCGAGGGTGGCGTGATAGAAGGCTTCGAATGCAGACAAACGGTAGCGCTGAAGCTGTCCGACTTTGTAAGCTTCCGACAGGGTTTCCAGCATATTGAATGTGGTACCCGCACCGACGTCCGTACCCATGCCGACGCGGATTTGTTTCTGCCAGGATTTCTGTAAGTTAAACAGACCACTGCCCAGAAACAGATTAGACGTCGGGCAAAAAGCAATGGTTGAATCTGTATCGTGCAGGCAATCCCATTCGCTGTCATCCAGATGCAGACAGTGCGCAAACACGCAACGTTCGCCGGTCAGCCCGTACTGGTGGTAAACGTCAAGATAATGCTGATGATCAGGATGCATTTCTTTCACCCATGACAGTTCGGCGACGTTTTCGCTCAGATGGGTATGCATATACACATCGGGGAATTCCTGCTTCAACAGCCGCACTCTTTGCAGCAGTTCCGGTGAAGACGTTGGTGCAAAACGCGGTGTAAGGGCATAGCTCAGGCGCTGGCGGTTATGCCAGCGCGCAATCAGTCCACGCGTATCCCGTTCACTTTCTTCAGGGGTTTCCAGCAGGCCGGCGGGCGCATTTTTATCCATCATCACTTTGCCGGCCACCAGCCGCATATTGATGTCGGACGCTTCTTTAAACAAGGCGTCGACGGATTGCGGATGGACGGTGCCGAACACCAGTGCGGTGGTGGTGCCGTTAAGCAACAACTGGCTGATGAAGAATTTTGACATGCGCCTGGCGTAATCCGCACAGTGATATTGTTGTTCGGTCGGAAAGGTGTAGCGTGTCAGCCATTCAAGCAACTGTTCGCCGTACGCGCCGATCATTTCAGTTTGCGGATAGTGAATATGGGTGTCGATAAAGCCCGGGACGATCAGCTTATCGCGATAATCATCAATGTCCAGAACGGCAGTTTTGCGTGCCAGCGCCAGCTTGCCTTCACCTTCCTGCCAGCTTCCCAGCCAGACGATGGTGCCACCGCTGAGCAACATCAGGCCGTCTTCGATATAACGCACCTGCGCTTCACACTCTTCCGGTTGTAATACCGGCTCACGAATATCGAAGAAATTTCCGCGTACGGCGCGGGTGATGATCTGACTCATGGCATTTACCTTATCTGCAACGTTCTCGTTCACAATTGATAACAGAACTTTTGCAAATCTCATGCCAAACCTGACCATCTGGTCAGATTAATGAGTCAGACCGGATGGTCAGAAACCCAGTCAAGGTACCTGAATATCGTTACTTCAAAAGCACTTCATATTGCGGATTGAATTCGTCAAATATCGGCAGCGCGGCGGCACCCAGCGCAGGTGTGTCGCTGCCGGACATGCCGAGACGAATGCGCGCACTTTGCGCATAGCGGCTGCGCACTGAATTATACAGCGGTGTCAGGCGCTTAATTAGCTTTTCTACCAGCGGTTTCGGCATGGTTCCGCCGATAATGACGCTCTGCGCGTCAAAAACACATTCCATAATATTGATGGCCTGCAACGCGGGTTCGATGGCGGTATCCAGCCATTTATCAAACACCTTCTCACCGACGTTCAGCAGGTCCTCTGGCATGGCGGTCATCGGATCCAGGCCACAGGCTTCGTAGGCCGCCTGTAACGAAACATAGCGCTCCAGACACCCTTTGTTACCGCAATAGCATTCGCGACCGCCTGGTTGCACCACAATGTGGCCGACTTCGCCCGCATTGTGTGCATGACCGGTGTAAATCCGCCCGTCGGTGAAAATGCCTGCACCCAGTCCGGTACCAATATAGAGATACACAAACGACGATAATTGCTTGGCAATACCGTGAAAACGCTCGCCGATTGCGGCCACTGTCGCATCGTTTTCCAGCGTCACCGGCCAGCCGGTCGCGGCACTTAAACGCGCTTCAATATCAACATCATCCCAGCCATGCAACGTGGTCGGCCCTTGTGAGGAAATCCCTTCCACACCAAACGGACCCGGCATCACCACGCCCATTCCTAACATTTTTCGCCAGTCAATTTTCACCTGTTGGCGCATTTCTTGCAGCACCTGATCGATAAGAGCCAGCGTGGGCTCTGGCTGCGGTTTCTGCACATGGATCAGTTTGCGAAAACGAACGGTTCCGGTCAGATCCACCAGCACAGTCAGCAGCGACTGATGATCAAGATGGATGCCTATTGAATAGGCGCTGTCAGGATTGAGTGTCAGTGGCGTTGCTGGCTGACCACGCCCTCCCGCGCGGCGCGGCAGGTGGGAAGAGAGAATTCCCGCCTGTTCGAGCTCGGTGGCAATGTTGGAGACGGTTTGGGGAGTGAGCGACGTCAGCCGGGCGATTTCAGCCCGGGTCAGTTCACCGTTAAGGCGAATGGCTTCGATCACTACCCGACGATTGTGAGCACGGGCGTGCTCAAGATTGGTGCCAGAAGTTGTTATCACATCCCTCTCCACGGTGAAGACCTTGCGGGCAGTATGTGGCCAGTGAATACAGCAATCAAATTGATTTTATAAATTACAGAAGATGAATATGACGGTGGCATCACAGCTTTGAATGTTATTGGCATGTTAATAATAATCGCCAGTCACTATTGAGATTTGAATCATCCGTGTAGCACACGTTTTATACCCAAGATAATTCGGGTTGCAGGAAGGCGGCAAGCGAGTGAATCCCGATGAACTGACATAAGTCAGTGATTCGGGTGATGGAGCGCAGCCAACGCATCAGCAGCCCGAAGTATGAAGGGTAAATCCGGCAGGGACGCAGGGACTGGCAGAGTTATGCCTTCCCATTTTTTTTAGCCGATTAAAGCAATCAAATTGATTTAATAAACTTCACCCTGTTTTGGAGAATGACGATGAGCTTACGATTTACCCCTGCGGCCACCCTGTGCGCCCTCTCTGCCCTCACCCTGGGATATTCCGTCAGCGCGCTGGCAGAAACCACGCTCAGTGCCCTGTTTATGACTCAGGCGGCCTACAGTGAAGCGGATATCCGCGCAATGACCGCTGATTTCACAAAGCAGCATCCGGATATCAAAGTGAATCTGGAATTTGTGCCGTACGAAGCGCTGCACGATAAAATCGTTGCCGCACGCGGTGCCGGTGATAAAGGCTATGACGTGGTGCTGTTCGATGCGATCTGGCCGGCTGAATTTAACAAATACGGCCTGTTGCAGGATGTCTCGGCGCGCATTCCGGCTGAAGAAAGTAACAAGATCTTTGACGGTGCAATTTCCACCGTGACCTACAAAGACAAACGCTGGGGTATGCCGTGGATCCTCGACACCAAATATCTGTATTACAACAAAGCTATGCTGGCCAAAGCCGGGATCACCACCCCGCCGGCTACCTGGGCTGACGTTGAAAAACAATCTGAAATTCTCAAAGAAAAAGGCATCGTGAAATACCCGCTGGTCTGGAGCTGGTCACAATCCGAGGCACTGCTGTGCGACTACACCACGCTGGTGTCCGCATTCAAAGGGGATTTCTACAAAGACGGCAAGCTGAACTTCACCAATTCCGGCGCAATGAAAGCCATCAATTACATGAAAGAGACGCTGGATAAAGGGCTGACTAACCCGAATTCACGCGAGTATCTGGAAGAAGATGTGCGTAAATCGTTCTCCAACGGCGACGCGGCTTTCGCCCTGAACTGGACCTACATGTACAACATGGCCAATGACCCGAAACAAAGCAAAGTCGCGGGTGACGTGGGCGTCATTCCGGCGCCGGGAGAAATCGCGGGCGGCGCATCCGGCGTTAACGGGTCGATGGGACTGGGCATTGCCAAAGCCAGCGCACATCCGGATCAGGCGTGGGAATACATCAGTTATATGACGTCGCAACCGGTACAGAACAAATACGCCAAACTCAGCCTGCCGATCTGGAAATCCTCTTATGAAGATCCGGCGGTGCAGAAAGATCAGGAGCAGCTGATTGCAGCGGCGAAAACCTCGCTTAATGTCATGCTGTCACGCCCGGTCACCGCCGATTACTCCCGTTTATCCAATATATTGCAGCAAAATATTCAGGCGGTATTGCAGGGTAAAACCCCGGCACAGGACGGTATGGAAGCCGCAACCAAAGCCGCCGATCGTTTACGGTAAGTTTTTCGCCAACACTATGATTAAGCCCGCCGGGTTTCGTCCCGGCGGGCGTGGGAAAACCGAATGCTGACTTTACCCCAACGCGAGAAACGTCAGGCCTGGCTGCTGCTTGCCCCTATGCTGCTGATGATGTTCTTACTGACCGCCTGGCCGCTCGCCCGTACATTCTGGCTCAGCTTTACGGATGCCGGATTAATCGGCGATGGTTCTGCCCCCAACTGGGTCGGCAGCGAGAATTTCATCTATGCACTGACGGATCCGGATTTTCGCGCCGCACTCTGGCGGACGCTCTACTTCACTGTTGTCTCGGTGGTTATTGAAGGCATCATCGGCGTGCTGGTGGCCCTGTTACTGAACCAGCCCTTTTGGGGACGCAGCGCCCTGCGCGTGCTGGTGATTTTACCGTGGGCATTACCGACTATCGTCAACGCCACTATGTGGCGGCTGAACTTTAACCCGGATTATGGCAGCATCAACGCCCTGCTTTCTCAGCTCGGGCTGATTGATGCCTATCGCAGCTGGCTCGGAGACCCGGCTTCGGCGATCAATGCCGTGATGTTTGCAGACATCTGGAAAAACTATCCGCTGATCACTCTGCTGGTGCTGGCGGCATTACAAACCATCCCGGAAGATTTATTCGAAGCCGCCCGGCTCGACGGCGCTTCGGCTTTCCGTCGTTTTCGGAAAATCACCCTGCCGGCGATTGCCGCCCCTCTGGCGGTGGCGCTTGTGCTGCGTACCATCGATGCCTTTAAAATCTTCGATATCATTTATGTCATGACCCGTGGCGGACCGCTCGACAGTACCAAAACCGTCAGCTTCTTTGTTTATCAGGAATCCTTCAGCTATTTGCGTGCCGGCAGCGGTGCCGCGTACGCCATTCTGATGACGCTGATCTGCGCCCTGCTGATCATGATTTACATGGTGATGTTAGTGCGCCAGCGCCGTTCAGGGAGCAGTGAATGAAACAGAAAATCCGGCTCGTTTTACGCTACTTCGCGGCGCTGGTTCTGGCCGTCTCGATCCTTGCCCCGCTGCTGTGGATGTTCCTGATGAGCGTCAGCTCAGCGGAAGATCTGACCCGTATTCCGCTGGAGTGGTTGCCTCGTCACTGGGATTTCAGCCGTTATAGCCGTCTGCTGACCTTACAGGCCGGGACGCCCGGCGTACTGTTCCTGCATGCGCTCGGCAACAGTGTGCTGGTCGCCTGTGGCGCCACGCTGGTGTCGTTGTTACTGGCGATACCGGCGGCGTACAGTTTCTCCCGTTATCCTGGGCGCGACGGCTGGCTGTTTGGCAGCCTGGCGATCTACATGGTGCCGCCGGTAGCATTTGTGTTGCCGCTGTATTTCATCCTGCAACAGCTGACACTGCTGAACACCCATGTCGGGCTGATTCTGGTGTATTGCTCAATGATCCTGCCGTTCCTTACCTGGATGTTGAAAAATCAGTTTGACGCGCTGCCGGTGGATATCGAACAGGCATCGCGCCTTGACGGGTTGCGTTACTGGCAGGTGTTGCTGCGTATCACCTTGCCGCTGGCCAAACCGGCGCTGGGTGCCTCGGCCATGTTTGGCTGGCTGCTGGCCTGGGATGAATTTTTCTACGCCCTGCTGTTTACCAATAATATCGATGCCCAGACGTTACCGGTGACCATCGCCGGATTCACCGCCGGGCGCGCCACCGACGACGGTCTGATTGCCGCAGTCGGGATCCTTGCGGCCATTCCGCCGCTCTTTATTGCGCTCTGGCTGCAAAAAACCATGGTCAGCGGGTTAACCGCCGGCGGCAGCAAAGGCTGAATATGAACACCAGGGAATTCTCATTAATGACAACCAAACCTCAGACCCGCGCCACGCTGTATGTCACGGGCAATATTAACGTCGATTTGATCATGAGTACGCTGCATGAATGGCCGAAAAAAGGCACGGAGGCGATGCTCGAAAGCAGTTCATTGCGCCCGGGCGGTTCAGCGGGAAACTGCGCGCTGGCGCTCTCTGCGCTCGGTTCTCCTTTCCGGCTGGTGGCGAATCAGGGCAATGACCAGTTCAGCGGCTGGCTGGCGGGTATGTTTCCGGAAAGCGCATCGCGCTGGCCAACCTGTGACTGCGAAACCTCACTGACCTTTGGCGTGACGCATCCTGATCACGAAAGAACATTCTTCAGTAATCAGGGGCATATCGTGCGCCTGTCCATGCAGGACGTTCTGGGGCAAATCCCAGAAACGGCTCAGGACGGAGACTGGGTATTACTGTGCGGTACCTGGCTGTGTACCGCGCTGTATGCTGACTATCCGCAACTGCTGGCACAACTGAAACAGCGTGGTTACCAGGTGGCCGTCGACAGTGGCTGGCCGCCGGAAGACTGGAGCGATGCATTGCGCGAACAGGCAGCACAATGGCTGCCGTTCTGCGATGCACTGTTGCTCAATGAAGTGGAAACCCTCGGGCTGGCGGATGCCGTCACGCTGGATGTCGCCGCGCTGACGTTACTGGAACAGATGGCGGACAACGCTTTTTGCGTGGCGAAATGCGGACCGGATGGCGCACGTTTGTGGGCAAACAGCCTGACGCTGCATCAGCATGCTGAACCGGTCGGGGTGGTCGATACCATTGGTGCCGGAGACAGTTTTAATGCCGGATTTTTATCCGCGCTGATTTATGGCCTGCCGCCTGCCACGGCGCTGCAATGGGGAGTTCGCGTTGCCGGTTGTGCCATCAGCAGTTCCCCGCGCCGTTATCCTGACTGGCAATCGCTTTTTGGCCTTGTGGAGAAAATCTAAATGGCTCTGGTAGAACTGGTAAAAGTCGCCAAACATTATGGCAAAGTACAGGTGCTGAAACCGCTGGATCTGACCATCCCTGACGGCAGTTTCACCGTGCTGGTCGGCCCCTCGGGCTGCGGAAAATCTACCTTACTGCGCCTGCTGGCCGGTCTGGAATCCCTGTCTGATGGCGATATTCTGCTCGATAAAAAGCAGATCAACAATTTCGACCCCGCCGATCGCGATATCGCGATGGTATTTCAGAGTTACGCGCTGTATCCGCATCTGACCGTGGCCGAGAATATGGCGTTCCACATGCAGGTGAAGAAAGTGCCTAAAGCCGAGCAGCAGGCCAAAGTACAACAGGCCGCAAAAGTGCTGGGTATTGATCACTTACTGAAACGGCTGCCGAAAGATTTGTCCGGCGGGCAGCGTCAGCGTGTGGCAATGGGTCGCGCGCTGGTGCGTAATCCAAAAGTATTTTTGTTTGACGAACCCCTGTCCAACCTCGACGCACAGTTGCGCATGGAACTGCGCGCCGAAATCAAGTCTTTGCATCAGCAGTTCCGCACCACTACCGTTTACGTGACGCATGATCAGGTTGAAGCCATGACACTGGCCGATAATATCGTGGTAATGAAAGACGGTTTTATCGTGCAACAAGGCGACCCTCTGTCGATTTACGACAAACCGGTAAACACCTTTGTGGCGCGGTTTATCGGCTCACCGCCCATGAACCTGCTCAGCGGTGTCTTCTGCCATGTTGACGGTCAGCCCGGTGTGAACTGTAATCAGTTGTGGTTCGCACTACCGGAGAAGTGGGCATTGCAGGCGCGGCATTCTGAGGGAGAACCTGTCACGCTCGGTGTGCGTCCGCATGATTTAAAACCGGTAGCGCACAACGCTCAACCCGCCGCCACATTACGATTGCTGGAAGTGACCGGAGAAAGCAGCCTGCTGCACATCGACTGGAACGGTTTCCCGCTGCACGTTCAGTTCGCCGGACGCGCCCGAGTCAGTGCCGGTCAGCCGCTGTATCTGGATGCTAACTGCGAGGCGATCCATCTGTTTGACGCGCAAACGGGTGAACGGCTGGTGGAAGATTTGAGGTAAAAATGACTCTCGAGGGAGATAAATGATGGAATACCGTCTGTTAGGCCGGTCTGGCCTGAAAGTTTCAGTACTCAGTCTCGGCACCATGACATTTGGTGGTCAGGGCAAATTTGCCAAAACCGGGCAAACTGACGTTGAGGCCGCAAAGCGCCAGATAGGATTATGTCTTGATGCAGGGGTTAACCTGTTCGATACCGCCGATGTCTATTCAGGCGGTGAATCGGAAGTTATTCTCGGTAAAGCGCTGGGCAGTAAACGTCACGACGTACTGGTTGCCAGTAAAGCCCGCTTCCCGATGGGCGAAGGCCCGAACGACCGGGGTTCGTCACGTCATCATATTCTGCGCGCCTGTGAAGCCAGCCTGAAGCGGCTGAATACAGATTACCTTGATCTGTACCAGTTGCATGAATGGGACGGCCTGACACCGCTGGAAGAAACGCTGCGGGCGCTCGATGATCTGGTCAGCAGCGGCAAAGTGCGTTATGTCGGTGTCTCCAATTTCTCTGCCTGGCACGTGATGAAAACGCTGGGTGTAGCGGACGCTAATCACTTCATCCGTCCGGTCAGTCAGCAAATCCATTACACCCTGCAGGCACGTGAAGCTGAATATGAGTTGCTGCCCGCCGCGCAGGATCAGGGGCTGGGCGTACTGGTCTGGAGTCCGCTGGCAGGCGGCCTGCTTTCCGGTAAATATCGCCGTAATCAGGCAGCACCCGAAGGTACACGCCATCTGGCCGACTGGGGTGAACCGCCGGTGCGTGACGAAAGTGCTCTGTATGACATAGTCGATGTGCTGGTAGATATCGCCGAAGCACGTGGCGTTTCTGCGGCGCAAATTGCGCTGGCGTGGCTGATTGCCCGTCCGCAGGTAACATCGGTCATTGTCGGCGCGCGCAACGACGCACAGTTACAGGATAACCTGCTCGCCGCCGGTTTAACCCTCAATAACGAAGAAATTGAAAGACTTAATAAAGTCAGCCAGTTGCCTTTGTTGTATCCTTACTGGCATCAGGCGCAGACCGCACCGGATCGCTTGTCTGCGGCGGATTTATCGCTGATCGCGCCCTATCTGAAGAAGTAACTGCAATAAAATGATACGCACTGAGACCGGTTAACTCTGCCGGTCTCGTTATTTTTGTGTTAATACTTAAAGAGTTTCTTTAGTGGGCCTCGTGCACACCTTGCTTTAAAACAGAGGAATACCGGGATGATTATTTTTGTTACCGGCGCAACTGCCGGATTTGGTGCTGAAATCGCACGTAAGTTTGTTAAAGAAGGTCATAAAGTGATTGCCACCGGCCGCCGTAAAGAGCGTCTGGATGACCTGAAAGCCGAACTGGGAGATGCGTTGTACGCGGTTGAACTGGACGTGACTAACCGTGCTTCTATTGAAGAGGCTATCGCCAGCCTGCCTGCTGACTGGCGTAACATTGATGTTCTGGTTAACAACGCCGGTCTGGCTCTCGGTCTGGAAAAAGCGGATAAAGCCTCGCTGGAAGACTGGGACAAAATGATCGACACCAACACCAAAGGCTTGGTGTACATGACCCGCGCCGTGCTGCCGGGCATGGTGGAACGCAACACCGGTCATGTGATTAATATTGGTTCCACCGCAGGCAACTGGCCTTATGCGGGTGGCAATGTGTATGGCGCAACCAAAGCGTTTGTCCGTCAGTTCAGTCTGAACCTGCGCACCGACCTGCACGGCACTCATGTTCGCGTCACTAACATCGAACCGGGCCTGTGCGGCGGGACTGAATTCTCCAACGTACGCTTTAAAGGTGACGATGAGAAAGTCAGTAAAACCTACGACAATACGAATCCGCTGACCGCAGCCGATGTGGCCGAATCCGTATTCTGGGCATCCACCCTGCCGGCGCACGTCAACATCAACAGCATCGAAATGATGCCGGTCAGCCAGTCTCTCGCGGGTTTACAGGTACATCGCGAAGAGTGATATTGCTTGCTGATTGACAAAAAAGCAGCTCCGGCTGCTTTTTTTATTATCTGCACGTTATCAGTGCCTGCAAAAAAGGCGCGGCTATACTGCCCGCGCCCCCTTTTATGCTGATGACTGACGTAACGATTACGCGCTCAGCCAGCCCAGTTTAATCACGAACAGAATCGACAAGACGATAAGCGCTGCGTTCAGTTCACGTGCACGGCCGGTCAGCAGTTTTGCCAGCGTCCAGGTGATGAAGCCAAACGCGATGCCGTTGGCGATGGAATACGTGAACGGCATGGTCAGCGCAGTCACGGTAACCGGCGCTGCCACAGTGATGTCTTTCCAGTCAATTTCAGCCAGGCCGGACGTCATCAGCACCGCGATGAACAGCAGAGCCGGAGCCGTTGCAAAGGCCGGAACGCTACCTGCCAGCGGAGCGAAGAACAGGCTCAGCAGGAACAGGATTGCGACAACAATCGCCGTCAGACCGGTACGGCCGCCTGCGCTTACGCCTGCCGCTGATTCGATGTAACTGGTGGTCGTTGAAGTTCCGAGCAGTGAACCGAACAATGCAGCCGCGCTGTCCGCCACCAGTGCACGGCCCATTTTAGGGATGTTGCCATCTTCGTCGGCCAGACCGGCACGTTTGGTCACGCCAATCAGGGTGCCGGAGTTGTCGAACACATCCACGAACAGGAAGGCAAACACCACGCTTATCAGAGAAACGTTAAACGCGCCTTTGATGTCCAGTTGCATGAAGGTTGGCGCAATCGAAGGTGGCATCGACATCACGCCGCCGAACGGTGAGTAGCCGAGCACAATGGCCAGAACGGTCACGGCCAGCACGCCGATCAACACCGCGCCGGTGATTTTACGGGCTTCCAGCACCACAATCAGAATGAAGCCCAGCATCGCAAACAACGGACCCGGCTTGGTCAGATCGCCCAGACCCACCAGTGTTGCCGGGTTAGCGATCACGATACCGGCGTTTTCCAGCGCAATCAGCGCGAGGAATAGACCGATACCCGCCGCAATGGCCGAGCGCAGAGGCAGCGGAATACTGCGGATAATCCATTCGCGGATTTTAAAAATCGATAATGCGAAGAAAATACAGGCTGAAAGGAAAACAGCACCCAGCGCGATCTGCCAGGTGTAACCCATATGCAGAACCACGGTGTAGGTGAAAAAGGCGTTTAACCCCATGCCCGGTGCCAGTGCGATCGGGTAGTTGGCAATAAAGCCCATCAGTGCGGAACCGATTGCGGCAGCAAGACAAGTTGCCACGAAAACCGAGCCTTTATCCATCCCCGTCGCGCCCAAAATAGACGGGTTAACAAACAGAATATAGGCCATTGCTAAAAATGTCGTCAGTCCGGCCACAATCTCAGTCCGCACGTTAGTACGGTGAGCTTTTAACTTAAATAGTTTTTCTAACATGAGAAAGAATCTCTTGGTCGCGTGATCACTTTCAGTCTGGTGATCAAAAATGCACGCTTGTTATTAGTGTTGTTTTTCAAAACACGCACGCGCGACAGCAGAACGAACGCCACAATTCGTCCCACAATTATCCCGTGGAATAAGGCACGCGAGCTTAAACGTGTTTTGACGAACCCTGTCATTGCCCGCTTTGCCTGTAAAACAACCTGAGGTGATTGTTTTACAAAGGGGCATCGCACAATCTAGGAAAAATGAGTGATGCAGTCCATAATAGTTATCTCACTTATTCACTGCATAAATTAGTACACCCATGTCCCCATTCTCCCGTTTTTCGCAATATTTTACCGAAGTCGCCCGAACAGGAAGTTTGCGCAAAGCGGCAGAAGTGCTGCACGTCTCAGCATCGGCCATCAACCGGCAAATCCTGCAGGCTGAACAAACGCTGGAAACTCCGCTGTTCGAGCGCTTACCCACGGGCCTGAAACTGACGTCAGCAGGCGAAATTTTATTTGATGACATCCGCCGCTGGCGGAAAGAGTTTTCCCGCACACGCGAACGTTTTGATGAAATCCAGGGGCTGCGGCGTGGGCATGTCACCATATCCATGATTGCCGCACTCAGTGAAGGCATGGTGGCGGAGCTGATTGCCGATGTGGGTGCAGAGCACCCTTATCTGACTTTTGATATCCGCATCGAAGACAGCCGGAATATCAGTGAACAGGTCAGTTCAGCGGAAGTGGATTTTGGACTGTTGCTTGACCCCGTCGAGCATACCGGGCTGGAAGTGCGCGCTTTTGCGGAATTACCCATCGGCATCGCGATGCCGGTCGGACACAAACTGTCGCAGCAGGAATCCTTGTCGTTCAGTGATATTGCCGCTTACCGGCAGATCATTCCCTCTGAGCCGCTGATGGTGAATGCCCGCGCCAGATTGCTGTATAACCGTTATCAGCTACTGGAAACGCCGTCGATCGTCTGCAATGACGTGCGCATGATGCGCGAACTTATCCGTAAAGGGGCCGGTGTCGGCGTACTGAGTTTGTTAGACGTATTGCCGGATTTACAGGAAAAGCGGCTGGCGTTTGTGCCGTTGCAGGGTCGCAGTGCCAAACCGCTGACACTGGCGCTGTGTGTTGCGCCACGCCGCCAGTTATCCCGTGCGGCACAGATTGTGATTCAGAAAGTGATTGTGCTGATGGAAAGATTGTCGCATTAACGCTTCAGGATGGTTTCCAGCCTGAAATAATGATCAGCATCCCCGCCAGGGCGACCAAAGCGCCCAGCCAGTCGGTGGTGCTGAGCTTCATGCCATCGACAAAGCGCAACCACAGCATGGCGGTCATGACATAAACACCGCCGTAAGCTGCATACACCCTGCCGCTGGCCGCAGGATGCAGTGTCAGCAGCCAGACAAAGGCTGCCAGACTGACCGCCGCAGGCAATAACAGCAGCATACTTCCCCCTTTCCTCAGCCAGAGATAAGGTAAAAAGCAGCCGATAATTTCTGCCAGCGCAGTCGCAAAGAACAGTAAAGATGTTTTGAGCATAACAGGGCCAGGTTTACAGTCCGTAGTTCAATAGGATATCAACCAGTTTACAGGCAAAAGGTGACGTCATTCAGCCGGATGTTATAATTTAGGGATTCGCCTGAGCGATATGTCTATATAAAAGGATGAGCTAATGAATACAACGTTTATAACCCGACTGACCCGCAGTGTACTGCCGGTGGCTTTGCTGGTCATGACCGCCGGCTGGCAGGCGCCTGCGCTCGCGGCCACCAACTGTGCGGGGGGAACCTGTGTCTTTGGCGGAACCGGCAATGATGCCATGACCAACGAAGAAGCACGTCAGAGCAAAGAGCAATGGAATGAAACTCAGCGCCTGCGGGCCATGAAAAACCAGCGTAACGAGAAAGATTTCTCCAAATACGATAATTCAATTGATCTGCGTGACAAGTGTGAAGCCAGCCAGAACATCAATGCGTACTGGGAACCGAACACCGAGCGCTGTCTTGATCGCCGTACCGGCCGTCAGTTACTGGCTCCGTAAATCCTGTCTGCTAGACTCATAAGTACACTGGTTTTCATAAAAGGAATGAATGATGAAAAAGACACTTCTGGCGGCTCTGGCTGTCGTTATGCTCGCACCGCTGGTAGCACAGGCTTCCTGTGAAAGCGTGAAAGCGGACATTACCCAGAAAATCGTGGCAAACGGTTTGCCTGAATCAGGATTTAAACTGGATATCGTGCCCAATGATCAGGCCGATCAGGCCGGTGGTCAGGTGGTTGGTCACTGCGGTAATGACAGTCAGAAGATTGTTTATACCAAAACTGCAGACGCAGGTGATAATTCAGCAGCCAGTCCTAAGACCGGGACGAGCCAGGATTCACAGTGATCTCAGACCGGATATGACGGGACGGCTTTTCACTTGCAGTGAGGGTTTGATCGGGATGAGTAACCCGGCGGGAGGCCACCGCGCAGCAACAGGGGGTGTTTAGGTGGCAACCCAAAATGTTGCAGCGACTCCCGCGGTCATTTCGACTACACTGGTAGCCACTTTCCTCACAGGATGCAGTAAAAATGAAAAGACTGACCCAACAAGATATGACGGAAAGCGAACAGCGTGAGCTGAAAACTCTGCTGGATAAAGCCCGTAAAGCACAGGGCCGTGAGCTGACGAATTCGGAAAATAACCGGATTAAAGATGACTACATCGATACATTGATGGCAGAAAAAGAAAAAGTCGCTGCGAAAGCGCGTGCCGAAAAGCGCCGTAATAAAGCCGTTCCAAGCACCTCTGCAACATACGACTGGACAGCCCGCACGCATCCGCGCGGCCGCCGTTAAAAACTAACTGAACCTCTGCGTTCCTCACGCAGAGGCCTCAGCCTCAGGCTTCCGGTAATCTGAAACCATGCGTTCCGTCTTTTTCTAACTGCCCGACCAGCCCGTATTCCCAGTCCAGATAATCCTGCATCGCTTGCGGGCTGACATCCGTGCCTTCATATGGACGACGATACCTGTCCTGCGCATCGCTCAGATAAACAGAATCACCGCGTTCGAGCAGCAGCCCCTGATCAATCCAACCCACCGTGCCTCTTTCCAGCAAGTAAACCGGTTTGCCGGTTAATTCAGCCAATTCCGTGACAGCGTAACGTGCGAGTAAACCGCTGGTGCAGGTGACAACCCAACGTTCTTTCTCCGGCTGTAAGGCGATAATCTGCGGGATATTCCCCCGCGTGGTCCAGACTGCTCCCGGTATGCGCCGGTTACGGAAATTCGCGCTGGTCGTGAGATCGATAACGCCGGTATTGCCCTCACTCAGCCAGCCCAACAGTTGCTCCGGTTTGATGGATTCCACTGCCGGTGCAGGTGCAACCCGGGATTTCCAGTCGCCCTGTTCAGTCAGATCTTCGGGCTGAACTTCCGCGACATACACTTCCCAGTTCATCTGTGCCAGCCACGAAGCCGCCATGTGTGCACGCACACCATCATTATCCACCAGCACCACACGTGCGCCGCGAACGCTGGCGTAGTGATCGGTTTCCTGAACCAGTTGGCCGCCCGGAACGTGACGCGCCCCGGCCAGGTGCCCGGCACGAAATTCTTCTGCCGTACGCACATCAAACACGTATAACGTGCGCGTCTCATCTCGTTGCCAGTCACGTATTTGTGACAGCGTCACTGAGCGCACACCTGCGCGTAAAGCCAGCGTCTGTGCGCCTTTTGAGGCGAATCTGCGGGAGGTTTCAGTCAGCACCGGAAACTGGGTATGTTGCAGATGAGACAGCTTCTGTCGCGCCAGTGTCCAGCCAATTGTCCCGTTACGCAGTGCAGACACCGGCTGCGTAAATCCGGCATTAATCAGTGACTGAGCACCGATAATGCTGCGGGTACGCCCCGCACAATTAACGATCACGTGTGTGTTTTCATCAGGCACCACATCTTTCAGGCGCAGCACAAGTTCGCCTCCCGGCACGCTCACACCGCCCGGAATACTCATCACCTGAAATTCATCAAACCGGCGCACATCCAGTACGGCAATATTGGCGCCCTGCTGTTGCAACGCCAGCACCTGCTCCGCGCTCAGTGACGGTGTGCGGTAGTGATGTTCTACCCATTCCCCGAAGGCTTTGCTGGGCGCATTCACATCCGTAAATATCTCACCACCCGCCTCTTTCCAGCCCGCCAGATCGCCAGCCAGCAACGCGATATCCTGATACCCCAGCGATTTGAGTAATTGAGCCGCCCGCACAGTTTTACGCTCACCGCGCTGCACATTATAAAACTCGCCGTTATCATACAGCGTGACCGGTGTATGGCGGTTGGGAATGCGATCCTGCACCTCAAGTTCCAGTTTAGACAGGGCCAGGTTAGCGGCAAACAGCGGATGCCCGGTGGCAAATGCCGCTTCCTCACGCAGGTCAACCAGCGCCACCTCCTGACCGGCGAGCAGGGCTTCGCGAAGTTCGGAAAAGTGACGTAAAGGCAGCGAATTTGAATCAGACATGATTTTTCTCTTTTGACAGGTCCCAGATATTGGGAAGATGCGGGCTGGAATAGCCGGAAATAAAGGTTTTCTCTGTGCCGTCTGGCAGGTAAACCGCCCGTGATACCGCGCCGATATTACCGCCATAAACATGAATGCTGACCGATACCTGGTCCTGATAAAAATTGCTGACCTGGTGGATATCCAGCTGATCTGGCGCGATTTTTTCCACATCCCCCGGTTGCAGCGTCACCGCGTTTCCTTCGGGCTGCAGGGTACCATCCGGGTGGCGGATAAAATTCTGGCTGACTTCTGCGCCGCGCAGCATCCCTATCAACCCCCAGACGCGATGGTCATGTACCGGTGTTTTCTGCCCCGGACCCCAGACAAAACTCACTACGGAAAAGCGCGACAAGGGATCGGCATACAACAGATATTGCTGATAATGCCCGGGATGCGGCTGCGCAAACTCATGCGGCAGCCAGTTATCTTCACGGATTAGCCTGCCCAGCAGATGGCTTCCCTGCGCGAGTATTTGCGTCTGCTCATGCGGTTCCTGTACCAGCCGGGTGAAATCCGCCAGAAACTCTCTCAGCGGCGCGAGCTGTAAAGGGGTCATCGCTTTGCTCCTGTCTCATGATTTTCTTCACAGGCTAGCACCGGGCAGATGCAACCAAAATTCATTTTATGGATAAGCTAATATGCAAATCACACATAAAAATGTGCATCGGGATCCAGCTTCCTGCATAAAATTGTTTTATTCTGCCCGGATACGTTATGACTAATCCTGACACTGAGTGCCCATGAAAATTGAAGACCTGACTGCTTTCGTTGCTGTTATCCGCCTGCAATCGACCCGGCTGGCTGCTGATGAGCTGGGGCTGACCCAGCCGGCAATTACCCGTCGGGTACAAAATTTTGAGGAATCGCTGGGTATTGCGCTGCTCAACCGCCAGACCAAGCCCCTGAAACCGACGCTGATGGGCAACCGTGTTTATCAGCAATGTCGGCATATTTTACGTGAAGTGGATGCGCTCAGTGATTTGGTGGCCGCCGACAGCCCGCCGTCGGGACTTCTGCGCCTGGCCGTGCCACAAAGTCTGAGTGAAAGCAGTCTTTTACCCGCCCTGAAAACCCTGTCTGCACAGTTTTCGGAAATCCAGCCACGACTTTCCAGTGGCTGGGGCGAAGAGTTGTTGTTACGGGTACAGCAGCAGGAACTGGAAGCGGCGGTCGTGCTGTTCCCCGCCAGTAAGCAATTCCCGGAGGGTGTCGAAAGCCAGCCGCTCGGCACT
Organism: Rahnella sp. RFA10(1/100); assembly: GCF_004195115.1. Classification (NCBI taxonomy): domain Bacteria; kingdom Pseudomonadati; phylum Pseudomonadota; class Gammaproteobacteria; order Enterobacterales; family Yersiniaceae; genus Rahnella; species Rahnella sp. RFA10(1/100). The sequence goes on from NZ_SEWR01000001.1 coordinate 441,873, forward strand.
GTCGATTTAGTGGTTGTCGGCCCGAAAGCCGCACAGGCTGAACCACAACGCCTGGAAGATTGTTATCAGCAAGGGTGGATCCTCAATCCGCAGGGTTGTGGTTTCCGTGCCGCCCTGCAACGCGCGCTGACAGAACAGGGTTTACCTTTGCTCATTAACCTTGAGGCATTTGGCACCACCTTACAGTTATCCCTTATCGCCGAAGGGCGCGGCCTCGGTCTGATGCCTCGCGCACTGGTTGAAAAACATGCACTACGTCCGGAACTGACATTGTATGCGCTGAAAGATTTCGCCCCCCGCAGCCAGTTGTGGCTGATTTATCCCAACGTTCCTGCAAGTCAGGTACCGGCAATAGATGCGTTTGCGGCGGCAATTGCTCACGGGCTGGATTTACCGCTGCACAGCGCGAACAGTTTTGGGGAATAATCTGGAACATCCCCGTTTGCGGGCAAAATAGTTATTTTCTGCCATGCTTTTTATTACTGGAAATAAGCAGAGGAAACTGATGATGAAATCATGGATTATTATTTTGCTGGCCGCATTCGCTATTAATACACAGGCTATGGCCGATACCGGTGGCGGATTTAAAAGTGACGACACGCCCCCGCCTCAGCAAAAACAGGACAGCGGTAAGCGTGGCACGCAGGATGCCCATGAGAATAATGTTGCCAATATCCAGAAAACACAGTCGCTCAACTGGGTGACGATTGAAGGATATTTAATTAAAAAGACCGGTGAAGATACGTATATTTTCCGTGATAAAACCGGCACGATGAATGTGTTTATTAAGAAATCAGCCTGGGAAGGTCAGGAAATTACCCCTGCGGATTTGGTGAGTTTAAGCGGACGCACCGAAAAGAAAGGGCACGAAATAGTGCTGAATGCTGAGCATTTACGCAAACAATAACCGTTTCTGTATGCCTGCCTCCCCGGACTGGCCTTAAGGCCGGCCGGGGTGTCACTCCCCCGCCCCGGTGATGCACATTTTTCATATTAGCTTATGAAGATAATGAATTTCTCACATAGTAAGTTGCCGTTTATGGTGATAACTCCTGCCAGCGCAGAATGTCATCCGCTGGCCTCATCACGAGGAGTGACAGCCTATGAGCGTGCAATTTATTGGTATGATCGGACACCGTCTGGCTTCTGAAATCATCCCGCCGACCGGTCCCATTTTCGATAAAAAATACATTTCTGATTTCGCCAAAGCCCATGAAGATGCCGGTTTTGACCGTATTCTGGTGGCTTATGCCTCCGACCAGCCCGATGCTTTTCTGGTCACCGCGCATGCCGGGGCCAGTACATCCCGCATTCATTTCCTTCTCGCTCATCGCCCGGGCTTTGTCGCACCGACGCTGGCTGCGCGAAAGCTGGCGACCCTCGATCATCTGCTGGATGGCCGCGTGGCGGTGCACATTATCAGCGGTGGCAGCGATGCGGAACAACGTCGTGACGGCGATTTCGTGGCGAAGTCCGGCCGCTATCAGCGCACGGATGAATATATCGATGTGCTGAAACAGAGCTGGTATTCAGAAACCGGTTTTGATCATCAGGGCGAGTTTTATCAGGCGGAAAATGCTTTCTCCGCCATTAAACCTTATCAGAAAAAACTGCCGGTATTTTTCGGCGGATCTTCCGATGATGCCATCCGCGTGGCGGGCAAACAGGCCGACGTGTTTGCGTTATGGGGAGAGCCACTGGCCAGTGCCGCAGAAACGGTGGAAGCCGTGAAAGCCTCAGCGGCAAAACACAACCGGGCGATCAACTTCAGTATTTCCTTCCGCCCGATCCTGGGTAAAACAGAGGAAGAAGCCTGGGCGAAAGCCGATGAAATCCTTGCGAAAGCAACAGCCCAGCAGGCTGAAAAAGGTCAGACGCTGGCAGCTAAACCACAAAGTGTGGGTGCTCAGCGTTTACTCAATGCCGTTGCGCAGGGTGACCGTCTGGATTCCTGCCTGTGGACTGGCATCGCCGGGCTGATTGGCGGCGGTTCCAACTCTACGGCCCTGGTCGGCACGCCGGAACAGGTTTCCGATGCACTGCTCAAATATTACGATCTGGGCATTACCACTTTCCTGATCCGCGGCTTTGATCCCCTTAACGACGCCGTCGAATACGGCAAAAGCCTGATCCCGCTGACGAAGCAGAAAATCGCTGCCCGTGAAGCCCGACAACACACCGCCGTTACCGCACTGAGTTAAGGAACCCCGATGCGACTGAATGTGAGAAATCTTTTTCTGCTGGTCACGCTGACCGGCGCCGTGTTTGCTGCCAGTGCCGGACAAATTACCCTGCGGGTCGCCGATCAGAAAGGCAACATGCGGGCACAGCTGGAAGCAGCGAATAAGCTGGAAAATCTGCCGTATAAGATTGAATGGTCAGAGTTCCCGGCCGCCGCACCGCTGGCAGAAGCGCTGAATGCGCAGGCGGTGGATGTGGGTATTATCGGCGATGCGCCGCTGTTATTTGCGCAAGCCGCAGGTGCGCAGGTGAAAGCCATCGCCGTGGATAAGTCAGACGCCTACGGCACCGCGCTGCTGGTAAAACCAGACAGCCCGCTCAAAAGTGCGGCGGATCTGAAAGGCAAAAGTATCGCGACCAACCGCGGTTCCATAGGCCATTTCGTTGCGCTGAAAGCCCTCGCCTCTGCCGGACTGAGCGCCAAAGACGTCACGTTCCGCTTCCTGCCACCCAGTGATGCGAAGCTGGCGCTGACGCAAGGTTCTGTGGATGTCTGGGCGACCTGGGAGCCCTACACTGCATTCGCAGAAACGCAGGATCACCTGCGTGTTTTAGTCAATGGTCGCGGTTTGTGGTCGGGTAACAGCTTCCTTGCTGCGACGGATACGGCACTGAAAGATAAGGCTAAACGCGAGGCCATCGCTGATTATCTGCAACGTCTGAGTGATGCGCAGGTATGGGCGTATAAAAATCTGGATACGTACAGCGAAAAACTGGCGAAAATCATCGGTTTCCCGCTGGAGGCCGCGAAGCTTGGGTTCGAGCGCCGTCAGTCCTACTGGCAACCAATAGATGCCACGACCGAGACGCAGCAACAGCAAACGGCGGATTTCTATCATGCGCAGGGATTATTGCCCGTCGCACTGAACGTCGCCGGTACCTTTGATCACTCGTTTCTGCTGAAATAATCGCGAAGAAGCATGACAACTGCCTGTTGCATCCCTCCCCGAAAAATCGGGGAGGGATATGTAGTCATCCGGATGTTAATTGACTACTCTGCTTAATCACTTTCTTTGTCAATCTGACCTCAGATGTCCGGCAAACAGGGAGCAGTAAATGAGCGACTTTCCGGCTTTATCAATCGGCATGCTTTTGTTTCCGCAACTTACACAATTGGATCTGACGGGGCCGTTTGAAGTCTTCGCCAGAGCACCGGGGGCCAAAATCCATCTTATCTGGAAAACGTCGGATCCCGTGACGTCTGACCGGGGCATGCGTATTTTACCCACCCATACATTTGAAAATTGCCCTGAACTGGATGTCATCTGCATCCCCGGTGGACCCGGCCAGATAAAACTGATGTCCGATGATGAGACGCTCACTTTTATTCGCCATAAAAGTGAAAATGCCCGGCTGGTGACTTCCGTATGCACAGGTTCTCTTGTGCTTGGCGCAGCTGGCCTGTTACAGGGGTACAAAGCCACGTCCCACTGGGCTTCGCTTGATCAACTTGCCTTACTCGGTGCCGATCCCGTGAATGAACGCGTGGTCAGGGATCGCAACAGGATTACCGGTGCGGGGGTAACATCAGGCATAGATTTCGCTTTAAATGTCATTGCCGATATTTATGGCAACGACATAGCGCAAGGTATTCAGTTGCAAATGGAATACGACCCTGAACCGCCCTTTTTATCAGGTTCTCCCCGTGTTGCATCCGCGAAACACGTTGAGCAGGCCAAAAAAAACATGGCCTCCTTTATTGAGACAAGGCGCCTCGCGACAGCCGCCGCAGGGCTTAAATTACCCAAAGGCTAGTTTATTCATACACAGATACGCTAAGTTTTCAGCGAGTTGGATAAACTGTGAACTGTCGCCCTGCAAGTAAAGCCCGGACGTGGTTAATAGAGGATGTCGCCCGAAATCAGGCTTAGCTAACAGGATGCAGCATGGAAAATTACGCCAACAAAAGCGGTGATTCACAGGTTGTCAGCTTCCAGATTGATGCCAATTCGATTAAAGTCCGCTTTAAAAATAATCACGTATATCTTTATGACATCCGTCATCCCGGCCCTGAACATCTTGAAAAGATGAAGGAACTGGCGCGTGCTGGCTGGGGATTAAATACTTATATCGAAAGCGAAGTGAAAACTGATTTTTCATCCAAAGTATTCTGAAGTTTCCGGGGCGTCCGTGAGCCGGTCGCCCCTCAGCGCTCTCCTGAATTACAGCTTGTTAACATTCATCTGTGACAACATCATAAAACCTCGCTAGTCTTCGTAAAAAGCCCAATGTTTTCCCGGAGCATCACCATGACCCGCAAAATTGTTCAGCAATATAAAGCTTATCGCGATGATATTCGTGATCTGCAAACCCGCCGGCCAGTCCCCGGACCGCAGCTCGAACAACTCGACCCTTTCCTGTTTCTCAATCATCACGGTCCGCAGGTGTATGCACCGGATAATCTCGGTCTGCCGTTTGGTCCGCATCCGCACCGCGGGTTTGAAACCGTGACCTTTATTCTCCGTGGTGGGCTGGCACACAGCGATACCGGTGGTCATGAAAGTATTATCGGCCCCGGCGGTGTGCAATGGATGACAGCCGGTTCCGGCCTGATCCATTCTGAACTGTCTCCGGAATCGTTTAAACGTAGCGGTGGCGAACTGGAAATCCTGCAACTGTGGATTAATCTCCCTTCACGTTTGAAAATGACAGCACCGGGCTATGTTGGTTTACAGGCAAACGAAATCCCGCAGATCCCGCTGAGCAAAGGTCAGGGTACGGTCAATCTGATTTCCGGCAGCGTAGCAGGCGTCACCGGCCCGATCGCTTCACTCACCGGCGTAACCATGATGACGGTAGAAATGACAGCGGGAAGTGAAGTGACCTTACCGGCACCCGCTGCGCGACAGGTGTTTCTGTATACCGTGAAAGGCCGCCTGACGATTGAGGGTGACGAGGCGCAAGCCTGGCATCTGATTGAGCTGGATAACAATGAAGATCGCGTCATCATTACTGCAAAAGATGACGCTACGTTCCTGTTCGGCCATGCCGATAAAATCAATGAACCGGTGGTGTCACACGGGCCGTTTGTGATGAACACCACACAGGAAATTAACCAGGCAATTCTGGATTATCAGGCCGGGAAATTTGATGTGAAGTTATGACAGGAAAGTATAAACAGCAAAAAGGCACCGAAAGGGTGCCTTTTTGCTGTTTAAAGTTATTCAGTCACGGGCTGCCTGCATAAAACGGGCGCGCCAGGGTTTCAGTACCCAGAGTGCCAGAATGGCCGTGACAAAATCCAGCGTGATGGCACAGGTGAATACAACGTTCCATCCTCCCGTGTGCTGGTAAATCAGTGCCGCAAGCGGGCCGCCAAAAATGGATCCTATGCCCTGCGACATATACAACCAGCCATAATTGGCTGTGGCATTCTGACTGCCAAAGGTGTCGGTCAGCGTTGACGGGAACAAGGAAAAAATTTCTCCCCAGCCAAAAAACACCACGCCGGAGAGCAGAACAAACAAGACAGCATTGTCGCGGCACATCAGCCACAAAATCATCGCACAGCCTTCCAGCGCAAATGCGATAAACATCGTCTGCTCACGACCAAATTTATCCGAAATAAAACCGAAAAGCGGACGTGTCAGCCCGTTGGTAAAACGGTCAATGGTCAGTGCGAGCGGCAATGCAGCCATGCCAAACACCACCGCCTCCGTGATACCAAAATCATGAGCAAACACCGCCATTTGCGATGTAACCATCAGCCCTGAAGTCGACATCATCGCCATCATGAAAAACATCAGCCAGAACAGGGGCTGCCTGAGCATTTGTTTCGGACGGTACTGTTTGCCTTCCGTAACCATGACCGGCACATCCTGACGCTCGCTGAGCGACGGCGGCAGCCGTAATCCCTGGCTGGCCAAAAAACCAATGACAGCGAAAATAACGCCAAAGACAATCAACGTACTTTCCAGCCCGCGACTGGTCAGTGACGTCGAAACCGGGAACGTGGTCAGAATTGCCCCCATGCCGTATCCGGCTGCCACCATTCCCGCCGCAAAGCCACGTTTATGCGGGAACCAGCGCACCATCAACCCGACGACACCGACATAAACAATGCCGGTACCCAGTCCGCCGATGCAGCCATAGACCAGATAAAGGCCGGCAATGCTGCTGACTTGTGAGGCCAGTACCCAACTGAACCCTGATAACAGCGTGCCGATTGAAATCAGTTTCCGCGGGCCAAAACGTTCAATCAGGCTGCCCTGAAAAGGAGAAAAGAAGGTCTGCAGAATAATCAGTAGCGAGAACGTAACCTGTAACTCTGCCAGCGGAACCCCCAGTTTAAGCGCGAGCGGTTTAGTCAGCAGAGTCCAGACATATTGCGGACTGGAAATCGCCGCCATACAAATCAGCCCCAGCACTAACTGCCGCCACCGTGCGCCAGCCGCGATTGTCATGGGCATATTCAATGTTGTCATTCGTCGTCTCCCTTATTTCCTGTCAACGCCAGCCAAAGATTTTTAACATTGCTAGCAAGAAATAAGTTCTCAGCAACAAACATGCCACATTGATTCGATAGGATTTTCAGGTAATTACACCTGCCCTGTCCGACCGACAGTCATAAAGATGTCACGCCGGTCTTGCAGAATGTTCACCTGTGGTGCAGCAGGTGCAAAAAAAGAGCCTGCTTTTCGGGCAGGCTCTTTTTGCTTTTTGTTTGCGTTCTGACAAGCGGGACAGCACTTAGATTTTCAGTTTCACATAATCAATCGCACGGCTGATGATCCCGCCCTGGGCAACATCTTCCAGCGCTACCAGCGGCACGGTTTTGATGACTTTGCCATTATCCACAATATTGATACTGCCGAGCGCCTGGCCTTTCTTCAGCGGTGCGTCAATTTGCGGATTACTCAGCACATACTGGGCTTTCAGTTTATCGGCATCGGCCTGCGGCACACTGATAAACACATCACTCAGGGAACCGACTTTGACCTGTGAATTCGCACCGAACCACACGTGTTCGTTGGAAACGGTCTGATCAGCTTTGAAAATCTGTTTACTGGTGTATTCGCGGAAACCCCAGGTCAGCAGTTTGCGCGCCTGTTCTTCGCGCCCTTTTGCACTTTTACCCCCCATCACAACAGCGATCAGACGGCGGTCACCCTGTGTTGCAGAGGCAATAATGTTGAAACCGGCGCTTTCGGTGTGACCCGTTTTCAGGCCATCCACCTGCAGGTTTTTATCCCACAAAAGTCCGTTACGGTTTTGCTGAGTGATGTTGTCATATGTCAGCGACTTCTCGGCATACATATGATATTCCTCGGGTTCCCCGCCGATAATGGCGCGGGAAAGTTTCGCCAGATCGTAAGAGGTGGTGTACTGCCCCGGCGCGTCCAGGCCATGTACCGTCTCGAAATGGGTATTGGTCAGGCCCATGCTGACCACGTACTGATTCATCATTCCTACGAATGAATCCTGGCTGCCCGCCACGTAATCAGCCATGGCTACGCAGGCGTCATTACCAGAAGTAATGATAATGCCACGGATCAGGTCACGTACGGTGACATGGTCGCCCGGCTTGAGGAACATCAGTGAGGAACCGGCCAGACTTTTATTACCGGCGACCCAGGCTTCCTGCGGAACGGTCACCACGTCATCCATGGTGATTTTTTTATGATCTAACGCGCGGTCAATGACATAACCGGTCATCAGTTTGGTCAGACTGGCCGGGTTACGGCGTTCATCCGGATTGCCGGCGGCCAGCACATCACCACTGGCATAATCCATCAGCACAAAAGACGCTGCGTCAATGCTCGGTGGCACGACAGGGAAATCCAGTGGTGCGATAGCTTTCGCACTGCCTGCGGAGAACATCAATACACAAGATAAAACACTCATTACACTACGTTTCACTGAATCTTCCTTAAACGCGCCATATTGCCGATCTATTTAACAGACGGGGCAATATATCAAAAACCTATGGGATAAAAATCTGCGGCATAGGTTGCACTAAAACCCCCGTCAGAAAAACCCTTAGTCTTTTGCTAACCATTTCATAGTGAAACGGTTCTGTTACAACTTGCGTTAATTTTCACCAAAAACCTCATCCGCCGCTGCAATCAGGTTTTGTTATCGCAACACGCTGTTTTCATAACAGATCAAATACAGGGATGAACCCCTTTTCTTTCAGGGAATTTCCGTTATTCCCCGATATTTTATTGCGATAGAGGATTTCTATCGCTCCATCACAGCATTCGATTAGACGTTCTTGCATGCCCCTCCTAAACTTGTGACATAAAATTAACAATCCGGATAACAATTCATCATCCGGTTTGTTCACAGACAAAACAAAAACCACCTGCGAAGCATAACTATGAAATTCAAAACTGAGATCAAACCCTACCACGGCGCGGCCGGCGGCTGGGGTGCACTTGAATCAACCACCCGTTTCGTCTTCGACAGTAAGAAAGTCCTTTCAAACTTACGTAACCTGATGCGTGTTAACAAAGGTCGAGGTTTTGACTGCCCGGGTTGTGCCTGGGGGGATGATAATCACAGTACTTTCAGCTTCTGCGAAAACGGTGCGAAAGCCGTCAGTTGGGAAGCCACCCGTAAAGCCGTTGAACCCGAATTCTTCGCTCAACACAGTGTGAGCAAACTGCGTGCGCAGAGCGATTACTTCCTCGAATATCAGGGTCGTCTGACCCATCCGATGCGTTATAACCGCACCACCGACCATTACGAACCTATCAGCTGGGATGCCGCATTCTCACTGATCGCCAGTCATCTGAATGGACTGGAAAGCCCGGATCAGGCGGATTTCTACACTTCCGGTCGTGCGAGTAACGAAGCCTCTTATTTGTATCAGGTGTTCGGCCGAATGTTCGGGACGAACAACTTCCCTGACTGCTCAAACATGTGCCACGAAGCCAGTGGTGTTGGCCTGAAACAAAGTATCGGCGTCGGTAAAGGCACCATCCGCCTGGATGATTTTGAGAAAGCCGATGCGATTTTCGTCTTCGGTCAGAATCCGGGCACTAACCACCCGCGTATGCTGCACAGCCTGCGTCATGCGTCCGACCGGGGTGCAAAAGTGGTCAGCTTTAACACCCTGCGTGAACGGGGTCTGGAGCGTTTCGCTGATCCGCAAAAACCGCTGGAAGTGGTGACACCGAAAGCCGGTCGCATCAGCGCAGCCTATTATCAGCCAAACCTTGGCGGTGATATGGCCGCTGTACGCGGAATGGTTAAAGCGCTATTGCAGACTCACCGCGAACGTATTGCTTCCGGCCAGCCTTCCCTGTTTGATGAAGAATTTATCGCAGCCCACTGTGCCGGTGTCGATGAGTATCTGGCCGTGGTCGATGCCACCAGCTGGGAAAAAATCACTGGACAGTCAGGTCTGAGCGAACAGGACTTGCGCGAAGCGGCATCTATTTATATGAATGCAGAACGTGTGATTTGTACCTGGGCAATGGGTGTGACGCAACATAAACACTCCGTACCGACCGTGCGTGAAATCACCAACCTTCAACTGTTGTTTGGTCAGCTTGGCAAGCCTGGCGCCGGTTTGTGTCCGGTTCGCGGTCACAGCAATGTGCAGGGTAACCGCACCATGGGTATCGATGAAAAAGCGCCAGCCGCCCTGCTGGATGCGATGGAAAGCCACTTCAAATTCACGCCACCGCGTGTACCGGGGCACAACACGGTTGAAGCACTGGAAGCCATGCTGCGTAAAGAAGCCAAGGTCCTGATCTGCCTCGGGGGTAATCTGGCGGCGGCGGCACCGGATACGCCACGTACCGAACAGGCGCTGAGCAATCTGGAACTGTCAGTTCAGATCAGCACCAAACTAAACCGTACGCACCTGACACCCGGCGCAGAAGCGCTGATTCTGCCAACGCTGGGCCGTACCGAGCTGGATATGCAGGCAACCGGTTCGCAATTTATCACGGTTGAAGACTCCTTCAGCATGGTCCATGCCTCCGAAGGTGTGGGGATCCCGTTATCCAAAGAGCAGCGTTCGGAAACGGCAATTGTCTGCGGTATCGCCAATGCCGTTCTGGGTGATAAATACCTTGACTGGATGGCGCTGGCTGACGATTACAATCTGATCCGTGATCATATTGAAGCCACCATTCCGGGTTTCAAAGATTTCAATGCGCGCTGCGATATTAAAGGCGGTTTCTATCTCGGTAATGCGGCAGCAGAACTGAAATTCAACACCCTGAGCGGTAAGGCGAATTTCAGTGCATCACCGTTGCCAGAAGTGTTGATTCCGATGGGCGACCGGAATGCACCGTTCACCCTGCAAACGTTACGTTCACACGACCAATATAACACCACCATTTACGGCCTTGATGACCGTTACCGTGGCGTTTACGGTCAGCGTGAGGTGCTGTTTATCCACCCGCAGGATCTGGCGGATCTCGGCCTGCAAGACGGCGAACTGGTAGAAATCGAAACGCTGTGGAATGACGGTATTGAGCGTAAAGTCACAGGTTTCAAACTGGTCAGCTATGATATTCCACGCGGTAACCTGGCGGCCTATTATCCGGAAACCAACCCGCTGGTGCCGATGTCCAGTTTTGGTGATCAGACCCACACCCCGACCTCGAAAGCTGTGCCGGTGACTATCCGTCGCTGCCAACCAAAAGTTGACCTGCAACGTATCGCATAAGTGTTACTTGCGAGACATCGCGCAAATCTCCCCTTTCGCTTCAGGGTTATGAGGCGAAAGGGGCAGATGCTGCTTGCCCGAAGGGGCCAGATCGCGTAAAACTGTCTGCCGCTAATTGAGCCACATTAACCCCCAATTCTCTGGACGATATGTTTCAAGATAACCCGCTGCTCGCGCAGCTAAAACAGCAACTTCACTCTCAGACTCCACGTGTTGAAGGCATCGTGAAAGGCACTGAGAAAGGCTTTGGCTTTCTTGAAGTAGAGGGTCAAAAAAGCTATTTCATTCCCCCTCCGTACATGAAAAAAGTCATGCACGGGGATCGCGTTATCGCTTCACTGCAAACCGAAAAAGAGCGTGAAGTCGTCCAGCCGGAAAAGTTGGTTGAACCTTTTCTCAGCCGTTTTGTTGGCCGTGTAACGAAGAAAGATGACCGCCTTTCTGTCATTCCTGATCATCCTTTATTACGTGATGCTATTCAGTGCCGCGTTGCCCGCAATATCAATCATGAAGTGAGCGACGGTGACTGGTGTGTGGCTGAGATGCGCCGCCACCCGCTGAAAGAAGGCGACCACAGTTTCCAGGCTGAAATCACCGAATGGATCACGACCGGGGCCGACGAACTTGCGCCGTGGTGGGTGACGCTGGCCCGTCATAACCTCGAACGTGAAGCGCCAAAAACGGATATTGCCGAACTGCGCGATGAAGGTCTGACCCGCGAAGACCTGACTGCCCTGCCATTTGTCACTATTGACAGCGGCAGTACGCAGGACATGGATGACGCACTGTATGTTAAAGACAACGGTGACGGCACCCTGCAAATGACTGTCGCGATTGCTGACCCGACGGCTTACGTCAGCGAAGGCAGCGATCTGGACAATATTGCGAAAAAACGCGCCTTCACCAACTATTTGCCAGGCTTCAACATCCCGATGCTGCCGCGCGAATTGTCCGATGATATCTGTTCACTGTGGCCGGACGTCAGCCGTCCGGTTCTGGCGTGTTCTGTTACCGTGGGCACTGATGGCTCACTGGGCAGCGACATTCGCTTCTTCGCCGCGACTATCGAATCAAAAGCCAAGCTGGCGTATGACGACGTGTCTGACTGGCTGGAAGCGGATGAGAAAAGCGAATGGCAACCGGCCAGCGATGTGATTGCCTCCCAGATCCGCCTGCTGAAACGCGTCTGTGACGTGCGCAGTGCATGGCGTACCGAGCATGCACTGGTGTTCAAAGATCGTCCTGATTACCGCTTCGTGCTGGGTGAGAAAGGCAATGTACTGGAAATCATCGCTGAGCATCGCCGTATTGCCAACCGCATTGTTGAAGAATCGATGATTGCCGCCAACGTCTGTGCAGCGATTGCCCTGCGTGACAGCCTCGGTTTCGGCGTTTACAACGTGCATACCGGTTTTGACCCGTTACTGGTTGAAAACGCAATCACCGTGTTGCAGGCCAATGACGTTGAGGCTAATGCTGAAGAACTGCTGACCCTGCCAGGTTTCTGCGCACTGCGTCGCAAGCTTGATGCTTTACCCACGCAGTTCCTTGACAGCCGCATCCGCCGTTTCCAGACCTTTGCGGAAATCAGCACCACACCAGGGCCGCACTTCGGTCTGGGCCTGGAAGCTTACGCCACCTGGACATCACCTATCCGTAAATACGGCGATATGGTGAACCACCGTTTGCTGAAAGCGATGATCCTGCAACAGTCGGCTGAAAAACCTCAGGATGACATGACCCTTCAGTTGGCTGAACGTCGCCGTGCTAACCGCATGGCCGAGCGTGACGTCGGTGACTGGCTGTATGCCCGTTATCTGGAAGATAAAGTCGGTACTGAGGTTAAGTTCAGCGCCGAGATCATCGATGTCACGCGCGGCGGCCTGCGTGTCCGTCTGCAAGATATCGGTGCCGTGGCATTTATCCCGGCTCCGTTCCTGCACAGTGTACGCGATGAGCTGGTCTGCAGCGCAGAGACGGGCACCGTGCTGATCAAAGGTGAAGTGGCCTATCGTCAGAGTGACATCATTGATGTGAACATTGCGGAAGTCCGCATGGAAAACCGGAATGTGATTGCCAAACCGGCAGTTTAAGGTTTCGCTTTCAGCGAAGATAAAAAACCGGTCATTTGACCGGTTTTTTTATGTCCTAAAGCGGCAGTGCTGAGAAAGTGCTCTGTTCGCTCCTCCCCCTTCGCAGGGAGCCAGCCCGTTATCTCAGATCTGATAGTCAATCACCGGTTCGCCGCCCGTTGCAAACACCTTCTCTTTAATCTCATTGACCGACAGCCCCGGATTACATAACTCGATAAATCGCCAGACGTAGTTTCTCTGCAACTGGGCTTTCTTCAGCCCCAGCCAGACCGTATTGGCTTCAAATAAATGTTCCGCGTTGATCAACTGAAGACCGGTATCACGGTTGGCTTCAAATGCTTTATCAGCCAGGATCCCCACGCCCAGTCCCAGTTCGACGTATGTCTTAATCACATCAGAATCCTGCGCACTCAGCACGATATCAGCGGTCAGTGCGGCACGGCTGAAAGCCTCATCAAGACGGGAACGTCCGGTGATACCCTGACGATAGGTGATCAAAGGCTGTTCGCTCAGATGCTGTAACGTCAGCGGGTGTTGCAGCGTCAGCGGATGCCCCTGCGGTACCACGATGGCATGATGCCAGCGGTAATAAGGAAATGCGGCGACTGACGGATCATTCATTAGCCTTTCACTGGCGATGGCCACATCCGCCTGCCCGCTGAGCAACATTGCCAGCACTTCCTGTGGTGAACCCTGGTGTAACTCGAGACGGACCCCCGGATAAATCGCACGGAAGGCTTTGATAACTTTAGGCAAACTGTAACGTGCCTGAGTGTGAGTGGTGGCGATGGTCAGCACACCCGCGTCTTCTTTGGAGAAAACATCCGCCAGACGCCGGATATTCTGCGCCTCGTTAAGAATTCTCTCGGCGACTGCCAGCAACTCTTTACCCGGCTCAGTCAGCCCCAGTAAGCGCTTTCCACGACGGATAAATATCTCAACGCCCAGCTCATCTTCCAGCTCGCGGATATGACGGCTGACACCTGACTGCGACGTGAACAGCATGTTCGATACTTCTGTCAGGTTGTAATTGCATCGCGCTGATTCCCGTATAATTTTGAGTTGTTGAAAGTTCACCGCAGTCTGCCTCTTTGCTTGCCGAAAACCCTATTGTTACGATCTGTTGCTATGCCAGACAAATAAGAAAAAGCGGTTACTTATGCTTTTTACGACTATAGGAGACAGGCGATGATTTTTGACGATCGTAAAAAACGCCGGTAACCGGCGTTTTCAGGTTTTAAAACCTCTCAGCAACATGCTAACAATCCGCAGATTACTCTGGCACCGGCGTCATGACCGGTTTCCCGCTAAAATGAGCCTCAAGGTTTGCCAGAACCAGTGTCAGCATGTTTTCGACGGATTCCGGCGAACGACCTGCAACATGTGGCGTGAGCACCAGATTATCCAGCGTGAACATTTCCGGCGGCACCTGCGGCTCACCGTCCACCACATCCAGCGCGGCACCGGCGATGGCATTATTGTGCAGGCTGACAATCAGTGCGGCACTGTCCACCACGCTTCCCCGCGCGATATTAATCAAAAAACCTTCAGGCCCCAGGGCATGAAGCACCGCAGCGTCCACCAGCCTGACGGTGTTTTTGCCGCCCGGCGTCGCCACCACCAGATAATCAGCCCATTCAGCCAGATCCGTGGTCGTGAGGAAATAACGGTACGGGCTGTCTTCCTGTTGCCGCCGGTTGTGATACCCAATCTCCATATCAAATCCGCCTGATGCGCGGCGGGCAATCAATGCACCGATGTTACCCAGGCCGATAATACCCAGACGTTTACCCGCCATTCCCGGTGTATTCCAGCGCGTTTTTTTCCATTCCCCCGTGCGTACGGCGGCATCAAATTGGGGAATTCTTCGGGTAATAGCCAGCATCAGGGCCAGCGTATGGTCCGCCACTGAGGCGTTATTGGTGCCGGGGCCATTGGTGACATGAATACCCCGTTGTCTTGCTGCAGCGACATCAATATGTTCAAAGCCCACTCCCTGCGCACAAATGATTTCCAGTGCCGGTAACACCTCCATTTCCGTTGCGCTTAATCCGATGCTGCCAATGGTTAATACCCCGCGGATTTGCCGGGCGATCTGCGGATCAAGGTTTGCGCGCTGTTCAGGCGAGGTCGCAAAATAAAGGCAAAAACCGGCGGCCTCAAAACGGCCAGGATAGCCAGCATCAAGTTCAATATGGCTGAGCAACGCAATGGTCATGGAGTTTCCTCGGGATAATGTCAGTCAATCACTAGCAGGCTAGCTTTTTCGCTTTCACTATCAACGATGCGCTTTCCCTTGTACAGCTTTTCGGCGGTTTACAGGAGAAGTTACCAAGTCCGGTCTACACTGCTTGTTATCGTCTGCATGCACGCAGTCGACCCCTTCGGCAATTTTTGTCAGATTTCCCTGAAACGGAGTGACGTCAAGTATG
Source organism: Rahnella sp. RFA10(1/100) (assembly GCF_004195115.1). Classification (NCBI taxonomy): domain Bacteria; kingdom Pseudomonadati; phylum Pseudomonadota; class Gammaproteobacteria; order Enterobacterales; family Yersiniaceae; genus Rahnella; species Rahnella sp. RFA10(1/100). Next base: position 457,265 of record NZ_SEWR01000001.1, read on the forward strand.
GCAAAGGCCCGATCCAGCAAGAAGATAAGTAAGCCTGTTGTAACAACGGAAGAAACCCGCACCATTCCGGCACATTTACAGGTTGATATTGCAGTAGATGAGTTTGGCGTGCGGATTATTGAGCCTTACAGTGATGGTGAGATTGTTCGCAGTTTCGATTCCGGGCACACCACACGGGTACGCGAAGGATTGCCGGTGCCACTGGGTGCGACCTGGGACGGACTGGGCGTCAATTTCGCGCTGTTTTCAGCTAACGCCACCAAGGTTGAGCTGTGTCTTTTTAACGAAGACGGTGAGCAATACGATGTCATCGAACTTCCGGAATATACCGATGAAGTCTGGCACGGTTATCTGCCGGATGCCCGTCCCGGCCTGCTGTATGCCTATCGCGTACACGGCCCCTATGCGCCGCACGATGGCCACCGGTTTAATCCCGCCAAGTTACTGCTCGACCCTTACGCCAAACAGATTGTCGGCGAACTGAAATGGGACGATGCGCTGTTCGCCTATGACCTGCAAAGCCCGAAGAAAGATTTGCACATTGATAATACTGACAGCGCCGCGTTTTTGCCTAAATGCCGGGTGATTGATCCCGCATTCTCATGGGCCCGTTCCCGAAAAAGACACATTCCCTGGGAAAAAACTCTGATTTATGAGACCCATGTCCGCGGTTATACCATGCGCCATCCGGCAGTACCCGAGCATCTGCGCGGCACGTTTTCCGGCATGAGCACGCCACATATCGTGGACTATATCCGTTCTCTCGGCGTCACGTCTGTCGAGCTGATGCCTGTTCATGCTTTTACCGATGACCGGCATTTGCAGGATAATGGTCTGCATAATTTCTGGGGCTATAACACGCTGAGTTTCTTTGCGCCGCATCCGCAATATATGGCGACGCAAACCGTTAATGAGTTCAAACAGATGATTGCCACCCTGCATGCCGCAGGCATTGAGGTCATTCTGGATGTCGTTTATAACCACACCGCCGAAGGTAACGAGCTGGGTCCGACGCTGTCTTTCAAAGGTATCGACAACGCCAGCTATTACCGGCTGATGCCGGACAATAAGCGTTATTACATAAACGATACCGGTACCGGCAATACGCTCAATCTCAGCCATCCCCGCGTATTACAGATGGTCACCGACTCGCTGCGATACTGGGCAACTGAAATGCAGGTCGATGGTTTTCGCTTTGATCTGGCAACCATCCTAGGACGTGAAAGCTATGGTTTTGATGAGGGCTGCGGCTTTCTCGACACCTGCCGCCAGGATCCTATCCTCAGCCAATGTAAACTGATCGCCGAACCCTGGGATTGTGGCCCCGGCGGATATCAGGTGGGCGGCTTCCCGCCAGGCTGGATGGAATGGAACGACCGGTTCCGTGACACGGTGCGTAAATTCTGGCGTGGCGATGAAGGTCAGCTGGCGCAGTTTGTTACACGACTTTCCGGTTCAGCAGACTTGTTTAATCACCGGGGCCGCAAGCCTTATGCTTCCGTGAATTTCATTACTGCCCACGACGGTTTCACGCTCAATGACTGGGTGTCGTATGCCAATAAACACAACGAGGCAAATGGCGAAAACGGCGAAGATGGCAGCGATAACAACATTTCCGCGAACTATGGTGTGGAAGGCCCGACTGACGATCCGGCCATCAATGAACTGCGACAGCGGCAAATGCGCAATATGCTGGCGACGTTGTTGCTTTCTCAGGGGACGCCGATGCTGCTTGCGGGTGATGAGTTTGGCCGCTCGCAGAACGGCAATAACAACGCCTATTGTCAGGACACGGATATTGCCTGGGTAAACTGGGATATTGGAGACAAAGGCAAGGCGCTGTTGCTATTCACCTACCGGCTCATTGCTTTGCGTAAACGCTTCCCGATATTGCACCGGGGACGCTTCCTGACTGGCGCGCTGCATGAAAAACTGGGAGTGAAGGATGTGAGCTGGTTCCAGCCACAGGGGCAGGAAATGTCCGATGCAGCCTGGAAAGATCCCCATGCCAAATGCATTGCGATGTTGCTCGATGGCCGTGCCCAGCCGACCGGTCTGGTGCGGCAGGGCTCGCTAAGCACGGTACTGCTACTGTTCAACGCGTCACATGAAGACGTGGTGTTCACGTTGCCTTCGGTGGCGCATGGTGAAAGCTGGCGACATATTTTCGATACCTTCCAGCCGGATGACATCAACGAGCATAACTTTGAATTTGGCCGCGAGTACATCTGCACGTCCCGCACTGTGGTGTTATTCGAGCTGCTCAGCACCGCGAAACACTAAGGTTTTGGCGCGGCTTCAGATTAATAAGCATCTGAAGCCGCGCCTGCCGCCCTGCTGCATAAAGTGCACAGTCATGCCTTCAGACAGCCCTGTTCCGCCGGGCTTTGCATCCAAACGGCACCGTGAGCCTTAACCTATTCCGGGTCTTTCAGATAGGCTTTGAATTGCTCAGACATGTAGCTTTTAAACGTGTCGCCGTCTTTGGTGATGAGGTACACCGCCAGATGTTGTTGCTCTGCCAGCGCCAGCGCTTTACGGGTCCCCAACACCATCAGGCCAGTATCCCAGCCGTCCGCTTCCAGCGCCGTCGGCGCAATCACTGTCGCCGATACCAGTTTGTGCGTGATCGGCGAACCGGTCGCCGGATCAATGATGTGCGAGAGACGTTTGCCATTGAGTTCGTAATAATTACGATAACTGCCGGAGGTGCTGATCCCCATGCCCTGTAAATCAACAATCGCCTGTACCGCCGTTTCTTTATCAGTTGGTTTCTGAATTGCCACCTGCCAGGGTTTGCCCTGCGCGTTATGCCCGCGGGAAACCACCGCGCCACCAACTGACACCAGATAATTGCTGATGCCGTTACCTTCTATTAAACGTGCCAGATGATCAGTCGCGTAGCCTTCGCCCACGGTCGAGAGATCAACATACATACCGGCTAAATCTTTTTGAAGGTACTGTCCGTCCCTTTGCTGGATCACTTTAAGATGCTGTAAACCGGTGCGGGCGCGGGCGGCATCGATTTGTTCCGGCGTCGGGATTTTTACCGGTTGTTTGTCCGGCCCGAATCCCCACAGATTCACCAGCGGGCCGACAGTGATATCCATCGCGCCGCCAGTGAGCCGGCCAATACGGAGGGAGGTGACAACCGCATCCGCCATCCCCTGACTGACGGGCTGCGGCACGTTGCCCTGATATTGATTAAAACGCGACAGTACAGAATCATCTTTGTAAGTCGACAACTGGTGATCATCTTCCTTGAGCTGCATTTCAATTTGTTCACGCAGCGCCGGTTCCCGGTTTTTATCCACGCCAGCCAGACTGACACGGTAAAACGTACCCATCGTTTTGCCCTCAATCACCAGTGGCTCAGGAACATTGCGATCGCAGGCAGATAAAAGGCTGACGCCGCACAACACAAGTGTACAGCGCAGATAAACCGGTTTTAAGAACATGGATATAACTCGATTAGGTGCCCGTCACCGGGCATGAAAAGTATCAGGACAGTAAAGGGTAATGCTTAAACCACGACACAACGGACACCCCGATGACCGGTCGCGCCATAAAAACTATCGGCTGCGTTTTGCATGGCGCTCCCAGTTCTCCTGTTTTGCCTGCGCGGTTTTCTTCAACGCGACATAACAGGCACCGGCTCCGCCGTCTTTCTGAACAGCAACGCAAAACACCTGCACGTCGTCGAGCTGCTGCAGCCATTTGGCAATATAACTGCGTACAATATTTGCATGGCTTTCATCTTCCCGACCACGCCCGTGAATGATCAGCAAAGTGCGTAAATTTTCAGCCTGCGCCTGACAGAAAAAAGTGAAAAGTTCCTGACGGCACTGCTCTACTGGCTTGCGCAGCAGGTTCAGGCTGGCTTCCAGCGGATATTTCCCCTGCCGGAGTTTATCCAGCACTCCCTGTTGCACACCGTCGTGTTTGTATTCGAGAGGCTCATCGCAAGGCTGAATATTCAGAAAACCGGTAGTCAGCGGATTCTCACGCACTTCTGACACCGTATCTGCACTCACCTTATGCCCGGAAGCGGAGTTTTTGAGGTAGACCACCCGTTTATCCGACGCCAGTGGCTGTACACCTGCCATCTCCTGACTGAATAAATCATCATCTTCGCTCATCTGATTACCTCTTTTTCAGCGGTGGAACTGCACCAAATTATCGCCATAAACCCGCTGCGGGTAAAGCCGCATGCCAGTGGAACTGCGCCGGTAAAAATTCCGGAAATGGCCTGACAACCGTTAAAACTCATTTTTATATCTATACTTAGCTGCTGGGGAAGAAGTAAACCATTGAGCTTACGCTGACATTCCCTGCCCCAATTGAGGAGAAAAGATGCCTTACCTTGATGATCCCTTGATTATTTTCACTGACCTGGATGGCTCATTGCTTGACCATCATGATTACAGTTGGCAACCCGCGCAGCCCTGGCTGGATAAACTCTCGGCGGCACAGGTTCCGTTAATTTTGACGACCAGCAAAACGTCAGCCGAAGTGGCGGAATTGCAATCTGCCCTGAACCTGACACAACAGCCTTTTATTGCAGAAAATGGCGCAATCATTCACTTGCCGCCTGACTGGCGGGACGAAGCCGCCGTGCCATTTCACATTTCCGGCGCGGGTTATCCTGAGATCCGCCAGATTCTGGTGGCTCTGCGCCAGCGTTATGATTTCGAGTTTCGTGGCTTTGGTGATGTCACGGCCAGGCAGGTTGCCCTGTGGACCGGACTCACAGAGGAAGAGGCAGCACTGGCGATGCAGCGTGATGCATCTGAACCGCTGCTCTGGTTCGGTAATGATCTGGATTTCGCACGCCTGAAAAAATGTCTGATGCGCGAAGGCCTCTCACTGACACGCGGCGGGCGTTTCTGGCATGTGATGGGAACCGGTGCCGGTAAAGGTCAGGCGGTGCAATGGTTATCAGATCGCTATCAGCAAAAACGCGGTCAGCCGGTGATAAGCATGGGTCTGGGAGATGGTCCGAATGATTTATCAATGCTGGAAGCGGTGAATTATGCCGTGGTGATCAAAGGCCATCATGAGCATGAGATGCCGCTGCAGCGGGAGGATGTGGCACATATTTTCCGCACTGATGAGCCTGGCCCGCACGGCTGGAGTCAGGGGCTGAATAATTTTATTACCCTTCGTTGAGGGTAATAAGTAAAAAGCAAATGACTTTATTAATAGATTGTTTTCACATTGTTTAACGTTTTGTGTTTACACAGAAGACTTCCAATAATTTTATCTATTCTAAAATTGGAGCATACCGTATGAGCGATTTTTATCAGGATGGTGTCATTACTAATTTCCATAATCTGACAAACCGTAAAGTTGAAGAACTCGAATACGATTTGCAGGTGTTCTCCGGCCGCCGTTCGATGGGATTAATATTACCGTCATTATTTTCCGAACTGGAAGGCCCGGCGCTGAGCCGTATCGTTGATGAGCTGACGAAAGTCCCCTATCTGGAAGAAATCGTTATTGGATTAGATCGCGCTGACCGCGATCAATTTTTATTTGCCCGCGAATTTTTCTCCCGACTGCCACAACGTCACCGCATTTTATGGAATGACGGTCCGCGCCTGACAGCACTGGATGAAGAGCTGAAGAAAGAAAATCTTTCGCCCAATGAACCCGGTAAAGGTCGTAATGTCTGGTTTTGTGTGGGCTACACGCTGGCCTCACGCCGCACCTCTGTCGTCGGGCTGCATGATTGTGACATTGTCACTTATAGCCGTGAGATGCTGGCGCGTCTGATGTATCCGGTGGCGAATCCGAACTTCCACTACGATTTTTGCAAAGGCTATTATGCCCGTGTGGCAGACGGAAAATTCAACGGTCGTGTCGGCCGCCTGCTGGTCTTCCCGTTGCTGAAATCCCTGCAAATCGTTTACGGCCACTCTGATTTTCTTGAGTATCTGCGTACTTTCCGTTATCCGCTTTCCGGTGAATTCGCGATGCGCACGCATGTTCTGAACGATTTACGTATTCCGAGTGACTGGGGGCTGGAAATTGGCGTGTTGTCAGAATTGCATCGAAATACGGCGACCAAACGTATTTGCCAGGTGGATATCGCCGACAATTACGATCATAAGCACCAGCCGATGTCAGAAGAAGATGCGTCAAATGGTTTACAGCGCATGAGTATTGATATTACCAAAGCGCTGTACCGTAAGATGGCAATTCTGGGTGTCAATATTACCAGTGAGTCTTTCCGGATACTGAAAGCCACTTATTACCGGAATGCGCTGGATATGATTGACGGATTTGAAAATGATGCGCGTATGAACGGTTTGTCTTTTGACCGTCACAGCGAGGAATCGGCAGTAGAATTGTTCTCGGGTGCGATCATGGAAGCAGGTCAGGCTTTTGTGGATACACCGAGCGAAAAACCCTTTATCCCCAGCTGGAGCCGCGTGCAATCAGCCTTCCCTGATATGCTTGACCGCATTCATGAGGCGGTTGAAAAAGATAACGAAGGCGACGTGTAACACCGTTTCAAACGAATGACCACTGAACGTAAAAACGCTGCAATCGCAGCGTTTTTTATGGGTGAATCTCAGGGTTGTGTTATACGGCGTCTTTTTTTCCGGGGAAAAGTAAGCTGGCAATAATACCTAACGCCAGAACGCCCAGCACCACATAAAGGCTGGCTAATGTGCTGATTTCAATACCATGATGCCACAAGTGATTACTGGCGTTCAGCGCCAGTTTGGCGGCCACGAAGAACAGCAGGAAAATTACTGATTTCTCCAGATGCACCAGATATTTACGCAGCGCTTCCAGCACAAAATACATCGTACGCAGACCGAGAACGGCAAACATCATTGCGGAATACACAATCAGGGGTTCACGACTGACAGCGATCACCGCGGGCACGCTGTCAAAGGCAAACATCAGATCAGAAATTTCCACCACGGCGATGCACAGCAATAACGGCGTTGCATAGCGCATGCCCTTCTTCACGGTAAAACTGAATCCCTGATTTTCAGGCTTTGCCAGTTCAGCTTCTACCTGCTCACTGCTGACCAGAAAATGTGGCCCCACCAGTTTAGGAAATACCGGGAAGAAACGGCGCACCAGTCGGTTGGCAATATGATCAGAGTAATCATCAGTTTCCTCATCATCTTTCCCGGCGCGCATCATCAGAATAGCGGTCCAGAGAATAACCACCGCAAATACCATTTCTACCCAGGGCCCCAGTGCCAGCAAACTGGTACCAATCACCACGAAAATGCCGCGGAAAACAATCGCGCCAATCACCCCCCAGTAAAGAATGCGGTGACGATAGCCATCCGGTACTTTAAACCAGGCGAAAATGGCCATAATCACAAACAGGTTATCAATGGAAAGTACCTGTTCCAGAGCATAACCGGTGAGGAAAAGACTGGCGACTTCCTTCCCGTGGTGAATATATAAAAATCCGGCAAAACTCAGAGAAACAGCGATCCAGAATACGGTCCAGAGGGAGGCACTTATCAGGCCGATAGGCTTATGACTGCGGTGGGCAAAGATGTCGGTCAGCAATGCCGCAACGGCTACAACAATAAAAACGATCGTGGTTTCAAACGGAAACCCCAGAGAATCAGACTGCATTACACCTTTCCTAAAAGTAAACGAAAGCTAAACGAATTAAGGCATTGTAAGCGGTTGTGAGGTGAATGGGTATCAAAGTCGATCCGCCACGGCGTTTTATGCCATAATCCGGAGCGTTTTTTTGCTGCCAGGATTCAAAAAATCTGACCGATACCGCCCCCAGACGGATATTGAAGTTCACATTTCCTCTCTTAAATTGATTCATTCGACTTATTTTCTTAAATCTCAATATTCATTTGCTTAATAAATTGATCCCGCTTTTAAGCTCATTGATTCTCAATTAGCTTCAATTCTTCGTGCAGATCAAAATAATTAGAAAAAAAACCCGTTAAAAAACGGGGTTTTTTAACATTTCGCCCTTTTAGCACCTTACAGCCACTTATCACTCGCTGCAAAAGATGTTAAAATTGACCCATATCAATATTGCCAGAGTGACTCTTATGATCCCGGAAAAGCGTATTATTCGACGTATCCAGTCTGGTGGCTGTGCAATCCATTGTCAGGACTGTAGCATCAGCCAGCTTTGTATTCCTTTCACCCTGAACGAACATGAACTCGATCAGTTAGACAACATTATCGAAAGGAAAAAGCCGATCCAAAAAGGTCAGGCATTGTTTAAAGCCGGTGATGAACTGAAGTCTTTATATGCGATTCGTTCCGGCACCATTAAAAGTTACACCATCACTGAGCAAGGCGATGAGCAAATCACTGGCTTCCACCTCGCGGGCGATTTAGTGGGTTTTGATGCCATTGGTGGTTTACAGCATCCAAGTTTTGCACAAGCATTGGAAACGTCCATGGTTTGTGAAATTCCGTTTGAGACCCTCGACGATCTCTCAGGAAAAATGCCGAATCTGCGCCAGCAAATGATGCGTCTGATGAGCGGTGAGATTAAAGGCGACCAGGATATGATCCTGCTGTTGTCGAAGAAAAATGCGGAAGAAAGACTGGCTGCATTTATCTACAACCTCTCCCGCCGCTTTGCACAACGTGGTTTCTCACAGCGCGAATTCCGCCTGACCATGACCCGTGGCGACATCGGTAATTACCTCGGCCTGACCGTGGAAACCATCAGCCGTTTACTCGGCCGTTTCCAGAAATCAGAAATGTTGAGCGTAAAAGGTAAATATATCACCATTGAGAATCATGAAATGCTTTCTCAGTTAGCCGGTCAGTCGGCCCCGGTTTCTGCCTGATAATTGTGAATCGGATCTGCAAGCAATAATTTGTTGATCCGACTCAATTTCTCCTCTGTCCGATTGCTTAATCTTGGTTTACTCTGTACTTAATACACTGACCGCCGTTCTTTTACAGGTGTTAAGGAGTCCCCATGGCTAAGTATCAGAATTTACTGGTTGCTATAGACCCCAATCAGGATGACCAACCCGCACTGCGTCGTGCCGTTTATCTGGTGCAACGTAATGGCGGCCGTATTAAAGCCTTTCTGTCCATTTATGACTTCTCCTATGAGATGACCACTATGCTGTCGCCAGACGAACGGACCAGTATGCGACAAAGTGTGATCAGCGAACGGGAAGAATGGATTAAAGAACAGTGTCGGTATTATATCGAAGCGGGCATTCCCATTGATATCAAAGTTGTCTGGCATAACAAACCTTTCGAAGCCATTATTCAGGAAGTCGTTTCCTCACATCACGACTTGCTGTTAAAAATGGCCCATCAGCACGATCGCCTTGAGTCAGTTATTTTCACCCCGACAGACTGGAACTTGCTGCGTAAATGTCCGTGTCCGGTGTGGATGGTGAAAGACCAGCCGTGGCCGGAAGGTGGCAAAGCGGTTGTTGCCGTCAACCTTTCCAGCGAAGAGCCTTATCACGATCCGCTCAACATTAAGCTGGTGAAAGAAACAATTGAATTGGCGTCTCACGTTAACCAGACGGAAGTACATCTGGTGGGCGCTTATCCGGTTACCCCTATCAACATTGCTATCGAACTGCCCGATTTTGACCCGAGCGTGTATAACGATGCAATCCGCGGTCAGCATCTGATCGCGATGAAAGCGTTGCGTCAAAAATTCCAGCTGGATGAGAAGTTCACGCATGTGGAAAAAGGTCTGCCCGAAGAAGTCATTCCTGACCTTGCAGAGCATTTGCAGGCGGGTGTCGTTGTTCTCGGCGCTATTGGCCGCACCGGCCTTTCCGCTGCATTTTTAGGTAACACAACCGAGCAGGTGATCGACCATCTGAAATGCGATTTGCTGGCAATCAAACCGGATGATTTCGAATGCCCTATTACGCCCGATGACGAAGAAGATGAAGACGAATAAAATCTGATTCATGCATAAATAAAGGCCAGTCGACTGACTGGCCTTTTTCATTACTGAGGGTGATTACAATGCACGCAGAATTTTCTCTACGCTTTCTTTGGCATCACCAAACAGCATTTGGGTATTTTCTTTGAAGAACAGCGGGTTCTGCACACCGGCATAACCGGTATTCATTGAACGTTTAAATACGATCACGTTCTGCGCTTTCCATACTTCCAGCACTGGCATACCCGCGATCGGACTGCGCGGATCTTCCTGTGCAGCCGGGTTCACGGTGTCATTGGCCCCGATAACCAGCACAACGTCGGTATCGCTGAAATCATCATTGATCTCATCCATTTCCAGCACGATGTCATACGGCACTTTTGCTTCGGCCAGCAATACGTTCATATGTCCCGGCAGTCGTCCTGCAACAGGGTGAATACCGAAACGCACCTTGATACCTTTTGCCCGTAATTTCGCGGTGATGTCATGTACCGGATACTGTGCCTGAGCAACTGCCATTCCGTAGCCAGGAGTAATGATCACTGAACTGGCGTTTTTGAGCATGTCAGCCACTTCTTCCGCGCTGGCTTCGTGATATTCACCCATCTCTTCAGCATCACCGGTAGAAGAACCATCAGTACCGAAACCGCCTGCAATCACGCTAATGAATGAACGGTTCATGGCTTTACACATGATATAGGAAAGGATTGCACCGGAAGACCCCACCAGCGCACCGGTGACGATCAGCAAGTCGTTGCTGAGCATGAAACCCGCTGCAGCCGCAGCCCAACCGGAATAGGAGTTCAGCATGGAAACCACAACCGGCATATCAGCGCCGCCGATTGAGGACACCAGATGCCAGCCAAACGCCAGTGCGATCACGGTCATGATCAGTAATGCGAGAACCTGAAGTCCGATGCTTTCAGTGCGAACAAACATCACCATCAGCAGGAAGGAAACAACCAGCGCCGCCAGATTCAGTTTATGACGGTGTGGCAACGCCAGCGGTTTGGAAGAGATAATCCCCCGCAGTTTGCCAAACGCCACAATCGATCCGGTAAAGGTCACTGCGCCGATGAAGATACCGAGAAACACTTCGGTCAGATGGATATTTTCCATCACGCCTTCCATCGGCACTGCACCATGATCCAGATAGCTGTTAAAGCCTACCAAAACCGCGGCCAGACCCACAAAGCTGTGCAATATCGCCACCAGCTCAGGCATTTCGGTCATTTCGACTTTTCGTGCCAGATAAACACCAATCGCACCGCCTATCACCATAGCAACGATGATCCAGCCAACATTGCCGGAGTCTGGCCCGAGGATAGTCGCGATTAACGCGATTGCCATCCCGGTAACACCGAAAATATTACCCTGCTTCGATGTCTCATGTTTCGACAGCCCCGCAAGGCTGCAAATAAACAAAATGGCGGCAACAATATATGCTGCTGTTACTAAACCCCCAGACATATGTTACCCCTTAGTTCTTACGAAACATCTTCAGCATGCGCTGAGTGACGGTGAATCCGCCGAAAATATTGATACTGGCAATCAGAACCGCGACGAAGGACAGGAAACTCACCCAACCGCCGTGGCCAATTTGCAGTACGGCACCGACCACGATAATCCCTGAGATGGCGTTAGTGACCGACATCAGCGGAGTATGCAGCGCATGACTGACATTCCACACCACGTAATAACCGACCACGCATGACAACGCGAACACGGTAAAGTGGGAAAGGAACTCTTTCGGAGCCACATTCGCCAGCCAGCCAAACAATACAATCGCTACCGCCATAATGATGAATTTGGTCCACGGCGACGCCGGTTTGGCTTCAACTTTGGCAACCGGTTCTGCGGCTTTCGCAGCCTGAGGCTGAGCAGATACCTGAATCGGCGGTGCAGGCCAGGTGACTTCACCGGATCTGACCACGGTTACGCCGCGCACAACGGTATCCTCGAAATCAATCTCAATTTCACCGTTCTTTTCTTTGCACAGCAGCTTCAACAGGTTAACCAGGTTGGTGCCGTAAAGCTGGGAAGATTGCGTAGGCAGACGACTTGGCAAGTCGGTATAGCCGATAATCTTCACGCCGTTTTCAGTGGTGGTAATTTTGTCGGCGACGGTCAGTTCACAGTTACCCCCGGTCTGAGCAGCCAGATCGACGATCACACTGCCCGGCTTCATGGATGCGACCATCTCCTGGGTAATGAGCTTCGGTGCCGGACGGCCAGGGATCAGCGCCGTCGTAACGATAATGTCCACTTCTTCGGCCTGCGCTGCAAACAGCGCCATTTCCGCTTTAATGAACGCTTCGGACATCACTTTGGCATAACCGTCACCGCTGCCCGCTTCTTCCTCGAAATCCAGCTCGAGGAATTCAGCTCCCATACTCTGGACTTGCTCTTTCACTTCAGGGCGGGTATCGAACGCACGGACGATAGCACCGAGGCTACCTGCCGCACCAATAGCAGCCAGACCGGCCACACCGGCGCCGATAATCATCACTTTTGCCGGAGGTACTTTACCCGCAGCGGTGATTTGCCCGGTAAAGAAACGGCCAAATTCGTGTGCCGCTTCAACGATCGCACGATAACCGGCGATGTTAGCCATGGAACTCAGGGCATCGAGGGATTGCGCACGGGAAATTCGTGGCACGGAATCCATAGCCATTGCGGTCACCTGGCGGTCGGCCAGTTTTTGGATCAGCTCAGGGTTTTGCGCAGGCCAGATAAAGCTGACTAACGTGGTGCCTGCCTGTAATTTATCGATTTCATCGTTTTCAGGCGCATTCACCTTCAACACGATATCGGATTGCCATACATCATCGCCACTGACGACCGTCGCTCCCGCTTGTTCATACGCAGAGTCTTCAAAGCTGGCTAACTTACCGGCCCCCTGTTCGATAGCGACCGTAAAGCCAAGCTTCAGCAACTGTTCCACCGTTTTCGGTGTAGCTGCGACCCTGGCTTCATTGGTCAACCGCTCTCTTGGTACACCAATACGCATAATTTATTCCCTTCACCCTTTTCATTGATGATTTTGTCATCGACATAACAAATCACGTACAAGCCTGTCGGTTAATAGCCGTCACCGAATTTTATTTTTTCAGGCTGCTTATAACCTACTGAATATCTAATCAATAATCTACGTATCACAGTGATAGACAGGTAATTAATAATAAAAAAATTGATATAGTCCGCAAACCTGCTGCAAACCTTGAGAACCAAGCCTTTAATCCACCTTATAACGCGCATAACGCCGGATCAATCACTCAGCTCCCCCTTCCTTAACCCGCTCATGGTGGGCATAGAAGTTAGAAAATAGTGAATAATTAACATTTATTTCACTACCTGGATTATTCAACAAACTTATATACGTTATGTGTAGTGAAAAAAGTAATGTGATATGTCGTACGTGCTCGCATTATTGCCATAAATTGCTGAGACACTCGGCATTGTTACATGCAATAATCGGCCGCTAACCTGTTACACATCAAAAATTCAGCACGTTTCAACATTACTGCGCAAGGTGAAAGGATTTTTATGAAGCTGACAAAAACGATCATCGCATCGGCCCTGTTTTCTGTTTCTGCGCTGTCTGCTGCACATGCCGCGCAGGAAATTAGCCCGCAGAAAGCAGCAGCCATCAAGCCTTTTGATCGCATTGTTATTACCGGGCGGTTCAACACGCTGGGCGACGCCGCTGACGCCGTTTCCCGCCGTGCCGATACGCTGGGTGCAGATTATTTTTATATTCAGGATACCAACAGCACTAACAATAGCGGCAACTGGCGCGTAGTTGCAGACATCTATAAAAAAGATGCGCCAGAAATCAGCAAAGATCCGCACTATCGTGTTATCAACGGGGTGGTTGAATTGCCTAAAGACGTTGCTTACGGCCTCGAACCTTTCGATACCGTCACAGTTAACGGTTTCTACCGCAGCCAGCCAGACGTCAACGATGCCATTACGAAAGCAGCGAAAGAAAAAGGGGCATATTCCTTCTTCATCGTTCGCCAGATTGATGCCAACAGCGGCGGCAATCAGTACATTACTGCATTTATTTACAAGAAAGATGCGCAAAAGCGTGTTGTCCAGTCTCCGGATGCTATCCCTGCTGATTCTGAAGCCGGTAAAGCAGCACTGGCAGCGGGCGGTGCAGCAGCAGCCAGGGTTGAGATCCCCGGCGTGGCTTCCTCTGGTAGCCCAAGCCGTGATGTCGGCCGTTTCTTTGAGACACAATCCTCAACCGGTCAGCGCTACACGGTGACTGCTACTAACGGTGCTAAGATTCAGGAAGTGAATGACGTGACCGCCGCTCAGATGGTTCCGTTTGATTCCACCACTTTCACCGGCCACTTCAACAGCACCACGGATGTTTCGCAAGAAGTCGCGAATCGTGCAGCGGCCAAAGGCGCCAAGTTCTACCACATTACCCGCCAGTGGCAGAACAAAAGCGGCGGCAACCTGACTGTGAGCGCAGACTTCTTCAAATAAGTCTGAATAACAGCAGCAAAAAGGCAGCCCCGGTGGCTGCCTTTTCTTTTTTTACCGCGAGAACCTTTCTGGTCAGATTAGCTTCCCCAGGTACGCTCCAGCACGTTCACCCAGTTTTTATAGCAGATTTTTTCCAGCAGTTCCTTGCCGTAGCCCGCTTTGCGCAACGCTTCAACCAGCACCGGTAACCCGCGCACATCTTTTAAAAACGGCGCCATTGAAGCTCCGTCAAAGTCCGATCCCAATCCGACCCCGTCCTCACCCAGGTGTTCAAGCAGATAATCCACGTGACGCACCATGATATCGGTGCCGGTATCATCGCTGCGCTTGCCATCTTCGCGCAGGAATGGCACCGCAAAGTTCAGCCCGACGAACCCCTGGCTTTCTCTGATTGCTCCCAGTTGTTGATCGGTCAGGTTACGTGACTGCGGGCAGATGCTGAATGCATTGGAATGGCTCGCCACCAGCGGCGCATCACTTAACTCAGCCACCTGCCAGAACCCTTTTTCGTTGAGATGAGAGAGATCAATCATGATGCGTTTCTGGTTACAGGCTTTCACCAGACGCACCCCCGCCTCCGTCAGCCCCGGCCCGGTATCCGGTGAGGTTTGATATTTAAACGGGACACCCTCACCGAAAATGTTAGGCCGGCTCCATACCGGCCCCAGAGAACGCAACCCCATGCTGTAAAGCACATCGAGATTATACAACTCCTCATCAATCGCCTCAGCGCCCTCAATATGCATAACCACTGCTAATGCATGATTATCCATTGACTGTCTGATCTCCTGCGCAGTGCGGCAAATTTTCACCTTCCCCTGCGACTGCGCTTCGATTCTCAGCAGGAATGCCATCATGCCAAATGTGACATCACGTGCAAAATCGAAAGAAGGTGTCGGGGAAAAATCAGGATGTTTTTGAGTACCTTCCGGCAGAAAACGCGTATCCACTGAACGATCCGGCACGCTATTTGCTAGATCAACATCAGGAGTCGGCACCCAGGCAGCGAAAAGCCCGCCAGCAAAGCCTGCTTCACGACAGCGCGGCAGGTCCAGTTGCCCGCTGGCGGGTCCCTGAAGGAATGCACGCTCAGGATCCTGGCGATGTGCTGTCCAAAGCTGCAGCAACACATCGTTATGTCCATCAAAAACCGGCATTAATTCTTCAGTTCCGTGCGCTACGTTATTCATAAAAAGCTCTACCTTTGATTAAGCATGACTAAGACAACGGAGATTTGTTCGTGCGGGGTGCAGTAAGACCGTCATGCTGCACCAGCGTTGAACAAAGACAGTACGCTTCAAATGCGTTTTCGATATGAGATGTCGACGACGTGTTTTTCATTTAAGCCCGTTGCCCGGAATTAAGTCAAGGGTAAGGCACTGTAATTTTTAATTTTACTTTTATATATCAATCTCATGGGAGTAGTTATGGTTACCAGGCGTCAATTTGTTACCGGTTTTTCCGCAATACCTGTGCTGTCCTACCTGAAGTTTGATGCCGTGTTTGCTGCCACTCCGGCATCAATACTGGTCATGGCCATTCAGCTCGACATCGTTACCAGCCTTGATCCGCATGAAAGCTTCGAATCCGTGGGCAGTGAAATTACCGGCAATATGTATCAGCAACTGGTGAAACCTAAACTGGCGTCCCCTGATGAAATCGAAGGTGATCTGGCTGTTTCATGGGCCGCTTCTGACGACAAAAAAACCTTTACCTTCAAACTGGATCCGAAAGCCAAATGGGCCGATGGCAAACCGGTCACCGCAGAAGACGCCGCTTTCTCCCTGCAACGCGTGGTAAAACTTGATAAGAGCCCGGCCTATATTATTAACCAGTTTGGTTACACCAAAGATAACGTCGAAAGCCTGATCACCGCCCCTGACGCCGAAACGCTGGTGATTAAAACCGCTGAACCGGCATCTGAATCCTTCCTGCTCTATTGCCTGACCGCCAACGTCGGCAGCATCGTGCAAAAATCTGCCTGTCTGGCGAATCAGGTTGGAGATGATCTGGGTAACGGATGGCTGAAGAAAAACAGTGCCGGTTCAGGTGCGTTCAAACTGCGCGACTGGAAAGTCAGCGAATCTGTGATTCTGGAAAGCAACAAAAACAACCCGCACGCGGGCAAGATCCAGCGCATTATTATGCGTCATATCATTGACCCTTCCGCACAGTTACTGATGCTGCAAAAAGGCGATGTGGATATCGCCCGGAACCTCACCACTGAACAGTTACGTCCACTGATCAACGACAAAAACTTCACGCTGGTACAAAAAGGTATCGCCGGTACCTTTATGCTGTCTGCCAATACCGCACATCCGAATCTGGCTAAACCGCAGGTCTGGCAGGCGATCAAATGGGCCATCGATTATGAGAATATCCAGCAGCATATCGTGCCGCTGACGCATAAAATCCATCAGAGCTTCCTGCCGGAAGGTTTCCCGGCGGCAGTGAATACCATCATGTACAAACGTGATGTGGCTAAAGCCAAAGCGTTGCTGGCCGAAGCCGGTTTCCCTAACGGTTTTGAAATTACATTAGATCACTACTCCGCCTCCCCCTCTTCTGACATTGTGCAGGCATTGCAGTCAAACCTCGCGGAAGTCGGGATTAAAGTCACGCTGCTGGCAGCGGAAAGTCGTCAGGTCCTGACCAAAATGCGTGCGCGTCAGCAACAACTGGCGATGACCCAATGGGGCGCGGACTACTTTGACCCTAACTCTAACGCCGAAGCCTTCTGCAGCAATCCCGATAATACCGACAAAGCCAAGAGTCGCACACTGGCATGGCGCTGCAGCTGGCAGGATAAAGAAATTTCAGATCTCAGCACCAAAGCGCTGAAAGAATCGGATCCGGCCACCCGCATCAAGCTGTATGAAGAATTGCAGACCAGACATATGGAAAACAGCCCGTTTGCCATCATGCTGCAACCGACCATGACCGCCGCCTGCCGCAACGTGATTTCCGGCGTGGTATTAACTGTAATGAGCACCAGCCCCTACGAGAAGGTTGTTAAAGCGTGAGCAAGAGACTCAAAGGATTTCTGAGTACCTGCATCAGCGTTTGTCTTACTTTGTTTGGTCTGTCGGTAGTGACTTTTTTCATTGGTCGCGTCATGCCGACGGACCCGGTTCTGGCTGCGGTTGGCGATAACGCCCCGCAGGCAGTCGTCGAACGGGTTCGTCATGAAATGGGGCTGGATCAGCCCCTCTGGTTGCAGTTTTTCCATTATCTCAGTCAGGTATTCCACGGTGATTTAGGGCGCTCCGCCCTGACCTCCAATCTGGTCACTACGGACATCGCCCGGTTTTTCCCCGCCACGCTGGAGCTGGCCACAGCGGCGATCATTATCGCCGCCATTGTCGGTATTCCGCTGGGTGTCTGGGCCGCTACCCGTCAGGGAAGCTGGATTGATCAGACTATCCGCGTGGTCTGTCTGGCCGGTCACTCGCTGCCGGTTTTCGTGCTGGCCCTGCTCAGCCTGCTGATTTTCTACTCCGCGCTGGGTATCGCGCCGGGACCGGGGCGCCAGGACATCATCTATCAGGATATGATCCCACAGGTGACCGGTTTACTGACGGTTGATTCCCTGCTGGCGGGTGATATGGGCGCATTTTGGGACGCGCTCGCTCATATGGTGCAGCCGGTTCTGATCCTCGCGTATTTCAGCATGGCCTACATTACCCGCATGACCCGCACTTTTATGCTCAACGCGTTGGGCGGCGAATACGTGATCACCGCCCGCGCCAAAGGCCTCCCGGCGCGACGGGTTATCTGGAAACATGCATTCCCCACCGTCGGCGTACAACTGATCACCGTGCTGGCCCTGACGTACGCAGGTTTGCTGGAAGGTGCCGTGGTCACAGAAAACGTCTTCTCCTGGCCGGGTCTTGGACAATATCTCACCGTGTCGCTGATGAACGCGGATATGAATCCGGTGATCGGCTCAACGTTGCTGATTGGCGCGATTTATGTGCTGCTCAACCTGCTGGCTGACCTTCTCTACCGACTATTGGATCCCCGCGTAAAATGAGCACTCTTCCTGTCACACCTCAACCCCGCGCGGGCAGCCGCGCCTGGCTGCTGGCGGATACGCCGCACACCCGTACGCAAGCCGTCTGGGGCCGCCGTTACCGTATCTGGCTTGGCCTGCGTAAAAATCCTCTGGCAGTCACCGGCCTGTTCACCGTACTGCTTGTCTTGCTGGTTTCCCTCTGCGCCCCCTGGCTGACCAGTTATGACCCAGGTGTACAAGACCTGGCGCACCGTCTGGCGAAACCCTCTTCCCTGCACTGGCTGGGCACCGATGAACTGGGCCGCGACACCCTGAGCCGCATTCTTTATGGTGGCCGGATTACGCTCGGTATGGTGATCGTGGTAGTCGCGATCGTCGCCCCGTTAGGCTTGCTGATCGGTTGCGTGGCGGGTTATGCCGGCGGTTTACTCGATCGCATCCTGATGCGCATCACCGACATCTTTCTGGCCTTCCCGCGCCTGATTCTGGCACTGGCCTTTGTAGCTGCGCTGAAACCCGGTATCGAAAGCGCCATTCTGGCTATCGCCCTCACGGCCTGGCCACCGTATGCCCGCCTTGCGCGCGCGGAAACCATGCAGGTGCGCGGCACGGATTACATTGCCGCCTGCCGTCTGACCGGTGCGACACCAGCCCGCATCGTGCTGCACCATATTATGCCGCTGTGTGTGCCGAGCCTGGTAGTGCGTATCACACTCGACATGAGTTCGATCATTATCACTGCCGCCAGTCTGGGCTTTTTAGGCATGGGCGCTCAGCCGCCATCACCGGAATGGGGCGCGATGATAGCCACTGCCCGCCGGTTCCTGTTCAGTGAATGGTGGGTACCGTTAATTCCGGCCATAGCCATTTTTGTGACCTCTCTGGCGTTTAACTTCCTCGGCGACGGGCTGCGTGACGTTCTCGATCCTAAGGAGCAATGATGCTGGTTGATATTAAAGACTTGCATATTACATTTCAGACCAACAGCGGCAGTTTCGACGCCGTTCGCGGCGTATCGCTGTCATTGGGCAAGGAGAAGTTTGGGATCGTGGGCGAAAGTGGCTCCGGTAAATCCCTGACAGCACGTTGCCTGATGAACCTTCTGCCTTCCGCTGCAAAGTGCCGCGCCGAAACGCTGTCTTTCGACGGCATCGATCTGCGCAATGCCAGCGAAAAGCAAATGCGTCAGATCCGCGGCAAGCGCGTGAGTTTCATTTTGCAGGATCCGAAGTATTCATTGAATCCGGTGATGCCGATTGGTAAACAGGTGGCAGAAGCCTGGCAAACACATAAAGGAGGCTCGAAAAAACAGGCGATGAATGCCGCCATAGAACTGCTCGATCAGGTGCGTATCCGTGATCCGCACAAAGTCGCGGGCCGTTATGCACATGAAGTCTCCGGCGGCATGGGCCAGCGCGTGATGATTGCCATGATGCTGGCACCGGATCCGGAGCTGATGATTGCCGATGAACCGACCAGCGCACTGGATGCCACCGTGCAGGCTGAGATTTTGCGTCTGCTGGATGACCTGGTGTCCGGTCGTGGTATGGGGCTGATTCTGATCAGCCATGATTTACCTCTGGTGTCGAAATTCTGCGACCGCGTGGCCGTCATGTACGCCGGGCGTATTGTCGAAACGTTACAGGCGGGTGATTTGCTCAAAGCACAACATCCTTACACGCGCGGACTGCTGGAATGTCTGCCGTCGCTCAAACATCCGCGGGACAGACTGCCGGTGCTGGTACGTGACGAAGCATGGAAAACCTCATGACAGTAGAATCCCCCCCTTTAGATAACAGCAAAATTATCCTCAATAACCTGCGCATCGCGTTCGGCGATACCGAGGTGGTGAAAGGCGTGAGTTTCAGTGTCGCACCCGGCGAATGTTTCGGCATCGTAGGAGAAAGCGGTTCGGGCAAATCCACAATTTTGCGCGCGCTGGCCGGGTTAAATCAGGCATGGTCCGGTGGGATGACCATTGGCGGCGAAGACCAGGTGCCGGTGCGTCAGAAACGCTTTTTCCGCCGCGTACAGATGGTATTTCAGGATCCGTACGGCTCGCTGCACCCGCGCCAGACCATTGACCGCATCCTCAGCGAACCGTTGATCGTGCACGGGTTTCTGAATATCGAAAAACGCATAACTGATGCGCTGGCTGAAGTCGGCCTGCCACAGGCGGTGCGTTTTCGCTTCCCGCATCAGCTTTCCGGCGGCCAACGCCAGCGGGTCGCTATCGCGCGGGCGATGATTTCAGAACCGGAAATTTTACTGCTCGATGAACCGACCTCGGCGCTGGATGTTTCAGTGCAGGCTGAGATCCTCAATCTGCTAAGCGACCTGCGTGAGCGCCGCAAACTGACTTATATTCTGGTCAGTCACAATCTGGCCGTCGTAACGCATCTTTGCACCAGCATTGGCGTGATGATTGGTGGTGAAATGGTCGAACTTCTGAGCGCGGACGATTTACGGATGGGCAACGTCAGCCATCCGCATACCGCTGAGTTGCGATCGTTAAGTCTCAGTTTAGAGGAACCCGAATAAACCTTCCTGCACGGAAGGTTTATGGATTTCACGGGCGGCCCACTTTTTCACTGAAAGATAGTCAGGAGACATTAATGACATCCACCGCACAGTCTGCATTACAGTGGCAGGCGGCTGAAGAAACAGCAAAGCGTATCACCCGGAACTGGGATAAACCCGGTGAACCGGGGGGTGCAATCACCCTTTTCGACAGTAAAGCTCTCCGTGGTTTCGCGACCGGCGGACTGGCAAATCTCAGCACCTCAATACCTTTTAGTATCGATTCTGTTGTCCGCTATGCCTCAGTCACGAAACATATTTTTTCCACCCTGGCTTTGCTGAAAAGCCATGCCGGTCTTTCGGCGAGTGATACCCTCGGCCAATATTTACCGCAACTGAAAGCGCCGATGTCTCGGGTCACTGTCGGGCAGGCGCTGGACATGACAGGCGGTTTGCCGGACGTGCGGGAAACCCTCTCTCTGCTGGGCATTTCGGTTTACAACGTCAGCGAAGCCGCTGCCATTATGGAATTTCTGGCGCAGGACGGCGCGCTGAACTTCAAGGCAGGTACTGAAATTTCCTACAGCAATACCGGTTACCGGCTGGTAGAAGAGATCCTCAAACAACAAGGCATTTTGTTTGAGGATCTGCTGCAAAAGCATATCGCGCAGCCGCTGGGGATCGCCTTTCATGCCCCGGAAACCTGGTTCGATATCGTCCCGGATCTGGTCCCCGGTTACTGGCAGGACACAACAGGCTGGAAAACAGCTGTCGCGGGTTTGCATTTGTCCGCATCCGGCAGCCTCACCGGCAGCCTGCGTTCGCTTTCAGTGTGGCTGCAAAGCCTGCTTTCACAAAGCGGACCCGGTGCGGGCGTACTGAAAACACTGACAGAACCACGCTATTTGCATGGCAATATTCCTTCCGCTTACGGACTGGGCATCACCTCGACACAAATCGGTGAACATAGGGTTTACGGCCACGGGGGTTCCCATGCCGGTTATAAAACCTATTTCCTGCTCCATCCTGAGCTTGACGCAGGCATTGCGCTGGTCTCTAACCGTGAAGACACCACGGCCTTTACCCACGCGCTGGACGTCATGTCGTCACTGTTAGCGACGCCGCTTCCGGCACGCAGTCATGCTTTGCCGGATGGCTTATATTCCAGCGCGGCTGAGCCTTACTGGTTGAAAGTGAGCAACGGCACTGCCAGTTATCTCGGTTCAGCGGATAATTTGTATCAGGGCGCGGATGTCGACGAAGCCATCACGCTTTCCGCGCATATGCCGATGCGTCTGCGCTGGAACGGCACCGCCATTCAGGGTGAGATCGGCCATGCACCACGTTATTTCACTCCCGTGGAACCCAACGATTGCCTGAAAATGGTACAGGGACGCTGGTATCATCCTCAATCGAAAGCCGCCTTTGATATTGAAGGCGATCAATTGCTTATCGGTGTCGGCACGTTACGCGCCAGTGGTCAGCTGACTTCGCTGGGTGCGGGACGCTTACTGGTGGAACTTCCTGACGGTCCGTGGAAGAAAAACTTCTGCCTGTATTTCCAGGGCTACACGGTAAAACTCATCTCCAACCGTAGCCGTGTATTGAATTTCCGCCGTGATGAGTGCCGCAGCACCTGGCATCCGGGAACATAACTTCTGTACAATCATCCTGCAGAACGCCCCCGGAGCACGTCTGGTGGCGTTTTTTTCATGCCAAGCTTGATTTATGTCTGCGCGATGCGGACCTGAAAGGCGTAGGCTACTCTTTTTCCGGTGAAGGAGTACCGGGTTCATATCCATTTTTCTGTCAGGTGATTTACATCCTATGAATACTTCAGGAAGACGCCATATCAGGCCTTTCAGCGCACTGATAGACGCCTGTTTTCGTGAAAAATATACGCTTCAACGTTTACTCAACGATGCCATTGCCGGCGTTACTGTGGGGATCATCGCCATCCCGCTGGCAATGGCACTGGCAATTGCCAGCGGTGTACCGCCGCAATACGGGCTGTATACATCGGCCATTGCAGGGATTGTCATCGCTGTTTTCGGTGGCTCGCGCTTCAGTGTTTCGGGCCCGACGGCGGCGTTTGTTGTTATTCTTTACCCTGTGTCGCAACAGTTCGGCTTGTCCGGTTTATTGCTGGCTACGCTGATGTCAGGTTTCATGCTTCTTCTCATGGGGATGGCGCGTTTTGGCAGGCTGATTGAATACATCCCGCTGCCTGTCACCCTCGGCTTCACCTCCGGTATTGCGATCACCATCGGTACCATGCAGTTCAAAGATTTCTTTGGTCTGACGATGGCGACAGTGCCGGAACATTATCTGAGTAAAGTGGCGGCGCTGGTAATGGCGCTGCCCACGCTGGATATTGGCGATGCCGCCACAGGCATTGTGACTCTTGGTATATTAATCTTCTGGCCAAAACTGGGATTGCGTGTGCCCGGCCATCTTCCGGCTTTGCTGGCTGGTTGTGCGGTGATGGCAATTTTCATGCAGGCAGGACACCCGATTGCCACCATAGGTTCACGCTTTCATTTCCTGCTGCCTGACGGTTCGCAGGGCAACGGTATTCCGTCAATTCTGCCGCAGTTCACCCTGCCGTGGACACAAAACGGCGGCGGGGGTCTGAGCTGGACGCTGGTGCAGGCGCTGTTACCGGCAGCGTTCTCAATGGCGATGCTGGGCGCGATTGAATCACTGCTGTGCGCCGTCGTGCTTGATGGCATGACCGGCAAAAAACACCATTCGGATAATGAACTGATCGGTCAGGGTATCGGCAATATGATCAGCCCCTTTTTTGGCGGCATCACCGCCACAGCGGCAATTGCACGTTCTGCGGCTAACGTTCGCGCGGGTGCAACCTCTCCGGTTTCTGCCATTATTCACTCGCTGCTGGTGATCCTCGCGCTGCTCATTCTGGCACCCCTGCTTTCCTGGCTGCCGCTGGCGGCGATGGCGGCGCTGTTGCTGATGGTGGCATGGAATATGAGCGAAGCGCATAAAGTGGTGGATTTACTGCGCCGCGCGCCAAAAGACGACATTCTGGTGATGCTGACCTGTATGAGCCTGACGGTGCTGTTCGACATGGTGATCGCGATTACTGCGGGTATCGTGATGGCGTCGCTGCTGTTTATGCGCCGTATTGCCAAACTCACCCGCCTGACCGAAGTCCTGTCCGAAACTCCCGAAGATGCGCTGGTTCTGCGGATCAATGGCCCGCTGTTCTTTGCTGCGGCGGAACGTATCTTCAGTGAATTGCAGGTACGCAGTGAAGGTAAGAAAGTGATCGTTCTGGTGTGGGATCGTGTGGCCGTGCTCGATGCCGGTGGCGTCAGTGCATTACGCCATTTCATCAATACCCTGCCGCCGGGCACGGAACTGAGAATCGCAGAGATTCCTTTCCAGCCGCTGAAAACACTCGCCCGCGCGAGAATGCAACCGGTTGAAGGCAAGCTAAGTTTCCACAGCTCCTTACAGGATGCGTTATAGCTCTGCGCGGTAAACGACAAAGGCGACCGGAGGTCGCCTTTGTTTTATCTGCACATTGTCAGTTATTTACTGGTATCGAGCGCCGGGAAGCTTTTCACCAGATCATCGATGGCTTTCATCTGGACCAGGAAAGGTTCCAGTTTATCCAGCGGCAATGCTGACGGACCGTCGCATTTTGCATGAGCCGGATCTTCATGAGCTTCAATGAACAGACCGGCGATGCCTACCGCCATACCGGCACGCGCCAGTTCAGCGACCTGAGCACGACGACCACCCGAAGCCGCACCGAAAGGATCACGGGTTTGCAGTGCGTGCGTCACGTCGAAGATCACCGGATGGCCGCCAGTGGCATTGATCATCACATTCATGCCCAACATGTCGACAACCAGGTTGTCATAACCAAAGTTGCTGCCGCGATCGCACAAAATCACCTGATCGTTGCCGCCTTCTTTGAATTTATCGACGATGTTACCCATCTGTCCCGGACTGACGAACTGTGGTTTTTTCACATTAATTACTGCACCGGTTTTCGCCATCGCTTCAACCAGATCGGTCTGACGCGCCAGGAAGGCCGGTAACTGAATCACATCAACCACTTCAGATACAGGCTGTGCTTGCCAGGATTCATGCACGTCGGTGATGATTTTCACGCCGAATGCTTTTTTCAGCTCCTGGAAAATTTTCATGCCTTCATCCAGGCCCGGGCCACGGTAGGAATGAATAGATGAGCGGTTGGCTTTATCGAAAGACGCCTTGAATACGTAAGGAATGCCGAGTTTCTGCGTCACAGTGACGTAATGCTCACATACACGCATCGCCATATCGCGCGATTCGAGTACATTCATTCCGCCGAACAATACAAACGGCAGATCATTGGCGACTTTGATGTCCTGAATGCTAACCACTTTATGTTTCATGCTTTGGCCTTTTTAGTGATAAATCTTTCATCCGGAAGTTACATAACGGATTGTTCTGGAACGGCATTCCGGATGTGATGTAAGGTAAGTATAAATTAGTGCAACGTGACTTGCTTGTGCTCAATCGAATGGATTTGCACTTTAATCACCTCTGAAATCGGGTCTTCCGGGCACTGCTCAACAAAATAGTTAAGATCAGAGATCGCCACATGATCGCATTCCAGCTGGGCATAAATCAGCCCGCGATCGCGGATTTCATACGGATCTTCCGGATCGAACTGCAGTACCGTTTCACTGGCGCGCAGGGCCAGTTCAAACTGTTTTTCTTCCATCAGCGCGGCTTTCAGTGTATCGAGCATTTTGCGAACGATCAGCGTGTTTTCCGCTTCTTCCAGATCGTCATCTTCTATTTCCGCCATCACGCCCAGATTCCCTTTCAGCCACACACTGAGCATATGCTCGTTGAGTGTATCGCCGTTGATCGGATTCAGCAGCCACATTTCTTCGTCAAGCCAGTCGGCACGCAAGATAAGCTGAGTGGGGAAAATTACCGGCATCAGCGGCAAACTCAGTTCATGGGCAATGTGCAGAAAAATCACACCCAGTGAAACCGGTGTACCCTGGCGTGAGGACAGTACTTTGTCGATCCAGATAGCGTCAGACAGACGATAAACGCCCCCCGCGCCACCAAAACCCCAGGTGCGGTAAAACAGTTCAATCAACACTTCGAGCTGCTGATCCTGATCAAGCTCTTCGGGAACGACGCGGCGGGCTTCATCGACCAGTGCCTGCAACTGGTGGCGAACGTCGTCCGCATTGAAATCGAAACGCACGGCTTCCGTTACTTTGATCACGCCGGTACTGAGCCGGGCGGTGTTAAATTCAAAATCAGCAAGGGTACTCATAGTTATCCCATTAGCAGCGGTATTTTTGTCAGCGCCAGTTTAAGAATCAGATACAAGCAAGCGAGCGCCAGAATAAAGGCCAGCCAGCGGGTGTTCTGGCTAACAGGTCGCTTGCTCAGAGCCACAAAACCCAGCGCGATATAGATAATAACGCCAAAAATCTTTTCGGTCAGCCAGGTTCCCTGAGGGCTGAACGGATAAAAGTGTGTGATGAAGATAAGCGAAATACCACTTAATAACAGTAAAGTATCCACCATATGCGGAACGATCTTCACCCAGCGTTTCTGCATCATAGCAGAACCCGCCCATTTCCAAAAAAATCGTAAAACAAACAATACAATACTCAGGGTTACAGTGAACAGATGCAGATACTTGATCCAGACATATGCCATGACCCGTTTCCTTTAAATTTACTTTCTTGGATTGATTTTCTTAGAATCCGCGTTAAGGGTGCCACTGTCCGAGGCTGACCCGATCGTTATCACCATAGTCTTTAATCGTCGCGATCTGCTGATAACCGGCATCGTGCAATAACGCCTGGACGTCAGCCGCCTGCTGCCAGCCATGTTCGAGCAGTAACCAGCCTCCCGGATGAAGATACGCGGGTGCAGCCTGAATAATATGCGCCAGATCAGCCAGACCGGCATTTTCTGCCACCAGCGCACTGGCGGGCTCAAAACGCACATCCCCTGCCGCCAGATGCGGATCGGCGGCATCGATGTACGGCGGATTACTGACTATCAGCGCGAAACGCTCACCGGCTACCGGTGAAAACCAGCTGCCGTGCAAAAAACACGCATTCAGGATATTTAACTTCTGCGCGTTATGTCGCGCGAGCCTGACGGCATCCGGTTGCAGATCGACACCGGTCACCTTGCAGTCAGGGCGTTCGCTGGCCAGCGCCAGTGCAACCGCGCCGGTTCCTGTGCCGAGATCCAGTATACTGACGGGTTCAGAAGGCAGACGGGCCAGTGCCTGTTCGACTAAGCATTCGGTATCAGGACGGGGAATCAATGTCGCGGGAGAGACTGACAGAGGCAACGACCAAAATTCACGCTCGCCGGTCAGATAAGCCACCGGTTCACCCTGCTCACGTCGCGCAAGCAAAGTATCCAGGCGTTGCAGTTGGTCGGCCGTCAGCGGTGTTTCACCAAAAGCCATAATAAAAGTTCTTGCCCGGCCGGTCACAAAGCCGAGCAAAATTTCAGCATCCCGCTTCGGGCTTTCACCCGCAGCAAGACGGCGGGCAGCCTCACGCAGCCAGGACTGAAAATCCATCAGTCCTGCTCAGATAACGCGGCGAGCTGATCGGCCTGATATTCCTGCACGATCGGCTGGATCAGACTGTCCAGTTTGCCTTCCATCACTTCATCCAGACGGTAAATGGTCAGATTGATGCGGTGATCAGTGACGCGCCCCTGGGGGAAGTTATAGGTACGATTACGATCTGAACGGTCACCGCTGCCAAGCAGGTTGCGGCGCGTCGAGGCTTCTTCAGCCTGACGTTTTGCCACTTCTGCCGCGCGGATACGCGCGCCCAGCACAGACATCGCTTTGGCTTTGTTTTTGTGCTGTGAACGTTCGTCCTGACATTCCACCACGATACCGGTTGGTATATGCGTAATACGAATGGCGGAATCGGTGGTGTTAACATGCTGACCGCCAGCGCCCGATGAGCGGAAAGTATCAATACGCAAATCACCCGCGTTGATTTCCGGCAGTTCAGCTTCCGGTATTTCTGGCATGACTGCGACGGTACAGGCCGATGTATGAATGCGTCCCTGAGATTCCGTTTCCGGCACACGCTGGACGCGGTGGCCGCCTGATTCAAACTTGAACTGACCATAGACGCCATCACCACTGATTTTGGCGATCACTTCTTTATAGCCACCGTGCTCGCCTTCGCTGGCGCTCACAATTTCCACCCGCCAGCGGCGCGCTTCGGCGTAACGGCTGTACATACGGAATAAATCACCGGCAAAAATAGCCGCTTCATCACCGCCGGTTCCGGCGCGAATTTCCAGGAAGCAACCGCGCTCATCATCGGGATCTTTGGGTAATAACAGAAGCTGTAGTTTTTGTTCGAGTTCTTCGATAGTCGTTTTGCAGTCTTTGATTTCTTCCTGCGCCATTTCGCGCATCTCAGGATCATCGAGCATCATTTCAGCCGCTTCTAAATCGTCCTGCGCCTGACGCCAGGCAAGGAAACATTCAGAGACGGCGGTTAACTGAGAATACTCGCGGGAAAGACTGCGGAATTTATCTTGATCGGCGATAACGCCGGCATCGCCAAGCATCGCCTGCACTTCTTCGTGGCGCTCTTGTAACGCTTCCAGTTTGGCAACAATAGAAGGCTTCATGCGTGGTGTATAACCCTGTGAGAAAAGGAGAACTATTGCTGACCCAGCCCGAGGCTGTCGCGTAAAATTTGCAAACGCTCCACGTCACCGTCGCTGGCTGCCTGTTGCAATGAACGGGTTGGCGCGTGAATAAGACGGTTTGTCAATTGGTGAGCTAATTCATGGATCACCGCTTCGACGTCAGCGCCCTGCGCAATGGCGGCCAGAGCTTTGGCCTGTGCGTCGGCGCGAATGATATCAGCACGCGAGCGATAATCACGAATAATTTCAACGGCTCCCTGCGAACGCAGCCAGGCCATGAAATTGGAACTCTCCTGCTCAACGATGGTTTCCGCCTGAACAGCCGCGGCTTTACGTTGTGCAAGATTGTTTTGAATGATGCTGTGCAGGTCATCGACACTGTACAGATAGGCGTTAGGCAGCTTACCTACTTCCGGTTCAATATCGCGCGGAACGGCAATATCCACCATCAGCATGGGTTGGTTACGGCGGGCTTTTAACGCACGTTCCACCATGCCTTTCCCGATAATGGGCAGCGGACTGGCGGTAGAACTGATGATAATGTCGGCTTCCGCCAGACGGGAATCGATATCCTGCAGGCTGATCACTTGTGCATTCACTTCGGTCGCTAGCGCCTGCGCACGTTCACGCGTCCGGTTGGCAATCATCATATGACGCACATTATGCTGATGCAGATGACGCGCGACCAGTTCGATCGTTTCACCTGCACCGACCAGCAACACGCTCACATCAGAAAGGGATTCGAAAATTTGGCGTGCCAGCGTACAGGCAGCAAACGCGACAGAAACGGCGCTGGCACCGATATCGGTTTCCGTACGCACTCGCTTGGCCACGGAGAAGGATTTCTGGAACAAACGCTCCAGTTCACCTGAAACCGCCTGCCCGTTTTGTGATTCTGCGAAGGCTTTTTTGACCTGCCCGAGAATTTGCGGCTCGCCCAGTACCAGAGAGTCCAGCCCGCTGGCAACACGCATCAGGTGGCTGACCGCTTCATTATCATGATGCCAGTACAGGCTTTTGCGCACTTCATCTTCACTCAGATGATGGTAATCGCATAACCACTTCACCAGCTGTTCCTGCAGGTTTTCCTGCTGCTCAACACTCAGGTACAGCTCAGTGCGGTTGCAGGTAGACAACACGACGCCGCCCTGCACCAGCGGTTGCTGGAGCAGACTGGAGAGCGCCTGATCGAGGGTCTCGGGTGAGAATGTTACCCGTTCACGCAGAGACACCGGGGCGGTTTTGTGATTGATACCTAATGCAAGCAGGGTCATAGGGAGAGCGATTTTCGGCTTATACTTTATAATAGTATGGGTTTACGTCTGTTGCGCATTCTACAAGATGCGCGAGATCAATAAAAGGTGAACAGCATCTTCGGTTAAATATGATGTGGGTTTATGTCTGTCCTGGGTGAAAAACCGCACAGATAGCGGCTTGCAGCATGATTTTTGGAATGTATCGCCCATACTGTTATTCCTGTTATTCATTTGCATTCAGCGCAGCATTGCCCCCCAAGAATTTTCATCGCAATGCATCATCCAAAAAAATAATTCGCCTGCACTTAAATTTGATGTTCCATCGTAAAAATAAGTTCCGTTTAATTGCTCAACCGTATCCATTCGTTATATCCATTCAATTTGAAGGGTTTTAAAATACTCTTGGTGGCTGTTGCAGGCAAGATTGTAAGGTTTGCTGACCCGCGTGTCGCGTGTCATGCCTTGAAAGATGTCATCTAAATTAAATCCTTTTACACATCAGCATTGTCCCAAAGTCTTTCAATCGCTGATCATCTGCGCAGGGTTGAGATCACCCGCCGCGCGGGCTGTGCTAAACTGACGCTCGCCACATTTGTCCTGGTAACTCATTTCGCCAAAGCACAAAGGATTTAATCGGTTATGCCAATGCGTAAAGCACATTTCGTTCGCCTTCTTCCTCTTGCAAGTTTAGTTCTTGCCGCCTGTTCCATAAATGCACCCAAAGGCCCGGCAACCAGCCCGACCTCTGCGCAATGGCGTGAGCATGAAGCTCAGGTTAAACAGCTTGAGCATTATCAGACCCGTGGCTCTTTCGCTTATCTTTCCGATAAGCAAAAAGTTTATGCGCGCTTCTTCTGGCAACAATATTCCCCGGACAGCTATCGTCTGTTGCTGACCAATCCGCTGGGCAGTACGGAAATGGAATTGAAAGTGCAAAGCGGGATTGCGCAGCTGACTAACAATGAAGGCAAGCATTACACCAGTGATAATCCGGATGACATGATCCAGAAGCTGACCGGTATGTCGATTCCGCTGGCTAATCTGCGTTTGTGGATGCTCGGTTTGCCAGGTGACGGCACCGATTTCACACTCGACAGCCAGTACCGCCTGTCACAAGTTAAGTTCACGCAGAACGGAAAACCGGGTACCGTGGTGTATCAGAGTTATGATGAAGATGCCAAACCGTCCCTCCCGCAACGTCTGGAAATGACTCAGGGCGAACAACGTATCAAGCTCAAAATGGATAACTGGA
Organism: Rahnella sp. RFA10(1/100); assembly: GCF_004195115.1. Taxonomy (NCBI): domain Bacteria; kingdom Pseudomonadati; phylum Pseudomonadota; class Gammaproteobacteria; order Enterobacterales; family Yersiniaceae; genus Rahnella; species Rahnella sp. RFA10(1/100). The sequence continues at coordinate 488,392 of NZ_SEWR01000001.1, forward strand.
CGCTAAACTGATATGACGCAGCAATGGTGGCCTTCTCCGGCTAAACTCAATTTGTTTCTTTATATCACCGGACAGCGTCCGGATGGCTACCATAATCTGCAGACCCTGTTTCAGTTTGTAGATTACGGTGACAGCCTGAGTTTTAACGTCCGCGCCGACGGCAATATCGTGCTGGCCACACCTGTTGAAGGCGTGGCGGATGCAGACAATCTGGTGACACGTGCCGCACGTCTTTTGCAACAGCACACGGGCACGTCTCAGGGCGCAGACATTACATTGCAAAAACGTATTCCGATGGGGGGCGGTCTGGGGGGGGGGTCTTCCAATGCCGCCACCGTGCTGGTGGCACTGAATGCAATTTGGAACTGCGGCCTTTCCGATCCTCAACTGGCTCAAATAGGGGTGACGCTGGGCGCGGATGTGCCCGTCTTTGTGATGGGCCATGCTGCGTTTGCTGAAGGCATCGGCGAGATCTTACAGCCGGTCGAACCGGCAGAAAAATGGTATCTGATTGCACATCCGGGTGTCAGTATTCCGACGCCGGTAATTTTTGGTGATCCTGATCTGACCAGAAATACACCAAAACGCACTGTTAATGTGCTTTTGGACACGCCTTACGCAAATGATTGCGAACCGATTGCGAGAAAACGTTTTTACGAGGTTGAACAGCTACTTTCTTGGCTGTTAGAATACGCGCCGTCGCGACTGACCGGAACCGGTGCCTGTGTGTTTGCAGAATTCAACACCGAATCTGCCGCCCGTCATGTTTTAGATAAAACACCGTCGTGGAGTCGGGGTTTTGTCGCACAAGGTGTTAATGTATCGCCATTACACCGTTTTCGTGACGTCTGGTTGAGAACTGCGGGCAAAGCGTAGAGAGTCACAGAGATTTTGTGTCTGTTCTTTGCCAGCCAATTATTCAACAGATTTAAGTAGTAAGATTTAGAAGTATCGTGAGCATAATGCTTTGGTACCGCTCACCGCCCGGTGGTGCCAAAAGCCAATGTCTTCCCTGGACGCAAGCCTGAGGTTCTTCTCGTGCCTGATATGAAGCTTTTTGCTGGTAACGCCACCCCGGAACTAGCACAACGTATTGCCAACCGTTTATACACCAGCCTTGGTGACGCCGCCGTCAGTCGTTTCAGCGACGGCGAAGTAAGCGTGCAAATTAACGAAAATGTACGTGGCGGAGATATTTTCATTATCCAGTCCACCTGCGCGCCTACTAACGATAACCTGATGGAACTGGTGGTCATGGTTGATGCCTTACGCCGCGCCTCCGCTGGTCGTATCACCGCCGTTATCCCTTACTTCGGCTATGCACGTCAGGATCGCCGGGTGCGTTCTGCCCGTGTGCCTATTACCGCTAAAGTTGTGGCTGATTTTCTGTCCAGCGTTGGCGTTGACCGTGTTCTGACTGTAGACCTGCATGCAGAGCAAATTCAGGGTTTCTTCGATGTGCCTGTAGACAACGTTTTCGGCAGCCCTATCCTGCTCGAAGATATGCTGCAACAGAACCTGGAAAACCCGATTGTTGTTTCTCCGGACATCGGCGGTGTTGTCCGCGCCCGTGCCGTGGCAAAACTGCTGAACGACACTGATATGGCTATTATTGATAAACGTCGTCCACGCGCAAACGTTTCTCAGGTAATGCACATTATTGGTGATGTCGCCGGTCGTGACTGTGTACTGGTTGATGACATGATCGATACCGGTGGCACGCTGTGTAAAGCGGCTGAAGCACTGAAAGAACGCGGTGCTAAACGCGTGTTCGCGTATGCCACTCACCCGATCTTCTCCGGAAATGCAGTAGAAAACATCAAAAACTCCGTGATCGACGAAGTGATTGTATGTGACACCATCCCGCTGTCCGCAGAAATCCGTGCACTGAAAAAAGTACGTACCCTGACCCTGTCAGGCATGCTGGCTGAGGCTATCCGCCGCATCAGCAATGAAGAATCCATTTCTGCAATGTTCGAGCATTAATCATCATGCCCCTGTGTTCAGGGGGCATTTTGCTTTTGCAGAACCTGAAATGCAAAAACCGTTATCGCGAAAGCGACAACGGTTTTTTTATGACCCGGAACATCAGAACATTCTCTGATACACTCAGGAATGACGGTGTGATTTACCGTTCGTGCAGCGGGAATCGAAATGACGCACCCACCAGTACCTGTCTGCAACACGCTCTTGCCCACCGACTCTGGCACCGGCCAGCCATAAAATAGCACCGATAAAGATACTCCCAATGGCTCCGTGGGCCAGAAATTGCGGTAACCCCAGTTCAGGCATCTGATTCAGGATAGAATAACCAACACCACCGACCATTGTGAGCAAACCGAGTCCCATCAGGCCATTGCCGATTATTGTTGCGGTTTTACGTTTCATAAGTCACCTCCGGTTGTCGATAGTCTTAGCATCATTGCTGTCTTGTCTTTTCCTGCCTTTAACTATAGACGTCCCATCCGGTTCACTTTGCGGTCATGATCACAGACAGAGCATATTGAATGACAAATCTTTACGTTTTCCAGACAGATACGTTCGAAAGGTTAATAGTCAGCGCCATGAACTATTCAGTTTCTGATGCATCGGCAGGAATTAACGCTGCCAGGTGTTTGGCACAACCACCAGCGACAGGTAAACTAGCCCGCTACACCTCACCGGATTAAAGAAGCGAACATCGTGAGCAGCATTAAATTGATCGTTGGGCTGGCCAATCCCGGCGCAGAGTACGCCCAGACCCGCCATAACGCCGGCGCCTGGTACGTCGACCTTCTCGCCCGTCAGCACAATCAGCAACTGAAAGAAGAAAGTAAGTTTTTTGGTTACACCGCCCGACTGTCACTGGCAGGTCAGGATGTCCGGCTGCTGGTGCCGACCACCTTTATGAACCTCAGCGGTAAAGCAGTTCTGGCGATGGCTCAGTTTTATCGCATTGAGCCGGATGAAATTCTGGTGGCACATGATGAGCTGGATATCCCACCCGGTATGGCGAAAATCAAACTGGGTGGCGGCAATGGTGGCCATAACGGCCTGAAAGATATTCAGAGTAAATTCGGCAATAACCCGAACTTTTACCGTCTGCGTATCGGTATCGGTCATCCTGGCGATAAAAGTAAAGTGGTAGGATTTGTGCTGGGTAAGCCACCGGCCAGCGAACAGAAGCTAATCGACGATGCGATTGATGAATCACTGCGCTGTACTGAGTTGCTGATGAAAGAAGGTTTGGAAAAAACCATGCGTCGGTTACATACTTTTAAAGCAGAGCTTTAAACACCACTTTGCGATCAGTACTGACGATAACGGGCGCAAATGTTTGCGCCCGTTTTACTTTCCATTAATTTATCTAAAGTGGTTCGTCAAAACGCAGCAAACGTCCGGCATTGCCCAGCACCAGCAAGGTACTCAGATTATGCAGCAGTGCCGCAATCAGCACACCGCCTACGCCCAGTAAACCGGTGGCGGCAGCCGCCATCACTAACAACGTCCAGCCCAGCCCGATGAACACATTGATTTTGAGCGTTTTACGGCACGCCCGGCTCAGGCGGACACAGGTGCCGAGACGACGCAAATCACTGCCAATCAGCACCACATCGGCGGAGGCCAGCGCAATATCGCTACCGCCCGCGCCCATCGCAATGCCGACAACGCCTGCTTTTAACGCCAGAGAATCATTTATGCCGTCACCGACCACCATCGGCCGGAATCCTTGCGCAATTTCCGCTGATACCTGATGCAGTTTATCTTCCGGTAAGGCCTGCGCGACCACATCACTGATGCCCAGCTCACTGGCAATACGCTCAGCCACACTGGCGCGGTCACCGGTTAGCAGAAGCTGTCGTTGCAGCCCCAACTGACGCAGTTCGGTTAAGGCGGTTAGTGCCTCAGGCCGTAAAGAATCTGACAGAAGTAACCAGCCGAGAAAACGCCCGTTTAGCGCCAGCCCGACCAGCGGTCCGTCATGCTCAGGTTCGGCAGTCACCGGGATAGCATTCCGGCTGAAAAATGCCGGACGCCCTAACAGGGCCTCGCCTTGCGCCGTTCGCGCACGCACTCCCATCCCCTGTTGTTCTGATATATCTTCCAGCGGCAAGTATTGTTCACGCGGCAGTAACTTCGCCAGCGCACGGCTGACCGGATGGCTGCTCGCGGCACCGAGACTGGCTGCCAGACAGAGCACAGCGTCAGAAGATTCCTGTCCGGCCAGAACCGTACGCTGCAAATGCAATTCACCGTGCGTCAGCGTGCCGGTTTTATCGACCACGATGGCATTCAGATCCGCCAGTTCCTCAAGAAATGCCGAGCTGCGGATCAGAATGCCGTGACGCGCGGCCACAGCGATACCGGCTATTGCCGTCGCGGGTGCGGAAAGCACCAGCGCGCAGGGGCATGCTGCCACCAGCACCGCCAGCATGGAATGGGCATCCTGCGTGACGAACCAGGTCGCGGCGGCAATCAGCAGAATAAGCACCAGGTATTGCCCGGCATAACGCTCAAGCAAACGGGTGATCGGCGGTTTGGCATGCTCCGCTTTTTGCATCAACGCAATCACTTTTCCGAGCGTAGCATCCGCACCGGTGCGCGTGACTTCAACGCAAAGCAATCCGTCGAGATTAATGGCACCGCCGAACACATCGTCACCCACGCGGGCTTCCTGTGGTACTGATTCTCCGGTGATCGGTGCGGTATCGAGGCTGGCGCTGCCCGTTAACACGCGGCCATCGGCGGGTAACCGGTCACCGGCGCGCACTTCAATCCGGTCACCGGTTCGCAACCGGTGGTTATCGATTTCCTCAATCTCACCGCCGGGCAACATCCGCCGGGCGCGGCTGCGGGTCAGATGGCTGAGTGCATTGATGGCTTCCTGCGAACCGATAACGCTGCGCTCTTCTAGAATATGACCCAAAATCATAATGCCCGGTAACAGTGCCGCGGTCATCAGATCACCCGTAGCCCAGGCCCCCAACATCGCCAGCGCAATCAGCTGATCGGTAACGCCATGCAGGCTGGGGCTGCGTAAACTGTACAGGGCCGAGCGCAGCACCGGAACCGCCACCAGCAGTGACGCCACACCAAATAAAATTTGCCCGATGTCACTTTGCTGCGCAAACAACCACTGCCAGATCCAGCCGCACAGCAACAGACCAAACGCCGCCATTGCCAGAAGTAACTGCACCGCCATGTTTCGTTGCTCATGACGCGTTAACAGCACACTTTTTGCCGGCGATGTTTGCGGTTCTTCAGAAGAAAAAGAAGTCACAGGAGCAATACCTCAGGGTTGAGATGATGGACGGTCTGGCCCCGGCAGGATCAGATGCGCGTCGTCATGGGGATCAACAGCCGTGACGCTGCCGGCATGGGCGAGGATCCCCGGCATCCGTTCACGCCATAAACGCCACAGCAATTCAGGCGAGTGGTCGTTAGCCAGTTGTACAATGGTTGCTGTATCCGTTGAGGCGCGCGCGATCTGCTCGCTGGCTTTGGCATGGGAAACCTGCACGGCACGATCTGCCGACTGAACCGCCTCCTGATGAACATGTGCGGCCTCGTTACGGGCAGTGGCGATGTTCTGTTCCGCTTGCTGGCTGGCCGTCAGTACGGCATTAAAGGCATCAACCGCCGCCGGTGGCAGTGAAGATTGCACATCAACGCGACGGACTTCGATCCCCGGGCTACTGCCCGCCGCCGTCAGCGCGGCAAGTTGCTGATTAATTGCCTGACGTAAATCACCACGCAGCCGCTCACGGCGTTCTGCAACAGAGATGCCGTTACTCACCATTTCAGGCCGGGCGACCAGAATGGTATCCAGATCACGGGAAGCACAAATCGCGACCGCCGCATGCTCAGTTAAACGATCCAGGGCCGGTAACACATGTTCCCCTTGCAACACAAACGCGACCGGATCGGTTATCACGTAATATACCTGCACATCCAGCTGAACCACGCCGGAATCGCCGGTCAGTAAATACCCCGCACCTGCGACAGCATCATTTTTCTCACCGCCGGTATTGGTCCAGGCAGGCACAATATTCTCTCTGAGCAAAGCCGTAACGTGATGTTCGATCACCCGGTCGGCGGCAGGCAAAATTTCAACATGTTCCAGCGGTTCCGGCCACGCCAGCAACAACCCGGCCCCCGCCGTACGCGAAACAGCCCCGAAGCGCATCACCACCGCGCGCTTATCCGGTGCTATCTGCCGGACATTAGAGAACAGCCAGTTTGCGGCCGCAATCAGCGTCATGGCAAACAGCGCCAGGTAGGCCATACGCCCTGCCTGAAACCACGCATTTCCGTGAAAACGGGACAGCGGATTCATGGCGGCGTCCCGTTACTGGCGGCAGGTAATGACGGCGGGCCTTCCACCAGTTGCCGGAACGGTGCCGCATCAGTGCGCAATATCAGCTGAGTGCCTGGCGTGATCACGTTGTTGAGCGTGTCCAGCGATCGCAGCAGATCGTACAATTCGGGGTTACCGGCCCGGGCTTTGGCGTATATTGCCGTGCTCTCCAACTGCGCCTGCGCCTCAATATTGGCCGCGCTGACCAATGCATCGGCCTTAATCACGCGGGCATCGCGCTCAGCGGATGAGCGGATTTCTGCCGCCTGACGCTTGCCTTCAGCAGACCGCTCGGTGGCAATGGTTTCGCGTTCTGCCCGCATACGATCTACCGTGGCATCTAAGGTGACCGACGGCAATGTCAGGCGTTCAACGCCGACCTGCACCAGTTCGATGCCGTAGCTGTCAAGCAACTGACGGGCAATCTGATCATGCAAATGCTGTTCGAAGCCGGAAAGGCGGATTTTGCCGGCGTCTGTGTTCACCAGATCAGCCAGCGCAAAACCGCTGGTGGTGGTTTCCAGCGCCGAGCCGATAAAGGTGCGTATCTGCGCGGCGGCGATATCCGGCTGATTTTGTACCGCACGGATAAAACGCTGTACATGTTGGGAATCGTTTTTCACCTGCCAGACGGTATAAGCCTGCACGATGATCCGTAGCCCGTCACGCGTGCCGACATCCTGCAAGCCACTGGACGTTGTACGGATACGTAAATCCACCGGGATCGCCGTTTCCAGCGGCACCGGCAGATGCCACGCCAGCCCGGGTTGCAGCAGTACACGCACCGGATTACCAAAGCGTGTAATTACCATCGCCTCACCGGAACGCACCTGTACCAGACAGGCTGTGGCGGCAATCAGCGCCACCAGGACAACGGCAATCGTGACCCGCCGCCAGAGTCCGGGGGTTGCAGGCCCGGAATGATGATGGTGATGATGTCCGGCGCCGTGATGATGCCCACCATGTGCGTCATGATCATGTCCGTGGACTTCAGGTTGTGGGGAATCAGTCACCGGGTAGTCTCCGCTTTAACAGAATGCGCCGCTTTATCCGCTGCGGGCGTAAATGGCAGGGTAAAACTTCTCAGATCCAACACCGGTGGCGTTCCGCCGCTGATACGATGATCGATAATCAACACCTTCGGATGCTGCTGCATTGCCAGCGCCAGCTGACTGAAATAACGCCCGGTCAGGAACGACTGCCCGCCGGCCTGATATGCCTGATTTTCTGCGTTGAAGCGCAGCGCCATGATCTGCGCCTGATCGCGATTTTCGTCATTTTTGGCGCTGGCGGCATCCAGCGCCAGACGGGCAAATTGCTGTGCCGCATTCAGTTGCTGTGCGGCTTGCCCTTTCTCACCGGCAATCGCGCTTTGCGCCAATATTTGTGCCGCCTGTACGCCATGATAAGCATCCGCCGCACCTGCAGGCGGATGGATCGATTCAATCACTGTGGCCAGCAATTCCACGCCACTGTTGAGATGATCAAGCTGACTCTGCACTTTCCGGCCAATGTCAGCGGCAAGGCGTGTCTGTTCGCTACCCAGCAGACTGTCGAGTGTGCGCGAAGAAAAATCATGTACCAGTACCTGATTGGCGATACTGCGGATCAGCACCGGTATATTTGCGGTGTGATAAAGGCTTGCCATGGCAGCATCATCGTTCATGGCGACCCGGTATACGAAGCGCACGTCCATGTCCATGATTTGGAAACTTTGCCGGTCGTTCGCGGCGCTGGCGATAATTTGGGATTTGTCGCTGCTGTGGCCGGAGTCCCACAGACGGTTGGCACTTTCCGGCGCCGGACCTTCGGCGGTGTCAGCCACCGTGACGGATGCGAGCGTCGCAGCGTCTTCTGACCCCGTGGTAAGTTCATGCACCTCACCGTTATCGACCAACAGCGTGCGGCCAAAAGGCCATGGCAGCCCGGTATGCAAACCCGGTTGCCTGACTGCCACCGGTTTACCGAAGGATTCATAGATCCCACGCTGGGTCAGTGGCACCTCGCTGATGCCCGTCAGCAGCCAGCCGGTCAGTAACAAAATTGCGGCCAGAGGTAACAGCGCACGGCGCATAAAATGAAATGCCCAAATCTGACGAAGATCGATACCAAAATGCTGATGCAGTTCGTTTTGCACAAACTGTAACGGACGCGGCGGCCAGCAAATTTGTGCAGCCAGCAGACTGCCCGCAATAAACTCAGGTTCTTTACCCTCCCGCAGCGGCGAAAACATCGCCATCAGCGCCCGCAGGACAAGCTCCAGCGCCACCAGTCCCGGTAACAATCCGGTAAACATCAGCAGATGCGCCGGCCACACCGAAGCACCATGGGCAAACATCAGCGCTAATGCACTCAGCAAAAAAACGCCAATCAGCATACGCAATATTGGCGCGAGTTTTGCCGCTTCCGGCCATTCCAGCGGGCTTTTAAGCGTCCAGTGACGCTCCAGAACCAGCACCGCAAAAGCGCAAAGAATGAATACCGTACCGGCAAAATACCCCGCAGCACCGGCGTCATTTGCCGGTAACGGTAATCGCCACAATAATGCGATAAGTAATAGTGCCGCTAACGCGGGAAATGCCTGAAAGAACACCTGCGCGTTGACATAACGTAAAACCGGGCGTATCCATGACCGGGACGCCAGGCGTTGAGAAAATCCGGAAGAGGTATGTGGTGTGATGGTTTCAGCCGCCATGTCAATGGCAGGCGCAAACTGTTGCTCACGCCAGCGACTGATGCGCCTCGCGCATTGCAGAGAGGCCGCACAAACCCACATCGCGGCCATGATATTGCCGGTCACCCACGGCCAGACCGATTCCGGTGATACCAGATAAAACATCAGCAATATCAGGTACATCAGGCTGCTGATCACCATGATGGCGTTCATCAGCCCGCTCAGCCAATGTGTGTGGGAGGCGGCTGACTGAAAGCGCAGTGGTTTACTGTTGTTATCAGTCCCGGATGCCTTATCTGTGCTCATGTCCGCTCCGGCAAAGGAAAAAAAACCGCAGAACAGGCCTGAAACCTGTTAATGCGAAATTGACCGGTCGTAACGGTATAACATTACAGAATTTTCAGCGATATGAATTTGGCCGTTTTTTGCCATGAATTGTAAGCGTTTATCTTAAAAGTATGCGGACAGGCAGGCCTGCCCGCTGTCAGCGGTTTGACATCTGCGAGGCCAGGGAATGACACCCACAGATCTTCACCGGAGGCTCCGTTAATCTCTGCATTACTGACTAACGACAATCTGCCCGGAGAAATAAAAACGACCGTATAGGTTGTAAAGTATTGCCTCTATTTCTTTATTAGGATCTCTGCCATCTATGCGATATAACCCATAATTAGGATCAAGAAAATAAGTCAGAATCTCACTCATTCTTATAGCAGCGGTAACATGAAGGTTCTGATTTTCCCTGAGAAGATCAACAGATATGATCACCCCTTGTTTCGTAGATGAGTATGCATTCTCAACATCCAGCCCTTTAATATCCCTGTAATAAGTAAGTGGGTATTCTCTGTAGTATAACCCCGGGACATTGCGTTTAATTTCATTTATTCGTTGTTTTTTGTCCTTGTAAGCGGCTAAGAATTTCAAATGGGACTCTTTACCACCTGATAATACGTAGGCACGAATTCTGTCCATATAATGCGTCTGTTTTCTTGTTGAACGCTCAAATAAGACTTGCAGTGCTGCCTCATCAACATCTTTCGGGAAAACAGACTTTTGTAAGCATTTTTCAGCACTCTGACCCATGGGGCTTTTTAAAACATCGCCAAGCCATGTCAGCACCATTCCCATACACGCGCCTTTAGTTCCAATCTTATCCGCATACCGAACATAAGCTGGCATAATATTACTTATTAATCTATACATAGATCATCCTTAACTTCCCTTCCATTTAAACGAGTTTAATCTGTTAACAGCGAAAGCTATTCACCACCCCGCTGAATGACCAGGATATGAAAACCATACGCTTTTTATATAACAATCAATGATTAATAACTATTAAATATGATTCAGAGTATACCGTTCGGAAAATGAGATGATTATAGTAAAGTGTAAAAATAAAATAGATAACTGAATTTATAATTTCAAATTCAGTTATCTGTCAGATCCACAAAGATGGAAAATAAATTACATTTAACCTATTCGTTACAAATTATCTTCCGCAACATAATATTGCGGATCGTCGAGTTCATGAGAGCAGAAAGGCCCGGCTTTCTTAAGCAGACTGATGCAGTCATGACTCAGATGGCGCAGGCGGATGCTTTTACCGGCTTCAAGATAACGCGCAGTCAGCTTATCAATCGCCTCCACCCCACTGGAATCCATGACCCGCGTACCGGCAAAATCCAGCACCACATTTTGCGGATCGTTTTCAGGATTAAACAGTTCAGCAAATGTCGCCGCAGAACCGAAGAACAGCGGCCCGTCTAGTTTATACACCGTCAGATCGCCTTTGGTTTTGTGCTCACGAATACGGATACGCGCCTGTTGCCAGGCAAAAACCAGCGCTGAGATAATGACGCCGCTGATAACCGCCACAGCAAGATCGGTGAAAATCGTGATGACCGTGACAATCAGCATTACCAGCACGTCGGCTTTCGGCATACGGCGAAGACGCCGCAGCGAACTCCACTCAAAAGTGTTGTAGCAGACAACCAGCATAATCCCGGCCAGCGCCGCGACGGGCAGCAGACCAATATAACCGGAGAGACTGACCACAAACAGAATCAGCAGGATGGCCCCCACCGTACCTGAAATCCGCCCGCGACCGCCGGAGGTAAAATTAATGATCGATTGCCCAATCATCGCACAACCGGCGAAGCAACCGAACAACCCGCAAATGGCATTGCCCGCGCCCTGGGCGATACTCTCGCGGTTACCGTTGCCCTTCTGATTCCCCATTTCATCCAGCACCGTCATGGTCAGCAGCGATTCAATCAGGCCGACCAGCGCGATCACGACGGCATAGGGCAGCACGACTTTCAGCATATCCACATTGAATGGTGCAACCGGCAGGCTGAAATGCGGCAATGCTCCTGAGATATCCGCCAGATCACCCACCCGCAAGGTATGCAGGTTAAAACCGATCGCGACGGCAGAAACGATGATCAGCGCCGCCAGCGAAGCGGGAATGATTTTGGTCAGTTTCGGGAACAGCACCACCACCAGTATCGCCAGTAGCACCAGCCCGTACATCAGTGGCCCCTGCCCGGCAATCATGTGCAACTGAGCCAGCATAATGACAATCGCCAGACCGTTCACGAAGCCGTGAACCGCAGGCAACGGCACCAGCCGGATAAATTTTCCGAGGCGGAAAACCCCAATCAGTATCTGGATCATCCCGGCAAAAATGGTCGCCCACAACACGTATCCCATACCGTGTTGCGCCGCCAGACTCATCAGCACAACTACAATGGAACCCGCCGCACCCGAGACCATGCCCGGTTTACCACCAAACAGTGCCGTTACCAGCCCGATAATAAACGCCGTATGCAGACCGACAATCGGTGACAACCCGGCAACCAGTGAAAAACCGACCGCCTCAGGGATCATTGATACCGCCACCACGAATCCGGCCAGCGTTTCATTCTTCACTTCAGACAACTTCAGACCACGCGGACTAAACATAGAACATCCGGTACATTTCCCGATCAGTTAAAAAATTGTGACAAGTATCTAAAAATGAACCAGACGAGGCAAGGTTTATCCTGTGTGCTGATATCAGGGACGGCCACAAGCGGATCGAGATAAATGTGGTTCTCGTGTATAATGCGGGGAATTGTGGTCATTACATCGTGCGGTTATATTTAATCGTTTGATAATTAAGATATTAAGGTGAGAAAAACATGGGATTCAAATGCGGTATCGTCGGCCTGCCGAACGTCGGTAAATCTACGCTGTTCAATGCGCTGACCAAAGCGGGTATCGAAGCGGCAAACTTCCCGTTCTGCACCATCGAACCGAATACCGGTGTGGTACCTATGCCCGATCCGCGTCTCGACCAGTTGGCAGAAATTGTAAAACCCCAGCGTATCCTGCCTACTACCATGGAATTTGTGGACATCGCGGGCCTGGTAAAAGGTGCCTCTAAAGGCGAAGGTCTGGGTAACCAGTTCCTGACCAACATCCGTGAAACCGAAGCGATCGGCCACGTGGTGCGCTGCTTCGAGAACGACAATATTATTCACGTTAACAATAAAGTGGATCCGGCTGATGACATTGATGTCATCAATACCGAACTGGCGTTATCTGACCTTGATACCTGCGAACGTGCGATTCATCGTGTGCAGAAACGCGCCAAAGGCGGCGACAAAGACGCGAAAGCAGAACTGGCCGCACTGGAAAAATGCCTGCCACAGCTGGAAAACGCCGGCATGCTGCGCGCGCTGGCTCTGACTGAAGAAGACAAAGCGGCCATCCGCTACCTGAGCTTCCTGACACTGAAACCCACCATGTACATCGCGAACGTTAATGAAGACGGTTTCGAGAACAATCCTTACCTCGACGTTGTGCGCAAAATTGCAGAAGCGGAAGGCTCAGTCGTCGTTGCTGTTTGTGCTGCGGTTGAATCGGACATCGCTGAACTCGACGATGCTGACCGTGAAGAATTTATGGCTGAGCTGGGTCTGGAAGAACCGGGCCTGAACCGCGTGATCCGCGCCGGTTATGAGCTGCTGAATCTGCAAACTTACTTCACCGCCGGCGTGAAAGAAGTCCGTGCATGGACCATCCCTGTTGGCGCAACGGCGCCGCAAGCTGCAGGTAAAATCCACACTGATTTTGAGAAAGGCTTTATCCGCGCACAAACCATCGCATTCGACGATTTCATCACCTACAAAGGTGAGCAAGGCGCGAAAGAAGCGGGCAAAATGCGTTCAGAAGGCAAAGACTACATCGTTAAAGATGGCGACGTGATGAACTTCCTGTTTAACGTCTGATTCCAAACTCAGCGCATATTGTTCTGAAACCTCTGCGAAAATCCACGTCATGGCGTGGATTTTTCTTTTTATCGCAAAGGTCTGCTTAAAAGTGGCTGTCCGGGCCTTCTTTCATTTCTCCTTCTGCCGCATTACGGGATATATTAGCGGCACAAACGTAAAATTATCTTTTTGTAACGGATAACATTTCAATGGCACTGATCCCAAAAAACTACCAGCGTCTGGAAAGCGGATATCGCGAGAAAGCGCTGAAAATCTATCCGTGGGTATGCGGGCGCTGTTCGCGGGAGTTTGTTTACTCAAACCTGCGTGAATTAACGGTTCACCATATCGACCATGATCATACCAATAATCCGGAAGATGGCAGTAACTGGGAGTTGTTATGTCTGTATTGCCATGACCACGAACATTCAAAATACACTGAGGCTGACCAGTACGGCACAACCGTTGTGGCAGGAGAAGATGCACAAAAAGATGTTGGCGAAGCCACCTACAATCCCTTTGCCGATTTGAAATCGATGCTTAATAAGAAAAAATAGAATCCGATGCCGTAACCCTGCGCATTCGCTTAAAATCCACGCCCTGCCGTGGATTTTTTTATGCTGTCTCCGCCCGCTCTCCCGAAAACATTTGCCCCTGAGATTTTTCTTGCATCCCAAAGCGCCATACGCATAATCGCAAATTCAAATAATAATGATTCTCAGTCCTTTTTACATTAGGGTTACACTATGCGCGAAAAAATTTCACCTGCGGGGTTTACACCGACCCTGCTGGCCCTGTTTGTCAGCGTCAGCTGCACGCCTGCACTCGCGGCCACAGCCCCTGCTCCGGCGACCGGTTCAACAGCTGCGGCGGGCGATACGATGACCATCGTCAGTACGCCGGATAATGAATTCCGGCCCGGCGGTAATCAGCTGGTTCCGGCCTATCTGGACGGCCAGGTGGCACATGGTGGCCGTCTTGGTATGCTTGGCGAACAGAATGCGATGGATGTGCCGTTTAACATCATCGGCTTCACCTCAAAATTGATGCAGGATCAGCAAGCCAGAACCATTGCTGACGTCGTGCGCAATGATGCCGGTGTTCAGAACGTTCAGGGGTATGGCAACTTCGCGGAAACCTACCGTATCCGTGGCTTCGAACTCGATGGTGATGACATGACGTATGGCGGATTACCCGGCGTGGTTCCCCGTCAGGTAATTGATACGTCATTAATTGACCGGGTGGAAATCTTCAAGGGTGCGAACGGATTACTGAACGGCGCGGCGACAAGCGGCGTTGGCGGCATGATTAACCTTGAGCCAAAACATGCGGATGACCTGCCTCTGACCCGCGTGGGTGTGGATTATACCTCTTCCTCGCAGGTCGGCGGCACGCTGGATCTGGGCCGTCGTTTTGGTGATGACAATCAGTTCGGTGTCCGTCTCAATGCCGTTAACCGCGAAGGTGAAACCGGTATTGATGGTGAGAAAAAACGCACCACCGCAGCCTCGCTGGGCCTTGATTATCGCGGTGATCGACTTCGTACCTCGGTGGATATGGGCTATCAAAAGAAAACCTTCCACGACGCCCGTCTTGGCGTAAATATCAGTGGTGTGGATTTCATCCCGAAAGTGCCATCCAACAGTCACAATTACAGTCAGGACTGGATATACAGCAATATTGAGTCCGAATTTGGTATGGCCAAAGCGGAATATGATGTGACCGATAACTGGACAGTGTATGGCGGCGTGGGTGCACAACATTCGCATGAAACCGGTGACTATGCCTCCCCTGCGCTGAAAGAGGCTGACGGAACGGCAACAATAGGCCGTCTGGATACCAACCGCATCATCAATAACTTCAGCGGAATGGCAGGCATTCGCGGCAATTTCGATACCGCATTTATTACCCACAAGGTCAATTTCGGTTATTCCGCCATGACTTCACGCAATAATACCGCGTGGCGTATGGCCTACGGTGCCAATGCCGAAAACACCAATATTTATCACACCACGAATGTCCCGAACCCGACACCTAATCTGTCTGGCGGTCATTATGACGACCCGCTGACCACCGGGCGTAACCGGACTCAGGGCTATCTGTTAGCCGACACGCTGGGCATTCTGGATGACACCGTACTGTTCACCGTCGGTGCCCGTCATCAGAAAGTGATCGTACGTAATTACAAGAATGCGACCGGCGCTGAAGACGTGTCATCACGTTACAGCGACAGCCGCTGGATGCCGACGTACGGCGTTGTGTACAAACCGTGGCAGGTTATTTCCCTGTACGCCAACCACACCGAATCTTTACAACCCGGTGATGTGGCACCGGACACAGCGAAAAACTACGGTACAACCACCGGCATTGCGCATTCAAAACAAAACGAAGTGGGTGTAAAAGCGGACTTCGGGCGTGTTGGCGGTTCGTTTGCGTTATTTGAAATCAAAAAACCTTCAGGCATCCTCAACAGTCAGGATTTCTACGGCATGGACGGTGAGCAACGTAACCGGGGTGCAGAACTGAACGTCTTTGGCGAGCCGGTGCTGGGCCTGCGTCTGAACGGCAGCGCCACCTGGATTGATCCGGAAATGACCAAAACAGAAGACAATACCTACAACGGTAAAGATGCGATTGGCGTGCCGCGTTACAACCTGGTTCTGGGGGCGGAATATGACATTAAACCGGTTGACGGCCTGACGGCCACCGCGCTGGTGAATCATTCCGGCTCCCAGTGGGCAGACTCCGCCAACACGAAGAAAATTGACGCTTATACCGTTCTGGATCTTGGCGTGCGCTACCGGACCAAAATTAACCAAAATGATATGGTCTGGCGTGCGGGTGTTGATAACGTGACCAACGAAAAATACTGGTCAAATATCGACAGCACCGGAACCTATATCTATCAGGGAGAACCGCGTTCGCTCAAAGTCTCAATGACGTACGACTTCTGATCCTGATGTAAAAAACCGATATAAAAAAGGGATGCACACAGCATCCCTTATTTTTTGCAGTGCGGAGTTTTTATTGGCTGTTTTCCGGCGGCGGTAAGATGACCGTGATCTTCAGCCCGCCCTGCGTTTTCTTCGCTGCACGGATCTGCCCGCTATGAGCTTCACAAATCGCACGGGCGATGGATAAACCTAATCCGCTACCCCCGGAATGCCTTGCACGAGAAGATTCTGCCCGGCTGAAGCGTTCAAACATAACAGGCAGAAAACTGTCATCCACACCCGGCCCCTTATCCTGAAACGTTATCTCATAACCGCCATTGCGGGGGGCGATCGCGATGTCCAGACGCTGTCCTTCCAGCGCATAACGCAATGCATTCTCCATCAGAATGGTAAATACCTGCCCGAGCCGAAACGGATCACCGATATAACGGCACGGGGCACCCGGCGTCAGGGTGATATCAAAACCGGCTTTCGCCGACTGAGGTTTCAGCCATGTAATCCGCTCGCGCAGCAGTTCTGCCAGATCCAGCTCTGTCTTACTGAGGTTCAGCTGACCGGCATCCGCCAGCGACAGCAAATGCAGTTCGTCGATCAGACGGTTCAGATGCAAAAGCTGTGTCATCACCATCTGCAACTGCTGCGGCTCCGGGCGGAACACACCGTCCAGCATGCCCTGTAAACGCCCGACCGCCGCCGTGAGCGGCGATCGCAGTTCATGCGCCATCGCCACATGGGAGGCCCGCAACTCCCGCTCATAGCGTGAAAGTTGCAGCATCATGGCGTTAAAATCATCGGTGAACTGTATCAGCTCCGCCGGGGCATTTTTCACCGGCTCAGCCCGCGTATTGAAATCCCCCTGCGTGACCGCACGCGCCACCTGCGCCAGACGGCTAAATTGCGACGAAAGCGGACGCGCGGCTTTTAATCCCAAAATAGCGATAAACGGCGTCACCACTAATACCAGGATGCCAACCATAAGCCAGTCGGCCGAAGCGATGGAAGGATCGGAGTACCGCGCCCCCCAGCCCTGATCGACAATCTCATGAAAGCGCGTGAGGTTAAGATCCGGATTGTCCCGCAGCAGGTAGAATTCTGCCCTGAGCGCGGGAGACATATGGTGCAATACCCAGAGATTCTGAATGGCAAAACGCAGCCACATGCACAACGCGATCACGACCACACTGCCGATGGCCAGCGTCAGGACCCGCACACAAATCCAGCGCCACAAGGACTGATAATTTGACGGATTCATGGTTGTCTGAACCGGTAACCGACGCCACGCACGTTGACTAATACGTTAACGATACCTGCGGACTCGAGTTTTTTGCGCAGGTTATAGACATGCGTATCAACCACCCTTTCCAGCGCCTCGCTTTCCGGCAGACAATGTTCCAGTAAGTACTGACGTGAGAACGGGCGTGTCGGTGCCCGCATCAGTGTGCTCAGAACGCCAAATTCTGTTGGTGTTAAATCAAGATAATGCGATTCGCCCGAGGTTGAGCGAACCGCCGCCGTCAGCGCCTCGACATCCACGTCGAGTCCCTGCCAGCGCAACACGGCGGGGGTGCTGTTTTCCTCTGCTGCAACACGGCGCAGCACTGCCTGCACCCGGGCCACCACTTCCCCCGGATTATAAGGTTTGACCACATAATCATCCGCACCGAAACGCAGCGCGCCAATTTTATCGGGCATGTCGCCCATCGCTGTCACCATGATCACCGGCGTGCTGCTTTCACGCCGCAGCGATGCCAGAACATCGGTGCCACGCATTCCCGGCAGCATGACATCCAGCAGAATGAGATCCGGCTTCCAGCGCAGCGCGTGCTCCAGCCCGGAAAGGCCGTCACCGGCAATTTGCACGTCATACCCTTCACGTTTTAAATAAGCATCGAGAACATCTGCCGCATCGGCATCATCTTCAATAATCAGGATCCGCTTTGTCTGCATCGTGGTCGCCTTGACTGTTTCATCATAAATTCCCGGCAGTTTACTGCACTGCCTCTTCTTACTTCAGGTTTCAGACGCGGCTGCAATCCGCTACGAAACATACGTTTGGGTGATGAGGGATTATAATGATATCCAGAAAACTAATACTGCACATTACCTGTTTCAGTGTTTCCTGTATTGCCTCCCGGTTCGGCCTCCGGCGGGTGATCGTTACTGTCACCCGATCCGCAGGCAAAACCCTGCAAATTTCGCGGGCCACGCGCTTTCTGAGGGCTCAAAAGCATAAAACCCCGGATCCGGTTCATGCGATTATCGGGCGGCTATTTCGGGGATAATTGTCACAGGCAACGCCCCGCTTCCAAATTTATCCTTCAGGAAAAAAAGATGACGACCTTAAACGAAAAACTGGCCTGGCGTTACGCAACCAAGAAGTTTGATGCGACCAAAACGGTACCGGCCGAAAAGATTGAAAATATTATTGAGGCCGTGCGTCTGGCACCGACCTCAAGCGGCCTGCAACCCTTCGAACTGTTAGTGATCACCAATCCTGATATTCGTGCAAAAATCCGCACCGTTTCCTGGGATCAGGCACAGGTTACTGACTGTTCTCACCTGCTGGTATTCGCAGCATGGGATGACATCACACCTGAACGCGTGAACATGATGTTTGACCTGACCAATGAAGTCCGTGGTTTTAAAAACGAAGGCTGGGAAAGCTACCGCCAGAAGCTCTTGGCTATCGTTGCTGAACGCGGTACCGAAGCCAATTATCAGGCCGCCGCGCGTCAGGCCTACATTGGTTTAGGCGCCGCGTTGATTGCCGCCGCGTTTGAAGAAGTTGATGCGACGCCGATGGAAGGGTTTGATCCTATTGCCGTGGATGGAATCCTCGGCCTGAAAGACAAAAACCTGCGCAGTGTCGTGATCCTGCCGCTGGGCTATCGCGCCCATGAAGGTGACTGGCTGGT
The DNA here is from genome assembly GCF_004195115.1 of Rahnella sp. RFA10(1/100). Classification (NCBI taxonomy): domain Bacteria; kingdom Pseudomonadati; phylum Pseudomonadota; class Gammaproteobacteria; order Enterobacterales; family Yersiniaceae; genus Rahnella; species Rahnella sp. RFA10(1/100). The sequence goes on from NZ_SEWR01000001.1 coordinate 507,528, forward strand.
GAACCTGAAGAAAGTTCGCCGCAGCCGTGAAAACTTCGTGACTGAAATTAAGTCATAAACACAGCTGTCCCATCTTTTGCAGTATCGCCTTATTATTAAATGGCATTGCAGAAGGTGGGATTCACTTCTTTTCATTTAATTAACAAATTAAATTCATACGTCCCTTCCCCGTTGTATTATTACATCCCTTTTGTAGAATTATTTAATTCCGATTTAAAATCCGAATTTGGACAACTATGAAATTACTATAGCTATAACATCAATATGCCTCTATAGTTAGCATGCTCTATATAATATGTATTTATTATATTTAGGTTGGTAAGGATTCCTTATACGGATAGATACATCGAGCATTACTCGTAAATTAAAGGATTAAATATGAACAAAAAATTACTTCCTGCATCCATAGCAGCATTAATGATGATTGGCGGTATTAATACTGCTTCTGCTGCTTCTATACTTTTCACCGGTTCAATAACTGCGCATAGTTGCATCCTTGATGTGAATAACAGTGGTTCTACGGTAGGCGATGTGGATATGGGCAGCATTTCGGTCAAGACGCTGACCGCTAATACCGGCGCAACTTCGACGCCCGTTCCGTTCACTATAAGCCTTAAAGAGTGCACCGGTGCTTCATCTTATTCAATTGAATTTGCTGGCAACAGTGCATCTTTTAATAACAATTACTTCCGTGCTCCGGATTCAATGGGCTCCGGTGTATTCTATGAAATCAAAGACAGTGAAGGCCGGAACGTCCAATCTAATGAGATACTCGAAACCAATATCTCTAAAGATGAACAGTCTGCTGACATGAATTTCACTGTAAACTTACTGGCAATAAACAATGTAGTTAATCAAGGTAATTTCGTTATGTCTAATGGTATAAATGTTCATTATGAATGATGCTTGATGCCGAGTTTTTCATTCTGCAACAATAATTAACATTAATAAACACCACCAATATATGGATATATTATGAACAAAAAAATTATCGCACTTCCTTTGAGTATCTTACTTACTCTGGGCTTAATGGAAACCGCCTCGGCAACCGGTACCGTTAATTTTAAAGGAAGTTTAGCAGGCAGCATCTGCACAATTGATATCAATAATAGTGGTCTGGACAATAGCAATATCGATCTGGGCACTATCGAGGCTAACACTCTCAATACTGTGGGAGCAACTTCGCCGGCAGTCCAATTCAATGTGGATATGACAGATTGCCCGACAGGTTATTCCAGTTTTCAGTTCCAGTTTTCTGGTGATGAATATGGTTCAACGGGCGACTTCGCTGTATCGCATGAACATGATGACGGTGTCGTTATTGAACTGAAAGATATGAATGGCGCCCAGGTATCACCTAACACGCCGATTCAGGTGGCAGCAGCGGCCCAAAGTGATTCAAAAATAAGACTGCCTTTCACTGCAAACATTCGCTCTACCAAAGGTGAAGCCGCAGTCGGTCAGTTTGTTATGGCTACCAATATTTCTGTTCAGTACGAATAACAGATAGCCGTAAAAAATGGTCCTCTATGAGACAGCCTGAAAAGGAGGTCTCATTGAATAAGGTTCACTATATTTTCAATTTTTGGATCTCTTTATGTCCTTTGTGAAAAAGGCCCTGTTGCCTCTCATTCTATTCACCCAATCATCATTCGTTTTTGCGGGTATACAAATCGGCGCAACGCGTGTTATTTATGAGGAACAGAAACAGGATTCCGTCATAAAAATATCAAACCCAGACAAAACCAACAATTATCTGATCCAGTCGTGGGTTGAATCATTATCAGACACCCCTTCTGCAACAGATGCCATAAAGAAAAAATCAAAATCTAAAATTAAATCTCCTTTTATCGTTACTCCTCCACTCTTCAGCCTTTCTGCAGGCGAAGAAAATGTGTTGCGTATTATTCATAATGGTGCCGCCCTGCCCGAGGATCACGAATCCCTCTTCTGGCTGAATATAAAGTCTATACCTGAGACCGAAAAGAAAGACTCGAACACGATGGTATTTTCAGTCAAGTCAACGTTGAAACTTATTTATCGTCCTGAAGCGCTCTCCGGGGATAAAGCAACCCGTGCTTATCAAAAAATCACGTTCAAAAAACAGGGAAACCAACTCGTTGCCACGAACCCAACCCCGTATTATCTGACATTTTCCTCACTCAAGGTTGATGACAAAGAGCTGGTGATTAAAAACAAAGCAATGCTCGCACCCAATTCGTCAATGACTTATGACTTAGGGAATTCGTCAGGCAAAGCGACCGCCTCATGGACAACGCTGGGCGATCAGGGCCAGACAACACCTGCAGAATCATCGAAACTCTGATTTTTAAGTGAGTTTTCTCATGCCGTCCGCATTTACTGATGAGGGTGGCATTTTGTGTTTTTACTTAACAATTCTCACTGACAAGACGTCAGAATTGCTCCCTTTTTATTCATATCAAAGGAAGGCGTAGCTGTAAGATTAAAGGATTGATCATGTCAACATTGCTCTACCCGAAAGCCGCAAAAAGGCCAAAATATTCCTGGCGTAAAATAGCCTGCATAACGTGTGCTGAATTATTGATCATCCTCAACCCGACGTTAGCCTTAAGCGCAGAAAAATATTATGACGCAAGCGCACTCGAATTAGATGGCCCTGGAGGTGGACAGCAGGTAGACCTGTCTCGATTCAATACGCCGGGTAAACAGCTACCGGGTATATATCACGTCGAAATATTTATAAATGAAAAAAACATCGGACAACGGGATATTAATTTTGTAGAGAATGAGAAAGGCGAATTGGAGCCAGAGATCCCATTGAGCCAATACCGAAAAGCAGGTGTTAAAATTGATGAAATACCTGCATTTGCACATATTGAAGACGATAGCATTATTGTAGATATTGATAAGGAAATTGAAGGAGCATACGCTAAATTTAATTTCAAACAACAACGCGTTACCGTTAACATTCCACAGATCTTAATGAAAAATATCCCTTCCGATTACATTGACCCCGAACAATGGAGTCAGGGACTGGCAACTGTTTTTACCAGCTATGACTTTAGCGGTGCCCAAACCCATGACAAAAATATTGATTCTGAAGAAGGCAATCAATACCTTAATTTACGTAATGGCGTAAATCTGGGAGCATGGCGATTAAGGAATTACACAACCTGGAGTCATAATTCCAGTGGTGATAAATGGAACAATATCAATACTTACCTGCAGAAGGATATTGCTAAACTAAAAGGGAAATTAACATTGGGTGACGATTCAACCCAAAGTGATGTCTTTGATAGTTTCGCCTTTCGCGGGGTAGAAATGGCCTCCGAAGACAGAATGATGTCAAGCAGGGAAAGTGGCTTTGCTCCTGTTATCCGCGGCATAGCAAATACCGCAAATGCTCAGGTCACGGTCAGTCAGGATGGGTATGTAGTTTATCAAACCTATGTGCCCGCGGGTCCGTTTGAAATAACTGATTTATTCCCCAGTACGGGGGGTGGGGACCTAGACGTCACCGTTAAGGAAGCTGACGGAAGTGAACGCAAATTTACGCAAAGTTTTGGCTCAGTCCCTGTAATGCAGCGGGAAGGACATCTGAAATACGAAGTTATGGCGGGGAAATATAACAATGACAGTGGTTCCGCTCAAGATCCTAATGTTGCTTTAATTACCGGGCTTTACGGTTTGCCACATGATACAACCGTATACGGTGGTTTGACCAACAGTGATAAATATACAGCGCAACAGCTTGGCTATGGCCTCGGATTAGGGCCATTCGGTTCGGTGTCTGTTGATGCGACACATTCGGAAACGCGCACTGACCGTAAAGTTTTTTCAGGAGAGTCATACCGTTTAAAGTATGCAAAATCTCTTAACAGCATGGGAACACAAATTAATTTATCCGCCTTCCTGTTTCCGGGTAAAGACTATTATTCTTTTGAAGATGCGTTGGACATTATCAGTAATGACTCAAACTTATCATCTGGCCAAAAACATGACCGATATGAAGTGAGTTTCAGCCAACCATTGAAAGATTATGGTTCCATTTCAGTCTATGCATATAGACAAAACTATTGGGATCAGGAACCCGATAATTATTTTTCAGTTTCCTATAGCGGTAGTTATGGGGCTATGACACTAAGCATTAACTATAACTATACACAGAGCGAAAACGGCGAACCAGATAAACAACTCGCCTTAACTCTTCAGGTACCTTTAGAAAGTTTATTACCGCAAACCTGGGCGACATATTCCATGACATCAGACAGTTCCAACCACATTGTCCAGACGGCAGGAATCAATGGCACCCTTCTTGAAGGCAACAATCTGAATTATGGTATCAATTCCACTGTGGGAAATGATAGTGATGGGGGAAGCATTAATGCCGTCTACAAAGGATCATCTGCTGAACTGACCAGTAATTACAGCGAGTCTTTAGCAAACCGGCGATTAAGTTATGGTATCCGCGGTGCAATACTGGCACATCCTTATGGTGTAACACTCTCCCAACCATTATCTTCCGATGCCCCCATTGCATTGGTCAGAATACCTGATCAGGAAAATATTTCGATTACAAATGGTGTCGGAATTAAAACCGACAGCCGGGGATATGCCGTCGTGCCAAATATACAGCCCTACAGGATTAATGCAATTGGGCTCGACACCGATACTCTGGCCAGCAATTTAGAGATTGCCACAACGATGAATAATGTCATCCCTACTGATGGTGCATTAGTATTAGCTGACTTTAATGTCCGTTCAGGAGAGCGTGTATTAATGACATTATCGCGCCCTGACAATCATGAAATTCCTTTTGGCGCGACAGCAACAGCTGGTGAAAATAGTAGCAACAGTATTGTTGCAGATAATGGCTTAGTGTATTTGATTGGTATGCCAAAAAAAGGAATCGTGACCGTAAAGTGGGGAGATGAACAAGATGAGCAATGCCAGGCAGCGTTTGAACTTCCTGCTCTTCCCAAAGACAGTAAAGACAGTAAAGACAAAAAATTCTCAATGGTTGAAGTTAATGGATTATGTGTTTAGGAGATAAATAATGTTACAACCAGGAACAACAAGAAAGCCAGTGACAAAAATGTCACTTTTACTCACGAAGACAGGGATATTTTTTCTCTTCTTTTTTCCTGTACTAAGCCATGCTCAATGCACATCGACTGAGCAGGCGCGTGAATTAACATTTACTCCCGGACATATCGTGATCCCACACAATCGTCCGGCGGGCTACGTGCTTTATGAACAAGTATTGACAGACCCTTCCAGTGGCGGAGCCAGTAAGATACTCAACTGTCAGGGTGGGGGTAAAATAAACGCCAGAATTAATTTAGGAAATTTATTAAAAAACAATATTTACAGTACAAACATTCCGGGTGTCGGATATCGTTTATCATTAACTGAGCACCCGTTCCCCTGGGATCTTGATTTAAAATGTAACAATACGATTTGCCAACGTGATATCCCGGTTAATACACAATACAAACTAGAATTAATTAAAACCAATGACCGTAAGACAACGGCCGGTGTGTTATCCGCGGGGCGTTATGCAAAATTAATCACTGATGGCGGGAGTGATATTACTCACATTAATATTGGCAGTACCCTAATCGCACCCTCTGCCTGTACACTTTCCGATGAAAACATTCACGTTGATTTAGGACGCTTTGATGTTAAAGATTTCAAAGGACCGGGTAGCAGTGTAGGCGAGCGGAATTTCAGAATTGATCTCAATTGTGATGCCCAAATGCAATACAGTATTGTATTTGATGGCATTGAACCTGAAGCAAAACCTTCCAATGGGCTGATCGCATTAGATAAAATCCCAGGAAGTGCCGAAGGGATCAGTCTAAGAATTAAGCATAACAGTCAGCCAGTTGAATTGAGGAAAGATATCCCCTTCACATCAGACGTAATGGGTACAACCTCGTTATTATTCAGTGTTGAATACTACCAGATAATGGATAACGTGGTCGCGGGTAAAGCCAATGGTAAAGCGACATTTAATATACGCTATGATTAATACGTTTATGAGGGGGGTCATCGGTGACTCCCTCATAAGTCATCAGTATTTCTCAGGGAGTTTATTAATTTTTATCAACTTCCCTCTTTTTATTTCAACATATCCGCCTTTACGCAGATCAGAGAGAATCTTCATTATTCCACTTCTGCCAAGGTAACATCTTTCGGAGATATATTTTTCGATACTATAATTTTGGATTATTTCATCAGGCTCATTGCTCATTTCGATCAACAATGACTTAATCACCAGATAGCTACTTCTATGCGAAATATCATAGTATCGGCTGGAGAGAAAGCCGATCTGAAATGCCAGAAAATGCGCCAGAGAACTCCAGCATTGTTTTTTTGAAATTATTTCAATGGCGCGCTGACTTTCTAACCGGTAAATCACACCATCTGAAATATGTTCAATAGCCAAAAGATTCATTTTTTCCGGATATAACCCTTGAGCCATACCTAAAATATAAGGTGCTGATACCGTTTTTATGCTCATTCCCGCAGAGAGGTCTTTGACGAGAAAATGACCAGACTTCACTAAATAGATAAATGAAACATTATTTTCATCAGTAAATAAAAATTCACTACCCCCCATCACTGCAAGTTCTGTCGAATATGGAAAAAGGAAATCAAAGATTATTCTAGTATGCGCATTGAGGATATCTCTTTTTGTTTCAAAAAGCATTATTTTTAGAGCTCCGCACTAAATAAAAATGTGATTATACCCTTTAAGAGAGTAGAGTGGCACTCTATTTTTATTCGGTCAAACTTAAAAACATTAACTACTTTAATTCATAAGTCAGATATTTCCCCTGCCGACATTCTGCTGCTGAATGCCATCACTGAATTTCACAACCGTGAATCAAAAGTTAAACACTTTCGGGGTAGCAGCGCCCAAATAATATTGAACAGATATTTTAACTGCCAATACCATTTATTTACCTTAGATGCCCGTGATGCTAAAAGACAAACAGGCGGCGTGGTGCTGCTCGTCGTGACGATGGCATGGATCATCGCGTTGTTTACGCTGATCAGTGCCAGGATTGTGCTGACCACAAGAGTTGTCGCCATAGCTGGCAATTGACAGCGCGCTCAGCCCGCCCCCTTGTGCAGGGGACGAGCAAGATAATACCTCTCTTTTTTATCTTCCTGCCGGTTCCGGCCTGACTGCGCCTTCCAGCGCAGCCTTTAATTCACTTTCGGTCATCCGCACACAATAGGACGGCATGCCGCGCTGGAAGCGCCAGCCTTCGGAAAGTGCGCCGACATCAACGGCGTCGAAACCAAATGCGTCGTATAACGCAATGACCGTTTTTTTCGTTTCCGCATCATCGCCGGCGACAGGCAATGCCCGGCGTTGCGGGTTTCCGGCAGGTAAGCCGTCTTTTTCAAGATCCGTCATCTGAATCGCATTGAACGCTTTGGTGATTTTTGACTGTGGCAGGAAGCCTGCAAGATATTCGCTGGTGGTCGTGGTCTGATTGTCCAGTTCTGCCACCTGACCGTCACGTTCGGGATAATAATTCACAGCATCGATGACCGGTTTTCCGGCGATTTCCGCGACCGGCAATTGCCCGATAGCCGTCAGTGGCACAGCAATCACCACGATATCGCCAAAAGTAGCCGCTTCTGTGGCCGTACCGATTTCACACCCGATCATCGGCCTGAGGCTGAATAGCGTCTGAGGCCCCCGCGAATTACTGAGCATGACCTGATGTCCGGCTTTTATCGCCAGTTTCGCCACTGCCCGGCCCACAAAACCTGCCCCGATAATGCCTATTTTCATGATTTTTACCTTTCATTTTGTTGTCGATAGGTTAAGAATAATTCCCTACTCAATATTGATAAATCGTCGCTATCGACACACACAAACAACATATAAGAGGGAATCGTGGATCGTTTAACCAGCATGAATGTATTCGTCAGAACGGCCGATCTCGGTTCTTTCGCGGCCGCAGCTGAGGCATTACGTATTTCCCCGCAAATGGTCGCGAAGCATATTGCCCATCTCGAATCGCGACTGGGGACGCCACTGATCAACCGCACGACGCGGCGTCAACATCTTACGGATATCGGACGCAGTTATTATGAGCGCTGTAAAATCGTGCTTTCAGAAGCCGAAGCGGCGGATGCCATCGCCCTTGAGATGAAAATCACGCCTTCAGGCACTTTGCGCGTTAACGCTCCGGTTACCTTCGGCACATCCTCGCTGACGCCTTTCATCACGCACTATCTTGCACAATATCCGGAGACACAAATAGAGCTGACCCTGAGCGACCGTCTGGTCGATCCGGTTGAAGAAGGTTATGAGGTGATCCTGCGAATTGGTGAACTCACTGACAGCCAGATGATTGCTTATCCGCTGCGACCGTACCGGCTGATTGCCTGTGCGTCTCCGGACTATCTTGCCCAAAATGGGGTGCCGGAAACGCCTGCAGAACTGGCCAACCATTCATGTCTGGTTTACGGTATCTGGTCGCCACAGGCCCCCTGCCGCTGGCAATTTTATAAAGAAGGAAAAATGCAGGAAATTCACCCAGAGGGCCGTTTGCGCTCGAACGACTGGCGCGCGCTGCTGCACGCCGCTGTCAGCGGATATGGCGTGACACTGGGGCCGGAAGATGTGCTGAAGGAAGAAATAAATGCAGGACGGCTGATACAGGTTTTACCCGGCTACGAAGGCCCTTCGCGACCAATGCATGTACTGACACCTGCCGGTTTACGGCAAACTGTGAAGATCCGCAGTTTTATTCAGGCTGTAAAACAAGCATTTGGCTGAACCCCCGTGCCAAAAAAAATCCACGCTTGTGCGTGGATTTTCACTTTGACGCGGTGAACAGTGAGAAGGTTACCGTTTCGCCAGCGCCGCCGCATTTTTACCGGCCAGAATGCCGAAGATAATAATATCGGCGACAGCATTACCACCGATGCGGTTCGCACCGTGGATACCACCGACCACTTCGCCTGCGGCCCAGGCACCGGTGATCGCCTGTTTCTGCACATTGAGCACGGCGGTATCAGGGTTAATGGTCACGCCACCCATGGTGTGATGCACACCCGGTGCGATGCGGATGGCAAAGAACGGGCCCTGATTAAGCGGGTGACGCAGCGCAGTCGTGCGGCCAAAGTCTTCGTCTTTTTTCTCCACGACAAACAGGTTGTAGCGCAACAACGTTTCCGACAGCGTGTGCGGATCCATATTCAGCTTCACCGCCAGTTCTTCCGGCGTAGGCGCGCTGATCACAAAGCCTTTGGCGATATACTCGTCGGCCGCTTTGTTACCCGCCCGCACCTGTTCGTCGAAGATCACCCATGCACTTTTTTCCGGTAACGCGATAATCCCGGCAGATACTTTGTCGCGGGTTTCCATTTCATTATAGAAACGCTTCCCGGCCTGACTGATCAGGATCGCACCCCCGCCACGGATCGCCTCTGAAATCAGATAAGAAGTCGTCTGCTCTACCGTCGGGTGGATCTGTATTTCGCCCATGTCAACGGTATCTGCGCCCAGTTTCTGCAGCAAGGCAATCCCGCTGCCGGTTGCACCTGCATGGTTCGTGGTCACGAAACCATCCAGTTCAGGGCGATATTTCACCACCATCTCGCGGTTGGCACTGAATCCTCCGGTGGCGACAATCACGCTTTTGGCATTCAGAATGCGGCTGTCATTGTATTCATCCACCACTTTAACGCCGGTCACCACGCCATTTTCAGACAGAATTTCGGCGACGGTGGTTTCGAGCAGCACTTCGATATCGCGCTTGTTGATGTTTTTCACCAGACCGCTGATCAGGAAGCCGCCGACTGCTGAACGATCCGCCGGACGATGCGTGCGGTCGATGCTCATCCCGCCGGTGATGGTGATATCGTTCAGTTCGATCTCTTTCGCCGCCAGCCATTCAACCGCTTCCGGGGCCAGTTCCACAAACTCTCTCAGCAGCACCGGATTGTTTTTGAATTTGCCGCCCTTCAGCGTTTCGTCATAAAACAGCTCTTTGCTGTCTTCGATGCCTTTCAGTTTCTGGAAACGGGTTTCTGCGGCGTTCATCCCCACTGAAGCTTTGATGGTATTGCCGCCGATGGTCGGCATTTTTTCGATAATCACCACATGCGCGCCTTCGTCATGTGCCTGAATCGCCGCAGCCAACCCTGCGCCACCGCTGCCCACCACCACAACATCATAGTTTTGCGGCGCCTGCGGGTTACCGCCCTCTTCAATAACATGTTCTTTACTGGACGTCGCCAGCGCACGTGAGACCGCTTTTTTCAGCGCCTCACTCTGGGTGGTCGCGCCGGTAATGGCATCGACATGCGGACTGTTGGCGACCAGCATACGGGTTCGCAGGCTTTCAAACGTGGTGGTGAAATCGACGTCCAGCGAGTCATCTTTGACCAGTGCAATATCAGTAATACGGTCAGTATCGAGCGTAACGCTGATCTTCAGCTTCAGCGCTTCAGCTTCGACTTTTTCCTGATAAACCCCGGCTTTGTATTTACGGCCGGTGACGCTGGTGTCGCGGATCATGGCATCAACCAGCGAGAAGCGCCACAGCGGCTCAGGGATGTTCAGTTCTTCGCGTTTATGGCTGTCGATAAACAGCTCGAGATGATCGTTATTGATAATACGGTCAGCCCAGTCCGGATAAGCAATACAGGCTTTCCCGACGGCGATCAGATCAAAGCCGTATTCCAGCCCCTTTTCGGCATCAGCTTTATTGATCACCCCGCCGACGCCAATCACCGGCACTTTGGCGAGGGTTTCAGATCGCATGGCACGGTATTTAGTGATGAGTGGCGTCGGATCCTGGGTATCGACAATGGAAGGACGCAACAACTGCCCGACTGAGAAGTGTACGTAGTCCAGCCCGCGGGCGGCGAGTTTTTCCAGCAGATACATTGTATCGTCAAAACGGATACCGGGGACTTCCAGTTCTTCCGGCGAGAAGCGGTAGCCGATAATAAAAGACGCATCCGCCAGGCGTTCCGCCATTTTGTGGGTGATCTCGAGGACTTCCAGCGGGAAACGTGCGCGTTTGTCGCGGTCACCGCCCCATTTATCAGTGCGCTGGTTGGAGTTCGGCGAGTAAAACTGCTGGATCAGGTAGGTGTTTGCGCCATGGATTTCCACGCCATCGAAACCGGCTTTAATGGCACGGTTCACGGCATCACCAAACTTGGTGATCAGCGTGTCCACTTCTTCGCCGGTCAGCTCTTTCGGCCGGGTCGCACCTTCACGCGGCGCAGCAATGGCGCTTGGTGCCACTGGCGTACGGCCGCCGATCAGTTCCGGCTCCACCATTCTGCCGCCGTGATAAATCTGCAGAATCGCTTTTGAACCTTTAGATTTAATGGCATCAGCAATTTTCTTCAGACCGGAAATTTTGTTGTCGCTGTCGATAGCGATCGCGCCCGGGAACGCCGGCCCCATACGGTCAATGAAGCAGCATTCGACGATGATTGTACCGATACTACCGGCACGGTCGCGGTAGTATTCCACCAGTTCACTGGTCACGGTACCGTCATAAAAGCCGGTACAGGTCGTCATGGGGGCCATCAGCAGACGGTTTTTCAGTACCGCACCGTTAGGAAGCGTGAGCGGATTAAGTACCGGTGTCAGCTTATTCATTATGATCAACTCCGAAATGTGTAAGTCTTGAATTTTTTCGTGGCCGCATTGCTTATCCTTGCTTACCGTAAATAAAAACTACCATTTAATTAAGCAACCCGGAGCAGGTGATGAATACAGAAATCTGTGGGCTAATGTATTTATATCAGACGATAAAATTAGCGTTATAAACGTTGTTTAAGCAGGAGTTGTTTATTTAACCGGCATGAAAACCGATACCATCATCAATTGTTAATGATGAGTTGACAAAAATCAACTTTAGAATAACATAAAAAACTCCACCTTGAAAATCAGTACGTTGACCGCAAAACTGGCGTTTACTCAAATTTACTCTACAGTCATTTAAACGGATTAACGTCAAAAAAAATTAACCACAATTTCTGTAATGTCATGTGTTGCTGAATGAATGCATTACGCCATTTTGCCTGAGAACATTTACCTCAGAATAATAGTAACGTCTTAATTTCGTCACAAAGGATCCACCATCATTACGTACCGCTTAACGCATTTCAGATCGAAAGAATAATTAATGGTTTTCTGAATCAGAACACCCTCTCAGATAACCGTGGCGTAACGCTCACTCTCAATTACGGGCAGACAAAATTTATGAAACCCACATCCACATTGAATGATCCCGGCACAGCCGATCCGGCCTCCGGGGTACTCACAAAACGTCTGATTATGCTGTTCCTGCCGGTGCTGGTGGCGGTGCTTTTACTGCTGACCCCGGTCCCTGCCGGGCTTGAACCCTATGCGTGGCATTTCTTCGCTATCTTTGTCGGCGTCATAGTCGGCCTGATTTTTGAACCCTTGCCTGGCGCCGTGATCGGCCTGACCGGTGTGGTGGTAATCGCCCTGTTCAGCCAGTGGCTGTTATTCAGCCCGGCCGAAATCGCTAATCCAAAATTTAAGATGCCCGCCGAGGCATTCAAATGGGCGGTGAGCGGCTTCGGCAACTCGACGGTCTGGCTTATCTTTGGCGCGTTTATGTTCGCCGCCGGGTATGACAAAACGCAGTTTGGCCGCCGTCTGGCGCTGATCCTGGTGAAATATCTCGGCCGCCGCAGCCTGACGTTAGGTTACGCCATTACCTTTGCGGATCTGCTGCTTGCACCTTTCACGCCATCCAACACCGCACGCAGCGGCGGGACCATTTACCCGATCATTGCCAACCTGCCACCCTTATATGGCTCCAAACCGAATGACCCGAGTGCGCGTAAAATCGGCTCTTATCTGATGTGGGTAGCGATTACCGCGGCATGTATCACCAGTTCGATGTTCCTGTCGGCGCTGGCCCCGAACCTGCTGGCGCTGGCGTTAGTCAAAAGCATCACCGGCTTTACTATTTCCTGGGGGATGTGGTTCCTGGCCTTCCTGCCCCTGGGCGTACTGCTGATCCTGACCATGCCACTGCTGGCCTATTGGTTCTATCCGCCGGAAGTGAAAATTAATGATGAGGTGCCGCGCTGGGCGAAAAGTGAGCTGGAGAAACTGGGTAAGCTGTCGCGCAACGAGATCCTGCTGCTGATCTTCGTGTGTTCTGCGCTGCTGATGTGGATTTTCGCTGCGGCGTGGATTGAACCCGCGCTGGCTGCACTGCTGGTCGTGGTGCTGATGCTATGGACCGGCGTGCTGAACTGGAACGACATCACCAGTAACAAACCGGCCTGGAATACCTTTGCGTGGTTTGCCACTCTGGTGGCGCTGGCGGATGGCCTGGCCCGTGTCGGTTTTATCGCCTGGCTGGGTAAAGAAGGCGGCCAGTTGCTTAACGGTTTCGACCCGCAGGTCGCCGCTGTTATGCTGCTGATTGCATTCTTCCTGCTGCATTACCTGTTCGCCAGTACCACGGCACACACCACCGCTCTGTTACCGGCTATGCTGACAATCGCGGCGGCCATACCGGGCATAAACATGCCGGTTTACTGCCTGATGATGGTGACCTCGCTGGGTGTGATGGGGATCATCACCCCGTACGGCACCGGCCCCAGCCCGATTTATTACGGCAGTGGCTATCTGCCGACCAAAGATTACTGGCGTCTCGGTACCATTTTTGGTGCGATTTTCCTCGGTAGCATGATGCTGATTGCCTACCCGTGGATGGTCATGATGTTCTGATACGTGCCCCCGCCAGACTGCCTCCCGCAGTCTGGCAACCCTTTTTGCATCACCGCAACCATCTGTCATTCCTGTAGAAAATAATGCTTACTCAGGATGGCCGCGCCGTCATCAATCGATTTGTGGATAAGCTTCACGCAGCGTTTATCATCACCGGCTTCCAGCGCCAGTAACAACTGATCGTAATTGTGCTGCCCCTGCGCCATATGCGGCGACTGGGGATAAAGATAGTTAAAGCAAGGGCCAATCTGCACCCACAGTTGCTCAATCAGCGCGGTCAGCGTGGGCATCGCGGCCATGTCATACAGCGTAAAGCGAAACTCCCGGTTCGCCTCTAAAGCGCCCTCCACGTTATTTTCCACTTTCGCTGCCATAAATCGGGCATTCAGGGTTTTCAGTAAGGCAATCTGTTCCGCAGTGATCTGCCCGCAAGCTTGCGACACCGCCAGACCTTCAAGATTTTTACGTATAAGCGTAATTTCCTGATAGCGCGCAGGTGCAATTTTAGGCACCAGAAAGGCCTGTGCCGGTGTGGCATCAAGCGCACCGGCCGATACTAAACGCAGCAACGCTTCGCGCACCGGCGTCACGCTGGTACCCAGTTTTTCAGCGATTTCTTTGGTCACCAGCCGCGCGCCTGGTTTGAGTACGCCGACGATTAATGCCCCTTTCAGTTTGGCTTCCACCTGCATGGTCAGGCTGACACGCTGCGCTTTTTCCATCTCAAACATGTGACGTTTTCCTTTAGCAAAATAATGGCTTTTCTTTTGCGGTTTAATCCGTAGCTTGCAAAAAATACATTATATAGGATATATCATGTATTGAAGAATTGAATATTGACTGACCTTTTTTGTGACGCACACCTTCACGTTAATTCCGTCAACTCTTCTGACGGCTTCACTTTGGGAATGACCGTAATGAGAATACCTGCCTTCAAACTGGCTTCACTCGCCCTGCTTATCAGCCTGGCAACACCGGCTGCTTTCGCCTCTGAACTGGTGATCGGCCAACCGGCTTCCGCCACGGCCATGGATCCGGGCTTCCTGAAAGAGTCTGCCACACTGGTGGATAACCTCTTCGATACGCTGGTGCTGCGCGACGCCAATATGCAGTTGCAGCCTGGGCTGGCGACAAGCTGGAAACCACTGGATGATACCACCTGGACCTTCACCCTGCGTCAGGGCGTGAAGTTCAGCGACGGCGAGCCGGTTGATGCGAAGGCGGTAAAATTCTCCATTGACCGTATTCTTGACCCTGCTAATCACGCACCGACCATTTCCTATATCCGCACCATCAAATCCGTGGAAATCACCGGCGAGTATCAGGTGAACATCCACACCGCCGGCCCCGACCCGCTGCTGCCAACGCGCATGAGCCGCTACCCGACCTATATTGTGCCACCGGCGTATGTCACCAAAGTCGGTGCGGCAGAATTTGCCCGTAAGCCGGTCGGTTCAGGCGCCTATACCCTTACCGCGTTTATTCCCGATGAAAAAGTGGTGATGCAGGCCAATCCGGATTACTGGCGCGGCAAACCCGCCATTGATACCGTGACCTGGCGTCCGATCCCGGAGGCTACCGGACGCATCACTGCTCTGCTGACCGGCGAAGTACAGCTGGTTGATGGTGTACCGGCTGATCTGGTACCGGCGCTGAAAAACAAGCCGGGCGTACATCTTGAGCAGGTAAAAAATGGCGGGCTGACCATTTACCTCGGACTGAAGAATGACCAGAAACCGCTGAACGATGTGCGCGTACGCCAGGCGTTATCACTCGCACTGAACCGTGCGGCTTATACCCGCGATTTATTGCACGGTTTTGGCACACCGACCGGCACCATGGCCGGACCGAAAGATTTTGGTTATGAGGCCATCCCCGCCCCCGCTCAGGACATCGCCAAAGCCAAAGCGTTGCTTGCAGAAGCTGGCTATCCGCAAGGTTTCACCCTGCGCTTCCAGGCTCCCCGCCGTTATATTGCCAGCGCCGACGTCGCCCAGGCGATTGTGCAGGATCTGGCTGCGATCGGCGTGAAAGCGCAACTCGAGGTGCCGGAATGGTCGGTCTATACCCAACAGGTAGCGGCGCAAAAACAGGCACCGATGTACATGCTGGCATGGGGTTCAACCCAGACGCTGGACGCCGATGCCGCGCTTTATCCGATCCTGCACTCCGGCGAGCCGTATTCCACGGTGAATTCGCCAGAGCTGGATACTCTGCTCAACAGCAGCCGTACCCTCGTCGATCCGGCCAAACGTGAGAAAATTTTGCAGCAGATACAGGAGGTTGTCGCCAGGCAGCAACCGCTTATCCCGCTGTACAAAGAAGATTCCCTGTATGCCAGCGCCGACAACGTAGCCTTCACCGGCCGCGCTGATTCGCGGATCCCGCTGTTTGATCTGAGGATTAAATGATTTCACTGCGTACAACCCTGCAACGGAAATCCCGCCGCCGGTTTTATGGCGACGGGGTCCTCGGCGCACTGTTGCTGTTACTGGTGATTGTCCCGGCGCTGCTGGCGCCGTGGCTGCCCCTGCCTGATCCGCTGACAAACAATCTGGCTGCGGCCTTTTCACCGCCGGACGGTCATCATTTGCTGGGCACCGATCAGCTGGGGCGTGATTTGCTGTCGCGGATTTTATCGGGTACGCGTCTCTCGCTGATGGTGGTGATGCTGGCCGCAGTCATTGCCGCCGTTATTGGCTCGGCGCTGGGCATGATTGCCGGTTACACCGGCGGCTGGCTTGATGCGCTGATCATGCGTCTGATGGACATTCAGCTGGCGGTGCCTTTTATCCTGCTGATCCTGCTGGTAATGGCGCTGTTCGGCGCGTCGCTGACTAATATTATTCTGATCATGGGCGTGACCAGCTGGGCGATTTATGCCCGCGTCGCCCGCGCCAAAACGCTGGAGATCCGCGAGCTGGAATTTATCGAATCGGTCAAAGCCATGGGATTTTCCACCCCGCGTATTGTGCTGCGCCATGTGCTGCCCAATCTGATGACGCCGCTGATTGTGCTGCTGACGCTGGATATCCCGCGCCTGATCGTACTGGAAGCCTCGATTGGTTTTCTCGGCATGGGCATTCAGCCGCCGACGCCAACACTCGGCAATCTGATCGGCGAAGGCCGTTCTTACATGCTGCTTGCACAGTGGCTGGTGCTGTACCCGGGGCTGGTGATTGCGGCACTGGTCATTGGCTGCAATCTGCTTGGCGACAGCCTGCTGCGTAAAACCCACACGAGGCTCGACTGATATGCTGCGTTATATTTTGCAACGCCTCGGACAATCGGTACTGGTGATGTTTGGTGTGTCACTGCTGATTTTTTACAGTCTGCACCTGACCGGTGACCCGGCGGCGGTGATGATGCCGCCGGGCTCCAGCCAGCAGGAAATTGATAACTTCCGGCACAGCATGGGTTTTGACCGTTCACTGACATGGCAGTACTGGCATTATCTGACCGGTGTTTTACAGGGCAACCTTGGCGAATCGCTGCGCTACAGCCAGCCGGTCACTGAACTGATTGGCCAGCGCGTTCCCGCCACCCTGCTGCTGGCCTTTACCGCGTTACTCTGGAGCACTGCCGCCGGTTTACTGCTCGGCATCATCAGCGCGTTATATCAGAACACAGTGTGGGATCTGATTTCGCGCCTGCTGGCTTTCAGCGGCCAGGCGGTGCCGGTGTTCTGGCTTGGCCTGCTGCTGATTATCGCCTTCAGCCTTAACCTGCGCTGGCTGCCTTCCGGCGGTTATGGCAGTGCCAGTCAGCTGGTGATGCCTGCCATCAGCCTTGGTGCGTATTACATGAGCGCCATTGCGCGTCTGATCCGTGCCAGTCTGATTGACGTTCTTCAACAAGATTACATCCGCACCGCCCGCGCCAAAGGGCTGAGCCGCTGGCGTATTGTGGTTCGCCACGGTTTACGCAATGCGCTGATCCCGGTCATTACGGTGCAGGGCATGTATTTTGCCTCGCTGCTTGGCGGTGCGCTGGTAACTGAAATCATTTTTGCCTGGCCGGGTATCGGCCGCCTCGCGGTCCAGGCGATCCAGAACCGCGATTTCCCGCTGGTACAGGCCATTGTGCTGCTCGCCGCGCTGGTGTTTGTTGGCATTAACCTGATCATCGATTTGCTCTATGTGGTACTCAATCCGAGGATCCGCCTGTGACACGTTCCATTTCCCCCTCACTGCAAGCGACGCTCGATTTACTCAATGCGATGACGCCGTTTGCCAGTGTGTCCGGCCAGCTCAGCCAGCAGCGCGAACTGGCACAGTGGCTGGAAGACTGGATCCGCCAGCAACTGAACGGCGTGCCGGTGTTGCCGGTCAGCCTGCAAAACGACGAAAGCACCCCGCCGCTGGTACATATGCGCATTGAGCGTCAGGCGGCGAAAACGCTGGTGCTGTACAACATGTACGACGTGATGCCCGCCACGGATGAAGGCTGGGAATTCCCGCCTTTCACCGGCGGCATGACTGAATGGCCGGGCACCGGCGCGGTGTATATCGCACGCGGTGCGGAGAACAATAAAGGGCCGCTGGCAGGCATGCTGATGGCGATAAAATCGCTGTGCGACACTGGCGGGCTGGACGTCAACCTCGAGATCATCCTCGAAGGCGAAGAAGAAACGGGCAGCGGCCGGTTACGCCGTTATCTGGCGCAGGAACCGTGCCCTGTGCCGCCCGCCGGTGCAGTATTTTTCCCCTCGCTGTGCGAGTACGGCGGGGGCGAACCCCGCGTGTATCTTGGTTTCAGCGGACTGAGCGGCGGCCGTTTACGCGTCAGTGGCGGCGCATGGGGCGGCCCTCATGCAGCGATCCACGCCAGTAATGCCAACTGGATTGCCAACCCCGTCTGGCGGCTGATTCATGCCCTACATACCATTGCGCCCGCCGTAAACAGCGGCGTCATCGCGCGTCTGCCCGTCGATGAGGCGGCAAACGAGCTGCTGCATACGCTGGCGGAACACTTCAGCATTCGCGATGAACTGCGCTTTCGCCACAGCGAAACCTTATCGGTCAGCGGCGATACGCTGGCCTGCCTGCAACAACTGATTAACGGCGCGGTGCTTAACATTTCAGAAATCCGCAGTGACCCGCAACAGGCACGGGGTGTAATCCCGCACAGCGCCAGCGCGGAACTCGCCCTGCGCGTGCCGCCGGGCATTGACGGTGAAAATCTGCTGGCAGACGTCCGCCGGACGCTCAGCCAGGCGGAATTTGGCGGCGTGGAGCTTGAGCTGGACGACAGCTATCCCGGCCACCGTTTCCCGCGCAACAGCCCCGGCGTCGATGCCCTGCTTGCCAGCTACCAGCTACAGGGCGCAAAACCGCAGATCTGGCCGTGGGCACCAGGCTGCGCACCGGCGTATACCTTTGCCCGCATCGCACCGGCCTTCCTGATTGGCGGCCTGGGTCACGGTGGCAATGCGCACGGCGTGAATGAATTTGTCACCCTGCACGGGCTGGAGCGCTTTCAGCAATCCGTCACTGACTGGATCCGTTTTTATACCCATGACAGCTCTTTTTCTGCTTTGCCGGAATAAGCCGGCGAAGCTTTGCGTCAACATCCGGGAATATTTAAAAGATAATCAGCAGGAAAATTATGATGAAACAAACAGATGATTTTGAACGTGTTTCACTGGGATTTTTCCCCACACCGCTGGAGCGCCTGAACACACTTGGCGATTCACTTGGCATCACGCTGGATATTAAACGTGATGATTACACCGGTTTTGGCGGAGGCGGAAACAAAGTCCGCAAACTGGAATATCTGATGGCCGACGCCTGCCGTCAGCAGATCAATGTGGTGATCACCACCGGCGGACATCAGTCCAACCACGCCCGCATGGTAGCGGCAGCGGCACGTAAGTTCGGCATGAAACCGGTGCTGGTGTTGCGTGGCAATCAGCCGGATGTCTATCAGGGCAATCTTCTGCTCGATAAGTTGTTCGGTGCGGAGCTGGAATTTCTCGATCCCGAGGGCTATTTCACCCAAATTGAAGGCGCGATGAATGCCCATGCCGACGCCGCACAGGCGCGGGGCGAAAAGGCGCTGATTATTCCGCTCGGCGGCGCCACACCGCTCGGGGCACTGGGTTACGTGCGTGCCATAGAAGAAATGGACGCCCAGCTGAGAGAACGCAATCAGTTGCCGCCGGACGTGATTGTTGCCCCGACCGGTTCCGGCGGCACGCTTGCCGGGCTTTACGTCGGCGCACGCAAATACTGGCCGGACACCAGAATTGCCGGCATCAGCGTCAGCGCCAAAGCAGAATGGTTTCAGACACGGATTTCCGCTATGGCGCAGGATTGCGCGGATTTGCTGGAATGGCCGCAAAACTGGACGCCGGAAGATATCTGGATTGAGGACGGATTCGTCGGCACCGCGTATGGCGTGCCGTCTGACGGCGGCATTGAAGCCATCTATCGCGTCGCCCAGGCCGAAGGTTTACTGCTGGATCCGGTCTACACCGGCAAAGCCATGCACGGGCTGATCAGTCTGGTGGAGCAAGGTAAAATCCGCGCCGGTTCACGGGTGATTTTCGTCCATTGCGGCGGCTCTCCGGCGCTGTACCCCTTTGCGCAGACCTTGCTGGAGCACTGAGATGACGCAGGGTTTCCGCTATCTGAGTCAGCAGGATGTGATGACGCTCGGCGGTACGCAGGCGCAGGCTGCACTGGATGATATTCGTGACGTTGTCACCTTAATCCGTCAGCAACAGGCGCAGATGCCGTCGGAAACCCATGTCACTCTCGGTGGCGACCGGGGAAAAGCCTACGCGCTGCCCGCCAGTGTGGGCGGCCGTTTCAATGCCGCAGGGGTGAAATGGACGGCACATCGCCCCGATGCACACGACGGTCTGCCGCAGGCGATGGCGATGACGCTGATTAACCGCGCAGATAATGGTTTGCCACTCGGGCTGGTGGAAAGCGCCGCGCTGACGGCCACCCGCACCGCCGCCGTCTCGGCGCTGGCGTTGCGCCATGCCGCACCGCGCCCGGTTCAGCACGTCCTCCTGCTCGGCACCGGCGTGCAGGCCACGGCGCATCTTGAGATGCTGCGCCAGCTTTTCCCTGAGCTGAAACAGGTCAGCTGGTGGAGCCGCAGCGCAACGGTTTTTGCCCCGGACAGCGAAAATCTGCCGTGGCCGCTGATCAGGTTCAGCAATTTACAGCACGCCTGCGCACAGGACGCCGGTGCGGTGATCACCTGCACCAGCGCCGCAGAACCCCTGCTGGGCACGGAGGCAATCCGTCCCGGAAGGCTGGTTATCCAGGTGGGTTATCACGAAGTCGCGTTCGAAGCGATTGCCCGCGCCACACGGGTGGTGGTCGATTTGTGGGGAGATTTCTGCGAAACCAGCGCCAAAAGTCTTTTTCAGATGTACCGCGCCGGAAAATTTTCGCCGGACCGCGTAGATGCCGATTTAACCCATCTGCTGCTCGATGGCTGGCGGCCTGCGCCGGATGACAGTGTGTATTTCTCCTCGTTTGGCCTCAACGTCTTCGACATCGCCCTGGCAGCCCGCGTACTGGCACTCGCGCAGCAACAGGGAACCGGTACGTTATTACCGCTTTTTCCGGAGTCATTTTACCTTGACTGATTATTCTGCATTACCCTTGCCGCGCATCCTTATCAGCGCCGCCGAACTGCTTGAACGCCACAAAAATGGCGAACAGTTTGCGCTGATTGATGTCCGTGAAATCACGCAGTGGCAGGCCGGAACCCTGCCGGGCGCACTTCACCTGAATGTCTATGATTACTTTATTCCCGACAGCACCCAGGCCGGTGTGAACAGCCTGTTCAATGCCTTTCGGTCTGCCTGGCAGGAACTGGCTATAAGTGACAGCGTCACGCCTGTTTTCTTTGAACAACAGGTCGGTATGCGCTCCCCGCGCGGTGCATGGTTTGCGCTATGCGGCGGTATCTGTCAGCCACTGGTGCTCGATGGCGGACTGGATGCCTGGCAACGCGCAGGCGGCGATCTCATACCGGGAACCGGCAACAGCGCAGTGATAAGCGCCGACAATCCGGATTACCGTACGGACGCCAGCATGAACATCGCACTGGCGGCCACGCGGGCCGAAGTGCTTGCGGCACAGGCAACGGGCGCAGAGATTGTGGACGCACGCCGTCCGTCAGAATTCACGGGGGAATTTGCGCATGAATGCTGTCAGCGGGCAGGAAGGATCCCCGGTGCGAAGTTGCTGTTCTGGGAGGATGTGGTGCATAACGGCGGGTTTCTGGATGCCGGCGAAATCCGCCATCGCGCGGAAAAAGCCGGACTGCGGCCCGACCGGCGGAACATTATTTATTGTCACCGGGGCGCACGCGCCGCCACAGTATTCATCGCTTTGCAGCTGGCGGGTTACCGGCAACTGGCCATTTATGTCGGTTCCTGGCATGAATGGGCAGGTCATCCTGAACTGCCCCTGCTGACGGATTTTAACTGACATTGCGCAGTTTCAGCGCCTGCGTGATATCCGGCGCTGCCGCCAGTAAAGTTTGTGTGTAAGCATGCTGCGGCGCGCCCAGCACCTGTGCAGTGAGTCCGCTTTCCACAACCTTGCCATGATAAAGTACCACCACGCGGTCACATACTTGTTTCACCGCGGCGAGATCATGGCTGATAAACAGCACGGTCAGGCCGAGTTGCCGGCGAAGTTCATCCAGCAATGCCAGTATCTGCCCGCGAACCGAGAGATCTAACGCCGACACGGCTTCATCCGCCACCAGTAACTCTGGCTCTAATGCCAGCGCACGGGCAATGGCCACGCGCTGACGCTGACCGCCGGAAAATGCGCCGGGCAAGCGGCTGGCGTGATGTGCTTCCAGTCCCACCCGTTTCAGTAATTCCTCTACCCGCGCCTGAATCTGTCCGGCAGGACGCAATTTCCAGACACGTAGCGGCTCAGCAATTTGCTCACCGATGGTCATTTTGGGGTTCAGACTGGCGTAAGGATCCTGAAAGATAATCTGCGCACGGCTGCGCATTTTTTGCCGTGTGGCGTGACTGGCGCGGGTCAGGGAAACGCCGTCAAATTCGATATCACCGCTGTCAGTTTCCGTCAGGCCAATGATCGCCCGGCCCAGCGTGGTTTTCCCCGAGCCGGATTCACCGATCAGCCCCAGAATTTCACCGCGACGGATATCCAGTGTTGTCGGGAAAAGCACGGTCTGCCGTTTTGCCGGTACAAAAGGGAGATGCTGCGCCTGCGGATAGCTTTTGCTCACGTTGTGTAAACGAACCAGCGGCGATGCCGCGCAGATTGCTGCGGTGACCGGGCGCGGTTCCGGCTGGGAAGCGGCAATCAGTTTACGGGTGTAAGGCTCCTGAGGATCGGTCAGCAGTTTTGCCACCGGCCCTTCTTCCACCCGACTTCCCTGATGCATGACGTAAGCACGGTCGGCGTAACGCGCTACCACGCTCAGGTCATGGGTGATCAGCAGCACACCCATCTGCATTTCCTGCTGCAATTCCAGCAGCAACGCCAGAATTTGCGCCTGAATGGTGACGTCCAGCGCGGTGGTTGGTTCATCGGCAATTAGCAGTGACGGTTTACAGCTGATCGCGCTGGCGATCATGACCCGCTGACGCATGCCGCCGGAAAGCTGATGGATATATTGTTTCGCCCGTTGCTCCGGATTCAGAATACCGACGCGATCCAGCAAAACGATGGCCTCACGGTGTGCCTGTTTCCAGTCCAGCCCCTGATGACGTACCAGCACTTCGGCTATCTGTTCCCCGACTTTGAGCACCGGATTCATACTGGTCATCGGTTCCTGAAAAATCATCGCCAGCCGTTTACCCCGCGCAGATGCGTCAAACGTCCTCTGCGGACTGGCAATGGATTTACCGGCCAGCCAGATTTCTCCCCCCGTCATACTCACTCCCGGCGGCAGCAATCCCATCAGCGCCAGCGAACTCAGTGTCTTACCGGAACCGGACTCCCCCACCAGTGCCACCATTTCACGGCGGTTCACCTGCAGGGAAAGCGGTTTGACCAGCGGTAATCCGGCATCGGTATGAATGGCGAGGTGGCGAACGTCGAGCAAAGGTCTGGCAGTCGTCATGGCGGTGATCCGGCGAAGAATTAAGCATTAAGGATATATCGTATATCTTCGAGCGACAATCCTTAAAATATCCCATCCATAGATTAATTTCTGCTAATTAAGCATGATTTATCAGGGTTTATCCCTCAGACGCAAAAAATTGCCGACAGTCTCACCGTCGGCCGAGTGTCGTGGGGAAAACGCCTCATACCTGCGCCATACCGCCATCAACAAACAGTTCGGTGCCGTTGATAAAGCTGGCAGCATCCGAGGCCAGATACGCCACAACTTTGCCGATTTCTCCCGGTTCTCCCAGACGACCCAGCGGCACCTGTGCGGCAGGCGCATCAAATAAGCCCTGACGGTGCTCATCCGGCACCCGTCCACCCAGACCTGGCGTCCGCACCGGACCGGGGCTGACAACATTCACGCGGATCCCACGTCCCTTGAGATCCAGCGCCCAGGAGCGGACAAAGGAGCAACCTGTCTGTGGATCCTTGAAGCGACATACGAAGAGTGGAAAGCAGACAACGCCCGCAAGGTTGAGTAATATTATCCTCTGAAGGACAAAACCCGGTCGGCTGACCGGGCTTTCCTCACGTTCCATCCCCATTGATTTCCCGTGTAAATTCTCCTTAGTCGCTGAACCCCCTCAGCCGCTTTCGCACGTCTTCAGCTAGCACAATACCCCTACTTGTTAACGTGGCTTTCACCACCCGATGCTACTGGCAGCAGTGGAGCCGGTACGGCTGTCTCCATTGTTCCTAAATCAAAACTCGTCATGATTTGGGAGCGTACAGCCTGAAAAAATACCCTACTCATAGGGGCATTCATCACTCTTATCTTCCGGTTCTTCACGATGTCGGCAGCGATTTACGAGAAAGCCAACCATCAGCCACAGCACCATAAAAACCGTAAATATCTTCCAGAACATGACACGTCTCCTTAAGTTTTGGAGACCATATCCAGATAAACCACAAGATGATAATGGTTAATAACGATCAAATTGTTGGTATTGATCGGTGACACCGATCAATATTTTTTAAGCGGGTTATCAGGTGCGGGGTTTTAACGGCGTTACAATCAATTCCGGACAGTCCAAAAGAGGCATTTTAAAGGTCGTTAGACAGTCCGGAATTGAGCGCGAAACAGTCCGGAAGATTTCGCCGCGCTACAATTATTGGGCCGACACTATTATCGGGTGGCATAAGTTTCTTACCACTTTTATTGAAGTATATTTTTATGCGCACGGGGCAATGGGAGTTTTACATCTGTTAATTGAACGATATAAAAACCACTCCCCGGCTATTAATGATTAAATTATTGCCGGGTGAATGATGACATTCAGCAATTTTTAATTATGTGATACCGCCTTTCGCACAATAGCGGCTGCAAGATTCTTTTTGTGATCAGACGGGTCGACCCAATTGTTGCCAGAGCTGCGGGGCAAAGTGACATTCACACTCAGGCCCGGATTTTGCGCTTAAGACAGATAATTTGCCGTACCGATTCGCGCAAGCTGATGGTACGGAATATATCGCGCATCATCGATATATCGGCCTGTAATCCACGCCACCAGCCGATTTTAGCGGCTTTATACGGGCTGATAACGCCCTGCCATCTGATGACCTGTAAGCGAAATCCGGCGGCAATCCAGCGCTGATTGATCCAGACTTCCAGCCCGAAATGCGGCAACCGGCGGATCTCCCCGAGATGCTTCGCCACTAACCCGCGCGCAAACACCCGTTCACCGGAGATATAATCCAGCCCGATAAACCGCCAGACCCACGGGCTGTTACGCCTCAGGCTTATCGTGACATCAGCCTGATGTTGCATCACCGGCCGGATGAGCGCGGTAATATCGTCATCATTCAGCCCGACAAGATCTGCGTCAAGCATCAGCAGATGGCTGCCCGTTGCCACAGCAATGCCTTCGGCCACGGCGTAACTTTTACCGCGATTTTCAGGCAGGCTGATCACCCTGATCCCCCTGCCTTGTGCGACTTGTGCGGTATTATCGCCGGAGCCGTCATCCACCACGATAATCTCCAGCAGCAAAGGGTGATTCTGCACCACATCCAGCACCCTGCCGATACGACCGGCCTCATTGTGTGCCGGAATAATGCAACTCACCGTGATCATTGTTTAGACCTCACCCAGAGCACCCCCGTCACGGCCAGCAGGATGAACAGGCCAAGGGATACCCAGGCTATCCAGTTATTCACCTCTGCGATAATATCGCCGAACATCCAGCCGAGGCCCAGAAGAAACAGGCTTTTAGGAATGGCCGCGATGATGTTATAGAACAGAAAAGGCACCAGCGGCATCCGCGCTATTCCCGCGCCGGTCAGCACCAGTGCGCCAGCGGAATGGGTCAGTTTGGCGAGCACCAGCAACCGCCCGCCTTTGCGATCAAAACTTTTCACCATTTTTTCCAGCCGCGGCTGTGTCAGTCCAAGACGGGCCAGCCAGCCGGGCGGTTGTCCGTCAGCTTTGATCACCAAGCGTCCGAGCGAGTAAAAAATGATATCCCCCAGCACTTCCCCCACCATCACCACGGTAAACATGGCGGACACGCTGAAATAGCCGAGACGGGCGAAGTAGCCTGCAATCACCGTCACTACCGGCCCTTCAAGGATGGCCAGCGGCGTCATGATCAACAGGCCGTGCGTTCTGATAAGCGTTTCGAGTGTTTCAAGAGAAAACATGCTGTCCTTATTTCCCTGAGTGCTGACTGGCAGACACCGGTTGTTTTTTGCCTAAGTGCCCTTCACCCAAAATAGTGCCGCGCCACGTAAAACCGCGCCCGGTCCAGCACCATAACCACAAGGCGGGCAGCAGGATATCGCGGATGCACATCGCCAGAATATCTCTTAGCTGATGCGGCCAGCCGAGCGCTTTGGCCAGCGCCCATTCGCCGCCATACCACAACACAAAAAGCACAGGAGCTGCAAACAGGGGTAAATCACCGCGGAGGGTCAGCCAGACCACTGCTGCCAGAGCAGGCAGGAAACCCATAATAATTTCAGGCACAAACAGCCAGAAAAAACCGGCACGCCGGATGCGCGCCCAGCGCAGTTGTCTGCTCCAGACCGCTTCCAGGCTGCGATGCCCGATAGGCTGCACAAAAGGTTGCGCGGGCAGACGGACTTTCAGCCCCGCGCGGCGTACCAGTTTGGTTGAGGCGACATCTTCCGCCAGCTCACTGCCCAGCGCTGCCATTCCGCCACCATTATCAAGCACCTCGCGCCGCCAGCACAACGTTTTCCCCTGCGCAAAACCGTTACCCAGAAAATCCGACAGATACTGCCAGCGCGCCTGATGCGTATTCAGCATTGCGGCTTCTACGGCACCCCATAAATTCTCCGGGATCATCCCGACTGCCGGAGAACTCACCAGCCCGGTCTGACTGTCAAAAGTATTCGCCAGTGAACGCAGATAATCCGGCGGTAACAGCAGATTGCTGTCTGCCATTGCCACCACGCCTGCGGTGGTATTGCTCCAGGCTTTATTAAGATTATTCACTTTCGGATTGGCGGATATCTTGTCATCGCCAATCAGCAGTCGTGCAGGCTTATCGGGGAATTCCGCCATCAGTTTTTCCACCAGCGGGATCACCGGATCAAACCGTGACGCCACGCAAAACACAATTTCATAAGCGGGATAATCCTGATAAAAACTGGAGCGCATGGTCTCCTCTTCGAAGGCGTTATGCCCGCACAATGGCCGCACCAGCACGATAAATTCCGAGGTTTCATGCACTTCATCGCGCAGGACGCCACTGCGCATCCGCCACCAGGCGATGACGAGAGAGGAAAACTGAAGGGTAATCAGTACGCTGCCAATCGTGGCGGTCACTGCGGTGTTTAATACCATGACGATGCCCCTTTATTGAAAATATCTGCGATGAGAATTCCAGACTTCCGGCAGTCAGAACGCTCATCCTACAGACGTTACGTTAAGGAATTCTTAAAGGGACATCGCGGGGACACGCTATCCGTCACGTTCAGTTAAAAGTAATACAGCAGGCACCCTGTTCCGTGCCGGAAAGCGGGCTGCGCACGGCCATAACCGATATGTTCTGCGCTCAGATCAGGCTGATAAGGCTGACGTTGTGCCAGTACGGCAGGTTCAAACTTAATTATTAGCAGTGAAACATTTTCCGGGTTACGTATTAACAGGCAAATAACATACACAGCGGGTATTAAATCCCCGGGGATGTTTGCGCGGGATTGATGGTTTAACACCGTATTCGCCGCTTAATTTTCCTTTCCGCCTTGTAATTATTTACTTCCTTGTCTATTACTAAATGCAGTGATAACTCATTGTTTAAAAGGTGGGTTATTGTTTAACAGGGATTTCAATCAATAAGCGTCTTCCTGTTGTTCTCCTTCAATTTACTGAGCAATTTTAAATCTGAGGCTTACATGAAAATATCTAAAGCTCTGCTGGCACTGGCTGTGATGGGTTGTGTCTCTTTTAGCGCTTATTCAGCTGAATTAATGAAGAAAGTAGATTTTGAAAAAGTGGCTTCGCAGTATACCAAAGTCGGTTCTGTCACTACCTCAAATAAAACCTCACAGTCCGGTGCCATTGAAGATCTCTCGAAGAAAGCCGATAAAAAAGGCGGCGATGTATTTGTATTAACCTCCGGTAATACCAACAATAAAATTCACGGCACTGCTGACGTTTATAAGAAAAAATAAATCTTTTGGTTGATACTCAATATAAAAAGGCCCGCGAAAATTGCGGGTTTTTTGATGCACACTGATGCTGATTATCATTTCCTGTTTCTGGCCGTAAGCCGGACCTTTGCTTCCTCTTCTTGAAAGGGACATTTTATGCTGCTGTCGGCTCCGCTGATGCTGGTTGTAATTGGCCTGGGATCGTTACTCGCGCAGTGGCTGGCCTGGTTGCTGAAAATCCCCGCGATCCTGCCTTTGCTGTTACTGGGTGTAGTGCTGGGGCCGGTCACGCACGTCGTTATGCCCGATGCCCTGTTTGGCGATTTGCTGTTTCCGCTGGTCTCAATATCGGTGGCTATCATTTTGTTCGAGGGCGCGCTGACGCTCAGAATTGATGAAGTCCGCGGATTGGGTGGCGTGGTCCGCAATCTGGTCACGATTGGCATGCTGGTCACGTTCTGCGTGATCAGCCTCGCCTGCTGGTGGCTGCTCGGGTTTGAACCGGAACTGGCAGCGCTGGTCGGTGCGGTAACGGTGGTGACCGGTCCGACAGTGATTGCACCGTTAATGCGCGTGGTTCGCCCGAACACGGCGATTAATCAGGTTCTGCGCTGGGAAGGAATTGTGATTGACCCGGTAGGCGCGATTTTCACGCTGCTGGTATTCGAATTCATCACCCTGCGCCAGCACGCCGAATCACTGATGCATCTGTTCTGGACACTCGGTGCAACCGTCGCCGTCGGGCTGGTGCTGGGCTCGGTTTTTGGTTATGCGCTCGGCGTGGCCCTGCGCCGCGTATGGATCCCCGCCTATCTGCAAAACCTGGGAGTACTGGCGGTGATGCTGACCGCTTTTGGCGTTTCCAATGCCATTGCCGATGAATCGGGCATGCTGACCGTCACCGTGGCGGGCATCTGGCTGGCCAATATGCGTGATGTGGATACCACCGACATTCTGGCATTTAAAGAGGAACTGTCAGCAATTCTGATCTCCGCACTGTTTATCATTCTGGCTGCCAGGCTGGATCTCCATGCACTGATGGCGATGGGCTGGCCACTGATTATTTTGCTGCTGGTGGTGCAGTTTGTTGCGCGTCCGCTGTGTATAGCCGTGTCAACCTGGCGGTCATCGTTGCACTGGCGGGACCGGTTATTACTGTGCTGGATAGCGCCGCGGGGCATTGTCGCCGCCGCCGTCAGCTCCCTGTTCGCCCTCACGCTACAACGCATGCATTACCCGCAGGCCGACAAACTGGTGACCGTGGTCTTTGCCGTGATCATCGGCACCGTGGTATTACAAAGCCTTTCCAGCCGTGCCATCGCACGCGGATTACGGGTGCAACAAAAAGCACCGCGCGGCGTGCTGATCATCGGCGCGAACGGTGTGGCCAGAATGCTGGCAAAAGTACTGATGAAGCAGGATATTCCGGTGCGGCTCACCGACAGCAGCTGGGAATATTACCGGCAGGCGCGGATGGACGGCATTCCGGCGTATTACGGTAACGCGTGGTCTGAACATGCGGAAAACTATCTGGATCTGAGCAGCACCGCGCAGGTGCTGGCACTGTCTCCGAACCGCCATCAGAATGCGCTGGCAGTCTACCATTTCAGCCACATTTTCGGCCGGGAAAAGGTATTTGCCGTACGCTCAGGTCCGGTGCCCAAAGGCGGACGCTCGCAGGAAAACAGCCGTTTTCAGCGTCACGAAGTGCTGTTCAGCACCGAAGCCACTTACTCCAGGCTGAGTTCCCTGCTGGCGAAAGGCGCGGTGATTAAGGCCACACAGTTAAATGAGAGTTTTGGCTGGATTGATTATCTTGAGAAAAACAGCGGCGTGCTGCCGCTGTTTGCCGTGCGCGAAAACCATTCACTGACAATATTAAAAGAAGGCAATATTCCGCCGGTGCCTTGCACCCTGATTGCTCTGGTGAACGGCGAGTCATAGCGCCATACGGATAATGAATAAATTTTAGAAAGGCCTGATTATCGCCAGAATACCGATGAAGATCACACCGGTAATAATGACCACACCGGCGTTGCGCACCAGCGCAAAATCTTTGACCGGCTGACCGGTGGCGCGGCGGCGTAAATCCCCGGAAAGCAGGCCGTGCAGCGCGGAGAGGATCAATACCACGACCATTTTTATCAGCAGCCAGGCATGCGGGAATTTGCCATAACTGACAATCATCACGATGCCCGCCACCCACAACAGGATCATCGCCGGGCTGGTGACACTGCGCGTCCATTTGCGCACCGTCTCAAGCAGTAACTTCTGCCCTGCACTTTCCGCCGCGCCGGATGTGCGCGAATATGCCATCGACACCAGCGCCATGGCCAGCATGCCGCCAATCCACAATACACCCGCAATGATGTGCAAGGCGTTGAACCACTCATGAAGCATTTTTATCTCTCCGGAAGTTAACAACAATTCTGCCTGCGGCGGATGGCTCCAGCCCGCTGTCTCTGCGCCGCTTTTAACGGATTATGTCTCTTTCCCGTACTAAAGGCACGGTTAAGTCGTCACTTTTTCTTATTCATACCGGGTGTTTACAATCAGTAGGTAGACTGGTATACCTACTCATATCTGTACAAGACGAGATAAATAAAATGTCCACACCTGAATCCGCACGTGACCGGCTGCTCGGTGCCGCCCGCGTTCTGTTTTATAACGACGGCATTGCCGCGACCGGGATTGATGCCATCGTCAAACGCGCCGGTGTCGCCAAAAAAAGCCTCTATAACAATTTCGAATCCAAGGCTGCACTGGTCGCGACGTACATTGAAATCCGTCACGATGAATGGCTGGAGCTGTACGCCCTGCGCGTTAAAAAAGCCAAAACACCACAGGAAAAAGTGCTCGCCGTATTTCAGGCCTATGACGATCACGCTGAATTTGCCTATGAGCGTGGTTTTCGTGGCTGCGGGTTGCTGAATGCCGCCGCCGAACTGCCCGCCGGAGCTCCCGGCAGACAGGCCGTGCGCGGGCATAAAGAACATGTCGAAGCCATCGTAACCGCACATCTTCTGGAACTGTTTCCTGATGACGACGCGAAAGCCCGGCTGATGGCACGGCATTTTTCCTTTTTACTGGAAGGTGCGATTTCGCGTGCGGGTCTGGAGGGCAACGGTCAATGTGTCCGTCAGGCGATGGACATGGCGGCCTCAATGATGGAGGCATCATGACGATAACGCCTCGTGAACGCATGACAGGTGTACTCGCCGTGGTATTTGCTTCCTTTCTCTGGGGGTCAACCGGTACGGCTGCGACAT
Source organism: Rahnella sp. RFA10(1/100) (assembly GCF_004195115.1). Classification (NCBI taxonomy): domain Bacteria; kingdom Pseudomonadati; phylum Pseudomonadota; class Gammaproteobacteria; order Enterobacterales; family Yersiniaceae; genus Rahnella; species Rahnella sp. RFA10(1/100). The sequence continues at coordinate 539,297 of NZ_SEWR01000001.1, forward strand.
TTGCACCCGACGTCAGCCCGCTGGCGATCGGGGCCGTGGCGATGGGGCTGGGCGGATTGTTGCAGGCGCTGATTTCCGCCAGAGGGATTGTCGCCAGCCGGGTAACACTGCGGCAAAACGGCCGCATGTTACTCACCGGCGCACTGGCGGTCGCGGTTTATCCCCTGGCGTTTTACGCATCGATGCATCTGGCGGGCGTCACGGTCGGCACGGTGATTTCCATCGGTTCCGCCCCGCTGCTGTCAGCGCTGATTGAATATTATCTCGACGGACAACGCCTTACCCGCCGCTGGATGACCGGTGCGGCTATTGGCGTAGCGGGCATGGTGTTGCTTTGCATCGGCAAAAGCGCAGGTCATGCCGTCTCCGGTCAGGGCGACCATACGATTGCCGGTGTGACGCTTGGCCTGATTGCCGGGCTGACTTACGCGCTTTACTCCTGGGCGGCACGTCATTTAATGCAGCGCGGCGTCCCTTCCCGTGCGGCAATGGGTGCCACCTTCGGGCTCGGCGGTTTATTGCTGATGCCGGTACTGTGGGTAACCGGCGCGCCGCTTCTGGCCTCGTGGAATAACGCCCTGGTCGGCGCCTACATGGCGCTGATCCCGATGTTTGTAGGTTATGTCTGTTTCGGCTATGCCCTTGCGCGCATTCCGGCCAGCATGGCAACCACCATAACCTTGCTGGAACCGGCGGTCGCGGCGGTGCTGGCGGTCGTGATTGTCGGTGAACGTTTGCCGCCGATGGGCTGGACGGGCATCGGCCTGGTCGTCGCATGCCTGATTTTCATCACTGTACCGCTGAAAAGACGCGCAACCGTACCGGTTTCTGCCTGAAAAAATGGCTCCCGCAGGAGCCATTGCTGTTTTACTTACGCAGGGAGATTACACCACCGCAGGCGCGGCCAGCGAGGCCATATCAATCACAAAACGATAGCGCACATCGGCCTTTTCCATACGCTCAAACGCTTCATTAATTTCATCCATGCGGATCATTTCGCAATCCGGCAGAATGTTTTTCTCCGCGCAGAAATCGAGCATTTCCTGCGTTTCGCGGATCCCGCCAATGGGAGAACCCGCCACGCGGCGACGGCCTAACAGCAGCGGAACGGTGTTAAATTCTTCCATCGGCCCGACCTGCCCGACCAGCACCAGCGTGCCGTCCACATCCAGCAACGGCAGATACGGCGTGATGTCGTGTCTGACCGGTACGGTATCGATGATCAGATCAAAATGATCGTGTGCCTGCGCCATGGCGTCACTGTCGGCACTGACCAGCAGACGGCTTGCGCCTAATTCCAGCGCATCGGCTGCTTTGGCATTGGAACGGCTCACGACCGTAACCTCTGCCCCCAGACCGGCCGCCAGTTTGACCGCCATATGCCCCAGACCGCCCAAGCCGATCACGCCGACGCGGCTGCCCGGCCCGACGTTCCAGGTCTTCAGCGGCGACCAGGTGGTGATACCGGCGCACAGCAGCGGCGCGGCTTTGGCAAGATCTAACCCTTCCGGCATGCGCAGACAAAACTCCTCGCGCACCACTAAATGCTTGGAGTATCCGCCCTGCGTCGGTGCTTTGGTGAAACGGTCATAACCCGCGTAAGTGCCGGTATTACCTTCGCGGCACAACTGTTCTTCACCTTTTTTACACTGATCGCATTCCTGACAACTGTCTACCATGCACCCCACAGCGACATGATCGCCCGGTTTATAGCGGGTGACGCCTTTACCAATCTGTGTGACGCGCCCGACGATTTCATGGCCGGGAACAATCGGATAGTAGCTCCAGCCCCAGTCATTTCTTGCGGTATGTAAATCAGAATGGCAAACGCCGCAATACAGAATTTCCATTGCGACATCGTTATCACGCAGGCCGCGACGTTCAAAGGTAAACGGTGCCAGCGGTTTTTTAGGATCGTAAGCAGCAAATCCGACAGTTTTCATCAGTCAATTCCTGAGTCGTTAATGACCTATTCACTATAGAATTTAACGCCGAAGTCACAAGCCACAGTCCTCCGGAATCCTTGCCTGATCCTGCCCGGTTTATTTCTTAAAGCTGCCGAACATCTTGTAACGGCCGCCCGGATATAACAGCCGGGCGCAGGTGACGACTTTTTCATGATGCCAGGTCCGACGTAGGGTTTGCAGGCATGGCTCGGTCTGATGAATATTCAGCAGGCGCTGCTCGTCGTTACCGGCCATCACGGCCTCAATGGTATGTTCACCCGCCGTCAGCGGTGCCAGCTGGGTGAGATAGGCGAAAGGCGTCGTTTTAGTAAAGTCCTGCTGTAAATACAACGGTGCAATATCCGGATTCACCAGCCGGTCCTCCAGCTGTACCGGAATATCATTTTCGTAATGCACGATCAGCGAATGGAACAACGCTACGCCGAGCGGCAGCATAAATTTCATTGCCATATTGTGACTGGCAATTTGCTCATCCAGTTGCAAAACGCGGGAAGTATGAAAATGCCCGCGGTTTTTGATCTCATCAGAAATGTTATTGACTTCCAGCATCGGCGTAAACGCCTTCATTTCATTGACAAAGGTGCCAACGCCCTGTAAACGCAGCAGGTAGCCTTCGGTGGTTAATTCGCGCAGTGCCCGGTTGATGGTCATCCGGCTGAATCCCAGCTCGGCAACCAGTTCACTTTCTGAAGGCACACGCTGGCGCGGTTGCCAGTGCCCGTGCAGGATCTGGTTGATGATCCCCTGTTTCACCTGCTTATACAGCGGAGATGGCTCGTCTCCGGCGTCCGCAATGACTTCGGATAGCGTTCTGTTTGTTGACATCATTCCTGCCTTGTATATTGCCTGGCGCGCGTTGCCGGAGGTCATTCGCCGGTAAACACCGCCTGTTCTTTCGCCGCCAGTGCGCGCATGCCTTCGTTGCGGTCTTCGCTGGCCGCAATCAGGGCGGACAACGAACGCTCATAACTGATGCCTGCCGTTAAGCCCATATCGAAACTCGCCAGCACGGCTTTTTTGGCCATCTTAATAGCCAGCGGTGCGGCACGGGAAATATTATGCGCAATCGTCAGCGCCTGTGCCGTTAATGCTTCAGGTGTGGTGATGCGGCTGACCAGCCCGGCAGCCAGCGCTTCGGTGGCGCTGATTTTTCGCCCGGCGAGGATGATTTCCATCGCCAGTGATTTCCCCACAGACCTGACCAGCCGCTGCGTCCCCCCTGCGCCGGGGATAATCCCGATATGTGTTTCCGGCAGCCCGATAACGGTTGTGTCATCAGCAATCACGATATCGCACAGTAACGCCAGTTCCAGTCCGCCACCCAGCGCATAACCGGACAGTGCCGCGATCACGGGTTTTTCAATGGCGGCGATCTGATCCCATTTTTCGCTGAAACCGCTGGTGTAAAGGGCTATCGCTGAGGCGGTAGCCAGCGTGCCGGTGTCAGCGCCGGCGGCAAACGCCCGCGCTGAGCCGGAAATCACCATGGCGCGGATCTGCTTATCCCCGTCCAGTTCACGCATTTTCTCCAGCAATTGCGTCAGCATCTCCGCACTCAGTGCATTGAGTTTTTCCGGCCGGTTAAGGGTGATATGCGCCACGCCCTGATGTCGTTCACAGCGGATAAGTTCGCTCATGGTTTTTGCATCCTGCTGATGGCGCGGATTGTGGTATTACGGTGCGCGAGCCCTTCTTCAATATCCTGTGCCGTCCACGGATAAAACCCGGCGCCGGTTTTGGTACCCAGGTGGCCCTGCTCAATGTGCTCCAGCAACCACGGCGGCAACGCGTCGTCACGGGATAACACCGGCAATAAGATCGCCGCAACATTCTTCACCGTATCCAGCCCGGCAAAATCCATCAGTTTCAGCGGCCCCATCGCCGACCAGCGCGGTGCAAGTGTGCTTTGCACAGCAAAATCTACGTCTTCGATGCTGGCTATACCGGCCGTCACCAGATGCAACGCCTCGCGCAGCATGGCGTATTGCAGCCGGTTGACGATAAACCCTGGCACGTCTTTATGAAGGGTCACTGTCTGTTTGCCCAGTTGCTGACACAAGGCACCGGCCTGCTGACGCGTTTGGTCACTGGTTTGCGGCCCGCAGACAATTTCCACCATCGGCATGACATCAGCCGGATTAAACCAGTGCAGGCCAATAAAACGCGACGGCACCGCCAGCGAAGAGGCAATCTGCCCGACAGGGACGCTGGAGGTGTTGGTGGTCAGCAGACAGTCGTCACTGACCTGTTTTTCGATCTCCTGAAAAATCTGCTGTTTGAGTGCCAGCACCTCAGCGATATTTTCCGAAACAATCTTCGCGCCTTTCAGACATTCCGCCAGGGATGTCGTAAAAGTGACCGCTGATGCCAGTCCGGCGTCGATGCTGTCGATCACTTTTGCAGCCTTGTGCAGCGAGTTTTCCGTACGCGAATAAAGCGCCACCTTAAAACCGCTGGCGGCAAATACCGCCGCGATGCGCGCACCCATGGTGCCCGCGCCAATCACCGCAACCTGTGTTGATGCCATATTATCTGCCTCCGGTTAAATAACGCCCTGTTGCTCCAGTGTGTCCATCTCCTGCGAAGACAGCCCCAGTTGCGCGCTGAGAATGGCGCGCGTGTGTTCACCAAGCCGTGGCGGCATTAAATCGGGTATCTGATGCATGCCGCTCAGCTTCACCGGCTGCGGTAATATGCTGATTTCACCGGCAACCGGATGTTTCACCTGATGCAGTAGTCCCCGTTCAGCGGCATGCGGGCTTTGCAGCAGTTGATCCAGCCCCCAGACCGGGGCGGCAGGAATGCCGTCTGCATCAAGCAGGGCGAGCGCCCCGTCCACGGTTTTGTCGTGCAGCCATTCTTCAATCAGCACCCGTAATGCGTACTGATGTTTCAGGCGCTGCGGATCCGTGGCAAAACGCACATCCTGCACCACTTCCGGTTTACCTATAGTCTGTGCCAGACGGCGGAACAGGCTGTCATTCGCCACGGCAATCACCAGATAACCGTCGGCCGCACGGTAGCTGTCCATCGGGGCGCTGATGGGATGTGCATTGCCCAGTCGCCCGGCCAGCGGCATGCCGCCCAGCAGTTGTGTCAGCGAGACCATTTGCATCGATACCATCGCGTCGAGCATGGCGACATCCACATGCTGCCCGAGACCGCTGATGCCCCGTTGCAGCAATGCCGCCAGAATGCCCCACGAACAGTACAGCCCCGACACCACATCACCAATCGCATCCCCCACCCGGGTCGGTTCACCATTCGCCCAGCCGGTGACCTGCATAATGCCGCCCATCGCCTGGATCACATGGTCATAAGCTGCTTTGTGCGCCAGCGGCCCGTGCTGACCAAAGCCGGAAATACTGGCATACACCAGCTTCGGATTGATCTTCTTCACAGCGTCATAATCAATGCCCAGACGCGTGGTCACGCCGGGCCGGAAGTTTTCCACCAGCACATCCGCGCCTTCAATCAGTTGTTCCAGCACCGCCCGTCCCTGCGGAGATTTCAGATTCAGCGTCAGGCTTTTTTTGCCGTGATTAAGCAGCATGAAGTAGGTACTTTCACCATGAATATGCGGCGTGAAATCACGGGAGTCGTCACCTTTACCCGGCATTTCAATTTTGATCACTTCCGCACCCAAATCATTGAGCAGCGAAGCGCAGTAAGGCCCGGCCAGCACGCGGGAAAGGTCAAGCACTTTGACCCCCTCCAGCGGCCGTGATGTCGCGGATGTACTCATACATTTTCTCCGTCAGCAAGGTCTGCGAAAATCAGGGGGGTCAGCGCGCGCAAGATATCGCCCTGTCCGATCAGCTGACGGATAGCCAGCATATCCGGATACATTTCCTCGTCACTCTGCCGGAAGGCCACCTGCCCGCGCACCAGAGACAATACGGTTTCCGTGCCCGCTGAGGCGCGCAGCGGACGGTGGAATTCCACCGCCTGCGTGGCACACAAGATTTCTATCGCCACGATATCAATGGCATTTTCAACGGCATCAATCGCTTTACGCGCCGCTGTTACTCCCATGGAAATGTGATCTTCCTGTCCGGCACAGGTGGATACGGTATGCACGCTGGCCGGTGCTGCCAGTGCACGATTTTCCCCTGCCAGCGCGGCCGCAGCGTAAGGCGGGATCATCATGCCTGAATGCGCCCCGCCATTGGCCACCAGAAAAGCCGGTAATCCGCTGAGATGACTGTTTGTCAGTCGGTCAGCGCGGGCCTGCGAACCGGTGCTGAGTTGCGCAATGGCAATCGCCAGTGCATCCAGACACAACGCCACCGGCGCACCGTGCCCGTTGCCGCCCGGCAAAACATTCAGCACCCCCTCTTCCACGATAAACACCGGATTATCTGTGACCGAATTAACTTCGGTAGTCAGCGTTTTCAGGCAGTAACTCAGTACATCCCGTACCGCGCCATGCATTTGCGGAATGCAGCGCAGGCTCAGTGCGTCCTGAACGCGAAAATCCCGGTATTTATCCAGGATCTCGCTGTCGCGCAGGAAACAGCGCAAAATCCGCGCGGTTTCCTGCTGGCCGTCGTGCGGGCGCAATGCGTGAAGGCGGGCATCATACCCGCGGATATTCCCCTTCAGCACTTCCAGGCTCATGCCACCAGCAGCATCCGCCGCCGGCAGTAATTCGCGGAAGGCTTGCGCCGCCAGACAGCCCAGCGCAGTGATTTCATAGGTGCCGCTGACCAGCGCATGGCCTTCGCGCGGACCGGGAATGCGCACGGCAATCCCCGCCCGCTCCAGCGCTTCCCGTGCCGGTAACAGTTCGCCCTGATAGAACGATTTTCCGTAACCAAACACCGACAGCCCGATATGCGCAGTGGCAATCAGGTAACCAACCGACCCCTTGGCAGGCGACCAGGGCGTCACCCCCTTGTTAAGCATGTCGGCCATCGTTTGCACCAGCGCCGGGCTGACGCCACTGTAGCCCTGCAGCAGCGACTTCATCATCACCGCCATCATCGCCCGCACTTCATGCTGCGCCAGCACCGGCCCCGTACCGCAGGCGTGACTTTTCAGCATATTGAGCTGTACGTCAGAAATTTGCTCCGGTGATAAGCGCTGAGTGACCAGGTCGCCCACGCCGGTGGTCAGGCCGTAAATGACTTTGTTGTCGGCAATCGCCTGCCTGATTTTCTCATGCACGATCAGCATGGCATCTGACGCTGACGGGTCCGGCAACACCGGTGCCCCGTAAGCGATATCCGCGATATCACGGACGGAGGTTTCCGCCGTGCCTAAGATGACAGTGCGCGTCATCATTTATCCAGCCCGTGCCCGGCCAGCCACTCTTTTGCTACGGCATCCACACTTTCAAAATTCGCCAGTTTGCCGTTCATCACGATCAGATCGCTGGTGGTCAGTTGTCGGGACACGTTGTTCAGCGTGGTTTCGACCACCTCGCTGGCTTTGTCTTTAGCAATCAGCGGCACAATATTTTGCGCCGGGAATAAGTGTCTGGAATCTTCCAGCGCCACCAGATTTTTCGTTTTAATCGCCGGATCGGTTGAGGTCATGTCCGCGACCTGAATCTGATTATTGGTCAGCGCAGACAGTGTCAGCGGGCCGGCGACGTCGAGCACTTTGAAGTTTTTAAAGGTCAGGCCGTACACTTCGCTCAGCCCTCTCACCCCTTCACGACGGGTTTTCCATTCTGCCGGACCGCCCAGAACCAGCGTTTTCGCCACCGGTGCCAGATCACTGATGTCTTTCAGATTGTGTTTTTTGGCCGTTTTCTCAGTCACAGCCAGCACATCACTGTCCTGCGCGGCTGAGATATCCAGCATTTTGATTTTTTCCGGTAAAGCTTTTGCCAGTGCCGCCGCCACATCTTCAGAAGAATGAGCCTGCGTTTTTTCGTCGAGATAACTCAGGGTGGCACCACTGTATTCCGGGATCAGATTAATGGAGCCATCAAGCAGCGCGGGCATATACACCTCACGGCTGCCAATATTAAGTTTGGTTTCCACCTTCACATTTTTTGCTGCCAGTGCCTGCTCATAAATAGTGGCAATCAGCTGGCTTTCGGGGAAATCCGCTGAGCCGATGATAATAGTGCCCCCCGTATCAGCGGAAAACGCAGCAGGGACGTGTACGACGGCAGCAGAAAACAGGGCAACGGCGAGCAAATTTTTCAATTTCATTTTTGTCAGGCTCCGGAATGAGTGAGTAGATAATTCAGTGATTCGATAAAGGAATGGTTTTTTTACGGCGGCGCTCACGCTGCCGCAATCCTGGTGAAACAATGAAACGAATTAAAAAAGAGAAAAATACATCAACCAGTAACGCTAATATTCCCACCATAAAAGCACCCGCAACCATTTGCGGATAATCATTCTGTGCACGGCCATCAATAATCAGCCGCCCTAAGCCACCAAGCGAAACATACGCTGCAATCGTGGCTGTAGACACAATTTGCAGCGCAGCACTGCGGATACCGGATAATATCAGCGCCAGTGCGCAGGGTATTTCTACCGCCAGCAACAGTTTCAGCGGTGAATACCCCATACCGGTTGCGGCATCAATAACTGCCGGATTAATTGCCCGGATGCCGGAATACACCCCCATCATAATGGGCGGTAAGGCCAGAATAATCAGCACAATCAGACAAGGCACAATAAAAGCCAGGTCCGATTCAAATACCGGCCCGAACAGAATTACCAGCAAGATGATTAACCCGAATGAAGGCAGCGCCCGCATGGCATTGGCGCTGCCGATTAATAGCGTCGCACCTTTACCGGTATGGCCGACATAGCAACCGATCGGAAAAGCAATAATCACCGCGATGAACAACGCTTCAATGCTGTAAATCAGATGCTGAAAGATGAGCATCAGCAAACCGTCATCATTGAGCCAGTGACCGGAGTCCAGCAACCAGTTAATCATTTCGCATTCCTTTTCGGTTGCCATGTGGTCATTTTATTGCCGGTACGCAGCACCAGATTATCCAGCAGCAACGCCAGCACAATGCACAGGAAAATACCGGCAATAATCGGTGTCAGGAAATGCAACTGAAAACCCTGGGTGAACAATGCCCCCAGTTGCGGCATGCCAACCAGCGCCGAAATCGACACAATACTGACATTCGAAACCACCACCACCCGCATACCGGCGGCGATGACCGGCACGGCCAGCGGTAATTCCACGCTCAGGAAACGCTGCAAGGGTCGGTAGCCCATGGCGACAGCGGCCTGGCGGGTATCATCCGCCACAGAATCCAGTCCGTCGCATACGGTGCGGATCAGCAACGCAAATGCATACAATGTCAGGGCCACCACGACATTAACCACATCCAGAATCTTTGTGCCCAGCAGACCGGGCAATAGAACAAATAACGCCAGTGAAGGAATGGTATAAAGCAATCCTAATAAATTCAGAATACCGTCTTTAAATTTTCCGCATCGGTGTAAAACACCGCCTACCGGAATAGCCAGTGCCAGCCCGATCAATACCGGAATAACAGACAGGTAAATATGCCAGCCGAGCAGCGTTAATATATTTTCCCGCTGCTGAAATAACCAGTCAAAACGCATGGCACTACCTCACAGTCCGGGAATAAGAAAGTGAAAAGACGTGTTCTATAGTGGCCGTGCCGATAAAACGCTGATGTTCATCTACCACAATACCGCGCTGACAGGGAGAACTTAATACGGCATCCATTAGCTGTCGCAGCGTGCCATTTTTCGGCGCGAAGGTACTGCCGAGATTAATATCTTCCGCATCCACGTTTATTTTATTTTGTGTGACATCATACCAGCCGAGCGGACATTCATTTTCTACCACCAGCACCCAGGCACTTTCTCCGGCAAGGGCTCTGGCTGCATTGACGGAAATACCCGGCTCGATGACAGGTTCTTTCGTCAGACTGATATTCCCGGGGATGCTGTCGAAGGAAAGTTTACGGTATCCGCGATCACGACCAATAAAATCAGCAACAAACGCATCCTGTGGTTCATTGAGTAATTTCACCGGCGAGGCGACTTGCGCCAGACGCCCCCCGGGGCGGAAAACGGCGACCTGATCGCCTAATTTCATCGCCTCATCAATATCGTGAGTAACCATAATAATGGTCTTGCCGATTTCACGCTGTAACCTTAAAAACTCATCCTGTAACTGTTCGCGCACCACCGGATCGACAGCGCTGAAAGGTTCATCCATCAGCATAAATTCCGGGTCCGATGCCAGCGCACGCGCCACGCCCACCCGTTGTTGCTGACCGCCGGATAACTGCCACGGATAGCGCTCCGCCATCGACAGGGAAAGCCCGACCAGCTCAAGTAATTCGAGGGCCTTTTTACGCGCAGCCGTACGTGTCGCACCGTTGAGCAACGCCGTGACCGCGATGTTGTCCTGCACGGTTTTATGCGGAAACAGCCCCGCGTTCTGGATCACATAACCTATTTTGCGGCGTAATTTTACCAGGTCCATTCCGGCGGTCGGCTGCCCGTTCAGCAAAATGCTGCCCGAAGAGGGTTCGATTAACCGGTTGATCATACGCAGCGAGGTGGTTTTGCCGCAGCCCGAGGGCCCGACCAGCATGGTGATTTTCCCTGTCGGCGCACTGAACGACAGCCTGTCTACAGCCACCGTACCATCTGCGTAAAATTTGCTTATGTTCTCAAATGAAATCATTACATTTCCAGCCACATTACGGAGTGTTTTTCACAGGACGCCTGCTTGTGATCATTTCGCAGACCTGACATGTACTAACTTGTATGTACAACCTAGCAAGCAGAATGCCAACTTATCAAAACGGAGGAATAGCGGCAGAATATGGCGATTGTGACGGGCAGTGAGGCATAAAAGTGAACAAAAAATGACGTTTTTTTGCACCAGAAAAAAACAATTCGCCCCATTGCGGTGCGGAATGTTTTACTTTCTGGCTACAGGCTGGCTACGACTTTCGATCCGACAACTGGCTCAGCCACTGACTGCGATATTCAGAAGGCGAACGGGCGGTGCTTTTGCGAAAAACGCGGCAGAAATAGTTGCTGTCAACAAAGCCGCTGCTGGCTGCCACTTCTTTGATTTTCAGCTCATAGCCTTTAAGCAGCAGTTTCGCCTTTTCCAGCCGGACATGATTCAGATACTCACTGAAGCCGATATCACCGGATTTCCGAAATAAATGAGACAGGTAATTGGGGGTGATATGGAAACGCTTTGCCACGTTTTCGCGCGTCAGCGGCAGTGCGGCATTCTCTTCAATATATTTTTTGATGACCTCAAACAGCGCACCGCTGCGGGTGAGGATCTGCGCCCGGTTGGCGAGCTGTTCCTGACAATGACTTAACAACCCCGCGACCACGCAGCGCGCGGTTTGCTGGTCGTCAGGATTAGAGATAATTTCATTCATCGCCTGCAACAAAAACGAGCCTACCCGCGGACCAAGGCGCGAAACACTTTGCTTATCGGTACCGGTAAATGTCACGCCATCCCAGAACTGCAAACTGAAACCCAGTTTTTCTTTACTGAACAGAATACTCAGCACTGTCGCGGACTGATCCCACACCATCAGATTCCACTTCCCGCCCGGAATATACAGTGCATCGCCCTGCCTCAGCAGCCCTTTACCGGCGGCGATGCTGCGATCACGGACTTCGCCTTCAACCACAAATTCGATACGCGGAAAACTAACCACCGAGGCCAGCTCGGGCGCAGGCAGGGAATTATCAGGGAACCGGACAGCAAACGCATCACTGCCGGATACCGATCGGAACAGTGTTTCTATCACGTCTTGCAGCATGGCAGCCTCTCAGAGGATTTCTTTTGATCATAACATACACCTAACAAATACGCGGTAATCCCGCCTGCCACACCGTGCCCCTTCTGGTGTCCATTATAAGACCCGGTAAAATGCAATAAAAAAGCCTGACCGGCGGCCAGGCCCGGAGGGAAACAGCCATTCAGAGCACGTCGAGCAACCATTTTTGCGCAGGCGTCAGGCGGCTTGCCGTTTCCGGCGTCAGCCATTTACGCTGATCCTGCTGCTGCGCATCGGCACGATCAATATACAAACTGTGCAGCACCCGGCGACGTGTGCCGGCGTGGTTATTGGTACCACCGTGCCACGCATGAGCGTTATAGATCATCACACTGCCTGCCGGTGCCTCAAACACCACCTCATCCGGATGCGGCAATTCGACATCCGCCAGCACGTCCTCCGGCAATTCCGGGCGGTGATGAGTGCCCGGAATAATACGTGGCGCACCGTTGGCGGCACTTAAATCGTCAATCGCCACGATAGCATTGACCAGATGCACCTTTGGGAAATCCGGACGCGGTTTTTTCCAGTCAGCATGCAGCGGCTGATGTCCTCCCCGGTGCAGCGCTTCACGACCATTGAGACTCGAAACCTTAAACGCGCCGCCGAAAATATGGTGGCACACGGACAGGATCAGCGGATGCGACCAGACCTTTTCCCACACAGTGCCTTTGTTGATCATATTGGCGATACGGGTGGCGGTGGCTTCCTGATGATGTTCCACCGCGAGATTATCGCCCTCTTTTTCCACCAGCGCGTCAAACGTGACACGCATATCCGCCAGCCAGTCCTGGTCAATCACATCATGAATAATCAGGTATCCGCGCGTCTCCAGTTCGTCCGCCTGTGCCGGTGTTAACGGTTGTGTTGCGCCCAGTGCTGCAAGATATTGCTCAGATGAATGATTCATTTCCCGCCCCTTCAGTTAACGTTTGCGTAACATGAAAGTACGGCAGTTTTTATAGGAAAAAACGATGCTAATCCTACGAAACACTGGATTTATGTGTGATCGCCAAAAAAGTGTGAGACAGATCGGCTTACATCCGCAGCATGTCTCTCAGACCGCCACCAGCAGTTGTGCCTTGAGTCTCTCCTGTAAAAAGTCGAGAAATACCCGGGTGACTTCGCTGCGCTGACGATGCTGCGGATAAAGGGCGTGCAGGCTCAGCGGGCCGGGATGAAACGCATCGAGTACGCGAACCAGCGCCCCGTATTGCAGTGCCGGGCCGACGATAAATTCCGGCAGTAATACCAGCCCCAGTCCGGCGACGGCCGCATCGCGTAACACTTCACCGTTATTGCTGACAATCGGCCCGCGCACATCAAACAGACGGCGTTTGCCGTGCAGCTCCAGCTCCCAGCCGGTCTGTCCTTCACGCCCGTAACGCAGGCAGTGATGGCTGAGCAAATCCTCCGGCGTTTCCGGCGTTCCCTTGCGCTGAAGATATTGCGGGCTGCAACAGATCACCCGCTTCAGCTCGCCCAGGCGCCGCGCCACCAGCGACGAATCGGCCAGATTACCAATGCGCAACGCAATGTCGAAACCTTCACCCACCAGGTCAACATAGCGGTCGACCAGTTCTACCTGAAACTGAATAGCCGGATGCTGACCTAAAAACTCGGCAATCAGCGGTGAGAGATGGCTGATGCCAAACGACATCGGAATGCTGATGCGATATGCCCCCTGAAGCGCCTGCCGTTTGGGCGACACCGCGCGTTCGGCTTCTTCGATGTCATCGAGGATCCGCTGAGCATGTTGCGCGAACAACTGACCGGATTCGGTCACCGACAGTTTACGGGTGTTGCGGTTGAGCAGCCGGGCATTTAAGCCAGCCTCCAGCGACGCCATACGGCGACTGACATATTGTTTTGATAGCATCAGTTGTTCAGCCGCTGCGGTAAAACTCCCGGCCTTTACCACCGCAACAAAAATACGAAGATCTTCTATCTGCATCTTATCCGCATCCTTGATTATCATGCCGCTGATTGTCCACCAAAACGTGACAGTGATAGTCAAACCAGCGCATTGTTGAGCAAATTAGTTTACGTGTATTCTCTGTTCATCGGAAGCGCAAACGCACTTCCCCCCTGACAAACTGAGGAGCACATCATGATCGAACAACGTCTCTCTGAACAACGCGGCCTGGGTGATCACGGCTGGTTGCATTCACGCCATACTTTTTCCTTCGCCAGTTACTGGGATCCGAAACAGGTCGGTTTCTCAGACCTGCTGGTCATTAACGATGATCAGGTTGCACCGGGCCGCGGCTTTGGCGCACATCCGCACAGCAATATGGAAATTATCTCTTATGTTCTGGAAGGCGCGCTGGAGCATAAAGATTCGATGGGTACCGGTTCTGTGATTGTTCCCGGTGATGTACAGCTGATGAGCGCCGGTTCCGGTGTGACACACAGTGAGTTCAACCACTCCGGCGACGAGAATGTCCATTTCCTGCAAATCTGGATTGTGCCGTCTGAAACGGGTACCAAACCGGGTTACCAGCAAGTTTCTGTGGCTGAAGCGGAAAAACGTGGCCAGTTCCGTCTGGTTGTCTCGCCGGAGGGTGACAACGGCTCACTGACGGTGCGTCAGGACATGAAGATTTACGCGGGTTTCTTCGACGGCGCAGAACAGGCCACGTTTGATCTGGATCCTGACCGCTATGCCTATATCCATGTGGCACGCGGCAGCATCAAAGTGAACGGCATTGAGTTCAGAAACGGTGACGGTGCCCGTATCCGTCAGGAAGATAAACTCACCTTTACGGACGGTGATCAGGCAGAAGTATTACTTTTTGATTTGCGACCGGTGGAAGTGAATCACCCGTCCCGCTAATTAAAGCACTTAACAGGCATATTGCAGACATTTTCAGCAATATGCCTGCCTTTTTGCGCCCTCTCCCTCATGGGTAAAAATGCCTGCTGCAAAGCTCTGCAACATATATTTTTCTCTGGAAAGCAAATCCCATCTCAGTGGTTATCCAGTTGGTTTAGCACCCTTGCTTACGTTATATTTGCCTTGCTGCGTCAAAAAAACGCGGCGAGGTTTCGCAGCCTGAATACCACATCGGAAATACATATGTAATAATTATGTATTAGCCTCGGTACACCTGTCAGATGCAGATGCTTGTAATTTGTACATCCTATGGTGACTCAGGCAAGGCAGCCCCCGGGCTGGCCGGATTCCGATGTGACCGGTACTGCGAACCTTGTCTGAGCCACCACCAAAAAGAGTTTCGCAGCTCCGGTGGTGGTTAACTATCACATCGGAGAATACACATGAAACTGCCCCATAGTCCGACATTTCTGCCGTTTCCTACCTCATATATTCAGCAACATGAGGGGGAAATCCTGATTAATCAGGACTGGCACCCTGCCGACATCATTGCTGCACTGCGCAAAAAAGGCACCACCCTGTCTGCGGTTTCACGCGCGGCGGGTTTATGTTCAACCACCTTAGCCAATGCGCTTACCCGTCCCTGGCCAAAGGGTGAGTTGCTGATTAGCCAGGCTATCGGTGTGCCGCCTTCTATCATCTGGCCAAGCCGGTATTTCGATAAGCGCACCATGCAATTTGTTGAACGTCCGCTGCGTACACCGGCCAAGAAACCCCCTACAGACGAGTAGTAGCATCTCCTCAGGGCGTTGTAAAAACGCCCTTTTCCTTCCTCTCCCTGCTCTTAACTCCCTGTTTTCAGCACCATACCTTCTGCCGTGGCGCGGGAAAAAGCCTGCGCGCTGTCGCCAGACACTCTGTTTCAGTTGGCGCCGTGACAGGCTGGAAATCTTGCCCGTAGGATCTTAAATGCAAAGGAAGATAGTTTTTCTCTTTACTTCTCCCCTGCGAAGGGGAGGGAGTTTTATGACCGCCCCTATTCCATCTCCCGCAACTGCATAGCAACTATTGTTGTTTTACATCGCTTGTCCCTGACTTTAATAATCATTGTTAACGATGTGTTGTGAACTAAAGGAACGGAATATGAGCCATGTGATCCGCCTTGCTCAGGAGTCTGAAGCAGCGGCGCTGCACAGTCTTTTGCAAAAGGCTTACGAGCCGCTGCTGGAACATAACATTCATTTCACCATTACCCGCGCCAGCGTTGAGGATGTGCGGGATGTTATCCGTAATGAAACCACTTATGTGCTGGAAAAAGACGGTGTACTGACCGCGACGCTGACCACCCGTTTTCTGTGGACACCCGCGAAAAATCATCTTGCGCCATGGCCGTTTGTGCACTGGTTTGCGGTGGCAGAACACGCCAAAGGCCAGGGATTTGGCAATGAAATTATCCGCTACGTGGAAGAGACGTTTTTGCGGGACACGCTGAAATCACCGGCGGTGTATCTGGCAACGGCGGTGAAACATCCGTGGCTGACCGGGTTGTATCAGCGACGGGGTTATGAGCCATTTCATACCGCGACCAACCCGCTGGGTGTGGAACTGGTCTATTTGCGCAAAATTCTCAACCAGCAGGCATTCGAAGCACTGGAACAGGCACCGCTGGTGCGCTCTATCGCTGAATTACGCACGCTGGTTTAACAGCGGCTGAATAATATATTCTTAAGGATGAAACAATGAGTCAGAAAAAACAAATACGCCTGGGTGCCATTATTCAGGGCGCATCCGGAAATATGTCTGCATGGCGTCATCCGGATGCGGTTGCTGATGCCAGTATTAATATTCAGTTCTGCCAGCAATTAGCGCAACGAGCTGAACAGGCTAAATTTGATTTCTTATTTGTCGCCGACGGACTTTATATTACTGAGAAATCTATTCCGCATTTCCTCAACCGTTTTGAACCGATTACCCTGCTTTCTGCCCTGTCGCTGGTCACCCGCAAAATCGGACTGGTCGCCACATTATCCACCTCCTACAGCGAGCCGTTTACCGTCGCGCGTCAGTTCGCCAGCCTCGATCATCTGAGTGGTGGCCGGGCGGGCTGGAACGTCGTGACCTCACCGCTGGAAGGCTCGGCGAAAAACTTCTCCCGCGATAAACATCCGGAACATGATGAGCGTTACCGCATCGCCAGTGAATACGTCAGCGTGGTGAAAGGACTGTGGGATTCCTGGGAAGAAGATGCCTTTGTGCGCAACAAAGCCACCGGCCAGTTCTTTGTGCCGGAGAAACTGCACACACTTAATCATCACGGCAAATACTACTCGGTGCAGGGGCCGCTGAACGTCGGACGCTCGCCGCAGGGCCGTCCGATCGTCTTTCAGGCCGGAGCATCGGAACAGGGCAAAGCTTTTGCCGCCGAAGCCGCTGATGCCATTTACACCCGTCAGGAAACCCCTGAACTGGCCCGCGAGTTCCGGCTCGACGTCAGGCGTCAGCTGGTGTTAAACGGCCGTGACGCTGACGACATCCGCGTCTTTCAGGGTATCAGCGTGATTATCGGTGACTCGCCCGCCGACGCCGAACGCAAATATCAGGAAACGGCGCAACTGGTGACGCTGGAAAGTGCTCTGGATTATCTTGGCCGCTATTTCGAGCATCACGATTTTGCGCAATATGACCCCGACGCCCCCTTCCCCGACATAGGTAATTTGGGGCAAAACAGCTTCCGCAGCACCACGGATGAAATCAAACGCAACGCCAGCGAGCGCGGGCTGACCCTGCGTCAGGCCGCGCTGGAAGCCGCCACGCCACGCCCGACCTTCTCCGGTACTGCCGAAGACGTTGCTGACGGACTGGAACATTGGTTCACGTCGGGCGCTGCCGACGGCTTTATTGTCCGCGGCGGAACCCCGACGGCGTTCGATGATTTCACCGACAGTGTGATCCCGATTTTGCAGGCACGGGGAGTGTACCGGACGGAATACGAAAGTGAGACGTTGCGGGGAAATCTGGGGTTGCGGGAGCCGGAGAATCAATTCACTGCTAAGAGTGTGCCTTCCGATGCACTGACGGTTTAGAATCAATACCTTGGGTTGCCACTCAAACTGGCTTTAAGGTCAAGGTCGTGGGCTCGCCGCCCACACTGGCCCAAAGGGTTTTAAACGAAACCCTTTGGAATCCTGCGTTTTTTAACTGCGCGCTCCGCCCGCAGTGAAAGAGCCTGGGGGGTCTTGGGGGAGTGGGCCGACGCCCACGACCTTGATCTACGGCAGTCTGGATGCTAATCCAAGATTCCCCCTGAAATCCTCCTCCCCGTATTCGGTATCGATAAGTTTCCTTTTCCGTAACTCCGGCAACAGGCCGTTGATCAGCAAGTCTTCCTGATCCACCTGCCCGAGGCCATGCAGGGAAATGACATCCAGCACACCGGCGCGGTAGCGTTCTTCGATGGCGTCGGCCAGCTGTTCCGGCGTACCGGCGACAAACCAGTGGCCGGTTTCCTGCGCCTGTATGATCAGTTCGCGCAGCGTCAGTCCCTGCAAGGCGAAACGCTTAAAAATCTCTGCCCGGCCGCGACGGCGGTTTATCTGATCGACATCCGGTAACAACCGCAGCGGAACGGGCTGATCCAGCGCAAGGTCGCGCAAATCAATGTCACCGCCCAGCATATCCGCCACTTTAAGACGCCCCTGCTGATAATCAATACGCTCGTGTTTTTCGAACAACCGGCGCGCCACATCAGAAGGGCCTGAGCCGATGACCGAGTGGAGCGAGTTCATGATGAGCGGCCGGTTTTCATGTCGTCCGAAGGCATCAGCATGATGATGAACGCGCTCCACGAAGGCCCGGGCGTCTTCCAGTGTGGGTTGCGAGGTGTAGATCACCTCCGCGTATTTCGCGCCAAGTTTCAGCCCTTCTTCTGACTGCCCGGCCTGAAACTGTACCGGCCGGTGTTGCGGCGGCGGCGGAACGTTCAGCGGGCCCTGGACGCGGAAAAAATCCCCGTGATGATTGATCGGATGCAGCTTGCGCGGATCTATACTCACCCCGCCGCTTTTGTTGCGCACCACGGCATCCGGCTGATTGGCATCGAACAGCGCGTTAATCACTTCAATAAACTCTGTGGCTCTGGCGTAACGCACTTCAGGCGCAGGCAGCCGGATATCGCCGAAATTCTCTTCGCCGACTGAAGACGTTACTGCGTTCCAGCCCGCACGCCCGCCGCTGACGTGATCAAGCGTGCCGATCAGCCGCGCCAGATTATACGGATGCTGATAGGTGGTGGAAACCGTGGCTATCAGACCGATTTGTGACGTGACCTGACTCAGCGCCGCAAGGGTTATCAGCGGATCCTGACTCCCGGTCGGGCCGGAAAGCCCGTCAGGATCAGCCTGTAATAAATCGGCCGTAAACAGCCCGGTGATTTTTTCTTTTTCTGCGATATTAGCCAGCGTGATGGCACGTGAAATACCCGTCTGGCGGCGGGTATCGTTCGAGGCGTGGATCACGCTTCCTGCCCCGACCAGGGTCTTTAAGCGTCTGCGGGATGTATTCGTCAAGCTGCTCTCCTTTATCTGCACATAACTGCCTGCGTTTAAATTGCCTGCGTTAAAAATAGAGACCGCCGCTGATTACACCACGAAGAAAAAAGCATTTTATTACCCTCAAATGAGATAAGCCGGTATTTCGCCTCTTGGTTAAGCCATAGAAACCCCTTAAGTCATTTATTGTTTCTGAAAAGCAAATATTGTGATTTTACAACTTAGCAACGTGACATTAATAATCCCTCAAGCCGCCCGGAATAAAGCGGCGTTACAGGTTGAGTTTATTTGAATAATTCACGGTTTATCATCTGACGGGAAATGTATGAAATCCTCTGTTCACGTTCGTTCTCTCTCTGCGCTCGCGCTGTTAGTGCTCTCTTCCGGCCAGCCGCTGTATGCAGCTGAACAACCGCAACAAGGTGGCACACTGACGTGGGGCGTGGAAACTGAACCTAATACGCTCAATCCGCAGTTAAACGGCCAGTCAAAAGCCGAGCTGATCCTGCGCGTCGCTTATGAATCACTGTTAGCGCGCAAGCCGGACGGTTCGTATATCCCGTGGCTGGCCACCGGCTATAACGTGTCTGGCGACGGCAAAACCTATACGTTTACCCTGCGCGATGACGTGAAATTCTCCAATGGAGAAAAATTCGATGCCGCCGCCGTCGCCGCAAACTTCCGTCATGCACAAGATCCGGCGTATTGCGCAGGGTCGAGTATTTGTGCGCTGGCCGGGCGAATCGCCAGCGTCGCTACGCCGGATGCACACACCGTCAGCATTACGCTGAAAGATGTTTACAGTCCGTTTCTGTCCTTTGCTGCCGGTCTGAAGCTGATTTCGCCCTCTTCCTGGTCTTCGCCGCAGCTGAAATCCGGAGGCACCGACATCGCGGGTACCGGCCCGTTTATTCTGAAACGCTATGAGAAAGGCCAGCAGATTGAGTATGTGCGTAACCCCGCTTACCACTGGGCATCAGCCAATGCTAAACATCAGGGCGCGGCGTATCTCGAGGGGGTGACTTACCGTTTCCTGCCTGAATCGTCAGTGCGCACCGGCGCTCTGCTTTCCGGCCAGGTGGATGTCATTGAAGGCGTTTCGGGTAACGATGCCGGTGAGTTCAAAGATAATCCTGATTTCTCTTACCAGCACGCACTCAATACCGGCACGCCTTATTCATTGTTTCTTAATGTGAAATATGGGCCGACACAGGATGTGAATGTCCGTCAGGCGATTTTACAGGGGCTGGATATTTCCCCGATCTTGCAGTCGATTTATCGCGGCGAACGCACCCGCGTCTGGGGCATTACATCACCGGTGGATCCGCTGTATGACGCCAGCCTGAGCGGTAAATACGGCAATAACCCGACCCTCGCCAACCAACTGCTTGATGACGCAGGCTGGAAAACCAGAGGGGCTGACGGTATCCGCACCAAAGACGGCCAGCCCCTGCGCATTGAAATCATTCAGGCACAGGCAACGGTGCGCGATCAGCGTGATGTGCTATTACAGGCAATACAGGCGCAGGCACGGCAACGCCTGGGCATCGACCTGAAAATTCGTTATGTCGATTCCGGGACCTATACCGAAGTGCGCAAAACCGGTCAGTTTGGCTCGATTGCTAACTCCAATACGGATACCGACGGCATCGATATTGAAAACCACTATTTGCCGGTCGAGGGCGGCGGTTCAATCAACTACAGCCGCACCGATGCGCCGGAAATCATTCCGCTGCTCAAAGGCGCGTCGCTGACGCAGGATAATGCACAGCGCAAAACGTTCTACGGGCAGTTGCAGAATTTCGCGGTGTTGCAGCAGGCGCTGGCGATCCCGCTTTACGAGCCGGAAGACCAGATTGCGGCAGCGGCTTACGTCCACGGTGTCGGCTTCAGGCCGTTCAAACAGATGCCGGAAAATGCCTATGACGTCTGGCTGAGCAAGCATTAATCAGAAGTAAGGAGTCAGCACATGTCGGCTGAAACTGCATTTATTTCACCCCGCAGGCCGAAGGCCAAACCGTCATGGGGCGGGCGGATCACCCGGCGGATACTCACCGGCGTGCTGGTACTCTGGGCGGCGGTCACTTTGTCGTTTATCAGCGTTTACCTCGCGCCGGGCGATATTGTCAGTTTACTGATGGGCGAACAGGTGCACACCCCGGCGATTGAGGCGGCGATCCGCGCTGAATGGGGATTGGATCAGCCGTTGTATCTGCAATATCTGCATTACCTGTGGCGGGTATTGCACGGCGATTTTGGCCGTTCGTACCTGCTTAATACGGACGTCAGTTCACTGGTGTTATCGCAACTGTGGCCAACGCTGAAACTCACCGCTCTGGCGCTGGTGGTCAGCCTGGTCTTTGCCGTGCTGATGGCGGTCACTACCGCGCATCGTCGCTGGGGACAGCGTATCGCCGGTTGCGTGGAACTGATTCTGGCCTCTACGCCCTCTTTCTGGCTTGGCATCGTGCTGCTGTTTATCTTCAGCTTTACCCTGCGCTGGTTTCCGGTCGCCGGTGACCGCAGTTTTTCGTCACTGGTGTTACCGGCGCTGTCACTCGGGCTGGCACAAGGCGCTGTCGTTTCGCAGGTGCTGCGGCGCGGGCTGGAAGATGCACTCAATGAACCTTTTGTTCTGACGCTGCGCGCCTGGGGTTTGGGTAACACCGTTATCCGTTTACGCCATGCGCTGCGCCATGCCGCGCTGCCTGCCGTCACCCTCACCGGCTGGCTGATCGGCGGTCTGCTCAGCGGTGCGGTGATCACTGAACAGGTGTTTGGCCGCCCGGGTTTGGGCAAAATTACCGTCGATGCCGTGCTGGGTAAAGATTTGCCGGTAGTACTGGCGGTGGCGATTTTCTCGGCACTGGTGTACGTGGTGCTGAGCACACTGGTGGACATTTTGTACCTGTTTATCGATCCGCGCCTGCGCGACGCACCCGCTGCCGGAGAGGAAAATCCATGAGTCAGTTTCTGATGTCCGGGCGCATCACACGCCGCTTTCCCGCCGGCTATTTGCTGGCTGCCGGTTTTTTATGTCTGGTGCTGCTGGCGGTGGTCTTCCCCGGTTTGCTGACCCATCACGACCCGTTAAATGCCGATCCGGTCAATGCGCAGCTTCCCCCTTCTGCCGGGCACTGGCTGGGCACCGATCAGCTTGGCCGCGACGTGCTGGCGCGCATTATTTATGGCAGCCGCTATTCCCTGCTGATCAGTCTGGCGGCGATGGCCGTGGCAGTGAGTATTGGCAGCCTGCTCGGCCTGCTGGCAGGCTTGTTCAAAGGACCTGCGGATGAACTGATCAGCCGCGCGGTGGACGTGGTTTCTGCCTTTCCCGATCTGCTGCTGGCGCTGATGCTGATCGCGTTTACCGGCCCCGGCACCACCAATCTTATCTTCGCCCTGGGGGTGGCCTCGGTGCCTCGCTTCACCCGCGTGGTGCGGGCACAGACCTTCGTGGTGATGTCTTCCGGTTATGTCGAACAGGCCCGCACGCTGGGGCTGAAACGTCATGTGCTGGTCTGGCGTCACGTTTTGCCGCACGCCATTGCGCACGTTCCGGCGCTGGCTACGCTCGGGCTGGGCACAGCAATTATCGGCACCGCCGGGCTGAGTTTTCTCGGTATGGGGCCGCAACCGCCGACCGCCGAATGGGGGCTGATGCTGGCCGAAGGCCGTAATTATTTGCGCAATGCCTGGTGGATTGGCGTCTGGCCGGGTGTGGCAATCACCCTGACCGTCATTTCTGTGAATACCCTCGGGCGTCACTGGCAGGCGACTTTTGAAGGAAAACGCCCATGAGCAGCGAACTGTTTATTGATATCCGAAACTTGTCGATTTTCTTTCCGCCTGCGGGTGGTGAGAAAGCGGCGGTCAGCGGGCTGAATCTGCAACTCCGGCGCGGTGAATCCATTGCGTTTGTCGGCGAATCCGGTTCGGGGAAAACGGTCACGGCGCGCAGCCTGCTTGGCTTGCAGGATGACAAAGCGCGTATTACTGCGGATCGTTTTATGATCGGCGGCGAAGACATGCTCGGCGCGAGCCAGCGACGCTGGCGTAAAATTCGCGGCAGCCAGATTGGCTATGTATTGCAGGATGCGCTGGTCTCACTCGATCCGCTGCGACAGATTGGACGACAACTTCGCGATGCGCTCACTGCCAGCCGCCAGACCGATCCGAAGACACTCAGTGCACAGGTGATCGCTTCGCTAAAATCGGTGGGATTTCCCGATGCGCAAAACCGCCTCGGTGCCTATCCGCATCAGCTTTCCGGCGGTTTGCGCCAGCGTGTTTTGATTGCCAGCGCGCTGGCCGGAAATCCCTCTTTGCTGATTGCCGATGAACCCACCACTGCCCTGGACATGACAGTGCAAAAGCAGATTTTAGATCTGCTCCAGCAGCGGCGTGACAACGGCCAAAGCCTGCTGCTGATCAGCCACGATTTGTCGGTCGTCGGGCAACTGGCAGACCGCATTCTGGTGATGCATCAGGGGAAAGTGGTCGAAGAAGGCCCCGGTGAAAAACTGCTGACCGCACCGGATCATCCGTATACGCAACAGTTGCTGGCGGCGGTTCCGAGCCCGGCAACGCGCGGTTTGCAGCTCTCCGGTCAGCGTGGCGTCCCCCTGCCTGCGCGCAATATCTCAACGCAAAATCCTGTACTGGAAGCCAGTAATCTCAGCAAAGAGTACGCCGGGAAAACGGTGGTCAGTCACGTCAGTCTGCACCTGTTTGCCGGAGAAACGCTGGGCATTGTCGGCGAATCCGGCTCAGGGAAAACCACGCTGGCGCGCATGATCCTCGGGCTGACCGAACCGGTTTCCGGCACCATTAACATCCAGGGACAGCGCTGGAGCCAGGTTGAGGAAGCGCAGCGCAGGCTGCGACGCCGGGGTATTCAGCTGATTGCACAGGATCCGCTGAGTTCGTTTGACCCGCGCTATAACGTGGAGAAAATCATCGGCGAAAGCCTCGACAATGCAGGCATTTTTGGCGCACAGCGGCGCAACCGCATCCGGCAGTTGCTCGATGAAGTGCAGCTGGGCGACAGTTTTTTGCACCGTTATCCGCGCGAACTTTCCGGCGGCCAGCGTCAGCGTGTGGCGATTGCCCGCGCCTTTGCCCCGAATCCGGCGCTGCTGGTGGCCGATGAGCCGGTGAGTGCGCTGGATGTCTCCGTTCAGGCCCAGGTGCTGGACTTACTGGCAAAAATGCAGGCCGAGCACCGTACCGCGCTGTTATTTATCTCGCACGATTTAGGTGTAGTCCATCATCTGGCTGACCGGGTAATGGTGATGAAAGACGGCAGCGTGGTGGAGCACGGGCAGGTCGATGATGTGTTTCACCGCCCTGCCCATCCGTGGACGCGGCAGCTTATCCACGCGCTGCCGTCGGCGGGTTTAGGTGTGCAAACGGCGGCGACGCCGTAAGGCTTTACCGGCTAACGCAGCAAGCGACGCGCACAGCAGGTAATACATCAGCCCGACAAACAGGAAGATTTCCGCCGGGTAAATTTGCACCCGGTTATTGACCTGCCCGGCCACGGTGGTCAGCTCCGGCACATTCACGATGAACGCCAGCGACGTATCTTTCACCAGCGAAATCAGCAATCCGAGATATGACGGCAACAGGTTCGGCCATGCCTGCGGCAGTAACACGAACAACAGCACCTTGCCGTAGCTCATGCCGGACGCGATCCCCGCTTCGGTTTGCCCGCGCGGCAAGGCTTCCAGACCCGCCAGCGTCGAATGCATCACCGCCGCCGAGGTAAACCAGGCCAGTGCCAGGATCACCGTCAGCGGGCCGGGAATCGATCCGCCAAACACCACCGGCAGCAGGAAATACAGCCAGAAAATCACGAAAATCAGCGGAATCCCGCGGATAAAGGATGCCCAGATGAACAGAATTTTTCGCGTCCGGCCGCCGAAACGCCACGCCAGTGCCGCCATCAGCACCCCGGCCAGTAACGCCAGAACGCCCGCCGATGCCGCCATGATTAATGTGAGCAACACCCCGCCCGGCTCACCGTCGGCCAGTCTTCCCCACAGCAGATAAGTGAAATTATCCTGCAAAACAGACCAGTCAAATTCCATCGCGGGTTTCCTCCGTCATTGCCGCCTGCGGCCTGCGCTGCGGACGTTTCGGACCAAACGCCGTCATCAGCCCGCCGAGGAACAGTCCGAGCGCCAGATACAGCAATGTTCCGACCGCAAACCCTTCGAAGGCGTGTGCGTTATAGCTTTCAATCTGACTGACCTGATACGTCAGTTCCGAAAAACCGATGCCGGTCGCCAGCGAGGAAAGCTTCATCAGATTCAGATACTGGCCGGTGACTGGCTGCCAGGCGTTGGTCAGCGCCTGCGGCAAAAGAATGGAAAGCAGCAATGTCTTGCGGCTGAACCCCTGCGAAATCGCCGCTTCAGTCTGGCCTTTGGGCACGGAATTCAGACCCGCCTGCACTTCTTCCACCAGAAACGCCGCCGTGAACAGCGCCAGCCCCCAGGCGGCACACAAAAATTCCGGCGTCAGCCAGGCAATGTTGCCCGGAAACGTCGCCCACGGATGATTGTCGCCGATGTAAAAACGCCAGCTTTGCGGCAACGCGCCGTAAGCGGCGAAATACCAGAACAACAGTTGCACCAGCAACGGCGTATTCCTGAAAACAGAAACAAACGCCACCACTGCGCCGCGGGCAATACGTGACGTGCTCAGACGCAGCGCGATCAGCAGCACTGTCAGTAACGTGGCGATCAGACTGCCCGCAAGGCTGACATACAGCGTGGTAAGAAAGCCGGAGATAATCCACTGCAACGGCTGGCCGCTCAGCACACCCGCCCAGTCAGGATGCCAGATCATCGCCCTGCTCCTGTCTGCGGATGCAGCGGAAACAATACTTTCTGCAAAAACCGCTGCGCACGCGGGTGCTGCGGACGCAGGAAGAAATCTTCCGGCTGTGCCTGTTCAAGAATTTCGCCTCCGTCCATAAAAATCACCCGGTCGGCAATTTCACGGGCGAAGCTCATTTCGTGCGTTACCACGATCATCGTGATGCCACTTTTCGCCAGCTCCTGCATCACCAGCAATACTTCGCCAATCATTTCCGGATCGAGCGCTGATGTCGGTTCATCAAACAAAATAATGCCCGGATCGGTGACCAGCGCACGGGCAATCGCCACGCGCTGCTGCTGACCGCCGGATAGCTGCTCGGGATAATGCAGCGCTTTATCGCCCAGCCCGACACGCCCGAGCAATGCCCGTGCTTTTTCGCGTGCCGCATTTTTCTTCCAGCCATGCACTTTGATCAGCGCCAGACTGACATTGTCCTCGGCAGTGAGATGCGCATACAGGTTGAACTGCTGAAACACAAAGCCGATATGCGTACGTAACTGGCGTAATGCCGCACCTTTGAGGTTTTGCGCCGGCTGATCGTTGATGAGAATTTCACCGTGGGTGACGGATTCAAGCTGGTTTATCAGGCGGATCAGGGTGGATTTGCCGGAACCGGAAGGCCCGCAAACGGCCACCACTTCGCCGCTGTCCACACGCAAATCGACGTTGCGGATCACCTCATGCGGACCAAAAGATTTACTGACCTGACGAAATTCGACGGCGGCGGTTTTAGCGGCCGGTGAATGTGAAAAAACCGCAGGCGATGCTGCGGTTGAGATAGTGTCCTGCTGCATGTGTCTTACCTTGCATAAAACAAATTATTTGGCTTCAATTTTGAACAGTCGCGGCTGAGGAGATTTAGTCTGCGGGCCGAACCAGACGTTATAAATGCTGACCGCCTGGCCATTTTTCTCCAGATTCAGCAGTTCGTCGTTGACCACTTTCAGCAGGCTGGTTTCGCCTTTTTTCACGCCAACGCCAATCTCTTCCTTGCTCAGTAATTCAGGCAGCACTTTGTATTTTGCCTTGTCCGGCGCGCCATCCAGCAGACCGGCCAGAATGGTGCTGTCCTGGGTAATCGCCTGCACGTTGCCGTTACGTAAAGCGGAAAGCGCCAGCGGAATATCGTCATAAGACAACACACGGGATTGCGGGAAGCGGTTATGCAACTCCTGCTCGCCGGTGGTGCCTTTCACCGCGCCAATGCGCGCCGTGGCATAGGCATCCAGTTTATCCGGTGAACCCGCAGGCACCAGGAACTGCTGGCCGGTGACGAAATAAGGCACGGAGAAGTCGATTACTTTCGCGCGTTCCGGGGTGATGGTGATATCAGCCACAATCAGATCCGCCTTGCCGGACTGCAACAACGGAATACGGTTGGCCGGATTAGTCGGCACCAGTTGCAATTTCACACCCAGTGTTTTCGCCAGCGCTTTGGCGAAATCGACGTCATAACCGACAATATCGTGCGTTTTCGCATCCACAGACCCAAACGGCGGATTGGAATCAAAAGTCGCCACTTTCACAACACCGGCTTTTTTGATATCCGCCAGCTGGTCAGCGTGAGCAGCAAAAGTGGAAAGCGTGCTGAGTGCCAGAAACAAACCGGCAGCAATTTTGCTTGTTGTCATTTGACGTTTATTAAACTGAATAACGGCCATCGTTTTTCCTTATGAATAGTCTGCAGAGGGCTCGCGCCCCAAATTTACAAAGCAGGAGATTTAATTTTTTTTCTTTTGTGAGTCAGAGGATTGCATAAGGAATGAGGTCGGTGCCACTAACAAAAAAGGATATAGATGGATCAATTAAGCATAAGCTTTTCGGATGATCGTACGGGGAAATTGTGCATGCAGGCCATTCAGGGATCTTGCTTAACGGAGCAGCCTGGAGAGCAAAGGCTCCAGGCCGGAGAGATTTAAGAGGCGCGGCGGTAGTCGCCTCTTAAGGCCAGCGGGAGTGGCAACCCACAGTCTTGACGCTGCCCCTCTGCCCGGTACATCCCCACCACCTCACCGACAATCAGCAGCGCAGGCGTTTGCACCTGTCCGGTAAGGATCATGTCTGCCAGTGTCTCCAGCCTGCCGGTCAGTACCCGCTGTTCCGGCCGGGTGCCGCGCTCAATGACTGCGACCGGGGTCGTCCCCGGTAAGCCATGCGCCATCAGCTGGTGGCTGATGGTTTCGCTGTTGGCAATGCCCATATAAAACACCAGCGTCTGACGCGCTTCGGCCAGCGCCCGCCAGTCAACATCCGGCTCACCCTGTGCGCCATGACCGGTCACAAACCGTACCGATTGCGCCAGACTGCGGTGGGTCAGCGGAATACCCGTGGATGCCGCACACCCCATCGCCGCCGTGATACCCGGCACGATGTGACACAGCACGCCGTGCTGCTGGCAATGTGCCATCTCCTCGCCGCCGCGACCGAACACAAACGGATCGCCACCTTTGAGGCGCACCACGCGATACCCGGTCTGGGCCAGACTGACCAGCAACTGATTAATTTCTTCCTGTCCCAGCGTGTGATTGCGCGTCGATTTACCGGCATCGATACGCAGCGCCTCGTCCGGGATCAGCGCCATCACCGGCTCAGACACCAGCCGGTCAAACACCACCACATCCGCCTGCTGGATCACGCGCAGCGCTTTCAGGGTCAGCAGCTCGACATCCCCCGGCCCCGCTCCGACCAGCCAGACTTCACCGCGACACACCGGATTACGCCGGCTGGCACCCGCCAGAATTTGCGCGATCTGCTGCATCTGTAATGTTTTTTCGGGAATGTTGTTCATTGGCTGTCTCCCGCCGTCAGCGTGGCACGCTGACCGGCAATGATTTTTTTGAGTTCAGGAATGCATGAGCCGCAATTTGTGCCGCATTTTAGTTTTTCGCCAAGCTGTTGCACGTTGTGACATCCCTGGCGGACGGCTTCAGTGATTGGCATTTCCCCCACGGCATAACAGCTGCAAATAATGGCACCGGCGGGTTTTTTATCGCTGCCGGCACGGCCGGCCAGTAATGCCAGTCGCTGCTGTGCCGTATGCGGCGGTGTGGTGAATGCCGCCAGCACAGCCTGCCGGTCGGGTGACGGCGGCCTGCGGCGGGCATAGAACGCCAGTTGTAACGCGCCGTCAGACCAGGCCAGCAGGCTGAAACCGTCATCGCCCAGTTGCGCGGTCTGGCAGATCAGGTTGTCCGTGGCGTAAGACTCCTTCAGCCACGCCATCCAGTCTGCCGGCAGCGAAGAGTCGGCCAGCGTAAAGTGGGTCACACCCGGCTGGGTGATCAGGCTCCAGTACGTCGTCACTGGTGGCGTAATATTTTCACCACGCACAAACAGTTCGGCCTGCCACGCGGCAGGCCAGCGGCTCAGACTGACCGGCATATGTTTGCTTTCCGGCTGTCCCGACAGCGGATCAACATGCGCTTCAATCAGCGCATCAACCCGTGCCTGCTGGCTGAACCGGCTGTTCCAGTGCATCGGCACAAACACACTGCCGCGCCGTTGCAGAGGATCAGGTTGGGCGCGCAGCAACAACCAGCCGTGCGAGGAGGCAACGCGCACCAGATCGCCGGACCGGATCTGCGGCGCATCGTCGGGATGAAACTGACAAAACGGTTCACTGATGTGCTGCATCAGCCGCGCTGACTTACCGGTGCGCGTCATCGTGTGCCACTGGTCACGAACCCTGCCGGTGTTCATGATCAGCGGATATGCAGCGTTTGGCTGATTGACCGGCAGCCTGGGCGTGACCGGGATCAGCCGCGCTTTGCCGTCAGGATGGAAGAACGTGTTATCCGTAAACAGGCGCGTCGTGCCCTGCGGATTTGCCGCATTCACCGGCCACTGTACAGGCCGCAGGGTGTCCCATTCCTCATCCGAAAGCTGCGCCAGCCCGCTGATATCAAATGCCCGCGAACCGTGATTTTCAAAGCCGGAAAGCGCCGCATGTTCACGGAAAATCTCCGCCGGATGCTGCCAGGCGAATGCTTCGGCAAACCCCAGACGCTGCGCGACCTGACAGAGGATCCACCAGTCCGGTTTCGCCTCACCCGGTGCGGGCAGAAACGCACGCTGGCGCGAGATACAGCGTTCGGAATTGGTCACGGTGCCGTTTTTCTCGCCCCAGCCCAGCGCGGGCAGGCAGATATGCGCGGCGCGGGTGGTATCGGTGTCACGCATCATGTCAGAGACTATCACCAGCGGGCAGCGCGCCAGTCCGGCCCGCACCCGGTCGGCATCCGGCAGCGATACCAGCGGATTAGTGCCCATGATCCACACCGCTTTTATCCGGCCTTCTTCTACCGCGCGGAACAGATCCACAGCGTTCAGTCCGGCTGTTTTTGTTACGGCGTCACTTTTCCAGAAGCGCCCTACGCGGCTGATATCTTCCGGCGTAAAGCCCATGTGCGACGCCAGCTGATTGGCCAGCCCGCCGACCTCCCGTCCGCCCATCGCGTTCGGCTGACCGGTAATCGAAAACGGTCCGCAGCCCGCGCGCCCGATATGGCCGGTTGCCAGGTGCAGGTTAATAATGGCGTTGCATTTATCCACGCCGGAACCGGACTGGTTGATCCCCATCGAATACAGCGTCACCAGCCGCTGGCTGTGGCCTATCATCTGGTAAAACGCCAGCAACTGATCCACCGGTAATCCGCAATACGCGGCGGTACGCGCCACTGTCCAGTCCCGCGCCGCCCGCAAGACATCTTCAGCCCCCTGCGTATGGTGTTGCAGGTAAGCGCTGT
Source organism: Rahnella sp. RFA10(1/100) (assembly GCF_004195115.1). Lineage (NCBI taxonomy): Bacteria > Pseudomonadati > Pseudomonadota > Gammaproteobacteria > Enterobacterales > Yersiniaceae > Rahnella > Rahnella sp. RFA10(1/100). The sequence continues at coordinate 570,064 of NZ_SEWR01000001.1, forward strand.
CGAGTTTTCCGCTCTCCGCCATCGCGTTCAGCGCACCACAGAACAACGCCGCGTCACTGCCAGGTTGCAACGCCAGATGCAAATCGGCGATATCACAGGTGGCGGTCTGGCGCGGATCAATAACAATAATGCGCATCTGTGGCCGGTCCTTTTTGGCCTGTGCCAGCCGCTGATACACGACAGGATGCGCCCATGCTGTATTCGACCCGGTCAGCAAGACGCAGTCGGCCAGTTCCAGATCCTGATAACTGCACGGCACGGCGTCGGCCCCGAACGCGCGTTTGTAACCCGCCACGGCAGAAGCCATGCACAGCCGAGAATTGGTATCCATATTTCCCGCGCCGATAAAGCCTTTCATCAGTTTATTGGCGACATAATAATCTTCGGTCAGTAACTGACCGGAACCGTAAAACGCCACCGCCTGCGGCCCATGTTCGCCGATGACCGCCCGCAACCGCTGCGCTATCGTATCGAGAGCCAGCGCCCAGCTGACCGGCTGATGATCAATTTCCGGCTGCAACAGCCGCCCCTGTAAACCCAGCGTTTCTCCCAGCGCGCTGCCTTTTACGCATAAACGCCCGTGACTGGCCGGATGTGTTTTATCACCGCTGGCACTGAACCCTCCGGCCTGCGGCTGCATGCTGACACCACACCCGACGCCACAATAGGCGCAGGTGGTCAGTGCTGGTGTTGTGGCAACAGTTTTTTTCATACACTGACCGTCGCGATAATGTCGGTGTCGGCGGTTTTCACCCCCGGCTGTTCCTGTACCCAGACGCGGCCATTTTCCACTTTCACCGGCCACACGTTCAGTGTCGTCTGCGCGTCGTCTACGCTGCGCCCGTCGTGTAAACGGAAACGCTGTTTGTACAGCGGCGAAATTACCACCGGCTCACCTTTCACATCACCCACCAGCCCGCGTGCCAGCACGTTGGCGTCGCTGTCCGGCTCATGGTTACTCAGCGCGAAAACCTGCTGCGGATGATCCGGCAAATGGAACAGCGCAATCTGCCGGTTAGCCAGCCGCGCCGCCATACCGGCATTGGCCGGTATGGCACTCAGATCGCACAAAGCCACCCAGCCCTGCACCGCCATCACCGGCGGGTTGACCGCGTTAACGGCAATAACAGCCCGTTCCTGCGACGTTGCCGGTCGAACCTGCTGACGCTCCGTCACCATCACTACCGTTTCATCCGGCTCGCTGCTGTTGACGAACGGGCGGAACAGCGCCAGCCGGTCCGGATCTGCCAGCGTGGTTTGCCATTCGCACTGATACGTGCCGACCACTGCGTTCATCTCACTTTCCAGTTCTGCGCCGATGTGCAGGCTGTCTTCCAGCACCACCTGACGCAGATAATCCATACCGCCCTCGAGATTATCCATCCAGGTACTGGTACGTTGCAGACGGTCAGCGGTACGGATGTAAAACATCAGAAAGCGGTCTACGGTGCGGATCAGATCTTCCGTGCTCATGTCCTGCGCCAGTAAATCAGCGTGGCGCGGTTTCATGCCGCCGTTGCCGCACACGTAGAGGTTCCAGCCCTTTTCGGTGGCAATCACGCCGACGTCTTTGCTCTGTGCTTCGGCGCATTCACGGGTACAACCCGAGACCGCCATTTTGATTTTATGCGGGGAGCGCAGCCCCTTGTAACGATTCTCCAGTTGCAGCGCCAGCCTGGTGGAATCCTGCACCCCATAGCGGCACCAGCTTGAACCGACACAGGATTTCACCGTGCGCAGCGATTTGCCATAGGCGTGACCGGTTTCAAACCCGGCGTCCACCAGTTGCTGCCAGATTTCCGGCAGTTGTTCGAGGCGGGCACCGAATAAATCCACCCGTTGCCCGCCGGTAATTTTGGTATAGAGGTTGTAACGTTTTGCAATCTGGCCGATAGCGATAAGCCCGTCGGGGGTGATTTCACCGGCCGGAATGCGCGGCACCACGGAATAAGTTCCGTCTTTCTGAATGTTGGCGAAGTAACGATCGTTGGTGTCCTGCAACGGTAAATGCTGCGGTTTGAGCAGGTAATCGTTCCAGCAGGACGCCAGAATGGATCCCACCAGCGGCTTGCAGATTTCACAGCCGCGACCATGGCCGTGTTTCTCAATCAGTTCATCAAAGCTGCGAAGCTTGCCCATACGCACCAGGTGATAAATTTCCTGACGCGAATAGGCAAAGTGCTCGCAGACGTCTTTTTTCACTTCTACGCCCATTTCGGTCAGCGCGAATTCCATCACCTGTTTGGTCAGCGCTGCACAGCCGCCGCAGCCGGTCGCCGCTTTGGTGCAGGCTTTGACCGCCGCCATATCGCCGCAACCGCCCTTCACCGCGTCACAGATATCTGATTTGCTGACGTTATGGCAGGAACAAATTTGCGCGCCGTCCGGCAGTGCCGCGACGCCCGGCGTGTGTGGCGCTGCACCGGCACTGACGGGCAGGATCAGGTTTTCCGGACTGGCGGGCAGCGGCATATCGTTAAGCATCATCTGCAACAACGTGCTGTATTCGTTGCTGTCGCCGACCAGCACCGCGCCGAGCAGGCGTTTGCCGTCCTGCGAGACCACGATTTTTTTGTACACTTCCGCCGGACCGTCGACCCAGCTATAACTCTGACTGCCCGGCGTGCGGCCATGCGCATCGCCGACTGAGGCCACTTCTACGCCCAGCAGTTTCAGTTTAGTGCTCATGTCCGCGCCTTTAAACGCCACCTCGCTGCCGGAAAGCGTATCGGCCAGCGTGCGCGCCATCTGGTAGCCGGGGGCGACCAGACCGAAAATCTGCCCGTTCCATAAGGCACATTCGCCGATAGCAAAAATGGCCGGATCAGAGGTACGGCACTGATCGTTAATCACAATGCCGCCACGCGGCCCGACCTCCAGCCCGCACTCTTTTGCCAGCTGATCGCGCGGACGGATACCGGCGGAGAACAGCACCAGATCGGTTTCCAGATGACCGCCGTCAGCAAATTCCATGCGATAGCGACAGGTTTCACCGGTCACGATAGCGCGGGTTTCTTTGCCGGTATGCACCTGCACATCCAGCGCTTCAACTTTGCGGCGCAGCATAGCGGCACCACCTTCATCAAGCTGAACACCCATCAGCCGGGGCGCAAACTCCACTACATGTGTTTGCAACCCGAGATGTTTCAGTGCATTCGCTGCTTCCAGCCCCAGCAAACCACCGCCCACCACCACACCGGTTTTGCCGGTGGCTGCACAGGCCTGAATCGCCGCCAGATCATCCAGCGTGCGGTAAACCAGGCAGCCCGGCGCATCGTTGCCCGGAATTGGCGGCACAAACGGGTAAGAACCGGTCGCCAGTACCAGCAAATCGTAAGCCGTCTGGCGCCCCTGATGATCGACCACAAACCGGTGGCGGGTGTCGATATGACCGATACTGTGCCCGAGGCGCAGTTCAATGCCGGTCGACTCAAAGAAACCCTCTTCTACCACCGACAGCGACTCAGCACTGCGACCGGAGAAAAACTCAGACAAATGTACCCGGTCGTAAGCGGGTGACTTTTCTTCTGCAAAAACAATTACCTGGTATTGAAGATGCAATTCACGCTCGACCAGTTGTTGCAGGAAATGGTGGCCGACCATGCCGTGTCCGGCCATAACTAATACGGGTTTCGACATTACTGTGCTCCTGGTTACCCCGGCGGGTAACTGTTCTGATTTAACGGGCGGAAGGCCGTCAGCGGCCGGTTCATCGCCGGGGCTGAAGATGCTCAGTGGCATCCGGTGGATGACGGGATTACTGATGCGGGTGAAGTACGCCGGTCCGTCGCTGATATCGCCCCACAGCAGTACGCCGGTAAGCTGGTTGTCGCGCAGCAACAGGCGGCGGTAGTGACCGACAACCGGATCAGACATCGTGTGAATTTGTTCGCCGTCACCGCCGTGCAGTTCACCGGCGCAGAACAGATCAATGCCGGTTACTTTCAGACGCAGCGGTGCCCTGTGCTCCACCGAAGAAACGACCGGTGCACCCGCCAGACGGGCCGCCAGCGTCTCAGCCTGTTGCCAGCACGGCGCGACCAGACCGGCGGTCAGGTTCCCCTGCTGACAGCATTCACCGATGGCCGAAATAGCCGGGTCGGTGGTTTGCAGCGTGTCGCTGACCAGAATGCCGCGATCACAATCCAGTCCGGCAGCCTGCGCCAGCGCAATATCGGGCCGGACACCGGCGGCCACCACCACGCGCCGCGCAGGAATTTCACGCCCGTCGCTGAGTATCACCGCTCTGACGTTGCCGGAAGGGTCACCGGCATATGCCACCGTCTGCGCCTGCAAAACCGACCTGATACCGCGTGTCCCGAGGCTGACACGAAGCAGTTCTGCGGTATGTTCATCAAGCTGGCTGTCCATCAGATGAGCGCCGCGATGCAACAGGCTGACCTGCATGCCTCTCAGCGCCAGTGCGGCGGCGGTTTCTACCCCTAAAACGCCGCCGCCAATCACCGCGACCGGTTGTCCGTCGTCCTCTCCGCGGAGGATGTTTTCCACATCCTGCTGATTTCTGAAACCGTGAATACCCTGCAGTTGTGCGCCCGGCACCGGCGGCATAAAAGGCCGCGAACCGGTGGCGAGCACCAGATGGTCATAATCAAACACCCGCCCGCCAGCCCGCACCCTGCGGGCAGCGCGGTTAATTTCTGTCGCCGCCTCCCCGGCGATAAACGTGACGTTGTGACGTTTGTACCACTGCGCGTCATGGGTCACGATCTCATCGAAATGTTTCTCCCCGGCAAGTACCGGTGTAAGCAGAATGCGGTTATACGCGGGTTGATTTTCTTCGCCGATGACCAAAATGCGGTAACGGTCCGGCGCACGTTCGCACAGCCTTTCCACCAGCCGTACGCCCGCCATTCCGTTGCCGATCACTATCAGAGTGGGTTTATCCATTGCGCTTATCCCGCCTGCTGAATCAGGCAACCGACCGGTGTTTTTCATACAGGAACTGCAGAACCTGCTGACGGTACTGGTGGAACATAGGGTCGTTCGCCAGTGCCAGCCGTGAGCGCGGGCGCGCCAGTTCCACCTGCAACACGTCGCCGACTTTTGCTGCCGGTCCGTTGGTCATCATCATTACGCGATCCGAAAGCAGCACCGCTTCGTCCACGTCATGTGTAATAAGCAAAATCGTGGTTTTCAGGCGCGACTGGATCTCCATCACCGCATCCTGCAAATGCGCACGGGTTAAAGCGTCGAGTGCGCCGAAGGGTTCATCCATCAGTAACACTTTCGGTTTCATCGCCAGTGCACGGGCGATGCCCACCCGCTGTTTCATACCGCCGGAAATCTCACCCGGACGTTTATCGGCAGCGTGTCCCATGTGCACCAGGTCGAGGTTGTGCGAAATCCAGTCACGCATTTCACTTTTACTCATTACCCCTTTGAACACCTGATTCACCGCCAGCGCGACGTTCTCAAAAGTGGTCAGCCACGGCAGCAGAGAATGGTTCTGAAACACCACGCCGCGTTCCGGGCCAGGACCGGTAATTTCCTGGTTATCACACAGCAGCACGCCTTCCGTCGGACGGCTCAGCCCGGCAATCAGGTTCAGCAAGGTGGATTTTCCGCAACCGGAATGACCAATCAGGCTGACCGTTTCACCCTGTGCAATATCAAAGCTGACATTGTCGAGCGCCAGAAACGGGCCTTTGGCGGTCGGGAAACTCTGGCTGACGTTCTGCACGCGGATAATGGCTTGGTTGTTTTTCATCTCAGGCTCCTAACGGTTGTCATAACTGAAGCGGCGGGCAATGGCCATCAACCCCTGTTCCAGCACCATCCCCACAACCCCAATCAGCAGAATGGCGATAATGATGTTTTCCACGTTGAGGTTGTTCCATTCGTTCCAGATCCAGAAACCAATCCCGACACCACCGGTGAGCATTTCGGCGGCAACAATCACCAGCCACGCGATACCAATCGACAGACGTACACCGGTGAGGATGTAAGGCAGTACGGCAGGAAAAAGGATCTTGCGCATCACGGTGAATTCACTGAGTTTCAGCACCCGCGCGACGTTGAGATAATCCTGCGGAATACGCATTACGCCCTCAGCCGTGTTGAGGATCATCGGCCAGATCGAGCAGATAAAAATGGTCCACGCCGAGGCAGGTTCTGCGCGCTGGAATAACAGCAAACCGATAGGCAACCAGGCCAGCGGACTGACTGGTCGCAGCAATGAAATGATCGGATTGAGCATGCTGGCGATAAAACTGAAGCGCCCGATCAGAAATCCCGCCGGGATGCCGATCAGTGCCGCCAGCCCGAAGCCCATCGCCACACGTTTAAGCGACGCCAGAACGTTCCAGCCAATGCCCATGTCGTTCGGCCCGGCGATGTAAAACGGATCGGCGAAAATCACTTTCGCCGCTTCCCAGGTTTTCAGCGGGGTCGGAAACCCTTTACTGCTGAGCGCGGCAATTTGCCAGATGGCGATCAGTACGATGGCTCCCAGCAGCGCCGGAATAGCTTTTTGCAAAACACGGTGCATCACGACGCGCAACCGTGCGGTATCAGTCGTTTTTACGGCACTGACCGGCGCGGCTGCGTTCTGCGTTACCGGGGCGATCGGTACAATTTGTGCACTCACCGGTTCAGGCAGCGCGACAACATGAGATTTTGAATTCATGGACATCAGCGACCTCACTTAACGTTTCATGGCAAAACTGTTGGCATATTCAGCAGGGTTGCTGCCGTCCCAGACTTTTCCGTCTATCAGCGTGCTGCTGCGCATATCACCGGACGGCAGGTTGATGCCACCGGCTGCAGTCGCCGCCTGTTTATAGACGTCAATACGGTTAATTTTTTGGGCGACGGCCAGATAGTCCGGATCATTGTTCAGCAATCCCCAGCGTTTGTGCTGAGTCAGGAACCACATGCCGTCGGAGAGATACGGATAGTTGACCGCGCCGTCGTTGAAGAAACGCATGCTGTGTGCGTCTTTCCACTTTTTGCCCAGTCCGTTTTCGTAATCGCCAAGCATCCGTCCCTGAATCGTTGCCACCGGCGTATTGATGTAGGCTCGTGCTGAGATAACCTGCGCGGTTTCGATACGGTTGGCGTCAGAAGTGTCAATCCAGCGTGAGGCGTCAAGTACCGCAGCGGTCAGCGAACGGGCGGCGTTGGGATTAGCCGCGACCCAGGCCGACGTGGTGCCGAGAATTTTTTCCGGATGATCCGGCCAGATATCCTGTGACGTGACCGCAGTGAAACCTATTTCGTCCTGAATGGCGCGCTGATTCCAGGGTTCGCCGACGCAGTAACCGCTCATGTTGCCGATCTTCATGTTCACTGCCATTTGCGGCGGCGGCACGACCACGTTACGCACATCGTTAAACGGGTGGATACCGGCGTTCGCCAGCCAGTAATACAGCCACATGGCGTGAGTACCGGTGGGGAAAGTCTGCGCAAAGGTGTAGGTGCCTTTCGCGCTGGCATCGACCCTTTTTTTCAGCGAGTCCCCGTCGGTGACACCGGCCTGTTTCAGCTGATTAGAAAGCGTGATCGCCTGTCCGTTATTATTGAGCGACATCAGCATTGCCATGTCGTGCTGCGGACCGGATACGCCCAGTTGCAGGCCATACACCAGCCCGTAAAGCACATGCGCGGCATCGAGTTCGCCGGACACGAGTTTGTCGCGCACTGATGCCCAGCTCGATTCCTTGCTGGGGATAATTTTGATGCCGTACTTTTCATCAAATTTTTTCACTGCCGCCATCACCACGGAGGCACAATCGGTCAGCGGAATAAATCCGACGCGGATTTCTTTTTTCTCGGGCGCATCTGAACCGGCCGCCCAGACGCTGTTCATAAAGCCCGGCATCATCATGCTGCCGCCCAGTACCGCACTGCCGGCAATAAAGCGGCGGCGGGAGAATTGTCCCGGAGTTTTTTTATCATCTGGCGTCATTGCGGCTTCCTGTGATGTTGAAAAATGAACAAAAAAAAAGCGTCCAGTCAGCGCTCAGTTTCCTGAACGCTGACGGACGCCTTTATCCGTAATCCTGACTAAACCGCCATTGGTTTAGTCCTTATGTCGTAAAAACAATGCAGCTTATATGCCAACTTCGTACATCACTGTAAAAACAGACTGTTAGCGGCTTTGCCGCGTCATTCCCGCCGCCCGGTGCACCGCGACAGCACGTGGTGCACATCACAATGGCACACCAACAGTGCAGATACTCCTTAAGGATTAATCACTTTTCTTCCCTAATACTGCCGACACCGCAAGCATCGCTTCGGCGATGTCCGACAGTTTCTTGTTCTGGTTCATCGCCATATCACGCAGGGTTTTATGTGCCTGCGGTTCGGTCAGCCCGTGATGTTGCATCAGCAATCCTTTGGCGCGTTCCACCAGCTTTCGCTCAGCCAGCGTCGCGCGAAGCCCGGCCAGTTCAGCGTCGAGCGCCTGTAACTGACGGGATTGCTGCTCGACCAGTTCCAGGACGGAACGACTCAGTTGCGGCGGGATCAGCGCCGGATAATGCGAATCCTGCGGGGGAATTTGCCCGATATCCTGCTGCTGAAGGGCAAGAGACGCCTGCGCTTCACGGATCCGCTCGCGGCAGCACGCCATCAGAACGTCTTCAAGCACATCTTCCACCACTTTCATCCCGTCAATACGTGCCGTGGTCACCTCAAACCAACGCAGTGCGGCAGCCGGACCCTCGTCCGCCGGTGTGGTGCGGGTACAGGCAATTCGCCGCAGGCGCTCGAACTCGCTGCTGTCGGTGTCCAGTTGCTGTTGCCACTGCGCCAGACAGCGGGCATCGGCAAACTCCCTGAAGGTTTGAAAACACCGCTCCTGGCCTTCGATCAGTGCCAAAAGCTGCTGGTGTGCCACGTCATCGAAATGCCGTGCGGCAAATCCTGCTGCGCCGGTTGCACGCTCCTGTCCGGCCAGTTCTTTACCCTGCATAAAACTGAACATTGCCAGTAACGTACGCGAAATAGACGGATCACCTGAAATATCAGCGGCTTCAAACACCAGCGCCAAATGTGTGCGGATAACCTCGCTGTATTGCCGCATCGCTTCCGGCTGGCTGATATCCTGTACCTGCACCTGACGGCGCAACACCGGCAAGGTGCTGAGGCTGTGTAAGACGGCAGCGATACGGCTGAACAGACGCGGCGCATTACCTATGCTCTGACCGTTCAGATCCAGCGCAAGCAACTGCTGATCCACTGCCTGTTCCGCCATCCGGACCTGTAGCGCCCGCTCACCCAGTTGCTCCGCCCACAGTTCGCCGTGCGAACATAAATAGATATTCGCCGTGCCCCGTTCACGTTGCAGCATGTGGATCAGCCTGCTGACCGCGCCGACCAGCCTGCCCATTTCCAACAGCTGTTGCAGGCAGAGAATTTCACTTTTTTTCGATGCCAGTACAAAATTAAGGGCAGAAAGGGACATGAATGAACCTGATATTGGCCAGAGATTGAGAAAGTAAAGCAAGAAGTGTGCCGGAAGGGGTAAGGCAAAACGGCCCGGTCAGCGCCCTCTCCTGCGAAGCGGAGAATCGGGGTGGGTATGACAGAAAGATTCAGAAATTTAAGTGGAGGTAAACGGGAAATTCCGGGCGCATTACTGTGCCCTTTTATGATAAACCGGTGAAAGTCATCTTAAAGATAAATATATTGTTCATAAAAAGCTCTCCCTGATGATAATTGACCGTATCAGGTATTTTGCGGTGCTTAATAAGTGATTCATCAAATCACACGCAGGCCACACAACCCCTATAAAAACAGAGAGTTGCAAAAGCTCCTATCCGGCGTGAAATTTATCTGACTATTAAAATCTTCCGGCAGGCGTTATATTTCTGCCGGTTTGTGATCCGGCCTGTGAGGCCGCGAATATTCAGAAATACCTGAACATCATATATATATGAAGAAATTTATAACACCGGAGGTTATATGTATTTACTGGGCTACCATGGCACAAGTGCCGCTTCTGCTTTGCAATTAGTAAAATATGGCCCCAGGGAAAGCCATGCCTACGCTGCTTTAGGTTCAGGGTTATATGTCGCAAGAGATGATGATTTTTTAGTGGGTTATTTTTCACGAGCCGCCGAGTCACGTGATATGTTCAATCCCGCGCATCATGGAAAAAAAGCTGTCGGTATTAATCCTTTCAAAGGCCCCACTATTTTGAAAGTATTTTCGCGTGTACCTTTATTCCAGCTGAAGGAATGCCGCTGGGATATTATGGAGTACAGTCAGTGTAAATTCCATTGCCGCGATAATTTAAATGACTTACAAGGCATGGCTAATAATCTGCAAATGGTTATTCCCCCGCAATATTTCCGATTCCTGCGTATAGTTCAGCATGTAAAAACAACGGCCAGAAGTGAACGTCCGGTTTCCTGGCCGGTTAATGAGTCTCCGTTAAGCAATAGCCGGGATAAGGCGTTGCCCCTTAAGAGACGTCACTCTTTTTAACACGCGTTAAACGGCGCACCAGATCCATTTCGGCGCGCCGGAACGGAATACCGTATTCGTCGAGTACGTCGTGAAACCATAAATGAGCGTAATCGTGATTGCCCTTGCGTACCGAAGGCCAGGGCAGTGTCGTCTGGGTTTTGCCGCGCACTAATCCCCATTGATAACACCCGGCATTCAACGCGCTGAACAGGGGAAGTTGCTCCTCGAATACGCTGCCGACATGGCGCGCCAGCCACTCGGTACATAATATCGGGCGGCCAAATTTCTGCCAGAAACGCAATGCCTGTAAAAGTTTTGGTGTTGCGACATACGCATGAAAACTGATGACATCAGAAAGCCCGGCCGCCGCAACGTCAACCGGATGCGTGAAAAACTCGCTTTCGGGCTGATCCAAATCCTGTGAGACATGCCATGCCCCCACGGTCAGCGGCTGAACCGGATCCTCCCCGCGCGCCCAGACAAACACCTTTTGCATCAGTTCGAGAGCAAATACTTCCAGTTTTTCGTCATACAACACTTCTTCCAGTCCGGTAGCGAACGTGCCACGGTTTCCCGGCTCGTTGTACAAATCCCAAATGGCAACGCGGTCATCGGTGCGGAAATGACGGATGATGTCACGCACATAGCGTTCCACTTCCGGCCACATCTCGCGGTTGCAGACCACATCACGCCCCGGACTGGCGGCCGCCTGACTGTTGTGTTTACCCGGTTCCGGCGCTTTTTGCGGCCCCAGAAACGGCTCGTCACCGGAAAATCCGCAATCGTCCAACAGCGTGAGCATGACCCTGATTTCATGACGACTGGCAATACTGAGAAACTGATCGATGCGCGACAGCAAACCGTCGCGATCGGCCTGCCAGACGATGAACGGCAGGTTGATGCGCAACTGGTTATAACCCGCATCCTGCGCCCAGCCGAGTTCCTGATCAATGGTCAGTGCATCAAAGGTTTCACGCTGCCACAGTTCCGTCCAGTTCACCGCCGTGCGCGGCAGATAATTAAATCCGCAAATCCAGCCCTGTTGTTCACTCCACACTGCCGCCTCTTCCCTGCTCCATTGCGCTTTCATTTATCGCTCCTGATATAAAATGCATTAACGTCTATAAAGAGCCATTTTTTATTCCCTCTTAACCACGACGGCAAATTGCATGTCCGGGTTATTCAATTGAGATCACACTCTTTTTACGTAATTTGCAGAGCCGGCAGGCAAATTTAAGCATTCTGAAAGCGTGTAAAAGGCAAAATACGGCGACGTGATGCCCCGCAGGGAGAGGCGGGAATACCCGGTTTGGGTATTCCCGTGACGGGTCAGTCCAGATCTGCGCCGTTACTGGCAATCACTTTCTTATACCACCAGAATGATTTCTTTCTCTTTCTTTCCAGCGTGCCATTCCCGGCATCGTCGCGGTCGACATAAACGAAGCCGTAGCGCTTGCTCATTTCACCGGTCGAGGCGGACACCAGATCGATACAGCCCCATGACGTATAACCGATCAACGGAACGCCGTCGGTGATCGCCTCCCCCATGGCGCGGATATGTTCACGCAGGTAGCTGATGCGGTAATCGTCATTGATTTCACCCTGCGCGTTGATTTCATCTTTCGCGCCGAGGCCATTTTCGACCAGGAATAATGGCTTCTGGTAACGGTCGTACATCATATTCATGGTGATGCGCAGACCAAGCGGATCAATGCCCCAGCCCCATTCGCTGGCTTCGATGTACGGGTTTTTGAGTGATTTAACGATATTCGCCGCGCTGCTGTTGTTGTCGTTCATATCTGCCGACGCACAGCGTGAGGCGTAGTAGCTAAAGGATACGAAATCGACGGTGTTTTTCAGGATGTCATCGTCGCCCGGCTCGGTCACCACGTTCACGCCCTTCTCTGCAAACACGCGCCGGGTATAAGACGGATATTCGCCCCGTGCCTGAACATCAATGAAAAACAGGTTCTCCCGGTCCTTTTGCAGGGCCGCCCACACGTCAGCCGGTTTGCAGGTTTGCGGATAGAAGTTCCCCCCCGCCAGCATACAGCCGACCTGATTATCAGGATTCACTTCATGGGCAATTTTTGTCGCTAAAGCACTTGCCACCAGCTCATGGTGCGCCGCCTGATATTTCACCTGTTCCTGATTTTCACCCTCTTCAAAGACCAAACCGGCACCGGAGAACGGGCTGTGCAGCAGGATATTGATCTCGTTAAAGGTCAGCCAGTATTTCACCAGCCCGTCGAACGCTTCAAAGCAAGTTCGGGCATAGCGGGCGAAAAATTCCACCATTTTACGGTTGCGCCACGAGCCGTATTCGATCACCAGATGCATCGGCACATCAAAATGGCATAACGTTACCAGCGGCTCAATGCCATGCTTTTTGCACTCCGCAAACACATCCCGGTAAAACGCGATACCTTCTGCATTCGGGGTCAGCTCATCACCTTTCGGATAAAGACGGCTCCAGGCAATCGAAGTGCGAAATACGGTAAAACCCATTTCTGCCATCAGCGCGATGTCTTCTTTGTATCGATGGTAGAAGTCAATCGCCTGATGCGCCGGATAAAATTCACCGGCCCTGAGGGAGAAACGTTTTTCCTGACCGGTTTTGACTGCCAGACGCTGCGCGCCATGCGGGATCATATCTACCGTCGTCAGTCCCTTACCCCCTTCAAAACTGCCACCCTCGGCCTGGTTTGCGGCAATTGCGCCGCCCCATAAAAAGCCCTCAGGAAATGCTGATGCTGCCATGTGAAATCCTCTTCTTTAATGTGATTTTGCCGCGCCTGGTGAAACCGCAAAGGCAACGGAAGCCGAGGTATCTGCCGTTTTTATCTCTTTCGGCGTCACGGTTTCGACAGGAATGTCTTCAAATCCGAGCAGCAGCGTGGTGAAGAAGGAAATCACCACGGCGAGGACCATCACGCCCGCCACCCAGACAATGCTCATCGGATTCGACGGGTCGAAGAACTGCACACTGGTAAACAGCCCCGGCGATGCCATCGAATGGCTGGCGAGTCCGCCTAATCCCGCCACACCCCCGCAGATAAATCCGCTGATTAAGCAGGCGATCAGCGGACGTTTGAGGCGCAGCGCCACACCATACAATGCAGGTTCGGAAATCCCGGCGACAATGGCTGAAGCCGCCGCGGCCAGCGCCGTCTGACGCAGTTCCGGATTTTTGGTACGCCATGCGACCGCCAGTGAAGAACCGCCCAGGGACAGGTTTGCGCCGATTTCGGATGGCATGACCATGCCTTCTTTACCGGTTTCAGCGATGGTCTGAATAATGGTTGGCGTAAACACACGGTGCATGCCGGTCATCACCAGCAGCGGCCAGGCCGCCCCCATAATAGCGACTGACAGCCAGCCCAGATAACTGTGTACGGTATACACCGCCGCAGAAATCCCGGTGCCAATCCAGATGCCCAGCGGGCCGATCAGCATGATGGCAACGGGGGCTGCGATCAGCATAATCAGCATAGGTTTCAGGAAGTTTTTAGTGACGACCGGCGTGATACGGTCCACCCATTTTTCAATGTAAGACAGCAGCCAGGTCATGCACAGCGCCGGAATAACGGTGTAGGTGTATTTCACCGCCGTGACTGAAATGCCGATAAATTCGACTTTCTGCCCCTGCGCCGCTTTCGCCATTAAATCGATAAATGCAGGATGGACAAGGACACCGGCAATCGCAATCGCCAGCGACATATTGGTTTTGAACTTCACCGCCGCTGATGCCGCCACCATAACCGGCAGGAAGAAGAATGCGCCGTCGCCAATGGTGTTGAGGATGACGAGCGTTGAAGCGCCCTTACCTAACACACCGGTCATATCCAGGATCATCGCCAGCAATTTCACCATTGACCCGCCGATAATGGCCGGGATCAGCGGTGACATAGTGCCGATCAGCGCATCCAGGATGCCGGAGCCGATGCGTTTGAGGGTAATTTTGTTTTTTGCCGGCACGTCATTGTTACCGGCAGAAAACCCTTCCGGCAGCAATTTCAGCACTTCAGCGTACGCCTGGGAAACGTTGTTACCGATGATCACCTGACACTGTTTTTCGTTGCGCACCACGCCCATCACGCCGCTAATGGCTTTCAGTGTCGCGGCATCAACGGCCGATTCGTCATTCAGTACGAAACGTAGCCGCGTCATGCAGTGCGTCACTGCCGCCACGTTCTGTGGGCCGCCGATGGCATCAACAATCGACTGTGATATTGCTGCAAAATTTTTAGACATGAGTGACAACTCTCTCGGATTCATAGGGTTATGAATGTTTTTCAGAAGCACTGACTTCTGTGAAACCGCTTTTTATGAAACATGGTGGTTTTGGTGAAACAATAGGTAACCGGTTTCACACGAGAATGTGCAGTTCCTTGCGAGACTTCAATAAAAAATTGCAACGTCGTTTTATTTTTGTGATGGTGATCTCTCACTATCGTTCTGTTATGCCAAAAACATCGCAAAACCGCTGAAATGTGTAGAATGGCGGCTCATTTTTATCTTTCAGGAAACCCTGATGTCGACAATGCAGGAAGTGGCAACCAAAGCGGGCGTTTCCAAAGCCACCGTTTCCCGTGTGCTTTCCGGTAAAGGTTATGTAAGCCAGGAAACCAAAGATCAGGTCTTTAAAGCCATCGAGGAAGCGGGATACCGGCCGAATTTACTGGCGCGCAACCTGGCGACCAGCAAATCGATGTGCATCGGTCTGGTGGTAACCAACACGCTGTATAACGGCAACTATTTCAGTGAGCTAATTTCTCAGGCGGCCAAAAAACTCGACGCCAACGGACGTCAGCTGATCCTGGTTGATGGCAAACACAGCGCCGAAGAAGAACGCGAAGCCATTCAGTTTCTGCATGATTTACGCTGTGACGGCATCATTATTTATCCGCGTTTTTTATCCGTGGATGAAATGGATGAACTGATCGACAAATATAATAAGCCGGTGATGGTCGTTAACCGTAAACTGCGCAAACATCAGAGCCATTGTATTTATTGCGACCACAAAGGATCCGGTTATAAGGCCACGCAGGCGCTGATTGAACGTGGCCACCATCATATTGCGTTTATCACCGGCTCCCTGGATTCCCCGACAGCCATTGAACGTCTTTCCGGTTATAAAGAAGCGCTCGCAGCAGCCGGACTGCCGGTCAAGGAATCGCTGATTGTGCAGGGGAAATGGTCTGCGGCCAGCGGTGCTGCCGCCGTCGAAACCCTGCTGACGAGCGGCGAACCGTTCAGCGCTATTCTGGCCAGTAATGATGAAATGGCGATTGGCGCGATGAAAAAACTCAACGAAGCCGGTATTTCGGTACCTTCACAGGTTTCGGTGATCGGGTTTGATAATATTCCCACCGCACCGTTTCTTATTCCCGCATTGTCGAGCGTGAAAGACCCGGTCAGCGATATGGTCAGTGAAGTCATTAATCAGATTATTTCTATGCTCGACGGCGGCTATTTATCTGAACAGAATAAATTCGTGTCAGAGCTTATTCTGCGGGAGTCGGTGATTGACGGGCCTTATCTAAACCGAGCTGACGTGGTAGACTTAAACTGTTAATTCGTTGTTTTTATGGGTGTTATTATTGAAATTATTTATAGGGAATAGTTAGTCAAACAAGTGTTTAGAAGGAGTTAAACGATGAGTGAAATGATTCACAAAAATATTCGCACGCCAAAAATTTTATCAGAAGGTGATATTGGACGCCCTGTCAGTGCAGGCGCAATGACAATTCAAAACTGTGCCGTTATGCGCCCGCTTCCCTGTATTGTCATTCTCGTCCACGGCGTGAATGATGTCGGTGAGGCTTACCAGGATCAGGATACCGGCATTTGTGCCGGACTGAATACCCGCCTCGGGCGTCAGGATCTTCATCCCCATGAATGGAAAACGCACGAATTCATGATTTCCGACGCCGGTGACAATGTCGCGAAACTCACCTGTAGTGTGCAGGATCACACCTGTATCGGGGTCGCTAACCGCTCACCGGTTATTCCGTTTTACTGGGGTTATAAACCGGTCGACCATAACACCTGGGAGCAGGATCAGAAGCAGTACCGAAAAGACTTACCCGAAAAACACCATAACGCTGACCTGCCTTATGATACCTACCGCGAAAATGATGCTGTCAAAATACGACAACATGACAATCAAAATATCGACAATCTCAATAACTGGCTTGACCCGACATCCGCCAAAGGCGGCGGCACTTTTGCCAATGCCACCACCTGCATTCCGGATATGTTTGGTCCCGGTGCATCCGGCCGTATTTTAGAAGCCGTCGGGCTGTTCAAATCCCGCAGTGATCTCGAAAATCACGGCGACTGGAGTCATCCGATTTACCAAAACCCGCACCGGATTTATCAGGCTTATGCCGCACGCCGACTGGCGGATCTGATTTTAGATATCAGACAAAATCCGTTAACTCAGAATGACACCATCAATATTGTTGCCCACAGTCAGGGCACGATAATTACCATGCTGGCCAACATGTGGGTGCAGGCTGAAGGCGCGGCACCCGCCGATTGCGTAATACTCAATCATTCACCGTATGCGCTGGAAAACCGCTGGCTGGAAAACGCCATGCCCGGAAATCAGCAAACCCGTCAGGGACGACAAAAAACGCTGCGCAATTTTTGCCAGCTTATGTCTCAAAACGCTCTCTACGCACCGGGTGCAACCTCTCATGACAGTGCCTATCTTCAGCAATTGCACGACACCGGCTGTATTTCATTAAATAAATCGCCGTGGGACGACCCGCTATATAACCGTAATAATTTCGGCAAGGTGTATAACTATTTTTGTCCTAACGATCAGGTGGTCTCCATGTCGCCCATTCAGGGGTTCGGCTGGCGGGGGATCCCCGATAAAATCAAAGCACAGTCAGGTGACAACCTCTATCAGCGTGTTTTCTGTAAAGACGTCATCGTCGGCGATAAGACAGCGTTTCATTTTGAGATGCCTGCACGTCAACCTGATGACTCAGCCGATACCGGCTATTCATTTACCGACGTCACCGTCAATGCCCCGGTTTTACCCGATCCTTTTGTCTTTAAGCTGATGGCACAGGGAAAAGGTTATAAGGCGGCGCTGAGCGGTAACGATCCTAAAATGGCTAAAGCCGCGATGAAAGCCGAACGTTTTCCTGCCGAATGTATTGATGTCCCCGCCTCCGCACAATTTCAATATCTGGATAATGGTGTGGCGCTGAACGAAGCCCAGCTGGAAGAGCTGAGAAGCCAATATCCCTGGGATATTGTCAGCGGCATTTATCATGAACTTAATGGCTATTTCCGCCAGCTGGTAGTGCTGCGCCGGATGACAGATAAAGAACTGAACCGGGCAATAAAAATGGATACCACGTTCAGCCAGCACTCCTCTATTGTGACCAACATTGAAGTGGCGCAGAAATCTACCGCGTTTGATCTGGCCATCGGACAATGTCAGGCATTTGAATATCAGGTGTTTTGGGAAGGATTGTTATTAAAGGCTGACTGGCGTCGTGAAATGAATCCGGATCCAAGTGTTAAAAAGTACTATCTGGATGGCGTACTACCGAAAGCAGTAAAGGCACTTATGAACAAACCCGAACGGGAAAAAGGAATGCCTATGGGAGATTTCGGTGTTTTGAATGATTATGGCGCTCGTGTCAGGCCAAATAGTCTGGGTACGAATCTGACAGATGTTTTGCAGTGGGAAATGCCAGCGCCTCAGATTTGAGCAAGGAAGTTCTATGAAAAGCACTAAAATAACATTAACAAGCCTGTTGATTTTTTGGTCTGGAGTCGGACAATCAACCCCCTACAAGACGCCTCTACAAGTTGTTTATCAATTTGACGCTCATCGTTATCTCGAACTTGAAGGAAATCATTGCGAAGGCGCGTTGTGGTACGTCGACATAACAAGAAATATACGGACTGAAGTGGTCCATCGTGACAACCCAATATTTCGGATTTCATTTTTTAAATTTGTGCATCCATCTGAAAAATATATTGCAATTCCATGGGATGACTTATCTGGTTTCTTGATTTCAAAAGATTATGGCCGTACATGGGAGGGAGCCCGTTTCTCCCCCGGTACCGGCGCGGTTCAGTACGGGGCTGACGGCCCACAACGGGACGAAATCGAATCCATCACTGTCGTCAACGATCAGGGCTATGTGTTGACCAAACACGGCGACCTTTATATGAGTTCAAAACCGTTTGACGACCCGCGGCTTGAACCCGGCGGTAGCGGCATTGATTACACATTCAGTAATAGTCGCGGACAGTCTCAAACTAACCATATAAGGCCAGGATATGGCGGGGGGAAATGGGGAGAAAATTACGTTTCATGGAATTCATTGCAGGGTACACCACCACGAACCATTTTCGCTTACAGAGCCAATTTCCAGAACATCCCCAACAAAGTCCCAGAGGTGAAAAATTATACCGGCTGGGATCGTATGCGGTGTGATCCGGATTTGGGTTTATCGGCAAAATGAAGCCGAAACCGCAAATAAAACCTGAGTGCTTTTAAGCGCCAAAGATGAAGCCGCACCCTGTTGCGGCTTTTTTATTGAAATTTTAACAGTATGTAAAACATGAACATTCTGTGCCTTTTTATTAAAGCCTTAATCTGTGCTGCCGATAACTTCCCTGTTATTTAAAACTCCAATAACAAATTTCACTTAAGACCGTTATTTTTGCTAAATATTCTTAAATTTAAGTAGGTTAGAAGCAAAATTTGGCGAAGTGAGAATTTTCTTATGCTAACGTTTCACAAGCACACCACAGCAAAAATGCGTCGGGAACAGGCGCACTATTTAGCCGGACTCTGATTTGGACGGACCCCGTGCAGAGACGGCCAGCTATCAGGCAAATAATATGAGTGAAGATTCTGA
This sequence comes from Rahnella sp. RFA10(1/100), assembly GCF_004195115.1. Lineage (NCBI taxonomy): Bacteria > Pseudomonadati > Pseudomonadota > Gammaproteobacteria > Enterobacterales > Yersiniaceae > Rahnella > Rahnella sp. RFA10(1/100). The sequence goes on from NZ_SEWR01000001.1 coordinate 589,398, forward strand.
TGTACTTTATCGATTGCTGGTTCAGCGCGTAGAAGACTACGCTATTTACATGCTGACGCCCGATGGCCATATTGCGAACTGGAATGCCGGTGCGCAGCGGGCAAAAGGTTATACGCCAGAAGAAGTTGTCGGTAAGCATTTTTCCTGTTTTTACACCGAAGAAGACCGACAAAACGGATGGCCACAACGCGGGCTGGAAACAGCACGTTCCACCGGCCGTTACGAATCCGAAGGCTGGCGACAGCGCAAAGACGGCACGCGCTTCTGGGCGCACATCATTATTGAAGCCTTGCGCGAAGCCGGGGAGATCATCGGATTTGCCAAAATCACCCGTGATATCACGGAGCGTCGCGAAACGGAACAGGCACTGTTACAGGCCAAAGAACTGGCCGAATCCAACAGCGAACAACTGTCGTCTTTATCACAGTTCCTTAATACCGTGATCGCGAATATCCCCTCCTCGGTGATTGTCGAGAATGCTGTCTCACGTGAAATTCTGCTGGTCAACCGCCAGGCAGAGCGTCTGCTGGGGATCCCCCGCGATAAAATGCTCGGCAAGCGCCCGCAGGATTGTATGGGTGTCGGGCTGAGCACTTTTATTAATAAACAGTCGGATGAATGTCTGCGTGCAGAAGGCGTACACCGCAGCGAGCAGCAATTGCTGACCGCCATTGGCGACCGGACATTGCAGACCACCAGTTCAGTGATCCGCGGGCACGATCCGCAGACCAGTTACGTTATGATGATTGCCGATGACGTGACAGATCAACAGGCCGCGCATGCCCGTATTCATCACATGGCGCATCATGATAATCTGACCAGTCTGCCGAACCGTATCCTGTTCAGCCAGCGCCTCAACGAGGCGTTGCAGCGCGACAGCTATACGCAAAGCCATACTGCCACGCTGTGCCTGGATCTCGATAATTTCAAGAATGTGAATGACGCGCTTGGCCATCAGATTGGTGATGAGCTGCTGCGTGCAATTGCCAAACGTCTGCGCATGACGCTGCGCGATGACGACACACTGGCGCGCATCGGCGGTGATGAATTTGCCGTGGTGCTGCCGGGGCTGAAAGACATTTCCGCCGCACATCAGATTTCCAAACGTCTGATTGAATCGGTACGTCCTCCGGTGATCATCGACGGCCATTCACTGACCGTCGGCCTGAGCATCGGTATTGCGCTCGCCGGTTCGGCGCAAAGCACCCCGGATCAACTGCTGCGTCGTGCGGATATGGCATTATATGAAGCCAAACGTAACGGCCGTAACCGTTACGAAGATTTCCGCCTTGAGATGGATGCCGCCGCGCGCAAACGCCGTGTGGTGGAAATGGATTTACGCGACGCTATTACCTGTAATCAGTTACGTCTTTACTACCAGCCGATCACTGATGCCCGTCACGATGCGGTGATAGGTTACGAGGCGCTGATGCGCTGGCATCACCCGGAAAACGGGCTGATCATGCCGGTCGATTTCATTCCGATTGCCGAAGAAACAGGGCTGATCCACAGTCTGGGTTCCTTTGCCTTGCACGAAGCCTGCCGCGAAGCCGCCACCTGGAAAGACAATCAGACGATTGCCGTTAACCTTTCGCCAGTACAGTTCAAAAACAGCGGCCTGGTGTCGGTGGTGGAATCAGCACTGGAAGCCTCGGGTCTGGATCCGTCACGTCTGGAAGTAGAAATCACGGAATCGGTACTGCTCGACAATACGCTCGGTAATATCAGCACATTGAGAAAACTCAAATCGCTGGGTGTACGGATTGCGCTGGACGATTTCGGCACCGGTTATTCATCGCTGAGTTATCTGCGGTCATTCCCGTTCGACAAAATCAAAATTGACCGGTCATTCATTAACGACATGCATGACAGCCGCGAAGCCCTGGCGATCATCCGTGCCATTACCGGCATGAGCCGCAGCCTTGATATTCAGACCACGGCAGAAGGTGTGGAAACTGATGAGCAGTTCCGGCGTCTGAAAGAAGAAGGTTGTACGTTGTTCCAGGGATATTTCTTCGGACGACCTCAACCCTCAGAGTTACGACTAACCGGGTTTGCACCCCTCTGATGATAGTTATTAGACACGGGTTTTGTCGGGAGTGATTGGGGGAACAGCGGTATATAAACCTGTTATTTCTGACGATAACCTCAAACAAAGACCGTGGGTTGCCACCCACACTGGCCCTAAGAGGCGCCTGTCGCCGCGCCTCTTAGGAATCTCCGGCTCTTTCACTGCGCGCTCCGCTCGCTGACTATGTTTCAGGTATCTCAGCGACAGGCTGGAAATCTTGCCGCTTCGCGGTTCCTTCACCCGGTCCTGGAGCCTCTGGTCTCCAGGCCGCTCCATTCAGCAAGATTTCTGAATCGCCCGCACGATCTTAAATTCAAAGGCGGATTATTTTGGGTTTTGCCCTGCACGCTCCCTGCGAAAACCTGACCAGTAGTCACAAACTGGCAGACGAAACCACTGCCCGCATCCTCTCCGGCCTGCGAATTATTCCTTAATACCCCGCCCGACCCTTTCCTTCTTTGGTGAAGCAACGATATAGCGAACCATTAGCTAAGTTATTCCGCTTATTTGATCGACTTCTCATACCGATAAATCACGCACCATGACGATCCGTTAACATTATTTTAACGCACTACACTTGTGCATATCAGATAAATATCAATGTCTTATAAACCATAAATCGATCCTCTCTCTAAAGCGGGTGATTTTTTATACATTTGAAATTAAAAACAAATTCTCCGTTTTGCAAAACTTTCTCATGAACCATTACAAAATTGGTTCGGAAAATGCAAAGGACTGACTAACGATTTAATTCCCAGCGGGAAACTGAAATATGACAACACACTCCGGGGCGCAATCTCCTTCTAACGGCACCTCGAATTCAGCACTTGAACAGCTGCGACAGCTGATACAACAGCATCCGGATCAGACTCAACCGCTGCCGGCAGAACGCGATCTGATGCAGATGTTTGATGTCGGCCGCCGGGAAATCCGCCGGGCGCTGGATGTGCTGGAAGAGGAAGGCCGGGTGTGGCGCAAGCAGGGGAAAGGTACGTTTATCGGACCGAATGGCCCTGCCCGGCCGCTGAGTCTGCAGGCGTTGCCGAAACAATCTAATTTGCAGGAAGTGATGGAAGCCCGTCTGCAAATTGAACCGGGGCTGGCGAAATATGCCGCCCTGCGTGCCACGCCGGAACAGATCCAGCTTATGCGCCGTTTACTGGACAAGGTGAAAACGATGTCACGCGGCGACCCGGATCAGATTGAGCTTTGGGACAGCGCCTTTCACCGCGCCATCGCCGATGCCGCCGGTAACCGGTTGTTGCTCGGTCTGTTCGATGCCGTCGACGCCATACGTCGGGATCCGAGCTGGCTGGCGGTGCGCAACGCGGCGCGTAATCAGGAGCGCCTGAACCGTTACGACGATCACCACGAACGCATCGTAGAACACATTGCCGCACGCCAGCCGAAAGAGGCCGCAAAAGTGATGCGCGAGCATCTTCTGGCGCTGCAACAGGCATTTCTTTCCACCCTGCATGATGAGGAGGATTTTACTGATGACTGACCCGGCAGGCCCCGTCACACCACTGTTACACATCAGCAACCTGCGTGTGCAGTTTTCCGGTTCACCGGCCACCGTACTCGACGACATTTCCTTACAGCTTGAAGCCGGAGAAACACTGGCGCTGGTGGGCGAATCCGGTTGCGGTAAAAGCGTCACTTCGCTGGCACTGATGGGATTATTGCCCGCCGGCGCAAAAGTATTGCAGGGGGATATCCGCCTGAATAATACCTCCCTCACCGGTCTGTCGGAGCGTCAGTATGCTGACCTGCGCGGTCAGGAGCTGGCAATGATTTTTCAGGAACCGATGACTTCACTCAATCCGGCGCTGACACTCGGCGATCAACTGGCCGAAGCGGTGATGCGTCATCAGGGCGCCGGCAAAAAACCGGCTCGTGAACAGGCCCTGGAAATGCTCAAAAAAGTGCAGATCCCGGCCCCGGAACTGCGGATGGATGCCTATCCGCACCAGCTTTCCGGCGGCATGCGTCAGCGTGTGATGATTGCCATGGCACTGGTCAACCGTCCGCAACTGCTGATTGCCGATGAACCCACTACCGCGCTGGACGTCACCATTCAGGCGCAGATCCTCGCCCTGCTCAACCGTATTCAGCAGGAAACCGGCAGCGCGTTATTGCTGATTACACACGACCTGGGCGTGGTGGCAGAAGTCGCCGACAGCGTGGCGGTGATGTACGCCGGGCAGATTGTCGAGCAGGGTCAGGTAGCCGATATTTTCAATAATCCGCAGCACCCTTATACCATCGGACTGATGGGGTCGATGCCATCGCTGGCCTCACGTCAGGGTGCACTTTCCACCATCCCCGGTGCCGTGCCGTTACCCAAAGACATGCCGCAGGGATGCCGTTTTTCAACGCGCTGCCCGTTTGCCGCCGAACGCTGCCACCGGGAGCGCCCGCCGTTGCGCGCCCTGAATCAGTCGCCGCACCACGTCGCCTGTTTCTTCGCACCGCTGGAAAACCATTTCACGTTGTCCGCCGAAGGAGCCTGCGCATGAGCCTCGCCCCCCGCCCCATTCTGGAAGCCGCCGGACTGAGCAAAGTCTTTAAAGGCCCGTCATCATTATTCAGCACACCGAAAATCGTGCAGGCAGTCGATCGTGTGTCCTTACGCGTCTGGCACGGCGAAACGCTGGCGATTGTCGGCGAATCCGGCTCAGGAAAATCGACACTGGGCCGGCTGTTGTTGCAACTGCTCAGCGCCTCTGACGGTGACGTATTCTACGAAGGCGAAAACCTGAAACAGTTTTCCGCTGACCAGATGAAAAAACTGCGCCGCGACCTGCAAATCATCTTTCAGGATCCGTTTGCCTCACTCAACCCGCGCATGACCGTGGAAGAGATCGTTGGCGAGCCGCTGTGGCTGCACAACATTGTCAGGGGTAAAGCGGACAGGCAGGCGAAAGTACGTGAACTGCTGACCACCGTCGGCCTGCCATCCGCTTTCAGTAACCGCTATCCCCATGAGTTTTCCGGCGGCCAGCGCCAGCGCATCGGTATCGCCCGCGCGCTGGCGTCCTCGCCGAAACTGCTGCTGGGAGATGAACCGGTGTCGGCGCTCGATGTGTCGGTGCAGGCGCAGGTGGTCAATCTGCTGGAAAGCCTGAAACAACAGTTCGGGCTGACGATGATTATCGTCGCACACGGTCTGGCCGTGATCCGCCATATGAGCGACCGCGTAGCGGTGATGTACCTCGGGCAAATCGTCGAACTGGCCAGCACCGATGACATTTTTGATCAGCCGCTGCATCCGTATACCCAGGCGCTGATTGCGTCCGCGCCGTTGCTCACGCCCGGCGTTAAACGGCCGGTGCCGGTGCTGCAGGGCGACATGCCCAATCCGGCCAATATGCCTTCCGGCTGCCGTTTCCATACCCGTTGCGCCTATGCCATCGACGCATGTCGGCAGGTGGAGCCGCAACTTGAAACTGTCAGTGACAACCGCATGGTGGCCTGCCACCGCTGGAGCGAACTGCAACGGGATCGCACCTCGGTGCTGATTCCGTCGCCGTCCGCTGCATTTACCTTACGGCGTGCGCTGTTTGAACAGGCAAGCCAGTCCCGGCTTTCACTTTCCACCCCAACATCAACCCAGGGAACCCGACCATGAGATATGCACCCCGCTTAACTGCCTGCATTCCGGCCTTAATGTTGCTGACGTCTGCGGGCCTTGCCCACGCAGAAAGCACCCTGCGCGTCGGCCTTGGCAGCGATCCTGACATGCTGGATCCGGCCACGGCGCGCACCTATTACGGACGTTTCGTGTTCAGCGCCATGTGTGAGCGTCTGGTGGATGTCGATCAACACCTTAAAATCGTGCCGGGCCTGGCGAAAGACTGGTCATACAGCGAGGACGGCAAAACGCTGACCATGAATTTGCGCGAAGGCGTGACCTTCCATGATGGCGAGAAATTTGATGCACAGTCGGTGAAATACAACATCGAACGCTACCTGACGCTGCCGGGTTCCCTGCGTAAAAGTGAGTTGTCATCTGTTGAATCCGTCGACGTCACCGCGCCGTACACCGTGGTTTTCCACCTGAAAACGGCAGACGCCGCGCTGCTGATGCAACTGACCGACCGCGCGGGCACCATTCTGGCCCCTGCGGCCACTGCGGCCACTGCCAAAGGCAACGTGGCGGCGCACCCGGTCTGTTCCGGTCCGTATGAATTTGTCAGCCGCGTTCAGCAGGACCGCATTGTGCTCAAACGCTTTGATAACTACTGGAACAAAGGCGCGTATCACTTTGATAAAGTGGTGTTTCTGCCGATTCCGGATGCGTCCGTACGCTTAGCCAACCTGCGTGCAGGCGATCTGGATATTACCGAAGGCATTGCTGCCAGCGACACCGCAACTGTCAAAGCCGACAGCAATTTGCAACTGGCGAGCACCACCGGCCTCGGGTACATGGGGCTGACGATCAATATCGCCAACGGCACCGCCAACACCAATACGCCGCTGGCGAAAGATGCCCGCGTGCGTCAGGCATTGTCGCTGGCGATTGACCGCGACGCACTGAACCAGGTGGTCTTCCAGGGGCAATACACCCCGGCGAATCAGGCCTTCTCACCTGCCAGCCCGTATCACGCTGACATTGCGGTGCCCAAACGCGATATCGAAAAAGCCAAAGCGCTGCTGGCACAAGCCGGTGTAAAAACCCCACTGACTATCGATTTCCTGGTCGCCAACAACCCGACGTCACAGCAGGTTGCGCAGGTACTTCAGGCGATGGTCAGCGAAGCGGGCATTAACCTGAATCTGCAAATGACGGAGTACGCCACGCTGCTTGATCGCCAGCAACGCGGTGAATTCAAAATGAGCATGTCCGGCTGGTCAGGACGTCCGGATCCTGATGGCAATATTTTCTCATTCATCCATACCCAAGGCGGCCTGAACGACGGCAAATACAGTAATCCGCAGGTCGATCAGTGGTTACAGGAAGCGCGTCTGACCAGCGATGTGGAAAAACGTAAGGCACTGTACAAACAGGTGGTTGAGCAGGAAAACATCGACGACCCGCTGTTATACCTGTACTTCGAACCGCGTATTTTCGGCATGAGCAAAAAAGTCAGCGGTTTTGTGCCTTACGCCGACGGCCTGATCCGGTTACGGGGTCTGACACTGAACAAATAATTGACTGGGGATAGACGATGTTAGAACTGGTGATGAAACGGCTGATTTCAGCCATACCGACACTGTTTCTGGTTACGCTGATGGTGTTCTCGTTGCAGAAATTACTGCCCGGCGACCCGATCACTGCGATGGCCGGTGAGGAGCGGGATCCGGCAGTGATTGCGCAGTTACGCGAGCAATATCATCTTAATGACCCGATCCCCAGCCAGTATTTCCACTGGGTCGGCAACGCGCTGCGCGGCGATTTCGGCACCTCGCTGCGCACGCAGGAACCGGTATTACAACTGATCGCCAGCAAACTGCCGGTCACGCTGGAACTGTCGCTGCTGGCAATGATCGTGGCGCTGATTATCGGCATCACCATGGGCGTGCTCGCGGCAGTTCATAAAGGCACATGGATAGATAACGGTACCAATTTTCTGGCGCTGTCGGGGATTTCGATCCCTCATTTCTGGCTGGGTGTGCTGCTGATTATTCTGTTCTCGGTGAAACTGCACTGGCTTCCGGCGTCCGGTTACGTGCCGTTCTCAGAAGATCCGCTGCAAAACCTGAAAACCATGCTGCTGCCTGCGGCGGTGCTCGGTACCGGGCTTTCTGCCACCCTGATGCGCCACACCCGTGCGGCGATGATTGCGGTGCTGAAAGCCGATTACATCCGCACTGCCCGTGCCAAAGGCCTGCTGCCGAAAAAGGTGATCATGAAACACGCGCTGCGCAATGCGCTGGTGCCGGTCATCACGCTCACCACGCTGCTGTTCGGCGAACTGCTGGGCGGCGCGGTGCTCAGCGAGCAGGTTTTCACTATTCCGGGCTTTGGCAAAATGATCGTTGATTCGGTGTTCAATCGCGATTACGCCGTGGTTCAGGGCGTGGTGATGGTGGTCGCGGTCGGTTTTCTGCTGATGAATCTGCTGGCCGACGTGCTGTACGTGCTGGTCAACCCCCGCATGCGGAGAGCCTGAGATGAGCGTTTCTGTGATTTCCGTGACAACGTCACTCCCTGCCCGTGAACCGAACCGCGTGCTGCGCAAATTCCTGCGCAACAAAAGCGCGGTGACTGGCGCGGTGCTGGTCGCAATGTTCGCGATTATGGCGTTGCTCGCCCCGTGGATTTCGCCGTTTGACCCGATCAAAGCGGATTTTATGGCCGTGCGTAAAGCCCCCTCCGCTCTGCACTGGCTGGGCACCGATGAACTGGGGCGTGACATTTTATCGCGCCTGTTCTGGGGAGCCCGCACCTCGCTGATGGCCGGTTGTGTGTCGGTGATTATCGCGATTGTGATCGGCGTTCCGCTGGGGCTTATCGCCGGTTTCTGGCAGGGCTGGCTGGACAGCATTATTTCCCGTGTGGTTGAAGCGTTGCTGTCGTGTCCGTTTCTGGTGCTGGCGATTGCGCTGGGGGCATTTCTCGGCCCGAGCCTTGGCAATGCGATGATCGCCATCGGGCTTTCTGCCATGCCGATTTTCGCCCGCCTGACCCGAGCGCAGGTAATGAGTATCCGCAACGAAGAATATATTGAAGGGGCGCGGGCAATCGGCCTGCCCGACCGCTGGATCCTCTGGCGCTATGTGCTGCCGAATGTGTTATCGCCGATCCTGGTGCAGGCGACGCTGGCGATTGCTTCGGCGATCATCACCGAAGCCAGCCTGTCGTTCCTCGGCCTCGGCCAGCAACCGCCGGACGCCTCGTGGGGGGCGATGCTCAACACGGCGCGCAGCTTCCTTGAGCAGTCGCCATGGATGTCGATTTTCCCCGGTCTGGCAATTTTCCTCACTGTACAGGGTTTCAATTTGCTGGGTGACGGGCTGCGTGATGCGCTCGACCCGCGTTCCGAATAAACCGCTTGCTGCTTTTTTAAGGAAGAATACATGTCTGAGAATTACGATTTTAACGTGGCTTATCCGACCCTGCGTCCGACCATGATGGGCGACAATGCGGTCTGCGCATCACAGCCGCTGGCCGCCCAGGCGGGCATGAAAATGCTGATGCTGGGCGGAAACGCCGCCGACGCGGCCATCGCCACCGCCATCGCACTCACCGTGCTCGAACCCAGCGGCAACGGCGCAGGCAGCGACGCATTCGCGATCGTCTGGGACGGCAAAAAAGCCCACGGACTTAATGCATCAGGCCGTTCACCGGCAGCGTGGACGCCGGAATATTTCGCCGCCAAAGGGTTCGACGCCGTACCGACCTATGGCTGGGATGCGGTCACCGTACCGGGCGCCGTCTCCGGCTGGGTGGCACTGGCAAAACGCTTCGGCACCCTGCCGCTGTCCACACTGGCACAACCGGCGATTGATTATGCCCGCAACGGTTTTCCGGTATCGCCGCTGATTGGTCGCCTGTGGGAGATCGCGGTGAAAAAATTGCATAACCAGCCAGGCTTTATGGAATGTTTCGCCCCAGACGGACGTGCGCCAAAAATCGGGGAAATCTTCCGTAATCCGGCACTGGCCGACTCGCTGGAACTGATCGCTAACACCGAAGGTGAAGCGTTTTATCGCGGTGAACTGGCCGAAAAAATGGTAGCGCACTGTCAGGCTAACGGCGGTGCGATGACGCTGGACGATCTGGCGAACCACCAGGCCGACTGGGTAGAAACCCTGCAGCAATCCTTTGCGGGTGGTTCGGTTCATGAACTGCCGCCGAACGGTCAGGGCATCGCCACGCTGATTGCACTGGGCATTCTCGACAAGCTGAATGTCGGCAGCCAGCCGGTGGATTCAGTGGAAACCACGCATCTGTGCATTGAAGCGATGAAACTGGCACTGGCAGATCTGGATCAGCATGTCACCGACAGCGACCATATGTTCTTCGATCCGCAACTGTTCCTGAACGATGATTATCTGGCAGAACGGGCAAAACTGATTGACCGCACAAAAGCCAGTGACGTGACCTACGGCGCGCCGCGTCCGGGTGGCACCGTATATCTGACCACCGCGGATGCCAGCGGCATGATGGTGTCTTTCATTCAGTCAAATTACATGGGCTTTGGTTCCGGCATTGTGGTGCCGGGCACCGGCATCAGCCTGCAAAACCGTGGTTGCGGCTTCACCCTCGACCCGACCCACGCCAACTGCGTCGCGCCGGACAAACGCACATTGCATACTATTATTCCGGCCTTCGCACAGGACGCTGCGGGAAAACCGCTGATGTCGTTCGGCCTGATGGGCGGCCCGATGCAGGCGCAGGGGCATCTGCAACTGGCGCTGCGCGTGATGCTGTATAAGCAAAATCCGCAGGCGGCTATTGATGCGCCGCGCTGGCGCATCAACGGCGGCCGCCAGGTGGCGATTGAATCAACGTTTAACCACAATACGCTGGCGACACTGCGCGCTATGGGCCATGAACTGATCGTTGAAGACCCGCTCGGCGGCCATTCATTTGGCGGCGCGCAGGTGATTGTCACTAATCCGGCAGGCGGTTATCTGGCTGGCACCGAATCCCGTAAAGACGGACAAGCACTGGTGATGTAGGTCTGGTTTCACTCTGCACCGCAAGTCGGTTTTGCCTTGCTCCTCCCCCAAAGCGAAGGGGGAGGGAGTTACCGCCATCTTTGTGACTTCCCTTCCAGATATCGGCTAAATCACTGTAATTCGATCCCATCGCTATAAATATTTGAAACAGCGTTCTATAAATGAATGGGTGAGTACTTTACCCTTTCATATGGAGAACGAATGTATGACCAGCCCACTGTTTCATGGCGTGATCCCCCCTGTCGCAACGATCCTCAATGAGAATGAGCAGCTTGACCGACCGGGGATGGCGCGTCTGATTGATTTTGCTATTGAAGGCGGCGTAAACGGCCTGTTTTTCCTCGGCAGCGCGGGAGAATTCGCGCATATGTCTCAGGCGCTGCGTCATGAAGTGGCGGAGTTTTGCACGGAACATGTCGGCGGGCGCGTACCGGTATTGATTGGCGCGGCGCATCCGGGCACGGCAGAAACGCTGGCGTTCGCACAGCACGCGAAAAGCGTCGGTGCCGACGGCGTCGTGGTGGTGAATCCCTACTACAACCCGGTAACCGAAGATGCGCTGTATCTGCATTACCGCACAATTGCTGAAGGTGCCGGTTTGCCGGTGATCATGTACAACTATCCGGGACTGACCGGTCAGCCGCTGCCTGTCAGCCTGATCACACGTCTGGCGCTGGAGTGTCCGAACATTGCCGGCCTGAAGGACACCGTTGACAGCCTGAACCATATCCGCGAAACGATTCAGGCCGTGAAACCCCATCGCCCTGATTTCGCCGTATTCTCCGGTTATGACGAATATCTTTTTGGCACGCTGATACTGGGCGGCGACGGTGCTATTCCCGCCAGCGCCAATTTTGCCCCGCAACTCACCTGCGGGATTTACCGCGCCTGTAAAGAGAAAGATTTCGCCACCGCCGTGGAACTGCAACAGCGGTTATCTTTCCTGCCGCCGCTTTATACACTGGATACGCCGATCTACAACGTCATCAAATACGCCATCTCTCAGGTCATCAGTGAAATACCGGTGTATTCACTGAAACCGGCTCTGCCGCTGAGCAATGAGAAGCAAAAGGTTGTCCGTGAGATTTTGCAGAAAGCAGGTGTGTTGAACTGACCGCATTGGCTGCAAAACCTTCTCCCGTCATTTCTCTTCACCGGGAGAAGGAATCTAAATCGAAATCATTACTATTCCGCTTTAATATTCGTTACTCTATTCCTATGATTTATCGAGCCGAATGACTTTCATAGCGTAATGATGCAAACACTCCTCGACAGTTTCCGCGAAACGCCGGTCAGCTGGGTGGCAGAAACGTTCAAACCCATGTCGCCTCTGGTGACCAATGCGGTGCCTATGTTGCGACTGACCACTGCAGAAGGCTGCGCCAGCGTGCTTAAACGTTATCTGGACGCCAATGCGGCCGATGCCGCGCAGTGCGATAAGCGCCGGGCGCGGATTTCAATGTGGTCGCAATGGTATTTTGCCACCCTGTTGCCAGCCTGGGTGATTGTCTCCCTGCGTCACGGCTGGCAGTTACCTATCGCCGCCGACAATGTCTACCTGTGCATGCAGGAAGAAGGATTACCGGCGCAGATTTATCTCGACGGTGAAGGTGAAGCCCTGATATCCGCAGAACCGATGGCGCGCTTTGATGTGATGATCGAGCAGCAATTGCGCCCCGTTTGCGAAGCGCTGGCGGAATTCTCCGGCCTGAAACCGGGGATTTACTGGAGCAATGCGGCGATCCGTGTCGGCTGGGGCATTAAGCAGGCAGAGCTGGTCGGTGCGGATATCTCAGACGGCATGCGCCTGATGGAATCGCGCGAGCTGCGTTATGGCGGTAAAAATCCGTTATTTCAGCCACTGCGTGCTGAAGATCCTTCTGATCCTGACAGTCCGCAGTACCGTAAACAGTGCTGCCTGCGCTACGATCTGGAAGACCACGCCATGTGCCCTTCCTGCCCGTTATTGCTAGCAGAACGCAAATCCGGCAAAAGACGCAAAACCGTTGCCGGTTAAATCAAACACTTACAAACGCTGACTAAGCTTAGCGTAAAAAATGATTGGATCTTAGCGGCAGATAATTATAAGAATTGGGTTATATAGACCAACGAGGTATTTATCATGACTATGAAAAAACCTGAGAGCTGGCCCTCGGCTCTTAACTCGCTGGCCTCAGAGGTGATGGTTTCTCTGGCGCAACCCGTTAACCGCGTATGGAACACGTTAACCGGCAGGCAGCAGCCGCTCAGAGCAAGGATTGTTCATCGTTATGCTATTCCGTCTACCCGGACCATCAGCGTAACGGAAGGATTCTTCGGTTTTATTCCGGTTGAATCCTATGAAAACGAACGTTTTATTCTGGAAGTCGCTTACGCTGACAAACAGTATCAGGTAGAAGTCCCGCGGGCTTACTATCAGAAAAGTAATATCGGCGACGGCATCGATATCCACACGCTGTAACCGCAACGTGTTTAAACAGGCTGCTCCTTTCGAGGCGCAGCCTTTTTTTATGCCAAAAACCTGTCTGACCCCGCAGTTCCCGCTTTAATTTTGTTCAATACATGAAAATTATTGACATAATAATCACCGGAATTTAGAAAATTATTTACATCCTATTCTTATAACAAAGATCTTTTGCTGAAGAGGTTAATGATGACCCGCACCGGACAGATTTCCCCAGCCACCGCCAGTCAGTCACGCCGCGCCCTCGTCGCCGGTTCGGTCGGTAATTTTATCGAATGGTATGAATTTGGCGTTTACGGTTATCTGGCGACCCTGATTGCCGGTAACTTTTTCACCCTGGAAGGCCAGACCGGCATGACCGGTTTACTGCTCACTTATGCGTCGTTCGCGCTGGCGTTTTTCTGCCGCCCGATTGGTGCGATCATCTTCGGGCGTATCGGTGACCGCATCGGCCGTAAACCGACACTGATTGCCGTCGTTCTGCTGATGACGCTGGCCACCGCGATCATTGGTCTGCTGCCGACTTACGCGCAGATTGGCGTGGCCGCCCCGTTATTACTGACCCTGATGCGTATGTTCCAGGGCCTGTTTGCCGGCGGTGAATTCGGCGGAGCGGTCTCCCTGATGACCGAATTCGCGCCGAAAGGTAAACGCGGTATTTATGGCGCGTGGCAGTCGTTTACCGTGTCGCTGGGTCTGCTGACCGGCGTGGCGCTGGTGGCATTGCTGGTCCAGACCCTTCCTGAAGCACAAATGAAAGACTGGGGGTGGCGGATTCCGTTCCTGCTGGCCCTGCCGATGGGGCTGGTGGCGCTGTACCTGCGCCTGAAGCTTGATGAAACGCCGAACTTTGTCGCCAGTCAGAAAGACGAACCTGAAGTACAAAAAACGGCAGCCGGAAAAGCATCGGCTGTCGCTACTGCCAAGGCCATCGCACTGGGAATTGGCCGCATGATGGGATGGTCGGCGGGCGGTTATACCTTCCTGGTGGTCATGCCGTCATATTTGCAAACTTCCCTGCATGCCACTTTTTTACAGGCGCTGGTCGCCACCGTGCTGGCGAACGTCGGTTTCGCGCTGGCCATCCTGCCTTCCGGCTGGCTGAGCGATAAAATCGGCCGTAAAAAGGTCATGATGATTGCCGTCTTCGCCGTGATTGTGCTGAGTTTCCCGCTGCTGCATTTGCTGCAAAACCCGCAAAGCAGCCTGCTGGTGAAAGGTATTGCAGTGCTGATTGCCGGCGCAACAATAGGAATGATTGCCGGTCCCGGCCCGGCGATGCTGGCAGAAATGTTCCCGACCCGCGTGCGTTATACCGGTCTGGGATTATCCTATTCCCTGTCGAATGCCGTGTTTTCAGGCTGTGCCGGGCTGATTATTACCGGTCTTATCAAAGAAACCGGCAATCTGGATATTCCGGCCTATTACGTAGTCGCTACCTGTCTGGTCAGCCTGTTTGCACTGATGACGTTGCGCAAGGATGATCATTTGCGTGATCTGGATGAATAAGCGATGAACGACACGCATTTGCAGTCGCGTCTGAACGCATTACAGGGCAGCTTCTCGCCGGCGGAAAAGCGGATCATCACTCTTATCCGCCTTGATCCGCCGGGTGTGGCCAACATGGGCGTGACAGAACTGGCGAAATACGCCGAAACCAGCACTGCCACGGTGGTGCGCACCAGCAAACGGCTGGGTTTTAGCGGCTATCCGGCGCTGCGTCTGGCATTAGCCGCAGAATCATCCAGCCCGATGCCCGCCGGAATGCCGCTGGCGGCGGATATCAGCGACAATGATCCGCCCAAACAGATACTGCAAAAACTGCTGGAGTTCGAGGTCAAAGGCGCGACCGAAACCACGCAACTCCTCAGCGCAGCCACGCTGGAGCAGGCAGTCAGCCTGCTTGCACAGGCGCACCGGATTGATATTTACGGTGCCGGTGCCTCGGCACTGGTGGCGCAGGATTTTTGTCAGAAATTGCGACGCATCGGCGTTGTCGCCCAGACTTTTGGCAGCAGTGATGAAAGTCTGGTCAGCGCCTGTCAGTTAACAGCTGCGGATGTTGCGCTGGCGATTTCCCACTCCGGTCAGACAGCGGATGTGATTGAAGCCCTTGCGCAGGCAAAAGCGGCAGGCGCGAAAACGCTTGCCATTACCGCTAACGGCCGGGCTGCCCTCGCCCGTAAAGCAGATGTCGTGCTGCGAACCAGCAATCGTGAAATGGGTTTTCGCGCAGCGGCGATGGCGAGCCGTACCAGCCAGCTGCTGATCATCGACTGCCTGTTTATCGGTGTCGCCCAGCGCCTTCCGGGCGCGCGCGACGCCTTGCGTAAAACCCATGATGCCGTACGCAGGCGACGCCGCTGATATTCTTACGTTCTCCGGCACGCCTTCTATACTTCATAAAACACCGGAGTTTATGAGGGCATGCATGTTCACCCATCGTTTGGTCTTTCCTGCCAGCGTACTGCGCGGGCGCGGCGCCATAAAACATCTGGGCGCGATGTGCGGGCGCTTAGGCCAGCGGGCAATGTTAGTGGGCGGCAAACGCGCCATTGCCAGTGTCGAAGCGAAAGTAGCGGATCAGCTTGAACAGCAGATGGTCAGTTATCTCGGCAGTGAAATCTTCAACGGCGTGTGTTGTCAGGAAGAAATCAACCGTCTGGCGGACGTTTTCCGTACACAGGGCGTGGAGGTGATTATCGCCACCGGCGGCGGCAAAGCTCTGGATACCGCTAAAGCGGCAGGCGTGGCGTGCAATATTCCGGTCGTAACCCTGCCGGGCATTGCGGGCACCTGTTCGGCGGTGACCTCGCTGGCGTTCCGTTATCATCAAAATGGGGAATTCCGCGACATGATGCCTTTGTCCAGTGGCCCCGCCGCGGTAGTGATCGATGCGGATTTGCTGGCAACCTCACCGCTGCAATGGCTCTCGGCAGGTATCGGCGATACGCTGGCAAAATGGTATGAATACCGCGCCATCAGCGATCTCAGCCAGCTGACCGGCCTGGCGGGCGTCGCCAGAACCCACAGTGAATTGTGTTATACCCTCATCAGGCATTTCGCCGCCGGTGCCTGTTTCGCGGTGCAGGACGGTAAAGCCAATAACGCGCTCGAACAGGTGCTCGATGCTATTTTCCTCTACGCCGGTCTGACCTCAGTCATGAGTAACGGCGCTCACACCGGTGCTTCTCATGCACTCTACGAAGGCTTCACCGCCTGTCCGAAAACCCGCCATATTCCTCATGGTTTGCTGGTCGGTTACGGTAACCTGTGCCTGCTGGCACTGGAAAACCGCAGCGACGATGAACTGCTGGCCGCTCTCGCGCTGGCCCGCGCCAGTGCCATACCGACGCAGTTAGCGCATATCGCCACAGGGCTGACAGAGCAGGATCTGGCCGTGATTATCGACCGCAGCCTCACCACACCGGATATGGCGAACATGCCAGGTGATATTACATTTGAAGATGTCAGAGGTGCGGTAGAAAGAGTGGAGAGACTCGGGGCAAAAATTAATTGATGTGAGAACGCACATCAGAACGTTTTTGAAAGATAAATGGTGAAAGTTTCGGTTTCTCAATTGCCGTGATCACTTATCGGGTTGCGCCGAAACCGCCCAAAGGAGGAAAGTGCTTTTCCTCCTTTGGATTCCTCCTCGCTTTTTCAACAAGCGCTCCGCTCGCTGGCTATTTTTCAGGTATCGCAGCGACAGGCTGGAAATCTTGCCGCTTCGCGGTGCCTTCATTTCGGGATTGCAGCCTAGGGTCTGCAACCTCTCATTCAGCAAGCTTTCTGAAACGCCCGCAGGATTTTAAAGTCAAAACCAATCCGCTTTGCATATCAAAATCAGTAAGGTTGTGAAGTAGAAGCCTGAGGCCGGTTCCAAAATACCGCCGGACGAGAGGTGGAAAACCGCGCATGTTTTTGCGCGGGTTGTAACCCGATGGGAGGGAACCGCGCAGCGGCGGGATTTTGCGGCTATCACTGCGGCTGATGAAATATAGTCAGCGAGCGAAGCGCGCAGTGAAAGAGCCGGGGGGGTCTTGGGGGGCGGCGGCGATAAGCCGTCCCCCAAGTCGGTGTGGGCCGACGCCCACGACCTTGAATTTGAAGTTGAATTTGAAATTAAGCCGGGATTCAAAAAGGCCCCCCTTTTTTTCAAATCTCCATCACTTCCCTCGGTAACCGGCTCATTCTGATTCCGCCTTCCGGCCTCACCACGACCGTCTCGCTGAACGCCAGTCCTGCCGCCGAGGTGTACATATGAAATACCATGTTTTCTTCAAGCCGCCAGTCTGCCGCCGGCGTGAAACAGTGCGAGAAATCACTCGGACGCGGCGTACGGGTGTAAAGTCCGAGCGCATAACCGGTAACATTGCCATATTCTGCACGTAAACCGGCGGCGAGCACGCCGTTGCGTAAAATCGCATCGACATCACTGGCTCTTGCACCTGGCTTCATCGCGGCGATCTGCGCATCCTGCAGGGCAATCAGCTGACGGGCGATATGCTGCCGCTCTGTGCTTACCCCCCCAGAAATAAACGGGCGCATCAGGCGGGCACTGTAATGTTTTACCTTCGGGATCAGCTCCACATGCAGAATGTCGCCGTCGCGGATAATGTCCTCGTGCGTCTGCGCATGCAGAAAACCGCTGTCACCGGCGGAACGGACGACAGGCCCCGTTTCGCCGGTATCCGCGCCTTCGGAAAGGAAGACCCCCGCCGCCAGCGAAGCCACATCCCGCACGCGCCAGCCCGCTTTCACCTGCTCTTTCAGTGCCAGAAAGGTGGTATCGGCGATAAACGCCGCCTGCTGAAGACTGTCCAGCTCGTAATGGAATTTCACCTGCCGTATACGATCACTGACACCCGGCATCGGCCGCCAGACAGCATCAGGTAAATATTCGGAAAGCTGCTGCCAGGTATCCACCGTCATGCCATACGAACGGGTATCCGCCCCAAGACGGCAATCGCGATATCCCCGGGCAATAAGACTGTCTGCCACGCATTTCCACGGATCCTGATGGTCAGAGTAAGTGACAACGTCACGAAACCAACTCAACTGACGACAAGGCGCTTCATCAAGCTGGCGTAACACGATCCAGGGCTCACCACTCAGCGGCACCAGACAGGCACGGTACAGCGTTTCCGATACGGTAAAACCCGTCAGCCATGCCAGCAGTTCCCCGCTGTCAACCAGCATCACTTCTGCATCAGCCATGCGCATGGCATCACGCAGGCGGCTCAGTGCCGCCAGATTCACAGGCATCGACATCCGTTTATCCTCTTTCAGGCGTCAACCGGCTGGCAAATTTCGAGGATGGCCAGCAGATAAACCCGCACGGTATCGAGGAAATCTTTAATGTGAACCCGCTCGTCCGGCATGGTGTTGAACTTGCCGCCGGGCCCGCATACCACGCCTTCCATGCCCAGCATCTGATAGAAATGCGCGGCGTCAGTGCCATAAAATGCCGGTGGTGTGATAACTCCGGTGGGCTGTTGTTCACCGCGCACCGTCTGATAGGCACGGTTCACCGCTTTAACGATGAGGGACTCCGGTGACACTTCGAATGGCAGCATGGTCGGGCGATGACGTTTACCGTCATCAAACAGTTCCGCCTGCAGGCCGGGGAATTCACCGCACAGGTTATCGAGCAACGCCTGTAAATCGGCCAGTACGGTATCGACAGTTTGCCCCGGTGCAAAACGCGCAGACCCGCTGAGGCGCACAAAGTCAGCCACCTGCGGCGGACGCCATTCCTCTAAATCACGCCCCAGCGCACCGTGAATGGTGCCGACATGCCCACGGTTAATCTTGCGGTGATCGTCCGTTTCCGCACCGGTAAAGGTGATGTTATTGATTTGCGGGATTAGCCTGATGGCCGCCTGTATGGCATCAACCGCTTCTTCGCGTTTTGAAAGATGGCGCGTGTCGCCGGTCAGTTCGATGGTGAACATCAGCGACCCGGCGTGCATGGTCATCGCCTGCACATCAGTCGGTTCTGAGTTAATAAAATAGTCCGCCCGGATGCCCTGTTCGATGGCCGCAATGGTGCCGATCCCGCCCTGCAACTCGCCGACCACATAAGTCAGGATCACGTCACCTTTGAGTTTCACGCCATTGTCGATCAGCGTTTTCAGCGCGCAAAAATACGCGGCATCACCGGCTTTCATATTGGAAACACCGATGCCATAGATGAATTCATCATCGATTTTTCCTGCCCACGGATCCACCGTCCAGCCTTCGGTCACCGGATTGGTATCGAGATGGCCGTTGAACAACAGGCTATGGCCGCCGCCCTCTCCGCGCAGCGTACCAATGGCGTTCAGACGCTCACCCGGCACCGGTTGCAGCTGCGTCTCGAGCCCGAGCATCTGCATCTGGCTGGCCATGTACTCTGCCAGTCTGCGCTCGCCGTCTGTCTGACTGTAACTCTTGTGCTGTACCATCCGCGACAGAAAATTCAGGCAATAGTCATTGTCAATGGCGGCCAGTAATTGTTGAGAATTCATGTGTAACCCTTTCAGTATCAAAAATGGTCTGTAACGGCCGTTTCGGGCGTATGCACCGCCGCCAGCAACGCCTTCGTATAATCATGACTGGCGTGTTGCACCATGGCGTCGCCCGGCAGCACTTCCAGTAAATCCCCGCGATACATCACCGCCACGCGGTGTGCAATCTGGCGGATCAGGTTCAGATCGTGGGTAATAAACAGGTAAGCGGTGCCGTAACGACGGCGCAGTTCCAGCAATAATTCGATGACCGTCGCCTGTACGGAGACATCCAGCGCGGCGGTGATTTCATCGCATATCACCAGTTCGGGTGGGTGCGCAAATGCCCGGGCAATCGCCACACGTTGCTTCTGTCCGCCGGAAAGTTCATGCGGAAAACGCCGGGCGAAGCTGGCTGGAAGACGCACATCTTCCAGCAAACGCGCTACGGCCTGCGCCTCGGTTTCGCCGTCCGGCAAACCGTACAAACGCAACGGACGGGCGATAATCTCGCCGATACGCTGACGCGGATTGAGGGAGGCATCCGGATGCTGGAAAATCATCTGCACACGGCGGCGGTAGTCTTTGTCCATTTCCGCACGGCCAAACAGGTTATACCCCCTGAAATCAACCTTACCGCTGAACGGCACCAGCCCGGTCAGCGCTTTCGCCAGCGACGATTTACCGGAACCGGATTCACCCACCACGCCGACGATTTCCCCGCGATGCACCGTCAGGCTGACATCCGATGCGGCACGGGTTTTGCCGTTTTCACGGCGAAACAGCCGGTCGAGCAAACCGTGACGACCATAATCAATATTGATGTTTTGCAGGCTGAGTAACGGCTGCGCGCAAACCGGTACGGCATCTGTCAGACGGTGAGCGGGATCCGGCACTGCCGCCACCAGCTTTTGCGTATAAGCATGTTGCGGCGAAAGGAACAGCGTGCGTGCACTGGCCTGTTCAACGATGTGGCCTTTTTCAAGCACACAAACACGGTCTGCCACGGCCGACACCAGTGCCAGATCGTGCGAGATATACAGCGAGGCAACACCGGTTTCTTCACGCAGGCGGGCAAACAGCGCCAGAATTTGTGCCGAACTGATGACATCGAGAGCGGTCGTCGGTTCATCGAAAATCAGACATTGCGGTTCGCAGGCAAACGCCGTGGCGATCAGTACCCGCTGTTTTTCGCCGCCGGAAACCTGATGCGGATAACGCTTCATCATCGCCGCCGGATTTTTCAGCTCGACGTTGCCAAGCAACTCAATGCCCAGCTCCCGTGCCTGTCTGGCATCCAGCCCGCGATGGCGGATCAGCACTTCGGTCACCTGCTCACCCAGTGTCAGCGTCGGGTTCAGCGAGGCGCCCGGATCCTGAAAAATCATGCCGAGTTTGCCGCCACGCAGGTTTTCAAGCTGCGGTTTCGCCATCTGGCATAAATCTTCGCCCGCCAGCAAAATACGCCCGCTGCGTTCCCGCGCATTCGTCGCCATATAACGCATTACCGACCAGCCCAGTGTGGTTTTACCCGAACCGGACTCCCCTACCAGCCCGACCACTTCGCCGCGCTGCACACTGAGTGAAATGTCCTGCAAAACCTGTAACGGTTCGGCATGAGGCAGCAGGTAATCGAGGCTGTAATTCTCTATCGCTAATACGGCTTCGCTCATCAGTGGCTCCTTGGGTTAAGCGCATCGCGCAGGCCATCGCCCAGCAGATTAAAACCAACCGCCACCAGCGCGATCGCTACACCTGGTATCAGCATCATCCACGGCGCATTAAAGAAATAAGCGCGGGCTTCTGACACCATCAGCCCCCATTCCGGCTCCGGCGGTTGTGCGCCAAGGCCGAGAAAACTCAGTGTGGCAAACAACATGATGGCGAAGGCCACGCGGATAGTGGCTTCCACGATGATCGGCGCGACAATATTGGGCAACATTTCACGCAAAATGATGTAGTGCGTGGCTTCACCACGGGCAATCGCCGCGCTGATGTAATCCTGCTGACGCGCAGCCAGCGAGACGCTGCGGGCAATGCGCACCATGCCGGGCACAAATGCGATGGTGATCGCCAGTACCGCATTGAAGCTGCTCTGACCGAGAGTGCTGACAATCAGCAGCGCAAACAACAGACTCGGGATCGACATGACCGCGTCCATTGTGCGCATAATGGCTTCGTCGGTTTTGCCGCCCAGATAGGCGCTGGCTGTGCCGATCACGGCACCTATTACCATCGACATCAGTGTCGCCAGCAGTGAAAGCACAATGGTGGCGCGGGCACCGACCATCACACGGCTGAAAATATCGCGCCCGAGCTGATCGGTACCGAACCAGTGTTCTGCTGAAGGTGCTTTGTACCGTGCCAGAATAGAAATAGATTCCGGATCATAAGGCGCGATATGCGCCCCGCCGCACACCATCAGCGCAGCCACCGTTAAGATAAACAACCCGACAGCGCCCTGCGGCGAACGGATTAAATGCTTCATCACATCACGCATAACTGATCCGTTTATCGAGGAAAACATAGGCCAGATCGGCCAGGAAATTAACGACGGAATAGGTCGCGGCAAGGATTAATACCCCGGCCTGAATGGTGGGTAAATCCCGTGCCTGCACGGCCACGATCAGTTCGCGACCAATCCCCGGAATGGCGAAAATTTCTTCCACCACCACGATGCCACCAAGCAGATAACCCACGTCGAGCGCCACAATAGTGATGGTGGGCAGCAGGCCGTTACGCAGCGCGTGACGCCACAAAATCCTGCGGCGCGACAAACCTTTGAGATGTGCGGCGCGGATATAATCGGTCTGCAACACATCGACCATCTCCGAACGCACCATGCGTGAAACATGGGCCACCAGAATCATTGCTACTGTCACCGACGGCAGGATCAGATGACTGATGCCACCCCGGAAATCCTCCGTCAGGGGTACATAACCGGTCGCGGGCAGGATCTGCCAGACATCAGCAAACAGCAGCAATAACAATGTGGCGGTCACGAATTCCGGAAAAGAAATGCCGACATATGACAGTACGCTGACCAGCATATCGGCCAGTTTCCCGCGACGGACCGCCGCCCAGATCCCCAGCGGAATCGCGACCACCAGCATCAGCAACAGTGCACAGACCGCCAGCAGCAGGGAACGCCCGAGCGCGGCCATAATGGTCGGCGCCACCGGCAAACCATTACGCATTGAGACGCCGAAATCACCGTGCAGCACGCCGTGCAGCCAGTGCCAGTATTGCAGCCACGCCGGATCACTGAGTCCGAGACGCGCACGCACGGCAGCCAGCGCTTCCGGCGTGGCGTTCTGCCCCAGCAGGGTTACTGCGGCATCCGCCGGTAACAATTGCGTGATCCCAAACACCAGCAGCGACACCACCAGCAGGGTGTAAATCACCAGCATGAAACGTTTAAACAGATAACTCGCCGTCACTCTCAATGCCCCCTGCTATTTTCGGGTCGGGGCTTTCGCCGTCAGCCACACATGATCAAGACGGAACACCGCACCGCGCGGATGAAGCTGATAACCGGCAACGTAATCCCGCCCTGCCGCCAGCAAATCGAAGAATGCCGGGATCAGCGACGGCACGTCGTCGTGCATCAGCTTCTGTGCCTTGCCGTAAAGTACGGTGCGTTTTGCCGGATCGGCGGTTTCACGCGCCGCTTTTACCGCCGC
The DNA here is from genome assembly GCF_004195115.1 of Rahnella sp. RFA10(1/100). Taxonomy (NCBI): domain Bacteria; kingdom Pseudomonadati; phylum Pseudomonadota; class Gammaproteobacteria; order Enterobacterales; family Yersiniaceae; genus Rahnella; species Rahnella sp. RFA10(1/100). The sequence continues at coordinate 612,738 of NZ_SEWR01000001.1, forward strand.
ATCAAATTCAGCGTTATTCCAGCGGGTCTCATTCCACGAGGCCGTTGAGGTGTAAAGCAGCGAGAAAACCGCATCCGGTGTGGGTTGCATGTTGTAGAAGCCAACGTAAAAATTGCCTTTTTTCCATACCTGGTCGAGGTAGGTGCTGTGTGCCATCGTCTGCACCTTAATGCGAAAACCGCCCGGTTTGGCCATTTCACGCAGTGCAATCCCGAGCTGGGTGCGGGTGGAGGGTTTATCCGAAGCGATCAGCGTCAGATCTATTCCGTCGGGATACCCGGCATCTTTCAGCAATGCTTTGGCTTTGGCATAATCCGGCGCTTTCAGCGGCTCATTCAGGTAATACGGATAGGCTGTGTTAAGCGGGGTATCGTTGCCTGCCGTGCCGTAGCCTTCGGCGACAAAATCCACGGTAGCCTTGCGATCCACACACAGCGCCAGCGCCTGACGGACGCGCACATCGTTAAACGGTTTGGTGTCACACCCCATGTTCACGTTGAGGAACTGACCGGACGGTACACGCAGCGGCACTATGCCGGAAGACTTTGACAGGCGCGCAAATTCGGTAGAGGCGGCGGAAAGCATCAGATCGGTGTCACCGGCAATCAGCGCGGAGCCTTCAGCGATTGCATCCGGATAAACCACCACTTCAACGCGATCCAGATGCGGACGTGACGGGTCGTAATAATGCGGATTACGCTCAACCACAATCAGGCGTTCAGGGTCAAACGACACCAGTCTGAACGGCCCTGTGCCGATGGCTTCCTTGCTCAGACGTTCAAGCTGGCCGCCCGCAATCGCCGCAGGAATAATCTTCGCATCGGGATAGGCCAGCATCACTGGCAGATCGGCGTAAGGACCGTCGGTGCTAATCACCACAGTGCTGGCATCCGGTGCGGTCACTGTTTTGAACGGACCGATATTGTGCTGACCGGGAGAGGCATTTTTCGGGTCAAGTATGGCGTTCAGGCTGGCGACGACATCGGCAGACGTACAGGCAGAGCCGTCATGGAAACTGAGATTTTGGCGCAGGATAAAAGTCCACTGCGTCAGATCGTCGCTGGCTGTCCAGGACGCGGCTAAATCCGCTTCAGCTTTCATATCCTGCGTCAGACGGGTCAGGCCGCTGTACAGCAATTCGGCCACCAGATATTCCGGATTGACGCGCGCCTGCTGCGGATTAAGCATGCCTGCCGCCTGGTCCACACTGATGCGCAGTACTCCACCTTTGCGCGGTGAACCGCCGGAACCGGTGGCGCTGGACACGGCAGCGGCAACATTACCCGACCACGGTAACAGTGCCGCGCCGGTGAGAATGGTAGATCCTGCGATAAACTGACGGCGGTTAACGCCTTTCATTGCACACATTATTGAACCCTCTCTGCGGAATTCGAAAAGCCCTGGGTTGGCGAATTTTCTGTGGGAATAAAATCAGAAGCTAAATAAGCAAGAATGGACTGCGATAACGCGACGACGTCCTGCATGGTTGTATATTCATCCGATGCATGGATACGGTTTTCCGGCCGGGCAAGCCCGCCGAGTAATATTTCCTGAATGCCTGCCTGCTGAACCCAACCCATGTCAGAACTGGTGGAAGAACCCCAGACAGCGAAATCGTTTGCGTGGAAACCAAAACCCTGACCGAGTGCTGCGAGCCAGCGCGGCCAGTGGGGTCCGGTTGGATCACTGACCGGGGCCAGATGGCCAATCAGGTGATACTCCACTGACAGCGCGGCTGAGTCTTTCATGGCCTGGGTGATGCAGCCGGTGAGTTCTTTAAAGACCCTTTCAAAAGGTTCTTCCGGCGAATAGCGGCGGTTGACCAGCAGTTCAAAGCGCGCGGGAATGGTCGAGCCTTTGCCACCGCCCTGCGCGGCCGCCAGGGTGAGACGGGACGTGAGCGACCGTCCTTCAAAATGTGGCGGCGCAGGCATGGCTGAGGCACGTTGTTCGACATCGTGTTTCAGCGCATGCAGCGCATTCATCAGCGGCAGACTTTCTTCAATAGCATTAATGCCACCCACCGGATCGCCGGAATGCGCCGAGCGGCCGGTGATACAAATTTTGAGATCGATACTGCCGAAGCAGCCCCCCCAGATACGCGGCACCGCCCCGCCGTTAAAGCTCAGCATATGACCGGCAAATAATTTCTGCTCAGCCAGATAACGCACACCGGGATACAGCCCGCCTTCCTCATCGGTACACAACAGCAGAACCGGATTAAATTTCAGCACCAGCCCGTGACGTTGCGCAGCGCGAATTGCTGCAAGTGTCGCGACAATCGTGCCTTTCATGTCAGCGGCACCGCGGCCAATCAGTTTGCCCTCCGCCTGGGTAAGCGCCAGCGGCGGGTAATTCCAGCCATCACCGGCAGGCACGGTATCCACATGAAAATAGAGATTACAGGCTTCGGTCGCGCTGCCCGGTAACGTAGCAATCACATTGACCCTCTCACCCTGTGCGCTGCCGTCCGGCGTTTGCCACAGATTTTCCGGCACGCTGACGCGCTGACAGGCAAAGCCCATCGGCTCCAGCAGAGATTCCATCAGGGCGGCAAATGCCGGATAACCGGTGCCCGGGGGGAAGCAGGTATCCACTGCCAGCATCTGGCTGAGATCCTGTAAAATGGCGGTTTCGTCCTGCCGGATGGAGTCCAGCGCAATTTGCAAACTTCCTTCGCACGACATGCTATACTCGCTTCATTCTATTTCTATATAGTTTATAGATAAAGCAGATACCCGTTCAGGTCAATAGGTAATCAGGTATGACACAACAAAATAAAGCAGAGCAGGACGCTTCCCCTTTTGGCCGGTTAAGCGAAAGGGAATCCGCGCCGTTATACGAAGTGGTGAAACGTCACATCAGCGAATCCATTCTGATTGGCGAGCTGCCGCCGGGCACGGTTTTACCGAGTGAAAACGCGCTGGCGGCTGATTTCGGGGTTTCGGTCGGTACGGTGCGCAAAGCGCTGTCGGCGCTGACCACAGAAGGCATGCTGATGCGGCGTCGCAAGACGGGCACCGTGGTCACCGGCTGGGCACCGTTGCACAATCTCAGTTATTTCTTCCAGTATTTCCGCCTGCATGGCCGTGATGGCGCACTGCTGAACTCCGAGACGATTTTGCTCGATCACCAGACCGGCCAGGCCAATGCCCGTGAGGCTGAAAAGCTGCAAATTGACGACGGCGCACCGGTTATCCGCATCCGTCGTTTACGCCGGGTAAAAGGCATTCCTGCCATGCACGAACGGCTGGTGTTACCGGCAGAACGCCTGCCGGATTTCCCTGCTGCCAGTGATTTGCCTCCGCTGCTGTACCGTTTTCTGCTGGAAAAATACGGTGTCCGCGTGGCGGCCGTGCGCGAGCAGTTGATCGCTGAAATGGCCGATGCAGACGACCTGAAATGGCTGGAGCTTGAAGCGCCACACGCGGTGATGGTGATCGACGAAGTGTCGTTTGATCAAAGTGCCGTGCCGGTGATCATGGCGCACCACCGGTTCAGCACAGATCATTTTATGTATGTGAATGAGATCCGGTAGTTGCAGGGGGGCGGCTGCAACGGGGCCGCTTTAAAATCAACTTCAACTTCAAATTCAAGGTCGTGGGCTCGCCGCCCACACTGGCCCAGAGGACGCGTAAGCGCGCGCCCTCTGGACTCCCGCGCTTTTTCACTGCGCGCTTCGCTCGCTGGCTATGTTTCAGGTAGCACAGCGACAGGCTGGAAATCTTGCCGCTGCGCGGTGCCTTCTCTCGGTCTTCGAGCCATAGGTCTCGAAGCCGCTCCGTTCAGCAAGATTTCTGAATCGCCTTTGGCTTTTTTAAAAGACAAAATCAGTGAAGTTGTGCAGTTGAAGCCTGAGGCCGGTTCCAAAATACCGCCGGACGAGAGGTGGAAAACCGCGCGTGTTTTTGCGCGGGTTGTAACCCGATGGGAGGGAACCGCGCAGCGGCGGGATTTTGCGGCTATCACTACGCTCACTGAAACATAGCCAGCGAGCGGAGCGCGCAGTGAAAGAGCCCGGGGGGTCTTGGGGGGCGGCGGCGATAAGCCGCCCCCCAAGTCGGTGTGGGCCGACGCCCACGACCTTGAATTTGAATTTGAATTTGAATTTGAAATTAAAAACTAAACGGGATCGAAAGGCCCCCCTTTCAACTCCCCCACTTTCTGCCTGATCAGCTGTCTGAGCCTGATCGCCGCCTGCGATGCTGGCTGGTCCCGCCTGCTCAGCAAAATCACTTCAAACGGCAGCGGTTCCACAACCTCAACAATCTTCAACTGACCGATATACCGCCGGGCGGTAAACGTATCAACCACACCGACACCGCCGCCCGCCAGCACCATGTCGGCGATCACCGAATAGGTTTTGATATACAACGCAGAGTGTGACATCAGGCCGTTCTCGCGCAGGACGCGGTTGAGCACCTGTCCCAGCGGATCCTGTTGCTGTAACATCAGCAGATCGTTCGCGCACAACCATGCCAGTGATACCGGCCCTTCGACCGGAGAATCCTTAGGCAACAGCGCGACCATATTGGCCTGATAAATAGACTCGGCAATCAGCTCCTGCGTAGCCTGCTCGCCAAACGCCAGCGCAAAATCCATTTTATATTGCAGCAGATCCTGACTCAGCGTATTGAAATGGCCGGTCACCAGTTCAACACTGCCGCCGGGGGTCTGACGACGAAAATCCACTAACACCGGTGCCATCACGCTGTGGCCAAGCGCATGCGCCGAACCGATGCGCACATGCTGGCCTTCACCCTGACGCAACTGTTCCGCCAGCTCACCGATGGCCTGAATATGGCTGAATAACGCTTCGACTTCCGGCATTAGCCGCCGCCCTTCCGGCGTCACAATCAGCCCCTGCGGTGTGCGGTCAAACAGCGCGAAACCCAGTTGCTGTTCCGCGTGATTCAGCACGCGGCTGACATTCGGTTGCGAGACGTTCAGCAGGCGTGCCGCCCCGCTGACACTGCCCGCCTGTAACACGGCCTGAAACACTTCAATGTGGCGTAAGCGCATTGCTGCCCTATTTCTGGGTGGTCGCTAAGTATGAGAAAGCACTTAACAGGCTGATAATATTTGCCACCGTCGGGCTGTGATAACCGACAGTAACGGCATCGAGACGCTCGACGCCGGGGATCAGGCCGAACAAATCTGCCAGAACCGGTTTCGCGGCCATCAGTTCGAGATGATACGGGGCACTGAATCTGGCGGCGGTAAGCGGTGCCGGTTTGCTGACGGCGATCGTCGCCTGTTTGCGGATTTTCGCGCAGGCAATCGACGGACTGTCAGATTCCGCAGCATTGGCGGAAATCGCACGTTTGACGCAGACATACTGCGATTCCGGATAATAACGGCGGATCCAGGTTTCAAGATGATCATCGCCGGTCACCAGCCATAAAGGAACGTTCAGTTCCGCACCGGCAGCGGCGTATAAATCGCTTTCGCCCACCACGTTGCCGTTGAGTTTGACGCGGTAAAAGGCACGGCCATTGATAGTATGCGCCAGAACGCCGTTTTCGCCTGCGGCGGTGTGATAGCCGACAAACATCAGGCCGTCGTATTGCTGTTGTTGCAGCCCTTCGACCATCGACAATCCGCGTGGTTTGCCCTGTACCAGCCGGGCGCGCGGGTCGATTTTATCGGCGCGCAGATTTTGCATCATCGCGTGGCTGTCGGCCACCGTCACTTCCATCGCGCCACCGGCAAACGCGCCATCAATGGCGGCGTTAACTTCACCTTCCATCAGCGCACGGGCGGCGTCGTAATCCGCATGTCCCGGGCTGCACTGTTCAGGACGCATGACACCGGCAATACCTTCAATGTCCGCAGAGATAAACACTTTCATCAGTCGTTCCCTATGTGGTGTAGTTATCAGGCGGAGGGTAAACCCACACCCCAGCCTTCCCCCCGAGAGAAGGAAAGGAGTAAAGCTAGTTCGCCAGGTTATCTAATACTTCACTTAACCCCAGACGGTAATGGCCGTCGAATCCGCAAACAGTTTCAGCACTCAGTAAGGCATCAATAATAGCGTGTTCTGTCGCGTCTGCCGCCAGCGCCAGTAAAGATTCCAGTTGCGCATCAGGCAGCGTGACACCGTCACGTTGCGTCGAGAATGCCAGCGCAATATCCCCTGAACCATGCCCCCAGTAACTGCCAAGACGTCCCAGTCCGGCACCGGCGCGTTTGGCGATGCGGCTAAGCTGGCGACTGTCGAGATAGCGGTCGCAGGCCATCACAATGATCACCGAACCGGCATCTGCCTGCGGCGCCAGTTGCGGCTGGATTTGTGCGATGGTTTCTCCGGCGCGTATGCCGTCAAGCGTCAGTTCCGAGAGTTTGCCAAAATTCGCCAGCACCAGAACGCCCAATGTGGCGTTGAGTGCTTCACACCGGCGCGAGGCCGTGCCGATACCGCCTTTTAAGCCGAAACAGCTCATGCCCCGTCCGGCCCCTACGCTGCCACGGGCGAAGGTATTTGCCGCGGTGTCCAGTGCGGCCAGCGCGTCGTCTTCACTGACCGCCATCGCCTGGATATCATTAAGATAGAAATCGTTGCATTCCAGGATAACCGGATTGATGGTGGCATCCGGACGCCCCATTTGCGGAAATTGCTGACAGCTGCGCTTTATCAGCGCGTTAAACAACGTGCCCGTGGCAAACGTATTACTGAGCAAAACCGGCGTTTGCAGCTCACCCAGTTCCATCACCTGAATCAGCCCCATCGGTTTACCGAAACCGTTTAATACCGCCACACCGCAAGGCAGGGGTTTTTCATACAAATTATCGCCAGGCGGCACAATGGCCGTGACGCCGGTCTGCACATCGCCAGCCGCTAAGGTGCTGTGACCGATACTCACACCGGCGACGTCGGTTATGGCATTGGTCGCGCCGCACGGAAATCGCGGGCGGAAAATCTGGCGTGTGGTGCGCCAGCGTTGCAGTAAGGCAGACAGCGCCTGCTGCTGAAATTCGTCTTCACATTCTTGCAGATGCATCAGTTTCCCGTATCAGATATTCATTTCACGATGACTTTTTCAGTTTAGGATCCAGCGTGTCACGCAGCGCATCACCGAGCAGATTGAATGCCAGGACGGTGAGGAATATTGCCAGTCCGGGGAACACGCTGACGTTCCATTTGCCTGCCATCATCATATTACGGCTCATCGCCAGAATATTACCCCACTCCGGCACATCCGGTTCCGGCCCCAGACCGATAAAACTCAGGCTGGCTGCGGTCAGAATACTGGTGCCGATACGCATGGTGAAATAGACGATAACGTTTGAGAGCGTGCCCGGCAGAATATGGCGTAAAATTACCACTCTGTCCGGTGCACCGATGCAGCGAACCGCTTCGACATAGGCACTGTGTTTAATCGATAACGTGGCCGCACGTACGATGCGGGCAAATACCGGCACACTGAAAACGGCGACCGCGATAATCACATTATTCAGCCCCGGCCCCAGAATAGCCACCACGGCAATCGCCAGCAACATACCGGGGAAGGCAAACAGCACGTCGGAGCCGCGCATGATCAGCATATCCAGCCAGCGGCCGTAATATCCGGCCAGCAGCCCGAGTATCACACCGGCAGCCATGCCGAGCGTGACTGAAAAAATACCCACATAAAGGGAGATACGCGCGCCATAAATGATACGGCTGAGGACATCGCGACCTAAATCGTCCGTGCCGAACCAGTGTTGCGGCGTCGGACCGGCGCCGAGCGCCATCCAGTCCGGTGTCATCGGGTCAAAAGGCGCCAGCCAGGGTGCGAACACCGCGACAAATACCAGCAGCAGGATGAATCCCCCCGATATCAGCGCCATCGGATGACGGATAAAGGTATGGAAAAAGTCGTACCACGGTGAACGGATGTTATCGTTCTGCGAGGCCGGCTCAGCCGGTCGGATTTCTCCCGCAGAAGAGACAGGATCGGTCATAATCAGCTCCTAACGCAGACGGATAGCCGGATTGACCACCGCATACAGCATGTCAACCAGCAGGTTTATCACAATAAATTCAAAGACAAACAGCATGACCAGTGCCTGAATCACCGGCTGATCCTGCGTTTTGATGGACTCGATCAGTAACCAGCCCAGCCCCGGCCAGCTGAAGACACTTTCGACGATAATCGAGCCGCCGAGCAGGAAACCAAATTGCAGACCAAGCATGGTAATAATAGGGATCAGTGCATTGCGCATGATGTGCTTCCACGTCACCAGCCGGGCACGTAATCCTTTGGCATTCGCGGTGCGCACATAATCTTCCTGCGCCACATCAAGAAACGCCGAGCGGGTGAAACGTGCCATGACCGCCGCCACCGACGAACCCAGCGTGATTGCCGGTAAAATGATATCGGCTGGCTGGTTAAATCCGCTGACGGCGAATACCCCGAACGGCATGGCAACAAACTGGATCAGTAACAATCCGAGCCAGAACGGCGGCATGGAAATGCCGCCGACCGCCATACTCATCAGTGTCCAGTCCTGCCATTTTCCGCGTTTCAGTGCGCAGACAACACCAATCACCAGCCCCAGCACCACCGACCACGCGAAGCCCGCCAGCGCCAGCAGCAGCGTTGGCATAAAGCCGCCTTCAATCACACTTAATACCGGCTGACGCGTGCGGTAAGTCATGCCCAGATCACCATGAACCATGCCGTCCAGCCAGTGCCAGTACTGTGCAGGCAGCGGATCGTTCAGACCCAGCAACTGACGCGCTGACTCAACCGCTTCAACCGGTGCATCCTGACCGGCATAAATACGCGCAGGATCGCCCGGCAGCAGTTTGATAAATCCGAAAACCAGTAATGACACCACCAGTAAGACGGGGATCATTTCCAGTATCCGGCGGATAAAGTAGGTCAGCATAAAAATGATTCCCTGAATTCAGTAAACTCCCTCCCCTGCGAAGGGGAGGGTTGGGGTGGGGTATTAATGGCAACTCTGAATCTGAAGTTGCCTGCTAAACCCCCTCCCAGCCTCCCCCTTCGCAGGGGGAGGAGCAAAAAAATTATTTAAACTGTGCCTGATTAAAAATCAGCGAGCCGTCGGCCAGCATGTAAACACCGGAGAGATCTTTGCTCTTGCCCACCAGGTTGTCAGGCACGCCGAGATAGGCCACCGGTGCATCCGCCCACAACAATTTCTGCGCATCGGCATAAGCCGCTTTACGTTTTTCGACGTCAGCGGTTTGCAGACCGGCGGTGATTGCCGCATCCACTTGTTTGTTGCTGTAATAAGAGACGTTATAGGCCGACGGGATCCAGGATTCGGTGGCGAACAGCGGACGCAGCGCCCAGTCTGCATCGCCGGTCGAGGCTGACCAGGCGCCGTAATACATTTCCACTTTGGCATCTGCCGGTTTCGGCGTGCTCCACAGACGTTGGGTCAGCGTTCCGGCATCCATCGGCACCAGTTTCACACGCACGCCAATCAGAGAAAGTTGCTGTTTCAGGAATTGCGCGCTGCGGATTCGGTCGGTTTTGTTCGAGCTCCACATTTCAACATCAAAGCCGTTCCCGTAACCGGCTTCTTTCATCAGCGCTTTCGCTTTGGCGATGTTGTAGCTGTAATCCGGCGTGGTTTGTTTCTGATAGAACTGGACATTTTTCGGCAGCGGCGAAGTAGACGGCGAACCCAGACCGGCAAAACCGACTTTCAGCCACAGATTACGGTCGATAGCGTAGTTAATTGCCTGACGGACACGCACATCCGAGAACTCTTTTTTCTGCGTATTGAAGGCGATGTAATACAGATAGATGCCCGGATCTTCGGCAATATCCAGTTTCGGATCGCTTTTCACGGTATCCACCAGATCGGACGGCAGCGGATATACCGCGTCCACACCGCCGGATTTCAGTTTCGCCACCTGAGTGGAGTCTTCCGGCGTCGGATATAACGTGACGGCATCCACTTTCGGCCAGCCTTTCTGCCAGTAATTGTCGTATTTCACCAGTTTGACATCTTTACCCTGCTGCCATTCCACAAACTTAAACGGGCCGGTTCCCACCGGATGTACGCTCAGATCCTGTTCATTCGGGTATTGTTTTAATGACGCCGGGCTGTGCATCACCGCAGACGGGTGCGCCAGGGTGTTAATCATGGCTCCAAAAGGTTTGTTCAGCGTGATTTTCACCTGATACGGGCTGAGCACTTCAACAGATTTAATCATGCTGAACAAGGAGTTGCGCTTGAGGTGATTGGCAGGATTTGCCAGACGATCAAGGTTAATTTTTACCGCATCCGCATTGAACGGCGTGCCGTCCTGGAACGTCACGTCATGGCGCAGATTAAGGGTGAATTCGGTGGCATCACTGTTGCTGGTGTAATCCGTTGCCAGCACCGGCACAACAGCCATTTTGCTGTCGAACTGGAACAGGCGTTCAAAAATGCCGCTCTGAATGGAATAGCTCAGCGTATCTGTGGTGTCGTGCGGGTCAAAACCGGTGACGTCAGCGTACATGGAAATACGCAGATCTTTGGCCTGAACCGACGCGGCAAAACAAAGCGCCAGTCCGGCGGCAAGCAGGCTTTTGCGCACTAAAGTCGGATGCATGGTGTTCTCCTGTGTGTCCCAAAAAAAAGAAGAGTGAGTTATCCCTGTGCGACCCAGTGATGTTCACTGACGCGGGAATATTGACGTTTTTCTATCTGTACACCCGCCGGATGCACCGGCGATTTCACTTCCTCATCATCAAAATTGCGTAAAGCACGTTGTGTCGGATCCGCCACCGGTACCGAACTGAGCAGACGCCGGGTATAAGGATGTTGAGGATTACTAAACACTGCGTCACGCGGGCCAATTTCAACAATCTGTCCGCTGTACATCACCGCCACCCGGTTGGCGATCCTTTCCACTACCGCCATGTCATGCGAAATAAACAACCAGGCAACGCCGGTCTCACGCTGAAGATCCATCATCAGATTAACGACCTGCGCCTGAACTGACACATCCAGCGCCGACACGGCCTCGTCGGCAATAATTACCTGTGGTTGTAATGCCATGGCGCGTGCGATCGCGATGCGCTGACGTTGGCCGCCGGAAAATTCATGCGGGTAACGCCGCGCATGGGAAGGTTCAAGACCGACACTTTTCAGCAACTGACTGACCACAGGGGTGGCATCGGCCAGGGACTTTTTCAGGCCATGCAGTAATAAAGGTTCAGCAATGGAAAACCCGACGGTCAGGCGCGGATTAAGTGACGCGTACGGGTCCTGAAACACCATCTGGATCTGGCGGCGCACCGCCTGAAACGGGGTGTCACGCATCAGGGTAATTTCTTTGCCTTCAAGATGAATGCTTTCAGATTCGCTGCCGACCAGCCGTAAAATTGCGCGACCGGTGGTGGATTTGCCGCACCCGCTCTCGCCCACCAGTGCCAGCGTTTCGCCCGGCCAGAGGGAGAAGTCGATTTGTTCTACTGCGTGCACTTCCTGGGTCACGCGTGACAATACGCCGGAACGGATCGGGTAGCAGACACGCAGCCCGCGTACATCCAGCAAAGGGGGGACCGTGTAATTTGCTGTTTTTTGATCCCCGTCATCGGCTGGAATGTGAGGGAGATCACCTGCAACCGATTGCTTTTCTGGCGAAATAGCTGGACCCGTTTTGTCTCCTGAAAGCGGGAAGCGCCGCGGCCATTTCAACCCCTGCATGTCACCTAATTTCGGTACGGCGGCCAGTAAGGCGCGGGTATAGGGATGTTGCGCGTTGGCGAAAATCTCCGTCACGCTGCCCTGCTCTACCACTTTGCCCTGGTACATCACCACCACGCGATCGGCGATTTCCGCCACCACACCCATATCGTGGGTGATAAACAGAACTGACATGTCAGTGCCCTGTTGCAGATCGCGCAAAATTTGCAGGATACGCGCCTGCACCGTGACATCCAGCGCCGTCGTAGGTTCATCGGCAATCAGCAGCGCCGGGTCGCAGGCCAGCGCCTGCGCAATCATCACACGCTGACGCATGCCGCCGGAAAGTTCATGCGGATAACATTTAAGGATACGTTCAACGTCAGGAATGCGAACCTGTTTGAGCAACTCGCGGGCTTTGTTCAGCGCCGTGGTTTTATTCGCCAGGCCGTGATCCAGCAGCCCTTCGGTGAGCTGATCGCCCACGCGCAGCACAGGATTAAGCGAGGTCATCGGCTCCTGAAAAATCATCGACATTTCCTGCCCGCGCAGTTTACGGCGCGAGGATGCCGGCAATGACGTCAGCGTATGGCACACACCGTTGCGGCCAAAAAACGCAATACTTCCCGCATCGACATGTGCAGAATCCGGCAGCAACCCCATCACGCTCAGTGAAGTGACGGACTTGCCGGATCCGCTTTCGCCGACCACGGCCACCACTTCACCTTTATTAACTGAGAAGGAAACGCCTTTCAGCGCCTGCGTTTTGCCTTGCCGGCCGGAGAATGTCACCGACAAATCGTTAATCTGCAAAATGGGCACTGTCATCAATAAACGCCTCCTTTATAGGCCGAACTGTTAAAGCCAGACTTCACCGTTTTCATAGCGCAATGCCGGTTCGGCGTCCTGCGCCAGCCAGATCGGGCCATCAAGATCGACCCGTTCCGCCTGCACCGCCACCGGCAGCGCCGCCTCCATCGCCAGGGATGAACCGAGCATACAACCAACCATAATGCGCAAACCGAACTGCCGCGCCACCTCGGTCATGGCCAGGGCTTCCGTCAGGCCACCGCATTTATCGAGCTTGATATTGATCATCTCGTAACGGTCACGCAGCCCTTCGATATCCCCGCGTTCATGACAGCTTTCGTCGGCGCAGACAGGAACAGGATGCAAACAACGCACCAGATCGTTGTCATTACCGGCAGGCAGCGGTTGTTCGATCATCGCCACATTCAATTCGTACAGCGCCTGAAACAGGCTGCCGAGATCCAGACCCGACCAGGCTTCGTTAGCGTCCACCACCAGCGTAGCCTGTGGTGCAGCGGCACGGATGGCCGCCACTTTCTCGATAATCTGCTCGCGGTCGAGTTTGATTTTCAGCAGTTGCGCGCCACCGGCGACGGCCACAGCGGCGGCATTTGCCATGTTTTCCAGCAGATCCAGACTCAGGGTTTCGGCGGTAATCACCGAAACAGGCTTAGGCATATCAAGCAGTTGCCACAGGTCTTTGCCCTGTTTTGCCGCATCGAGACGCCACATTGCACAATCGAGGGCATTGCGCGCCGAACCAGCCGGTAACGCCTGTTGCAGCGCTTCGCGACTCAGCCCCTGTTCAACTTGCGGGCGGATAAGCTCCAGTTGCCCGCACACACTTTGCGGGGATTCCTGATAATGCGCGGTCGGTGTACATTCCCCGACAGCGGTAAATTCACCCTCGGTCAGAGAAACGCGCACCACCGTGACAGCGGTACGCGTGCCACGGGAAATCGCAAAGGGTTTTGCCAGCGGCAGTTCAACGGCCTGGAAAGTCATCTGAATCATTACGCGTTTTCCTTGATCCATTGCGCGATGTTTTTGATCCCGAAACGCACCGGATCGGTAGCCGGTACGCCGAACTCTTCGCTGATTTCCGCCAGCGCAATTTTGGCTTCTTCTTCGCTGACAGAGGACGTGTTAAGCGAGAAACCGGCGAGTCTGACATCTGGGCTGGTGAGGCTGGCAGCCGCCAGATTGGTATCGAGGCACTGGCGCAATGTCGGCATAAACTGATGCGGGAGATGGCGCATATGCGGGCGACCCAGTTCATGGCACATCACCAGTAAATGCGCCTGCGCACCATGGATCAGGCCCATGCTGACACCGGCAAAGGACGGGTGATACAGCGAACCCTGGCCTTCAATGATGTCCCAGTGGTCATCATCATTAGCCGGGGAAAGCGCTTCGACAGCACCGGAAATAAAGTCAGCAATCACGGCATCAATCGCGATACCGGCACCCGCCACCAGCACGCCGGTCTGGCCCGTCGCGCGAAAATCAGCCTTTAAATCCAGCTCGCGCATGGCAGCCTCCAGCGCCAGCGAGGTGTACATCTTGCCGACCGAGCAGTCAGTGCCGACCGTCAGAATACGCTTACCGCTGCGTTTTTTACCGGTGCCGGTATCCAGCGCCGGTTGCATGTGGCGCACATCGAACAGTTGCACATTATTTTCTGCGGCCAGCGCGACCAGCTCAGGAATGTCATTCAGCCCCTGATGCAGGCCATTCGCCACATTCAAACCGGCAGTGATCGCCGCTTTGATGGAATCAATCCAGTGCGCAGGCAGTTTGCCGCCGGAGTTTGCCGTACCCAGCACCATAGTTTTCGCACCCTGCAATTTTGCCGTGGCGATATCCAGATCCGGCAAGCCTAATGACACGGAATCTGTCGCCAGACGGATTTGCCCGATGCAGGCTTCCGGGCGCCAGACCTGAATACCGCGCGCCGTTTTTGCCGCCAGCGGATCCATCACATCACCAAGGAATAAAAGATACGGCTTTGGAATTTGCTGCATGTCAGTTTCTCCGGGAACATTTTTTTAATGAGGATTAAATCGGACTGCAGAGAATATTCCACGGGAGAAACCGGCTGACGAATACTTGTTTAGCGTTAGGGTATAACGTGAGGCTATAGCTTTAGCTATATGAATTTATTGTGGTTATTTGACAAGGGAAATCAGCGATGACGAGGAGGAATGACGTGAAATGACAGGCATAAAAAAAGGCAGAGCCAATGAACTCTGCCTTTGCGATTACCTTTTTCAGACACAGAATGGGGTAATAATGTAATCCACTAACTTAGAAGCGGTAAGTCAGTGCAACAGCCACGATGTCGTCAGAGCTTACGCCCAGTTTATTGTTGTCATCGATCTGATTGATCATGTAGTCAACGTAGGTATACATGTTTTTGTTGAAGTAGTAAGTCGCACCGATTTCGAAGTATTTGACCAGGTCAGCATCGCCAACGCCTTCAACATCTTTCGCTTTAGACTGCACGTAACCGATTGACGGACGCAGACCATTTTCGAACTGGTACTGTGCAACTAACTCATAACCCTGAGTTTTGTTAGCGTAACCACCCTTGATCGGTGCCAGATTGCGGGTTTCGTTATACATTGCAGAGAGATAAATCTGGTTTGCGTCATATTTCAGCGCAGTTGCCCATGCAGAAGCTTTATCACCCGCACCGATTGCGGAGCTGGTTTGTGCATTAGTACGGTCAGAAGAAGAACCCGCAATAACTGCACCGATACCAGAACCTGCGATATCTTCATAATCGATGGATGCACCGTAACCGTCGCCGTTGCCTTTAGACGCTGAACGACCGTCGTTTTCGTTTTTACCCTGATATTGCAGTGCAATGTTCAGGCCGGTAACCAGACCGAAGAAGTCCTGGTTACGGTAAGTGGCCAGGCCATTTGAACGACCTACCATGAAGTTGTCATTGTTAGCCGTATCACCACCAAACTCAGGCAACATATCGGTGAAGCCCAGTGCGTCGTAAACCACACCGTAGTTACGGCCGTAATCAATAGAACCGAAATCTTTAATTTTCAGGCCAGCAAAGCCCAGACGCGTTTTAGTCCCTTCGGTACCGCCGTGGCTGCTCGTAGTCCCATCTGAATTCAGGGTAGTTGAAGTACTTTCAGTATGGTTAGCCTGAATATTGTATTCCCACTGGCCATAACCGGTCAGTGTGTCGTTAATTTGAGTTTCGCCTTTAAAGCCCAGACGCGCATACGTCATGTCCCCATCAGAACTGGTGTCATCGGAGAAATAATGCTTAGCGGTTACACGACCGTAAAGGTCCAGTTTGTTACCGTCTTTATTATAAATCTCTGCTGCATTTGCGGTAGATCCCACTGCAATTAAAGAGACCGCTAAGGCCAACACACTGCGCTTCATCATTATTTAAGTTTCCTTGATTTTTTTATAAAGGAGTTCTCATGCCCGCTTTCTTTTATATGTCTGGAATATCGGGCTGTGAGTATTTGTACATGTTTTTAAATACGTCTGTCTGTAAAACGATTTGAACCTTAACACTGAGCACGAAAAGTTAAAATGGAAAAGTTCGCTTCGGTAAGTCTTTTTTGGGTAAAGAGTTGTAACACAATGTTTCAATAACAACTCACTAACTCCCTGATTATATGCGGTTTTCGCATAACAAATTGCACCAAAATGGTGCCATGCATTTTTATGGTGCAACCGGGTGTAGGTTTTGTAAAGTTGTTGCAAGCCAGATCACCTTTATCAAAAGGTTTTTTTCTGTTAACAATCGTTAATGAATTATGAGGGGAGTTTGATACGTTGCATTTAAATAGTGCATAGCAGGATAATCATTTCATCAGTAAGTTCATTATCACAATAATAGAAAAAGCAGCCATAAGATTTTTGTACCAGGCATTTTTTTGCCATTTAGGATTTTTAATAAAGTCATTGTGCAAAAATAATCCAAATTTAAGATAATAATAATTACCTGCGTGATTGAATTGAACAAAACGTAATTTTTTTATTTGCCCGAATTGGGCTTTTTTTATTCAAAGCGGGCTTTTAATAAAAAGGGGCATTAAAAGAAAGATCATATCTAAAAAGAGATCGGGGAATTTCGGAGAAAATTTTACTCCCTCTCCTTCGCAGGAGAAGGAGTAAAAGACTAACGGAACTGTGCGGCGTGAAGTTGTGCGTAACGCCCCTGACGGGCCAGCAGTGATTCATGTGTGCCCTGCTCAACAATGCCTTCTTTATCGACCACAATAATGCGGTCCGCATTCTGAATTGTCGCCAGACGGTGGGCAATCACCAGGGTGGTCCGGCCCTCAGAAAGCTCCGCCAGCGACTGCTGAATAGCCTGCTCCGTCGCAGTATCCAGCGCTGACGTGGCTTCGTCGAGGATCAGAATTGGCGGGTTTTTGAGGAAGATACGCGCAATCGAAAGACGCTGTTTCTGGCCACCGGAGAGCTTCACTCCCCGTTCACCAATTACCGTGTCCATTCCCAGCGGCAATGCGTCAATCACATCATCAAGCCGTGCACGGCTGGCCGCCAGGCGGATTTCTGCTTCGCTGGCATCGAGCTTACCGTAAGCAATGTTTTCACGGATCGTTCCGCCAAACAGGAAAACATCCTGCTGCACAATGCCAATATTGTGACGTAGCGAGCGCTGGGTCATGTCGCGGATATCGATGCCATCGATGGTGATACTGCCGCTGTCCAGCTCATAGAAACGGGGCAACAGCGAACATAACGTGGTTTTTCCCGCGCCGGAAGGCCCGACGAACGCCAGCGTTTCTCCGGCATTAATCGTCAGCGTAATGCCGTTGAGAATTTTACTGACGGGGGTGTAGCCGAACACTACGTTGTCATAATGAATATCGCCCCGTAACTGGCTGACTGCCTGCGCGCCCGGCCGGTCAGTGATATCCGGCGAGGTATCGATAAGCTGCGTAAAGCGTTTAAACCCGGCGATCCCTTTCGGATAGCTTTCCAGTACTGAGCTGATTTTCGCCACCGGGCGGAAGAACACTTCCACCAGCAGCAGAAAACCCACGAACCCGCCGTAGGTCAGCTGGTCGTTAATCACATACCAGGTACCTGCGACCATCACAATCAGCTGAACCAGACGCGTGCTCAGATAACTGAGCGTCAGGCTGGCGGTCATGATCTGATAGGCTTTCAGCTTAGTAGTGCGGTAATTAGCATTATCAGAAGCAAACAGCTTTTGCTCATGTTCTTCGTTGGCGAATGCTTTTACCACGCGGATACCGCCGATACTTTCTTCTATACGTGCGTTGAAATTACCGACCTGCCCGAACAAACGCCGCCAGGTTTCAGTCATCTGAGCACCATAGCGGCTGACCATCCAGGTCATCGCCGGCACGATAATGATGGTCATCAGCGCCAGCTGTAAATGGACCGTTGCCATCAGAATGAATGCGCCGATAAAAGTCATTACCGCGATAAATACATCCTCCGGCCCGTGATGCGCGACCTCGCCCACTTCTTCCAAATCTTTGGTGACGTGGGTGATGATATGGCCGGTTTTTGTATTGTCGTAATAACGGAAAGACAGTTTCTGTAAATGGCTGAATGCCTCGCGCCGCATGTCGGTTTCAATACCAACACCCAACGCATGCCCCCAGTAATTGACGATAGCCATCAGTGCCGTATTGAAAAGGTAAATCAACAACAGACCGACCGTCGCGCCGATGATCAGCACCCAGTCGTGCGCAGGCAGTAATTTATCGATGAAAGTTTTAATCGCCATCGGAAAGCCCAGTTCCAGCAATCCGGCGAGGATCGCGCACCCGAAGTCGAGGAAGAACAGCTTTTTATAGGGTGCGTAATAAGAGAAGAAACGGCGGAGCATCAGACATCCTTATAAGATAGCCAGAAAGCGAAGCCGTTAGTCTAGATGAAAACGGTTATCAGTCAGAGAGTTTTAGAGAAATAAACAGGCAAGATCGCAGACGCCGGTTCACACCCTCTTAAATGCAAAACCGCTGACTTTTACATTTCAACCTCAGTGAAGTTGTGAAGACAACCCGGGCTTTTGGCAGTAAAACTGTATTAACGGCTTGTCGCCTCTACCGCCATCGCCACATAAATCTCCCGCAATTTTGCGGCAACCGCGCCCGGTTTTCCGTCCCCGACCGGCTTCCCGTCCAGCGCAATCACCGGCCAGATAAAGGTGGTGGCGGAGCTGATAAAGATCTCCCGCGCATTCAGTGCCTCATCCAGCGTGAACGGACGTTCCTCAAAGTGGATATGGTGCTGCTTCGCCAGTTCCAGCAGTGCCTGACGGGTGATGCCATGTAAGATGTGCGTGCTGAGCGGGCGGGTGATCAGCGTGCCTTCAGCATCGACGATCCAGGCATTGCTGGAGCTGGCTTCGGTGATCAGACCATTTTCGATCAGTAAGGCATCGTCGGCGTCATGCTGATGGGCATACTCTTTCGCCAGACAAGGGGCCAGCAGGCCAACGGTTTTGATGTCACGACGCTGCCAGCGGATATCTTCAACGGAAACCATGCGGATACCGCTTTTTGATTTCGGGTGGTCTGTCAGCGGGCGCGCCTGCGTAAACATCAGAAAAGTTGGCGTTACGCTTTCACCGGGGAAATCAAAATCACGGTCGCCGCTGTTGCCGCGACTGATTTGCAGATACACCGCCCCTTCCAGCAGATTGTTTTCAGTGATCAGACGTTTTTGCAGAGTCTCAATATCACTGAGCGCACAAGGCAGACGCAGGTTCAGCGCCTGACAGGAACGCGCAAGCCGCGCCAGATGAGCCGTGTTGTCGAGCAGACGTCCGTTCAGCACGGCGCTGACTTCATAGACGGCATCAGCAAATAAGAAACCGCGATCAAATACCGACACCTTCGCGTCATGCTCGGCAACAAACTCCCCGTTGAGGTATACCGTTCTGGTCATGTTATTTTTCCTGGACAACGTTGATTAGGATTTTTATTAGCTGTAATACGAGTGAAAGAATAAATTGCGTGAAAACTGAGCGCGTGACGTTGACGTAACGCAGGTTTACGCCACTGCTGACATAAAAAAAGCGCCCTGATGAGCGCTGATTCGGTGTGTAGCGAAAGATCAGAGTTCGCCTTTTTTCTTTTTGTTGCGGATCACTAACCCGCTGATCAGCGCCATCACGCAACCGATAAAGATAAACCAGATGCCCAGCATCAGTTGCGGTGCCATTTCTCCCGGCGGGGTTTCCGGACTGCCAACCACTAAACCGTGGATCGTGGCAACAATACCGATAACCAGTAAAATCAGGCTGTTGCGAAGTAAACGGCGGGCTACGGTCATAGGTTGTCTTGGTGTGGCCATCAGATGCGTCCTTGAGCAATAAAATAAAGAGAAGGGCGCATCATAGCGCCCTTCGTTTTTATGTCAAAATTGCCCGTTCACAATCCGTGAAGGTCAGTCAGCGACGATTACGTACCAGCTGATAACGGCGGGTGAGATATTCCACCGGCGCGCTCCAGATATGCACCAGACGGCAGAACGGGAACAACAGGAACAGCGTCATCCCCAGCACCAGATGCACGCGGAAGATAAATGCCACGCCATCGAGATGTGCTGCCGCACCGCCACGGAACGTCACCACTGACTGCGCCCAGCCGACCAGTTTCATCATTTCGCTGCCGTCCATATGCTGCGCGGAGAACGGAATGGTGCTCAGCCCCAGGGCACATTGCACTACCAGCAGAATGATGATCATGATGTCACCAAAACTCGAGGTCGCCCGCACGCGCGCGTTGCTCAGACGCCGCCACACCAGCATGCCGCCGCCAATCAAAGTCATCACGCCACAGGCACCGCCCGCCCACATCGCCATCTGCTGTTTCACCGGCACCGGCAGGAAAGATTCATACATCCAGTGCGGCGTCAGCATCCCGAAGGCATGGCCTGCAAAAATGCCGAGAATGCCGACATGGAACAATGGCGAAGCAATACGCAGCGTTTTTTTCTCCAGCAACTGACTGGAACCGGCGCGCCAGCTGTACTGACCGTAGTCATAACGCAGCCAGCTACCGGCCAGGAATACCGTGCCGCACAGGTACGGATAGATATTGAAGAAGAAGTTGTTGAGGAAGTCGGTCATTTGCGTGGTTCCCCCGCAGGCGTGTCATCAAGGTTCAGATACTGTGGTGCGACCGCACCGGCGAAGCGTTTCTGGTGCGCAGCTTCATCGCCCGACGCACAGCTTTGCTCGCCGAGGAACGTGATTTGTTCCTCTTCCCACACCGCGTCCAGCGCGGCAGGTGTGTCATCACGGGCTTCCTGTTTGATCCCCTCGCGCACCGTGGCGGTCGCGATATCGCTGCCGGACAGTGCCAGCAGCAGATCAAACAGTTCCGCGTAATGACTGTTCCGCTCCTGCATCCGGGCGCTGAGTAATGCCAGGATCGGCGCGATGTCACGCAGCCCTTCCCGCGCCTGATGTTCATCACGGGTGGTCAGGTATTCCAGATACAGCGGCAGGTAATCCGGCAGCTCGCGGCTGTCGATTTCCAGCCCGGCTTCGCGGTATTGCGCCATCAGATCGACCATCGCCTGACCACGGTCACGGGATTCGCCGTGCACATGTTCAAACAACAGCAACGAGGTGGCGCGACCCCGATCGAACAAACCGGTGTACGCCGACTGCGCATCCAGCAAATCCTGTTTGCAGAACGCCGTGATGTACAGCGCCAGATCGTGGCGCTGTACATCAGTCAGTTCCGCAGATTCTGTCACCGCTTCGAGCAGCTCCGTCTGGTGTTCCCACAGCTCATCAGACGGGTAATCGAGCAATAAACCAATGAGTCGTAAGCTGTTCATCAGTTGTTCCTTTCTGTTTTCGCGCCGATGTCGATGGCATCGATGCGTTTACTGTTGAACAGGTTAAATTTGCTGTCGCTGCCGTGGCAGCCGTCGCCGAAGCTGAAACCACAGCCTTTGGCTTCCGGGAAGGCTTCACGCGCCTGTTCACGATGGCTGGAAGGGACCACGAAACGATCTTCGTAGTTGGCAATCGCCAGATAGCGGTACATTTCTTCGGCCTGCGCCGCAGACAATCCGACCTGTTCCAGCGCACTGGTGTCCGTTACGCCATCCACCGTTTCAGCACGTTTGAAATGACGCATCGCCAGCATGCGCTTCAGCGCACGCAGCACCGGCGCGGTGTCACCGGCGGTCAGCAGGTTCGCCAGGTATTCCACCGGAATACGCAGGCTTTCGACATCCGGCAGCACACCGCTGTGCGGTAATGCACCGGCATCAGCAGCAGACTGGATCGGCGACAGTGGCGGCACGTACCAGACCATCGGCAGCGTGCGGTATTCAGGGTGCAGCGGCAGCGCCAGCTTCCATTCCATCGCCATTTTATAGACCGGCGACTGACGTGCGGCATCCATCACGGACAGCGGAATGCCGTCTTTTTCGGCCTGTTCAATCACATCAGGATCGTTCGGATCGAGGAAAATGCTCATCTGGCTTTCGTACAGGTCTTTCTCGTTTTCCACCGATGCGGCTTCACCGATACGGTCAGCGTCATACAACACTACGCCGAGATAACGGATACGACCGACACAGGTTTCGGAACACACCGTTGGCTGACCGGCTTCGATACGCGGATAACAGAAAATACATTTTTCTGACTTGCCGCTTTTCCAGTTGAAGTAGATTTTTTTGTACGGGCAGCCGGTCAGGCACATGCGCCAGCCACGGCATTTGTCCTGGTCGATCAGCACGATGCCGTCTTCGCCACGCTTGTAGATCGCACCGCTCGGACAGGTCGCCACACACGCCGGATTCAGGCAGTGTTCACACAAACGCGGCAGGTACGCCATAAAGGTATTTTCGAACTCGCCGTACATCTCTTTCTGCATATTGGCGAAGTTCTGATCGGCAGAACGTTTGCTGAACTCGGTCCCCAGATCGTCTTCCCAGTTCGGGCCGCCGGTAATTTTCTTCATGCGTTTGCCGGTTAACAACGAACGCGGACGGGCCACCGGCTGATGTTTGCCGTCTTTCGCGGTGTGCAGATGCTGATAATCAAAATCAAACGGCTCGTAATAATCATCGATTTCCGGCATATGCGGGTTGGCGAAGATTTTATGCAGCAGGTTGGCTTTATTACCCATGCGCGGCTGCAGTTTGCCATTGATTTTGCGGATCCAGCCGCCCTTCCATTTCTGCTGGTTTTCCCAGTCGTGCGGATAACCGAGCCCCGGTTTGGTTTCCACGTTGTTAAACCACGCGTATTCCATCCCTTCGCGGCTGGTCCAGACGTTTTTACAGGTCACGGAACAGGTGTGGCAGCCAATGCATTTGTCGAGATTCAGCACCATGCCGACTTGTGAACGAATTTTCATTGGGCTTTCTCCTGTTGCACGGCGTCCTGCACGTCGTCATTACCTTCGTCATCCAGCCAGTCGATGCGGTTCATTTTGCGCACAATCACGAATTCATCGCGGTTGGAGCCGACCGTGCCGTAATAGTTGAAACCGTACGCCAGTTGCGCGTAACCACCGATCATATGCGTCGGTTTCGGGCAAACACGGGTGACAGAGTTATGAATACCGCCACGCTGCTGGCTGATTTCTGAACCCGGAATATTCACAATGCGCTCCTGTGCGTGATACATCATGGTCATGCCTGCCGGTACGCGCTGGCTGACCACCGCACGGGCGCTCAGCGAGCCGTTGGCGTTGAAGGCCTCGATCCAGTCGTTATCTTCAATGCCTAACTGTTTCGCATCGTCTTCACTCAGCCAGACAATCGGGCCACCGCGACCTAAAGTCAGCATCAGCAGGTTGTCGCTGTAGGTAGAATGAATGCCCCATTTCTGGTGCGGCGTCAGGAAGTTCAGCGCCATTTCCGGGTTGCCGTTCGGTTTCGCGTTCAGCAACGGCTGCGCTGCGCGGGTGTCGATTGGCGGACGGTAAACCAGCAGGCTTTCACCGAAGGCGCGCATCCACGCATGATCCTGATAAATCTGCTGGCGGCCGGACAACGTGCGCCACGGAATAAGCTCGTGCACGTTGGTGTAACAGGCGTTGTAAGAAACATGTTCATCTTCCAGACCGGACCAGGTCGGGCTGGAGATAATTTTGCGCGGTTGCGCCTGAATATCGCGGAAGCGGATTTTCTCGTCTTCTTTATTCAGCGCCAGATGTGTGTGGTCGCGGCCGGTATTCTGGCTCAGCGCTGCCCAGGCTTTGACCGCCACCTGACCGTTGGTTTCCGGTGCCAGCGTCAGGATGACTTCCGCTGCATCAATCGCAGTGTTAATCACCGGCTGGCCTTTCGCCACGCCATCCGGTTTGGTGTAGTTCAGTTTTTTCAGCAAACCGACTTCGCTGTCAGTATTCCAGCTGATGCCTTTGCCGCCGTTACCGAGTTTTTCCAGCAACGGGCCGACCGAGGTAAAGCGCTCATAGGTGTTCGGATAATCACGTTCAACGACCATCAGATGCGGTGCAGTGCGCCCGGGGATCAGATCACATTCCCCTTTTTTCCAGTCTTCCACGCCAAACGGCTGTGCCAGTTCAGCGGCGGAATCGTGCTGAACCGGCAACGTCACCATGTCGGTTTCCACCCCAAGATGGCCGACGCATACCCGGGAAAACTCTTTGGCAATACCTTTATAGATTTCCCAGTCGCTTTTGGAATCCCAGGCCGGGTCAACAGCAGCAGACAGCGGATGAATAAACGGATGCATATCCGATGTATTCATGTCGTCTTTTTCATACCAGGTGGCGGTCGGCAGCACGATGTCAGAATAGAGACACGTGCTGGACATGCGGAAATCCAGTGTCACCACCAGATCCAGTTTGCCTTCGCCGCCCTGCGCCTGCCATTCGACTTCTTCCGGCATGACGCCGCCCTGAAGGCCGAGATCCTCTCCCTGAATACCGTGTTCGGTGCCCAGCAGATATTTCAGCATGTACTCGTGGCCTTTACCGGAAGACCCCAGCAGGTTAGAGCGCCAGACGAACAGGTTACGCGGGAAGTTCTGCGGATTATCCGGTTGTTCGGCAGCAAAACGCACGCTGCCGTCTTTCAGGGCTGCCACGGTGAAATCGGCCGGTGATAAACCTGCGGCTTTCGCCTGCCCGGCAATGTGCAGCGGGTTAACGTTGAGCTGCGGCGCAGACGGCAGCCAGCCCATACGCTCGGCGCGCACGTTGAAGTCAATCATACTGCCGGTAAATTTGGATTTATCCGCCAGCGGAGATAACAGCTCCTGTGGCGTGACGGTTTCGTAACGCCACTGATTTGAATGGTTGTAGAAGAATGAGGTGCTGTTCATCTGGCGCGGCGGACGCTGCCAGTCAAGGCCAAACGCCAGCGGTTGCCAGCCGGTTTGCGGACGCAGTTTTTCCTGCCCGACGTAGTGGGCCCAGCCGCCCCCGCTCTGCCCCACGCAACCGCAGAAGATCAGCATGTTGATCAGACCGCGGTAGTTCATATCAAGGTGATACCAGTGGTTCATCCCGGCACCGACGATGATCATCGAACGGCCATGGGTTTTGTTGGCGTTATCGGCAAATTCATGGGCGATACGCACGATGTTTTGCTGTGAAACCCCGGTGATTTTCTCGGCCCAGGCTGGCGTATAGGCTTTGATTTCATCATAGCCTTGTGCGCAGTTTTCATCGTTCAGGCCGCGTTCGATACCGTAGTTCGCCAGCGTCAGGTCGTAAACACTTGCCACCAGGCCGGTACTGCCATCCGCCAGTTGCAGGCGTTTGACCGGCAGTTTGTGCATCAGAATTTCATCCAGTGCCACACTGTTGAAATGTTCACTGACCGCGCCACCGAAGTACGGATAGCCCACATTCACAACGTCATCATGATCGCCGAGCAGGCTCAGCTTCAGGCTGACATCTTTGCCGTCTTTCCCTTCACGGGATTCCAGATTCCACTGGCCTTTTTCGCCCCAGCGGTAACCGATCGAACCTAACGGTGATACCAGTTCTCCGGTGTGTTCATCGAGGGCGATGGTTTTCCATTGCGGGTTATTTTCCTGACCAAGATTGCCCACCAGATCAGAGGCACGCAGCATACGGCCTGCGGCATATGATCCGTCTTCGCGCGGTTCCAGCATCACCAGCATCGGCATATCGGTATAGCGGCGCACGTAGTCGGTGAAGTACTGACTTGGATTATTGATGTGGAAGGATTTGAGGATCACATGACCCATGGCCAGCGCCAGTGCGCTATCGGTGCCTTGTTTCGGCGCCAGCCACTGGTCACAAATCTTGGCGATTTCCGCATAGTCTGGCGTGATAGCCACCGTTTTAGTGCCTTTATAGCGCACTTCGGTGAAGAAGTGCGCGTCCGGCGTACGGGTCTGCGGAACGTTGGAACCCCAGGCAATAATATACGAAGCGTTGTACCAGTCAGCCGATTCCGGCACGTCAGTCTGCTCGCCCCAGGTTTGCGGAGACGCCGGGGGCAAATCGCAATACCAGTCGTAGAAGCTCAGGCAAACACCGCCGATCAGCGACAGATAACGTGCGCCGGAAGCGTAAGACACCATCGACATCGCCGGAATGGGCGAAAAACCGATAATGCGATCCGGGCCGAAAGTTTTGGCGGTATACACGTTGGACGCGGCAATCAGTTCATTCACTTCCTGCCAGCTTGAACGGACAAATCCCCCACGACCGCGTGCCGCTTTATATTCTTTGGCTTTTTCCGGCTGACTGACAATCGAGCCCCAGGCATCGACCGGATCGCTGTAATTCAGTCTGGCTTCACGCCATAACTGGATCAGTTTCTTGCGCATCAGCGGATATTTCAGACGGTTTGCACTGTAGAGATACCAGGAATAGCTGGCACCGCGCGGGCAACCACGCGGCTCGTGGTTCGGCAGATCCGGACGGGTGCGCGGGTAGTCGGTCTGCTGGGTTTCCCAGGTCACCAGACCGTTTTTGACGTAAATCTTCCAGCTGCATGAACCGGTGCAGTTCACACCGTGCGTGGAACGGACCACGTTGTCATGCTGCCAGCGGCTGCGGTAACCGTCTTCCCAGTCGCGATTGGTATTCAGCGTCTGGCCGTGGCCGTCAGCAAAGGGTTCAGCTAGCTGTTTGAAATAGCGAAACCGGTCAAGAAACTTGCTCATCCGGGACTCTCCTGTGCAAAGGCTTCATTGCGCTTTGTCATTATGTGAATGGCGGGGAATACAACTTCATTGCTCGTTATGCCCTCAGGGTATGCAGCCCACACGCGCGCCCAATTGATTGCGATCAACGCCTTCGCGTCACGCATTCATTTATATAACGACAAATACCCCCAAAGAGGTATGAAGTTAAGTTGATATAATTGATTGATTTACTGTAATTAATTACACAAAGACAACAAAAAGGAGGGCATTAAGTCATCCGCAGGAAAATTGGAGGTAAGGCCGTTTGAATGTGACAGTATTGTGAAATCACGCGGGAGGTTATTGTATTTACGCCGATGTCTGGCGTAATAGAACAACCTGTTTTCACCACCAGAAACCTTTAATGCAGACAGAAAAACCCGCCGTACTCAATTTCAACGATGAAGTTACCGGGATGATATACGGTTTCGTTTTTCGTCCGGACCGCCCAGCCGAGCGCGTTTCCTCACAACAGGTTCAGGAAGCCTGGCAGCAGATTTGCCACGACAGAGGATTCGTCTGGATCCACGTCAATCTCAATCACGCTATGTCAGAAAAATGGCTGAAAAAGCATTTTGGCATCGGCGAGGTATTTTTCGAGGAAATCCGCGAAGGATCGCGCAGTACGCGCATTGAACGGCTTGATGACACGCTGCTGGCGGTGCTCAACGATGTGATTTTCCGTCCGGATGAAACCAGTGATGAAGCCTCGACGCTGTGGCTCAGTTGCCATCAGCAGCTGGTGATCACGGCGCGCCACAAACCGGTGAGGCTGATCGAACAGTTATTCAAACGACTGGAACATCTGGCCATCACCACGCCAACCGCGCTGCTGGTGCATCTTTTAGAGGAACAGGAAGATTTACTGGAACAGATTGTACGGCGAGCTAATCAGTACGTGGATACCATCGAAGAGCGGTTGCTGAGCCATCACGTGAAAAAGAACCGCGCCGATTTGGGGCGTCTGCGCCGTATGCTGCTGCGGTTTCAGCGTTTACTCGCACCGGAACCGACCGCCCTGTTTCGCCTGCTGAACCGTCCTCCCGCCTGGATAGCCCCTGCCGTGGTCCAGGATTTACGGCAGTTTGCCGAGGAATTTTCGGTGGTACTGAATGACCTTATCGCCCTGACCGAACGCATCAGGTTATTGCAGGAAGAAATCACCTCACGGCAGATGGAGCAAAGTAACCGCACGCTGTATGTGCTGACGGTAATCACCGTGCTGGCGCTGCCGATCAATATTGTCGCAGGTTTCTTTGGCATGAACGTCGGTGGCATTCCGCTCGCCAGCAATCACCACGGTTTTATTTTACTGGTGGTGATTGTCGGCGTGTTTACCCTGCTGGCGGGCTGGTATGCGTTAAGGCATCGCGACGACGGCTGATGACGGCTCTCCGCACAACAACTACAGGAAATCTTTGGCTTTATTCAGCAACGCAGCTTTAGTGATCACACCCAGCAAACGGCGTGATTGCGGATTTTCCAGCACCGGTAAACGTTCAAGTGGCGAATGACTGAACATCGCCCACGCCTGCTCGTAACTGGCCTGCTGAAAAATCGTCGTGAATTCCTGTTCGATAAACGGATCAATCGGACTGTCAGCTTTCACGCTGCCATCAATAAGCCCTGCCGCCACCACATTGGTCGGCACCACGCCCAGAAAACGTTCTTCCCTGTCTACCATGTATACATACCGTGTGCGCTGTTTTAACCCTTCGCTGACCACCTCTGACAGCGAAGCGTCGACGTACATTTTCGAACAAGGTGAAATCAGTGATGCCACCGTACTGTATTCAAACGCATTTTTCGCCGCAAACCGGGCATTATGCCGTGTCAGCACCGGGTACGTGCCGCCGACTTTCAGGCGAGACGCCACAACATAAGAAATCGCCGTCGCCAGCATCAGCGGGAACAGCAGCGAACTGTTGAGGGTCATTTCGAACGCCATCATGATCGACATCAGCGGTGCATGACTGGTGGCCGCCAGCAATGCGCTCATGCCGATCGCAGCATATAACCCGACCGGACCGGGATCGAATCCCAGCCATTGCAGGAAGGTACACACCAGCGCGCCGCCCGCCGCGCCAATCAGTAACGACGGCGTGAACAACCCGCCGACCGCACCGGAACCGATGGTGATCGCCGTGGCGACAATTTTCAGGATCAGCAGCACCCATAAAGAGGTCTGTAAATCCCCGTTGTTAAGGATTAAATCAATGACCTCAAAACCGTTACCGAGCACCAGCGGCGAAATCATCGCCACGAGGCCGACACCCAGCCCGCCAAGACCCAGACGCAGCGCCGGATGCGAAATGGGTTTCATCCACTGCCGCACTTTATCGATTGATGAGATGAATAACGGCCCGAGAATCCCCGTCGCCATGCCAATAATCAGCACGGTAAAAATCGCCCCTAAGGAGGGGCTGAATGAGGCGGAAGCATACAGATACAGCGGCGCATAACCGGTCAGCGACCGGACAGTAAGCACCGCGACCGACGCCGAGATAAACAGCGGGATCAGGCGCTGTACGGCGGTCACACCAAAAGCGATTTCCGCCACAAACAACGCGCCGGCAAACGGAGCGTGATACACCGCTGCCAGCCCGCCCGCGGCAGCCATGGCGATAACATCTGACTGATGTACGCCTTTAAAACGTGAAAACCGCCCGAGCAGGCTGCCGCTTAACGCGGATAACTGGACCATTGCCCCTTCGCGACCAATTGAACCGCCGCTGGCAATACTGGCAAGCGACGACAGCCCGCGCAGCACGGTACTGACCACCGGAATGCCCGGCAGACGCTGATCGATGACATCCAGATAATCCGGCATTTTGCCGTGCCTGCTTTCGTGACGCAGCGCCCACAGCAGGATGAAACCCGCAATCACGCCCCCTCCTGTGGTGATCAGCGGCCAGAGAAATTGAGGATATTCATTGAAAGCTTTGGTGATATCGCTGCCATCACTGAACATCAGGCCGTTGATACCCGAAATCGCCCCGCGAAAAGCGATTGTCACCAGCGCGGCAATAATCCCGGCAGGAATGGCGATCAGCAGGTTAATCAGATCACCTTTTTGCAGGGCATCAGGGTTGAAAGCTTTCAGGCTCATAAGATCTCAGTGGTCGGAAAAGTGGCTGGCAGAATACCGAAGGAAATCATTATCATGCTCATAAGCCCGGCGCAACCCGCGGCGTGGCTTAAAATCGAAAATTGTTGCTCCCGCGCGTTCCACCGCAGGCAGAAAAATTTTGCGCGCCTTGCCGCATTCATGCCGTACCCCTCTGCCGGGTGACGCACATTCTGTGGAAAACGTCCCGCAAAATCCTCAACAACCGCTTTCGCTAAACGCATCAGGCATTAAAGTCACGTCCGTTCCCGGGAGAACAATCCCTATACAACGGCAAAAGACTCTGTTAATTTATGCACCGAAGCACAGTGCAAGAAGGCTTCGGTACCCCACCTTAAAAATCAGGATGGGTTCATCTCATGAACGATATGCTCAGGATAAGCAGTTTCCGCGATCAATGGCTGGAAGACTTTTTTCACTTCGCCACTCCCCATCGCAAAATACCCTGGACGCTGGCAACCGCTCTGGAAAGGAAGCTGGATATGATCAATGCCGCAATGGATTATCGGGATTTACTCTGGCCTCCGGGCAATCGCTACGAAGATCTGGCAGCTCCGTTAAAGGGATTTTCATCGATCAGGGTGAATGAACAGTACCGTCTGATTTTTTACTGGCGGGAAGGCAAAGCACATGGCCTGTATTGAGATCCCCACGGTTACAGGCGTTACCGATAATTATGAGCATATTCGTTTCGATGTTAATGAAGACATACCAAAAGGAACGTCGTATGGCTGTGACCACACGTAAACCCGCTACCGTTGGTGATATTTTACTTTACGAATTTCTTGAGCCCACTGGCCTGCGGATCAACGATCTTGCCGACATGCTGAATGT
Organism: Rahnella sp. RFA10(1/100); assembly: GCF_004195115.1. NCBI lineage: Bacteria > Pseudomonadati > Pseudomonadota > Gammaproteobacteria > Enterobacterales > Yersiniaceae > Rahnella > Rahnella sp. RFA10(1/100). Next base: position 643,310 of record NZ_SEWR01000001.1, read on the forward strand.
TCACCGCAATACCATCAGCGCACTGGTGAATAACAACCGCAAGCTGACCGTTGATATCGCCTTCCGGCTGGCAAAGACATTTGAGACTTCTGTCGAATTCTGGTTAAACCTGCAAACCCATGTCGATATCTGGGAAGTGCGCAATAACCCGCGCCTGATGGATGACATCAACAAGGTCGTCCATCTGAAAGATTTTCTGAAAAAATCATAAAAATTCCCCGGCAGACAAGCTTCGATGGTGCGCTCAAAATACTGCTGAACGGAGAATCCCCGGGACCTTTGCCCGGGGACTGTGAGAAGGGATTATAAGGCGCACGGTCAGCTCAACACGTAACCCTTCGCCATATGCACTGCCCGATCACACATATGGTCAATCACATCGGCATCGTGACTGACCAGAATCATGGTCAGATCACTGCTGGCTTTCAGGTCATTGAGCAGATTAAGAATTTCTGCCTGTACGGACATATCAAGGGCTGATGTCGGTTCATCGAGCAGCAGCAGTTTCGGTTTAAGCAACAGCGCCCGGACAATCGCCACGCGCTGACGCTGACCGCCGGAAAGCTGGTGCGGATAACGGTTCATCAGCGCCGGATCCAGCCCGACCTGGCGAAAACCTTCGGCAATTTTCTGTTCGATATCCTGTTCTTTAAGGATTTTCAGCGGCTCGGCCAGCGTTCGCAGCAGCTTGTGTTTGGGGTGCAGCGAAGCATACGGATCCTGAAAAACCATCTGTACATCGCGGCGCAGGCTACCGGTGAAAGGCTTGCCGGGTTTCACTTGATGGTCAAGCAGCGTCAGGCTGCCGCCCCAGTGTCCGTTCAGACCAGCCAGCACCCACAGCAATGATGATTTGCCGCAACCGGACGGCCCGACCAGTCCGAAGCATTCGCCTTTACGGATGGTCAGATTGACGTTATGCACCACCGTGCGGGTTTCGTAACCCTGACGATGCGACACGCTAAGCTGACGCAATTCAGCAATAATTTCACTCATGGCGCGGATCCTGTTTTAAAGAAGCCAGCAGCGCGCGATCCAGCACCGGCAGGCGTTCACCGTGCGTAAATTTGCTCGGACGGCATGACCAGAGCGTATGCGTATAAGGATGGGTGGCGTTCGCCAACTGATCGGCTGCCAGTTCATCAAGCAGCTCGCCTTTGTACATCACCAGCACCCGTTCGCAATAACGGGCGACCTGTTGCAGGTCGTGACTGATCAGGATCAGTCCCATGTTTCGCTGTTCAACTAATCGCTCAATCAGCCCCAGAACCTGTTCGCGCATCTCGAAATCCAGCGCGGAAGTGGGTTCGTCGGCTATCAGCCACTGGGGATCATTGATCAGTGCAATCGCCAGCATCACGCGCTGCCCCATCCCGCCGGAAAGCTGATGCGGATACTGCTGTTGCAAGAAAGCCGGATTCGGCAGACCGACAGCATTCAGCATCTCGGTGACTTTTTCCTGACGCTCCTTGCGGCCAAGGCGTGTATGCAGGCGCAGCGGTTCTTCTACCTGCTTGCCGATTTTTTGTGTCGGATTGAGCGCATGTTTCGGATCCTGCATCACCATCGACACGCGGTTTCCGCGAAGCGTGCTCCACTCACGTTCTCTGAGCGTGGTCAGATCGTTGTCACCCAGCGTCAGCTGTGATGCACGCAATTTGCACGGATGCGGCAGTAACCCCATCAGCGCGCGGGCGGTCAGGGATTTTCCGGAGCCGGACTCGCCGACCAGCGCCACGCGTTCCTGCCCGACGCTGAATGACAGGGATTTCACCAGTTCCAGCGGACGTTCGCCCGGCAAATAAATGGTCAAATCCTTCGCGACCAGCTGATCGCCGGATGACTTGTCCTTATGTAAAAAGTCAGTTGCCATGTCGTGGATCCATTTTGTCGCGCAGGCCGTCGCCCAGCAGGTTGAAAGCCAGGCTGGCAAATAAAATCGCCCCGCCCGGTGCTGCGGCGACCCACCATTGATCGAAAATCACCTTGCTGCCTTCAGCAACCATTGACCCCCATTCAGCGGTCGGTGGCTGAATACCCATACCGAGGAAGCCCAGACCGGCAGAAGCCAGAATGATGCCGCCGAGGCTGAGGGCCGCACGTACTACGGCGCTCGGCAGGCACAGCGGCAGAATGTGGCCGAACATCAGACGCAACCCGCCGATGCCCTGCATCCGCGCCGCTGCCAGATAATCACTGCGGCGAAGTGCCAGCGTCTCCGCCCTTGCCTGTCGTGCAAAGGGCGGCCAGCTGGTGAAAGCCAGTGCCAGAGCCCCGTTCATCAGGCCGGGGCCGAGAATCGCTACCAGCGCCAGTGCCATCACCAGACTTGGCAAGGACATCACGATATCGGTCAGTCGCATCACAATGCGCTCATACCAACCGCCAATGTATCCCGCGCTGATGCCGATCAGCAGCCCCACCGGAATGGTCAGTACCAGAATCAGTGACACCAGCAGCAGGGTCGGACGTGCACCATAGACCACACGGGAGAGTAAATCGCGGCCAAACCCGTCGGTGCCCAGCCAGTGGGTTTCCGAAGGCGGCAGCAGGCGTAATTCGATGTGCTGAATATTCGGGTCAAACGGTGCCAGCCACGGCGCGAGCAGCGCGGTAAGCACCAGAATAGCAACCAGCACCAGTCCGACAGAAAACGTGGTGATGCGCCGGGTCGGTTTCCAGACGGAGGTATCGGCTTCAGCCTCAACCTGCGTCGGTTGTTCAGGAATCATTTGAGTCATAGCAACTACCGGGTTCGCGGATCGAGCAGATAAGTAAGGGCGTCAGCCAGCGCATTGAGCAGCACGAAGCAGATGCCGATCAGCAGCGTAGCGCCAAGAATTGCCGGGGTATCCGCAGCAAACAACGCGGTGGTCAGATAACGCCCGACACCTGGCCAGGCGAATACCGTTTCGGTCAGTACCGCACCTTCGAGCAGGCTGGCGTAGGACAGCGTCAGCACCGTGATCAGTGTACCAAGCACGTTCGGGAAGACGTGGCAAAGCAGAACACGCATCCTGCCGGCCCCTTTTGACCGGGCCAGAATCACATACTCTTTGTTCATTTCGCCCAGCATCGACGCACGCAACAGGCGCGTAATACCCGCCATCGACAACATCGCCAGCACCGTCACCGGCAACCATAAATGGCGGATAGCGTTGTAAAACATTTCACGGTCGCCGGACAGCCAGGTATCAACCAGGACAAAACCGGTGCGTGGCGTCATGGTGTACATATACAGGTCGTCAAGCCGCCCCGGCCCGCCCGCCCAGTGCAGTACCGCGTAAAATAGTAAAAGGCCGAGCAGGCTAAGCCAGAAAATCGGCACGGAATACCCGAGCAACGACACCAGCCTTGCCGCATTATCCAGCCAGCTTCCCGGTTTCCATACCGCCAGCAACGCCAGCAAAATCCCGAAGGTGCCGCCGAGCAGGATGGCACAAGTCGCCAGCTCAACCGTTGCCGGGAATGTACGCATCAGATCGCTGGCCACCGGCTGCGCGGTAATACGGGAAATTCCCATATCGCCGTGCGCCAGGTGATCGAGATAACGGACAAATTGTACCGGTACGGACTGATCGAGACCTAAATCGCGACGCACCTGCGCATAGGTGGCTTCGCTGGCGTGATCGCCGGCCACCTGTAACGTCGGATCAATCGGGGCGAGATGGGAAAGCGTGAAAGTAAACGCCAGCAGTCCGAGCAGCGTCAGTGCCAGCGAAATCACGCCGGTCAGCAAACGGCCTGACCAGCGCCAACCCTGCCGGACGAATCCGGCGGGTGTTGAACTGTCTGCCATTACTTCGTGACCTTGCTGTAAAAGACCATGTCAGGGTTGATGCCCTGCACGTAACCTTTAATGTTGTCGCGTACGGCAATCAGGCTTTTGGCTTGCAGACCAATCACAAACGGCGAGTTTTTCTGGACTTCCAGCTGCAACTGACGGTAATCCGCCACGCGTTTGGCCTGATCCGGTTCCGCAATCGCAGCCAGCGTCAGTTTATTGAGTGCCGGAATGGACCAGTTAGCGCGCCATGCCAGTGTTTTGCTGCTTCCCTCTTCCGGGTTGAAAGCAAACGCTGAAGCGTTGGTGTTCGGGTCAAAGTAATCCGGTCCCCATGACGACATATACGCGTCGTAATTGTGTGATTTCACTTTGGTAGAAATCTGCGAGCTCAAACCCGGATCCAGTTTCACCGTTACGCCGCCCTGCGCAAAGCTGGCCTGCAGCGCCTGTGCGATGTCCAGATACGGCGGCTGATTGGCGGTCGAGAGTGTGAAACTGACGTTAGTCAGCCCGGCTTTCGCCAGAATCGCTTTGGCTTTTGCCGGGTCATAGGTGTATGGCGTGTCGTTCAGCGCGCCCAGATAGCCTTCCGGCAGGAAGGCCTGATGCACCTGGAACTGATCTTTCATCAGATCATGAGCAATGTGGTTGTAATCGAACAGGTAGCGGGCCGCTTCCCAGAATGCAGGATTACCCAGCGCCGGGGAGGCTTTGACATTGAACTGCATGAAGTACAGTGAGGCATACGGGATCGCCAGAGGCTTAACACCCTTTTTACCGGCGAGTGCAGCCATCTGGTCAGAACCGAGATTACGCGCCATATCGGCATCCCCCTGCTCGATCAGCAAGCGGCGCGCAGCAGGATCCGGTACGTTTTTGATCAGAATGGTTTTCAGCTTCGGCGCGCCTTCCGGTGAGGTCGGGTTCGCAGATAAAATCACGACTTCATGCGGTATGTAGTTACGGATCTGGTAAGGGCCGGAACCGGCAGAATGATTGCTCAGCCACTGGTGACCAAGGTCGTCAGCGGTGGCGTTAGCTTTCACCAGTTTACTGTCCACGATAGAAGATACCGGCGCAGACAGCAGGCTCAGCACGAATGACGGGCTGACATCGGCAGTCCAGCTGACTTTCACATGCTGGTCATCAATCTTAGTCAGGAAGGTATCGACGTTTTTATCGGTCCAGCCCAGTTGCGTCAGGATAAATGAAGGCTCCAGATTCAGCTTCACCACGCGTGACAACGAGAATATGACGTCATCGGCAGTCAGCGGATTGCCACTGGCAAAGGTGACTTTCGGTGACAGCGTGAAGGTCAGGCTGCGGTTATCTTTGCCTGCTTCCCAGGAGGCCGCCAGCGTCGGTTTTAAATCGATCGGATTGTTCGGGTCAGACTGGACCAGGCGCTGATAAATATTATTAAAAGCCTGAACCGTGGTCAGTTCAAATCCCTGCGCCGGGTCAAAACTGGAGGTGTCATCAATGGATTGTGCGATAACCAGCGTATCCGGCGGCGTAGCAGCCTGCACGGAGAAAGTAGCCGCAATAGCCGTAAACAGAACGGACGGTAATAAAGCTTTCATCAAGACAGACTCTCCAAGGTAGCGAAATTGCTAAGATTTTGTTGAGTGTAAAGTTTCTTCTATCTGGCAGAAAGTCTGATAAAGACTATCGTTATGCGAATTTTGCATAACGTTATCTGATTGGTTATTAATGAGGCAAGACGGGGCTTTGCGGCGGATTGTTACTGTACAAAGCCCGTGGTGGAGATATTTTATGAACAGCGAAAAGACAGGCGCTTAAAACGGGAGAGATGAATGAAATGGCTGCACGGCAACCCCGCACAGCCGGCAATACCAGACCCGACGTTAACTCAGTCCCGGGACATCCAGCCCCGGAGAAACAGACAACAGCATCCGCACCTGTTTGACCAGCTCGCTCATACAATCGTCACGCATGCCGTAGTTGTTCAGCTCTTTTTCCAGTGCAAACAGGTATTGCGCATTGGTGCCGAGCGGGCCGCTGGCCTGCGCAATCAGTGGGGCGATAACCTGATAATCGGTATCGGCTTCATATTGCGGGTGCGAGGGATCCATAATAAACACCAGCGCGGTCACCTTGCGGCCATCGTCGAGATCCAGTTCGCACCAGGTCGGACGGTAACAGCCGGTGAGCATTTCACGTTTCCACAGCAGTTCGAGTTCATCGAGAAGGGTGTCTTCAGGCAGACGGAACGCCAGGCCAGTGGTTTTGCCGCCATCCCGCAGCGCCAGCATACGGCCGGGTTGCGCAAGGGTGCCACGCCCGGCGGTCAGACGCAGACAGAAGGCACGATGATAACCGTGCAAGGTGGCAGGCCGCGCCTCTTCTGAGTCAAAAACCGGGTTCCACATCAGTGAACCGTAACCAAAAATCCAGACCGGGCTGTTGTCGGGGCGACGCGCCAGCGTGCAGCACAAAGAGGCAGCGCGCTGTTCAGGGGTCAGTAGCATCGATTCATCAATGCTGCCAAATGCTGTTTTGCAATCTGCGTTACGCAGGAAATCTCGAGTTAACATTCATTCCCCCAGGTACGACTTACTTTTGAACATGACATGCTGTTAACGCTGTGTTCTCCGCTGTGGTGGGTTTCATCTGTTGATGTTATCGGACAGTTTTTGCCTGAGCTTCAGGCTGCGGGGCAATTTTATTAAGAAGTTTCGTATACCCCCACAGGATGAAACCTTATTCGTTTCTTTCGTTGCAATCAAGGTTGAGAGTGATCACAAAAGGAAAATAAAGTGATTATTTTATGAACATTGTATGAATGTTGATATTTCGGGCGGGAATAAAACAAAAACGGGGGGGCGGGCAGGTCTTCAGGCAGGTGCGGGAACGCCCTCACCTGCCATAAACATCAGGATTTCTTAGGGTGCCACTTATCATCGTCTCCTTTTTTATATCCATGTTTCACTGCGGCCCAGGCAACTTTATGCGCCGTTTCCTCCCGGGAGTCATCGCCCTGCCGGTCTTTGGGTTTTTTATATTCATCCCATGCGCTGTTAAACGCTTCCTTATAGATATCCTGTGCGTGGGCAGGCAGCACGTTGCGCACGGATTCAGGCAACGCTGCTCGGTTCTGATAAGGCATAGTCGTCTCCTTTTTCATGACGTGCATGGCACTGATAATTTTTGTGTGCGGTGTGTACGCACAATGTTAAGTCTAGCTGCTACCCTCAAAGGACTCCGCCAGATTATTCTCGTTATCGTGCTGCTGGCGGCACCTCGGCGCCAGTAATTTATAGGGGTACTCCAAGTATTTACATAAATTGACGCATAAACGCTATATTTTCGTTATATCATATTAATTGGTTGTTTTAAAAAGACTTAATATTTTAACAATCACAATTAATTTAATTTTTATCATCATTTAATCCACATCCCGGCCTGATAAATGAAGTCTATTGCATGCTTTATGTCTTAAGCCTGATTTTATCCTGTTAATAGGTTAATTTATCTACTATACTTAATGGGTTATACCTTAATGCTGCCAGGCATTTTGCTGACAACTGACAGACAGGCGGTTGTTATTACGTGAGCGTTTATAAGGAGAATAATCATCATGGTGTCTTCACAGGAACATCCAAAAATCAAAACCCGCCATCAGGAATACTCCCTGGTTTTTCCCATCGCTGCACTTCTCGTTCTCGTCCTCTGGGGCAACAGCAGTAACTTCGCCTCGGTTGTCGGCATTAATCTCATCGCGCTGGTCGGTATCCTCGCCAGTGCGTTCAGCGTCGTACGCCATGCCGATGTTCTGGCGCACCGTCTTGGCGAACCGTACGGGTCGCTGATCCTCAGCCTTTCCGTCGTGATCCTCGAAGTCAGCCTGATTTCGGCCCTGATGGCGACCGGCGATGCCGCCCCCGCGCTGATGCGTGACACGTTATTCTCGATCATTATGATTGTTACCGCCGGTCTGGTGGGCGTGGCCCTGTTATTAGGCGGGCGTAAGTTTGCGACACAGTATGTCAATCTCGGCGGTATCAAACAGTACCTGATGGCGATATTCCCGCTGGCGGTGATTGTGCTGGTGCTGCCTGCCGCCTTGCCGGCGGGCAATTTCTCGACGCCACAGGCGTTGTTTGTGGCAGTGATTTCAGCCGCCATGTACGGCGTATTTCTGCTTATTCAGACCAAAACCCATCAGAGCCTGTTTATCTACGAGCATGAAGATGAAGGTGAAGAAGAGGGTCATGGCAAGCCATCGTCAAAAAGCAATCTGACACACACCCTGTGGTTGATCGTCCATCTGGTGCTGGTTATTGCGGTGACTAAGTTCAATGCTAATCCGCTGGAAAGCCTGCTGACAGAACTGAATGCCCCTGCGCAGTTCACGGGTTTCCTGGTCGCGTTACTGATCCTCTCTCCGGAAGGTCTGGGCGCACTGAAAGCCGTGCTGAAAAATCAGGTGCAGCGCGCCATGAATTTGTTCTTCGGCTCCGTGCTGGCGACAATTTCACTGACCGTTCCGGCAGTGACCGTCATTGCCACGCTGACAGGCCAGGATTTGATTTTCAGTCTTGACCCGGCAAACATTGTGGTGATGCTGGCAGTGCTGATTCTGTGCCAGATTTCCTTCTCCACCGGCCGTACCAATGTATTAAACGGTACCGCGCATCTTGCGTTGTTTTGTGCCTATATGATGCTGATAATGCTTTAACCCCTCTCCTGCGAAGGCGGAGGCACAAAAAGAAAGGCCGCTCAGATAAGCGGCCTTTTTCATGGGAACGATGGGAGAATTAAGAGTAAGCGTGCAAGGTGCGTTTACACAGCTCCGAACGCACACAGTCCTCTTTACCAAACTGAATGATGCCGATCATCTCGTCTTCTTCGAAGCGGGACATTGCATCGCTGAGCCCCGATACTACGCCACGTGGTAAATCGCACTGGGTAATATCACCGTTAACAATCACCGTCACATTTTCGCCGAGACGGGTCAGGAACATTTTCATCTGGCTGGCTGTGACATTCTGCGCTTCGTCCAGAATAACCACCGCGTTTTCGAAAGTACGCCCGCGCATATAAGCGAATGGCGCAATTTCCACCTTGCCTATTTCCGGTCGCAAACAATATTGCAGGAATGATGAACCCAGACGACGTAGCAGAATGTCGTAGACCGGACGGAAATAGGGTGCAAACTTCTCAGAAATATCACCGGGCAGGAAACCGAGATCCTCATCGGCTTGCAATACCGGACGTGTCACAATAATTCTGTCGATTTCTTTGTGAATTAATGCCTCTGCCGCTTTCGCAGCGCTGATAAATGTTTTGCCGCAACCGGCTTCACCGGTGGCAAAAATTAACTGCTTATTCTCTATGGCTGATAAGTAATGACCTTGAGCTTCAGTACGCGCTTCGATGACGGACGTATCGCGGGAGTCGCGAGCCATGCCGATCGATTCCAAACCGCCCATCTGTACCAATGACGTCACAGACTCTTCCTCGCGCTGGCGGTGACTGCGTGAATCATTACGAATAACACGTTTTGCTTCACGACGAGCTTTGATCACTGCTTTCTGTCTTCCCATAGTGGCACCTTACAGTTTGATTCACTTAACGCTAAGGCATAATGCCCGCACGGTTATGTTTCACTAACAAATGAGGTTTTGGTCTCCTTTTAGACCAAGTGGAGCCAATGAATAACGTGAAGAGGAAAAGAACCTGAAGGAATTAACGGAAACTCTTTGGGTTGTTTTCTGTTCACGAGGAGGCATTGTCAATAATGACAAACCGCTGACCCATACAATAAAACGTCCAGAATAAAAGCCAGTGATATTCACATCATTTTCACCAACAAATAGGCGGTCAGTTAAACAACAGGGTTGGGGTTGGGTGGATGATATTTTTTGTAAAAAGCGGTAGGAAAAACCTGAAAGTAAATCCTGAAATAATAGAGAGTCGGAAGCCTTGCCCCCGTTTGCATTTAAGCAACAACGGGTGAATGAGAGAAGTGTGTTATTTTCGATCAACAGCCCAAACATGGACTTTACCATTCGCGCTCCCCGCAGTGTTATTAACGGCACCTGCCGTACACCTCGTGAAAACTACCGCTTATAAATGTCATTATAATGACAACTGAAACATTTGCGTTACCAAAATGTAAAAAAGTTTGTGGCTGACGTCAATAGGATCATGAGGATCTTTTTCAGATCCTCTTTAATCGTGCTGAATTTCTCTCAGCTCAGCAGATTATTTTTCTTTTCATTGATGAAGTAACTGTTAATCCCTTCGGCCAGCGCATGGGCCATTTTCTCCTGAAACACCGGCTCACCCAGTAATTTTTCTTCCTGTTTATTGGTGATGAAGGATGTCTCCACCAGCACGGAAGGAATACGCGGGGATTTCAGTACCGCAAAACCTGCCTGTTCCGGATGCGGGCTGTGCATGTGATGGACTTTACTGATATTTGCTGCCAGATGTCTGCCAAAATCCAGGCTGCGGTGAATGGTTTCGTGCTGGTCGAGATCAAACAGTGTTTCTTTAAGATACTGATCGTCCGTTTTAAAATCGTCGTCGTACAACACATCGACGCTGTTTTCGCTTTGCGATAAATAGCGCGCCATCGCACTGCCTGCGCCGTGTTCAGACAGCGCGAAAACCGATGCTCCGGAGACCAGATCGTTGGTGAAACCGTCGGCATGTATCGAAATAAACAGATCCGCCGCATGCTGATGCGCCAGGCTGACGCGGTGATAAAGCGGAATAAATACATCATCCTGCCGGGTCAGCACGGCGTGAATACCGTGCTGCTGGCTGAGCAAAGTTTGCAGGCGTTTGGCGATATGCAGCACGACATGTTTTTCATAAGTGCCTTCATTACCGATTGCCCCCGGATCCTTGCCGCCATGACCCGGATCGATCATGACCAGCAGCGGTTTCTCCGCCTGCGGCGAAGGGGACACGACCGGCCCAATTGCGGCAGCATGGCTTTCTGCCGATATCGTCACCGTCAGGACACCATTTTCCGTGTTACGCGTAATCTTCGGTTTACCGTTCACCTGCAACACGATGCGCGCCACCTCAGGGCTGAAATGAGCAATGCGCCCTTCTGTGACCCAGGAAAACTTCTGCCGCACCACGGTCAGTGCATGCTCAAGTTCCGGCGGAAATGATGTCAACGGCATATCAATCACGACCCGCTCCGGCGCACTGAGCATAAACACGCGACAGCGTTTATCTGCCGCAGGGAGTGCCAGGTGAATCTGACTGGCATCTGAAGTCATGGTGATCCGCACCGCTTTTTGGGCGGCGTACAAACGCGGCGCGGTCAGCGAAAGTCCGATGCCAAAAATCAGTAATTTTCTGCGGGTATGGTTGATGGTCATAACAGTCTCAGAACAGGCAACGTAATAAATCAGTTTTGCGATTTATCATCATGACATTACTGAGATTTTTTTGGATGAGGCGGAGTATTAACAGGCAATGAAATGCGTAACCAGGCGTAAAAATGATGTCTGGTTTGGGTTCCTCTGGGATCGGCTCCCTCCCCGGCGAAGGGAAGGAGTTAAATTACGCTTCGATTAACGATTGTCCGAGATAGTGACTTTCGTCTTTATTGCCCGGTAACGTGAAGAAGAAGCCACCGCCGTTAGGGCGGATATATTCTTCCAGCGCTTCACCGTTCAGACGTTTCTGCACGGTCAGGAAACCTTTTTCCAGGTCATGCTGATAACAGACAAAAACCAGTCCCATTTCCAGTTGCCCGGAATTAGTCACACCCAGGGAATAGCTGTAACCACGGCGCAACATCAGGCTGTCTCCGGTGGCTTTAGTGCGCGGATTCGCCAGACGGATATGCGCATCGAGGCGGATCGTCTTGCCATCAGGGTCTTTTTCGTAATCCGGCACGTCGTGCTCTTTTTCCATCCCCAGCGGTGCGCCGGTGGCTTTGTCGCGCCCGAAAATAGACTGCTGCTCCTGCAGCGGCGTGCGGTCCCAGGATTCCACCTTGAACGGGATCAGACGTGTCACCTGATAACTGCCGCCCACCGTCCAGGCCGGTTCGCCCTGCCCGCCGGTCACCCAGATAACTTTATCCATCAAAGGTTTATCTTTGGCATCCGGGTTCGCCGTACCATCCTTAAAGCCCAGAAGATTGATCGGCGTTTCTTTGCCCTGACTGCGCGCCGCATGGGACGAAATAAAGCCGTCACGACGCCAGCGTACGCTGAGTAAATCAGGCGTATATTTGATGATGTCCCGCAGCGCATGCACCACGGTATCGCTGTTGTTGGCGCAAATTTGCAAGGACAGGTCACCGTGGCAGAGTTTGGCATCCAGAGAATCATTCGGGAAACGTGTCATGCGTTGTAATTTCAAAGGCTTATGTGGTGCCAGCCCGAAGCGCTCATCAAACAGAGAATCCCCGACAGAAAGCGTCATGGTCAGATTGTCCGGGTAGATTTCTGCGCCCATCACCCCTGAATCCATGGGCGGAAATTTCGGATCCATTGAAGGCGCAGTGCCGCCTGTGGTCAGGAAGGCAAAACGTGAATCGAGGAGACGGAAAAGACGCTCCAGATCAGCTTTGTTAGTGGCCAGCACGTCAAAGGAAACCAGCATCATCGATGCCTGTTGCGGCGTTAAAATACCCGCCTGATGCTCGCCATAATAGGGTTGCCTGCCCCAGCGCTCGTCAGGGGAAACAGTCCCTGGTGTATATTCGTTCTTTGCTCCGGGTGTTTTCTCAGCCTGCGCTGTGGCTGCGCCGCCCAGGGCAAATGCCCCGCCTAACAATCCCACGCCCTTGAGTAAACTGCGGCGGGAAGAAGAAACTTCGTTCTGATTATCGTTTTTGTTGCTCATTGCTATGCCTCAGGAATTTAAAAGCGCCTCCTCCTGCGCAGGGGGAGGCGCTAAAGATATCAATCTAAACCAAGTACACCGCGCAGTTTGGACAAGTCTTCTGCCAGCGTGGTGATAGGACCTTTCATTGCGTTACGGTCCGCATCAGACAGTTTTTCGTAATTCTCGTAACCGTCTTTGGTTTTATATTTGTCCAGCAGCGCATCAACGGTTTTGAAGTTGGCGTCGATTTTATCCAGCAACGGTTTGTCGGCTTTGACCAGCAACGGACGCAGCAGATTGACAATTTTCTGTGCGCCATCAAGGTTGGCCCGGAAATCCCACAGATCAGTGCGGCTGTAACGATCTTCTTCGCCGCTTATTTTGCTGGCGGCCACTTCTTCAATCAGGCCCGCTGCGCCGCCGACCACTTTACTTGGCGGGAAGGTCAGCTCTGCGATACGTTTTTGCAAATCAACGGTATCGGCATACAGCTTGTCGGCAAACGGTTCGGTGCCCTGGGTGGTTTTGTCCGCGAAAAGGATTTTCTCCAGACGGTGGAAACCGGTGAAGTTAGGATCTTCGGCTTTTTTCTCGAAATCATCTTCACGGGCATCGATGCTGCCGTCCAGATCAGAGAACAGTTCGGCAATCGGTTCGATGCGCTCGTAGTAAACGCGGGTAGAAGCGTACAGGGATTGCGCTTTCGCCAGATCGCCCTTCTTCACCGCGTCCGTAAAGGCTTTGGTATGTGCCACCAGTTCAGCCACCTGCTGAGTCACATACACTTTGTATTCCGCAATCGGGCCGACCAGCGCCATGGCGTCAGGCTTGCCGGAAGCGGCCGTACCTTCAGCGGTAACCGTCAGTTTACCTTTCGGATTGCTCAGCAGGCCGCAGGTCATGTCGTATTCGCCCGGCTCAAGGTTAGCCGTCATTTTCTGCGTGAAACCCGGCGCCACGTTTTCACGTTCTTCCACCACCATCACGCCTTTGAGGATTTCCCATTCCAGGTTTTTCTGACTGTTGTTATGGATAACAAACTGAGTTTTACCGGCCGGCACGGTCAGCGTCATCGGTTCACATTGTTTGTCATTAACAGCAATTTTGACCTGACGAACATCAGCAGCCAGCGCGTTGGCGCTCAGCGCAAAGGCCGGCAGGGACAACAGGGCGATCTGTAAAGCTTTACGGCGAAAATGTGGCATGTGTAACTCCGTGGCAAGGGCAAAATGAGGAATGAAGTTGATAAAATTAACGTTGTGTTTTTTGCCCGGCAGAAACCGGCGCAGCCACAGGCGATTTACTCTGTGGAATAAAGAACAGGAACAGCGCGGGGATCAGATACAGGAAATACACCGCAACTTCGCTGACCGTCGGCGCTTCCTGATACCCGAACATCCCTTCCAGCAAGGTGCCAAATAAAGAGTGTGTGGATAAAGTCCCGCTCAGATCAAAGGCAATGTCCTGCATACGGTTCCACAACCCCGCTTCGTGGAACGCGCGGATAGCGCCCGCAGCCAGTCCGGCGGCGACAAACAGGATGAACAGGCTGGTCCATTTGAAAAACTTCGCCAGATGCAGTTTCACGCCGCCGTAATAAATCAGGAAACCCAGCACGATGGCCGCGCCGAGGCCAAGCACTGCACCGATCGGGGCTTCAATACCCACGTCTTGCTGGAAGGCTGCCAGCAGGAAAAACACCGATTCCAGCCCTTCACGCGCAACCGCAAAAAACACCATCGCAACCAGTGCCCAGCCCTGACCGCGACCGGAATTCAGCGCATGATCAATCGCCCCTTCCAGATGCACTTTGATAGACCTTGACACTTTGCGCATCCAGAACACCATGTATGTCAGAATGCACACCGCGACGACGGCGACGATACCTTCAAACAGCTCCTGTTGTTTTTGCGGAAACTCACCGGTCGTGGCATTGATGAAAAGACCGAGCGCCAGGCACAGCGCAGCGGCGATGAAAACGCCAATCCAGACCACACCGAGCCACTGCCCGCGTTGCGTCCGTTTGAGGTAGCTGGCAATCAGGCTGACGATCAGCGCAGCTTCCAGCCCTTCGCGAAACATAATGAGAAACGGAACGAACATGACGAGCTCCCGGCCCCTGAATTCTGACGAACCACAGAATGTATGAGGCCTCTGTAAAGAAAAGTAAAAAGAAACGATAGTGATTATCATTCTTGCCAAAAGAAATACAAGAGGCAACCGATCCTTTTTTTGAAAGGGGATCGGTAAATACACATGAAAAAATCAGACGGAAGGCTTATGCGGCGGATAATGCTGAAAACCGGGGCCTGAATGACCCCGGTCTGAGTGACACAACAGGAGATTATCGGTTAAACAGTTTTATATTCCGCTTCCGCGGCGGTGAAACGCTGCTCAACAGCGGCGGAAGGCTTACGCCCCGTCAGGCTGACAATCCAGATAGCCAGTGACGCGAAAATGAAACCGGGAATGATTTCGTATAATTCAGCCCAGCCATATTGTTTCCAAAGGATCACCGTTATTGCACCGACCAACATCCCCGCCAGTGCACCGTTACGCGTCATACGTTTCCACATCACGGAAATCAGGATCACCGGCCCGAATGCGGCACCGAAACCGGCCCAGGCATAACTGACCAAACCGAGAACCCGGTTTTGCGGGTTGGCAGCCAGCGCAATAGCAATCAGCGCCACGATCAGCACCATTGCACGCCCCACCCACACAAGTTCGCGCTGACTCGCGCCTTTTCGCAGAAAAGCTTTGTAGAAATCTTCAGTAATGGCGCTTGAACACACCAGTAGCTGACAACTCAGGGTACTCATGACCGCTGCCAGAATAGCGGACAACAAGATCCCGGCAATCCATGGGTTGAACAGAATTTTCGCCAGCTCGATGAACACGCGCTCACCGTTTTGCGTCACGTTGCCCGCTTCAGCCGGATTATTGCTGAAGTACGCGATGCCGAAGAATCCTACAGCGATGGTACCTGCCAGACATAAAATCATCCATGTCATGCTGATACGGCGCGCTCTGCGGATAGTGAAGTGAGAATCGGCCGCCATGAAACGCGCCAGAATGTGCGGCTGACCGAAATAGCCCAGCCCCCAGCCCAGCAATGACAGTATCGCCACCAGATTCATGCCCTTAAACATATCAGTGTATTCAGGATTTTTGGCTTTGATGACCATCATCGAGGTATCAATGCCGCCAACGGCGAGGATGACGATAACCGGTGTCAGGATCAGTGCGAAAATCATCAGGCTGGCCTGCACGGTATCGGTCCAGCTGACGGCCAGAAAACCGCCGATAAAGGTATAAAGGATAGTCGCCGCCGCGCCGGCCCACAGCGCGGTCTGGTACGTCATGCCGAAGGTGCTTTCAAACAGACGTGCACCGGCCACGATGCCGGAGGCACAATAAATGGTGAAGAACACCAAAATCACAATCGCGGAAATAATGCGCAGCAGCTTGCTCGAATCTTCAAAACGATGCGTAAAGTAATCCGGCAACGTCAGCGCATTGTTATTGGCTTCGGTGTGTACACGTAGCCGCCCCGCCACCAGTTTCCAGTTCAGGTATGCGCCGATAGTCAGACCAATCGCGATCCAACTTTCCGAAATGCCGGAAATAAAAATCGCACCCGGCAGCCCCATTAACAACCAGCCACTCATGTCGGAAGCACCGGCGGACAGCGCCGTGACCACGCTGCCCAGACTGCGTCCGCCCAAAATATAATCATCAAAGTTTTTGGTTCGTAGATACGCGATGAGCCCAATCAAAATCATCCCGAAAATATAAACACAAAACGTCACCAGCATCGGTGTGTTCATTGTCATTCCATTCTCCACTTTCTTATTTTTTGCGATGTTGTCCGGCACCTGTCTGTCCCGGCAGCACTCCACCCGAAGTGCTGCCAAAAACCTGCCGGGGCGAGATGATGGCTGAAACCTCTAAAGGTTGCAGCAAGACTCTCCATATTTTTATATAGTCACTGACTCTGTATGGTTTTTATTCAAAATTACTGTCGAGCCGGATACTGGTTTAGCCTTATCCACTTTTCAATATTTTTAACATTTCAAATACACAAAATTCACCCTCCATCACAGTTATCCGCAATACGGGTTGTACTTTGCAGCACGGAAAGTTGCACCCGATATAACCCTTGATATTGACGCCATGACAAGACAGGCAAGATCCATGCCGTTATTTTCTTGTTAAAAATGCCAGGTGAATCACAACAGGCACACTTCATGCATTAACAAGGTTGCACAAGGTTGCAACATAGAAGATATTGCTCGACATAAAGATAACGAATTCACCTGAAATTTTTCATATGGAGTGTTTGCGCATGGGTATGACCACGATGGGCGTGAAGCTGGATGAAGGTACGCGTGACAGGCTAAAAGAAGCGGCTCACAAAATTGACCGCACGCCGCACTGGCTGATCAAACAAGCGATATTTTCCTATCTTGAACGGCTGGAAAACGGCGATACACTGCCGGAAATTCCGGCACTGAATGGCGCTGCACCTGAAGGTGCGGAAGATGCCGCTGTACAACCTGTTCAGGAAGCCCATCAGCCATTCCTTGATTTCGCTGAGCAAATTCTGCCACAGTCGGTCAGCCGCTCGGCTATCACCGCCGCCTATCGCCGCCCTGAGCCTGAAGCCGTATCCATGCTGCTTGAACAGGCGCGTCTGCCTGCCCCGCTCAATGATGCAGCGCTGAAACTCGCGGCTGAT
This sequence comes from Rahnella sp. RFA10(1/100), assembly GCF_004195115.1. Lineage (NCBI taxonomy): Bacteria > Pseudomonadati > Pseudomonadota > Gammaproteobacteria > Enterobacterales > Yersiniaceae > Rahnella > Rahnella sp. RFA10(1/100). The sequence goes on from NZ_SEWR01000001.1 coordinate 660,667, forward strand.
ATCGCCACCAGACTCAGAAACCAAAAGAGTGCAAACGGCCGCGCCGGGATGGTGCAAAGCCTGTTGCAGGAGTTCTCTCTGTCTTCTCAGGAAGGCGTAGCGCTGATGTGTCTGGCGGAAGCATTGCTGCGTATCCCCGACAAACCGACACGCGATGCGTTAATCCGCGACAAAATCAGCAACGGTAACTGGCATTCACATCTGGGACGCAGCCCGTCGCTGTTCGTTAACGCCGCAACCTGGGGTTTGCTGTTCACCGGAAAACTGGTCGCGACACACAATGAAGCAAGTCTGTCAAAATCTCTGAACCGTATTATCGGTAAAAGCGGTGAACCCCTGATCCGCAAAGGCGTGGACATGGCGATGCGCCTGATGGGTGAACAGTTTGTAACCGGTGAAACCATCGCCGAAGCGCTGGCCAATGCCCGTAAACATGAAGAAAAAGGTTTCCGCTATTCCTACGACATGCTGGGAGAAGCCTCGCTGACCGGAAAAGATGCCCAGGCCTATTTACTGTCTTATCAGCAGGCGATCAATGCCATTGGCAAGGCATCCAATGGTCGCGGCATTTATGAAGGCCCCGGCATTTCCATCAAACTTTCCGCCCTGCACCCGCGTTACAGCCGGGCGCAATATGAACGTGTGATGGAAGAATTGTATCCGCGCCTGCTTTCGCTGACATTGCTGGCACGCAGTTACGACATCGGCATTAACATTGATGCCGAAGAAGCTGACCGTCTGGAAATCTCTCTCGATTTGCTGGAAAAACTGTGCTTTGAACCGGAACTGGCCGGCTGGAACGGTATCGGCTTCGTGATCCAGGCGTATCAGAAACGTTGTCCGATGGTCATTGATTACCTGACCAATCTGGCACAGCGCAGCCGCCGCCGTCTGATGATCCGCCTGGTGAAAGGCGCGTACTGGGACAGCGAAATTAAGCGCGCGCAAATGGACGGTCTGGAGGATTATCCGGTTTATACCCGCAAGGTTTACACCGATGTTTCCTATCTGGCCTGCGCCCGTAAACTGCTGGCCGTGCCAAACCTGATTTATCCGCAGTTCGCAACGCATAACGCCCACACCGTGGCGGCGATTTATCAACTGGCCGGAAATAACTATTATCCGGGACAGTACGAATTCCAGTGTCTGCACGGCATGGGTGAACCGCTGTACGAGCAGGTGGTGGGGAAAATTTCTGACGGCAAACTGAACCGCCCGTGCCGTATTTATGCCCCGGTCGGTACACATGAAACGCTGCTGGCGTATCTGGTGCGTCGTCTGCTGGAAAATGGTGCGAACACGTCCTTTGTTAACCGTATCGCTGATGCCACGTTACCGATCGGGGAACTGGTTGCCGATCCGGTTCTGGCAGTTGAAGCGCTGGCCGCCAGTGAAGGTCAGGTCGGACTACCGCACCCGCGTATCGCACTGCCGCGCAATCTTTACGGTGACAAACGCGTCAACTCTGCGGGTCTGGACATGTCCAGCGAACACCGCCTGGCATCCCTGTCCAGCGCCCTGCTGCAAAGCGCCAGCCATCCGGTAAAAGCACAACCGATAATTGATGCGCAGACGGATGATGGCGAATTCCTGCCGGTGATCAATCCCTCTGAAAATACCGATATCGTCGGGTATGTTCGGGAAGCGACGGAGGCGGAAATCAGCCGTGCGCTGGATGCCTCAACTGCTGCCGGTGCGATATGGTTTGCGACACCTCCCGAAGAACGTGCCGCCATCCTGCAACGCGGCGCAGAACTGATGGAAGCGCAGTTGCAAAACCTGCTTGGTGTGCTGGTGCGCGAGGCAGGAAAAACCTTTAATAACGCCATCGCTGAAGTGCGTGAGGCCGTAGATTTCCTGCATTATTACGCCGGGCAGATCCGCGAAGATTTCGCCAATGACACACACCGTCCGCTGGGGCCGGTGGTCTGTATCAGTCCGTGGAACTTCCCGCTGGCAATCTTTACCGGTCAGATTGCTGCCGCGCTGGCCGCAGGCAACAGCGTACTGGCAAAACCCGCTGAACAAACGCCGCTGGTCGCTGCGCTGGCCGTGGGCATTCTGCATGAAGCCGGTGTACCGGCTGGCGTATTGCAACTGCTGCCCGGTCAGGGGGAAACGGTCGGTTCGCAACTGGTGAATGACGAACGTGTCCGTGGTGTGCTGTTTACCGGTTCGACGGATGTCGCGGGTATCTTGCAACGCAACATTGCCGGTCGTCTGGATCCGCAGGGACGTCCGACACCCCTTATCGCCGAAACCGGCGGCCTGAACGCCATGATTGTTGATTCTTCCGCGCTGACCGAACAGGTGGTCATGGACGTGGTGGCCTCGGCCTTTGACAGTGCCGGCCAGCGTTGTTCAGCTCTGCGTGTGTTATGCATTCAGGAGGATGTCGCCGATCACACGCTGCAAATGCTGCGCGGTGCGATGGCGGAGTGCCGCATGGGCAATCCGGAGCGTCTGAGTACCGATATCGGGCCAGTGATCGACGCCGAAGCCAAAGCCGGTATCGAAAAACATATCGATGCGATGCGTGCCAAAGGCCGCACCGTGTATCAGGCCACGCAGGAATTTACCGCTGACCAGCAGGAGTGGAGCCGCGGCACCTTTGTGAAACCCACGCTGATCGAGCTGGAAAGCTTTGATGAGATGAAGAAAGAAATCTTCGGACCGGTGCTGCACGTGGTGCGCTATGCCCGTCAGGACCTGGATACGCTGATCGGTCAGATTAATGCTGCCGGTTACGGCCTGACGCTGGGCATTCATACCCGCATCGACGAAACCATTCATCGTGTTACCCAGCAGGCGCACGTCGGCAACATGTACGTGAACCGCAATATGGTCGGTGCCGTGGTGGGTGTGCAACCGTTCGGTGGCGAAGGTCTGTCCGGTACCGGTCCTAAAGCCGGAGGCCCGCTGTATCTGTATCGCCTGCTGAGCAGCCGTCCGCAAGACGCCGTACCGCAAACCCTGTTACGGCAGGATCGCGAACTGCCGCTCGATACCTCCGTCCGCGAGGCCTTGCTGGCACCTCACCGCGCGCTGCAACAATGGGCGACAGAACAGAAGCACCGCGAGCAGTTTGTCACGGTTTGCGAACGTTTCGCGCAAACCAGTCAGGGCGGCACCTTGCGTACCCTGCCGGGACCTACCGGCGAACGCAACACTTACGCGCTGTTACCGCGTGAGCGCGTTCTGGCGCTGGCTGATAATCAGGATGATGTCCTGATCCAACTTGCCGCCGTCACCGCGACAGGTTGCCGTATTCTCTGGCCGGAAGCGCCGTTGCAACGTGATTTGTTCAACAGCCTGCCAAAAGCAGTACAGGCGCGTATCGATTTCGCCAAAGACTGGCAGACCGACACGCAGGTGTTTGACGCGGTGATTTACCACGGTGATGCGGATCAGTTGCGCGAACTTTGCCAGACCATTGCCCAGCGTCCGGGAGCCATTATATCGGTACAGGGCTTTGCGCGCGGTGAGGACAATATTCTGCTGGAACGTCTGTTACATGAACGTTCACTGAGCGTGAATACGGCTGCCGCCGGGGGAAATGCGAGTCTGATGACGATCGGGTAAAGCAGGAGTTGCAGGAGAGCCGCTGCAAGTGGGCGGCTTTTAAAAAGCCTGAGGAAACTTTTTGGATTTCAGTTGCAGTGAGGAATGGATCGAGACAATTTCGGTTTCTCAAGAACGGTTATCACGCGGCCTTTCGCGCCGAAACCGGCCAGAGGGGAAAAAGCTTTTCCCCTCTGAACTCCCCTCGCTTTTTCAAACAAGTGATCCGCACGCAGGCTATGTTTCAGCAACCACTGTGACAGGCTGGAAATCTTGCCGCTATGCGGTGCCTTCTCTCGGTCCTGAAGCCTTTGGTCTTCAGGCCGCTCCGTTCAGCAAGATTTCTGAATCGCCCGCACGATCTTAAATTCAAAACCATTTGGCCTTTCATATTAAAATCAGTGAGGTTGCGAACTAAAAGCCGGAGGCCGGTTCCAAAATCACGCCGTAACGAGAGGTGAAAAACCGCGATTCTTTTTGCGCGGGTTGTAACCCGAGTGCAGGGCACCGCGCAGCGGCGGGATTTTGCGGCTATCACCTCGCTCGCTGAAACATAGCCTCCAGCGAAGCGCGCAGTTAAAGAGCCCGGGATTCTCAAGGGGTGCGGCGACAGGCGCCCCTTGAGGCCCGTGTGGGTGGCAACCCACGGTTTTGACCTCAGTGTGCCAGAAACTTCTCCAGAAACTGTTTCGTTCTCGCATGTTGCGGATTTGAGAACAGTTCCTTCGCGGGCCCCTGTTCCACTATTTTTCCCTGATCCATAAAAATAGCGCGGTCTGCTACGTCACGGGCAAAACTCATTTCGTGGGTCACTATCACCATAGTGCGACGCTCGAGAGCCAGTGCACGGATGGTGTTGAGAACTTCCCCCACCAGCTCCGGGTCAAGGGCGGAGGTAGGTTCATCAAACAAAATTACTTCAGGGCTCATTGCCAGTGCGCGGGCAATGGCAACGCGTTGCTGCTGACCACCGGAGAGGCGGCGCGGATAGGCATTTTCTTTGCCACTTAACCCGACTTTTTCCAGTAGCTGACGTGCCGTGGCGATGGCTTTTTCTTTCGGCTCGCCCTTCACTATCACCGGCCCTTCAATGATGTTTTCCAGCACTGAACGGTGCGGGAACAGATTGAAGTTCTGGAAAACAAACCCTACCTGCTTGCGCAGTTCACGGACGTTATTCTTCTGTTTACTGACAGGCTTACTGGCATCAATTTCGATATTACCGACTTTGATGGTGCCGCCGTCCGGCTCTTCCAGCAGGTTAATGCTGCGTAATAAGGTGGTTTTACCCGAGCCGCTGGGGCCAATGATCGCCACGACTTCCCCGGCATTCACCTGCAAATCAATACCGTGCAACACCGTTTGTCCGTGGAATTTTTTAGTCAGTTGCTTTACGTCAATAGTACTCATGAAGGCTCCTGATCCTGACGGTTAACGCGGTCTTCCAGACGGTTTTGCAGGAAGGATAAAACGGTCGCCAGCACCCAATAAATGACCGATGCCGCCAGATACATGGTGAACACTTCCAGTGTGCGTGAGGTAACCAGTTGTGCCTGCCGGAACAGTTCCGGCACCTGAATAGTCGCCGCCAGCGAGGTATCTTTCACCAGCCCGATGAAACTGTTGCCCAGAGGAGGCAGCGCGGTACGGGCGGCCTGCGGCAAAATCACGCGGCGCAGGGTTTGCCACGGATTCATGCCGATACTGGCTGCCGCTTCCCACTGCCCTTTTTCGATAGACGAAATCGCCGCACGCAGGGTTTCAGAGGTATACGCCGCCGTATTGAGAGAGAGGCCAATCATCGCCGCCGGGATAGGATCCAGCTCAATGCCAAACTGGGGCAGACCGTAGTAAATCATAAACAACTGGGCGATCAGCGGCGTGCCACGGAAAACGGAGACGTAAAAACGCGACAACCATGACAGTGGCCAGAAATGCGAAAGGCGCATCAGCGCCAGCACGAAGCCCAGAATAAGACCGAACACCATCCCGCCCAGACTGAGCTGAAGCGTAAACAGTGTCCCTTTCAATAAAAATGGTGCTGAATCCAGCACCAGTTGAATACTTTCTTGCATCTAAGACCTTTAGATTTTCTGGATCTTTGAGATATTCACCGATGCTCTAAATAAATGAACTTGCATCAAGGCAGCAAGTGCCCAAGTCCCGATGAGCTTACACAGGTAAGTGATTCGGGCGAGCAAGCGCAGCTAACGCCAAGGCAAGTTCAGTTATGACGAGCATTACTTCGTTACATCCGCGCCGAACCATTTCTGTGAGATCTTCGCGAGTGAGCCGTCTTTCTGCATTTCAGCAATCGCTTTGTTGATCGCGGCCAGCAGTTCCGGGTTGTCTTTGCGGATCGCCACGCCCGATTCCAGACGGGAGAAAGGCGCGCCTGCAACCGCTAAGGTATCACCGGTTTTCTTGACCAGATCCAGTGCTGCCAGACGGTCTACCAGAATAGCGTTGATGCGGCCTACGCGCAGATCCTGATATTTAGTCGGGTCATCATCATAAGTACGGATATCCACACCCTGCACGTTCTGACGTAACCATTGCTCATAGTTACTGCCCAGACCTACACCGACTTTTTTGCCTTTCAGATCTTCAGGCTTAGTGATGGTGCCTTCCTGTCCTTTTTTGGTCAGCGCCTGAATACCGGAAACAGTGTACGGCGTAGAGAAGTCATATTTTTTCTCACGCTCAGGAGAAATGGTCACCTGATTGATCACCACGTCGATACGTTTAGATTCCAGCGAAGCCAGCATGCCGTCCCATTTGGTCGGTTGCAGTTTCGCTTTCACGCCCATGTGCTGCGCCAGCGCATCCGCAAATTCGACTTCAAAACCGGTCAGTTTGCCGTCTTCACCCTGAAAACTGAACGGAGGATAAGTCCCTTCCAGCCCGACGATCAAAGTGCCACGATCTTTAACTTTCTTCAGTAACCCTTCGTCAGCCAATGCATTGCTGACCATGCCTGCGGTCAGCGTGACCGCAACAGCACCCAGAAGCAAACGACGACGCAGTGTAGAAAAACCCATATTCACCTCAGTTATAGTTAGTTATAGAACGCTATATCCCCTACTAATTTGCGCACAGTAGCACCCGCTGCGCCAGTTATCAGGAATATAATTCTATAATCTTAGCTCAAAAAAGCATAAGCGGATTGTAGAGTATTAAACCTGCGGATGATACGCAAACAGTGCCGGTGCGCCGCCGGTGTGAATGAACAGAATCGGGCCTTCTTCCGGGAATAATCCGCGCTCAATACCCTCAAGTAAACCGGCCATCGCTTTGCCGGTATACACCGGATCCAATAACATCGCTTCCTGCTCTGCCAGCAGTTTCACGGCGGCAGTCCCGCCTTCATTTGGCTCACCATAGCGCGGCGCAAAATAGTCGTCCCACAAGATAATTGACGGCGTTTTCTCACCCAGCTGCAATTGTGTTGTCACGTCCCGGGCAATGGCTTCGACTTTCGGACGTTGGGCATCGGCGCTACGTGACACTGTCACGCCAATCAACTGTGTATCCGGCATGAGATGTTGTAAAGCGACCGCCAGACCGGCGTGCGTACCGGCGCTGCCGGATGCCACCACCACGGCACTGAAATCCACAAAACTGGCTGAAGATTGCTCGGCGATTTCCAGCGCACATTTCACATAGCCGAGTGCGCCGAGAGCATTGGAGCCGCCAACCGGCACCACGTACGGACGAAAACCTTGTGCCTCCAGGCGTTCAGCTTGTTCGGCAAGTTGCGCCATCGGATCATGCAGTGCGTCGCACATCACCACTTCCACGTTAAAGAGATCCAGCAGCAGACGGTTGCCGTTGGTCAGATAATTCGCTTCGGTAGTGCCGATCGGGTTTTCCAGCAAGGCAACGCATTTCAGGCCCAGTTTAGCGGCTACGGCGGCGGTCTGGCGTACATGGTTTGACTGAATGGCACCGGCAGTGACCAGCGTATCGGCACCTTCTGCCAGCGCAGCCGCGGTCAGATATTCCAGTTTTCGCAGCTTATTGCCCCCCATCGCCAGCGGTGTAATGTCATCACGTTTGATGTAAATATCGCGGCCGACGTATTCAGAAAGACGATGCAGTTTTTCCAGTGGTGTGGCACTGCACAGTAAATCGAGACGATCGAAGGCTTCCAGCCGGGTTTTAAGCAAAGAAATTTTAGCAGGCACAGTGTTCCCCTGACGCACGGCACAGAGCGGTACGAAGTTGTTATCGTTAAAGTAGGTTAGATTCAGAGACGGGTTATTGAGTCAGTATATAAAGAATTTATAGAAACTGCGGACAGATTCAAGACAAAAAAACAGGCTCCCGGAGGAGCCTGTTTGTGCATTGCGCGTCAGTCTGTCTGAGATCCGATTACGCGGATTTCTGCCAGGCCAGATACTGGTCGTATTTGCGCAGGGCAATACGGTAGTTGTCATGACCCGCCACCGGTAAATCACTGATGATTCGCTGGTGGATACTGTCCCCTGAAAGTTTCTCCAGAGGATAGTTGTTTGCAGAGAGGATTTCATCCAGACGGCGGAGGCGGACAACATACTCGCGCACCGTGCTGTGATTCATCTCAGTCTGCTCAAACAGGTATTGCTTAAACGCCATAATGTCAAAATATGACGAATGGCTGTTACAGCTTATCTCACTGCAAAAACGACACAGCGCGGTCAGTTCCTGCGACAGGTTGTGCCACACGTCATCATCAATAGGCTGGTCCATCTTGGCGATGGCCTCTTTATTGATGATTTGCCCGCGAAACACCAGTGCCATCCTGTCGAGTTCTTTTGCACACTGTGAGCAATGAGTCTGACTGTGTTTAAAATCTTTAAGATAACGGCTTAAAGGCCTTGTTTTGATTCCCGCTGGCATAAATTTATTCCTGATAAGGGATATAAAATGTATAACCGGCCAGGAAAAAGCGGATCAGTGGTCGTTAGCCAGACGGGTTCGCAAACGCTTAATCGCCTGACTGTGGAGCTGGCTTACACGGGATTCCCCGACGTCCAGCACCGCCCCGATCTCTTTTAAATTCAACTCTTCCTGGTAGTAAAGCGTAAGTACCATCTTTTCCCGTTCTGGTAACGCATCGATAGCTTCCATCACCCGGTGGCGTAAATTGCCCTCCAACAGATGATGTAACGGGTTGGCCTCTTCGTGCCCTTCCATCAATGCCTCGGCAGTATCGCCGTGCTCTTCGCGCCATTCGTCATAAGAAAACAACTGGCTACTGTTCGTATCCATTAATATCTGCCGGTACTCCTCGATGGGAATATCCAGCACCTGCGCCACCTCTCCTTCACTCGGCGGTCGCCCTAATTTTTGTTCTGCGCTATGCATCGCCTGAGACACTTCGCGCGCATTACGTCTGACGCTGCGCGGCACCCAGTCGCGGCTACGCAACTCATCAAGCATGGCACCACGAATACGCTGAACGGCATACGTCGTAAATGCCGTCCCCTGCATCGCATCAAAACGCTCAACCGCATTTAACAGGCCGATCCCCCCCGCTTGCAGTAGATCATCAAGCTCTACGCTGGCGGGAAGCCGCACCTGCAAACGCAGGGCTTCATGGCGCACGAGCGGAACATAGCGCTGCCACAAAGAATTTTTGTCTATCACGCCGTCGGCGGTATACAGATCGCTCACTGTCGTAACCTGGCAAATTGAGGGTCAGTATGATTGTGCCAGTGATAACCGCTGTTCAATCGGCTGAATAAGGCCTGAAAAGCACGGTTATTTTGATTATGTCTCGCACATTCTGTTTGCAGACGTCTGCCGGTAACGCGTCAACGATCGATTAAAAAAAGATCACAACCTAAAGATTATCCTAAATTATACCAGTGAATGCGTAGCATTAATCCTTAAGAATGGTAAATTTTGGTTAAAAAAAACCCCGCCGGAGCGAGGTTTGTATGAAAACTAAACCAACAGGTTGAGCACGCTCAGATCATCGTTGCGTTTAAATCTGTCGATATCCTGCGAGAACTTGTCATCCACTTTCCGGTCATGCTGACGGACTGTCGAATAACTGTACATGACGTTGATCAGGTCATCGTCGGTCAGATGCCCTTTTTCGAGCGCGGCGGCGGAAAGCAGCGATTTCATGAAAAAATAATCAACCACGATCAAATAAATTTCTTTCAGCAAGGGTTGCTGCCGTTTCATGCCAAACTGGTCATGATAAAAACGATACTGGAAGAAATTACGCATAATGTAAGGTCGCTGGTTTAACCAGGGAAGCGCAATGTCATCCCAACCTTTTTTCAATTGTGATAAGCCCGAGCTAAGTTGTTCTTCCGTTTTATCAGAACCGAAAAAATGATTCAGACGAATCATGTAATCAAGCAGCATATCTTGCCCGCGCAACCCCTCGGTTTCTAACATGTGCTTTTGCAACCCGAGCAACAATTGCAGCTCCAGAGTTTGCAGCTCTTTCACATTTTGCATCGCCTGCGTGAGCGCACCGGATGCCATCTGCGCCACAATGCTTTCGTACGCGCCTTCCATTTGGCCAATTTTTTCTTCCAGACTGCCGGTGATTTTCTGATAAAAAATAATGAAGTAAATGATCGCGTAGAGGTTCTCCTCAACACGATATTGCGGCTGCATCATCAGATTTGCACAAAAAAGGTTAACCAACCGCGCCTCCATGTTTACGGCGGATGACGGGTTAAAGTTGCTTTTCAATACCGTCGTCGTTTCAAGGTTCATGGCTTGTTCGTTGAACAAAATGTGCCTGACTGACTCCGGACATGACAGGTTCAGACTTTTTAATTCTTCATTCTTATAGGCAGTCTGCGTTCGCGGATAGGAAGAGCAGGTATGGCTTAACGCGTTCGGTCCGGCAACTTTATGTATATAGCAGAGGCTATCCTCAGTGAAGAATGAACAGTTTCCTTCTTCGTTGAATTTGATCAATGCCCACTGTTGAACATTTTTCTTCGTCAGTAACATCTCTTCCCGGGTGATTTTGCGGATGTCAGGAATTTCGCTCTTTAGATATTTATTATAAGTCGCTTTATCGATCGTGATATTCCAGCGTTTGCAGCAATGATCGCGACATGCTGCCCCCACGCAACTGAAACGGGTCACATAGGAAGGTTCACTGACCAGAATTTCTCTCATGTTCGATTCCGAAAAATTAGAAAAGTAATACCCAGTTTAAACAGAAGTTCTACAAGCCCATTAAGTAAAAAGGCGGCCAAATGGCCGCCTTTTGTGAGCATAAAAGCTGAACAGCAATTATTGCAGCAGGGACAGTACTGACTGTGGAACCTGGTTAGCTTTAGACAATACTGAAGTACCAGCCTGTTGCAGGATCTGCGCACGGGACATAGCAGAAACTTCAGTCGCGTAGTCAGCATCCTGAATACGGCTCTGTGCAGAAGACAGGTTAGTCGTGGTGTTGTTCAGGTTAGTGATGGCAGAATCGAAACGGTTCTGAACCGCACCCAGTGAAGAACGGAAGGTATCAACTTTCGCGATAGCGGCGTCGATTGCAGCCAGCGGGTTGTTGCTTGATGCGCCTTTGAACTGAGTAGCAGTAGCGATATCAAAGGTAGCAGTGGCAACAGTTGTTGCAGTTGCGCCCGCGCTGTTTTTCAGAACGTCAGTACCGTTGGTACCCGCCTGGAAGTTTTTACCCTGGATAGTTACGAAACCAGCAGCATTACCGGTTGCATCAGTACCAACCTGCACCAGTGCGCCAGTTTTGCTTGCAGCAGTAACGCCGTTTGCAGAATCGCTGTAAGCAACGTCAGAGGTGTTCAGTGTTACTTTACCGTTAGTTTTGTCAACGGATGCTGCATAGTAGCTGCTGCCGAATTTAACAGCATAAGTATCAGTTGCAGCACCGGTGCTGTCCTGAATGTTAACCAGAGACAGGCTTGAAGCAGCAACAGTTGAACCGGTAGAAGTGGTCAGTGAAGTTGCAGCAGCAGACAGGTCAACAGCTGAAGGCGCTGCAGAAGTGTCACCAACCTGAGTGATAGCATCGCTGGTTTTCAGTGCGTTACCAGATACGGAGAAACCAGACAGACCCAGTGTAGAAGAGTCAATTTTCTGCAGGTCGATGGAGATACTCTGGCCATCGTTAGCGCCAACCTGGATTTTCATGGTCTGGTTAGAAGCCAGTACGTTCACGCCGTTGAACTGAGTCTGACCCGATACACGGTCGATTTCAGACAGACGGGAAGTGATTTCGTCCTGGATTGAGGTCAGGTCAGAAGATGAGTTGGTGCCGTTAGCAGCCTGAACAGACAGCTCACGAATACGTTGTAAGTTGTTGTTGATTTCGCTCAGTGAGCCTTCAGTGGTCTGCGCAACAGAGATACCGTCGTTGGCGTTACGTGAAGCCTGAGTCAGGCCGTTGATGTTAGAAGTGAAGCGGTTAGCAATGGCCTGACCAGCAGCATCATCTTTTGCGCTGTTGATACGCAGACCGGAAGACAGACGCTCGATAGCGGTACCGAGTGCAGACTGGGATTTGTTCAGGTTGTTCTGCGTCATCAGAGACAGCGTGTTGGTATTGATAACTTGAGCCATGAGTGTATTCCTTCAAATCTGGTTAAGGGTTCGGGCTTATTGCCCACGGCGTTCATCACCGTCCAAACTTGTATCGGCGGTACTCCGGTAACCTTTAGAATTATTTCTCAAAAAACCCTGATTTCTTAATTTGAGAATTACCCTTCCTTATACCTCCTATTCACGCCATTACTTTTTGTTGCGATCTATTAAACTTTTTCTCCGTCGTGCCGATAGGGCTTAAAGACTCTTTTATACCTCAGGTCATTGGAGTTGCAGTAAGCGGCGAAGGAGTGAACCCGTTCTCTGATATCAGTCAGGGAGACGGGTGAGCGAATGAAGCGAAAGCGACTGTCAATTCACAAACTCAGGGCAATCAAACTGTAAAGGATAATTATGGCCACTTCAGGCACTATCTCATCGTTAGGCATCGGTTCAGGTTTAAATCTTTCAGATCTGCTGGATAATCTGACGACTGCAGAAAAAACACGTTTGACACCAATTACCAAAGCACAGAGCAGCTACAGTGCTCAACTGACGGCCTATGGTACATTGCAAAGCGCTGTCCAGACCTTTGCTGATGCAGCCACAGCCCTGGCATCACCCGATGCTTATGGTGCGACAACGGCTACCTCAAGTAATACCTCCGCCTTCAACGTCACGACGACGACGGGCGCAGCGGCAGGTAAATATTCGGTTTCTGTTACTCAGCTGGCGGCTTCGCAGGCGTTGATTTCAGCCTCTCAGACCAGCAACACCGCTGCTCTGGGCACCACAACGACGGGGAACTCCCGCACCCTGACCATCAGTCAGGGCGATGGCAGCAAACCGCTGAGCATTAATCTGACCGATGACCAGACTTCACTGACCGGCGTTCGCGATGCGATCAATAAGGCCGGTGGTGGCGTCACAGCCAGCATCGTCAAAGTCTCTGACAGTAATTATAAATTGGTGCTCAGTTCCAATAACACCGGTACCGATTCTGAAATGACGGTGGCCGTAACCGGCGATGACCAGTTAAACAATATCATTGGTTACAATTCATCCACCGCGACCGGTGCGATGACGCAAAAAACAGCGGCAACCAACGCACAGCTGACATTTAACGGAATTGATCTCGAGCGTCAAAGTAACTCCATTAGTGACATCCAGGACGGTATCACCTTAAATCTGACGGATACCACCGCCAGTGCAGCAACACTGACCATTACTAAAAATACCAATACCGCAACGACCGCAATTAATACCTTTGTTACCGCATACAATGCGTTGCAGGATACTTTTGCCAGTCTGACAAAATTCACCGCAACCGCCACGAACTCTGACTCCTCAGACAGCAGCAACGGTGCGTTACTGGGTGACAGTACATTACGTACGATTCAGACCCAGCTGAAGTCAGCGCTCGGTGGTGCTAACGGCACAGGTTCTATCAGCACCCTGGCCAGTATCGGGATTACCACAGACCCCACCACCGGCAAACTGACTGTCGACAGCACTAAACTCAACACCGCGCTGACCACCAACACGGGGGCAGTTCAGGCAATGATGATCGGTGACGGTAAAACCACCGGTGTCATGACCAATATCAGCAAGCTGAATGGGACTTTCCTCAATACCACCACCGGTACTATTGCTAACGCAGAAACCTCAGTGAATAACACGCTGAAAAATCTGACCAAGCAGTACAATGCCGTCAATGACAGCATTACGGCGACAATTGACCGTTATAAAACCCAGTTCACTGCTCTTGATGTGGCGATGACTAAGCTGAACAGTACCAGTACCTATCTGACGCAGCAGTTTGCAACAACCAGCTCCAGTTCATTAGGACAGTAATTATGTATAACGCTAAAGGAACCCAGGCCTACGCACAGGTAGGCCTTGAAAGTGGCGTGATGAGCGCCACCCCGTACCAGCTTGTGACAATGTTATTTGACGGGGCGCGCAGCGCCCTGATCCGCGCCCGTATTTTTATTGAGCAAGGCAGCATTGCCGAAAAAGGCAAATCACTGTCTATGGCCATCAATATTATCGACAGCGGACTGAAAGCCGGATTAAGTCGCGAAAAAGGCGATCCTGAATTAGTGGATAACCTCGACGCACTTTATTCCTATATGGTCCGCCGTTTATTGCATGCAAATTTACACAACGATCAAGAGGCCATCGCTGAGGTGCTGACCCTGCTTGAAAATATCGCCGATGCCTGGCGGCAAATCGGCCCAAACTACCACCCGTCGCAGGACCAATATAATGGATCAACATCAGTATCTGGTTAATGAATATCAACTGATCCTGTCTTTAAGCGAGCAGATGTTGCGGCTGGCGAGAGAAGAGAAGTGGGATGAGCTGGTTGAGCTCGAAGTCAGTTACGTGAAAGCAGTAGAAGCTACTACCAGATTGCCGATGTCAGAACAGACATCGATAATGATTCAGAATGATGTCCGCCGCTATTTGCGCATTATTCTGGATAATGAAACTACGATTAAAACATTATTACAGGCCCGGATGAATAAACTCACCGAGCTGATTGGCCAGTCTTCCCGACAACAACAAGTGAATACGACTTACGGAAAAATTGACCTCCGTTCGATTGCCTTTGGCGATCACCAATAATTATTAATTTTTGTTTATTTGCTTTTTTTTCCAATATTTCTTGTGCAAAAATAAGTTTTCAGAGGCAGAGAGTACCTGGCAACCAGGGCTGGTTCTCTCTGTCTTCTCCCAAAATTACACGCATCAACCGGTAGCCTGTTTGTATTCGCAAAGCGGGAATTTTTTATCAGGCAGCACACCACAGGTTGCCGTCGTCATTTTCGGGCATCATCATCATGGTTCGTAAAATAAAAGTGACTCCAGGGATAGGAACCATTTCTCTGCTTATTCAGCATAGTGAACTTTTTATTCATGATGTTTATATTGATAAGCCACAACTGGTTCTCATTCAGAACGGAAGCCTCTCCATTACGAACCAGAGCCAGCAAGTGACATTGCAGACGGGCGAAATGCTGGTGCTTAACAGCGGGCAAATGCTGAGCATGACTCACCATTTATCCGGAAATGGCCCTTTCAGCTGCGCAATCATGGCATGGGATCATCAATTACTCAGTGATGCGGGCCTTCATGCGACCGGCTTTAGCCCGCCACTTATTGCTGTTGATACCCTGCAAGTTATTCCGCACATCCCCGGCGCTTTCAAACAAAGTTTTACCGACACTCACTCAGCCATACTCTGGCATCACGGACTGCCCGCACCGATAACCCGTCACCGCATGCTCGAACAATTACTCTGGTTGTCGCAACTGGGTGTACGTTATTCCATGCAGCACAGTGAAAGCGTGACAGATAACGTACGTGAATTATTAGTCAATAATCTGCATAAGTCATTTACTGCCGCCGAAGTGGCAGAAAAGCTGATGATGAATGAAGTGATGCTGCGCAGACGTCTGGCGGGTGAAAATTGTGTACTGCGAAACCTGATGATCGATGTACGCATGACTCACGCGCTGCGTCTGCTGCAATGCACGGATCTGGCAATTTCACATATTGCCCATCAGGTAGGCTATGAAAGTGGCTCGCGTTTTGCCGAGCGTTTCCGCAAGCGTTTCGGGTTCGCGCCAACCGCGATCCGGGGTCATTTACGCCCCCTTTCGACTCCTGCACTTCTCACAACCGACGATATATAACAACTCGCGCCAAACCGACACAACCCAAAACTTTGAGTAACATCACACAATATTTGATTACCAGATGTTAACGGAATATCATACACGCCGTTATTTTCTTTATGTTCAGGGGCTGGTTGTGCACGTTTGGTGGGAAGTGATTAAAACGATTTACTGGGGCGGACTGGGCATTGCAGTATTATTCACTTTGCTGGTGAGCCGCGACACGATAAAAATAAGGCTGTTAACTTCCGGTATTATCGGGTTTACCTGGCCGATGAGCCTGCCGGTCGTCCTTCTCTTTTCTCTGTTCTGAACCCGTCTTCGCTACAGACACGTTAGTGTAAAGAACCCGGCCTGCAGACCGGGTTCTGATAACAGCATTGCAAGGGTTATTTGCGGGTCTGCACCCAAAATCCGTGGATCAAACCCGGCAGGTAACCACAAAGTGTCAGAATGATGTTCAGCAGAAATGCACCACCGAAACCGTTGCCAATCAGCACACCCAATGGCGGCACAAGAATTGTGATCAATACTCTCCAGAATCCCATCTTATTCTCCCTTTGTTTATCATTGCTTTGTTTATCATAAAGAATGGTAGCGCATGAAAAATGAAACGGGCATCAGATGAAACCTAATTGATCAGTGCCAGCATGATTTCCACCTCCTGCCGCGTTTTTTCCAGCATTTCGCTATCGCCGTTGCGACGTTCTGCATCCGACACCTGATGGATCTGGCGCATTTGCCATCTCACCTGATTCTTTTGTTCTGCCGTCATACTGCGGCACATCACGATAATAAAGTTTCGCAGCATCATTTGTTGCATGGCAGTTTCTTCAGCGTGCTTATTGACCGACATGACCAAATCTATAACATGTTTTTCTGCCATTGCAGATCCCGGTGGGGGTATAGTCAGGCCAAACTAACATGGTCTGGCAACCGCTGATGGCGACAGATGATGTGTTTAACGCCGCTATTTCTGCGCATAGAATTTACCCGGATCTCCCGATTATGTTTTCCATCGATCAAGTATTTAAGCGCCTGTCCGCTTCACCTTTTCGTCAGCGTTTCCATCTCGGCGTAAAAGAGTACCGGTATTGTCAGGATAAAGGGCCGGAAACGGTCAGCCGGCATGCGGCGGATTTTATGGCTAAGCGTCTTGCTCCGGCGGAGCCGGAACATGACGGTAAACAAACGCCGATGCGCGGTCACCCGGTGTTTATTGCCCAGCATGCGACGGCCACCTGCTGTCGCGGCTGTCTGGAAAAGTGGCATTCCATACCCGCTCATACTGACATGACAGTCGCGCAACAGGAGTATGCCGTAACGGTCATTATGCACTGGCTTCATCAGGAAATGCAGCGCCCTGCTCCGGTGGCTAAGGCGCAAAAGGCTGGCAAAAAAACGTCAGCTAACCCGGATAAGGCACAACAACTGAATTTGTTGTAAGAGGCGCATCACACTCGTTAAAAAATAAAAGGTGATAATCATCACATTTTTTCTGCATTTACAAACTTAACCGCAATCCTACTCTATAATTTTAAAGGAATAAGAATTGTGCGACGGGTTGCCTTCAGCACGCCCTTTGAAGTCTTTCTTTTGCAGTCTTTCGGATGAGCTTTTCCAGGTGAAATGAGTTTTATACTTGTTGTCAGGATAATTGCCCGTATTGGGAAAAGGAGAATGCATGTCTGAGTATCATTATTTACTGGTTGGCGGAAGCCGCAACGGACAACGGCATGTTGATA
This sequence comes from Rahnella sp. RFA10(1/100), assembly GCF_004195115.1. Classification (NCBI taxonomy): domain Bacteria; kingdom Pseudomonadati; phylum Pseudomonadota; class Gammaproteobacteria; order Enterobacterales; family Yersiniaceae; genus Rahnella; species Rahnella sp. RFA10(1/100). Next base: position 678,173 of record NZ_SEWR01000001.1, read on the forward strand.
AACAACATCAGTTTTCGTTGTGCTTTTGGGAAGACGCAGCACAGAACGCAGAACGCGAGTTTTATGGTAAACGTAACGAACGCTACAAAGTTAATCCGGAAAAGGGTGCAGACGGAAACTGGTATCTCGTGGGCTATTGTGGCAACTGTTCGAAGATTAAAGCCGACGAATTAACCACCCAGGCGCTCACCAAGCACGTGAAACCCCTGATGTAATCTTGTTTTTGATAGCCATAAACCCCGCCTTTGACGCGGGGTTTTGTTTTCAGACTCCGGCTGCGTCTCAGGCCGCCACTCCCTGAATGTTTCGGGCAAAAAATGCAACATGCCCTCCTACCCTAAAATGTGCTTCATGATGCCCCAGGCGACCGAGAGGGGCAATACGCACTATCTCACCCTCAAATTCACCATCATGAATACTGGTGATCGCAACATCCAGCTGATAGCTGGCCGGATGTACGCCTACCGGAAACGTGAGCAATTTGATCCTGTCACCGACCTCAAACCGTGTAAGCAGTGGCAAAGGTGCCTGTTCGAACAGATCCTGATCCATATGTGACTCCTTGTTTTCCAGTGGGATTCATTAGAGGATAGAATATGTTGCCGCGTCCTGCAGGATAGCGGCGTGAAGCACTTCTCTCTTTCAACATTTATATCGCGCAAAAGCTGGCACAGATGAATGATGTAGCCCGCAAATGATAAGGATCCCCCGTGCAAAAATTGACGCCACAACAATGCATCATACTGACCGGATTTACCGGCATCCTGCATGGCGAATTTGAGTGGTTTCACCAGGATTTGGAGAAGCGGCTTGACCGGGAAGTTCAGACCTCAGAACTGGGATACCCGGAGTTTATGGCAGAGTGCCGCAGTTTGTACGAAGAAGATTTTAACCGCCTGATGCCGGAGTAAAAAAGAAAGGCCGGGCAAACAACGTTGCCCGGCCTCATGAGTGGATTGTCATTTAAGCTACTGATCACTAAGGTTTCACGATACCGCGAATAAAGTGTTCATTCACCCTGATCACATTACCCGTTTCCACGTTAATGACCTGGTATTGCACGGGTTTAACCTCATCCAGAACAGTGATAACTTCAAACAAACCTGGTGTAAAAGTAAGCGTGACATAAACGCCAACAGGATAGACAGCCATAATTTTATCCTTTCTATCAACCTCTTATAATATACGTCCTTTCCCCCGGCGAGATCATACGCACAGTATTAATCACAGCAGGTTATTTCATTTTATACATTAATCACTTTGGATGAATGTTGCATAAAAGAAATAGAGATCATGTATAAAATGAAGCAGAGACACTTAAAATCAGATAACTCTGACAGACGGCTCAGCAATATAATTAAATTTTACACTCTTCTTACATATCCAGGCTTTTCCCGCCACAGTTCTCCCTGCCAGAGCCTTGTTTTCGGGGTAATTTAAGTTAAGAATATGAATCCATTTTGTTATATCGAGAGCCCGCGTGTGAGTGCCCAGATTTTTGAAACCGATGCGGCACATCCGCATCTGACACGACTGATTGCTGAGCTTGATGCTTATCAATACCCGCTCTACCCGCCGGAATCATTTCAGGGAATTAACATCACTGAGCTTGATGACGGTGAAATCACGTGTTTTATGGCGAGAGTTGATGATGACTGGGCTGGTTGCGCCTGTCTGTTTATCACAAAACACGGTCTCGCAGAAATGAAGCGGGTGTATGTGAACCCGCTGTTTCGCGGTCAGGGTATTGCCTCATTACTGATTGCAGCAATCGAAAAGAAACTGAAAATGTTGGGGCACTATGAACTGTTCCTTGAAACGGGTGTGTTTCAGGAAAAAGCCATCACATTGTATGAAAAACTGGGGTATTGCCGGACAGAGGCGTTTGGTGACTATGCCCTGTGCCCGGATCCACTGAGTGTTTATATGATGAAACCGGTGAGATAACACGGGGGAAAACGGCAGCGATAATAATATATACCTCCATAACGCTGTCCGCTGACAGGGTTATGGAGGTGCAAAAAGCGTTTACATCAGAGCGTTGCTTTTTGTTGCTGCCTGATTGTTAGGCGGAATAACCCATTTTTTAAGTGTGATGATGAAAAAATTTTTACCCTTGGTGATTTTCGCACCACGGTCACCGCACTCCAGTGCAAGTTTGAAAAACTCATCACTGTTGATATTAAAAGCCAGCTCGACTTTTTTCACCATGCCGGAATTAAGCAGATCTTCAGCTTCGTGCAATGATTTGGCCTGAATAACTGACATAACAACCTCGTGATATCGGAACGGAAAAGATTGTGTTAGCCCCCGCAGCTTATTTCACTTTTGTTTCGATATTATGACAGTCTCGTGAATATTCAGATTATTGCCACTACAGCGCACAGAAATCACTCAATTCGTGTCGCCGGTCACATCTATGTCAGACGGAAGCGTAAATCCGGCACCGGCGTGTCCGGCAACTGCGACTGGTTGTTCATTTCAAGCAAGTTAATCTCAATGTTGGTACACATAGCATCCAGCGGCAGATGGTTATTGGCAAGACCAAAAGGCATTTCCAGTTCTTCCGCCAGTGTATCAAGTGACAGAAAACTATAGGAAATAAAGCCTGACACCAGCAATGTCATGTAGTGCAGATCCACCACCAGCGCAAACGGCAACAAACTACAGAACAGATATACCGTCCGGTGCAGCAACAGGCCATAAGCAAACGGGATCGGCATGCTGACAATACGTTCACATCCACCGACCACCTGGGAAAGCTGCAGGAGCGTGGAATCCATATGGGTGTAGACAATATCCGACAGATCACCGCTGCGGCGTTGCTCAGCCAGCCATTGTGACAAGCGCAGCTGAATCATATTCGTCGGCGCACGGCGCGATAGAATATCTTCCGCATCTTCCCCCATCAGTCGCCCGAGATCCGCATGAGGATCGCTGTGACGCAACTGATGTTTGAGGCTGTAACAGAAAGCCAACAATAACGTGGTCACGCGCTGCGCCTCTTGCGGGCACACCGCCATGACCTGACTTTGCAACGTCCGGCAGGCAATCAGCAGGCCGCCCCATAATTGCCGAGCCTCAATGTAGCGTGAATACGCGACACTGTTACGAAAGCCGAGGAAAATCGCGATAGAGACGCCGAGCAGACTGAAAGGCGCGAGCGTCAGTTTCACACCCAGGGTCTCGTACCAGGGAAGGATCAGAATAGCGGCAAGAGACATCAGTAAGTTGAGGCTCAGACGGAACAGAATGCTGGGCAGAACAGAGCCATGCCAGGCGAATAAACGCCAGAACCAGTGGCGGGGAGGACGGATTATCATTTTGTGCAGATGCTTTATGCAGGTGAAGCGATTTTTTTGGCGATTCTGGCAAATAATTCTGCACATGCAAAGGACAATTTTGTGACATCCGCAACATTTTTTCTGTAATCGGCCTTATTCAATTACACCGACATGTTCATCACGTCCTGATACGCCGCCACCAGCTTATTTCTCACCTGGACACCCAGCTGTAAAGAAATCGAGGATTTCTGCAGGTCGACCATCACGTCGTTCAGGCTGACGCCGGGAACGCCCATCTCCAGCTTTTCAGATTCCAGTTTTGCATTGTTCTGGGTCTCGCTGATCTTACCTAATGCCGCTTTTAATTCGCTGGCAAAACCGGCTTCTGATGCGGTATCCGTCTTTGGTGCGGCACCGGCCTGGATTGCCGTGGCCTGCATCTGCTGTAAAACACTCTCAATGCCTTGAATTGACATGTTTTCTCCGTTTATCGGGCTGTCGATGAACAAATGGCTTCTTTCATGGAATGACACCCTATCACATCAGTTTTTTCCTAAACGCGGTAATTGAACCTAAAAACCACGGCTTATCGGGCCATTAACTTTGCACTAAGCGGCAAATAATGGCTCACCTAGAAAATAGGCCTGCCTGTACGGAGGGCTGAAAAATGTCACGCTTTAACGATTGCGCACTTGGGAGTCTGTTTTGTTAAGAGACAACATGAACATCACCATTCAACAGCTAAATAGGGATCTTGTATGAGTTCCGCAATAGCCGGCGCAGAAACCCCTCCAAGCGGTTTTACTGCGTTGCTTAATCGCCTGCGCGCCAACCCAAAAGTTCCTATCGCCATCGCAGCTGCAGCTGCCGTGGCTATTGTTGTTGTCATGATGCTGTGGGCCAAACAGCCTACTTATAAGGTGCTCTTCAGCAATCTCGGTGATCAGGATGGCGGTGCCATCGTCACTCAGCTGACCCAAATGAATATTCCTTATCAGTTTTCTGACAACGGCGGTGCGTTGCTGATCCCGGCTGACAAGGTCTATGAAACGCGTCTGAAACTGGCTGCGGCCGGTTTACCTAAAGGCGGCGCGGTCGGTTTTGAATTAATGGATCAGGAAAAATTCGGCATCAGCCAGTTCAGCGAGCAGATCAACTATCAGCGCGCACTGGAAGGTGAACTCTCACGCACAATCGAAACGCTGGGCCCGGTCAGCAGCGCCCGTGTCCATTTGGCTATTCCTAAGCCATCGTTGTTTGTCCGCGAACAAAAAAATCCTTCAGCTTCTGTGACCCTGAATTTACAACCGGGTCGTGCGCTGGATGATGGTCAGATCAACGCCATCGTTTATATGGTATCGAGCAGTGTCTCCGGCTTACCGCCTGCGAACGTTACCGTGGTGGATCAGAGCGGCCATCTGCTGACACAGTCTGATAACAACGGTCGTGACCTGAACGCTTCTCAGCTGAAATACGCCAATGAAGTGGAAGGCCGTCTGCAACGTCGTATCGAATCCATTCTGCAACCTGTGGTCGGCAACGGTAACGTGCATGCGCAAATCACCGCGCAGATTGATTACGCCAGCCGTGAGCAGACAGATGAAAATTATCAGCCAAATGGTTCTCCGGATAAAGCGGCGGTGCGTTCACGCCAGTTAAGCACCAGCGATCAGATTGGCGGTACCTCTGTGGGCGGCGTGCCAGGCGCATTGAGCAACCAGCCAGCTCCGTCAGCCACAGCCCCGGTGACTAACCCACCGGCGGCGAACAATGCCAATGGTACGCAGAATCAGACCGGCAGCACGGCACAGAATGCAGCGGCAAGTGCCAATGCCAACGTGCCGTCTAACCGTCGTCGTGATGAAACGACCAACTATGAAGTCGACCGCACCATCACACATACCCAGCACAGTGCCGGCGCCGTTCAGCGTCTGTCTGCGGCGGTAGTGGTTAACTATCAGGTCGGGCCGGATGGCAAAGCGAAGCCGCTGACCGACGACCAGTTGAAGAAAATTGATGATCTGGTCCGCGAAGCGATGGGCTTCTCCCAGGAACGTGGCGATACGCTGAACGTGGTGAATACGCCGTTCAATCAGACAACCGATGATTCCGGTGATCTGCCGTTCTGGAAACAACAGGCGTTCTTTGATCAGTTACTCAATGCAGGTCGCTGGTTACTGGTGCTGATTGTGGCCTGGCTGCTGTGGCGCAAGATGGTTCGTCCGATGTTGCGCAAACAGCAGGCAGACAAAGAAGCCGCCGCTGCCGCGGCACTCGCAGCCTCTATGCCGCAGCCTGAAGGCAGCAAACCGGTCAAACTCAGCAATGACGAGCTGGAGAAACGTAAACGTTCACAACAGCGTGTCAGTGTCGAAGTACAGACCCAACGTGTTCAGGAGCTGGCCGATAAAGATCCACGTATCGTCGCCCTGGTTATCCGCCAATGGATGAGTACCGAACAACCATGACTATGACCGGAACCGAAAAAAGCGCCATTTTGATGATCACGCTGGGTGAAGACCGCGCGGTGGAGGTATTCAAACACCTCTCCCCTCGCGAAGTGCAGCAAATCAGCGGCGCGATGGCGAATATTCATCAGATTTCTAACAAACAGCTGGCAGAAGTGCTGAATGAGTTCGAAGACGAATCCGAGCAGTACGCCGCACTGAGTGTCAATACCAGCGAATACCTGCGTTCGGTGCTGACCAAAGCGCTGGGCGAAGAGCGCGCCTCGAGTCTGCTGGAAGACATTCTGGAGTCGCGCGAAACCACCAGCGGCATGGAAACACTGAACTTCATGGAACCGCTGATGGCGGCCGACCTTATCCGCGACGAACATCCGCAGATTATCGCCACCATCCTTGTGCACCTCAAACGTGGCCAGGCTGCCGATATTCTGGCGCTGTTCGACGAACGTCTGCGCAACGACGTGATGCTGCGTATCGCGACCTTCGGCGGCGTCCAGCCAGCGGCGCTGGCCGAACTGACGGAAGTACTGAACAACCTGCTTGATGGTCAGAACCTCAAACGTTCGAAGATGGGCGGTGTCCGTACTGCGGCAGAAATTATCAACCTGATGAAAACTCAGCAGGAAGAAGCGGTTATCGAAGCCGTTCGTGGTTACGACGGCGAGCTGGCGCAGAAAATTATCGACGAGATGTTCCTGTTCGAAAACCTCGTGGATGTGGACGACCGCAGTATTCAGCGCCTGTTGCAGGAAGTCGAAGGCGAATCGTTACTGGTGGCACTGAAAGGGGCGGAACAGCCATTGCGCGACAAATTCCTGCGCAACATGTCGCAACGTGCAGCAGATATCCTGCGCGACGACCTGGCAAACCGTGGACCGATGCGTATGTCTCTGGTCGAGAACGAACAAAAAGCGATTCTGCAGACGGTTCGCCGCCTGGCAGAGTCCGGCGAAATGATGGTTGGCGGCGGCGAGGATTCTTATGTCTGATTCTCCTCATACTGATTCTCCGGAATCTGAAAAGCCGGCAACGGAAACGAAAACTGCAGAAGAACGTCATGCAGAGCGTATCAACGCCCTGCCCTGGCAACGGTGGAAGCCGGGCGATCTCAGAATGCCGGTCTTTACCACGCCCGATGAGCCTTTACTGGCCGATGGCGAAGAAGAACAAGACGACGGACAACCCAAAGTTCAGGTAGACCAGAACGAATTGCTGAATCTTCAGCGTCGCGCTGAACAGCAGGGTTTCCAGCAGGGCCTTGATGCCGGACAGAAACAAGGTTACGCCGCGGGTTTCCAGCAAGGTCAGGAAGCCGGACTGCAACAGGCGTTACAGGAAGGTCAGCAACAGCAGGCGGTGCTGACTGAGCACTGGCAGCACATGGTTTCTGACTTCCAGCAAACGCTGGATGCACTCGACAGTGTTATTGCTTCCCGTCTGATGCAGATGGCGCTGACTGCCGCCAAACAGATTATTGGTCAGGCACCCATATGTGACGGTTCTGCCCTGCTTAATCAGATTCAGCAATTGATCCAGCAGGAACCGATGTTCAAGGGCAAACCGCAACTGCGCGTTAACCCGGCAGACTTCGAACGTGTGGAATTACAACTTGGTGCCAGCCTGAGTATGAACGGCTGGCGACTGCTGGCCGACAGCCAGATCCACAGCGGGGGGTGTAAAGTCAGTGCCGAAGATGGCGACATGGACGCTTCGCTGGCCACCCGCTGGCATGAGCTGTGCCGTCTCGCTGCGCCGGGAGATCTCTGATGACCGCCCGCCTGAGCCGTTTGCTGAAAACGCTGGATGACGCGGAAAAACGTATGGCCCGCACGCCGTCAGTCCGTCGCTATGGTCGTCTGACCCGGGCAACAGGTCTGGTGCTGGAAGCCACCGGATTGCAATTGCCTCTGGGTGCAACCTGTCTGATTGAACGCCATGACGGGCCGGTCGTGCAGGAAGTGGAAAGTGAAGTGGTCGGTTTCAACGGTCAGAGCCTGTTCCTGATGCCGCTGGAAGAAGTGGAAGGCATTTTACCGGGTGCGCGCGTGTATGCCCGTATTGCCGCCGATGGTCAGACCGCAGGCAAACAACTGCCGCTCGGCCCGCAGTTGCTCGGCCGCGTGCTGGATGGCAGCGCCAAACCGCTCGATAGTTTACCGCCGCCGGACACCGGCTATCGCGCCGCTCTTATCACGCCACCGTTCAACCCGCTGCAACGTACGCCGATAACGGATGTACTGGATGTCGGCGTTCGTGCCATTAACGCCCTGCTGACCGTCGGTCGCGGCCAGCGTATGGGGCTTTTCGCCGGTTCCGGTGTGGGTAAATCGGTCCTGCTCGGCATGATGGCGCGTTACACCAAAGCAGACGTCATTGTGGTCGGGCTGATTGGTGAGCGTGGCCGTGAAGTTAAAGATTTTATCGAGAATATTTTGGGCGATGAAGGACGCGCCCGTTCCGTGGTTATCGCGGCACCGGCTGACGTGTCTCCCCTTTTGCGTATGCAGGGTGCCGCTTACGCCACGCGTATCGCTGAAGATTTCCGTGACCGCGGCCAGCACGTATTGCTGATCATGGATTCCCTGACCCGCTATGCCATGGCGCAGCGTGAAATCGCCCTGGCGATAGGTGAGCCCCCGGCTACCAAAGGCTATCCGCCTTCCGTATTTGCAAAACTGCCTGCGCTGGTTGAACGCGCGGGTAACGGTATCAGCGGCGGCGGCTCGATTACCGCGTTCTATACCGTGCTGACCGAGGGGGATGACCAGCAGGATCCGATTGCCGATTCCGCCCGCGCCATTCTTGACGGCCATGTGGTGTTGTCGCGCCGTTTAGCGGAATCCGGCCATTATCCGGCCATTGATATTGAAGCGTCGATCAGCCGTGCGATGACCTCACTTATCGATGACGCGCAGTACGGGCGCGTACGTAATTTCAAACAATTGTTATCCAGTTATCAGCGTAACCGTGACCTGGTCAGCGTCGGCGCCTATGCCGCAGGCAGCGATCCGATGCTCGATCGCGCTATCAAGCTGTATCCGCAGATGGAGAACTTTCTGCAGCAGGACATCATGGAACGCAGCACATATGAAGACGCCTGTCTGGAACTGAACATGTTGCTCCCGGGCTAAACCTAGATAAGCAGAGGCATAAATGGAAAGCTCATCGCCGTTAATCACACTTTGCTCGCTGGCGCAAAAAGCGCTGGATCAGGCGACCAGTCATTTGGGCCAAATCCGGCAGTCGCATCATCAGGCAAAAGAACAGCTCACCATGCTGCTCAATTATCAGCGTGAATACCGGGAAAAACTCAACTCCACCATGACCGGCGGGATTGCCGCGAATACCTGGCAAAACTATCAGCAGTTTATCGGAACGCTGGAAGTCGCAATTGAGCAGCACCGTAAACAGTTACAACAATGGGATCAGCGGCTGAATGCGGCGGTTAACCAGTGGCAGGATAAGCAGCAACGGCTCAATGCATACCAGACGTTGCAAACCCGCGCCAGTGAGCAACAACGTTCTCTGGAAAACAAGATTGATCAAAAGCAGAACGATGAGTTCGCCCAGCGCAGCGCACACAGGAAGAAACAATCATGAATCTGAACATTTTGCCTGCAGCCGTTACCACGGCCAAGACTACCGCGAGCGCGGCGACAGGCAGTTCATCTGCCAGCACATCAGCGGCGACGGACATCAGTACAATTCCCGATACCGGCGCAACCAGCCCGGCTGATTTTGCCAGCCAGCTTGAAGCTCAGCTCGGCGAAAAAGTGGATCCTAAAATCACCAGCACGTTAGCCAAACTCGGCCAGCAAATTTCCGCCAAAGGGGCGATCGTCGATAAAACGACACTGACGCAGGCGGTGGCGTCGGGTGAAGAAGATGGCAGCCTGATGCTGGATGAAAGTGATCTGAGCAAAATGATTGCCGCCATTCAGATACTGCCGGCTGGCACTCTGAAAGGTGCGGGCACCGCGTCGGTCAAAGATGCTGCCCTGAGCGATAAAGATAAAGACAGCGCTGACACCAGCACTGATCTTTCGGTTCAGTCCCTGCTCGCTCAGCTGGCGGTTCAGCAACAACCTGCCCCGCAGGTCCAGACCGCAACCGCCGTAGCCACGCAAATTACCCGCAATGAGACGCCTGCAACTGATAAGCAAAATTCGCTGCTGGGTGGTCTGACCGCATCTTCCTTACTGACCGGTGAGGGCAAAACGGCCGCCGTAACGGATACCGATCCGAAAGCCGCAGCCTCCGGCACTACCACAGCGGGTTCCGCGCAGCATGCAGCCAGCAGTAAAGCAACCACCGGCAACACCCCTGATTTTAGCAGCGCCCTGGCGTCAATGAGTGCAGCAGCCGGCAATGCCGCGGCTTTACAGCAAAATGACAGCCGCCCTTCTGATAACAGCACACAGGCACTGAATCAGCTGAGCACTGCGGCTGTTGCCGTTTCTTCCGCCCCGGTGTCCACCACGCCGACCACCACCAGCGCCGTGACCGCGCCGTCCACGCCACTGCTTAACGCACAGCTCGGTACGCCGGAATGGCAGCAACAACTGGGTCAGCAAGTGATGATGTTCAACCGTCAGGGGCAACAGACCGCAGAACTTCGTCTGCATCCAGCGGATCTTGGCTCTATCCAGATCAGCATGAAGATTGAAAATAATCAGGCGCAGCTGCATTTTGTGTCGGGTCACAGCGGCGTGCGCTCGGCAATTGAATCCGCCATGCCGGAACTTAAAACGGCGCTGGCAGATAATGGTATCAGCCTGGGTCAGAGCAGCGTGGGCAGCGACAGTTCGCAGTGGCAACAGGCCCAGCAGCAAAGTCAGTCCGGTTCGCAGCAAGGTAACGCGGCCAGCTGGGCGGCGTTCAACTCCGGCAGCAACACTTCTGCCAGCGATGCTTTGCCGGTTCCGGCATCGATAGCGTCACGGGTCAGCGGCAATAACAGCGTGGACATTTTTGCGTAGGAATTTGCGTAAAAGTCCACAGAATTGTTTCAGATAATTACCGACGGTCAGTTCTCCCTTAATTCAAACGGCAGAGCTGACCTTATTTATCCCGCCTATTCTGACTATTGAACAACAGGATAAGCGGGATAATCATTCTTAGAATTGACTCAGCAGTAGGGTGCTCCTCACGCCAGACTGCTCATACTTACAGGAAATCGCCTCATCCATGTCTGACTCTGCTCTCTCGGCATCGCGTAAGAAAAAGCGGCCGTTAATGATGATTCTGCTGTTACTGATTGCCATCGGAGCCTGTGGTGCGGCCGGTTACGCCTGGTGGATGTTGCACAAGCAACAATCCGGAAATGGAACACAGACGGCTGAAGTGAAAAAGCAAGAACCCCCTGCGGCACCGATCTTCCTGGCACTGGATACCTTCACCGTTAACCTGCAAACAGCGGATAACGATCCTGACCGTGTGCTGTATATCGGCCTTACCCTGCGTCTGCCGGACGAAAGAAATCGGGCTACGCTTAATGAATACCTGCCTGAAGTTCGCAGCCGGTTGCTGCTGCTGCTCTCCCGTCAGAAGACGACGGATTTAGTCAGCGAAGCCGGTAAACAACAGCTGGTTCAGGACATCAAACAGGTTCTGGACGCACCACTGGTCAAAGGTCAGCCTCCACAGGCGATCAGCGACGTGCTTTTCACTGCTTTCATACTGCGATAAACAAATTATGGGCGACAGCATACTTTCACAGGCCGAGATCGACGCGCTGCTCAATGGTGACAGTGACAGTGCAGGCGACACCACGACCGCCACACAGACTGCCGCGTCTGATGACGGTGTAAAACCTTTTGACCCTACGACGCAGCGTCGCGTTGTTCGTGAGCGGTTGCAGGCTCTGGAAATCATTAACGAGCGCTTTGCCCGTCATTTCCGTATGGGTTTGTTCAACCTCTTACGCCGCAGCCCGGACATCACCGTAGGGGCGATCAAAATCCAGCCCTACCACGAGTTTGCCCGTAATTTACCGGTGCCGACCAACCTGAACCTTATCCATCTGAAACCTCTGCGCGGTACGGCGCTGTTTGTGTTCGCCCCGAGCCTGGTCTTTATTGCAGTGGATAACCTGTTCGGTGGCGATGGCCGTTTTCCGACCAAAGTGGAAGGGCGCGAGTTCACTCACACGGAACAGCGGGTGATTAAACGCATGCTCACCCTGGCACTGGATGCCTACGAAGATGCCTGGAGCGGCGTTTACAAGCTGAGCGTGGAATATGTGCGTGCCGAATTGCAGATCAAATTCACTAACATTACTTCGTCTCCCAATGACATCGTGGTGACCACGCCGTTCCATGTGGAAATCGGCGCGCTGAGCGGTGATTTCAATATCTGTATTCCGTTCAGCATGATTGAACCTTTACGTGAGCTTCTGACCAATCCGCCGGTCGAAAACTCACGCAATGAAGAAAGTCAGTGGCGTGAAAACCTGGTGAACCAGGTTCAGCAGTCTGAGCTGGAGCTGGTGGCGAATTTTGTTGAAATCCCGCTGCGCCTGTCTCAGATCCTGAAACTGCAACCGGGTGATGTCCTGCCGATTGAGAAGCCGGACCGCCTGATCGCCCACGTTGACGGCGTTCCTGTACTGACCAGCCAATATGGCACTTTAAACGAACAATACGCCCTGCGCGTTGAACATTTGATCAACCCAATTTTAAATTCTCTAGATGAGGAACAGCCCCATGAGTGACACCAATAAACCGTCTGACGCCGGATCGGATAACGTTGACGATTTATGGGCTGATGCGTTTAACGAACAACAGTCTGCGGGCGGCGCGAAAGCGTCAACTGACGGTGTTTTCGCCGCGCTGGGTGCCCAGGACGGAACCGGCAGTTTGCAAGATATCGACATGATCCTCGATATTCCGGTGAAACTGACCGTGGAATTAGGTCGAACAAAAATGACCATCAAAGAACTGCTGCGTCTTTCGCAGGGATCCGTCGTGTCGCTCGACGGTCTGGCCGGTGAGCCTCTGGATATCCTCATCAACGGTTATCTGATTGCTCAGGGTGAAGTGGTGGTGGTCGCCGATAAATATGGCGTACGTATTACCGACATCATCACGCCGTCAGAACGCATGCGCCGTCTGAGCCGCTGATGAGTCAGAATGCCGCGACGGATTCTCCGTACATTTCCGGCCCGGTAAACCACGCCACCACGCAGAGCTCCCCTCAGGCTCTGCCTGCCGGTTCCGTGCTGACGCAAGTCAGCACCGTGCTCGGCGGCATCCTGCTGCTGATCCTGTTTATTGGCTGGGTGGTTAAGCGCGCTGGTTTTGCGCCGCAGTCTAAAAATAACAAACTGCTGAAAGTGACCGCCAGTGTACAGGTCGGTCGCAGTGAAAAAGTGGTGATCGTGGAAGTCGATAATACCTGGCTGGTGCTGGGTGTGACGGCGCAAAACATCACCCCGCTGCACACACTGAGCGCGCCTCCGGCGGGACAGACGCCGGACTCAGGCACCCCCCATAACCCGCCAGCTGATTTCCGTCAGCTGATGCAGAAAATATTGAAACGTCCGGGAAAGCAGGCATGACCTTCTTGAAATCCGCCCTTACCGCTGCCCGTCAGCGCCCTGTTCGCCTGCTCACTCACCTGTGTCTGCCACTGTTACTGCTCGCCAGCCCGACGGCTTTTGCGCAATTACCGGGGATCATCAGCCAGCAGATGTCTAACGGGGCACAAAACTGGTCGCTGCCGATCCAGACGCTGGTGTTCATCACCACACTGACCCTGTTACCTGCGATGTTGCTGATGTGTACCAGTTTTACCCGCATCATTATCGTGCTGGGTTTACTGCGAAATGCGCTGGGTACGCCTTCCGCGCCGCCAAACCAGGTGCTGCTCGGCCTTGGCCTGTTTCTGACCTTCTTCGTGATGGCGCCGGTCTTCGACAAAATTTACAGCGATGCCTATCAGCCGTTCACCGAAAACAAAATCACCATGCAGGAAGCAATGGACAAAGGCGCTCAGCCACTGCGTCAGTTTATGCTGCGTCAGACCCGCGAAAGTGACCTTGCGCTGTATGCCCGGCTGGCTAACATCCCGCCACTGGCAGGGCCTGAAGCCGTGCCGATGCGTATTTTACTGCCAGCTTATGTGACCAGCGAACTGAAAACTGCTTTCCAGATTGGCTTCACCGTATTCATTCCCTTCATGATTATCGACCTGGTGGTCGCCAGCGTTCTGATGGCGCTGGGGATGATGATGGTGCCACCGGCCACCATCTCGCTGCCCTTCAAGCTGATGCTGTTCGTGCTGGTCGATGGCTGGCAATTATTACTCGGCTCTCTGGCGCAGAGTTTTTACAGTTAATTCAAAACGCTAAACTTAATGGGCGTTTTTTGCTCCTCCCCCTGCGAAGGGGGAGGCCGGTAGGGGGTTTTACAGGCAACTTCAAATTGTGAGCTGCTATTCATACCCCACCCCTCCCCTTCGCAGGGGAGGGAGTCGCCCGTCTTCTTTTGTGAGAATTGAGTCATGACTCCTGAATCGGTAATGGCATTGGGCAATGAAGCAATGAAGGTTGCATTAGCCGTTGCTGCGCCTTTGTTACTGGCCGCGCTGGTGACCGGACTGATTGTCAGCCTGTTGCAGGCGGCGACACAGATCAACGAACAAACGCTGTCTTTCATTCCTAAAATTCTGGCCGTTGTGGCGACTATCGTGATCGCCGGGCCGTGGATGCTGAACCTGCTGCTGGATTACATCCGTACGTTGTTTACCAACCTGCCTTACATCATCGGTTAATCTATGGTTTCCTTCGACAGCACCCAGTTAGCCGGATGGCTGAGCATGTATTTCTGGCCATTGCTGCGAATTCTGGCGCTGATCAGCACCGCGCCGATCACCAGTGAAAAAGCCGTACCGAAGCGGGTGAAACTCGGTCTGGGGATGATGATCACCTTCCTGATTGCGCCTTCCCTGCCGCCGGTGGACACGCCGATTTTCTCCACGCCTGCACTGTGGCTGGCGATGCAGCAGATTATGATTGGCACAGCGTTAGGGATAACCATGCAGCTTGCGTTTGCCGCTATCCGCATGGCCGGTGAAATTATGGGTTTGCAGATGGGGATTTCGTTTGCGACGTTTTATGACCCGAGCAACCGTCTTAATACCCCGTTGCTGGCGCAGTTTTTAAACCTGCTGGCGGTGTTGCTTTTCCTGAGTTTCAACGCGCACCTGTGGCTGATTTCTTTGCTGGCCGACAGTTTCCATACCCTGCCCGTCAGCCCTAACCCGGTCAATGCAGAAGGGTTTATGGCGGTCGCCAAAGCGGGCAGCATGGTGTTCAGCGGCGGGATGATGCTGGCCTTACCGATTGTGACGTTGTTGCTGACGCTTAATATGGCGCTCGGTTTGTTAAACCGTGTAACGCCGCAGCTTTCCGTGTTCGTCATCGGTTTCCCGCTGACACTCAGCATCGGCATTCTGGCCATCAGCCTGATGATGCCGATGCTTGCCCCGTTCAGCGAGCATCTGTTCAGTGAAATTCTGGATAAGATTGTACTGATCATGAATCAGCTGGCGACTGACTGAGGGCTTAACGCCGCACCAGCAGCGCCATCACTTCATAATGCGCGGTATGCGGGAACATGTCGAAAAGCTGAACGCGCACGATGCGATAATCCGGCAATAAGGTCAGATCCTGCGCCAGCGTTTTCGCGTTACAGCTTGAATAAAGCAGGGTTTCCGGCGCCATGTGGCTCAGATATTCGCACAACGCTTTGCCGATGCCACGACGTGGCGGGTTCACCAGCACCAGATCCGGCACCTCACCTTTGCCGGTCGCGAAACCGGTGGAATCGAGCGCCTGAAACTCGACGTTTTTCAGCCCCAGACGCGCCGCTGATTCTTTCGCGCAGGCAATCGCTTCCGCGCTGATTTCGATGCCGGTCAGTTTCATCTGCGGTGTTGCGCAGTGCAAACCAAAACCGCCCACACCACAGAATAAATCCCACATACTCCGGATATCCCCACGCGCCCTCACCCATTCCCGCGCCGTGGCATAAAGCTTTTCTGCCACCACAGGGTTGGTCTGGAAAAAGCTCTGCGGGCGGATAAACAACGGCACATGGTTAAAATTTTCTTCCAGCCGCTGCACATCAGTCAGCGCAATTTCGGTATCCCCTTCGAGGATCGCCATATGCACCGGCTGGATATTGGCGGAAATCACTTTCAGCTGCGGCAACTGCTGTTGCAGCCACGGCAGCGCTGCGCGCAGTTGCGCCAGTTTGCTGTCTGAGCGCAACACAAAGCGCAGCATTATGCCGCCGTCTTTCCGGCTCTCAGTCAGTAACAGAAATTTCAGTTCGCCGCGTTTGCGTGCGACGTTGTAAGGCGTCAGCCCGGCGCGGGCAATAAAGGTTTTGAGCAGGGGAAAGACAGCGGAAAAACTGGCCGGATACAGCGGGCAATCACACAAATCGACCGGTGTACCGTCGCGGTGCAACATGCCGAGCAAAGGACGTTCCACGCTGCCGCTGACCACCATTTTGGCTTTATTACGAAATGCACTTTCCGCACCCGTCACCGGTTCACACCATTCATCCACCGGCAGCGCTGACAACAAATCGCTGAGATCCTGCTGTTTGTCGGCTAACTGTTGTACATAAGGTTTGTCGAGCCACTGGCAGGAACGGCAGGTTCCGGCGGTATAAAGTGCGCAATGCATGAAAATTTCCGGTCGTCAGATGCTGTAAAAACTGGCGCGCAGTTTATCACTGCGCAGCCGGAAAGACTCACTACCCGAGGCTATTTTTGGCGTGAAAAGTATCTGCGGCTGCTGGCAGGCAGATATAACACCAGCAACACCACGATATCGGGGACTTTTTGCATCAGCAGCGCATAGAGAAATTCGCCCTGTGTTCCGACGTTAAAACGAAAGATACGCGGCCTGAACCCGTCAAATGACGCGAGCAGCATGTAACCTACCACGATAACCTGACAGCCGATAAAGGCCCAACGTCCCCAGCGGCGGCCGCGCATCATGGCATAGGCGGCACGACATTCGATCAATACAATCAGCAGACTGGCCAGCATAATGAAACAGTTCAGCCAGGACTCTGCACTGACTTCGATAAAGCTCATCAGCCCTGAAAAGCCCATGGCATCGAACAGTAAAATAAATTCGAGTAAGCGCGTCGCGACAATTGCCGACGCGCCTATCATCACGGGAACAGGGATAAATGCGAATTTCACTTCCTCATGATTTCCTTATTGTTTTGAATACTCATCCTATCCCCTAAATCATTCGTGCTGCATCAAGGTGGCAACAAAATGACAAATCGGCCAGGAAATGAGATGACGGGGATTAATTCTGCGCTGCGCGCTGTATTTCCCGCCGTCTTTGTTTTTCGGCCCGCGACATAAACCACCAGGCGATCATACCGATGATGCCGACCACCAGCAGGATGAGCGTCGCCAGTGCGTTGATTTCAGGGTTGACGCCCATACGTACGCTGGCAAATACCAGCATCGGTAACGTGGTCGCCCCCGGCCCGGCGACAAAACTGGCGATAACCAGATCGTCGAGAGACAGGGTAAATGCCAGCAACCAACCCGAAATCAGTGCCGGGAGGATCATAGGCAACGTAATAATAAAGAACACTTTCAGCGGTGCGGCGCCTAAATCCATCGCCGCCTCTTCGATGGAGTGGTCCAGTTCACGTAAACGCGCCGAGACCACGACCGCAACATAGGCACTACAAAACGTGACGTGTGCCAGCCAGATAGTGAACATGCCGCGCTCGGCCGGCCAGCCAAACGTGTGCCCCATCGCCACAAACAGCAACAGCAGCGCCAGACCGGTGATGACATCAGGCATGACCAGCGGCGCTGTCAGCATAAAAGCAAAACCGGTTGAACCGCGAAATCGCCTGAAACGTACCATGACCACAGCGGCCAGTGTACCGACCACCACGGCCATGGTGGCGGCAGCGGTCGCAATCGACAGGCTCATGCCGACGGCACTGATCATCGCCGAATCATGGAAAAGCTGAGTATACCAGCGGGTAGACCAGCCAGCCCAGACCGTGACCAGCTTCGAGCTGTTGAATGAGTAAATAACCAGCATCAGCATCGGGGCGTACAAAAACGTAAAGCCGAGCACCAGAATAAGAATTCGCCACGGCGAACGGACAACCGGTAACTGATTCATTCTTTCTCTCCCAGCTCTTTGTTTTGGTATTTCTGGAACCACAGGATAGGCATGATCAGCAGCAACAGCATAACCACCGCCACTGCGGAGGCCACCGGCCAGTCACGGTTATTGAAAAATTCCTGCCACAGAACACGGCCGATCATATTACTGTCCGGCCCGCCCAGCAGTTCCGGGATCACGTATTCCCCCACTGCCGGGATGAAGACCAGCATCGAACCGGCAATAATTCCGCCTTTGGTCAGCGGCATAATCACTTTGAAGAACGTCTTCATCGGACGCGCGCCGAGATCCTGCGCCGCCTCTACCAGCGAGTAATCCATACGGGTCAGCGCGGTGTAAATCGGCAACACCATAAAGGGCAGATATGAATACACAATACCGATATACACGGCCAGATTGGTATGCAAAATCACCAGCGGCTGGTCAATAACATGCAACCAGAGCAGCACGTTATTCAGCACACCGTTATCTTTGAGAATGCCAATCCAGGCATACACACGGATCAGGAACGACGTCCATGACGGCAGGATCACCAGCAACAACAGGATATTGCGCGTCGAGGTGCGGCTGTGCGCCACTGCCCACGCCAGCGGATAACCAATCAGCAGACACAACAGTGTAGAAACTGCCGCCACTTGCAATGATTGCAAATACGCATCGATGTACAGCGGATCCTGCGTCAGACCGATGTAATTGGCGATATTAAGAGCAATATCCAGCATGCCGTCTGACCAGGTCACCAGATCGGTATACGGGGGAATGGCACGCGCCATTTCAGCAAAACTGATTTTGAAGACAATCAGGAACGGCAATAAAAACAGCAGCAGGAACCACATCAGCGGCAGCAGGATCACCAGCTTGCGGCCATGACGCTGTTGCAGACGGCCGGTGAAAGCTTTAAATCCGCCCGGCGGTTTGCTGGCCGGAATTTCGGAGATTACAGACATTTTCATCCCCCTCAGACAGTCAGCACGACACAACTGTCGGCTTCCCAGCACAGGCGCACTTCGTCGCCCCAGGTTGGCATACCTTTGCGGAAACGGTGACCGTTCTGCAACTGCGCAGTGATCATCTGCCCGCTATGCAACCTGACGTGATAAATCGACAGGTCGCCCAGATAGGCAATGTTCACCACTTCGCCAACCGCAAAATTACAACCATCCTGCGGGACTTCTTCACACAGCATGATTTTTTCCGGGCGGAGCGCGACATACACCGGCACGCCGTCCACGACGGAAACATCCGGATCGACTTTCAGCGGATGCAACAGGCCGGGAGACGTCAGCAGCAGTGCATCGTCCAGACGCTCTTTCAGCACGCCTTCAAACACATTCACTGAGCCGATAAATTCGGCGCTGAACCTGCTGGTCGGGTGCTCATAAATTTCTTCCGGCTCGCCGATTTGCACAAATTTGCCACGGTTCATGATGGCGATCCGCCCCGCCATGGTCATCGCTTCTTCCTGATCGTGAGTCACCATCACGCAGGTCGCACCGACACGCTCAAGAATATCCACGACTTCCAGCTGCATACGGTCACGTAACTTTTTATCCAGGGCACCCATCGGCTCATCCAGCAGCAATAATTTTGGCCGTTTAGCCAGACTGCGAGCCAGCGCCACGCGCTGACGCTGGCCGCCGGAAAGCTGGTGCGGTTTACGTTTGGCGTATTCCTGCATATGCACCAGGGTCAGCATTTCCGCCACACGGCTTTTGATTTCCGCAGACGGCAGTTTGTCCTGCTTCAGGCCGAACGCAATGTTTTGTTCCACGGTCATGTGCGGGAACAGCGCGTAGGACTGAAACATCATATTGATCGGGCGCTGATAGGGCGGAACCTGGGAAAGATCGATGCCATCAAGCACGATTTGTCCCTGCGTGGGCGTCTCGAAACCCGCCAACATGCGTAACAATGTCGATTTCCCACAACCGGACGCGCCGAGCAGTGCGAAAATCTCGCCTTTGTATATGGTCAGACTGACATCATCGACGGCGGCCTGGCCTTCAAACGATTTGGTCAGATTGCGGATTTCCAGCAAAGGCGTAAAGCCTTTCTGGGACTTAGGCTGCGGGCGGGGGATAGCGTCGTTCACTCAGAGAAATCTCCGGTATCAGAATAAAGCAGTTCAAATAAGCATAACAGTCAGGGGGAAAAGTGCCTGATCTGTATGCCCAAAATACAGCCGGAAACAAACGTCAGCGGCCCCGCCATCAATAAGCGGAGCCGCGTTAGCGATACTCAAAATCATTCTGGTTGCATCAAGGCGGCAAGTGAGCAAGTCCCCGGGAGCTGACTCAAGTCAGTGACCGGGGCGCGTTCACGCAGCCAACACAGAGGCAGCCTGAAGGATGAAGAGTATTATTTGCCGGTTTTGACCTTGGTCCACGAACGGGTGATCACACGGTCAATCTTCGGATCCTGAACTTTCAGGGTGAAGAGTTTCGCCTGAACATCAGCCGGTGGGTAAATGCCCGGGTTATTACGCACATCTGCGTTCACCAGTGGCGTCGCGGCTTTGTTTCCGCTGGCGTAGTAAACGGTGTTACTGATTTGCGCGATAACTTTCGGTTCCATCAGGTAATTCAGGAACTGATAGGCTTCATCCAGATTTTTAGCATCCGCCGGGATAGCAAATACATCGAAGAAGGCCAGCGCCCCTTCTTTCGGAATGCTGTACGCCACGTTTACGCCATTTTTCGCTTCTTTGGCGCGGTTAGACGCCTGCATCACATCACCGGCCCAGCCGATTGCCACACAAATGTCGCCGTTGGCCAGATCGTTAATGTACTGAGAAGAATGGAAATAACGGATATTCGGACGCAGTTTCAGCAGCAGATCGTTCGCCGCACCGGTGTAATCGGATGCTTTGGTGCTGTTCGGATCCAGATGCAGATAATTCAGGACGGTTGCGTAGATTTCCGCCGGCGCATCGAGGAATGAAACGCCGCAGCTTTTTAGTTTTTCAAGGTTTTCAGGTTTGAGCACCAAATCCCAGCTGTCTACCGGGGCATCTTTACCCAGAACGGCTTTGACTTTATCGACGTTATAGCCGATACCGGTCGTCGCCCACAGATAAGGGATCGCGTATTTATTACCCGGATCATGCTGCGCCACCATTTTCAGCAGTTCAGGATCCATATTTTTGTAATTAGGCAGTTTGCTTTTATCCAGAGGCTGGAACACGCCGGCAGCCAGCTGACGTTCGAGGAAACTGGCCGATGGCACCACCAGATCGAAACCGGTACTGCCTGCCATGAGTTTGCCTTCCAGCACTTCGTTGGAATCAAACACGTCGTAAACCACTTTAATGCCGGTTTCCTTCTGGAAATCAGGCACGGTATTTGGCGCGATATAATCGGACCAGTTATAGATATGCAGCGTTTTTTCATCCGCAGACGCTGTGACGGACGCAGCCATAACCAGGCCGGCGACAACACCCGATAACCACTTTTTACGCAGGGTGAACATCCGTTACTACCTCCAAGACAGGGAATATAAAATTGAATTTGTATCATTGAGACTGATACAAAACCCTTCACACAACTGCCAGCCGACCCCCATGAAATATGCATAGGAATTCAACGTTGGCGCATACGCTGCCTGCGAATTAACCGTTTGGTTTTACGACGTAATCACGCTTGATGCAGAGTCAGAAGCATAGCGCCTGCAACCCCTGTGTACCAGCCTCCTGAGACAAAACCGGCGTTTATCGATTAATTATGCAGATTTAGTCTATACCGTCTGGCATTTTGCCTTTTAACAAAGTGAAATATCCGGCAACAACCACACAAATGCAGCATAACTTATGGCGAAAGCGGATAAAGGCAGCGGAGCCGCAATAAGCACGGCTCGCAGGAAAGGATCTTCAGAGGGGAAACAATGTCAGGAAAGAGAAAATTAATGCAACAAAGGCAGACTCACGGAAGTGACCGGCGTGCCTTCTTCTTCATCACCAAGGAACAGCAGATCATTGGCATGAGCTTCGAGAATAATCATCGACATCTGCTCTTCAGCCTGTTGCAGGAAGAAAGCAAACTGTTCTTCCGTCACACCCACCGCAATGGTCAGTGACTGGCAAACAATCAGTTTTGGCAGATTATCATCCTGAATATCCACGAATGCTTTAATGGTCAGTGAACTGGCATTAATCGAGCTCAGATCGGCAACCAACGGGATCAGCGCCGTCGGTTTGACTTCAGCCAGTGCAGAAAACAAAATCACATTATCTACGATATCGAGTTTGGCATCAAAAATGCCGTCAAAATTCTGCATATGCGGCAAATGGAGAGCCTGACAGGAATCACACTCGAAAAAAGAGATGCCCAACTGATCCAGCCAGCGCCGTAGCTGCGCTAAATCAGGGACGATGAGCGAATCCATAAAATGCCTCACGAGTTCAACACAACGAAAAAAACAACCCCTTCGTAACGTCAACGGCATTACGAAGGGGTCATAGCTTACGGAATATTGCCGGTTAGCGCTACGATCATTACCGGGTTGATGCTCATTAACGCGATGAAATAAGAATTACCCGCCGGATTTCAGACGAAATCCCGGTCGCGCCCTTTGCTCAATGTAGTCAATCATCATACCGGCGATATCCAGACCGGTGGTGGCTTCAATCCCTTCCAGCCCCGGCGAGGCATTCACTTCCATCACCAGCGGCCCGCGGTTTGAGCGTAAAATATCAACACCGGCCACGTCCAGCCCCAGAGTCTGCGCGGCTTTAACAGCAATATCTTTCTCCTGCGGCGTAATTTTGACATTGGTGGCCGTTCCGCCGCGATGCAGGTTCGAGCGAAAATCACCCGGCTTAGCCTGACGCTCAATCGCCCCTACTACTTTTTTGCCCACCACCAGACAACGAATATCGCGCCCTTCTGCTTCACGAATATATTCCTGAACCAGAATATGCGCGTTCAGACCGCGAAATGCATCGATGACACTTTCCGCCGCCTGCCGGGTTTCTGCCAGCACGACACCAATCCCCTGCGTACCTTCAACCAGCTTCACCACCAGCGGCGCACCACCGACCAGCGCAATCAAATCGGCAGTGTCATCCGGTGCATTGGCAAAACCGGTCGTTGGCAGATCAATCCCTTCGCGCGCCAGAATCTGCATGGAACGCAATTTATCGCGCGCCCGGGTGATCGCCACTGATTCATTAAGCGGAAAACTGCCCAGCATTTCAAACTGGCGCAGCACTGCCGTGCCATAAAAGGTGATCGCCGATCCAATTCTGGGGATAACAGCATGGTATTTATCCAGCTGATGCCCGCGATAATGCACGCTGGGCGCAGCGGGATTGATATTCATGTAGCAGGACAGCGGATCGATAATGTCGATTTCATGTCCGCGTGCTTGCGCCGCTTCCTTCAGGCGCTTACACGAATACAACGACCCGTCACGGGAAAGAATTGCAATTTTCATCCGACACTCCGTCGCCGTTTAGCGTGTTGCCCAACCTTGCCTGTGCAGTGCGTCCAGCATAAACGGACGCTGTTCCTTTTTGAGGGTACGAATAATCAAATCACTCCAGGTATCGCGTCGCGCATTGCTGTCGCGTTGCAGATAATACGCCGATAAAGCCTCGTCATATTGCGCCAGTTGCTCTTTATCTACCGGGTGATAGCTGTTTTCATGCACCAGCAAAGACTGCGGCATACGCGGCTTAACCTGATGATCCTGCGCGGGTGTTCCGATACAAAGACCAAACAAAGGCATTACAAATTTTGGCAGTTTCAGCAAATTCACGACATCTTCCACCTGGTTACGGATACCGCCGATAAACACGCCGCCAAGCCCCAGGGATTCAGCAGCGATCATGGCATTCTGCGCCATCAGCGCGGTATCTACACAGCCTAATAGTAACTGTTCAGCCAGGCCGAGTTCAGCCTCGGGATTGATCTGCAAATTACGATTGAAATCGGCGCAGAAAACCCAAAATTCAGCCGCGCTGGCGACGTATTTCTGCCCGCCGGTGTACTGCACCAGAACCTCACGCATCGCAGGATCGGTAACGCGGATAATGGAATAACATTGCAGAAAGCTTGAAGTCGAAGCAGCCTGCGCGGCGGCAATAATGGCTTCGCGTTGCTCGTCCGAGACCGGCTGATGAGTAAACGCACGGATGGAGCGGTGCGAGCGCAGAAGATCGATGGTCGGCGTCATTAAAAAATTCCTGAACGGGCGGTAAATGAAAAAGGTTTTATCAATCATTCATGCTGTGAGCACGGTTTGCAAGGCTTGCAGTATGAATTGATGCAACAATGTGTGGTGACCAGAAATCACTGCCGGTTCATTCAGATAGGTCAAAGGTATCGGACTGACAGGTAATTCCTGCTTTTTTTTATGATCTGCAACAGGCATAGTATCGACATCAAAAAGGTGATGTGGATAACAAAAAACAAACATTTCCTTTTCATTTATCTCGTTGGCATTAACAAAGGAGTCTCCATGTTTGCAGTAATTTTCGGACGTCCTGGCTGTCCTTATTGTGTACGCGCAAAGGAGTTGGCTGAAAAACTGACTGAAGAGCGTGATGATTTCAACTTCCGCTACATCGATATCCACGCGGAAGGCATCACTAAAGCCGACCTTGAAAAAACCGTGGGTAAACCGGTTGAAACCGTTCCGCAGATTTTCCTCGATCAGAAACACATCGGCGGCTGCACTGATTTCGAAGCCTATGCCAAAGAGCATCTGGCACTGTTCAGTAACTGAACTGAAAAATAAAGACATACACACAGCAAAAAGGCGCTCACTGAGCGCCTTTTTTATGGTTTCAGGTTTCAGTCATGCCTGAACTGCCGGTAAACAACCACCAGCAACTGAACCAGCATGGCGCCCAAAACGCACCAGAATATTGCGCTGGTGGCATACGCCAGTTCCTGAAACAGCGGACGAACGCGTGGATAAAAAGCCATACGCAATAAGAAACACACAGGGACAGAAGCCAGACCACCAATAAAAGACGAAAATATCGCCGAATCACGGGAAATCAGAGCGGTAATCACCCCCGGCAGCAGAAATAATAACAGACCATATTCTGGACCGGGCGCGACACTTATAACAATTACCCAACCATTTTTTAATAAAATAAATATAATTAAGAAAATTATGCAACAAATTACAGCCGCAAATACGTTTCGCCAAAGGGCCATTTTCTTCCTCCTTAAAGTTGGCGAGATTTCACAGGTTAACTGCAGCACCAATGTGTTCTTTATTACCTGTCAGAGCCTTCTGGCTCATTTCCCTGACGTGCCACGCACTCCCGCGAAACACAAAAAAAGCTTTCAGAATATTTATACGGGCTTTTCTCTGGCTGAACCGGCGTTCTATGACTAAAATGACGCCCGAAACCCACTTTTCCACGCCACTGACATCGGCGACAGAGGGTGTGAGTTTGAGTAGGAATATACCGTTTCTGAATTTATCCTTTACATTCTCCTATATCAAGAATTTGTTGGTAAACAATAAGTTATCCTTGTGAATATAAACGTCGCTAGTTTGTTAAACGGGAATTACATCCTGTTATTATTTGTAGTTTTAGCACTCGGTCTGTGCCTGGGGAAAATTCGTCTGGGTTCCGTTCAGCTCGGAAATTCTATTGGCGTATTAGTGGTTTCGCTGCTTTTGGGTCAGCAGCATTTCAGTATCAATACTGAAGCGCTCAACCTGGGCTTTATGCTGTTTATTTTTTGCGTAGGCGTCGAAGCAGGGCCAAACTTTTTTTCCATTTTCTTCCGTGATGGCAAAAATTATTTCATGCTGGCACTGGTGATGGTTGGCAGCGCCATGTTACTGGCCCTCGGACTCGGACGCGTATTCGGCTGGGACATCGGCCTCACCGCCGGTATGCTCGCCGGGTCGATGACGTCAACCCCGGTTCTGGTGGGTGCCGGAGATACACTGCGTAATACCATGGGCGGCAACAAACTGCTTGGTCCTGAACTGGATAACCTGAGCCTCGGCTACGCCCTGACCTATCTCATCGGTCTGGTCAGCCTGATTTTCGGCGCTCGTTATCTGCCAAAGCTGCAACATCAGGATCTGCCCACCAGCGCCCAGCAAATCGCGCGCGAGCGTGGCCTGGATACCGACAGTAAACGTAAAGTCTATCTGCCGGTGATCCGCGCCTATCGCGTCGGACAAGAACTGGTCGCCTGGGCAGATGGCAAAAACCTGCGCGAACTGGGGATCTATCGCCAGACGGGTTGTTACATCGAGCGTATCCGCCGTAACGGTATTCTGGCGACTCCGGATGGCGACGCGGTATTACAGGTGGGCGACGAGATCTCACTGGTCGGCTATCCGGACGCACATTCACGCCTCGATCCGAGTTTTCGTAACGGCAAGGAAGTTTTTGACCGCGACCTGCTCGATATGCGCATCGTGACCGAAGAAGTGGTGGTTAAGAATAACCACGCGGTCGGCAAGCGTCTGAGTCAGCTGAACCTCACCGATCAGGGCTGTTTCCTTAACCGCGTGATCCGCAGCCAGATTGAAATGCCTATTGACGACAGTATCGTGCTGAATAAAGGCGATGTGTTGCAGGTCAGCGGCGATGCAAAACGGGTGAAAAGCGTGGCTGAGCGTATCGGGTTTATCTCGGTACACAGTCAGCTCACCGATTTGCTGGCCTTCTGCGCCTTCTTTATTGTCGGCCTGATGATCGGTCTCATCACTTTCCAGTTCAAAAACTTCAGCTTCGGCATCGGTAACGCTGCCGGATTATTGTTCGCCGGGATCATGCTCGGCTTCCTGCGTGCTAATCACCCTACTTTCGGTTATATCCCGCAGGGCGCGCTGAACATGGTGAAAGAGTTTGGCCTGATGGTCTTTATGGCGGGTGTCGGCTTAAGCGCAGGCGCGGGTATCAATAACGGTCTTGGCGCGGTAGGCGGTCAGATGCTCATTTCCGGCCTGATTGTCAGCCTGGTGCCGGTGGTGATTTGCTTTATCTTCGGGGCATACGTTTTACGCATGAACCGCGCTTTGCTGTTCGGAGCCATTATGGGCGCACGTACCTGCGCCCCGGCAATGGAGATCATCAGCGACACGGCACGCAGTAACATTCCGGCACTCGGTTATGCAGGAACTTATGCCATTGCTAACGTATTACTGACGCTCGCCGGTACGTTGATCGTTATCATCTGGCCGGGGGCATGACGTAACCTGTTGAACAATAATGTGGCAAAAAAAAATCAATCCCTTTTTTAAATTTTTGCCACATCATACGAACTTTTAACGTTAGCCAGAGTCTTAATTAGTGCCACTGCTTTTCTTTGAAGTCCCCAAATTTGGAGAGCCCGTCAATCCCGCCTGTTTAGGTTCAAGATTGCCGGGTTTTTTCTTTTCTGCTTTACAAAACAAACCTTTACTGCTTATTTCTCGTTTTCAATCACCCGCACCAGCGTTCCGTCGATGTCGATCATCGCGCCCATTCTCAGCCCGGATGGCTGCATGGTTGGCAGGTGGATACGCGGATGAGCGGTGTCGTCCTGCCCTATTCCGGCAGCAATTAAAGCATCAAAAAAATCACCGGCATTATCGACACGCAGACAGCAACTGAACCAGCTGGTGAGCGGATCAACGTCCGTATGCAGGAAAAACTCCAGCGTAATCGTGCCGCGGGCCATGATCAGCCAGCCGTCATCAACATACGTCGTGGTGAATCCAAAACTGCTATAAAAACGCTGGGTTTTTTCGAAATCACGTGAAGGAAGATTGGGTGTGGCGTAATCCGTCATCCTGGCCTCAGTGGTGTGTTGAATGTCACGCCATGATGCCTGAGCAAAAAGGATGAGGAAAGAGAAGGTCTTAACTATGTCATTCCCTGCCAACAGGCAGGGAATCAGACACATGAGACGCGGAGCTCCGGAATTAAAGGGGCATGGCGTTTTTATCAGAACGGATACATCAGACCGGTAGCAACCTTGTCCTCGGGTTATTACATGATCCGCTCGAGATGTTGGCCTTTTCCCCCCAGACGTCCGTCGGTCTGATTCCATTCCTTCTCGTACGCCTGATAAGCAAATATAAAGGCCTGATGACCGTCTTCAAATAACTGATCGGGGCGTTTATGCCAGCCGGAATAAGCATCGTAGCGTAAAATCTCATAGCCGCCCGCAACCGGATGTAAAAGGTAGGTGTAGTGTTCACAAAATTCCGGTGCATAAGGAATATCTTCCCCCGCTTCCAGTGTGATAAACAAACCGCCGAGGCGTAATTTAATCATTGATATCCTTTTTCATGATCCACAACCTGGTGGTTTGGGTGGCGGTCACATAAGCCGTCTCAGCGACACAATGCATCCCCTGACGCTGATAAAAGCCGATAGCAGGCAGATTACTTTGCAATACGTCCAGCCAGAGAACGGGCTGATGATGATTTTTTGCCACGCGTTCAGCGAAAGCGAAAACGTCCGTCCCCAGGCCGCGCGAACGGTTCTCTGGCGTGAAATACAGTTTGCATAACTTCGCCCCCCGGCCTTCTGCACCATCCGGCGACACATTAAAATGCAGCTTAGCGAAACCGATGGCCTCCCCCTTATCCTGCGCAACCAGCCAGCAATAATCATGGCTTTTAAGGCTACGGGCTATCACCTCATCACCAAAATCTTCCGCCAGGAAAGCATCCAGCTCTTCATCGTTTTGCCATAAACCACCAAAATAATGGCGATACGTTTCCCGCCCCAGATGCTGCAACAGGCGTAAATCGCCCAATCTAGCTTCACGAATCTCCATTATGACACCTTTTGTGAAATCATTCGTTACATCTGCCTGTTGTCCCGCAACAGGGTAAGACAGCCGGCTTAAGGCTTCCTTAAGTTCTTCTCTTTACACTCTATTTCATCGTGAAACTATACCGTTATTCAATGAAAGCGGATATTCAGACGATGCACCCTTTACCTGCCGGACAGCACAAATTAACGTATTTGAAATTTTTTTGTGCTGTCAGCGCTTTGCCGGATTCTTTTGATGGCTATTTTGGCCTGTATAACTGAGGGTAGTATTATGGAGCAACTAAATCATTTGGTTTTTCTATGGATTAACGCGACACCGGCTTCACCGAAAGCGCTGATTCACCTTGCTACTTTTCTGGCCAATGACCTGATTATGATTGTCCCCCTGTTGATTATCGGCTTGTGGCTGTGGGGTCATCAGGAACGTATCGGTCAGCAGCGTGAGATGATCAGCAAGACAGCTATTGCGCTCCTTTTTGCGATGACAACGGCTAAAACGTTTTCTATGTTATTTCCGCATGCCCGTCCTTTTGTGGAAGGTGTTGGTTATAACTTCCTGCATCATTCACCGGACGACTCCTTCCCGAGTGATCACGGCACGGCCAGTTTCACCTTCGCACTGGCCTTTCTGTTCTGGCACCGACTCTGGTCAGGCGCGTTACTGATGGTAACCGCCTTATCGATCGCCTGGTCACGCATTTACCTTGGCGTGCACTGGCCGCTGGATATGGTGGGCGGGTTCCTGGTCGGTATGCTGGGTTGTCTGTTCGCGCAACTGGTGTGGAATTTGTTCGGCGAACCGATTAACGCGCTGATGTGTAAGGTTTACCGTTTCGGTTTTGCGTTCCCGATTAAAAAAGGATGGGTTCAGCACTGATCGGCTCCCCCGTTCAAAGCAAAAAAAAACGAGGCCACCTGCGCCTCGTTTTTTTATGTCGGCAGATGATTATTTACCGAAGATGCTGCCCCACAACCCACTGATTTTCATCATCACAAAGTCCCAGATACGGCCAATAAAACCGGTTTCTTTCACTTCCTGCAATGCCACCAGAGGACGCTGTTCGATAACCTTGCCGTCCAGACTGAAATCGACCGTACCGACCACCTGATTTTTCGCCAGCGGTGCCTCAAGCTGCGCATTAGTCAGATGGAAGCTGGCCTTGAGATTTTTCAGCTGGCCTTTCGGCATTGTCAGCGAGGCATTTTCAGCCACGCCGAGCGGCACCATTTTCTCATCGCCAAACCAGACGCGCTGACTGGTAAAGGCATCGCCCGCTTTAATCGGCGTGAGTGTTTCGTAGAAACGGAACCCCCAGGTCAGCAGGCTTTCGCTTTCGTTGAAACGGATCCGGTCACTTGGTGCGCCCATCACCACGGCAATTAAACGCATGCCGGTAGAATCGCTGGCAGACGAAACCAGATTGTAACCCGCACCTGATGTGTATCCGGTTTTGATGCCGTCAACGTTCAGGCTGGAACTCCACAACAGGCGGTTGCGGTTAATCTGCTTGATATGATTGAAGGTGAATTCTTTTTCTTTGTGCAGTGCATATTCATCCGGCGTATCGCGGATAAGCGCCTGCGACAACAGGGCCATGTCAGTGGCGGAGGTATATTGTCCGTCAGCATCCAGTCCGTGAACGGTTTTGAAATGCGTGTTTTGCAGCTTCAGTTGCTCAGCATAGCGATTCATCAGGTTGACGAATGAATCCTGGCTACCCGCCACAAAATCGGCCAGCGCAATACTGGCATCGTTACCTGACTGGATCACGATACCTTTGTTAAGCTCAGAAACCGGTACATGATCGCCCGGTTTGAGGAACATCAGGGAGGAGCCGCGCAGCACCGGGTTGCCGGTTGCCCAGGCATCATTACCGACGGAGACCAGATCATCAGATTTGATTTTGCCGGATTTGATCGCCTGTCCGACCACATAGCTGACCATGATTTTACTCAGGCTTGCCGGGTCAAGACGCGCATCGGGATTAGATTCCGTCAGGATCTTCCCGCTGTTGTAATCCATAAGCACCCAGGATTTGGCATTAATCTGAGGTGCGACCGGGGCGTTATCCGCCTGAGCGGCAGGAAGCGCCAGCAGCAAAACTCCACCGCCCAGCGCGTAAATGAAAGTCCGTTTGAATTGGGAAGAAATTGTCATAGGTATCAGCGCTTTTGTCCGGGTAATTGAAATTTATCTTATCTTTCAATCAGATTGTGCAACTCTGTCAGGTGTAGAACCTACTGCTTTCCGGGTCGGGAATAAACCTAAATAGTGTAAAGATCTTAAGAATAGTAGAAATTTCCGCTGCTTGCGCAAATCCAACTGGCGATAAAACCAGCAGTAAGCACTTGACCATTTCATTCAGATGGGACAGTTTATCTGTAAATAGCATACAAAATATCTATATCAATAAAGGGCTTATTCACCACGTTTCCCTCCGCGGCTGAACAGGTACAGGGCATCAATGACAGGTCTGTTGTTAAAAGCGCTGACTGGCGCACTGGTCGTGATTCTGATCGGCGTATTGTCTAAAACCCGCAACTATTACATTGCCGGTCTGGTTCCGCTGTTCCCCACTTTTGCCCTGTTCGCCCATTATATTGTCGGCACAGAACGCAACATTGAAGCGCTGCGCACCACCATTATTTTTGGACTGTGGGCGGTGATCCCTTACACAGCGTATCTGATTTCTTTGTATTTTTTCATCGGCTCAATGAAACTGCACTACGCCCTGTTCGGTGCTGTGGTCTGCTGGTCACTGGCAGCATGGTT
This sequence comes from Rahnella sp. RFA10(1/100), assembly GCF_004195115.1. NCBI lineage: Bacteria > Pseudomonadati > Pseudomonadota > Gammaproteobacteria > Enterobacterales > Yersiniaceae > Rahnella > Rahnella sp. RFA10(1/100). The sequence continues at coordinate 709,629 of NZ_SEWR01000001.1, forward strand.
ACTGATAAGCCTGTGGACGCGCTTTCATGCCTGATGAAGACCGCGTGACAATATCAGTCATAAAACCCTCAGGATGTAAACTTGCATGAGGCTGTTTGCACTCCGCTGAATGACGTCTGGCACAACCTGAAGTGGTCATGCTGCACGCATTTGCAACAGATTGCATGCTGAGGGTTACAGCCGGAAATCACGGATAAAATCTTCGTTTTCACGCGTCAGTTCGTCCCGGATAAAATCAATGAACTGACGCAGTGAGGCCGGGCGTCGTTTACCGGCCGGTGACTGCAACTGCAACGTGCGCTGGCTGAGTTGCTCAATGTTGACCGGTTTAACGCGTAACCTGTCGCGGCGCGCTTTGTACATAATGGAAAAATGGCTGCATGCCGCAATCGCGCCCGGCGTCTGTACCATAAAATCGTACAGCGTGGAAAAACGGTTACAACTCACCGCAGGCTCAAGAAAAATGCCATTCATCCGGCAGGATAAATCAAACAACTGACGGATGGTGCTGCCCTGCTCGTTCATCGCCAGCGGGTACGGATGCAAATCCGTCAACTGCACCTCAGTTTCCGCCAGCGGATGATCCGGACGCATCACCATCCGCACCGGTGCGGGGAAAGACGCCAGAATATCCACACCGCGCTCCGCCGCCAGACTGAACTGCAACGCCAGATCCACTTCGCCGTTGTGGATCATCTCTGACACTTCTACCGCCGTGCCGACGTTGAGATAAAACATCACTCCCGGGTTGTTCAGCCGGAACTGTGAAAACAGTTGCGGCAACAAATCAAACGCCAGTCCGTCAGTGCAGGCCATACGGATCACCGTGCGGCGCACCGCGTTCAGCCCCTGAATTTCTGCAATGGCGTGCTCCATCTCCATCATGCTTTTGCGCACATGGTTTTCCAGAATCTGTCCGGCATCGTTGAGCACCATACCCCGGGCATGGCGCTCAAACAGCGGTGCGCCGATACGTTCTTCAAGGCGCTGGATCTGGCGACTGATGGCAGAGACGGCGACAAATAATTGCCTGCTCGCCGCACTCAGCGAACCGGTATTTGCCACCACCAGGAAATAGCGAATTTCCGTACTTTGCATAACCGTCTTGCCTCATAACTGTGCAAACCAGCATTACAATAAAAGCAACGCTAAGTTGCAATTATTATTATTGTGGCAACGCTTGCGCAGCGCTTAGAGTGAAACTGCTAAAAAAACCAACAATAAATCCTCAAAACATTTAAAAGCAGGTTATTCATGACAGCGGAAAATATCGTAGAACAGGCATTAGCCTGGTTTGATCAGGGTGAATATAAACGAACGTTGGCACGCAGGGTGGCTATTGCCACTGAAAGCCAGAGTCAGCTGCGTGATGCAGAACTGGCGCGTTATCTGGATGAAGAGATTAAACCGGCACTTTCAGCGATGGGTTTCAGCCTGCTCAGCATTGAAAATCCTCATGCCGTCAACCGACCTTTCCTGATTGCTACACGCATCGAAGACAGCAAATTGCCTACCGTACTGAGCTATGGTCACGGCGACGTGGTGTTCGGTGACGATGAGAACTGGCGCAGTGATCTGTCGCCGTGGGTGTTGAAAGAGGAAGGCGATCGCTGGTACGGACGCGGCAGCGCCGATAACAAAGGCCAGCACAGCGTCAACATTGCGGCACTTGAACAAATCTTTAAAGCACGCGGCGGGCGCCTCGGCTTTAACTGCAAACTGCTGTTTGAAATGGGTGAGGAAATCAGCTCTCCCGGGCTGGCAGAACTTTGCCGCGACTATTATGACGAACTCAGCGCCGATATTTTTCTGGCATCCGACGGCCCGCGCCTGAGCGCTGCACGTCCGACGTTGTTTCTGGGTTCGCGCGGTGCGGTAAATTTCCGTCTGGGTATCCATGCCCGCGACAACGCCTATCACTCCGGTAACTGGGGCGGTCTGCTGACCAATCCCGGCATCCAGCTTGCCAATGCGCTGGCCTCGCTGGTGAATCAACAGGGTCAGTTACAGGTGGCAGCGCTTAAACCTCCTGCTGTCAGTGATGCAGTGCGGGAAATTCTCAGTGATGTTGAGGTCGGGGGTGACAAAAACGATCCGCAAATCGACCCGGACTGGGGCGAAGCCGGGCTGACACCCACCGAGCGTTTATATGCCTGGAATACGCTGGAAGTACTGTCATTCCTGACCGGCAATCCGCAGCGCCCGATGAACGCCATCCCCGCCAGCGCTACGGCGGTCTGTCAGTTGCGTTTTGTGGTTGGCACTGACTGGAAAAACCTGACAAAACATGTCCGTGATCATCTCCATGCGCACGGTTTCCCGCAGGTAGAAGTGGAATTTATGCGTGGTTCGCCGGCCACCCGTTTTGACCCGACCGACCCGCTGGTGGGCTGGGCGCTGGATATCATGCAGCAAGCCACCGGCAAAAAACCGGCACTGCTACCGAACCTCGGCGGTTCACTGCCCAATGACGTCTTTGCCGATATTCTCGGCCTGCCGACGTTATGGGTGCCGCATTCCTATCCGGCCTGTGGTCAGCATGGCGTCAACGAACATATGCTGCTTTCCGTCGCCCGCGAAGGGCTGGCAATCATGACCCACCTGTTATGGGACTTCGGTGAGCACGGCACCGCCCTGCTCGCTCAGCACAGTGATCATGCCGGAGGTGCCCGATGAGCCAGTTAACGGCTTCACCCAACGCAACAGGCAATGCGGCAGATAAACCGGGCCTGATGAAAACCCTTTTTGCGACCTGTATCGGTAACGCGCTGGAATGGTTTGATATCGCGATTTACGGTTTTTTCGCCAGCTATATTGCTCATGCCTATTTCCCGACATCCGACCCGACCGTTTCCCTGTTACTGACATTCGGCAGCTTCGGCGTGTCATTCCTGATCCGCCCGCTCGGTGCCATTGTACTGGGCGCTTATGCGGACAGGCACGGGCGCAAAGCCTCGTTGCTGTTATCCATTAGCCTGATGATGGCCGGCGGCCTGATCATCGTGATCACGCCGTCTTACGGCACTATCGGCATGGCGGCTCCGCTGCTGATTCTGGTGGCCCGTCTGATCCAAGGTTTTTCAGCGGGTGGCGAATTCGGCAGCTCTACGGCTTTTCTGGTCGAACACTTCCCGGAACGCAAAGCATTTATCGCCAGCTGGCAATTCGCGACACAGGGTGCGAGTACACTGCTGGCATCAGCATTCGGACTGGGCTTATCGGCAGTGCTGAGTGAAACACAACTTCAGGACTGGGGATGGCGGATCCCGTTTATCTTCGGGCTGCTGATCGGGCCGGTGGGTTTGTATATCCGCCGCCATATCCGGGAATCGGACAGTTTCAGCAAGGCCAGGAAAACCGCCTCGCCGTTGAAAGAAATCGTGCGCGCGCAAAAAGGTCTGTTCTTTACCGCGATTGGTCTGATGGTGGTCTCTACTGCCATTAACTATATGCTCAACTATGTGCCGACGTACGCGACCAAAACGCTGCATTTACCCGCGTCGGCGGGGTTCAGCGCCACGCTGGCGGCCGGGATTATCCTGACAGTAGTGACACCGGTGATGGGATTGTGGGCGGAGAAAATTGGCCGTCTGCCGCTGATGTGGGGGTCGCTTATTTTGCTGTTGCTGACCGTGTATCCGGCGTTCTGGCTGATGCTGCAACATACCTCCGCGATGTCCTTGCTGTTGCTGATAAGCTGGCTGGCACTGCTGAAATCGGTGTATTTCTCCACCGTGCCGTCGATGATGGCTGACCTGTTCCCGATCACCACCCGCGCCAGCGGCATGGCGATCAGCTACAACGTCGCCGTAACCGTGTTCGGTGGATTTGCGCCCTTCATCTGTACATTGCTGATTTCCGCCACCGGCAGCAGTCTGGCACCGGGCTACTATCTGATGATGGTGGGTTTGCTCAGCGTCTGGGCATTGTTCAGAGCGCAAAAAACCCAGCACTGAGGGATCTGACAGGCTGAATCTGAGGCGGGCTAAAATGGCCCGCCTTTTTTATTGACTTAATCCTTCAACGGCTGAGTCTGCGGTGCCACTTTCAGTAATTTGCCGTCACGATCGTCAGTCAGTACATACACAAATCCGTCAGTACCCACCTGCACTTCACGAATACGTTCCTTGCGGTCACTGAGTAAACGCTCTTCATGTGTGACTTTCTCCCCGTCGAGTGTCAGGCGGATCAGCGACTCTGACGCCAGCGCGCCGACAAACAGCGAGTTTTTCCATTGCGGGAATTTCTGCGCATTATAAAACGCCATGCCACTTAATGCCGGTGAAACTTTCCAGTAATAAATCGGATCTTCCGCGCCTGCTAACGTGGTGCCTTTGGCCTCCGGGATCGGCTGTCCGGAATAGTTGATCCCGAATGTCGCCAGCGGCCAGCCGTAGTTTTTACCGGCTTTCGGCAGATTCACTTCATCGCCGCCGCGCGGACCGTGTTCGGTTTCCCACAACGCGCCGCTCCACGGATTAACCGCCAGCCCCTGCGGATTACGATTACCGTAGGTCCAGATTTCCGGTTTCGCACGTTTGTCGTGAACAAACGGGTTGTCCTGCGGCACCCCGCCTTCCGCTGTCAGACGTAAAATTTTGCCTTGCAACTGGTTGAGATGCTGCGCGTTAATGCGCTGGTTATTGTCACCGGTGGACAGAAAAATATTGCCCTTGTCATCAAATGCAATACGCCCGCCGAGATTAATGCCGCTTTGTAAGGCCGGTTGCTGAACAAATATGACCTTAAAATCTGCCAGGGTTTTATTGTCCGCCGACAATGTGCCATAACCCAGGGCGGCATGTGGTTCACCCTTTTCTCCCGGTTGCGCAAATGTCAGATACACCCGGCGGTTACTGTCAAAATCAGGTGATAAGCGCACGTCCCACAAACCGGCCTGTCCTGCGACCCAGACGGCCGGTACACCGTTCAACGGCGCAGACAATCCTGAGTCCGGCTTCCACAGCCGCAGTTGTCCGCTGCGTTCGGTAATCAATGCCCCCTGATTATCGGGTAAAAAAGCCAAAGACCAGGGGTGATCGAGCCCCCTGGCCAGTTCCGTTACCTGTGCGCCGGCCAGCGGCGGTGGAACGGGGGATTTCGGGGCGGCACAGACGTGGGTGGTTAACATCATCGCTGTAAAAGCAGGCAGTAATGTGTCGCGCAAAGAAAATGGCATAGCGCTTCTCCCGAAGTGATTTTTGCAGGTGAAGAGGAAAACATGAGAATCACAGACAAAATTCAGTTTAGGCCATGTCCCTGATTTTGCTCAGCGGTTGCGTACGGCTATAACCTACAGGAATAACAGCGCTGCTAAATATAATAACAACAAGGCATTCCCTCTTTTGTAACATACCGGTAAACTGCCCCCACAGAATAGACGTCCAGACAGACAGACTTCTGCACATCCTCAATCTGGAAAGCCGCATTGCCTTCCCGGATTTACGCCCAAAAACACCAGAAAAAACATCGCGTCCGACGGAGCTGTTCAATAATGAAAAAAATATCCGCCTCCCTGCTGGCATTAAGCCTGTTTTCCGCTCTGCCGGCGTTCGCTGCCGGTGAAACACCCGCGCCGGTTCCTGCGGTTATTGCTCAACACAACGGTCCTGTGCGCATTGCGGTTATCCGTAATCTGGGCTCCGACGATAACACCACGCAGTTTCTGGCCGGTGCCATTAAACAGGGACGCGCGCTTGGCTTTAAAGTGGATACTTTCCTCAGTAATGGCGATGACGCGAAATTTCAGGATTTCGTTAATCAGGCTATTAGCCAGAAATACGACGGTATTATCCTGTCACAGGGGCGCGGCCCGTATTCTGAGGCGCTGGTGAAACGCATCGCGGCAGCGGGTATTGCGGTGTCCGCATTTGATACCGAAGTGCCGGAAAACATTCCTGGCGTTACGGTCACCCGCCAGGACGATGCCTCGCTGGCGAAAGCATCTGTTGGTCAGCTGGTGAAAGATTTCAACGGTAAAGCCAATATCGTCAAATTGTGGGTGGCCGGTTTCCCGCCAATGGAACGCCGCCAGAAAACCTACGAAGCGATTTTGAAAGAGAATCCGGGCATTCATCAGCTGGAATCTATCGGCGCAGTCTCTTCTGATGTGCAGGGCGATACCGCAAACAAAGTCGGTGCAATTCTCGCCAAATATCCGAAAGGGCAAATTGACGCTATCTGGGGTGCATGGGATGCCTTTAGTCAGGGCGCATATAAGGCGCTGAAAGAAAATGGCCGTACCGAGATTAAACTTTACAGCATCGATGTGTCGAACCAGGATTTACAGCTGATGCGCGAAAAAGGCAGCCCGTGGCAGATGACGGCTGCGGTGGACACACAGCTGATTGGTGCGGTTAACCTGCGAATTGTGGCACTCAAAATTGCCGGCGAGAAAACCCCGGCAACCTATGAATTCCCGGCGCAGACAATTCCGCAATCTTTGCTGCTTAGCCAGCCGGACGGCATCAACGTGACCGGACTGAGCAAAATCATTCCTGGCTGGGGTAAATCTGCAGATTTCACCGCACCGTGGTTTGCGACGCTGGAAGCCAAATACAAAAAATAATCCCCTGGACCTCCCGGAAACGGGAGGTTTTTTCAGCATTTTACGGGTCTATATCAGGCGCTTCCCCTCACTTTTCCCGCTCAACATTCCCCCGTTTGCCTTGTGCGATCACAGAAATAAAGAAACATAAATTCAGAAACAAAAATCTCAATAGCCGCAGACCCCCGCCAACCGTTAAAAACGTACTCTCCCTTTTCATATGGACATTCACGCAATGAGTACAGAAATCCTTTCGGTCAAGGAAAAGATTGGATACGGATTAGGTGACGCCGCCAGTCATATCATTTTCGATAACGTCATGCTCTACATGATGTTTTTCTATACCGATATTTTCGGCATTCCGGCGGGTTACGTCGGTACAATGTTCCTGCTGGCCCGCGCACTGGACGCGATCTCGGACCCGTGCATGGGATTACTGGCAGACCGTACCCGCACGCGCTGGGGAAAATTCCGCCCTTATGTGCTCTTCGGCGCCATTCCTTTTGGCATCGTCTGCGTATTCACCTACACCACGCCGGAGCTAAGCATGACCGGCAAAATGATTTATGCCGCCATCACATATACCCTGCTGACGCTGATGTATACCGTGGTCAATATTCCTTATTGCGCTCTCGGCGGTGTGATTACCTCTGACCCGGCGCAGCGGATTTCGCTGCAATCGTACCGCTTTGTTCTCGCCACGGCAGGCGGCATGCTAAGTACCGTGCTGATGATGCCGCTGGTTAACTTTATCGGCGGTGAAAATAAAGCGCTCGGTTATCAGGGCGGGATTGCGGTACTGGCGATTGTCGCTGCCGTGATGCTGGCGATTTGTTTTGCCACGACCAAAGAACGTATTGACCCGGGCAAACCGACCGGCACCATGCGCGAAGACTTACGTGACATCTGGCACAACGACCAGTGGCGTATTGTCGGCCTGCTGACCATCCTCAATATCATGGCGGTCGCGGTTCGCGGCGGCGCCATGATGTATTACGTGACGTACATTCTCGGCAATCCGGTGCTGTTCGCCTGGTTCCTTGGCGTGTATTCCGTCGGCAACCTGATCGGCAGCGCACTGGCGAAGCCGCTTACCGACTGGAAATGTAAGGTCAGCGTTTTCTGGTGGACTAACGCCATTCTGGCGGTTCTGAGCATCGGCATGTTCTTCCTGCCTGTTCACGGCAGCGTTGTGATGTTTATCTTTATCTTTATTATCGGCGTCCTCCATCAGCTCGTGACCCCGATTCAATGGGTAATGATGTCTGACACTGTCGATTACGGTGAATGGAACGACGGAAAACGCCTCACGGGTATCAGCTTTGCAGGCACTCTGTTTGTGCTGAAACTCGGTCTGGCACTGGCTGGTGCCATGATCGGCTGGATGCTGGCAGGTGCCGGTTATCAGTCCGGTGCTGCCACTCAAAACAGTGCCACCATGACCAGCATTGTCGCACTGTTTACGGTGGTTCCGGCCGTCTGTTATCTGCTGAGCGCCATCATCTGTAAACGCTATTACATTCTTCGCACCCCGCTGCTGCGCCGCATCCTTGATGAGGTCGCACAGGGCATCCGCCGTAATCAGCAAGAATTTATGAAATAAATCTGCTTTTGAAGAACTGAAACTGTTTTAACTGAACATGCCCAAAATCATTCGTGCTGAATCAAGAGGGCAACTCAGTGAATCCCCGGGAGCATACATAAGTATGTGGCCGGGGTTCGCGAAGGCAGCCAACGCAGAGTCAGTATGAAGGATGAAGGGCTAGAGGAGAAAAATTAATGAAAATCAGTGATGGTAACTGGTTGATCCAGGAAGGATTGTCACTCACGCATCCGCTTCAGGTGTTTGAAGTACAACGCTCAGGAAATGAGATGGTGATTTACGCCGCGCCGAAAGATGCATCGGAACGCGCCAGCCAGCTCGACTCACCGCTGTTTACGCTGCGTTTCTTCTCACCGCAGACCGGCGTAATAGGTGTACGCATTACTCATTTTGATGGTGAAAGAGAGAAAGGCCCGCATTACGCGTTAATCCAAACCGACACACCAGAACTGCGTTTTGAAGATAACGATGAATTCGCCGCACTGCACAGCGGTGATCTCTGTGTTCGTGTGACCAAAGGCAATAACTGGACGCTGGATTTCCTGCGCAACGGCCGCCGGATCACCGGCAGTGTTGCGAAGTCTAACGGCTATGTGCAAGATGCGAAAACACAGAAAACCTACATGATGGAACGTCTGGATCTGGGCGTCGGCGAAACGGTTTACGGCCTGGGAGAGCGTTTCACCGCACTGGTTAAAAATGGTCAGACGGTTGAGACCTGGAACCGTGACGGCGGCACCAGCACAGAGCAATCCTACAAAAACATTCCGTTCTACCTGACGAACCGCGGCTATGGCGTGCTGGTGAATCATCCCGAATGTGTGTCTTTTGAAGTTGGCTCTGAAAAAGTCTCCAAGGTGCAGTTCAGCGTGGAAGGCGAGTATCTCGAATATTTTGTTATCGATGGCCCGACGCCGAAAAAAGTGCTCGACCGTTATACCCGCCTGACCGGCCGCCCTGCACTTCCACCAGCCTGGTCGTTTGGCCTGTGGCTGACGACTTCGTTTACCACCAATTATGATGAAGCAACCGTCAACAGCTTTATTGATGGCATGGCAGAACGTGAACTGCCACTGCATGTTTTCCATTTTGACTGCTTCTGGATGAAGGCTTTCCAGTGGTGTGATTTCGAATGGGATCCGCAAACTTTCCCGGATCCACAGGGTATGTTGCAGCGCCTGAAAGCGCGCGGTCTGAAAATCTGCGTGTGGATCAATCCGTACATCGGCCAAAAATCGCCGCTGTTCCATGAGGGCAAAGTAAAAGGCTATCTGCTCAAACGCCCTGACGGTCGTGTCTGGCAGTGGGATAAATGGCAGGCAGGCATGGGGATTGTCGATTTCACCAATCCACAGGCCTGCGAATGGTACGCCGGACACCTGAAACGTCTGGTGGATATGGGCGTAGATTGCTTCAAAACCGATTTCGGTGAACGTATTCCTACCGATGTTATCTGGCACGACGGCAGTGATCCGCAGAAGATGCATAACCATTATGCGTTTGTGTACAACAAACTGGTGTACGAAACATTGCAGGATAAGCTTGGTGCCGATGAAGCAGTCCTGTTTGCCCGCTCAGCCTCGGTGGGCGCACAACAATTCCCGGTTCACTGGGGTGGTGACTGTTATGCCACTTACGAGTCCATGGCTGAAAGCCTGCGCGGCGGATTATCCATCGGGTTGTCCGGCTTTGGTTTCTGGAGCCATGACATTGGCGGCTTCGAAAACACCGCACCGGCACATATCTACAAACGCTGGTGCGCATTCGGCCTGCTCTCCAGCCACAGCCGCCTGCATGGCAGTAAATCCTATCGTGTGCCGTGGGTATATGACGATGAAGCCTGCGACGTGGTACGCCAGTTCACGCAGCTTAAATGCCGCCTGATGCCGTATCTCTACCCGGCATCTGCACAGGCCGCCAGTCATGGAACGCCGGTGATGCGCGCCATGATGCTGGAGTTCCCTGAAGATCCGGCATGCGATTATCTCGATCGCCAATATATGCTCGGTGACGACCTGCTGGTGGCCCCCGTTTTCAGCGAAGAAGGCGACGTCGATTTCTATCTGCCACAAGGCCGCTGGACGCATCTTCTGAGCAACGACGTGGCTGAAGGCTCACGCTGGCATCGTCAGCAGCATGGCTTCGACAGTTTGCCGTTGTATGTCCGTCCGAATACCTTGCTGGCGCTTGGCAGCAATGATCAGAAGCCGGATTATGTTTACAACCAGCAGCCTCAATTCCATTTGTTCGAACTGGAAGAAGGCGCGGTCGCGGAAAGCGCGATCACGGATCTGAGCGGGAAAACCGTCTTCACTCTCAGCGCGGTGCGCAATGGCAACACCATCATTCTGACCAGTAAAGGCGACGCGCCAGGCTGGACGCTCTGTCTGCGTAATATTCAGCAGATAGCCGGTTTTAGTCAGGGCACATCAGCAATTCAGGCATCGGGCATCGTCCTGACACCCGAAGCGGGCTGTAAAGAGTTCGTGATTACGTTATAAAATTCATCAATAACCGGCCTCGCCGCCTTTCCGGGCTGCGGGGCTTTTTTATGCGGTGCCTAAACGTCCTGATAAACACTTTCGCCATGAATGCTACGGTATTCTTTAGGCGTCATTTCATAGCCTTTTTTAAATACTGAATAGAAATATTGCAGCGAAGGATAACCGCACATTTGCGAGATCTCATTGATAGAAATCGAGGTGGCGGCCAGCAGATTGCGGGCACGATCGAGTTTTTCTTCGTGGATCACTCCGTGAATCGTTTGCCCGGTTTCATCTTTAAAACGTTTCTCAAGGTTAGATCGCGACATGCCAATGGCATCCAGCACCTGCTCAACTTTAATCCCTTTGCAGGCGTGATAACGGATGTAATGCATAGCCTGAATGACGGCAGGGTCACGCAGTGATCGGAAATCCGTTGAACGACGCTCTACTACCTTCACCGGCGGCACCAGAATACGCTGTAACGGCAATTCGCGCTGATCCAACAACTGATGCAAAAGTTTCGCGGCGCGATAGCCCATCTGACGCGTGCCCTGTACTACGGATGACAACGCGACACGCGACAGGTAGCGCGTCAGTTCCTCATTATCGATACCAATGACGCAAAGCTTTTCTGGCACAGGAATATTCAGATGCTCGCATACCTGTAACAGATGCCGCGCCCGGGCGTCGGTGACAGCAATAATGCCGGTTTGCTGTGGCAGTGTCTGGATCCAATCCGCCAGCCGGTTCTGGGCGTGCTGCCAATTTTCCGGTGCGGTTTCCATGCCCTGATAGACTACGCCCTGATACTGCTCGGCAGACACCAGCTTTCTGAACGCATGCTCGCGTTCCTGCGCCCAGCGCTTTCCCCCTGCATCAGGCAGACCGTAAAATGCAAAACGGTTAATCCCCTTTTCTTTCAGGTGCATAAAGGCCGCTTCAACCAGTGCGTAGTTGTCGGTAGCGATATAATGTACCGGCGGATAATCTTCTTCCTGATGATAGGAACCGCCCACGCCGACAATCGGCACGTTGAGACCTTCGAGCAACGTTTCAATTTCACGGTCGTCAAAATCGGCGATCACGCCATCACCTAGCCAGTCTTTAATGTTGTCGATGCGACAGCGGAAATCTTCCTCAATAAAGATATCCCAGTCACTTTGTGAGGCCTGAAGGTATTCACCTACGCCTTCGACGACCTGACGGTCATAGACTTTATTGGCGTTAAATAACAACGTGATCCGATAACGTTTTTCAAACATACCTGTTTCTCACCGATGATCTAATAGACTAAAGCCTCATTCATTTGCACTAATGAATGAGGCTGATTGGGTTGGTCAATAGCACAACACAAGGGCTTACGTAGATTTGGCATAGCGAATTTGTGAGGCTCCTCAGGTTTTCCTGAATGACAGTCCGCCATCACGGTGATCTTCGCTGACTTTATGCGCGCCGTTTGGTCGCAGAATCCATCCAGACCGCCAGCAGTAAAATCGCGCCTTTGACGATGTATTGCCAGAACGTCGGCACATCCAGCATGCTCATGCCGTTATCCAGCGAGGCCATAATGAAAGCCCCCATAACGGCACCGGCCACGCTGCCAACACCGCCTGCAAGGCTGGTTCCGCCAATAACACAAGCCGCGATGGCATCCAGTTCCGCGATATTGCCCGCCGAAGGCGAACCAGCCCCCAACCGCGAACTGAGGATCAGACCGGCAATCGCTACCATCAGCCCGTTGATCGCAAACACCGCCAGTTTGCTGCGCTCCACGTTAACGCCGGATAACCGTGCCGCTTCTATGTTGCCGCCAATCGCATAAATACGGCGACCAAATGCAGTACGGGAGGCCATGAACATGCCGCCCAGCATCAGCGCCACCAGAATCAGCACGGGCGTCGGCACACCGCGATAATCATTGAGCAGGTAAATAGCCCCCAGCGCAATAATCGCAGTGAGAGCCTGACGGGTCACATCACTTTTTGCTGCTGTCAGCGGCAAACCCAGTGCCGCCCGCTGTTTGCGCCTGCGCCATTGCCAGCCAATGAACAGGGCCAGCGCAATGGCGCCAATACCAAAACCGAAAGAATCAGGCAGATAACTCTGACCAATTAATGACATGGCAGGGGTTGTCGGCGATACCGTGGTGCCGCTGGTGATACCAATCAAAATGCCGCGAAACGCCAGCATTCCGGCCAGGGTTACGATAAATGAGGGGACCTTGCGATACGCGACCCACCAGCCATTCCAGGCACCCAGTAACAATCCGAGCGCCAGTGTCACCACAATAGTGAGCGGCAACGGCCAGCTGAGCCAGACATCGAAAATTGCCGCCGCGCCACCGAGTAATCCCATCATGGAGCCGACTGACAGGTCGATTTCCGCCGAGATAATGACAAATACCATACCGACAGCCAGAATGCCGGTGATTGCCGTCTGGCGCAGCAGGTTAGACACGTTACGGGCACTGATATATGCGCCATCGGTGGTCACGCTGAAAAAGACAATAATCACCGCAATGGCCGCCAGCATGACGAATACCTGCAGGTTAATGCTTTTTAGTTTCTGTATCGAAAATAACACGTCAGCCTCATCGGGACGGGCTGACGCAGACGGGGTTCCCGGCTGTGGAAATTTAGACATAAGATTCACTCCTCAGTGCGGCTTCCATGACCTGTTCCTGACTTAAATTATTGTTATCCAGACAGGCTTTGACCTGCCCGAGATGCATCACTACTACCCGATCGCTGAGCCCCAGCACTTCGGGTAACTCTGATGAGATGACGATAATCGCCATTCCCTGCGCCGCGAGCTGGCCGATCAATTTGTAAATTTCATGTTTTGCCCCGACGTCGATCCCGCGCGTCGGTTCATCAAGAATGAGGATTTTAGGTTTGAGCAGCAGACACCTCGCCAGAATGGCTTTTTGCTGATTGCCACCACTGAGCCGCCCGATCGCCAGTTCGGGAGAAGATGTTTTGATTTTGAGTTGCTTCACTGACTCACTGATAGTGTGCTGTTCCTGGGCTTCGCGCAGAACACCGCCGCCGCTGAACTGACTTAACGCCGCCAGCGTAATGTTGCTGCCAACCGCCATCACCGGCACGATGCCGTCACGTTTACGGTCTTCAGGCACCATCGCCAGCCCGCGGCGCATCGCATCACGGCAATCGGTGATCTGCACTTTTGAACCTTGCAGCCAGATATCTCCCGACCAGCGTCCGGGATAAACACCGTACAAACATTCCATCATTTCTGTTCTTCCGGCGCCCACCAGCCCGGCGACACCCAGCACCTCGCCCTGCCGCAGGGTAAAACCGGCGTTATCCACCCGTTTGATATGCCGGTTAACCGGATGCCAGGCAGTGAGATTTTCCACCCGTAAAATTTCTTCACCGATCTGGCGTTCACGGGACGGAAAGAGCTCAGTCAGTTCGCGCCCCACCATCATGGCGATAATTTCTTTCTCCGATGTCCCTGCGGCATTGCAGGTGGCGATATGTCTCCCATCACGGATCACACACAGTTTGTCGGAAATGGCTTTGACTTCGTTGAGTTTGTGGGAAATGTAAATGCAGGCGATATCGTGATGACGCAGGTCACGAATGATATCGAGCAAAATCGCCGTTTCACTTTCGGTCAGAGACGCCGTCGGTTCGTCCAGCACCAGCAACCGGACCTGCTTGTTCAGCGCTTTGGCAATTTCAACCAGTTGCCGCTGCCCAAGGCCCAGTTCACCAACCCGTGTATGCGGGTCAATATTGAGTTTGACCTGCGCCAGCATGCGCTGGCAGCGCAAATACATTTTATCGGTATCGAGCATCCCGTAACTGCCCCACTCATTTCCCAGAAACATGTTTTCCAGTACGCTCAGTTGTTTTACCAGCGCGAGTTCCTGATGAATAATCGCAATTCCTTTTTGCTCGGTATCCCGGATACCCTTCGCTGTAAGCCGTTCTCCTGAAAAATAAATTTCACCTTCAAATGTGCCTTGCGGATAAATACCGCACAACACTTTCATTAATGTGGATTTACCTGACCCATTTTCACCGCACAGTGATAACACTTCTCCCGCAGATAACGTCAGGCTAATATTATCAACGGCTTTTACCACACCAAACCTCTTAGTGATATTGCGCATATCCAGCAACGGTAATTTTTCATATTGTTCTGGCATTTTCACCCCCGGCAGAAACAACACCTCCACAAGGAGGTGTTGTTTCCATAGAAAATATTGAAAAATTAAAGGTCTGACTTTTTGTGGAATCCATCAGCCACTACGGTGCTTTCAATATTACTTTTATCCACCTGAATCGGTGTCAATAAATAAGATGGCACCTCTTTTTTACCATTATTTAATGTGGCATTTGATTTCGGGGTTTCTCCTTTACCTAACTGCACTGCAATTTCTGCAGCATCATTGGCCAGTTTAGTAATTGGCTTGTAAACGGTCATGGTTTGAGTGCCGGCTTCGATTCGTTTAATTGCAGCAAGGTCGGCATCCTGCCCCGAAATAGCCACTTTCCCTGCCAGCCCTTGTGCTGACAGTGCCTGCACTGCGCCCCCGGCTGTTGCATCGTTAGATGCCACCACCGCATCAATTTTATTGTTGTTAGCGGTCAGGGCATTTTCCATAATTTTTAAGGCGTTTTCCGGCAACCACCCGTCAGCCCACTGATCGCCCACGATTTTAATCTTTCCGTCTTTGATGAGCGGATTCAGCACCTTCATCTGGCCAGCGCGGAACAGCTTGGCATTGTTATCCACCGGTGAGCCCCCCATCAGGAAATAATTTCCCTGCGGTACACGCTGAACCAGGCTTTGTGCCTGGAGTTCGCCGACTTTTTCATTGTCAAAAGAGATATAAAAATCAATATCCGCGTTGTTGATCATGCGGTCATACGCCAGCACTTTGATGCCTTCCTGCTTAGCTTCGGCAATCACGTTACTGAGCACTTCGCCGTTGTACGGAATGATGACCAGCACATCAACGCCGCGATTGATCATATTTTCAATCTGCGCCATTTGTGTTTCTTCATTGCCGTTGGCGGATTGCACAAAAACATCCGCTCCCAGCGTTTTGGCTTTAGCCACAAAAATATCACGGTCTTTTTGCCAGCGTTCTAAACGTAAGTCATCAATAGCCATGCCAATTTTAATTTCTTTCGCTAACCCTGACTGGCTAAAAAGCACTAATGCGGCACAGGCAGAAAGAATTACTTTATTCATTTTCATCATGTCAGACCTTTTATAAGAATAAGTAGAGGCAGATACAGAGAAGTATGTACAGCAATGACACAAGGATTGTTGTCGCTGGGTAATTAATCGGCAATTGCAGATTTTAATCACTGCATTACGATTTTTTGTTTATTTTAGGAACTATGATGGTGATCATGGTTTGATTGTAATACGCACAAGCCAGGTACTTTTATTATCGTGATGTCATGGAAAGCGGGTAAAAAATGACAAGAAAAAGGGTTATTTATGCGATCTGCCGCACACTTAATAATTCTATTAAATTGAGTGTGAAATAACGTAATTGTGAGATTAAACGTCAACTCCGAAGATAGAGCCTCAGCCTCCCAGTCCCGCTGGGCCCGTTTTCAAGGAGTTATCAATGCACGCATATTTCGACAAACTCGACGCAGTCCGCTACGAAGGTGCTAACAGCACTAACCCGTTGGCATTCCGTCATTACAACCCTGAAGAAGTGATCCTCGGCAAAACGATGGCTGAGCATCTGCGTTTCGCCGCCTGTTACTGGCATACATTCTGCTGGAACGGCAACGATATGTTCGGTGTGGGTGCCTTTGATCGCCCATGGCAGCAAGCGGGCGATGCGCTGGAACTGGCTAAACGCAAGGCGGATGTTGCATTTGAATTTTTCCAGAAACTGAACGTCCCTTATTATTGCTTCCATGACGTTGACGTCTCGCCGGAAGGCGCATCAATTAAAGAATACGTGAATAATTTTGCCATCATGACCGATGTACTGGCGCAAAAACAGGAAGCCAGCGGGGTAAAATTATTGTGGGGTACAGCTAACTGCTTCACCCATCCACGTTACGGCGCAGGCGCAGCAACCAATCCTAATCCAGAAATTTATACCTGGGCCGCCGCACAGGTTGTGCACGCTATGAACGCCACCAAACAACTGGGCGGCGAAAATTACGTGCTGTGGGGTGGCCGTGAAGGGTACGAAACCCTGCTCAACACTGATCTTCGTCAGGAACGCGAACAACTGGGTCGCTTCATGCAGATGGTGGTTGAGCATAAACATAAAATTGGTTTTCAGGGCACGCTGTTGATCGAACCCAAACCGCAGGAACCGACCAAACATCAGTACGATTATGATGTCGCTTCCGTGTATGGCTTCCTGAAACAGTTCGGTCTGGAAAAAGAGATTAAAGTGAATATCGAGGCCAATCATGCCACGCTGGCCGGTCACTCATTCCACCATGAAATTGCTAACGCAATTGCTCTCGGTATCTTCGGTTCCGTCGATGCTAACCGTGGCGACCCGCAATGTGGCTGGGATACCGATCAGTTCCCGAACAGCGTGGAAGAAAATGCACTGGTAATGTATGAAATCATCAAAGCAGGCGGTTTCACTACCGGTGGTCTGAATTTTGACTCGAAAGTTCGTCGCCAAAGCACCGATAAATATGACCTGTTCTACGGCCATATCGGCGGAATGGACACCATGGCGCTGGCGCTGAAAGTGGCAGCCCGTATGATTGAAAGCCGTGAGCTCGATAAGCACGTTGCCCAGCGTTACGCTGGCTGGAACACAGAATTAGGTCAGCAGATCCTGCAGGGCAAAATGTCACTGGAAACCCTGAGCAGCTATGCGCAACAAAATGCGCTGGCTCCTCAGCACCAGAGCGGTCAGCAGGAGCGTCTGGAAAATCTGGTTAACCGCTACCTGTTTGGTTAACCGGTTAAAATAAGTTGGCGCCCTGCCCGCTATAGGCGGAATTGCAGGGCGTTAAACGTTACAGGTTCGGATCAACAGATAAGGGAAAATTATGTATCTCGGATTAGATCTGGGCACCTCTGGCGTCAAAGCCATTTTGCTTAGCGAAGAAGGTGGGGTGGTCGCCAGCCACAGTGAGGCGTTAACCCTTTCCCGCCCGCATCCGTTGTGGTCTGAGCAAAATCCTGCCGACTGGTGGGATGTAACGGACCGCGCAGTATCTGCACTGTCACAACAACACTCTCTGCGGGGTGTAAAAGCGATTGGCCTGACCGGTCAGATGCATGGCGCTACTCTGCTGGACGCACAGCAAAAAGTCTTACGTCCGGCCATTTTATGGAACGACGGTCGCAGTTTCAGCCAGTGTCAGCAACTGGAGGCGGAAGTCCCTGCGTCCCGCCAGATCACCGGTAACCTGATGATGCCTGGTTTTACTGCCCCTAAGCTGCTCTGGTTGCGTAAAAACGAACCGGCTGTATTTGCTAAAATAAACAAGGTCTTGCTGCCAAAAGATTATCTGCGCTGGCTGATAACCGGCGTTTTCGCCAGCGATATGTCAGATGCCGCTGGCACGATGTGGCTGGATGTTGCCAGGCGCGACTGGAGCGACGCATTACTTACTGCAACCGGCCTGACCCGCGAACAGATGCCCGCTCTTTTCGAAGGCAACCAGATTACCGGGCATCTGCTGCCTGAAATCGCCTCACGCTGGAATATGGATTCCGTGCCCGTGATTGCCGGTGGTGGTGATAATGCGGCGGGTGCCGTCGGTGTCGGATTATACAAAACCGGACAAGCTATGCTTTCCCTCGGCACATCCGGTGTGTATTTCGCCGTCAGCGACGGTTTCCTGAGTAATCCGCAACAGGCAGTACACAGTTTCTGTCATGCGCTGCCGGATACCTGGCATTTGATGTCCGTCATACTTAGCGCCGCCTCATGTCTGGATTGGGCCGCAAACCTGACTGGCTCCGCATCCGTTGGCGAACTGATCAATCTGGCTGAAAAGGCTCCGGTCGCAAATGCACCCGTATGGTTTTTGCCGTATCTCTCCGGCGAGCGGACTCCGCATAATAACCCGAATGCCAAAGGTGTTTTGTTCGGTCTGACACATCAGCATGGCCCTGCGGATATCGCCCGTGCCGTTCTCGAAGGTGTCGGTTTCGCACTGGCTGACGGCATGGATGTGCTGCATGCAACCGGCCTGATACCGCACAGCGTCACCCTCATTGGCGGCGGTGCCCGCAGCCCGTACTGGCGTCAGATGCTGGCAGACATCAGCGGCAAAACGCTGGAATACCGCACGGGTGGCGACGTCGGCCCGGCACTTGGCGCAGCGCGTTTAGCGCAAATCGCCATGAATCCGGGAAAACCGCCGGAGCAGTTCCTGCCGGAACTGCCACTTGAGCAAGTGCATCAGCCGGATGCTGATAAGCACACTGCGTATGCGGAACGGAGGAAAGTGTTCAGGGAGTTGTATGTGAGACTTGAGGGATTGATGTAATGGCGGATTGGCCATCAGGGCAATGTCAATGAAGGCCTGATCGGGAAGATTTCGGTTTCTCAAGTGCAGCGGTCACCTGAAGCACAGTGCCGAAACCGACCAGAGGGGAAAAGCTTTTCCCCTCTGAACTCCCCTCGCTTTTTCAAACACGTGATCCGCGCGCCGGCTATGTTTCAGGTATCGCAGCGACAGGCTGGAAATCTTGCCGCTGCGCGGTGCCTTCTCTCGGTCCTGGAGCCTCTGGTCTCCAGGCCGCTCCGTTCAGCAAGATTCCTGAATCGCCCGCACGATCTTTAAATCAACGGCAGACTGTTTTTCATCTTTTAAAAGGTTGATTGGCGTGCTCAAAAATGGCACCGAATGAATGGTTCGAGACCTATGGCTCGAAGCCTGAAATTCGGGAATCGCGCAGCGATGACATTTTGCGCCACACACTGATGCACCAGAATATGTCCTTCATACCAGCGATAGCGCGCAATGAAAAAAGCGCGGAGTCCAGAGGCCCGCGCGTTACCGGGTCTCTGGTCGGTGTGGGCCGACGCCCACGGTTTTGCAGTTGCAGTTAAAAATGACAGTTCAAGGGTAAATCCCCTTGAAGGTTGTCTTCTTCCTCGGCTCCGACATAATCCCCTCCAGCGCTTCAATACATTTCAGATAATGCGCTGTTTTTTTGTGCGCCAGTACAGCCTCGTTATCCTGATAGGCCTCATAGATAAAGAATCGTGTCGGTACCGACTCATCCTGCAGCACATCAAACCTGAGATTTCCCGGTTCCTTCACCGCGCCCAAATGATTAGCGTGAAATACCGCCAGGAACTCATCCACCTTTTCCGGGTGAATGTTAATTTCGACCAGTGTCACTTCCATGATTCACCCCTTTTCGCTCAGGAACAGTTCGTAGGCATGGGCCACGCTGGCGTTTTCATGTACCACCGCCTTCACCGCTTTTAGCATCGCGACCGGCGATTCAGACTGGAAGATGTTGCGCCCCATATCCACTCCGGAAGCGCCCTGATCAATAGCCTGATAACACATCTCCAGCGCCTCACGTTCCGGCAGTTTTTTACCGCCTGCAATCACGATGGGTACCGGACATCCCGCTGCCACACGCTCAAAACCTTCATCGACGTAATAGGTTTTGATAATGTTCGCGCCCATTTCAGCAGCTATTCGGGTTGCCAGCGAGAAGTAACGCTGGTCACGCGCCATATCTTTACCCACACCGGTCACCGCCATGGTCGGCATGCCATAACGCATCCCCTGATCAACCAGCTGGATGATGTTTTTAATCGACTGATGTTCATATTCACTGCCGATATATACCTGTGCCGCCATTGCTGCGACATTCAGGCGCAGCGCATCTTCTATCGCTACCGCCACCGCTTCATTTGAGAGTTCAGTCAGGATAGAGTTACCGCCGGAAGCCCGCATCACTACGGGTTTGTTCACCGCAGCAGGCACCACGCTGCGCAGCACGCCACGGGTACACATCAGTACGTCAGTGTGCGCAAACAAAGGCGCAATATTAATGTCGATACGTTCAAGACCCGTCGTCGGCCCCTGAAAATAGCCATGATCAAATGCCAGCATAACCGTCCGGCCTGAATGAGGATTGAAAATCCGCGCCAGCCGCGATTGCATTCCCCAGTCAAGCTGACCGCTGCCTTTAAGGAAGAATGCATGATTGTCCTGCGGCGTGCCGATGCCGAAATTTTTACCGTCTCTGATATCGTCCAGATCTGCCATTTCATTTTCTCCTTACTCGTCAGAAGTCATATTTGCCAATGTTGTCTTTGGTGAAGACCACGCGTTCGGGCAGTAAAACGATGCCGTTACCTTTGGCCTCATACTGGTAGCCCTGCACACTGTTCGGTACCACTTCCACCGCTCCGACGTCCGGCACATCCAGTTTGTCGCCCACGTTAAGCTCGCCTTTTTTCAGTAACTGATCAGCAACGTAAACCGAAATCTTGCCCTGACTGACCACATCCCACAGGCCAAACTGTTTCACCGTGCCGCGTTCAACATACGGCCGCATAACGTTTGGTGTGCTGAAGCCGACGATAGTCACGTTCGTCCGTTTAAGATTTTCCGCCGCCTGCGCGGCTGCCGGTAATGCGTTGGCATCAGGCGCAATGATTGCGTCGAGGTCCCCGTAGGATTTAAGGATACCTTCGGCGGTTTGTAGCGATTTGGTGGCGTCGTTATAGCCGTATTGTGTGGTGACGATTTCCCAACCCGGATGCTCTTTGGCGATTTTGGTTTTTGCCTCTTTCACCCACTGGTTCTGGTCGGTAACCGTCGGGCTGGAATAAAAAAACGCCACCTTGGCCTTTTCTTTTTTCACCTGACTGGAGGTCATATCCACCAGCATCGAGCCAAGTTGCTGCGGCGTGCCCTGATTGATGTAAATCGAGCGGCATTCCGGTTTGGTATCAGAATCCCAGGTCAGCACTTTCACGCCACGTTGCATGGCACGTTTGAGCGCCGGGCACAGACCATCGGGTGACACTGCAGCAACCACAATCGCGTTATATCCCTGATTGACGAAGTTGTTGATCATCTGCACCTGACCGGACACGCTCGGTTCCGTGGGCCCGTCATAGGTCACGTCTGCCCCCAACGCTTTACCGGCGGCCATTGCGCCGTTACCCCCACTGGTGAAATAACCGACGCCCACCAGTTTTGGAATAAACGCGATGCGTTCAGCCGCCTGCGCATTGAGGCAGGCCAGGCTTACAGCACTGGCAATTAATAAGGTTTTCAAACAATTGGATTTCATTATTCACCCCGGCTTATTGAGAAATAGATGGTTTCGACGTCAAGGAAGAAGAAGACGCAGACCCGCGCTGGCGATAACGCTGGAATACACTGCGGATAAGATCACGATTGAGACTGGCAGAACGGCCAATAACCACCAGGATCAGCAGTGCCCCCGAAAGTGCGCTTGATACCTGGCTCGATACGCCAACCATCTGCAACCCCTGCTGGAGATAGCCGATCAGCAGCGTCGCCAGCGCCGTGCCGAGAATAGAGCCTGAACCGCCGTAGATATTGGCGCCGCCGAGCACCACAGCGGTAATCGCCGGCATCAGCAAAGCATTACCGAGATCAGAACGGGCTGAGCCGAAGTATGAAGTCATCAGAATGGCGGCCACAGCAGATGCCAGCCCGGTCATGCCGTATAACGCGAAAACTGTGCGACTGACCGGCAGCGCGCCATAACGCGCCACACGCGAATTCTGACCGATAAGAAACACGTTGCGGCCGGTGCGACTGCGGTGCATCAATAGCCAGAATAAAAGTGTGGCGGCCAGGAAAATCAGCAGTGGCACCGGCACGCCGATGACCACCAGATTGGCGAAATTGGTAAAGGTATCCGGAAAATTACCGATGCCTTCAAAACCCGTTGCGCCCGCCAGTCCGGAAAGCAGCAAGGCGCTGCCGCCGAACAGATAAAGTGTGCCGAGCGTAATAACCAGCGGATTAACGCCGGTATAAAGGATCAGTGCTGCATTCAGTAAACCGCAGGCAGCGCCGAGCGCCAGCGTAAGGGGTATCGCCAGTACCAGCGGTACGTGTGCCTGAAATAATACGCCGAGCGCGATGGCGCACAGACCGATGGTTGAACCGAACGAAATGTCTATGCCGCCGCTGACAATCACCAGCGTCAGCGGCAACGCCACGATGCCGATGGTGATGAAATCGCTGGTGCTGAACAGCAGCGTACTGGCATCCAGCATGCGCGGATTGGCGACACCGAACAGTAAAATTTCCACGATCAACAGCGCCAGCAGCGCCGCTTCCCAGCCATATTGTTGCAGTTTGTTCATTACACCACCCCGCTCTTTTTGCCGGTACTTAACCGCCGCGTGAGATTTTTTTGCGGCTGTGATTTACGTTCAGAAGGTTTCTTTGGTGGCGGCTGAGTGGCAGAAAGAAAACGGGCGTATTTCTGGCGGCGCAGGTTTTTCTGCAAGGCCTGACGCAATCTGCCGTCGAACACCAGTACGGCCAGCAACACCAGACCGGCGATGAAATCGTTCCACCAGGCCGGAAAACGTAACAGCACCAGCACACTGTCGATTTGTGTGAGGAAATACGCCCCGAGTACGGCACCCAGTATTGAACCTGTACCACCGAGCAGGCTGATGCCGCCAAGGACACAGGCTGCGATAGCTTTCATCTCCAGCCCGCTGCCGGTCTGATTGGGCACGAAACCAATTTGCGAGGCGAATACGATCCCGGCAATGGCAGCCATCATGCCGTTAATGCCGAATGCAAGAATGCGTACACGGTTAACCGCCACGCCGAGCTGCCGTGCACCCTGTAAATTGTCACCAACAGCGTAGAAGCTGCGCCCGAATGTCGTGCGTCCGAGTATCCAGAACATCACCGCCAGCAATACAATGACCAGCCAGCCGAGCGAAGACACACTCAGGAAAACCGGTTCAGATAAAGATTTCAGCCCGGCGGGTAAGCCTTCAATCCATTTACCGCCGGTCATCAGCAGCATCAGACCGCGGTATAAGCCCAGCGTACCGAGAGTGGCAACGATTGCCGGAATACGCAGCCACGCGACCAGCACACCATTGAATAATCCGGCCAGTAAACCGGTGCCGAGAGTGAGCAGACAGGCCAGCGACAGGTTCATACCGCCGTTAAGCAGGACGCCCAGCGTTACGGCGCACAACCCCGTAACGGAGCCGACCGAAACGTCGATATTGCGGGTCAGCATGACGACGGTTGCCCCCATTGCCAGCAACATCAGGATCTGCGCACTGCCGAAAATCATGCCCAGCGTCTGGAAGCTGAATGACTGACTGTCCATCGTACCGAGCAAGGCAAACAGCGCAATAATCGCTATCAGCGCCGTCAGTTCACGGTTGTTTTGTATCCGCTTCAGCATGAGGTTCCTCCGGTAGCGGGAGTGTTGGCATGATTACCAAACGCAATGTGCATGATGTTGCTGACGTTGATGTCGCTGCCCTGCAACTCGCCGCTCATTTCGCCCTGATGCATGACGAATACCCGATCCGCCAGCCCTTCGATTTCATCCAGATCAGAAGAAATCAGGATCACTGCAACGTTCTGTTGCACCACGCTGCGCAACAGCTGGTAAATGTCAGCACGTGCTGACACATCCACGCCGCGCGTTGGTTCATCGACAATCAGCACCGCAGGTTGTGCTTCCAGGCATTTAGCAATAAGCAGTTTTTGCTGATTTCCGCCGGAAAGTGTGCGGGCGGTTTGTGCACCGTCGCGGTATTTAATACCCAGCGCACGGTGATAACGTTCCAGCACGGCGGCTTCACGTTTGATATTTAGCCACCAGCTCTGACGGTTGAAGGTCAGTGATGTGGTGTTCCAGCTTAATGGTGCATCGAGATAGAGGCCGGACGCCTGGCGGTCTTCCGGCAGATACACCAGCCCCTTTTTCAGCCGCTGTAATGTGTTCATTCCGCTGATGTCTTGTTGCATCAGTACAACCTGACCACTTTGCGCCCCGCGCAGGCCATACAGGGTTTCGGCCAGTTCCGTACGTCCTGCGCCCACCACACCTGCCAGCCCGACGATTTCTCCTGCGCGGGCGCTGAATGAAATATTGATAAACCCTTCGCCGGTCAGGTTTAGTACCTGTAAGACGGGCTCACTGCCGGCCCTATCACGCCGGGAGCCGGGTAAATCCAGCCACAGCTTTTGTTCTGCCGGCAGCGCGGTGTCCTGTGAATGCGGGGTAATGGCACAGATCAGCGCATCGTTATCCAGTTCGGCAAGCCTGCCGCTGAGCGCAATTTTGCCATCACGCATCACACTGACCCGGTCCGCAATGGCACGAATTTCAGGCAGTTTGTGCGAGATAAACACCACGCCGACACCCTGTCCGGTGAGATGCCGGACCTGGGTGAATAAACGGGCGGATTCTGCCGGTGTCAGCGAGGCGGTCGGTTCATCAAGGATCAACAGTCGCGCGTCACGCATCAGCCCGCGCAGAATTTCCACCAGTTGCTGATCGGCCACTTCAAGGGTTCCGGCCAGCGCACCCAGCGGTAAATTGCAGCCCAGCCCAGTGAGCGTCTGCTGCAATTTTTTTTCGCTTGCCTGATGTGCAGGCAGACGGAAAAGAATGTTTTCGCGCACGGTCAGACTGGGGAACAGCATCGGCTCTTGCGGAACCAGATAAATCCCTGCCTGATGTGCTTTCGCCGGTGACAGCGCCAGTAAAGGTTCGCCGCCAAGCAGTAACGTGCCGCAATCGGCCATTTCTACACCGGCAATAATTTTCATCAGTGTCGATTTACCTGCCCCGTTGCCGCCCAGCAGCGCGTGGACTTCTCCGTACAGCAGGCTGAAATCGATGTCTTTCAGCACCGCCACACCGGAGAAGCTTTTACTGACACCGCTGACCTGCAACAGCAGGTCCGTGGTTTGCAGGTCTGCTGATAACTGTTTGCTGCTCTGCATACACCGGCCTCTGGCTTGATACATTTATTGAACAAATGTATTTATGATTTAACATTGTTCATAAAACTAGACCGAGGCGACAGGGAAAACTTTTGTACTGATCACAGTTTGTTCAACTCATATACTCTGCGTTATGATTCAGGCGGTAATCATTTGAATTTTGCCAAACACATCACAGTTAACAACATTTCGTTAACGAACAATTGATCTACATTTTGATAAGTGTTCACTATGAATGATAAGACAACGCTTTCCGATTTGACTAACCATCCGGAATTCAGCATGGGTGAAGAGGAACTGCTGGCGCGCACCGCGTGGTTTTATTACCACGACGGCCTGACCCAGAATGAAATTGGTGAACGGCTTGGTTTGACGCGGCTGAAAGTGTCACGCCTGCTGGAAAAAGGCCGACAGTCAGGGGTGATCCGCGTACAAATTAACTCGCGTTTTGAGGGGTGTTTATCGCTGGAAAACACACTGCTCAAACGCTTTGGTTTACAGCAGATCCGTGTGCTGCCCCAGTTGGCCGACGGTGCGTTGAGTGCAAGGCTGGGGATTGGCGCAGCGCACATGCTGATGGCATTGCTCAGGCCGGGGCAATTGCTGGCGGTGGGTTTTGGTGAAACGGCGATGAGCACGCTGCAACATCTGAGCGGGTTCATCTCCTCGCAGCAAATCCGCATGGTGACGCTTTCCGGCGGCGTCGGGCCTTATATGACCGGAATTGGTCAGCTTGACGCGGCGTGCGGTGTGAGCATTATTCCTGCGCCGCTGCGCGCATCATCAGCCAGCGTGGCGGCCATTTTTCGTCAGGAACGTAATGTCCACGATGTCATGCTGGCTGCCTGCGCGGCAGATATTGCGGTCGTCGGCATTGGTTCGCTGAACCAGAAACAGGATGCGACCATTTTACGCTCCGGTTATATCAGCGAAGGTGAGCAGCTATTATTTGGCCGAAAAGGCGCGGTCGGCGACATTCTCGGTTTCTTCATGCAGCGCAACGGTGAGCTGGCAGAAAACATGGCGATCCACGATGAGCTGATTGCCGTCGCGCCGGACGAACTGGCCAGCATTCCGACGGTGTTAGGCGTCGCAGGTGGTGTCGAGAAAGCCGAAGCCATCGTTGCGGCGCTGAAAGGCAAACGAATTAACGCACTGGTAACTGAAGAGAGCACAGCAAGAGCCATGCTGGCGCTGCTCGACTGACCCGCAGGGAGTGAGGGGCGTGGCGGTCAGGTAAACGGTGCCCGATAAACTGGCACGAGAGAACATTCTGATGACCTCTACCCTAAACTCTGATCACGATCGCAGCTACCTGATGGCGCTGGATGCAGGCACCGGCAGCATCCGCGCGGTGATTTTCAATTCCGAAGGCCAACAGATTGCTGCCGGACAGGCTGAATGGATCCATCTGGCGGTGCCAGATGTACCCGGTTCGATGGAGTTTGATCTGCAAAAAAACTGGCAACTGGCCTGCCAGTGTATCCGTCAGGCGTTGCAGGAGGCGCATCTTCCTGCCTCTGCGATCCGTGCCGTGGCGGCCTGCTCCATGCGCGAAGGCATCGTACTGTACGACAAATCCGGTGAGCCCCTCTGGGCCTGTGCCAATGTGGATGCCCGCGCCAGCCGTGAAGTTTCCGAATTAAAAGAGATCCATGATTTCGAATTTGAACGCGAAGTCTATGAATGCTCCGGTCAGACTCTGGCGCTGAGCGCCATGCCGCGTCTGCTGTGGCTGGCACATCACCGCCCGGACATTTACCGTCAGGCCGCCACCATCACCATGATCAGCGACTGGCTGGCGTACATGCTCAGCGGCGAACTGGCGGTTGATCCGTCAAATGCCGGCACGACCGGGATGCTGGATTTAGCCACCCGCAACTGGCGGCCTGAGCTGCTGGATATGGCCGGTCTGCGCGCCGATATGCTTTCTCCGGTGGCTGAAACCGGTACGCGCCTTGGTTATGTCACCGCCCGCGCGGCCGACGCTTGTGGTCTGACAGCCGGAACGCCGGTCGGCATGGGCGGCGGAGACGCACAACTGGGCACACTGGGACTCGGGCTGGTGCACCCCGGCCAGACCGCCGTTCTCGGCGGCACGTTCTGGCAGCAAATCGTCAACCTGCCTCAGGCGGTCACCGATCCCGAAATGAATATCCGCGTTAATCCGCACGTCATTCCCGGCATGGCACAGGCGGAATCCATCAGTTTCTTCACCGGCCTGACCATGCGTTGGTTCCGCGACGCATTCTGTACCGAAGAGAAAACCATGGCGCACCGTCTTGGCGTAGACGCTTACAGCTTGCTGGAAGACATGGCCGCCCGCGTACCTGTCGGTGCCTGGGGCGTCACGCCAGTGTTCTCCGATGCCATGCATTTCAAAAACTGGTATCACGCGGCACCGTCATTCATCAATCTGTCTATCGATCCGGAAAAGTGCAATAAACCGGTACTCTTCCGTGCATTAGAAGAAAATGCCGCCATCGTCTCGGCCTGTAATCTGGATATGATCGCCCGGTTTTCCGGTGTACGTGCCCGTTCGCTGGTGTTTTCCGGCGGGGGTTCAAAAGGAAAATTATGGTGTCAGATTTTAAGTGATGTTACCGGTGTTCCGGTTCATGTGCCCGTGGTGAAAGAAGCCACCGCACTGGGTTGTGCAATTGCCGCAGGCGTTGCAGCAGGTCTCTACTCGTCCCTCGCTGAAACCGGCGAATCACTGGTGCGCTGGGAGCGAGAATATCAACCGGATGTCGCCAATCATGCAAAATATCTGGTGCAGAAAGCGAACTGGCAGGAAGTGTATGCGGATCAACTGGGACTGGTGGACAGGCAACTGACGACGTCGATGTGGAAAGCGCCAGGACTTTAAAGATAGTTTCGGAATGCTTCCTCCCCTGCGAAGGGGAGGAGTAATCCAAATCTGGCGTTATTTAACACTCGCCATCGGCGGATCCATCGCCACTTTGCCTTTCACGGCTTTGTTTTTCACTCTTCTCGACCACATCGCGGTCAGTATCGGCACGAGAACTGAAGTGACAATCACTGATGTGGCAACCAGCGCAGTGGCGGCCGGCGCAATCGGTTTAAACTGCGGCACCATTTCGGCAATCAGCACCGGTGTTGCCACGGCAGCACCGGCTGAACTGGAGGCCGCAATACCGGCTGTTCCGTCACCGCCTCCGATGAATTTATCGGCGAGGATCAGCGGAATACCCGTAATGACAATGACGGCTACGCCCAGTAATACGCCTAACAG
Organism: Rahnella sp. RFA10(1/100); assembly: GCF_004195115.1. Taxonomy (NCBI): domain Bacteria; kingdom Pseudomonadati; phylum Pseudomonadota; class Gammaproteobacteria; order Enterobacterales; family Yersiniaceae; genus Rahnella; species Rahnella sp. RFA10(1/100). Next base: position 738,466 of record NZ_SEWR01000001.1, read on the forward strand.
ACCGGTTTGCGCGATGACGGTCAGGTTGATGGTATTACCCAATGCGAAGGCGAAGAATGGGATCAGCGTTTGTACTGCTTTGCTGAAGAATTCACGCAGTTCAGGGTCGAGATTGCCTAAGCCGAAACCGACCAGAAATGGCAACACGGCGCCGACGAAGACGTGCGGTTCAAAAGAGGCGATACCGGCAGTGCCGAGGATCACCATGGTCATCAGCGGGCCGGATTCAAGAGACATCAGCACAAACGCGCCCGCCTCTTCTTTTGTGCCGTATTGTTGCATCACCGAGGCATACAGGCCACCGTTGGTCATATCCATTGATGCAACCAGCGCCAGCACCGAAAGCCCGGCGAAGAAGCCAAATTCCACACCGTTCTCCGGCATGAACCGTGATGCCACTGCCGCAACAATCCAGGCGACCGCTATCTTAGTGACAACCAGTGTGCCGGATTTACGCAATACCGTACCGGTTGCGCTGAGTTTGATGGAGGCACCCATGCAGAAAAACCACACCGCCAGAATCGGTACAGTACCGGTCATCAGTCCGTTGGTGAAGGAACCAAAATATTTACCGGAATCAGGCGCGAAGGTATGACACAACGCACCGATAAAGAGAGGGACCAACATCATCCCGCCAGGGATTTTTTCTATCGCTCGTTTAATGTGCATAATTTTCACCTGATTTAAAAAGTAACAGATTCCGAATGCCGCTACGTTATCCATTTATCAGGCTGATAAAAGTGATTCACTTCATAAATTGAAACGATGTTTCTATTTTTTAGATCGCTAGTTTTATAAATTTATTTCGTCAATATTTGATTTCGGAGGGAAATCACATTTTCGAACTATTTGTACAAAAATTCTTAACGCACAAAAACAAAAAAGCCCGCAGCAGTGGTCTGTGCGGGCCGGGTGTCACGCAAGATATCAGCTCAGCGAGGAAGTGCCGAAAGCCTGCTGCCAGTCAGCATCAAACTTTTCCACCGCAGCCTGCACCGCTGGCGTGCTGAATAGCTGTTCAGCCACATCAACCGGCAACGTGATGGACTGACAGCCCGCCAGCAGACACTCTATGGCCTGACGCGGCGTTTTGAAACTCGCGGCCAGTACTTTTGATTGCGGCGCGTGCAGGCTCAGTAAGGTCTGTAAATCTTTCACCATGGCAATGCCGTCACCCCCCTGGGCATCAAGCCTGTTCACGTAAGGCGCGACATATTCCGCCCCGGCCAGTGCCGAGAGTAACCCCTGACCTGCCCCGTACACCGCGGTACCCAACGTCGGAACGTTCATGCCCTTGAGCTTTTTGATAGCTGCCAGACCTTCACCGGTCACCGGCACCTTCACCACTAAGCCGGACACCCGTTGTGTCAGTAACAACGCTTCTGCCACCATTTGTTCGGCATCAGCAGCCATCACCTGCGCGAATAATTTACCGTTACCGCCCAGGGCATCACGCAGTGCAGGCAGCACTTCCCACAGCGATTTTCCTTCTTTTGCCACAATGCTCGGATTGGTGGTAACACCCTGTAATGGCAGGATGCGCGATAAGCGTTTTACAGCGATGACATTGGCAGTATCGAGATAGAGCTCCATAACTTCCTTCCTGAACGTGTGAGTGAATGCAAAGTTCAGTGAGTGTACGCCTGGAAGCAGACGGTTTGTTGATCATCGTCAAAATCACTTTCGAATGAAAGATAGTAAATTACGAAAGAAGCATTAAACGCCAAGGAGCGTCGACATGATTTTCAATGTACAGCGTTATTCCACACACGATGGGCCAGGGATCCGCACGGTGGTTTTTCTGAAAGGTTGTTCCCTGAAATGTACCTGGTGCCAGAATCCGGAAAGCCGCTCCGCCACGGCTGACGTGCTGTACGACGCGCGTTTGTGCAGTGCGGATTGTCAGCACTGCGCAAAGACTTTTCCCCATGCGGTCAGCGTGGTAAATGGCAGGATTACGGTTCGCAGGGCGCAATTCCAGGCAGAAGATCTCTGTCAGATTGAACAGGTTTGCCCTTCCGGCGCGCTGAGTGTGTGCGGAGATAACGCGAATATTGACGCCCTGATGCAGCAAATCCTGCGGGATAAGCCTTTTTATACCCGCACCGGCGGCGGTGTAACGCTTTCCGGCGGCGAACCGTTTATGCAGCCACACACTGCACTGAACCTGCTGCAACGTTGCCGTCATGAAGGCCTGCATACCGCCGTGGAAAGCTGTCTGCATGTGCCGTGGCACTACATTCAACCCTCGCTGGGCGCGCTGGATTTAATGCTGGCCGATCTCAAGCATGTTGCCGATGAACCTTTCCGGCGCCTGACCGGGGGTTCCGCCAAAAGGGTGAAAGATAATTTCCGTCGTCTGGCCGCCGCCGGGCAAAAGCTTATCGTCCGCGTACCGTTAATTCCTGAGTTTAATGCTGATCGCGCTTCCATCCGCCAGATTGTTGATTTTGCCGCCAATGAAACCGGCTGCGAAGCTATCCATTTTTTGCCGTACCACACGCTGGGCATCAATAAATATGCCCTGCTGGGACAACCCTATCTGGCCCCGCGCCAGCCGTTAAATGACCCTGACCTGCTGACGTTTGCCGAAGAATACGCCACAGAAAAAGGACTTTGTGCACAGTTAAGAGGATAAGAAAAATGACCCAACTGAATCTGAACACCCTTTCGGCCCGTATTCTTTCTCACAAAGAAGCGCTGATCCACATCGTGAAGCCACCGGTGTGTACCGAGCGCGCACAGCACTACACGCAGGTTTATCAACAGCATGCTGACAAACCGCTTGCCATTCGCCGGGCACTGGCACTGGCCGAACATTTGCGTCAACGTACTATCTGGATCAAACACGATGAGCTGATCGTCGGTAATCAGGCCAGCGAAGTGCGCGCTGCGCCGATTTTCCCGGAATACACGGTGGGCTGGATCGAAAGTGAAATTGATGCGCTTGCTGACCGGCCGGGTGCGGGTTTTGCAGTCAGTGAAGCCAATAAGAAAATCCTGCATGAAATCTGCCCGTGGTGGCGCGGCCAGACCGTACAGGACCGCTGCTACGGTATGTTCAATGATGAACAGAAAGCCCTGCTCGACAGTGGTATCGTGAAAGCTGAAGGCAATATGACCTCCGGCGATGCCCACCTGGCGGTGAATTTTCCGCTGTTGCTGCAGCTGGGTCTGGACGGGTTGCGCAGTAAGGTGGATGAGCGTCGCAGCCGCATTAAACTGACTGACTGGGAAGACCTGCATAAAGAACAACTGCTGAAAGCCATTGATATCACGCTGGCAGCTGTCAGCGATCACGTCGTGCGTTTCGCCCGGCTGGCGCGTGATATGGCTGCGACACAAACCCGCGAGCCGCGCCGCAACGAGTTGCTGACGATCGCGGCTAACTGCGACGTCATTGCCCACCAGCCACCGCAAAACTTCTGGCAGGCATTACAACTGTGCTATTTCATCCAGTTGATTTTACAAATCGAATCCAACGGCCACTCAGTGTCATTCGGTCGTATGGATCAGTATCTTTATCCGTTCTGGCGTCGTGATGTCGAACTGGAACAAACGCTGGCGCATGACCAGGGCATTGAGCTGCTGCAAAGCTGCTGGCTGAAATTGCTGGAAGTCAACAAGATCCGCTCCGGTACTCATTCCAAAGCCTCGGCGGGCAGTCCGCTGTACCAGAACGTCACCATCGGCGGACAGACTTTACATAATGATGTCGCCTGCGATGCTGTAAATCCGCTGTCATATGCCATTTTAGAATCCTGCGGACAATTGCGGTCCACTCAGCCCAATCTCAGCGTGCGCTATCACGCCGGAATGAGCAGTGATTTCCTTGATGCCTGCGTGCAGGTGATCCGCTGTGGTTTCGGCATGCCTGCCTTTAATAACGACGAAATTGTTATTCCTGAATTCATCAAACTGGGGGTCGAAAAACAGGATGCCTATGACTATGCTGCCATCGGCTGTATCGAAACGGCGGTCGGTGGCAAATGGGGCTATCGCTGTACCGGCATGAGTTTTATCAATTTTGCCCGCGTCATGCTTGCCGCACTGGAACAGGGGTACGATGCCAGGAGCCATACCCGTTTCCTGCCGCAGGAGCGTGGTTTGTCACAAGGGAATTTTGATAATTTCGAACAGGTGTTTGCACAATGGGACCAGCAGATCCGCTATTACACCCGCAAATCCATCGAAATTGAGTGTGTGGTAGATACCATTCTGGAAGAAAATGCGCAGGATATTCTGTGTTCGGCACTGGTCGATGACTGTATCGAACGCGGGAAGACCATCAAGCAAGGCGGCGCAAAATACGACTGGGTTTCCGGTTTGCAGGTCGGGATCGCCAATCTGGGTAACAGTCTGGTGGCGGTGAAAAAACTGGTATTCGATCAGGGTGTGATCGGCCAGCAGGAACTGGCTCACGCACTGGCATCGGATTATGCGGGGCTGGACGGTGAACGACTGCGTCAGCGGCTGATTAACGGTGCAGAGAAATATGGCAACGATCATGATGAGGTCGATAATCTGCTGGTGCGTGCGTATCAGTGCTACATCGATGAACTGTCGAATTATCACAATACCCGTTTCGGACGCGGCCCGGTCGGTGGCACGTATTATGCGGGTACATCGTCTATTTCTGCCAATGTGCCGTTTGGTGCCGCCACCACGGCCACACCGGACGGACGTAAGGCCTTCACACCGCTGGCGGAAGGGGCCAGCCCGGCATCCGGCACCGATCATCTCGGGCCGACGGCCGTATTTAATTCTCTGGGTAAATTGCCGACAGCAGCTATTCTCGGCGGCGTACTGCTCAATCAGAAACTGAATCCGGCATCACTTGAAAATGAAAGCGATCGCGAGACGTTAATGCTGATGTTGCGGACATTCTTTGAGGAACATCGTGGCTGGCATGTTCAGTACAACATTGTTTCCCGCGAGACATTGCTGAAAGCCCGTGAGGAACCGCAGAATTATCGCGACCTTGTGGTACGTGTTGCGGGGTACTCGGCATTCTTTACGGCCTTATCCCCTGAGGCGCAGGATGATATTATCGCCCGTACTGAACATTCACTGTAAAGTTCGCATCTGAATTTTACTTTCTCCGGGCGGCGCAGGTCGCCCTTATTTTGGGCGGTTATGAACGACAGACAGCAAGTTATTTTGCAATGGGTCAATGATAAGCAACGCATCAGCGTCAGTGAGTTGTCACAGATTTGTCAGGTGTCGGAAGTGACGATCCGTCACGATCTTACATTGCTGGAACAGCGACATTACCTGCGACGTGCCCACGGTTTCGCTGTCGCGATCCAGACAGATGACGTGGATACCCGCATGATGTCGAATTTCGCGCAGAAACAAAAACTGGCGAAATTTGCAGCGTCACTGATCCATGACGGTGAAACCGTATTTTTCGAAAGCGGCAGCAGCATCGCCCTGCTGGCCCAATATCTTACCGACAAAAAAAATCTGACGGTGATTACCGTCAGTAGTTATATCGCTTCTCTGCTGAAAAGTATGCCCTGTGACGTGGTTCTGCTTGGCGGGATGTATCAGAAAACCAGCCAGACCGTAGTCGGCCCGCTGACCAGACTGTGCCTGCAACAGATGAATTTCAGCAAAGCGTTCATGGGCATCGACGGCTTCACTGACACCACCGGTTTTACCGGCCGTGACATGTTACGTGCAGATGTGGTGAATGCAGTGGTGGCAAAAGGGGCGGAAAATATCGTTTTGACGGATTCATCGAAATTCGGTCAAATAAATCTCAACCCGCTCGGACCGGTCAGCGCCTTCAGCCAGGTCATCACTGACGACAAATTATTACCGGACTACCAGCAGCAACTTTCCGCCGCTGGAATTAAGGTCAGCCTGGTCGGCTGACCTTGGGTATAACGACGATCATTGACCATAGTAAGCGTTTTTGCCGTGTTTACGCAGGTAATGTTTATCCAGTAATTGCGGCTGCATATCGGGTAACTGCGGCGTTAACTGGCGGGAGAAGATGCCCATGTAGGCGACTTCCTCCAGCACTACAGCGTTATGCACGGCATTATCGGCATCTTTCCCCCAGGCAAACGGCCCGTGCGAATGCACCAGTACGGCCGGAATATCTGCCGGTGACAAATTTCTTTCTGCAAAAGTTTTGACGATCACTTCTCCGGTTTCCCATTCATAACGCCCGGCGATTTCCTCCTCGGTCATCAGCCGCGTGCAGGGGATATTACCGTAGAAGTAATCTGCATGGGTGGTGCCCCAGGCGGGGATGTCCAAACCGGCCTGCGCCCAGATGGTGGCGTGGCGCGAATGTGTATGGACAATACCCCCTGCTTCGGGGAAATTCAGATACAGCACCCGGTGGGTATCAGTATCCGAAGACGGCTTTTTACTGCCCTCGACGATTTTTCCTGTCTCCAGTTCTACCACCACCATGTCGTCCACACCCATGTGGTCATATTCCACGCCTGAGGGTTTAATCACGACCAGCCCAAGTTGGCGGTCAACGGCGCTGACATTTCCCCAGGTAAAGGTCACCAGATTATGGCGAGGCAGTGCCAGGTTAGCCTCTAATACCTGCTCTTTCAGTTGTCTTAGCATCGTGGTTTCCTCTTATTGCGATGCTTTATTGTCTGGGTGGCCGGTGGATGCAGGTATGGGGGAAATCGCTAAAGAGTACGTACAGTTCTGCTGCAAACGTAAAAGTGCCCGTTTGTTCTATAAACCGTTGAAGATCTGTCCAGCTCTTTAGTTTTTTGTGTGGTGAGGAAGAGCATCTTTAGTGAATTAAGATTATTCACCTAGTGAATAGATATCACTTTTATTATTTTTAACTCACGGATGCACAATTGCGTCTGGATAGGAGAAAAATTATGATGCTCGTAAATAAACGTGTTGCCAGTATTGCACTGGTTCTGACTCTGGCGATGTCTGTCAGCGCTTGTGGTAACTGGTCTAAGCGTGACCGTAACACCGCAATCGGTGCGGGTGCGGGTGCGCTGGGTGGTGCAGTGCTGACTGACGGCAGTACCTTAGGGACGTTAGGTGGTGCGGCAGTCGGTGGTATCGTCGGACACCAGGTCAGTAAATAAAACAACCGGGAGATGAATTCTATTTAACTGGCATCAAAAAACGTAAGCGTTAAGCAACGAATAAAGCTAAAAATAGGATTGGGTTGTTTTTCAGGTCAACTTTATTGTCATCACACAGATGACAAACAATGTGTTTTCGCGTTGTGATATCTCTAAAACCTAAAGCAAGATGCTGCACCTTTGCGGATGCAGCATCTTATTATGAACAGTCGATCATTTACCGGTCAATCAGCCACCCGCCAGTTTCACTTTCATTCCTTTCGCTTCCAGCAACTGTTTGAGCAGGTCACGTTTATCGCCCTGGATCTCAATCACGCCGTCTTTCACAGCACCGCCACAACCGCATTTCTTTTTCAGTTCACCCGCAAGTTTTTCAAGTGCAATATCATCAAGATCGATACCGGTAATGAGGCTCACCCCCTTCCCTTTGCGCCCGCTTGTCTGGCGCTGAATACGCACTATACCGTCACCTTTCGGACGTTCCGTCACGGGTTTAGGCTCTTCAATTCTGCCGCTGTCGGTTGAATAAACTAAACGGCTGTTACTGTCATTGCTCATCGTATTTCCTTCTCAGTCTCAGCTCAATGAGGCAAGAATTTCACCTAAGGCCTGCGCCGGATCGGCAGCCTGCGTGATTGGACGACCAATCACCATATAGTCCACGCCCGCCGCCAGTGCTTGCTGAGGGGTCATGATACGACGCTGATCATCCGCTTTGCTGCCAGCCGGACGGATACCTGGCGTTACCAGTTTGAACGTCTGCCCGAGTGCGGATTTAAAGCGCGTCGCTTCCTGCGCGGAACACACAACACCGTCAAGGCCGCAGTCGCGAGTCAGGCGCGCCAGACGTTCAGCATAATCAGCCGGAGAAAGTTCGATACCTAAATCCGCCAGATCGCTGTCTTCCATACTGGTCAGCACGGTAACGGCAATCAGTAACGGCGCTTCTTTACCAAAAGGTGCCAGCGCTTCTTTGGCCGCCGTCATCATGCGAGCCCCCCCGCTGGCATGCACGTTCACCATCCAGACCCCCAGTTCTGCCGCAGCAGCCACAGCGCGCGCGGTGGTATTAGGAATATCGTGGAATTTCAGATCCAGAAAGACGTCGAAACCACGGTTTTGCAGATCTTTGATCATCTGCGGACCAAAATGGGTAAACATCTCTTTGCCAATTTTCAGACGGCAATCACGTGGATCTATTTTGTCGGCGAAGGCCAGTGCCGAAGATTTATCTGCATAATCGAGAGCGACAACAATCGGCGATGTATTTAAGTCTTTGTTGTTGCTGTTATTTATGGACTTCATTTCGTCAGCCTCTTGTCAGTTTTTAAATCAGGAAGGAAAAATATCATTTTTGCCGCCCGCATTTTACATGGCAAGTCACTGAATTCACAGCTACACCTAATGTGACAGTTTTATTAAATTTTTGTGATGCACTAGACGACGCAACAAGGCTGGCATAGCTTGTTCATTTTACTCTAAGGAAAGGCTGAAAAATGAGTGAGATAACTACCCTGACCGTTAAAATCCCGGTTGAATTAAAAGAACTGATCAAAAACGCCGCTGCCGACGCGGAACATTCATTAAGTGCAGAAGTCGCGGCACGCCTGGAAGAGAGTTTTAACCCTGCTGCGCCGAAAGGTAAAAAAGCCGCAAAAGCCACTGAACACGAAATTGATAATCAGCATCTTGCAGAAGAGACGGAACCGGCACTGACCACCAAAGAAATCAAGAAATTACGCACCTTACTCAGTGCACGTAAAACAAGCAGCAAGAAAAAGTAAAAGTCATCCTGCTCCCCTTAATAATTCGCGTTACCCGGCACATGGACGAAACCCGAATCACTGCGTCATGTCAGTGATTCGGGTGGGAAAATGTCGCTGACACCTCAGCAATGCGAACAGGACAGAGGAAATTATTGGCCGTCCAGGCCCCGGATTGGCTTTATCGTCGCCCAGCCACGGCATGACGGGCAATGCCAGTACAGCGAATGCGCGGTAAAACCGCATTTATGGCAACGATAGCGTGGCTTGGTGCGGATCTGTTCACCCACCATATCCCGCAGCAATACCAGACTCTCTTTCGCACGCCCTTCTTCCGCATCTGCCAGATGGTAATCCATCAGATGATGGAACACCCGCATGGTCGGATGGCGTTGCAACTGGCGGTTGATATAGCTTTGCGCGGTCTCACGCCCTTCTTCCTCATGGATGATTTCAGCCAGCAACAGCTCTGCCGTAGCGCCGGTATTTTCGTCCACGCAACGTTTGAGAAACTCCGCCCATGCCAGCGTATCGTCAAGATTCTGGTAACACTCCTGCAGCATTGGCAACGCTTCGCTGACCAGCTCTTTATCCTGTTCCAGCACACGTTGTAAGGCTTCCGTCGCTTTGCGGTATTCACCCTGCGCCAGAAAGATTCGCCCCTGCATAATTGAAACACGTGCACAAAGTTTGTCTGCTGCTGCAGCTTTCTTCAGTAAGCCGGTCGCCTTATCGAAGTCTTCCGAAACCATCGCCTGCAATGCCAGCTCACACCAGAAATGCGCAATTTCTTTGCGCCGATTTTCTTTACCGAGCTTAACCAGACGTTCTGCCACGTCGATGGCGTTCTGCCAGTCGCTGGTGGCCTGATGAATAATCAACAGCTGTTCCAGCGCAAACAGCTGGAAATCCTGCTCTTTCACCAGCTGGTTGAACATGTCTTCCGCACGGTCATAGAAACCGGCAGCCATATAATCGCGTCCCAGTTGCTGTATGGCGAGCAGCCGCTGTTCGAAAGTCAGCGAAGCGCTTTCCATCAGTGACTGGTGAATACGGATCGCGCGATCAACTTCACCGCGGGAGCGGAACAGGTTACCCAGAGTCAGGTGCGCTTCGACCGTACTGCTGTCCTCTTTCAACATTTCGAGGAACAGGTCGACCGCTTTATCCTGCTGATTGGAAAGCAGGAAGTTAACGCCCGCGACGTATTCACGTGACAGGCGGTTAGCATTTTCCTGTTTGTCCTGCTGAGAACTTCTGCGCCCCATATACCAGCCATAAGCGGCCGCAACGGGCAACAACAGAAACAGCAGTTCTAACATAGAGGATTATTCCTTGCTGACATCGTAAGATGCTGTGGGCGGCGTAACGGCAGCCGCGGGTTCGATTTGTTGCTCAAGGCGTTTGATTTTACGCTGGGCACGACCCAGTGACAGACGTACGCGCAGATAGAACAAACCACAGATTATCCAGCCAAGAATAAAACCGGTCGCGAACAGTACGGCAAGCAGTGTGGAAACACGGTAGTCCCCCTGCGCCAGCAAATAATTGAAGGTCACAGTCTGATCGTTATGGGCACCCAGGGTGATAGAAATCACAACGATGACCAGCAAAAATAAAAAAATCAGCAGATATTTCACATTCATTCCTGTAATGCCGGATGTACCGGATGAATTATGCCAAAAACTCTCGTTCCGACCTAATAAGTTAGCATTTCCGCACAAAGCAGGGAAACATTGCGAAGGCTTTAAATGCAGTCTGTAGAGACTTTATTCGACATTTTTGTGGTGCCGTGAACACCACCGCAATCTGGACTATGAAAAATATATGGGGATGAAAACGATGAATTAAAGGGGGGCAGAACAAGCCCCCTGAGGTTTCGGACCGTATGGGATCAGAAGCCGTGACTATTCTCGCTCGCTGATTTCCCGCTTTTCTGCCGGTGGCGGTGTCAGCGGTCCGACATAACGCTCTGTCAGCCAGCAGGCCAGCATGACCAGAAGCCAGCTGATGCCTACAGATGCCATCAGGTCACGCGGCCAGTGCATGCCAAGCATCAGTCTGCTGCCCATCACCACTACCGCCCACACCATCAGCACGGTGACCGTTTTATAGTGTTTACGCTGCCATAAAAGCCCGATACCCAGTAAAGCCCAGGTCGCGGCAAACATCGTGTGGCCTGAAGGGAACGCGTACCCTGTGTCGTTCTGCCAGCTTTTGTTCAGCCAGTGCGGGATTTGCGCATTATCGCCCAGGATGTCTTTCACCTGTCGTGCACGTGCTTTATTTTTCAGGGCGTAAAACTCACCGATGTTCATTTGATGGTCCGCCCCCAGCCATGCGACATACGGCCGGGGCTCGCGGACTTCACCTTTGATAAAATCTTTAACATACTGACCGGCCAGCAATGATAAGACGATGATCACCACCAGCACGGCTGCCGGTTTAAGCCTGAATCTCAGGCACCACAGAACCCAGCCGCAGAGGATCACAGTAGTCAAAATTCCCCATGGCTCACTCACCGTTTCCGTGACCCAATAAAGCGGACGTAGCACGGCGGGGTCACCACCCGGTGTCCACATCCAGCCGCTTATCCACACCGCAGCGGGCATCAGTAATAAAAGAACAGCTCCCAGCGCGGTGCGTCTGGCGATATCAAACATAATCGTCCCTTCAGTCATGCGAAAAAGAGTTGGAGTGTAGCAACGTTATTATTGCTTAACATTCCTTTGACGTGAGTTGTTGAAGAAGCGGTTATAATTCATAAGTTATGAACTAATCGTTCAAATATTCCCGCTAAACTGTGACCCAAACTGTGGCAAAATGATGCCTGTCATGATGGAAAGGCACCGATTCCCTATCCAGAGGCCGCATCGGAAAGTAGGATGCGCATCAACAAGTAAAATATTTACTGTAAATAAAGACTATTTGTGGTTTTTTTGGAGCGTAAAATGCAGCTGAAACGGGTGGCAGAAGCCAATCTGCCAACACCTTGGGGCGATTTCCTGATGGTGGGTTTTGAAGAATTGGCCACCGGACACGACCATCTGGCGTTAGTTTTTGGCGATATCACTGGCGATACGCCGGTTCTCGCGCGCGTTCACTCCGAGTGTCTGACTGGTGATGCCTTATTCAGCCTGCGCTGTGACTGCGGCTTTCAGCTCGAAGCTGCACTGAATCATATCGCTGAAGAAGGCCGGGGCATCCTGATGTATCACCGTCAGGAAGGCCGTAACATCGGTTTGCTGAATAAAATCCGCGCATACGCTTTACAGGACAAAGGCTACGACACGGTCGAGGCTAATCATCAGCTCGGGTTCGCCGCAGATGAGCGTGACTTCACGCTGTGCGCCGACATGTTCAAGCTGCTGGGCGTGGATTCAGTGCGCCTGCTGACCAACAATCCGAAAAAAGTTGAAATTCTGACCGAAGCTGGCATTAACATCACCGAACGCGTTCCGCTGATCGTTGGTCGTAATCCGGAAAACGAACGTTACCTGTCGACTAAAGCCGCCAAAATGGGCCACCTGCTCGATAAATAAGGCTGTTATATAGTGCGATGAAAATATTAAGGGCACCTTAAGAAGGTGCCCTTTTTGATCGGCAGAAGAACAGATATTACAGCATCTTGCGGATCACATAATGCAAAATACCGCCGTTCTGGAAATACGTCAGCTCATTGCCGGTATCGATCCGACAACGTGCATCGATCGTTTCAGTATGGCCATCGGCGAAAGTGATATGTACCGCGACATCCTGCCCCGGCGTCAGGGTTTGCAATCCGCTGATGCTGATCTGCTCATCGCCGGTGAGTTTCAGCGTTTTGCGCGTCACACCCTGCGGGAACTCAAGCGGTAAAATCCCCATTCCGATCAGATTCGAACGGTGAATACGCTCGAATGATTCGGCGATAACCACACGAACGCCCAGCAGGCGCGGGCCTTTGGCCGCCCAGTCACGGCTTGAACCTGAACCGTACTCTTTACCGGCAATCACAGCGGTCGGCACATTTTCATGCTGATAGCGCATCGCCGCATCGTAAATCGCCAGCTGATCCTGCGACGGAATATGACGTGTATAACCGCCCTCCACACCCGGCACCATTTCATTTTTGATGCGGATATTGGCGAACGTTCCGCGCATCATCACTTCGTGGTTACCACGCCGTGAACCATAGGAGTTAAAGGCTTTCGGCTCGACCCCATGCTGGGTCAGGTACAGACCAGCCGGACTGTCAGCCTTGATATTCCCGGCAGGCGAAATGTGGTCGGTGGTCACTGAATCCGCCAGAATCGCCAGTATTCGCGCATCCTTGATATCTTCCAGTGCATCTGGCTCAGCCTTCATATCACTGAAGAACGGCGGATGGCGGATGTAGGTAGAATCTTCCTGCCAGGTGTAAGTTGGCGTACCTTCAACCTGGATCGACTGCCAGTTCGCATCGCCGTTAAACACCTCGGCGTACTCTTTATGAAACATGTCTGTCGTCACCTGTGCGACTGCATTGGCGATATCGTTGGCCGACGGCCAGATATCTCTCAGGTAAACAGGCTTGCCATCAGCCCCATCCCCCAGAGGATCCTGCGTCAGGTCGACATTCATATTACCGGCAAGCGCATACGCCACCACCAGCGGCGGCGAGGCAAGCCAGTTGGTTTTAATCAGCGGATGAATACGCCCTTCAAAGTTTCGGTTGCCGGAAAGCACGGCTCCGACGGTTAAATCACCCGCTTTGATCGCTGACTCAACGGGTTCCGGCAGCGGCCCGGAGTTACCAATACAGGTCGTACAGCCGTAGCCCACCAGATTAAAACCCAGTTTCTCCAGATGTGGCATCAGACCTGCCGCATTAAGATAATCGGTCACCACTTTGGAACCTGGTGCCAGCGATGTTTTTACCCACGGCTTGCTGGCCAGGCCTTTTTCAGCGGCATTCTTCGCCAGCAGACCGGCCGCCATCAGCACGCTCGGGTTTGAAGTATTGGTACAAGAGGTGATTGCCGCAATCACTACCGCACCGGTGGTCAGCGAATAATGCTGGCCTTCCAGCGTGAAACTTTCTTTATCGCTACGCCCCGGCTTACTGTTACCCAACTCCAGTTCAGTCGCCGCTTTGAATGCTTTCGGAACATTGGGCAGCGCGACACGATCCTGAGGACGTTTCGGCCCGGCCAGACTCGGCTCTACGTCGCCCATGTCCAGCGCCAGGGTACTGGTGAATACCGGCTCGTCACCGGGATGGCGCCATAAACCCTGAGCCTGAGAATAGGCTTTGACCAGTTCGATTTGTTCGTCACTGCGGCCACTGAGCTTCATGTAACTCAGTGTCACATCATCTACCGGGAAGAAGCCGCAGGTTGCACCGAATTCCGGCGACATATTGGCAATGGTCGCGCGATCAGCCAGAGGTAAGTCCGCCAGGCCATCACCGTAGAATTCGACAAATTTCCCCACCACGCCGTGTTTACGCAGCATCTGGGTGACCGTCAACACCAGGTCAGTCGCGGTAATGCCTTCACGTAATTTACCGGTCAGTTTGAAACCCACAACGTCCGGGATCAACATGGAAACCGGCTGCCCGAGCATCGCGGCTTCGGCTTCGATACCGCCACAACCCCAGCCCAGAATCCCCAGACCGTTAATCATCGTGGTATGGGAATCTGTCCCGACCAGGGTGTCAGGATAAGCGACCGTTTTACCCTCCTGTTCTTCATACCAGACAGTTTGTCCGAGATATTCAAGATTGACCTGATGACAAATCCCGGTACCCGGCGGCACAACGCGGAAACGGTTAAAGGCTTTTTGCCCCCAGCGCAGGAACTGGTAGCGCTCGTTGTTGCGCTCCATTTCGAGACGCACATTCTCACTGAATGCCTCATCATCACCGAATTCATCGACAGTTACCGAGTGGTCGATAACCAGATCAACAGGTGACAGAGGATTGACCTGATCGACATTCCCGCCAAGGCGTTTTACCGCCTGACGCATCGCGGCCAGATCGACGATAGCGGGTACACCCGTAAAATCCTGCATCAGCACCCGCGCCGGACGATAAGCAATTTCGCGGTCGGCATGACCGGTTTTTTGCCATTCGACCAGCCCCTGCAGATCATTTTCGGTGACAGTGTCACCATCGACGTGGCGCAGTAAATTTTCGAGTAATACCTTGAGGGATTTTGGCAGACGCTGAATATCACCCAGCGTTTTGGCCGCGAGTGGCAGGCTGTAGTAGTAGAATTCTTTCTCCCGGACAGCCAGCTTATCCAGACTGTTCTTGCGAATAGACGACATAGCTTCTCCTTTAGCGCTCAGCGTGGCCATGCGTAATAACCCGCTGGCTTATAAGTGCATACTTAAAGATAACACAATTTATCGTTAACATTTTTATAACAGCTCAAACTGATCATCAGGCAAAAAAAATCCCGCCGCATCGGGTAAGGATGCAACGGGATCAGAGAGGCGCTACGTTTGTGACGACTTATTTTGTCGGCAGCTTGATGTCCTTGAACATCTCTTCAATATCTTCGTTGGAGCGCAGGGAAATAGCCGTATCCACCACGTCACGCGTCAGATGTGGCGCAAAGCGCTGGATGAAATCATACATGTAGCTGCGCAGGAATGTACTGCGGCGGAAGCCGATTTTGGTGGTGCTGTAGGTGAAAATATCACTCGCATCCACGGTCACCAGATCCGGATCCTGGATCGGATCAACCGCCATGCTGGCAATGACACCCACGCCCAGTCCCAGACGAACATAAGTCTTAATCACGTCAGCATCTGTGGCGGTGAATACAATGCGTGGCGTCAGACCGGCGCGGTTAAATGCAGTATCGAGTTCTGAACGGCCGGTGAAGCCGAAGGTATAAGTCACAATCGGATAGGCTGCCAGTTCTTCAATGGTGACCTTCTCTTTACCCGCCAGCGGATGATCAGGCTGAACCACCACGGCACGGTTCCAGTGATAGCAAGGCAGCATGATCAGATCGTCATATAAATGGAGCGCTTCGGTAGCGATCGCGAAATCCGCATTGCCTTTCGAAACCGCTTCAGCAATCTGCGTCGGCGATCCCTGATGCATATGCAATGAAACACGGGGGTAACGCTCGATAAAACCTTTAATTACATTCGGTAAAGCATAACGTGCCTGCGTGTGTGTCGTCGCCACATACAACGAACCTTTGTCCGGATAGGTATGCTCACCGGCAACGGCTTTGATCGCATCCACTTTAGACAACACTTCACGGGCAATACGGATGATTTCCTGCCCTGCCGGTGTGACTTGCGTCAGATGTTTTCCACTGCGGGAAAAAATCTGGATCCCCAGTTCATCTTCCAGCATCCGCACCTGTTTGCTGATCCCGGGCTGCGACGTGTACAGGCCTTCTGCCGTCGAACTGACGTTCAGATTGTGATTAACAACCTCTACGATATAGCGCAGTTGCTGCAATTTCATATCTCATACCATCCTAGTTTTCGCACCCTGCCGTCATCCCTGTTCACCCGGGGGCTGAACAGACTGAAATAATTTTATAATGAATGCCGGTAGTCTGTTAACGAACGTTATTTATGCCCCAGATGCATTAACTTATTACCTGAATGCATAAGAATAAATTTTATATAACAATTATATCAATAATTAACGCGTTGTATAGCCAGAGAACATAATGACAATTGCGGGCAGCGCTGCCCTGATAAGAAAAACAGCAAATCAGGGTCGATGATAGATCTGAATGCAATAAAAAAACCAGCCCGGAGGACTGGTTTTTTACACCTGCTTAACAGAGTGAAATAAATCTGTTATCGCCTAAATAATTCGAGTTGCAGGAATGCGACAAACTCTGGCATCCCCGGGAGCATGGCTGACCCTGTGACTGGGCCGACTGAGTGCAGCCAACGCACCGGCAACTTGAAATATGAAGGCGATAATTATTTTTTGCCTTCAACCCATTTGCCGTCCACAAAGAAAGCGGTCCAGCCCGTGGCTTTGCCGTCTTTTTCTGAAGACACATACTGCTGCTTAGTTTTACGGCTGAAACGCACCATGGATTTATTCCCTTCCGGATCTGCCACCGGCGCATCGGCCAGATAGCTGAGTTTTTCCGGTAAGCGATCTTTGAAACGCTTCAGTTCTTCCACCAGCGGCGCACGGGTTTCGCGCGATTTAGGGAATGTGTTGGCAGCCAGGAATACCCCTGCCGCACCGTCACGCAGCACGAAATACGCGTCTGATTTCTCACACGGCAATTCCGGCAGCGGAACCGGATCTTCTTTCGGCGGCGCCACATCACCGTTTCGCAAAATCTTACGAGTGTTTTTGCACTCGTCGTTGGTACAGCCCATGTATTTACCGAAACGCCCCATTTTCAGGTGCATTTCAGAGCCACATTTCTCGCACTCAACGATCGGGCCGTCGTAACCCTTGATACGGAACTCGCCTTCTTCGATTTCATAACCATCACATTCCGGGTTGTTACCACAGACATGCAATTTACGCTGATTATCGATGAGATAGCTGTCCATCGCCGTACCGCATTTGGCACAACGGCGTTTGGCGCGTAGCGCATTAGCTTCGGCTTCATCACCTTCCAGAATGTTCAACACTTCGGCATCAGCAATCAGGTTGATGGTGGTTTTGCAGCGTTCTTTCGGCGGCAAGGCATAACCGGAACATCCCAGGAACACACCGGTGCTGGCGGTACGTATCCCCATCGGACGTCCGCAGGTCGGACATTCAATGCTGGTCAGCACCATCTGATTCGGACGCATACCGCCTTCTTCAGGGTCTTTCTCAGCCGTTTCCAGCTGCTTGCTGAATTCAGTGAAGAATTCATCCAGAACGGCTTTCCATTCCGCCTTGTTATTGGCGACCTGATCCAGCCCGTCTTCCATACGTGCGGTGAAATCGTAGTTCATCAGTTCACGGAAGTTATCTTCCAGACGATCGGTAACGATTTCGCCCATTTTTTCTGCATAGAAGCGACGGTTTTCAACGTGAACGTAGCCCCTGTCCTGAATGGTCGAAATGATCGACGCATAAGTAGACGGGCGGCCAATACCCCGTTTTTCCAGTTCTTTCACCAGTGACGCTTCGCTAAAACGCGCAGGCGGCTTGGTGAAATGCTGAGTCGGCAGCAGTTGTTGCAGTTCCAGATCCGTCCCCACTTCGATGGCGGGCAGGGTTCTGTCTTCGTCGCCTTTACGCAACGCCGGCATCACTTTGGTCCAGCCATCAAAACGCAGCGTACGGCCTTTGGCGCGCAAAGAATAATCCCCGGCTTTCACCGTCAGCGTAGTGGAATCGTACTGAGCCGGTGTCATCTGACAGGCCACAAACTGACGCCATATCAGCTGATACAAACGTTGCGCATCCGCTTCCATATCTTTCAATTGTTCAGACGTCACGGCTACGTCAGAAGGACGAATCGCTTCGTGCGCTTCCTGAGAATTCTCTTTGTTGCTGTATTGCAGCGGAGCTTTCGGCAGATATTTATTACCGAAATTTTCGCCGATATAGCCGCGCACCATTTCCACGGCATCCTGACTCAGGTTAGTGGAATCAGTACGCATATAGGTGATGTGACCGGCTTCGTAAAGACGCTGTGCCATCATCATGGTTTTCTTCACACCAAAGCTCAGACGCGTACTGGCCGCCTGTTGCAACGTGGAAGTAATGAAAGGCGCACCCGGCTTACTGCTGGTTGGTTTGTCTTCACGATCAACCACGGTATAGCGCGCTTTCTCAAGCAGCGAAACGGCCGCATGAGTTTGTTCTTTATTCACCGGTTTGAACGGTTTGTCGAGATGATGCGTCACTTCCATTTGCAGCGCGGTTTCTTTCTTCGCCAGCAAATCCGCATGCAACTCCCAGTATTCTTCCGGCACGAACGCTTTGATTTCTTTCTCACGCTCGACAACCAGACGCACCGCCACGGACTGAACGCGACCTGCGGATAAACCACGGGCAATTTTCTTCCACAACAGCGGAGATACCATGTAACCCACCACGCGGTCCATGAAACGACGCGCCTGCTGAGCGTTCACACGATCAATATTCAGTTCGCCCGGTTCTTTAAAGGCGTTCTGGATCGCGTTTTTGGTAATTTCATTAAATACGACGCGGCTGAAACGTTTGTCATCACCGCCAATCACTTCCCGCAAATGCCAGGCAATCGCCTCTCCTTCGCGGTCAAGGTCGGTTGCGAGATAGATGTGGTCAGCTTTTTCCGCTAACGCTTTTAACTCAGCAACAACTTTTTCTTTACCCGGAAGTATTTCGTATTGTGCTTCCCAACCGTGATACGGGTCGACGCCCATGCGATTAACCAGCGCGGTCTTCTCATCCTTTTTTACTTTTTTCTTTGTTTTTTCTTCGGTTGAGTCGGCGGTCTTTTTAGCAGCGGATCCACTGGTGGGTAAATCACGGATATGACCGACGCTGGACTTAACCACGTAGTCATTTCCTAAATATTTATTAATCGTTTTGGCTTTTGCCGGGGACTCAACTATTACGAGAGCTTTGCCCATAATTACCTTTACCTGAATGATTCTTCATCATCTGAAGAAGATTTTGCCTAGTTATGCCGCGGCACAATTACACGTCTTTTTTTATATTGCGGCAGTGAGTCAGAACGTCAACTGATTTCTTTAAAAGAAGGAACGCACTGACTTCCAGAGGTTCAAATCACTGATTCTGCGAGGGATTAACCAGACAGGGCTCAGCAGAACGCGCCCGTTTTTAAGTCAAATAACAACCAAGCGTAAACAAAACATTCCACCTGAAGCCACAAAATCCCACACTCTACCTGATAAAAATCGCCACGCAAACTAATTAACACGGAAAGGCCTTTTTCGCCAAATCGCATCCGCCTTTTATAGATTGCTCAAAATATAACCAGCCTGCTTAAGCGGATTACCCCCAGCAGATTTGCGGTTTTATCAACGTCAGGATTACAATAACGTCAGCAATTATAGTGGGGAGTAAATATCATGCACGAAAATACATCGGCAATTAGCCGCGAAGCTTTACTGATCGAAGCGAATAAGGTTATCCGTGAGCACGAAGATTACATCCACGGAATGCTGGCGACAGAGGTTGAGCAGAAAGGTAATGTGCTGGTTTTCCGCGGGGAGTTTTTCATGGATGAAGACGGCTTACCGACCAGAAAAACCACCGCAGTATTTAATATGTTTAAACATCTGGCCCATCTTTTTTCAGAAAAATACCATCTCGAAGATTGAGATAAAAGAATCGCTAATAAAGGTATAGGTAACCGATAAACGGCGAGACTCACTCTTTCGGATTAAAAAGGGACGGATGTCCCTTTTTCTTTTATATGTTCCGGGAAAAAAATTACAACAGAGGTTTCTGACTGCGTTGTAACCAGCGCAGGAACAGGCGATCCACGCTTTGTGCCGCGCTACCGGTGAAGCGGTCCATCATACGTTTACGGCGGCTGTAACGCACCGCAATCACTTCATGATTTTTCATTTCCGCAATCAGTAAATCATCACTGGTGCCAATAGCATCAATCAGACCGTTCTCACGCGCCTGGGTACCGAACCAATGTTCACCGGTGGCGACCGCATCAATATCCAGCGACGGCCGGTTCTGATGTACAAATTCTTTAAACAGCACGTGGGTTTCGTTCAGATCTTCACGGAATTTTTCCCGGCCTTCTTCGGTATTTTCACCCAATAAAGTCAGGGTACGTTTAAACTCGCCCGCAGTGTGCAACTCAATATCAATGTCATTTCGTTTCAGCAGACGGTTAAAGTTAGGGATCTGGGCAACGACGCCGATTGAACCTATGATGGCAAACGGCGCGGCGACAATCCTGTCCGCTACACAGGCCATCATATAACCGCCGCTGGCTGCAACTTTATCCACCGCAACCGTCAGACGAATACCGCTCTGACGCAGACGCACCAGCTGAGAAGCCGCCAGCCCGTAACCATGTACCACACCGCCCGGACTTTCCAGGCGTAGCAATACTTCATCTTCCGGCGTGGCCACGGCCAGCACGGCTGAAATTTCTTCCCGCAGCGATGTCACTTCGTGGGCATCCATACTGCCTTTGAAATCGAGTACATACAGGCAGGGTTTGCTTTTCGGACTCCCGGTTTTGGCCTGCAGTTTTTTCTGTTTTTCCTCCGCTTTGTTCTTTTTTTTCAGCTGTTTGCTATGAATTTTTAGCTCGGCAGGGTTCATGCGCGCATGGCGCATTTCACGTTGCATTTCGCGGTACTGTTCGCCTAAATCGATTAGCTGCAACTCACCTTTACCGTGAGACTTACGTTGACGAAGACCAACAAGTAAAACGACCAGTGCCCCGATGGCAATAACTACAGTCACAACTTTGGCCAAAAACAGCCCGTAAAGAGAAAGTAAATCCACACATACCGCCTTTTCAATGTGGTAATAAAACCGTGGTGAGAAAGTTGTTAATCATTCTAAACAATCGCCGTACTGACGTCTTGTTCGAAGATGACATCCTGACTCAGGCGTAAAACAGAGTGCGTCTGTGTTCCAATTTTGTTACAAAAGAGCTGCCCGTTTTTCGGTTAATCATTGAAACTGATGCCCATTTGAGGCATATAAGCGGTGATCACTCGCGAAAAACCTAAAATTCTCATCAAAATGGCGAATTCTGGTTGAGCGCAACAACTCCCGTTTTCGCCATTGTGATATGAAGAGCGCCTGATGTGATGACGGCCGTTTGCCGCCACATAACCGCCCCATTAAGAGGACTGACCGTGCATTATCATCCTAAATCCGATTTGCTCAATCATCGTATCATTCTGGTTACCGGCGCTGGCGACGGCATCGGCCGTGAAGCCGCACTGACGTATGCCCGTTTCGGCGCGCAGGTCATTTTGCTGGGCCGTACCGAAAGTAAACTCGCCAGTGTACAGCAGGAAATTGCGGCTCGTCATTTGCGGCCGGCTTTCATTTATGCACTGGATTTACTGACCGCCAGTCAGCAGGATTGCCAGCGCGTCGCAGAGCAAATCGCCGCATGGGTGCCGCATCTCGACGGCGTTTTGCATAACGCCGGTTTGCTGACTGATATCACGCCGATGGCTGAAATTAAATTGCAGGACTGGATGGACGTCATGCAGGTCAATGTTAACGCCACGTTTATGCTGACCCAGGCGTTACTGCCGCTGATGTTGAAATCTGCCAGCTCCTCGCTGGTGTTCACGACGTCCAGCGTCGGACGCGAAGGCCGCAGCGGCTGGGGCGCTTACGCCGTGTCAAAATTTGCCACCGAAGGCATGATGCAGGTGCTGGCCGAAGAGCATAAACACACCGGCCTGCGTGTCAATTGCATCAATCCTGGCGGCACACGAACCGGCATGCGCGCCTCCGCTTTTCCTGATGAGAACAAAGATAAACTCAAAACACCGGCCGATATCATGCCGCTGTATTTGTATCTGATGGGCGATGACAGCCGCCGTAAAACCGGTATCAGTTTTGATGCCCAGCCGGGGCGCAAAGCCGGTCCGGCAGAATAACCACGGAGCCTCTGATGACCGAAGATCGCCATAAACAGCGCCAGCAAAAGCTGAAAGAACAGGTTGATGCACGCATTGACGCCGCAAAAGAACAACGCGGGATCCTGATTGTGTTTACCGGTAACGGTAAGGGAAAAACCACGGCGGCCTTTGGTACGGTAACCCGCGCCGTCGGGCACGGTATGCGCGCAGCAGTGATCCAGTTTATTAAAGGGGAATGGCCTAACGGCGAGAAAAACCTGCTCGAACCTCACGGCGTGGAATTTCAGGTGATGGCGACCGGTTTTACCTGGGAAACGCAGAATAAAGAAACCGATACCGAAGCCTGTCAGGCCGTCTGGCAACACGGCAAACGGATGCTGGCCGATACATCATTAGATCTCGTGGTGCTTGATGAGCTGACGTATATGGTCAGTTTCGGTTATCTGGATTTGCAGGAAGTGATCGAGGCCCTGAACACGCGTCCGGCGCATCAGACGGTGATTATCACCGGGCGCGGCTGCCACCGTGATTTGCTGGAAATGGCTGATACGGTCAGCGAACTCCGTCCGGTGAAGCATGCCTTTGACGCCGGCATTATGGCGCAACAGGGCATCGACTGGTGATACCCTGTTTTCACTTTCAAAGCACTATCTGACACTCCGCCAGTGTCGCCATTTCGTTATGAACGGCACAGGCGGCATCAATCAGCGGTAACGCCAGCGCCGCGCCGCTGCCCTCGCCAAGTCGCAAGTTCAGATCAAAATACGGTTGCAACCCCAGTGCTTCCAGTGCCAGCGTCGCGCCCTGCTCGGCTGATATATGTGAAGGAATAAGGTAGGGTTTCAGCCCGGGGGCTATCTGGCATGCCGCCAGCGCTGAGGCGTAAGAAAGATAACCATCCAGTACCAGCGGAATACCAGACGCCGCGGCTCCGATCATGGCCCCTGCCATGGCGACCAGTTCAAAGCCCCCGACTTTCGCCATCACATCCAGCGCATCTGAAGGATCAGGCTGATTTACCGCAATGGCTTTTTCGACCACGCTGATTTTATGCGCCAGTCTGTCAGGTGGCAGATTTGCACCCAGCCCGACGGTTTGTGCTGGCGCAGCGCCGGTCAGTACAGCCACCATCGCAGCCGCAGCCGTGGTGTTTGCCATTCCGAGCTCACCCACAGCCAGCAGGGATAACCCGCTTTCGGCTTTCGCGATCACCCGTTCCGCACTCCAGATCAGTAAAGATTCCGCCTCTTCGCGCGTCATGGCCGGGCCGGTGGCAATATTGCCCGTTCCCTGCGCGACCTTATGATTGAGCGTTCCGGGAATATCCGCGCCAATGATACCGCAGTCAATCAGCGTTACCTGCGCACCGGCCACCCGTGCCAGCACCGAAACCCCGGCTTTCCCCTGCACAATATTGACCGCCTGGATCGCCGTTACCGCCTGTGGGGACGGCGTGACGCCTTCCTGCCATACACCATGATCGGCTGCCATCACCAACACTTCTTTGCTCGGGAAATGCAGGGGGTGGTTACCGCGAATTGTAGCCAGCTGAATCGCCAGTTGTTCCAGACGACCCAGGCTGCCCGGCGGTTTCACCAGACTGTCGAGTCGTGCCGCCGCCCTCTGAGCGGCCGGTGCATCGGGAACCGCTATCTGACGGAGAATGTTTGCCAGCGAAGCCATGGTGTCGTCCTTATGTGTTTGAAAAGTTAAATACCGCTGTCGTTAAAGCGCTGAATCACACAAGTGCCGGGGCTGAGATCAATTTCACACAAACAGCCTTGTTTAAACGGGAAACGCCACATATCCGCAGGTGCCAGCTTAAGCATCATCGCCAGCAACAGGCTGAGTGAACCCTGATGTGCCACTATCGCGAGCCTGCTTTCCTGCGGACGCAAATGCAACTGCTGCAAGGCCTGACGGATACGCGAGGTGAACGCCGTAAAGGATTCCCCCTGTGGCACCTCGGCCTTTTGCCAGTCCTGACACCAGGCCTGATAGCCTTCTGCCTGTGAGGCTTCGAGTTCATTGTGATGACGCATTTCCCACTCGCCAAACGCCATCTCCTGCAACAATGGCTGAGTCTCTATCGTCAGTTCGCGCCCGTGGGCAATGATACCGGCCATATCACGGCTGCGGCGCATATCGGTATGGATCAGGGCATCCAGCGGCGTAGCAGCCAGCTGACGCGCCACATGCTGCGCCTGTCGCTCCCCCTCCGCAGTCAGCACAATGTCGCTGCTGCCACAAAATACGCCGTTAACATTAGCCTGAGTTTGTCCGTGCCGTATCAGATACAGTTTCATTATTGAGTCCCTTTTCTCAGTGCCATAACAGGAAAAACAGGAAGAGCAGTTCGCTCAACTCGCACGCTGCGCCCAACGTATCGCCGGTCTGGCCACCGATACGCCGGGCGATAAAATACCGTAAGCCCAGCACACCTGTCAGTGTAATAAGCAGTGCCGGCAGTGTCGTGAATCCGCCGACAATCAGCGTCAGAAAGGCCATCAGCAACAAGGTGATATAAAAATGCCCCTCGCTGATTTTACCGATAAATAAATTGCCCATTCCCGACTCGCGGGCATAGGCCTGACGGTACATCATCACCGCCATCATGCCACGCCCGACCACCGGCGTGAGGATAAGACATGTCAGCACTGGCAGTCCGTCGGCGCTAAGCTGATAAATCAACGCCGTACGAAGCAGAACAGCCACAATCAGTGCCAGTGCGCCGTAGGTGCCAATGCGGCTGTCGCGCATAATTTCCAGGATCCGCTCCCGGCTGCGCACGGAGAATAAGCCGTCGCAACTGTCAGCCAGCCCGTCGAGATGTAAACCGCCGGTCAGCATGATATGTACGATGACAACGGCAATCGCCGCCGGTAGCGCCCCGACGTGCGGCAGCAGAAACAGCCACACCAGCGCGGTCAGTAACCCGATGACCAGCCCGACCAGCGGAAAGCACACAATACCGCGCGCATACTCTTTCAGTCCGATGCCGTCACACCAGCGTTCCCTGACCGGGATACGGGTGAGAAACTGCAACATTGCGAGAAACAGTC
Organism: Rahnella sp. RFA10(1/100); assembly: GCF_004195115.1. Lineage (NCBI taxonomy): Bacteria > Pseudomonadati > Pseudomonadota > Gammaproteobacteria > Enterobacterales > Yersiniaceae > Rahnella > Rahnella sp. RFA10(1/100). The sequence goes on from NZ_SEWR01000001.1 coordinate 763,873, forward strand.
GCCATAAGGCCATAATAAATTCCCTTTCCTTCATCGTTTTATTCCGAGGTTTTCACCGGAACCGGGATGCCGGATACGATCAGGTATACATCGTCCGCCGCAGCCGCCAGTTGCTGATTCACCCGCCCGGCGATATCACGAAAACGTCGCGCCAGCAGGTTATCCGGCACAATGCCCATTCCGACTTCATTGGTGACGATAATCACTTCGGAGTCAGCCTGTTGCGCAACTTTCGTCAGTTGCGTGGTTTGCGCAAAAATATGCTGCTCTATCGCTTCAAAATCCATATCTTCCACCGATGTTTCACCGACAATATCAAACAAAAGATTGGTCATCAGCGTCGTGATGCACTCGATAATAATGGTCGGAAACTGTACCTGATGCTCGAGGATGATGTTTCCCAGATCCCGGTAACTTTCAAACGTATGCCAGTGAGCCGGGCGTTGTTGCTGGTGATAACGGATACGCTCCGCCATTTCCGCATCGGTTATGACCGACGTGGCGATATACAATACTTCGCCCCCGCGTTTCTCTGCCACCTGCTCGGCAAAACGGCTCTTGCCGCTGCGGGCACCTCCGGTAATCAACATCATAATCGGCTCCTTGCGTTGTATTCATAAACAGGGTGTGTAACAGAAGATGGCTACGCCCTGAATTTTGAGCAAAAAAAACCGCAGTCACAGACTGCGGTTTATGAGCATAGACACAAGTGCCTCGCTTGTCAGCGATTAACCCCGTTTTGCCGGACCGGTAGTTCGACGGGCCGGTGCAACCTGAGTGTGGCGCTTAACAGCACGACGGATCTGGTTGGCTTTTACACGGCGACGGTCACGCTCAACCGGCAACTTACTGACGGTTTCTTCGGTCATGTCGACCAGTGTACGCAGATAGTTAATATCCGGCAGATCCAGCTCTTTGTAGCCGCCGCGAGGCAGGCCTTTAGGCAGGTTCAGATCCCCATAACGTACGCGGATCAGACGGCTTACCTGTACGCCAACGGCTTCCCACAGACGACGAACTTCGCGGTTGCGCCCTTCTGTCAGGGTCACATTGTACCACTGGTTCAGACCTTCACCGCCCTGGAATTTGATCGAGCGGAATGCCGCAGGGCCGTCTTCCAGCTGCACACCACGGCTCAGTTGTTTGATTTTTTCATCATCAACCTGACCGAAAACGCGCACGGCATATTCGCGCTCAACTTCACGACTCGGGTGCATCAGGCGGTTAGCCAGTTCACCGTCGGTAGTGAATAACAGCAGACCCGAGGTGTTAACGTCCAGACGGCCTACTGCGATCCAGCGGGAACCGCGCATTTTTGGCAGACGGTCAAAAACGGTCGGGCGCCCTTCCGGATCACTGCGTGTACATAACTCGCCTTCCGGCTTGTAATACGCCAGCACGCGGCAAACGGTGTCCTGTGATTCCATCACTGACAGAACGTGGCCATCGAGACGAATTTTGGTGCCGCCGGTGACTTCCACGCGGTCGCCCAGCGTAGAAATTTTACCGTCGACGCTGACGCGGCCAGCCTGAATCATCGCTTCGACTTCACGACGTGAACCGTGGCCCGCACGAGCGAGGACTTTTTGCAGTTTTTCGCTTTGCCCTTCGGTGCTGTCCAGCGCGTTCTTCGGCTTCTGGTATTTCACTTCTTCTTCGTCACCGTTTTCATCAAACAGTGCTTCAGCTTTGGGTTTTGTCCCGCGCGGTTTCAGCGGCGCGCGAGGCTTTTCACCACGGGCATTTTCCGGACGGCCGGGCTTGCCTGTACGTGGTTTTTCAATACGGGAATTTTCGATACGTGAATCGCCGCGGCCTGCGTCAGAACGTGGTTTGTCTGAACGCGGCTTGTCGCTGCGTGGTTTATCAGTACGTGGCTTTTCGCCGCGTTTTTCAGCCCGTGACGGCTCCGGACGGCTTTTTGCTGCGCCGGAATTTCTGCCACTTTTTGGCTTGTCACCAGATGGACGTGACCCTTTGGCTTTGTCGCTGGTGTGTTTCTGGGAATTATACTTCTCGCTCATTGAGCAGCCTCATTTGTCGCCTTCACAGGCGTCGGGGGGAGCCGGCAGCACGACGTTGACCCTCGTCTGCCCGCCAAAATTCAGTTATTACGTATTATTACAATGACTTATAAAAAAGCCAGCCCGCCATTATACACAGTTATCCGCAATTTGTATCCTGCAATGGTTTGTACGGGCTGTTTATTTTTCCAACAATCGTTACCGGAAAGGCGCGGGATCACCCGCGCCTTCACGCACCACTTCCGGCGCCGCTTCGGTCAGATCAATCACTGTAGTAGGCTGCTGGCCGATAGAACCGCCATCGATCACCAGATCCACAACTTTACCCAAATGATCTCTGATATCTTCAGGATCAGATTCTGCAAAATCATTGCCCGGCAGCATCAGTGTGGTAGACATCAGCGGCTCGCCCAGCGCTTCCAGTAAGGCAATCGCAATCGGATTGGAGGGCACCCGCAGGCCAATCGTCTTACGTTTTTCGCTCATCAGGCGGCGCGGTACTTCTTTGGTGGCTTTCAGGATAAAAGTGTAATTACCCGGCGTGTTGTTTTTCATCAGCCGGAAAGCCGCGTTATCAACATGCGCGTAAGTCGATAGCTCAGACAAATCCCGGCATACCAGCGTGAAGTTATGGTTACTGTCTAACTGACGGATACGACAAATACGCTCCATGGCGTTTTTCTCTTCCAGACGGCAACCGAGCGCATAACCGGAATCTGTCGGATAGACGATAACCTGCCCTTTGCGCAGCAATTCTACGGCCTGATTAATCAGGCGGGGCTGCGGGTTTTCCGGATGGATATAAAAATATTGACTCATTGTTCCCTCTTAATTCTTCTTCTGCGGTCGTGCTTCAGACCGGTTCAATTTCAGGCTGTTCTCCCGGGGACGGCCAGTGTTGCCAGACCGGCTCTGCGCCTGCAGGAAGCCAAAGTTTTCGCCCCAGTTCAATCCACGAGCAAGGCTGATGGAAATCAGACCCCTGCGAGGCGAGCAACTGGTAATCACGGGCATAAGCCGCAAGTTGAGCACGCTCATTCGGTGCCTGCTGACATTGTGCGACTTCCATGGCATCACCGCCTTGTTCGGCAAAGAACGCCAGTAAGCGTTTCAGCCATTTTGTGGATAGGTCATAACGTCCCGGGTGGGCGACCACCGCCTGTCCGCCAGACTGATGAATCGCATCAATCGCTTGTTCTATTGTACACCACTGTGGCGGAACGTAGCCGGTCTTGCCCTTGGCGAGGTATTTTTTGAACACCTGCGCAATGTTGTCAGCCACGCCAGTTTCCACCAGATAGCGGGCAAAATGCGCACGGGTGACGGCGCCGCCATCGGCCAGACGTAATGCCCCCTCCCATGCCCCCTCGATGCGCGCTTTCGCCAGGCGTCGCCCCATTTCCCGGGCGCGCTGCTGGCGTAATTCCGCCTGTGCTTTCAGTAAATCCACCATCGCCTGATGGGCCGGGTCGATGCCCAGCCCGACAATATGAATCTCATGATTTTCCCACAGCGTAGAAATCTCGACACCGTTTACCAGTTGCAACGGCAGATGATTATCAGCTATCGCCTGCGCCGCGCGCGCCAGCCCTTCCGTGCTGTCGTGATCGGTGATCGCCAGTACGCCGACACGCATTTCTACAGCACGCGCCACCAGCGCTTGCGGTGTTAAATAGCCGTCAGAGGCGGTGGTATGGCTGTGGAGATCGTAAAGAGTAAAGGCGGAGCGGGTTGTCTGGTCGTCTGCTGAAGGCAAAGTGTTTGTTGGCAAAGTCATCGTCACGTGCGGATTTAACCTGTTTCTGAATGCAGTGCATATCATAACGCGTTAGGACTTTACACGTTAGGGATGATTTCACCCGGTCATTACGCACTGTTATGGTGCTTTAACACTTTTTGCACCCTACAGGCGCACTGATGTTGGGAATGGTGGAAAAAGAGGGTTGACTTTATACCGCTGAACTAGTTTACTAGTACGCAAGTTCACGGGGCAGTTCAGCAATGAACGGCGTGACAAACCGATTCAGAAAGCTTACGTTTTAAAGACGATAGCTTCTATAAACAAACAAGAGTGTCTGATGATGAAAACTCACATGATGGCGGTTCTCAGCTGGTGGCGTACTTCCCCTTGGCGGGCGGAGTAATCACGCATAGCTGTCATCAGACGCTGCAAGATTCCCGAAGCCCGCATAATGCGGGCTTTTTTGTGGCCGCCTATCAGAAATCCGTTTCACACAAACGTTGAAAAAATTTCAGGAAGCAAAATGACTATTCAGAAACCACGTTTAGAATTGCTGACCGCAGAAGGATGTTACCGCGGCGACCCGACGGCCATTTTTCACCAGTTGTGTGGTGCCCGTCCGGCGACCCTGCTGCTGGAGTCCTCCGAAGTGACCAGCAAAGAAAATCTTCAGAGCCTGCTGATTGTGGACAGCGCACTGCGTATCACTGCACTCGGTTCCCGGGTTTTAATTCAGGCACTGACGCCAAACGGCGCGTCATTACTCTCACTGATTGACGCCGCGTTACCGGCTGAAATTCGCAACGATGTGCGTCCGAACGGACGCGAACTGCGCTTCCCGTCCATTGACCAGATGCAGGACGAAGACGCCCGTCTGCGTTCACGCTCCGTGTTTGATGCATTGCGCAGTATCCTGACCTCGGTGGAAACACCCGCTGATGAGCGCGAAGCGATGTTCCTCGGCGGTCTGTTTGCTTACGATCTGGTCGCCGGTTTTGAAGATTTACCGGTATTAGAATCCGACCAGCGGTGCCCGGATTTTTGCTTCTACCTGGCAGAAACACTGCTGGTGCTGGACCACCAGAACCGTTCATGCCGCTTGCAGGCCAGCCTGTTTACGCCGTCACCGGAAGAGAAACAGCGTCTGCATACTCGCCTTGAACAACTGCAACACCAGTTACAATTACCCCCTCATGCCATTCCGCACCAGAGCGTGCCGGAGATGCAACTGAGCGTAAATCAGAGTGATGAAGAGTTTGGTGCTGTGGTGGAGAAGATGAAAGTGGCGATCCGCGCCGGTGAGATTTTCCAGGTAGTCCCTTCCCGTCGCTTCTCACTGCCGTGCCCTGCCCCACTGGCAGCGTATGAAACACTCAAAAACAACAACCCAAGCCCGTACATGTTCTTCATGCAGGACAACGATTTCACCTTGTTCGGTGCCTCTCCGGAAAGCGCACTGAAATACGATGCGACAAACCGTCAGATTGAAATTTATCCGATTGCCGGGACACGTCCGCGTGGCCGTCGTGCTGACGGTTCACTGGATTTGGATCTCGACAGCCGTATTGAACTGGAAATGCGTACTGACCATAAAGAACTGGCCGAACATCTGATGCTGGTGGATTTAGCACGTAATGATCTGGCGCGTATCTGTGAGCCGGGCAGCCGTTATGTCGCCGACCTGACCAAAGTTGACCGTTACTCTTTCGTGATGCACCTGGTGTCCCGCGTCGTCGGCACACTGCGTCATGACCTGGACGTCCTGCACGCCTATCAGGCAGTAATGAACATGGGCACGCTGACCGGCGCACCGAAAGTTCGCGCCATGCAGTTGATTTCAGCCTCCGAGCAAACCCGTCGCGGCAGTTACGGCGGCGCAGTCGGTTATTTCACCGCTCACGGTGATTTAGACACCTGCATCGTAATCCGCTCGGCCTATGTCGAAGACGGCATCGCCACCGTACAGGCTGGCGGCGGCGTGGTACTTGATTCCGTTCCGCAAGCCGAAGCCGACGAAACCCGTAATAAAGCCCGTGCTGTGCTGCGTGCCATCGCCACCGCCCATAATGCGAAAGAGGTATTTTAAGATGGCCGATATCTTACTCATCGATAACGTCGATTCCTTTACTTACAACCTTGTCGATCAGTTGCGTTCAAGCGGCCACAACGTGGTGATTTACCGCAATCAGATCCCGGCTGACGTCATTATCGAAAAACTCAGTCAGCTGGAAAAACCGGTGCTGGTGCTTTCGCCGGGACCGGGTACACCTTCCGAAGCCGGTTGCATGCCAGAGTTGCTCAAACGTCTGCGCGGTCAGTTGCCGATTATCGGTATCTGTCTCGGCCATCAGGCGATTGTGGAAACCTACGGTGGTTTCGTCGGGCAGGCCGGGGAAATCCTGCACGGTAAAGCCTCGGCAATTACGCATGACAATGAAGCGATGTTTGCCGGCATGCACAACCCGCTGCCGGTCGCGCGTTATCACTCGCTGGTGGGCAGCCAGATCCCCGACGGGCTGACCGTCAACGCCCGTTACGGCGATATGGTGATGGCAGTACGTCACGAAGAAGATCGGGTTTGTGGATTCCAGTTCCACCCGGAATCTATTTTAACTTCACAGGGCGCCCGTTTGCTTGAGCAGACACTGGCCTGGGCTTTGGCGTAAGGAGAACTGTCATGCAAACGCAAACTATTCCCGGCATTCTCGAAAACCTGTTTCGCGCTCAGACGATGACGCAGGAAGAAAGCCAGCAGCTATTTACCGCCATCGTGAAGGGCGAACTCGAACCGGCGCAACTGGCCGGGGCATTAATCAGCATGAAAGTGCGCGGCGAACAACCGGCTGAAATCGCCGGAGCCGCCAAAGCGTTACTGTCGCACGCCGAGCCGTTCCCGCGTCCTGATTATGCGTTCGCGGACATTGTCGGCACCGGTGGCGACGGCACCAACAGCATCAATATTTCCACCGCCAGCGCATTTGTCGCGGCGGCCTGCGGAGCCCGGGTCGCCAAACACGGCAACCGCAGTGTATCCAGCCGTTCGGGTTCTTCCGATTTACTGGCCGCGTTTGGCATCCGTCTGGATATGCCTGCGCAAGAATCACGGGCCGCGCTGGATGATCTGGGCGTGTGTTTCCTGTTTGCGCCGCAATACCACACCGGTTTCCGTCATGCGATGCCGGTACGTAAATCACTCAAAACCCGCACCCTGTTTAACGTGCTGGGTCCGCTGATTAACCCGGCGCGTCCGCCGCTGGCACTGATTGGCGTATACAGCCCTGAACTGGTGCTGCCGATTGCAGAAACATTGCGGGCGCTGGGTTATGAACGTGCGGCAGTGGTTCACGGTGGTGGGATGGATGAAGTGGCGATCCACGCAGCAACGCAGGTTGCGGAGCTGAAAGACGGTCAGATAACCACTTACGAACTGACACCACAGGACTTCGGTCTGGATAATTATCCGATTGAATCCCTGCTGGGCGGTGAGCCGGAAGAAAACCGTGACATTCTGGCACGCTTATTACAAGGTAAAGGAGATCCGGCCCATGAAGCTGCGGTAGCCGTCAATGTGGCGATGTTACTGCGTCTGTTCGGTCAGGAAGATTTAAAGCAAAACGCACAACAGGCTTTGGCCGTCATGCGCAGCGGTGAACCCTACCAGCGCGTGGTGGCACTGGCAGCAAGAGGATAAGTGATGCAGCAGGAAACGGTGCTCCACAAAATTGTTCGCGATAAAGAAATTTGGGTCGCGGCACGCAAAGAACAGCAACCACTGGCCAGCTTTCAGAATGAAATAACACAGAGCCAGCGCAGTTTCTACCATGCCCTGCAAGGGGCAAGAACGGCCTTCATTCTGGAATGTAAACAAGCTTCTCCGTCGAAAGGTAAGATCCGCGAGAATTTCGATCCGGTAGAAATCGCCAGCGTGTATAAAGACTACGCTTCCGCCATCTCCGTTTTAACGGACGAGAAATACTTCCAGGGCAGTTTTGATTTCCTGCCGCTGGTGAGTAAAACCGTCACACAGCCGGTGCTGTGCAAAGATTTTATTATCGACCCGTATCAGATCCATCTGGCCCGTTTCTATCAGGCCGATGCCATTTTGCTGATGCTCTCCGTGCTCGATGATGCTCAGTACGTTCAGCTGGCGGCCGTGGCACACAGCCTGAACATGGGTATTTTGACGGAAGCCAGTAATGAAGAAGAACTGGATCGCGCTGTTAAACTGAAAGCCAAAGTCGTCGGTATCAATAACCGTGACCTGCGCGATTTATCCATCGACCTTAACCGCACCCGTGAGCTGGCACCGCGCGTACCGCATGGTGTCACGGTCATCAGTGAATCAGGTATTAATACCTACGGACAAATCCGTGAACTCAGCCGCTTCGCCAATGGCTTCCTGATCGGCAGCGCCCTGATGTCAGAACAAGACCTGAGCAGCGCCGTGCGTCGCGTGCTGCTGGGTGAAAACAAGGTCTGTGGCCTGACCCGCCCTCAGGATGCCAAAGCCGCGCACCAGGCTGGCGCTATTTATGGCGGATTGATTTTTGTACAAGCGTCACCGCGCTTCGTAACCCAAACGCTGGCGAAAGAAGTACAGAACGGTGCGCCGCTTAAATATGTCGGCGTATTCCGTGATGAGCCAGTCAGTAAGGTGGCAGAAACCGCGCAGACCCTGAGTCTGACCGCCGTGCAACTTCATGGAGATGAAAGCCAGGCGTATATCGACGCACTGCGCACAGCATTGCCGCAAACGGTTCAGATCTGGAAGGCGCTGAGTGTCAAAGACACCGTTCCGGCACGCAACCTGAATCACGTTGACCGCTACGTGCTGGACAACGGTAAAGGTGGCACCGGTTATCGTTTCGACTGGAGCACGCTGGCCGGGCAGGATTTGAGCAATGTGCTGCTGGCTGGCGGACTAAGCGCTGATAATTGCGTCCAGGCCGCGCAGCTCGGTTGCGCAGGGCTGGATTTCAACTCCGGTGTTGAAAGCGAACCTGGCATCAAAGATGCTGAAAAAATTACCGCCGTATTCCAGACATTGCGGGCGTATTAAGCCGCACGCAATGACGCAAAAATTGACAGACAGGACGCAATAACATGACTTTACTTAATCCCTACTTCGGCGAATTTGGCGGCCAGTACGTCCCGCAAATTCTGATGCCTGCGCTGGCTCAGCTGGAAGAAGCTTTTGTCAGTGCGCAGCGCGACCCTGAGTTTCAGGCTGAATTCATTGATTTACTGAAAAACTACGCAGGCCGTCCGACGGCGCTGACCCTGTGTAAGAACCTGACAGCAGGAACCAAAACCAAGCTTTATCTTAAGCGTGAAGATTTGCTGCATGGCGGCGCACATAAAACTAACCAGGTGTTGGGTCAGGCATTGCTGGCCAAACGCATGGGCAAAACGGAAATCATCGCCGAAACCGGTGCAGGTCAGCATGGCGTGGCATCGGCACTGGCCTGTGCACTGCTCGGCCTGAAATGCCGCATTTATATGGGCGCAAAAGACATTGAGCGTCAGTCGCCAAACGTATTCCGTATGCGTCTGATGGGGGCTGAAGTCATCCCGGTGCACAGCGGTTCTTCCACGTTGAAAGATGCCTGTAATGAGGCGCTGCGTGACTGGTCCGGCAGCTATGAGAAATCGCACTACATGCTCGGGACGGCAGCAGGTCCCCATCCGTATCCGACCATCGTACGTGAATTCCAGCGCATGATCGGCGAAGAAACCAAGTCACAAATGCAGGAACGAGAAGGCTGTCTGCCGGATGCCGTCATTGCCTGCGTCGGCGGGGGGTCTAATGCGATCGGTATGTTTGCCGATTTTATCGACGATACCAGTGTGAAGCTGATTGGCGTCGAACCCGGCGGTCTGGGCATTGAAACCGGCCAACATGGTGCCCCGCTGAAACATGGCCACGTGGGCATTTACTTCGGCATGAAAGCGCCAATGATGCAAACTTCAGAAGGCCAGATTGAAGAGTCTTACTCTATTTCTGCCGGTCTGGATTTTCCGTCTGTTGGTCCGCAACACGCCTTCCTCAACAGCATTGGCCGTGCAGAATATGTCTCAATCACCGATGATGAGGCGCTGGACGCGTTTAAAGAATTGTCCCGCCATGAAGGGATTATTCCGGCCCTGGAATCCTCTCATGCGCTGGCTTACGCGCTGAAACTGATCAAGGAAACGCCAGAAAAAGAACAGATTCTGGTGGTTAACCTGTCCGGACGCGGCGACAAAGACATTTTCACCGTACACGACATCCTGACTGCCCGGGGAGAAATTTAATGGAACGTTATCAGCAATTATTCAAGCGTCTGGAAAGCAAAAAAGAAGGGGCGTTTGTTCCTTTCGTCACGCTGGGCGATCCGGGCGTTGAGCTGTCACTGTCAATTATCGATACGCTGATTGAAGCCGGTGCCGACGCACTGGAACTGGGTGTCCCGTTCTCCGATCCTCTGGCTGATGGCCCGACCATTCAGAATGCAAACCTGCGCGCGTTTGCTGCGGGTGTGACGCCGACACAATGCTTCAATATGCTGGCACGCATCCGTGAAAAACATCCGGATATCCCGATTGGGCTGCTCATGTATGCCAATCTTGTGTTCCACAACGGCATTGAAACCTTCTATCAGCGTTGCGCTGAAGTGGGTGTTGATTCGGTGTTGGTTGCCGATGTGCCATTTGAAGAGTCTGCGCCATTCCGTGCTGCCGCGTTGCGCCACGGCATCGCCCCTATCTTTATCTGCCCGCCAAATGCTTCTGATGATTTGCTGCGTGAAATTTCGTCCCATGGCCGCGGATATACTTATCTGCTGTCACGCGCAGGTGTGACGGGGACGGAAAAACGTGCACTGACGCCGTTGAATCACTTAGTGGATAAGCTTCGTGAATACCATGCAGCGCCGCCTTTACAGGGTTTCGGTATCTCCGAACCTGCGCAGGTGAAAGAAACGCTGGCTGCGGGAGCTGCCGGGGCTATTTCCGGTTCAGCGACGGTACGCATTATCGAAAACAATCAGCATCAGCCTTCCGAAATGTTGGCTCAGCTTTCCCGTTTCGTCAGTGAAATGAAAGCGGCCACACGTCCTCAGTAAATATTCTCTGACAGAACCTCAGCCACAGAGTGACTAAGGTTCTGTTTCTTTTAATTTCTTACTATTTTTAACCCCGCTTAATTTGTATTACTCCTTTTAATAATCCACACTAAAATTACTCTGTACATCAATGATATTTTGCACGATGTGAATATCGCTGATTCCGTAAGAGTTTGTTTCTTTTGGTTTTATAACAAATCATGGAGAGTTATTTATGAAGCTATTCAAAACATTGTCCGCGTTCTGCATGGCAGCGGTTGTGGTCATGGCTGTTGCCGCTTGTGCGCCGACTAAAAAATCAGAAGGAACAGGGGGTTATATCGATGACACCGTCGTGACGACAAATGTTAATGATACATCAATTTAATTTTCAGTACTCTACCGTCACTGCCTCACAAATCACCTTCGTACCATTCCATTCATCCTTGTAGATACTTGTATCAATCCCGCAGCCCGCTTCAAACGTCCATCCAGTCTGTTCTGTGAACTTCTTGTACTTCCCTGATTCACGCCTGTCGTAGTACTGAGCACCAGAGTAAACAAACCCTGCTGAACCTTGCGGTACTATCCAGACCCCATAAGCCGAAAACGTAGAAGCATGTTCAATTACCTTGTATTCAAATTCACTGCCCTTATAACGGCCTGTAAAGGCTTCTGACGTGTTGATGTTTCCGAATGGGGGATTGCCATAGGCGACACGATAAAAACGATCTGGTGAGTACTAAAGAGCATCACCACATATCCATTCAGCCTCTGGAAGGACACGTTTCCCAATCATCACGTATTCAGGATTCAACTCTACACAAGTGATATGTGTGGGTTGATTTCGCAGAAACTGGTAGTAGCTTAACCGCCCTATCCCCGCACAAAGTTCTATACAGTCATCAGTACAGCCAGCATCTAATATGAAGTCCCAAGCCAGCATTTCAGGCGTGAAGAAAGCACCGGTAGCACCAATCCCATCACCCTTGTAGTTATTGAATATGAATTCTTTATCATCTTGTGTTAGTTGCTTATCTGAATGTACTAAATCCATCACCTTTATGTGATTTGCAGATTCCTTTTTTGTAATTCTTGCCATAAAAAAATACCCGTATAAATTAATGTACGGGTATTTACTTTATTATTTGAAATTGAATATCTCTTGTAAATCACTAACACCTTCACGCAACTCTTTAACTTTCTCTGTTATGTTAGACATTAATCTCTTACATTCTATAGTTAGTTCTACTATATCACTAAACATTTCTTCTCTTTCAGCACCACGCTGTTCAGGAAAATGAATATTAATATCTTCATCAGGATCGATGTTATTCAAATTGAATCTATAATAAGGTAATAATTGAGAACCGATTAAAACATAAAGTCGGTTCATTTTTTCTTTCAAATCAGTATAATCTTTCACAACATTAGTTATAGCATTATCTTTATTTTTGAAGGTACACCCTACAATCCTTGCCTTAAATATATCATTGCCGACTAATTCAAGTGAAGTATCCATTGATTCAATTAATTCCCGCATACTGAGATAAGTTGATGCTAAATGTTTAATGCAGAAATCTTCTTGATGATTATCAGTGCTATGTATAAAAAATTGAGTTCTATTATCAATTATAAAAAGCAATTGTTGCTGCTTTTGTAAAGAAGATAACAGAACCATATCTTTATGTAGAATATCTATAGCGAAATTACTCGCATTTTTATAACGCTCTTGTACTAAATAATTTTTAGCATACCAAAATGCAAAAATTGCGACTAAAAAAGATAGCACTGTAGATATAGAGGAAATCCAATCTGTTATTTTTATTCCGTCATAAATTGTGGGATAAAAGTCATTCATACATACTAAAAATATTATAAGTAATAATATAAAACAACTTGAAGTGATATATATCCGCATATGAATTCCTACAAAAGAAAATTAAATAGTAAATCCCATTTTTTCTCAACTACCACCAATCAAGATTATAAGTACTTTCCAAACTTGATCAAGCGGTATAGCTGGTAGTAACACTCCACATAGTGCTAACAGCGGTATCACTACATAGTTGTAAAAGACAATGAATGTTAGTACCCAACCAAGCCCCTGACGCCATGTAAAACCTTTACGAGTTTCTTCAAGCGTGATCTCATTCTGTTCATGGCTGTTCTTTGCATCTAAATCTGCCTTACTCTGCTCCTTCTTCTGGAAGAAACCAAAACCTGTTTTAATCAATTCAATGATTGCTGTAATTCCTATCATTCTATAATTCCCATTGCATATACCCAGAAATGTTTACCCTTAACGAATAGCTTTTTAGTGTCGATAACGTACACATCAAACTGTAAACCACTATCGAGTAGTTCCCATTTAAGTACTTCACCTACTTTTAAATCCTGCGACTTTTCAAAACACGCATTCATAAAACTATCAATATGATAATCAGTTTCTTTGATTATTTTTTTAAACTTTTTGGCAAGAAAGATTACATTAATAGGCATACTATTTCCATCTGGAATAAGTCCATTGATTCTAATATCACTTGTGAGTTCACCATAATGTTTTTCAAAATCCATATTAATTCCTTTTAATAATAAACGATCCTTGAATTCCCGATATCATAAGGCGTACACCATCATTAGCTTCTTGGTAGAAGTCATAGATGATCTTACGGCGTTTAGATTCACGTAATCCAATTACACGTTTTGTTTTTGTCTTTGTATCTTTTTTAGTAGTATCAATTAATCTTTGCTTACCGTTTTTACCCTTAACTATTTTATAGCGACCACTCGCAAGATTCTTTTTCAACCCTGCAATGTTGCCTTGTGCAGATAGTCGTGCTGCACTTGTCGGTACTATTTTATCAATAGCTTTTTCTTTTACGAAAACATCGTATAAGTACTTGACCTGTAGATCCTTAACAAGTATTGATGTAGTAACACCTGTACCTGATTTTTTATAAAGGAATAGTATTGACCGTTGTGTAAAGGTAACTGCACCCCGATCTACCGATTTATTCATATCTGCTTGCATCTTCTGTGCTAATGCTCTTGAACGATTAATTATTTCTTTTTGGAAGTCCTGCTTTAGCTTCACTCCCTGTGATTTTATATATTGTTGAGCACCGCTAACATCTATTCTACTTGCCATATATTTACCTTAATTTAACCATGATAGTATTTCCTGAAGTATTCCCCTTAGTCTGGTCTTAGATTCACCGGTAGGTAGTCTACACTTCTGCATTACTGCTAAATTAATAATATTAGGCTTTAGCCCTTCTGTTACGATAATTGCAGTTTCTATATATGAAGTTTCTGCCATTGAAGCGAATCCCCATAAGATGGTTTTCTTGTACTCCATACCCTCTTCAATCATTCTATTAACTACTTTGCTGCTTTAGGTGTACCCTCTCCATCCGTTTTCTTTTGAAGTAGATTTGATCTTATTAGCTGTTTTAACCCGCTGGTAAATTTGTTTCATTCCATAATACACCATACCCGTTTCAGGGAATTCAATCATATAAACAAAACCAGCATAGCTTCCATCTAATAGTACATCTTCACTCCAATCTTCTGAATAACTCCATTCCATATAAATACTTCCATAATAATTAACTTATAGGAATATTTATGGAATTAGCAGACAGATTAAAACAATATGAAGGTACTAAACAGTATCAACAAAGTCGGGGTATGTTTAGGAATGATAAGTTCTATCAGTACTATGATAGTCTTGGTAAACCTACCATTGGGTACGGACACCTTTTAACTAATAGTGAAGTATATCCATATGGGATTAGTGAAGATAAGGCTAACGCATTACTTAACCAAGACATTAAAATTGCACGTATGCAGTACTACAAATTAGAATTAGACCTTCCTCAAGACTGGCAAGATTTTATGATTATCATGATCTTTCAGTTAGGGTATGCCGGTGTACTTAAGTTTAAGAAGATGATTGCAGCACTGAAAGCCAAAGACTACAAAGAAGCAATTAAACAAGCTAAAGATTCACTATGGTATAAGCAAACTCCAAACCGTCTAAATCAGATGATTGAAGTACTAACCAACAAATAAAATAAGGGGCATTATGCCCCTTACTCATTTTACTTTTTCAAGAATTGTTAGAATTCTCTCGATTTTCAAATCCAATTGATGGATCTGCGTTCCGAGTGATTTTAATGTTTCCTTCATTTCATCCTGTTCTTCTTCTAATCTACTTAAAGTACTTTCTTGTACTAATATTTTAGATTCCAGTGTAGAGACACGATCTGTTAGTTCTTTGTTGTCACCGCCCTTATCACGGAATATTGCCCATATTAGGGCACCCCCCGCAAAAATTGCAGAAATCATTGCCCACACATCCATTTTTAAAACCTCATATTTCTTATTATTATTTTGTACTGCTTTATTATTTAGTAACCGGTGAAACTTGCAAGTGCTATATTTAATCCATTATTACCCATAGCAGTACTATATGGTTTTTGTTTACTATTAACATATTGCAAAGTAAATGAAGTACTATTATTCCTGCGAATTAACAAACCAGAATAACCAGTTGCAGTACCATCATCTGATATATTGCCCGGACACTGACTAATGCAAACCCACGGATTAGCAAAGGATGTATTTAGTGTTAGGGCACTACTTAAATCATATCCTGCCGGTACTGAAAAGAATCCCTGAATACGGGGCATACTGCCAGCACTTGCAGCACTCCAGATTAATTGACCACCAGCATCATAAACATCAAGATAACCAGATGAGATACCGTTAGTGTTACTCGATATCATAAAGCGACCACTATTCGCCTCATAGAGACTTGCACCGGCAAAGCAGTACCTACCATCATTCTGTATTTGGAACCAACGTAAACCCTGATCAGGGAAGAAGTTATCTTGAAGAAAACCCAATGTAGAGCCGTTACCGAATGCACTGTTGATTAGATAGAAACCCGTGTCTGATAAGTTACCCATTGCCTTTAGTTGGCTGGTTACTACTGATTTATTATTAGAGTCGATAGTAAGAGCACCGGCAGAATTGTATACCTGAAAACCTGACATAATGCCCCCTTAGAGTGTGTTGTATGAATAAACGTCAAATACTAAACTTTGTGCATAAGCACCGCCTGTAGGTAGGTACTGAACCGAAAATGAATCATTATTTGGTATGCAGTAAAATTCATTGTAGTACTGGTTAGATCTTAGTATTGCTAACCATCCTGTAGTACGCATACCCCCGAATCCTACATTCCATGAGTTTGTACCGGAGGTAATATTCAAACCTACCGAACCCATATACCTCATATTGTAGTCACCAATATCTACTACCATTGTCCCGCCAGCATCCCAGCATTGTAATCCTTGTGCCATTATTAAATCCTTTTAAAAACGGGGTAGAAGTACTACCCCATAGATATTTATTACCATAGTCCCATACGGACACGTAGAGTACCGTTATTGTCATATATTAATATTTGGTTATTGTTGATTGTCATACGTCCGTTATTCTGTCCATTGATATAGAAAGAACCATCTTTGTTTATCTGCCATCCTGAAGTATTAGGATTGTAGTTATTACTCTGAATAGTATTACCAATCTTAGCGTTAGTAATTTCACCATCAATTATTTTTGCAGCGTTAATACTTGCATTTGCAATCTTAGAGTTAGTCACAGAAAGATCAGCTATATATGCTGAACCTATACTACCAGTTTGAATAATCGCATTGTTTAAGTATGTAGTACCATTAACAATTGCAAATGGTGCAACACTACCCGCTGTAGCTCCTGTACTTGGTGATACTAATAGTTTATCGGCAACAAAGTAGATAGCACTGTTAGTACTTGCACCCTGTGATGCTACCAAGCGAATACCGGCTACAGTACCGTTGGCATTAACTGATAATGAATAACTTGCATCTACTGTACTCTTATCAGCTTTAGCAGTACTTAATGTATTAACTGATGCAGTATTGCTATCAACTGTAGATTTCAACTGTATAATCTGTGTAGTAGTTGCTGACGCATTATCTACTACTGTCTGATTAAGAGTTGTAATCTTAGCCGTATTATCATTTATATTGTTCTGCAATACTGATACTTGTGTATTAGTATAATCTGTACTTTCATTAACTGCCTGAGATAAAATATCATCTAATTTATTACTTAGATCAATTACCTCTTCAATACCTGCGGCATCTTCTGCTGTGAATTGATACTTAGAATTAATCTGTACTGTTACTTCTGGTGAATACTGAATTCCATCAGTACCGAATACGTCAAAAAGACCCATCTTAACCTGATATGTTCCATCTACAATATTTGGAATACTATCAAATTCAGGTTTATTACTTGTGAATGTCTGTACTGTCTGACCACTGGTAATTTGAATAATTGCACCTTCATAATCTGGTTCTGTTGATGCTGTCCAGCTTGCGAACAAGTTACCAAAACCACCAGTAAATTTAGTACTAGTAACAAGCTTACATTGTAGGTTTTGTACGGTAATCTGTACTTCCTGCCCATATGTACCAGTAGTAAATCCCTGTGCGTAAATCCCAATAGTCGGTTTACGAATCTTGCGAGTATTCATTACTAAGGTGTAATTGAATTCAGGACTCTGTGTGTAGAATGTATCTACTAATGTAGTACCGTCATATATTTTAACAACGTAATATTTAAAATAGCTGCTAAATGCACGACCGTTAACAATCAAGTTTTTCTGATCATCCCATCTTAGATAGAAGTTTGATTGATTGGTGATGTACTGTGTATCAGTTTGGTTAACTAAAACAAGTCCAGTAATTGAAGGTAATGCGAAATTATAACTTGGTACTAATCCTGTTAACGTCAATCGAGTACTGACTAATCCAATATTAGAATATGCCTCAACACCAAAATCATATTGTGCGGTATCTGATAATCCAAACAATTCATAATCAGTTTTCTGTGGTGAAGTCTGTCCGGCATATGTCCAGACACTGGCTGAACTAAGCTTGTAGTACACGTAATAACCGCGTAGATAAGGATCCACTGATGCAGTCCAAGACAGATCAACAATAGAACCTGATGTAATGTTACCCTTACGTGAAACCTGAAGATTACTTGGTGGAATTACCTGTAATTGTGGGAAGTTGATTACCCCACTCGGCGACCATATGCCCGGATCTACCCCATCATACATAGCATCAGGTGCTTCTACTGCGGTGATGGTTACATAACCTATGTCTTCCTGTGTGGTAGATACTTCCTTGGAAAGTACTTTGAACTTACCACTGATAGCCATCTCAGTATTTGACACTGTAATTGTATCCCATACCTTTAGATCCCAACCTTCACTTGTAGTAAAGCTGATAGTGCGTAAGGCGTACTTAGCCTTAAGAACGTCCACGTTTGCCATCTTCGCAATTACATCTTGATCGTATGACCACGTGTAATCACGGCTTAGTGCTATCACCTGCCCATCGGTGCGTACTGCTTCATCAGTTGTAATATCACTTGGTATGCGTACCACGTCGGTAGCGTACATTGATGAAGGGTTAGTATACTTGCAGTCTACAACGTTGAAATAATCGGTACTGCCTGATGTTGAAATCTGTACTGAACCCATCATATTACTTTCAGAGAATGATTGTACGGAAATGGTTTTACGGTCAGTAGTCATACAGATTTGCCCTGCGTGAACATACATAATACCGCCGAATGATTGACAAATATTTTCAATATTATCTTTGAAAGTACTTGAATAACTAATAGCACCGTTTGCGTAGTACTGCATTGCATCACAATATGCTGCTGTTTCCATAAACGTATCAAGGTTAATCAATGATGGATCAATTGCCATTCCGTATACTGCATTAGTCAAATAGTCATAAATTATTGATGGTGGATTACTTGAAGCAATACTTGTACCACTGACTAAATCTAAAATAACCTGCCCTTTCATTTCACAAGTTAATGCGAATTGGTCATTCACCAGAATGTTATTAGATAGACTATCTTGTGTTTTCTTGATAACAGCACTGATACTGACAATGCCCTTACCAAGAAATGCATTAGTCCATTTTGTACCGGCGTATTGTGAAGCTAATGTTTTAGTACTTGTATAATCACCACCAAAACGAACTTCTAATTGAAGATACGGACGGTACTTAGTTGAAATACTTGCCGCTGGTACAACACCATCTGATGTAATCGGTAGTGCTAATACTGGTTCATTATCAATGTAGATTTGATTGATGAATTTAGATGTACCGGTATAGGCTACTGCCTGTTCACTGAATAAGTACTGTGATGAACTATCTGGCACGTTGTACCAGCTCACGATAGAACCCGTTAGAACGAATGATCCACCGTCTATACCGTTCTTATGTGGGTACTGACCGCCATAGATAACTGGTAGGCCAGTAGTGGGTGATGTACTGCGTGATAGTGAGTCTGATACATCTCCATATGCAGACGCCCCGATCTGACTCATCATTGATGTCGCTACTAATGAAGCCGCTCCTGCTGCCGCACCCCAACCTATAGCCGCTAATGCTGTACCACCTGAAAAGTATACTGCTGCTGCTACGATTACTGCGGTGATTACGGCACCAAAGAAACCGCCTAAACTTTTACCCATATTACTGTTTCCTTACTCTATAGTATTTTCCTTTAGTTGGTTTATGTTGAAGTTCAAAACCGGTGTGATCTTGATTTACACCGAGTACACGACCTGATGCTACTAATGCCATAATTAGTGGATTGTCTGGATCTAACCAGATATCTCCATCAATTGTGTGTTGTACTTCATCACAATAGGCTTCAACTATTTCGCCTGTATGATTCCAACCTTCTTTATTAAGTCCTGCTATACCCTCTTTAACAGTCGTATATTCACGTTCAGCTAAAGTAGTTGTACCGTTAATGAGATCTATCATTCTTAGTACTATTAGGTTGCAATCGTTAGTACCGAATTCATACGGATTATCAATTGCATCTTGTATGATTTTTATGATTTTATTTTGCATATTATTTGTACTTCCAATCCTGATTTTGGTTTACCTGTCCTAATAATGAGAAATACGCATCACCTGAATATATTGATTGATAAACTGAGTTAGCGGCTATTAGTGCAGGTTGTCTATCGAGTTTCTTATATACACTATTAACATAGATAGTCATTTCATTAGTAGGTGCATTGGGATCTGCTACGGCCTGCACGTAGTCAATAAACCCACTAAACATAAGCATTGAATATAATACGGTACTGTCATATGGGTTAAGAATCACAAGTTTGATATTCATCTTTGCGTTCTTTAGAAAACCACCTAATGCCAATGCACGTACTGATGTATTCACATTACTTACTTTAAAATTTACTGCGTCATTACTGATACCCTTTGTCTCTGCATATGATGGTAGTGAACCACTAATAATATCTGGAAAGCTTATGTACTGATTACCATCAAGGGAAATATCAATTAGTGAATCAGTCCAATGAAATCCATTTGTACCATTTGGTAGTACATCAAAGCAGGTAACGTTAACGCCAAGACTCATTACATCCATTACAGTTAAACGAGTTTTCGTTACACCACGAACTAAAGCATAGTACTTTAATAGTTGTGGATTAGTTAATACTGAATCATCCATTATACAATGTTCTCCGTTGCCTTAAGATTAAGTGTCATTAAGTTACCTACAGGCATTGTATAATCATTATCTGGATCTAATACTGCTTCTACTATTAGATTGTCATAACGGATAATTTCACTGGTCTGTACTGTATTTTGTAGTACAGGAAAAATAGTTAGGGATGTTGCAGTACGATCAATAATCTTATATAGCTTATTATGGTTACTGAATTGAATCATTTCACCTATTGCCATTTGATTACTATTAGTAGTGATTACACGTGTACCTTTTGCCGCTGGTGCCGTTGCAGTTAATGCACCCGCTTGTTGTCCGTGATATACACCAGCTACACCGAGTGTAACGGTAAATGGTTTACCCTGTGAGTACTGAGCAAGGAATGCATTCACTTCACTAAGACTTGTAGGATTGAAATTTAGTGTTAGACCGATTTGATAGTACTGAATACCGGTACTACGTATAATACGTTGACCTGTCCAAGATTGATTACTATACATAGGTTCAACTGATTTTAATTGAAAGTTTGTAACCTTCACATTATTTGAAAAACTTGCCATAAAATACCTCTTTAGTTTTTATATGGTATTTATAAAAATAAAGGGGCATAAAGCCCCCTTTTTATGTATTACGTTTTTGACTTGATCTAACGGCCTGAGTAACACTATTAGCGTGTTTCTTTAGCATCTCATTGAATTTAGCATCATCACCAGCTACATCACCTTGTACTAACAATGGTGCGTTAACAGTAATATCACCTGCGTTTGATTGTCCTGAACTTTGCTTATCAAGAAATTTAGTTAATTTCGTATTAGCTTCTGGTTGTACTACACGTTCACCAGCTTTAAGTACAAAAGACTTATTATCAAGGCTTGATGGTAATTCATCTACCCCGCCGTGGAATTGCCCATTACTTTTTGAAGCACCTTTAGCAGTACTGATAATGTTCATACCTAATGATAGTACTTGAGCATATGCAGCAAGTGACGCAGGGAATGGTGTTGCTAATGCCTGTGCAAGTGCTGACTGAATACTCAGTACCGTTTGTGCCATACTGATACCTTTACTGATGGCAAAAGCGGCTTGTGCGGCTCCTGATGACTCACCAAACGCAGCAACCATACCATCACTTAGGGATGTTGCGGCTTTACTGAATACGGTTAATTGATTCTGTGCATTCTGGTTAGCAATATCAATTGCCTGTGCATTGTACTTCGCAGTAATTTCAGCTTTGCGTTTTTCGTAATCTTCGTGACCTTTAAGCAATAGATCATTCTGTGCAAGTTCTGCGTTCATTGCATCAGTATTATCTTTCTGTTTCTGATCAGTATTATCAAATGCAAATGGATTATCACCATTAATACGTTGATTCTGCTGTTGAGCAAGAAAGCCGGTTTGCTGTGAATTCAGATTACCATTCTGTAATAGATTATTAGTATCCTTTAAACCCTGATTAGGATCCTGATAACCAATCATCCCATTAACCATGTCAGTACGTTTAGCTGCACTTGATAGTTGTTGTTGAGATAATAGGCTTGTTATCTTATCTTGAGATAGACCAAGTGTTTTAGCTGACTTCTGAATACTTAGTACTAATTCATGTTGCTGTCTATCGAACTCTGCAAGCTGACGGGCATTACTATCAATAGTCATATCACTAATAGCTTTATTCAAAGATGCCTGTGCGGTGATACGATCTGCGGCTTGTTTCTTTGCTGCGGCTGTTGCTTTATCTGCTGCTGATTTCGCGGCTGCTTCAGCTTTCTTTTGTGCTGCTGCGGCTTCTTGTGCTTGTTTCTCTTTATTAACCCATCCATCTTTAGGAGTAGTATTTTTAGTACCGGTATTGTTATTAACAAAGTTCAATAGGTCTGAAGCGTTTTTATCTAATGTCGCAGTAGCATTAATTGAATAACCTACTTCGCCAACACCATCAAGTTTACGTAAACCTTTAGCTATAGCAGTATCACCACCATAATAGAATTCACGCATCATATCCATGAAACTGTTGTTAGTCCATTTATCACCATTCATTACAGCAAGAATCTTATTAAGTTCTTCTACTGTTGGTGTTAATGCGTTAGCTTTCCAAAGTTGGAATGAAGTACTTAATGTGGTTACGGTCTTATCAAATTCTTGGTACTTCTTGGCGTTCTCTTCGGTTAACTGAGCATGAGTACTATATATTGCATTCATTAGGTCTGTAGCGTTACTGTACTGCTGCATTACATCGACAAGTTTAGAACCATCAGATCCCATTGTTTCTAACATATTGGTAATTTCTGCGGTACTTTTACCTGCTGCTTTCATATCATAAAACGCAGTAGCTAATGCCTTAATACCACCATCAGCTTGATTAAGATATTTGTTAAAATCCTTTAGATTTAAACCGTATGCTTTCATATCTTCTGCTGGGCCGGATCCATCGCGGAATGCATCTCCGAGATGATCGAGCACGTCACGGTTAATATCACCGTATTTTTCTGTATCTAATCCTAAACCTTGAAATACGGTTTGTAATTGTTGTAATTCAGTTACTGTTAATCCTGATGATCTTGAAATCTCATTAAGTGATTTTACATAGTCATTGGACGCCATAACCATAGCTACAACACCACCAGTAACTAACCCAATACCACCAGCAAGGCCAGTTAATCCAACACCCAAACCACCTAATTTTGATGTTAGACTACTGAAACCATCACCCAATCCACCAAGTAATTCACCCGATGAATCAGAAAACTTTTCAATACTTTCTGATGCTGATTTAAGTGATCTGTTTAGACCACTTTCATCACCATCAATATCTACTCTAATTCTATTATTATTTGCCATTCTTTTTATTTCCTAATGCCTGTGCTTTTATAGCTTCACCAATTGTATGAATACTATTAGCTGTGTTTTCTATTTTCTTCCTTTCGAAATTCTCCGCACGTTCTTTAGTAGTAACATCAGGTTCAAGTACACCAAGGAAATCGAAATCAGCCGCTTTGAAAGATCTACGTGCCTCAGTAGTAAGATTTGGATTGTTCATTGTTTGGTTATACATCGCATTACAATGATAAAGCATATCAATGTGAGTACCGGATGGTTCTATATAAGAATCGTAGATCATAAGCATATTAAGTACTTCTTCATCTAATCCAAAGTACTCATCCGGTGATAAACCTCGCCTATTAACCATTTTACAAAAGTATCGTAAATGGTTATCACCTCTTACTTTTTTTCAACTTCATCAATTGGATCTGACTCAGTGAACAAATCACTAATAGCAGTATAAATTTTATTGATTAGTGTTGAGTCCATAACATTGATGTTAATACGCCCCTCAATATCTTCAAGAGAGAAAATAGGATCACCATTTTCATCTTTAACACAATGAAGTACTGTTTTTGGCATAGTATCGCAACTATTAATATCATTCAAAGTAGGACGATGAATGTAGATTGTTTCATCTTCAATCTCAAATGGTACAAGTTTTGGTTTTAATTTTTTCTTTAGATTTTCTAAATTCATTTTGTTCTCCAATAAAAAAGGGAAAGTAGATTGTCTACCTTCCCTTTATTTATTAGATTGTGTTTATGATTACGGTACTAATGGTAATAGACCTGAAGCAATTGCTGCACCATCTACTGCTAAGGTGAAAGTCTTAGTTACTACTTCGTCTTTATCGCCACCAATAGTAGTAGTAGAAACGAAACAGCTATACACGACATAGAAGCCAGTAGTATGTGTAGCGTCTTCATAATAGCTTAGGCGAATCTGACAACGTGTCTGATCATCTGCAAGTTGTTCCAATTTCTGATGTACTTCATTATCCGCAAGATAGTTAACTGCAAGGCTAATATCTGGAATGGATTTAGTACCCAATAGTTTACGATCATAAGCAGAATTAAAGGTTTTAACATTAATTACGGTACTTTCGAAACCGCTTGTAGTGAATGTATTAACTTCGGGTACTACTTCAAAATCAGTTGCAAGTACAGTACCGGCAGTACCAACTTCAACTTTAAGGTTAGCACCACTCATAATATCATATGACATATTTTTATATCCTTATATAAGTTATACGGGGATAGTCCTTACCCCCGATTGTATTTATTTATTATTCTTTATTTGTTCGATCTGAGCTTGAAGATCTAAGATCATTACATGGAGTTCTTTTATTGCTTCGGTATGATAGGCGGCTGATACACCAGCGACATTTAATGACTTGAAATCTTCAATTTTTGTACCATCAGAAAATTTACGCTCCCCTGAATTTATAACTGCTACGGGGCAATCTTTTTCAATGTCCTGTGCAATTAAACCAACCTCTGGCAAACCATCTTTCTTATCGTAAGTAACACCACGCCAACTTAAGACTGCATCAAGAGCATTAGGTACTAATTTAATATTGGTTTTATGACGCTCGTCCGAACCCGATATCCATGTACCATCACAAACGCCGTTACCGTTGTCATAGAAACCGAATGCGTGAAAAGAGCCATTCCATGTAACAATCCTACTTATCACGTTTGAGCCGTTATTGATTAAATCGAGTTGCATGTACTGTGTGCTATTAAAATAGATATTTGCAAAGTTATTGATTTGCCCACTTACCCCGGATGCAAGCTTTATAAAGCCAACTCCCGTGGTGGAGCTATTAACTGTACCTGTCATAGTGCCACCAGGTATTGGAAGTGCTCCAATGTTAGCAGGTGTAATAGCAAGTGCATTCCGTGCTGCTGATGCAGTAGTAGCACCTGTACCGCCATTAGCAATTGTCACTACCCCAGATACGTTAGTAGCGACTCCCGTAGTATTTCCCGTACCGCCACTGGTTAACGGCAATGCTGCTGTTAGTGCCAGTGAAGGTGCTGTAACTGCTGTAGAAAATGCTGCTGAACTTGCATCAATAGTTAACCATGCACCTGTATTGCTCTGTGTGTTGTTCACTACAAAGTTATTACCGGACGCTGTACCAAAGAATATCTGCCCTGCTGTAGTCTGTGCTCCGTAGAAGCTGTTAACCGCTCCGTTAGTACGGTTAGCATTGAAGCTTAAAGTACCACTACCAATACGTTCTACTGTGCCACTAACACTAACATTCCCAGAGAATGTACCAGTAGTAGCTGTTAATTGGTTAGTTACCAAGGCACCACGCATAGTAGCAATGCCTGTATCACCAGCAAAAGTAATAGTACTTGTTAATACACCTGCGGCATTACGGGCGTAAACCATATTGGAACCGCCACCAGTAGTATCATAATACATACTCATACCACTAAGTGTACGACCCCACGGATCGCCGCCAGAGGTTGTTAAACGTGCCGAGATATCACCGATTGAAATTTGTGATGTTGGTAAAGTACCATCAACCTGATCTAAACGGTTATATCCAGTATATGGACTAAAAGCATCTGAACGGCTTAACAGTTGTCGATATGTAATATTATTTTCACGACTCGTTACTGCTCCAGTAGTAGTTAATCCAGTAGAACCAGTTAATGTACCGCCAGTAATAGGCAATGCCATAGTACCGATATTACTACTTGATGCTACCTGTACCCAATCTGACCAAGTAGTACCAACAAGGCGTCTTGTCCAAGTGATATTAGCCGTAGTGAAAGTTAGCGATTGATATACTAATGTACCAGCACCCGTATTAATTACTGTTACAAGGGCACTCGCTGAATTACCTGTTCCTGTTGGTGAATTTACAAATGAACCATAATAGTTACCAGAAACAGTTACACTATTGAGATCAATACCCGTTGTTAAGTTTTGTGTACTGGTAGTGATAGATTCCCACGTTGTCCAAGTAGTAGTACCTGATACCGTAGTACCAGTCCGTATAAAATGACGATTTTGGTAGTTTGTTGAAGTTGCATTACAATGATAAATCTGAGTAATACTTACACCGCCAACACGAACTAATACTTCCATAGTGCCAGTAATCACTACTGGAATATTTGGTGCAACTGAAGTACAGGAATAGACACCTGCTGTAACGATAGTATTAACATCGGCATCACTAAAGGTTGTATAGATTGGTAACGCACCAACATCTGTAGCACTTGGTTTATTCAATGTTGTATAACTTTCTGCCCAAGGTGTCCAAGTAGTACCATTATATGTACGCTGGAAAGTACGGTTTGCCTGCGTACCAGTGGTAGCAGTTACATAAACTTGTAGATAGTTGCCTGATGCTGAGTGTGAATAATGGAAACACCATCCGCCAACGGTAATACCATCTGGTTTATTCAAAGTACTTGCATTACATGAATATGTGTTTGCTACTGTTAGAGCATTAAGATCTGCTGTATATTCCTTAGTTGCCTGATAGCCTGCTGGTTTCCAATCACCCCACGGTTTAGTAGTTGCATTCCATGATGCTGTAAGAGTACGGATCCATACGTAACCAGTAGTGGATGTGTACTTTTGCATACCACCATAATCACCACCACGAATTACTTCTAAAATACCACCTGATGCTTCTGGTAGATTGGCTGAAGCGTATCCCGCCGTTGCTGAAAACTGCCAGTAACCCACATAGGCATCTGTAATACCATAATCATTAATGTCTACTGCGGTTGTTACTGCCCCGTTATATGGAACTACTTTCAAGTTAATAGCGGCCTGTGCTGCTGTTGTAGCACCTGTACCGCCATTGGCGATAGGTAGAATACCGGTAACACCATGTGAGTTATTAGCAGTACCGTCAAATGCTACGGCTGTGGTACTGGCAAGATTAGTAACAAATGTACGTGAGGTTGTTAGTTTTGCTACAGTCCCATTTACGTTACCTGTACCACCTGAAGTAATAGGTAGTGCGGTAGTAAGCGAAAGACTACCTGCGTTAACTCCACCTGCGTTAGTAGTACCCGTTAATGTAGTTGCACCTGAAACGGTTAAAATACTGGCATTAATTGTACCTGCGGTTGTAGTACCGGTGAAGGTTTTGTTACCCGCAATGGATTGATTGCCAGTAAGTGCTACATAGGCTGCATCTGATTGTGTCACGGTATAGATACGTGTCCATGCTGTACTTGCGTTCTTAGCATAGATACCCAAGGCACCAGATTTAGTTACTGCGAATTCACATACCTGACCGTTGTCCGTCCAGCCAATGCCCATCATATCAGTGGATGAAGGATTTCCAGATTGTGCCGCTGGAATTTTAATAAAACTGTTACCAGTTGGGATATCAGGACTGTACTGATCAATATCAATACCATCAGACCCTACCCCAAAATCCCCTTCATATAAGGGTAGTCTTGCATTTGCTACCATACTTCTTGCGATCACCTGTGAATGTGTAAAGTTATAATTTTTTTGTACTACTGAATCTTTATCACCACTGAGTGAACTCGCAGATATATAGCCATTTACTATTGCATATGATATTTGTCTTGCTTCTTCATCAAAGTAATACACAAGTACTAATTGGAATTCAGTTTGATTTAATACTGCTTCATCTAAAAATTGATGTGATGGATCTGTTGCAATGTAATTAACTACAATGTTTAAATCTTCCATTGATTGATCAGATAGAAGCGTTGATACATAATCACTTGTATATGTATCGAATTTTGTTGTTTCCGAGTTTAACGAAAGTATAGGGAATGCAGCTAATTCATCGATCAATACATTATCAATTCCTTGTGGGCTGGTATTCCCTATGTCCGTGTTATAGTATAATTTGAAGTTATTACCTAAAATAATATCAGACATTTATGATTTCCTTATCTTGTTTTCTCCGCTACTTTGATATTTATAGTAAAAGATAAACTTACCGAACCAGTTGTAGGATCAGTGACAATATCACTCTGTTCATATGAGTAGGAAATAATAATTAAGCCAGCATCTTTAAATGCCTGTGCTTTTTCTGAATCGAAAGCACCGATAATTTGATCATAAGATACGCTTGGTGCAGTATTGCCCGATTCAGGTTTAGGACTTACTAAGTACTGAATAGCAAATGACCCTGTTTGTCTCTGATTACCGAAAGTAATACTTTCAAGTGAATAATCAAAAGCTATTTCACTGTATACATCGGCATCACGTGACACCTTAAGATTCTTAGATGCAGTTACTAATTGCTTCATTGTTTTACGTACTTGCTGTACTAATTGCATATTAGTAATCCTCTGCGAATGAAGATCCTTGTACTGTCCTGTAGTACACATCAACCATTCCCGAAAGATCATCAACGATGTTATATACTGTGTATTGTACTGAATCTATAATTAATATTGTGTTTAAGGCTACCCCTGCGACTGTTAGATCACTTTTTTTCATAGTTACATATGTTTCTGTACTTTCGATAAATCCACCAGCCGCTTCAATAGAAACGGGAAGTACTTCTACAATTCCTATAAAAGTACTTCCCGTAGAAGTTGTAATAGATTGACCGAAAGCATTTAGAAACACAGCACATTGTGTGTTAATAAATGCTCTCATTAGTTCTAATCCTTAAGCTGCAAGTTTCATTACGTAGAATGCTTCTTCATGAGCTACTGCCCAATCAATATAAGCAAAGGTACGTAGCATAATACCTTGTGAAGCACGTAGTGTAGTATCATCACGATCTACAGTTAGGCCACCCCAAGATGCAAGAATTACATTAGCAAAGTCACCAAAGATTACTTGTCCTGCTGCTACTTGTGTGGATTCAATAACACGTACTGAATCACATAGGAAAGCACCAAAGCGGAAACCTTCGATCATATACTTAGCTGCGGTATTCTCACCTACTAATGTACTACGCAATACTGCGGCGGTAGTTGGATGAACAATAGCTACTACTGAATCAATACGAATATTAGCTGCTGCAAGTTTAGCTAAGGCATCTTGAAAATCTTTCTGTGTAGGTGCTGCGGTCAAAGTACCGTTAGGTGCTGCTGCAACGACTTCATCAAGAATTAGTTTTTCAAGACGTAGACCTGCACCACGAACCATAGAATCCTGAACATAACGTTCTGCGGTATCTGCTGATTTGATAAGGGTACGAGTTAGCGGTACTGAACCAGAGAAAGTTTGTGGCTTCATCACAATACGTTCAAAGTTAGCATCTACTGAAGGACTATCAGCACCTTCCGCGATAATATCGAACATCTGGGTATAATCAGAAGATAGTTTAGGTAGTACTAAATTACCTTCACCTTCCAAACCAGAATAAGTTTGAATAGGTAGTTGTGCGAATACTGAATTAGCACGTAGAACATCAATATATGAATCAACATATACTTCTTTAACCAATGCACCACCACCAACAGTAGTAGATGTACGTAGTTGGTTTACTGGTACTTCAAGACGAGCACCTTCGAATGGTTTACCTTCGGCAGCCTGACGAATTAGACCATTGATTACTGATTTTTCCATTTTGTTATCCTTAACGTTAGGAGTTTTGTTATTTGTATTTAGTGAACGTTTGAAATCAGTAATTGAAATTCCATTTTCAATTGCATCTGATACATCCACATTTAGTACTAAACCGATTGAAGTAAGTTCTCGTTTACGTTCTTCTTCACCTGCATCTACTTCTGGTTCTTCCATTTCTGGATCAGATTCAGATTCAAGTTCACGTACATCTTCTACTTCACTTGGTTCATTACTATTTAATAGATCAGGCTCTACACCTTGTTGTAGTTTCTTTAATAGGTCTGGGCGTTTAGAAACTAATTCTTCTAATTCACCATCACTAAGTTCAATATTAGCCACACCACCATTTGAATCATTATCTACTTCTAATGTTTCTTTAATGTCGTATGCTTCATTATCTAAGCGGGTTTCTTCCATTCCCTCTTGTTCTTCCATGAGTCTTTCCTCTTCAATAGTATTCTCTGTACTATTTAGTGATTCATCCTCATGTGCTTCTGATAACTCTTCTGCGAAATTATCATCACCTAATGAACGTCCTATACCTACAGTTTCATCTGCTGGTACTGTCACAAGTGATATTTCATAGATTTCAAAGTTAGTAACAAAGATATTATTACCATCCATACGGTAATCATAAATGTTATAACCAATACTAACGTGTGAAAGAATACCTTCTTCAATCATTGACCACATTGCACTACCAAGGCCAACATTACTTATTTTGAGAGTTGCACGACCTACACGGTCAGAATCCATATGTGCTTCAACTACTGCACCAATTAGCTTATCTCTATCGTGATTAAAGAGTACTGCACCTTTATTATTCAAACGGGAAAGTTCAACATTCTCTTCACCACATAATAGAATTTCATAATATAGTTGCCCGTCAATCTCACGACTCACGGGAAGTTCACTACAAAATGCTACTTCGATAGTTCGAGAATCTGTATCAATCGCCCGTACTGGAATCGTTAGATCCCGTTTCTGGTTCTTTAGATTCAAATCCATTTGATTCTATTTCCTTATTTTGTTCTTGTTCCTTTTCTATTTCTTCCATCGTTACCCGTGGATCACCGCCCATTTCACTAATGATTTGTGTTTTAGATTTAAGTCCTGCATCCAATAGCATAATTTCAGCCTGTATATCCTTAGTAGGATCTAAGCTAATTGGTTTTACTGGAATGAAACGGCAGCAACTAAGATCATCGAAATCCGAAAAAGAAAGATTAAGACTACTGTTATTTATCATTTCATTCTTCAACCACTCAAGGTATATAGGCTTTAGCACTTTACTGATAAGTACATTAGTTCTTGTTCTGAAGGTTGTAGCCTGTAGGCGTTCTGCTAACTTAGCTGCTGAGAATGAAGCATCGGCAGTACTACCCATTAGGGATTGTTTAGTTACGTTTAAACCCATACTGATCTGATTCATTAGTTCATCAGTAAATTCACCAATACGATCTACACCTGCCTGTGGGTTAACAGTTTTAATATCTTGATTTTTACCAAGTTCAAATACTGCACCTGCTTCGAGATATTCGGTATAGGTGGCAATAGAATCATCTTCACCAGCAATTAGATCTACTTGGTCTGTATCATTATTATTATTAGTGATGTACGCAGTAGTTGATGCAGAAATACGTTTAGCTACTAATGCAGCCTCAGTAAAGTTTTTAATGTCTTCCATAGTTTTAGCAGTACTAATCATATCTGGAATACCACGTTCCTGACCCATTTGATCAGCAATGAAGTAATGATAGATTTCATTTGCCGGTACTACTTCAAATGCTGTTGCATCGTATGTATAGGTAATAGGATTGTAGATACAAAAGTTATAATTCACCGGACG
The DNA here is from genome assembly GCF_004195115.1 of Rahnella sp. RFA10(1/100). Classification (NCBI taxonomy): domain Bacteria; kingdom Pseudomonadati; phylum Pseudomonadota; class Gammaproteobacteria; order Enterobacterales; family Yersiniaceae; genus Rahnella; species Rahnella sp. RFA10(1/100). Next base: position 795,568 of record NZ_SEWR01000001.1, read on the forward strand.
ATGGTTTTTATCAAACTCAATACCATTTGAAATGTAGTTACCATTATCTAACCATTGGTTATTAAGTTGAGTTAATCGGGCACCATCAAGTATTTCTAATTTCAAAGTACCGTTAATCTTATGCATACGAATGAAACATTCACCATCCTGTACACGGATCTTTTCAATAGTCTGTTGGAATATGTCGAAAGTCATTGAACCATCGAGACTAAAACGATCTGCATCATATGCCCAACGATCAAAACGTTTTTCAAGTAGTTGGCTTAGATTATGTAGTTCATCTTGATTCATATAATCAGCTACTGGACTTGGCTTAACGTAAACCCCTTCTGCACCGATAACACCATCAACTGAAAGATTCATATACTTTCGGCCTAATGGATTCTTTAGTACTGCCTCACGTGAAGCATTACGCCAGTCACTCAAGAACCAGCGGATCAAGTTGTTTAAGTTCTGTGAACCTGTGCCAGACGTGAAACCAAAATTAATCACCTGAGTACTCATACCACGCACGGCCTGTAGGTCACGCTTTAGAGTTTGTTGTGGTGTATCGAATAGTTTTGATTTAGGTTTAGATTTTCGTTTTTTCTTAATTGGTTCTGCTGGTTCTTGTTGTTTTTTATTCCAAAACATTATCGTGTACCCCATCTGTTAGGATAATTAGGATCACGAAAAACTGTTATACTCTTGAAAGGGCGACCATTGCCGTTAGCCGGTAAGTCATTCATCATTGCCCATAAAGCATTTGCACGTTTTATATAGCGTATACGCATGTTCTCAAGATTAGTTAGTGTTTCGCTAATCAAAGTTTTATTATTAATTGTTGTACTATAGACACCACCACCCATTACACGGTTTTCAATAACAGCATCAATTTCATTAATTAATGTGATTAGTTTTGAGTACTCACTTGTGTACTTAGTTGGATCTATTACTTCGCTTACAAAGTTAGTAACAGTTGCTCCCGAAATAGATACACAAAATAATTTATCTGAACCGCTTTCAATCTCAATCGTTAGAGTCATTACCTGTTCAATAGAATTAGTATTATTCAAAGTAATACTTTTACCGGTAGACAGATAATTAACTACTAAACTACTATTAGTTGGAATTGTTACGGATAAATCATATGGGTTTGTAGGTATATAGATCTTTTCTGGTAAAAGATTTGCCATTATTATTTCCTTATTTACCGAACCAGTTATTTCCCTTCCTTGGTTGTCGCGTTGATATTGCTTTCTTCGTAGGTTGTTGTACTGGTAAAGGTTTAGTTTCTTCTTTATTTATTAAAGTTGGTTGCACTTCCTCACGTGTTTCAGCTTTATGCATACGTAGTTTTCTATATGGTTGTGATGTACCTAATTTACTTACTGAGTATTCACGTGCAATTAAGCCATATACTAAACAGTCCAATGCTTCATTTCGTTTCTGCCCCTGCTTTAGTCTCCACTGCAATTTACCACCACGTGGTTTTAGTTCTTCGGCTGTTAGCTGTTCAAAGTAATCGTGTGGTAGTGAACTACTGAAATGTAAACGAGTAGGTGCTAATTCAGGGGTATCACTAAGCATATGGTTTAGTAATTGCCTGATAGTTGATTTCATTTCGTGTACGTTGAGTATTTGAAGTTTGTAACCTGCTTCTGTGGACTTCTTGAACAATGGGGATGTAGTACTACTGGAACCTTTGATCGAATGATACTTTGCCCAACGGACTGTAAAGCGTTTTACTGTATCTGTTGCGTTACCATTACTGCTATCGACAAATACCGCAAGCGTAGGTAGTACACGCCCTGTTACTGTCTTGAACGACTGTCTACAGTACTTATCAAGTTCATTCCATGCCGGTGCTTCAATCTTGGTACAATCGTGTGAGTAAAAGAATTCATGACCAAGTACCCATACATCCTTTTCACTAAATGCTATTACAGTAGCTTCCAATCGATCTAACTGCTGGTCTGCACTGATAGTAATACCAAGTGCCTCTTCAGGTATGTTGTGAATATTGAATGTATCATCACGTGTGTTTTCCAATGCAATAACATCTACTTCCTTTTGGTACTCATCTTCAAAGACTTCACCCAATTCATTGTTATAAAAAGTTTGAAGATTGAAACTATATAAAGCGTCTGCGTACTTGCCTACCATTTCTTCGATAGTATTAAGTGGTGAGTACATACGGCTGATTTGATAACCTACTACACCCTTTTCACCATTTGGATTAGTAGCAATCCATCGACCTGCGTTAACCATCTGGTGGCGTGTATGTTCATCAATATGTTCATTACAGTGTGGACACAATAATTTAGCAGTACTTGAATCAGGGATAGCACGGCCTTTATCAATTTGTTTAAACTGGAACTTAACTTGTTCCCATTCAAATTTGTATTCATGCCCGCACTTGTGAGTTACATACCAATATCTTTGATCACTAAGATTGAATTCAGCATTGATTAAATCATTCTTGAATAGTGGAGTACTGGCAAGTACAACTAATCCATCATCACCGAAAGTACTTGTACGTGCTTCTGCTAATTTAATGGGATTACCCTGAGCACCAATTTCCACCCCTGAAATTTCATCACATAGGATAGTAGCTAATGTTAATCCGCGTAGATTGTTTGGAGTATTAAGGTTAAGCCAGAATATGTTAGTACCATTCTTTAGTTCTGTTTGTTTAGCTGAGTTGGTAGCATTCTTATCTGCTTTATCTGTTATAAGTTTCTTTAGTTCTGAACTGGCTTCTACTACAGATTCGAATTTAGCAGTTTTAAACTTTTTAATATCATCGGCTGAACTACTGGCAAATGCAAAGTTCTTAGGATCGTTAGCCATAGTGTTAATAGCTATTGCGGTCATAACTTGAGTTTTTAAAAGTTGACTACATGCTTGAATAACTACTTTCTTAGTACTACGTTCCTGTGCTATATCCATTGGTTCTTTCTGAAATTCAAATGGAATAAATGGTAGTCCTGCACTTGGCCCATCTTGAAGTACCATCACTTCCTGAACATAATCACTTATCTTCTGAATCTTCGGCGGCTGGATTGTCTTCTGAATCTTTAATAATAGACTCTTCAATTTCTGTTTGTTCGTCTTCATCTAATACTTCCGTGTCCTCTGGCAGTTGTTCAAAATCCATTTGACCCAACTCATATAATGTTTTATCTATTTCATCTTTAATCCTATCGCGTACATCTTTAGCATCAGTCATCGCAAATAATTCAAGATAGATTCTATTTGGAATAGAACGAATAGATGTTTTTATCTGGTGAAGATATGCTGTAAGTACTGTCTCAACATATTCAGTACTGATAACAGTTTCTTCTTTCTCTGCTAATTCAATTTCAGTTAATGCAGTTTCTGCTGTAATCTTTTCAAGTCGCTTTTGTTCGATCTGTTCTTTAATATCTGTATTACGTAATGGATTTAAAATATTCTCAACAATCCAACTTCGTGTTTTTAATTCATCTACACTCTCACCGATTGGCATCCCTTTTTCAATCCACTGTCTAACTGTACTTTCATCGTAACCATACTGCTTTGCTAATGCTCTATTACTTATCATATTTTTATACCTCTTCTATTAAAGTATTTATACAAATTGCCGATAATACATTAATAGAGATTTGAATGATTAAGGAATAGTTATGACATTGAAAGCCGATGCAGTTACCGTAAGAGTTATCATGGATCAATTCATCAAAAATGAAACGATTAAAGCTAAATTGCGTTATATATGTATGAATAAAATAAACGACTGGGAAAAATGGCTCCAATTTGAAATCCAGCATTACATGTCTAATATCAAAGGTATAAGGGTAAGTAGAGAAATAGTGGCATTTCCAGATAATAGAAAGTTGAAGAATCGTTATAACATGTTTATTGACGTGGCTTTTAGAAAGAAAAGAACCAAACATAATGCGTACATTTTTTTAGAATTGAAATGTACTAAGAATGTACAGAGCCTGATTAACGGTTTTGAAAGAGACATTAAAAAAATTAATGCTATAAAGTCCTGCATCATTGATCAAAGATCCTTTTGGTGCGTAGGTTTCCATTTAAACTGCACTGATCGTAGTATCGATAAAATTAAAAATTATGTTAATGAATGGGATCATGGTTATCATGAAGTTTTAAAGTTATGTGATTGTCCTGAAGATCTTGTTTGTTCTTGTGAGAATAATAAAATAGGATTTGCTGTAATCTGAAATGCGGTGCGGCCATGCATTATTTTTGCATATATATTTAATATAATGCGTGGCCGAAAACTCGCTTTGCTACTAAAATCGTAGGGGAACCTAAATAAAATCCTTATATTTCAATAACTTACCTGATTTTAATAATATTTTTATTATATTGCATTTGCAAGTTGGCATAGTGTACCAATGAGGTAGTACTGCCATTCCATTCACTTATATTGCATATTATGCATAGTACTACGATAATCATTCTCATCATGCTGACTGTATTTAGTCCTGACTCACTCGATGTGTATTGATTAGTTGAAGTGAATAGTAATCATTGATCGGTATACCTCCTACACTGTGCTGATATACCAGTTCACGTAGGGTACTATCCATATGTAATAACATATTGCGTTCATTCTTATTATATTGTTGTAGTGCGTCTATGCAGTACTGCCAGCGTCCTACCCTGAAAGAATGTTCATAAACCATACTTAGGTTCTTATGGTAGATAGCGATAGCATCAGAGTAGATGTATATGTTGAATGTATTGTGATTGATATGAACGTTGAGTAGCTTCTCATTACGTTCAGGATAGTAACCTGTGTAGTTACCTTCTGAATCTATAATGACTGTACCCTTTGAATAGTGTTTGAATATTTCCATATGAATACCCCTGTGTTGTCTATATGGGTATTTAGGAAATAAAAAGCCCACTGTGATTAGTGGGCTTGGTCTGGGGATTTATTGAAACTTAAACCACCCGAAGTTTGTTTTTTTTCAAGATTACTAAATCATTCTACTGTATATGATGCAATGAAATTAGCCTTTTCTTCCTTACCTTTAACAGCGAGAAGAGCACTATCTATACCGTTTTCTTTGAATAACGATGCCACTTCTACTTCAGTCATCCCTTCAAAGGATTTCTCAATGAAAGATTTACCATCAGGTTTGAATTTATAAACGTTCCCGCCAATGTTAATATCTACAAGTTTGATTTCACGTGGCTTACGTTTTGATTTACCGCTTGTTCTTTCTATTTCAACAACAACCTGCGAGGGAAGTATTCCCTTCTCGACTAATTCGTTAATTAGTTTCTGACGAACTTCTTCATCAAGAGCAGTGATATTTGCTAAGATCCCCACAGTTTTTGCTGTATCTAATTCTTTTTTATAGGTATTTGCGATTTTTTCAAGATTAGTTGCCATACGCTGTAGCTGTTTAACAAACTCTTCAGCATCATCTTTAAAGAGTTTATCGAATACATTTTTAGAATCTTCAAGTTTAAAGTTTAAGGCGGCAGTGCGTTCGATCAGTGATTTAAATTCTGTACTTTTGAGGTCGTGCACAACACCATTGCTTTCTATAGACATATTTTATTCCTATTGATTGACAGAGGGTTACTTGTGGCTAAATGGTAGTTAAAAAGAATTATATTAAGCGTTCACTTTTACAATACTGTTCCTAAAAATCATATAATCATACTTAAAAATCAATATCAAGATATCGATTTATTTGATTTTTTGAATTGATTGTTCAACATTATCAATTATCCTTTTTGTACATGTAACTCAGTCATAACTAATCGACATAGTTTGAGATAACTTTAGGGTTCATAGAACGGTTCGATGTCAGTTAGCCGTGTTGCTGCGATCCAACACCCTCCCGTAGATGGGCGATCTTCATAGGCATACTCTGGATGGCAGTCCGTTTCAAATTGTGGCCGATAGTACTCCCTTCCCCAAGCATCAGTATGATCGCGAAAAACTACCACCCGCCAATGGTTGTCTACTGTTGCCCTGTATGCGTTTCTCATGAAGTCATGTTGAGTTGAACATCCAGACAGTATAAGCATAGAGAGCACAAAAATTATGGTTTTCATATGGTTTCCCTTTTTCTATCTCTTATTATTGATCATTATTATCTATTGATAAAGTTAAAATGATCGATTTTACCGATCATTTTATAACAAACGCTCACTCCATGTGTCAGGGATGACGTCGTTGTAGCGAAAGAGTTACAGTGTTGATGAAGGAAAATGTGTGGCAGTGGAGGAACTGATTTTCATACAGGAGTAATTGTTGTAGAGTCTAAAAAAATTGATTATTAACAGAGTTAATTATGGATCTTTATACAAGAGCAATTATAGGTTCGTTAGCATTTTCATTAATTAGCATGATTATAGTTTTCCTTGTTGCATATACCGTTCTGTGTATCTTCCGCCATATACGATTAACTAAGAGAATTAATCTTATTTTTGCTTTTCTCATTAGCTGGATGATTATTGGCTTGTATTTGCCGATAAAAAGCTTAGCTTTCTATATGAACAATCGGTATGAACTGTACTTAGCTGAGTTAGTACTTGCAGTTTTGTTTATTTTAATATTTTCTTTCATTGGCAAAAGCAAAGTTATCTCTAAGGTAATATAGTACTTTCTACACTTACACGAGGAATTTACATGTTCGAATCCATATTTAAATTTTTTGAATGGTTTACCAAACTCCCAAAATCCACACAAGGGAAGATCATTGAAGCACTCATTTCATCGCTATCTTTTGCGTTCAGGCGTTTATTTTTTTCTAAAAAAACAGAAACTCTTAAAACTGCAACTGATTTAGCAGTAACTCCCCAGCAGTGGCAGAGTACAACTGAAATTGTCAATTCTTATGTCCCATCAATTTACCCTTCTAAAAAGAAACAAGAGTTTGCTAACTCACTGGTTAGTCTTATTAAAAGCAATAACTTTATTACTGAATTAAGTAACCGTATCGAAGGAATACAGGCTATTGATGAAGAAACTTACGTTGCCCTTTGTTCCATTGAAACTAAAAAACTAATAATCGAAATGATGGATAAAACAAAATGACTACCAGAAGTTATGGTAGAGGTGAATTGTATGATTAATAGTCGGTATTTTAATAACTAAATTCATTTTGTTGAAGGTAAGAAATGGTTATAAATGAAACTTTTTACAAATATATGAGTAGTGATACTGCACTTACCGTGCTAAATGATACAACTCTTAAATTTAGTAACACTTTAGATTTCAACGATCCATTCGATTATAATCCAGCGTTTTCTACAATCGGTTTATCGAAATTTATTAAAAGGGTTGGAGAAAATAAAGAAGTTAAAATCAATAGAAAAAAAGCAATGCAAAACTGCAAGATATTAACTACTGATGAATTTAGGCGTGAAGCCTCAAGCGAGTTTTCTGTAACTTGCTTTAGCAAGTCCCCACACATCGTACCAATGTGGGCACACTACGCAGATTGTCATAGCGGCTGCGTTTTGGGTTTTGCAAATGCTTCCGTTGAGGAATTAAACAATATGTTAGTTAGTTCTCAATGGCTATGGAGTCATGATTGTGATTTTTTGATTCCTTATGATGTTAAATATACTGACGCCAGACCAAATATTTTTAATTCAGAGGGATTAACTAATACTCGAGAAAATGGTTTTGATGCATGTGTAATAAAGGCTAAAGCATGGGAGTATGAACAAGAAGTAAGAGTTATAAAACTGAAACCAGCAGGGATATATCCTTTTCATTTATCTCAACTTCGCTCTATCAGATTTGGGTTAAACATAGATCCGTTGCAGCGAAAGAAAATAATAGGAATGGTTACTTCAATTACAAAATCGAATAGTATGAAAATCCGTTTATTCGATGTAAAGATGGATCATAAAAACTTTAAGTTTAATGATGTGAAATGTTCATAATTATGCATGGCGGGCTAATAATAAAGCCTGCCATTTCAACGCCCCGTATTCATGAGCAAGTATTAGCACCTTAGATTTTAGTGTATCATCAGTACAAAAGCATTGAAGGCTTTGGTTCATTATGTGTAAGTTTGAGTATGCACTGATAGCTATAGCAGCTGTGTTTACTACTGTAGTACTTATATTTTTTATCTACACCATCTATTACAACATAGGCACAAAAATGGAACTTGGATCACTATCAGACTGGATTAGTTCGTTAAGTACTTTCGGTACTTTAGTCGTTGCTCTTATGGCGTATAGGAAAGCTCCTGAATGGATGGCTCAAAAACATTACAATACTGTATCAAAGGTCATTGAAGAGGCCGTATATGAAGACTTAAGGAAACTTTCTTCTTTAAGTCTTCAGTACAAAAGCCACATAGTACATACATGCTTTACCTTAAAAAAAAGCCTAAATGCAAAAGATGATTTGCCATCCAATATAAAAGACACTTTAGATATAGTAGAGAATTTATTAATCGAATTCTTTAATTTATCCTATTCTATACAAAATAGATTAAAGTCGATTTCACGATATAACTATGTAATTACTCCATATGCTTTAAATGTTGCAGAGGAAATCAAAAACACTGCTGATAATTATAACGATCTACAAACTAAATTTGAGTTGTCAGCATCTGAAGTAACAATGTTGCTATGTGCTGATGAGCAAGCAATCAACTTGGCGAATAAAGAAATTTCAGAAATACAAATTAAATCAATTGAATTGAATATGAAGCTATCTAATTACATTAAATCAGTCTATGCTGAAAACAAGTCCATTGATGAATTTATAATGAGTAAAAAATAACATCATATTAATAAATTTTCACCAAAAACTGTCTTATGGGTTACAGTATCAAAACTTTCGCTATTAGCTTTTTTGATTGGGTATAGTGGCAACGGGGAACAATTTAATTTCTGTACTAAGATGGATGATTATGCGTAAAATAGAACTATTCCTAATTGGTACAGTAACGGTACTTCTCGCTATTGTACTACCTACATTTAGCAAGGGAAATATCATGGATTTTGGTAATGCTTCTGATATTGTTAGTGCACTTTGTAACGTAGCTATGGCTGGTGCTGCCGTATATGCTGCAAAGAATGCTAAAGAATGGATTTCTCAAGCACACTTTGATCATACAAAAGACTTTTTGAAAATAATGACAAAGGTTAATGATGAACTTCTTACATATGTAATGGCAAGAAGTGGGGGAGATTTAGAAATTGCATTGGCACTTCCTCATTTCAAACCAGCAGATGAACAGATAAAAATAATCGCACTAAACCTTCCTATTAATACAAGGAAAGAACTTGATCTTAAATATTTTGAATTCAAACAGAATACAATTAAATCATGGATAGAAGCAAGAGACTATTCTCAAGTACCTGATCATGAATACACCGTATATCCAGATTTTTACCACTATCTTTCCATACTCCCCCTCAGAAGACGATAAGTTTTTCAGTTGGTTCGCATATAAGCATAAAGTACTTTCACAGCTTCGATGTGCATGAATGCTTGAGTGTACTTGCTTACGTATCTAATGCTATAGTATTTTTATTTAACTCTGAATGAGATACCCAATGATCAGAAAAGAAACGATTATTATCAACATTGATGATAAAAAATTTTTTAATCAATTCTTTGGCAAACCAATTAATAGTTTCAGAGAAAACTCAAGAACACATGTAATGTTACAACTTGCATTAGATAAGGCTCATGACATTAGAAAATTTGAAATAGACCTTTATTGGAAACGTGCAACATATTTCTTCGCATTCTTTACTGTGATTACTGCAGCATTTGGTTTTTTATTCACATCGAGTGATTTTAATTTTTACGCTCCTGCCGCAGCACTTATAGGCTCATTATTTTCAGTTTGTTTTTATTTTGTTAACGTTGGTAGTAAGTACTGGCAATGCAACTGGGAGTACATTATCGATAAATTAGAAATCTATGTTACTGGTAATCTGTATAAAGTATATTTTTACGACACAAAAATACCCCAACGACCCTCTGTTTCTAATATTAACTCATTGGTAAGCTTAATCATCATTGCAAGTTGGTTTTTATGTTTTGTAGCCTCAATCATTCAAACGCATGGTAATAATATATTGTATATTGCTTTACATTTAACAGCTTATGCATTACTAAATGGACTAATAATATATTTTTGTTCTAACTCTGTTAAAGAAAAAATATCAAAGGATGATGATAGTACGCGGTACTTCAAATTTAGAACACATACTTATCAAGAATATAAATAAACCCCCTATGAGTATCTATAGAGTACTTTCATCGTATCGATCACTGTATCAGGATGTTCATTGATTAGTGACTCATTAAAGTACTCATACTTTTCAAGCGTTAAGTACTTTTCAGTTTGCTTACTGTGCTATCACGTAGATCTATTGTAAGTCCATTTATACCATCAGTCTCTATCCTGATAGTATCGGTTATATAGAGGTAGTAGTAAGTTCTATCATCGTAGGTTTGGTATTCTGTTCTTAATATTTTTCATGCTCCATAGCGGGCTAGAATATCTAACCCATCTATGTATCTGCTTTTTAATCCATTGACATGTCATTAGGAGCGATATATTCAGTTTTCATGACATTTCCTCGTTGATCAAAAAATAATATATTAGCCCCTCCCATTTTATCATTGTATGATTTCATCCCTAGCGACCAAATTTTGCAATTTTTTACGTTCAAACATTTGTCATTTGTAAAAGACACTGAAATATATGGTCTTCCTTGATTATCAATTTTCTCATCAAGCATGAAGTCTTTTGTATATCTTTCAAACTCGCCATTAGCTTTAGTATATACAGCCATCCCCAAGTCTTTACTAACAGTCAATTTATTACCTTCATTAGTCTTTAAATAAAATGCTGCATTTGCATTTAAACTAAACAATATCGAAATTGAAATAATTAATATTTTTTTCATATACACTACCCCACAAATCATTTGCCATTTCACAAAAAATGTATCATTTTACATCAATAAAACCATCTTCTATTCAGCATAGAATCAATCCTTAGTTATTTTGTTACTCTCGACAAATGCATGCCATGAGATTTTATGAGTTGTATTATCTATCAATGAGATCAATGCACCACCAGTCTTATCGGTATAAAAACTTACAAGCATGTTTTCATACGCACACTTTTCCCTTTGTACACATCTTTCATCCCTATAATCAAAATACGCAGATGGCCGCCCAGCATCATCTATATTATCCTTCTCTTGGTCTATTAGACGATACCTGAACGTTAAATCAGCTTTTTGATTAACTACAACTGCCGTTTGAAGTCCATCGCTGAAAGTTATACGCATCTGGTTGCCTATCTCGACATAGTATGCTGCGTTTACAAATGTACTGAGCATCATTAAAAAACAGAACAATATTAATTTTTTCATTCTAAAATCCTTGAAATTTACAAAGTAAAGATACCAAATCAGCTAGTTCCTTTCAAATGTTTGGGATTTTTCTTATGGCATCTCAACTTGAAATTACTATTAGTTTGATAATTATCACATTGTGTTTTACTGCTGCATTGAAGTATCAGTATGCTAAATAGGGACAAAATGGTTTTTTTGCGGCGTGACGGGCGATGGCGACTTCCGAATACTTACCCAATCACTTTGAAGTAGTTGCTATTGGGTAAGTACTTATTTGTTTTCACTTGTTCAGTAGTCGAAAGACAAAAAAAACGGGCGTTCTTTGACTTCCCGTAAGGGACTGGCAAAAACGCAAGTATGATCTTATTGTTGGTTTTACAGAGACTGACGACCGAAGGGAGTTAGGCTCTATGAGACTGAAAATATGTAAGTCTCGTATACTTAAAGTAATGGGTATGGGTTATATTATATTAGTTCTCGTTTTGAAATTAACCGCATGAGCCGTGCATAAAAAACCTATATCATGCAATAAAATTGCATAAAATGCCTGACTTATGCATATTTTATGCACTTTCTGGTTATCAAAATATTCAAAACGAGAACCAAACGACCCAGACAAGAACCAATTGTTCTCGTTTTTACAACATCATTTTTTTTATTTCTTCAATAATATCTTCCATTGCCATACCTTCATCCATCAAGTGTGCAATCTGATACTGTTGTTCTTCATTCATATAGTGCTTCCCTTCCTCGGCTTCCTTGAATAGCTTTATACCCTGCGTGTGAGCGTCTACAAGTGATGTAGCGACCTTCTTCACTACTGTAACGTACTTACGTATGGTTGCGTCCTGTGGTAGTTCTTCCCCCCTGTGTGTAGCGTAGTAGCGTTGTAGCCAGTACTTCACGCCGTCGAAATTTAGAGTAGCTGCGTTATACACGACATAGTACACCTTTGCCGCAGAGTAATTTTTATTACTACTCTTCATTGCTTCACTAATCGTATCGGTGATTAGTCTTTTTGCTTCGATCGTTAGATCTTTCTTATAGTTACTAAAGCCACCTTGAATGGCTTTAAATTCGTCATTACTTGCTTTCATAAAATAATTTCCTTTCTTAAAAACGGGTTGTGAAATCCTCATAACACTACCCATAGTTCCTTAGTTCTTCTTAGTGAAGTTAGTTGTATTCGATTTGGTAACTTCTCGTATTTTCTTTCTTAGCTCTGATGGTAAATCACAGAACCATTTAGTATAGCTTTTACCTAACATAATATTACAGTAAACCATTTTCTTAGAATCTCTACTGAGTTGAATGTTAGCCCAATCCCTGATACCCTTCAAAGTGTGTTTACCAGTGGCATATTCATTGATCAAAAGCATATATTCATCATTGGTTAGTAGTGGTGCTTTAGTACCTTTATGTACTCTATTATTATTGTTTTGTGATTGCGTAGCCCACATTAAGTTATCATAGTGGTTATCAGTCTTAATCCTATTGCGATGTTCAACCGTTAAATCTGGATGTGATTTAGCACCGTGAAAAGCAGTGCATACTACTTCGTGAACATTTCTTGATTTACCTTCCATAGAAAAGTACTTGTATCCTGTTTCTACATTCACTGGTGTACTAATGTATCTTTCATACTTCTTATTATAAATATCACCGAATTCAGAAACGTAATATTCTTCTGTGCCAGTCCATAACCACTTTTTATTATCTAACATATAAAATCCTTTTTTTTGTAATTTACTATCAATCCGTGATAGTAATTTTTAAATCATTGCCTTGTTAATTATTTCTTGTATTGCCGCACTTTTACTTTTCACCTCCCCATCATCTACTTTTTTCTGTAAGAATTTATCTTGTGCTTCGGTAAGTCTTACTCCTACCGATATAGTTTTTTTATCTTTCATTTTAGATCCTTTTGTTAAACAAATTCCCATAAATTTCGACCAAATAAAAACGCCATATCGCAGACGTTTTTCAAAAGGAGGATTTTGGAAATTATTTTTTCTATTATATCGTATAAACTGCATTTCGCCCCAAGATTATAGCAAAAAACCTTGACACATTTCATTTTTCTTCTATTTTATTTATCACCTTCAGAGAATACAATTAAGATATTAATTACTAATTCTGAAACTACTGAAAGTACTAACACCCCTAAGAAACATATAAACAAATACGGTAGTAAACCTTGGATCAGTATCATCCATCCAATAAGCAGTACTATTATTGTAACTACCCAACCTATCATTAAGAACCTCCTGTTCATCTATGATAGTATTTAGTAATTATCTTTAGAAATGGATTGTAATCATTTGTGGTACTAACAAGTATGCGATCACTACTTTCAAGTGATCGCATACTTCATCGAAACTACTTATCAATTTCTTTTTTGCGGCGGTATCTCATGTACTCATTTGGTAGCTTCTCGATAAATTCACCGTAAAGCTTCTTGCTGTCCTCCATACCATATAGCTCTATAACGTCCTCAGACTGGCTTAGAGCAGTGTACACTTCACCCGTAGTGTTATCACACATTAGTACGTGAATGTCGTCTATACGCTTGTACCTGATGAATATAAGGCAGAATCCACCTACTCGTTTAACCCCTATCTTCTGTACGATATCACTAAGGCTACGATGAATTAATCCACGGCTGGGATGCATATCATCAATAACTTCTTCAACATCACCAATCTGTACATCAGTAATTAGATTCTCTGCTGGTATTTGTTCGCGTAGTTCTAAAAGTTGCTCCCGTGCATCACCCAAAGAATCTAACATCTCTACCGGTACTAACTTACCTGCCTGTTTACGCTTCTTCATACTACTTTCAAGACTACTGATATGGTTCTTCAGTTCGAGTATCTGTGAATCTATATATGAATGATCCATTGTATCGTTGTTCAATAATGAACTTAGATCTAAACCTTTCACGTGTTGAAGTACTGCACGTTCTACAGTTAGGTAGTTGCCCTTCTTAGCGTCACAAGTTCTACGGCGTCTTGCAGTAGCACAATCAAAGTACTTTAAAGTAGATGTATGGCGGTTAACACTCATTACCCCGCCGCAATCGTGACAAACCATAAACCCTGAGAACAAGTTAGTAACTCGACCCTTATCAACTCTATGCTTAGTGATGTGTTTACCCATTGCACTAATCAATTGCTTAAGATGTGTGTACTTTTCTGCCGGTACGATTGCGGGATAGAAGTTTTCGTACTCTTCAATCTGACCATCTTTAACACGGGTATAGGTTCCCATTATGGTCTTACTTCTCATAATTTTTAGTAGTACTTGTGAACTCCAAATAGTTTTACCATATAGCTTACCGGCATTATTGAAACTCTTTACTATTTGTCCACTTGTTTGACCCGCAATGTACAGATCTACGGCCTCTACAATCAGACCTGCAATACTCCAATCAACTACATATTTTTTGTCTTCTATACGTAACCATTTGGGTAGTTTGCCTTTGAGTGCTTCACCAGTTTGTAGTGAATGAGCTAAGGCACTTTCAATACTCAGTAAGCGGCGTTCTGACTTCACCGCCGATTCATTGTTAGCACGCATCAGGTTCAAAGTACTGATGATTGCCCCAATGTGATCATCCTGTTTAAGTACCTGTCCACTACTGATATCGTGGATATGCACCCCTGTCATGATAGTAGTACCGATAAACTGACTGGACGCCCACGGATTCATACGGCTGATCCTGTCAACCGAGATTACGATCAATGCGTAGTTGTTACCGTCCTGATTTGCAACACGGGCATCTACGAAATCTTTAAGGGGCATACCATCAATCAGGTTTGCACCTTTATATGAGCTTATCCCTTCATCCCTGATAACCTGTAGGCGTGAAAGGTCTAAGTCTGGCTTACCCTTGATGTATGTTCGTCCCACTTCGAGCTGATCCGCCAGACCACCACCCTCTAACACTTGCCGCTGAGAACTTACACGGATGTAAAGTACAGGAATTCGCATCTAACTACCCTCTGATCACTCTTGATGTATCACTATACTTTATCACAACCAAAGTTAAATCTGCACTGCTGGCAGATAAGAGCATTAAATCCACTGAGATCAGCGTAGAGACCTTTAAAGGCCGTGTGCAGTTGAGTGGTTTTGTGACATCAACAGCGGATGCAAACCGTGCAGTTGAAGTCACTCGCGGCGTGGCCGGTGTGCGTTCTATTGAGAATGACATGCGGCTGAAATAGTCAGTGAGTCTCTAAACAGAAAATCGAAGAGGCGCCGAAGCGCCTCTTTTTTGTGCCGTCTTTTTAAAGATCAGAAACGATAGCCGACGCCAAACATAAAGACCCATGGGTCGATCCGGGTGTTGATGTTTTGCTGCTCGCCACCGGCTTTGAATTTAACTTCCGTATCAATATCCATCCACCAGACAGACATGTTAATCAACCAGTTATCGTCCAGGTTGTAATCGAGACCGGCTTGTGTGGCCACCCCCCAGGAATCTTTGACACTTAAATCTGAAAGCCCGGCATCACGACCCGTCTGGTTGAAATCCGTGTCATAAAAGGTGGTGTAGTTGATACCCACACCGAGGTACGGACGCAATTTATCCTGCCGGTCACCAAAGTAATACTGTGCCATCAATGACGGGGGTAACTGTTTCACTTCTGCAATCGTTCCGGTACTTTGCAGACCGACTTTGTGTTGGAACGGTGTCGCTGCCAGCAACTCCATGCCGAGATTGTCCGTAAACATGTAGCCAAGGGTTAACCCCATCTGCGTGTTGTTATTGATATTAAAAGAACCCAGGCCCAGTACATTGTCCGAACCTTCGGTCGGACGAACCGTGGCTGTCCCTACGCGAAAAATCACATCCCCTGCCTGATGTGCGCTTGAGACTGCCGGAAATGCCGCTGCTGCGACTAATGCCCAATATGCTGCTTTCATTGTCCATTCCCTTTGTGTGGATTATTTATCAACGGCGCGCATGATACCTACTCTTTGGTATGGTTTGATCAATGCGGGATCACATCTTTAAAACAAAAAGTAAGAAAATGCATCTTCCGCAAAGCGATCTAAATCTATAAAAACAAAGGAATTGATCTGAATCAAAAATGAGGAGATTTTGATGTTTTGTTAACACGTGATATTTCAGTTGCTAAAAAAAATAGCGCTGAGTAATTTGCTTACTTACTGTTGGTTTTGGTTGGGTGCCGTAAGGAGTCGGTAGCTTCCAGGATGGGCGAAATTAACAATCCTTGTATGACCTGTGGCGCATGCTGCGCTTATTTTCGCGTTTCATTTTACTGGGCTGAGTCTGAAGAGGCTGGCGGATGTGTTCCGCAGGCATTGACAGAACAGGTCACTCCTTTCCTGAGCTGCATGCAAGGCACAAACAGTAAAACGCCGCGCTGTGTTGCCCTGGAGGGAGAAGTGGGACACGCGGTTTCCTGTTCTGTTTACCTCAACCGGCCCACACCGTGTCGCGAATTCGATCAGTCAGGGTTGAATGGTGTCACCAATGCCGCCTGCGATCGTGCCCGGGCTCAATATGGTTTACCTCCTCTGAATGTCGATTTGCCGACCATTGATCTCACCCACCTCAGTTGCGTTCCGGCAGAGATTCATCGACAGGTCTGATAGGAAAACAGCGCAAAACTATCGGCGGGAGGCATTTAAAGGGTACAATCCCCGCCTTATTGATTTTTGCTTTTTGCCAAGGAGCGTCCATGTCTATCACGGCCAGTACATTGTACCGTGACAGTTATAATTTTTTGCGTAATCAGATGAGTAGCGTTTTGGCGCTTTCGGTTCTGGCCGCACTAATCACCGTCATATTAAGCTGGGTGTTAAGTCCCTCAGCTGAACAGATCGAGGCTATCGGGCAACTGATGAGCAACATCACCGGCATGAACGTCGGCGATATGATGGGATACATTGAACAGCAGGTAACTCCGGAGCAGCAAAGCGCGATTTTCCGTTACAGCCTGGCCGCTTTGCTGTCAACGCTTGCCGGAAACGTTATTCTGGTTGGCGGTGTCCTGACGTTGATCCAGCTGGTTTCCCAGGGCATTCGCGCCAGTATCACGCAAATTATGACCGCGTCGCTGCCTGTCTTGCCACGTCTGGCCATTTTGTTGTTTATTTACAGCATCATGTTCCGTATCGGCCTGGCGCTGCTGTTTGTTCCGGCCTTCCTGATTGCGATTGCATGGTCAATGGCACCGGTTATTTCCTGTAAAGAGAATGCGGGCGTGTTCAAAGCGATGCGTCTGAGCACCCGTCTGGCCTTCAGCCATGTCCGCCTGGTTGCCCCGGCCGTGATGCTGTGGATCGTTGCCCAGGTCGTACTGATGTTGTTTGTTGGCGTGCTGAGCGCGTTGAATCCAATGATTGGGGCAGTGATACTCGGCGCACTGAGTAATATTATCAGTGCCTTCATGCTGATTTATCTGTTCCGTCTTTACATGAAATTACATGCTTAACAGAGACATCACTTTTTCAGGGGCGCTCCGGCGCCCTTTTCTTTTGTCCGCGAAATGATTCCGGTATAGTCATACCATACGTAAAACATGGAATGAAGTATGAAGCAGCTCCTCGATTTTCTTCCCCTGATTGTTTTTTTTGTGGTTTATAAGCTTTACGACATTTTTGTCGCTTCTGGCGCATTAATTGCTGCCACTGCGTTAGCGTTAGTCATTACCTGGATCCTGTATCGCAAAATCGAGAAGATGACGTTAATCACCTTCGCGATGGTCGCTGTTTTCGGCACCCTGACACTGGTTTTCCATAATGATGAATTTATCAAATGGAAAGTGACGGTTATCTATGTTCTGTTCTCCGGCGCACTACTGATTAGCCAGCTGGTGCTGAAAAAGCCTTTAATCCAGCGCATGTTGGGCAAAGAACTGACTTTGCCGGATCACGTATGGAATAAACTGAACGTCAGCTGGGCCATCTTTTTCCTGCTGTGCGGGCTGGCTAATATTTACGTGGCATTCTGGTTACCGCAAAATATCTGGGTTAACTTCAAGGTCTTCGGCCTGACCGTGCTGACATTGGTCTTTACGCTGTTAAGCGGTGTTTACATTTACCGGCATATGCCGGACGATGAAAAAAAATAAGCATTCTTCTGCACGGGCCTTTCTTTGAAAGGCCTTACTTATTATTAAGCCCCACATGATTCGGGTGACTGAATGCAGCCAACACGTCTGCGGCCTGAAATATGGCGGGCTTTGTGTGAAGCCACTTTATGAACGAAAAACATAGCTTACCCAATGGTGAAATGGTGTTGCGTACGCTGGCTATGCCAGCAGACACCAATGCGAATGGTGATATCTTTGGCGGATGGCTGATGTCACAGATGGATATGGGCGGTGCGATTCAGGCGAAGGAAATTGCCAAGGGTCGCGTAGTGACCGTACGCGTTGACGGCATGACGTTTCTTAAACCGGTGGCTGTCGGTGATGTGGTGTGCTGTTATGCACGCTGCATCCGTACCGGTAACAGCTCGATCACCATCAATGTGGAAGTATGGGTGAAGAAGGTCTCTTCTGAGCCTATCGGTCAGCGTTACAGAGCCACTGAAGCGGTATTTACTTACGTCGCTGTGGATGACGAAGGAAAATCGCGCCAGTTGCCTGATGGTCGCAGCAATTTCAGTGTCGATTCCGAGGGTGTTTCTCAGGATTAAGACGGTTTTACACTACCGTTAAGTAAAAAGGTCGCCTCCCGGGGCGACCTTTTTTGCATATAAATCACAGGTAATGCCAGCTTGCGGCTTATTCGACAGCAGAACCGCCTTTAATTCTGAACACCAGGTTCACAACAAGATTACTGGCAGCCTTCGGTTCATAGCGCCATTTGCTCATCGCCTGTTTCACTTCGCGCTCAAACATATTGCGCGGCTCAGCGGAAAGAACACGTATGTTCTGCACGCGGCCATCACTGTCCACATCAAACTGCACGCGGACACGCCCTTCGATACGTAAAGCCAGTGCACGCGCCGGATAAGCCGGTTCGCCTCGTTGCAATGGCCGCGGGCCGGTATCGCTCTGCGCATTGGCAGATGCCGGTGGCTGGCTAACAGGTTTCGTGAACGGCTGGTTGCTGGTGACGGGCGCAGTTTTTACTGTTTGCGTCGGCTTTTCGACCGGCCGTTCAACAGGCTTCACCTTCGGTTTAACAACCGGCTTCTTCACCGGTTTTGGCTTCGGCTTAGGGGGTTGCGGAATGACAACAGCCTCAGGCGGCGGCGGTGGTTCTGGCACGACTTCAGGTTGCGGTTCCGGCGCCGGTGGTGTCGGTTCAGGTTGTGGCGGCGGCGGCGGCGGTGCAAAGTCGGCCGGATTGACCATCGTTACGCTCATCACCTTTTGATCCTGGTTGGGCAATTTGATGGACTTGCCCACCGTCATATACAACACACCGGCAATGACTGCGACATGTAAACTGACGGCAAGGACCACCGGTACTGTCACCTTGCGGATAAATCTAAACTTTTTTAGCGGCATAATGATTCATTTTCCCCGTGAAGCCGCAAGTTTAAATGTAAATAGCAATCATATTCAACACCGAGATGACAACTATTCTCAAATAACCTCTGGTTTGATCCTACGCAAAGCGCTTTCCCCGGACTTCAGGTTTAGCTATGTTAATTGTGCAAAATGGTCAGGCAGCATCTTGTTGCCTAAGATTGCTCAATAACCCCCCTTTAAAGGTGACTCATGCTTTACGTTATTTATTCTGAAGATGTTTCTGACTCGCTGGAAAAACGCGCTGCGGCACGCCCTGCTCATATCGAACGCCTGAAAAAATTACATGAACAAGGCCGCGTGCTGATTGCGGGCCCGACGCCGTCCATAGACAGCGAAGATCCAGGTGCGGCCGGAATGACCGGTTCCGTACTGATTGTCGAATTCGAGACGCTGGAAGATGCCAAAGTGTGGGCGGATGCCGACCCGTATGTTAAAGCGGGTGTATATAAAGCCGTGACCGTCAAACCATTCAAACGCGTATTTTGATGTTTTACGGGCAGTTTACCGGGCTGCCCGTGGTTCTCCGCGCCTTCCTGCCCTCCCTTTAATCAACTTTACTTTTGCTTACGTCAGTTGATTGTCTAAATATCCGGTTACTCAAACAGTTACCTGCGGCCTTTTCCTTTAACAACAGAGCGGAGAATCCGATATGCAATGTCCGGTATGTAAAGAAAGTCAGTTAGTGATGTCCGAACGTCAGGGCATTGAAATCGATTATTGTCCTGACTGTCGCGGTGTATGGCTGGATCGCGGTGAGCTGGATAAAATCATCGAGAAATCTGCTGCGTCACAGCCCACAGAACGGCCTGCAACGGCACGCTACGAAGAACGTGACCGTCGGGATGATCATCGGCCGCAAGGCAATTACGACAACCGCGGACATTACTCGTCTCAAAAGCCCTATAAAAAGAAGAGCTTCCTTTCAGAGCTTTTCGACTGATTTCTGTCATCCCACGCCATGACATCACACCTCATGGCGTGATTCCCCGCATGCCGTCACATTGCATTCATCGCTTCTGTGTTAGAATGTTTACCCCTGCCCATGAGGTAAGCATTATGTCATTCTTCGACGGACTGAAGTTTCTAACCAGCACGACCACGAAGGTCACCTGCCCGGAATGCGGTTATGTTTCGGAACAGATAAGCGCGAAGGTGCGCAAAAACTCCACTCTGGTCTGCAAAAAATGTGGTGCGCTTTTTCAGCCTAAATCCCGCTAATCAGGCATTCCATTCGTAGTTCACGGCATACAGCGCAAGACGCTGGTGCTGCTGATGATGGATTTGACGGATACGATAAATGTGGCGATAGCGCCTTGACTGCCCTTCCAGCCAGCGACTTCTCCTGCGTTGAGACTGGCGCAACATCCGCCACCGGCCGACTTCATTTTTACTGCGTTTCATTCACTTGTGTCCCGTAATGCCCGTGGCTGCTTCTTTAACGAAAGCGCTTCTTTTACAGAAAGTGTCTTAAGCGGAAAAACTGCGGAACATTATAGGCTGATGACGTTGTGATCCAAGTCTTGTTTTCCTCCTGCTTCCACGTTATCAGCTAACATTGATATCAGGACGATGACCCTTTTATTAACCGGAAACACATTACAGAGGTAGCTGATTGATTAGCAGGATAAAGTTAGTTAAAAGGTTTCTCCTTTCACGTACACTCATGCCGATGGCTTGCGAACAGGACTTTTCGCCTTTATGACAACATTTTATACGGTAATCAGTGGCCTTCTGGTTTTCGGTTACTGGTTACTGATTGCCGGCGTCACCTTACGCATTCTGATGAAGCGCCGCGCAGTTCCGTCAGCCATGGCATGGCTGTTGATCATCTACATCATTCCGCTGGTCGGTATTATTGCCTATCTCTCATTTGGGGAATTGCACTTAGGCAAACGCCGTGCTGAACGGGCAAAAGCCATGTGGCCTTCCACTGCCCGCTGGCTCAATGATCTCAAAGACTGTAAGCGTATTTTTGCCACTGAGAACAGTGAAATTGCCGCCTCACTTTTCCAGCTCTGCGAGCGCCGTCAGGGTATTGCCGGCGTAAAAGGCAATCAGTTGCAATTGCTGACCACCAGCGATGACGTGCTTCACGCAATGATGCGAGATATCGGGCTGGCGCGCAGCAACATCGAAATGGTGTTCTATATCTGGCAGCCGGGCGGTCTGGTTGATCAGGTCGCGGAATCTCTGATGGCGGCTTCACGCCGTGGTATTCATTGCCGTCTGATGCTGGATTCTGCGGGCAGCGTTGCCTTTTTCCGCAGCCCCTATCCGGCAATGATGCGCAACGCCGGTATCGAAGTCGTTGAAGCGTTACAGGTGAATCTTTTCCGTGTGTTCCTGCGTCGTATGGATCTGCGCCAGCACCGTAAAGTGGTACTTATCGACAACTATGTCGCCTATACCGGCAGCATGAATATGGTTGACCCGCGTTACTTTAAACAAGATGCTGGCGTTGGCCAGTGGGTTGATTTGATGGCCCGTATGGAAGGCCCTGTCGCGACCACGATGGGCATTGTATATTCGTGCGACTGGGAGATTGAAACCGGTAAACGTATTCTGCCGCCGGAACCGGATCTCAACCAGATGCCGTTCGAGCAGGAGAGCGGCCATACTATTCAGGTGATCGCTTCCGGTCCGGGCTTCCCGGAAGATATGATCCACCAGGCGCTGCTGACCGCCACCTATTCTGCACGCGAACAGCTGGTTATGACGACACCGTATCTCGTGCCAAGTGATGATTTGCTGCACGCAATTTGTACCGCAGCGCAGCGCGGGGTGGATGTCAGTATCATTCTGCCGATGAAGAACGACTCAATGATGGTGGACTGGGCAAGTAAGGCTTTTTTTGGCGAATTGCTGGAAGCCGGTGTCAAAATTTATCAGTTCGAAGACGGTCTGCTGCATACCAAAAGTATCCTGGTCGATGGTCAGCTCAGTCTGGTCGGTACCGTGAATCTGGATATGCGCAGCCTGTGGCTCAATTTTGAGATAACGCTGGTCATTGATGACGCCGGATTTGGTGATGATTTAGGCCATGTGCAGGAAGATTATATCGCCCGCTCACATTTGCTGGATGTGGAAGCCTGGCTTAAACGTCCTTTCTGGCACCGCATCGTCGAACGTTTGTTCTACTTTTTCAGTCCGCTGCTGTAAAAGCCGCGGCGGGCATGATGTAATATACGCAGTACCGGCTTGAACCAGCCTGAATACACTCATCTGTAAACGAGAATGATATGGACCTGAATAATCGCCTGACCGAAGACGAAACGCTTGAACAAGCCTACGACATCTTTCTGGAACTGGCCGGAGATAACCTTGATCCTGCAGATATTTTGATCTTCAATCTGCAATTTGAAGAACGTGGTGGCGCTGAATTATATGATCCGGCTGAAGACTGGGTTGAGCATGTGGATTTTGACTTAAATCCGGACTTCTTTGCTGAAGTAGTGATTGGTCTGGCTGATGCGGAAGACCAGCCTATCAATGATATCTTTGCCCGTGTTCTGCTGTGTCGCGAGAAAGACCATAAACTTTGCCACATTTTGTGGAAAGAGTAATCTTCTCCGTCGACCTTCAGACTGGTTCTGTGTGGCTGCTTTCATTTCCCCCTGAGGCTCACCCTGCGGGCCAGCGCTAGCGCTGTTAAAATCGTTTCCTGACCGATTTGTCATTCAGTTGCCGCCTTGACCTAATCTGAATGACTTAGCAGAAGAATACGAAGAAGAAAAAAAACCTGCCAGTGGCAGGTTTTTTTATGCTTTCCGTTCAGATCAAATCATCAGAGCGGATCCACTTTCAGGCAGGATACCGCATGGCGGAAGCTGCCTTCCAGCAACGGACGGGTGATTGCACATTCAGGTCCGGCAATCGGACAGCGGGTGCGGAACACACAGCCTGAGGGTGGATTGATGGGTGAAGGTAATTCCCCTTCAAGCAACTGAATCACTTTGTTGCGCTCTTTGTCCGGGTCCGGCACCGGCACTGCAGACATCAGTGCACGGGTATACGGGTGCTGAGGATTGTTATAGACCTCATCATAAGTGCCCAGTTCAACGGCGTGCCCGAGGTACATCACCAGAACACGGTCAGAGATGTGCTTCACCACGGCCAGATCATGTGCGATGAAAATCAGTGACAACCCCATTTCACGCTGCAACTGCTGAAGCAGGTTAACCACCTGCGCCTGAATAGACACATCCAGTGCCGAGACAGGTTCATCACAGATAATCAGTTTCGGCTCAAGAATCAGTGCACGCGCAATACCAATACGCTGACATTGCCCCCCGGAGAATTCATGGGGATAACGGTTAATCAGGTTAGGCAACAGCCCGACCTTTAACATCATTGCCTTCACTTTTTCCTTCACTTCAAGGCGAGGCATTTTCGGATTATACGTTTTCAGGGGTTCAGCGATGATTTCGCCGATGGTCATCCGCGGGTTCAGGGAAGCCAGCGGATCCTGGAAAATCATCTGGATATCGCTGCGCGTATGACGCCACTCGCTGTCCGACATATTCAGCAGATCTTTACCCAGCCAGGCAACACGGCCGTCAGTGGCTTTCACCAGACCAATCAGTGCACGGGCAAAGGTCGATTTACCGCAACCTGACTCCCCCACCACGCCCAGCGTTTCCCCTTCATAAAGGCGCAGGGTCACACCGTCAACGGCTTTCAGGGTCTTCGAAGGCTGCCAGAACCACTGTTTACCGTCTTTGATGTCGAAATGGACTTTAAGATCTGCCACTTCGAGCAGAACTTTTTTCTCAGGCGCATGCGTATTTATTGCCGCACTGTTCATGATTGTGTTGTCTGTCATACCAGTTCCTCCAGCGGCTTATAGCATGCACGCAAACGGCCATCGCCGAAACGCTCAAGCGGCGGTGCCGAAGAGCAGATATCCATCGCATGCGGACAGCGGGGCTGGAACGGACAGCCTTTAGGCAGACGCAGCAAGTTTGGCGGATTGCCCGGAATAGTCAGCATCGCGCCACCTTCGGCATCAAGGCGGGGAACCGCATTGAGCAGACCGATGGAATAAGGATGACAAGGTTCATAAAACACATCCCGTGCACGGCCATATTCCATGGTGCGCCCGGCATACATCACCAGTACTTTGTCACAGATACCGGCCACCACGCCAAGGTCATGGGTAATCATAATGATTGCTGTGTTGAACTCAGATTTCAGTTCATTCAGTAATGTCATGATTTGCGCCTGCACGGTCACGTCCAGCGCTGTGGTTGGCTCATCGGCAATCAGCAATTTAGGGCGGCACAGCAACGCCATTGCGATCATCACACGCTGGCGCATGCCACCGGAGAATTCATGCGGGAACATTTTCATACGTTTGCGGGCTTCGGGCATTTTCACCGCGTCCAGCATGCGTACGGATTCTTCAAACGCTTCACGCTTGCTCATTTTTTTATGCAGGATAAGGACTTCCATCAACTGTTCGCCCACACGCATGTACGGGTTGAGAGAGGTCATCGGATCCTGAAAAATCATTGAAATCTGTTCTGCGCGCAACTTATTAAGCTGTTGTTGCGGCAGATTGAGGATTTCGCGTCCGTTAAATTTCGCCGAACCGCCGATGCGGCCATTACTGGCCAGCAACCCCATCAGGGCAAAAGCGGTCTGTGATTTACCTGAACCGGACTCACCCACAATGCCCAGCGTCTCACCGGCACGCAGATCGAAATTCAGGTCATTGACCGCAGTCACATCACCGTCTGGTGTTTCGAAGGTGACGCGCAGATCCTGAACGTCAAGCAAGATTGGCGGGACTTTACCGTCAACCGCAGCGGGTGCCGCAAAAGTGGAATGTTCAATGGTGCTCATGGTGGCACTCCTTAACGATCTTTCGGGTCGAGGGCATCACGCAAGCCATCGCCGATAAAATTGAAACAAAACAGAGTTACCACCAGGAAGCCTGCCGGGAACAGCAGTAACCACGGTGAAACTTCCATCGAGTTGGCGCCATCACTTAACAATGCGCCCCAACTGCTCAGTGGCTCCTGCGTACCCAGTCCCAGGAAGCTCAGGAAGGATTCAAACAAAATCATGCTCGGCACCAGCAGCGATGCATAGACCACGACAACGCCCAGCACATTGGGAACAATGTGGCGCAGGACGATATTGCGCGTGCTCACACCACTCACCAGCGCCGCCTCGATGAACTCTTTACGCTTGAGACTGAGTGTTTGTCCACGCACGATACGCGCCATATCCAGCCAGGATACCATCCCGATTGCCACGAATATCAGCAGGATGTTTTGCCCGAAGAAGGTCACCAACAGGATAACGAAGAACATAAACGGGAAGGAGTTGAGAATTTCCAGCAAACGCATCATTGCGGAGTCTATTTTACCGCCCAGATAACCGGACAATGATCCGTAAAGCGTGCCGAGAATCACGGCCACTAACGCTGCCGCCACACCGACCATCAGGGAAATACGTCCGCCGATCGCCACACGCACCAGCAAATCACGTCCTGAAGAGTCAGTCCCGAAATAATGGTGAGAAGCAAAGTCAGGCGCGGCTGACATCATATTCCAGTCGGTATCATCATAGGAAAACTGGGATAACATCGGCGCAAATGCCACGAATAAGGCAATAAATGCCAGCACGATCAGACTGGTGACCGCCGCACGGTTGTGCATAAAACGGCGTCGTGCATCCTGCCACAGACTGCGGCCTTCAACTTCAAGTTTTTCGCTGAAGTTTTCCACGACGTCGCTATTTTTCTTACTTAACATCATTGACGTACTCCGGCATTAATAACGGATTTTCGGGTCGATGACGGCGTAAAGCACGTCGACGATCGCATTGAACAGAATGGTCAGTGCGCCCACTAAAATGGTCAGGCTCAGGACCAGTGAATAGTCACGGTTTAATGCCCCGTTAACAAACAGCTGGCCAATGCCTGGCAATCCGAAAATGCTCTCGATGACCATCGAACCGGTTATGATCCCAACGAAGGCCGGTCCCATGTATGACAATACCGGCAGCAGCGCGGGTTTCAGCGCATGGCGCAAAATGATGCGACGCAGTGGCAACCCTTTCGCACGTGCGGTACGGATGAAGTTGGAATGCAGGATTTCGATCATTGAGCCACGGGTAATACGCGCAATACTGGCAATATAAGCCAGTGACAACGCCACCATCGGCAAGATCATATATTTGGCACCACCACCATTCCAGCCGCCGCCAGGCAACCATTTAAGCGTGATGGCAAATATCAGTACCAGTAACGGCGCAACCACGAAACTGGGTATAACTACCCCGGTCATCGCCACACCCATTACCGTGTAATCCCATTTGGTGTTCTGGTTCAGTGCTGCGATAACGCCCGCACTCACTCCAAACACAATCGCCATGATAAATGCCGCCAGACCGAGTTTCGCAGAAACCGGGAAAGAGGCCGCAACCAGATCATTAACAGTGTAATCCTTATATTTGAACGACGGGCCAAAATCGCCTTTCGCCAGTTGTTCTAAATAATGGAAATATTGCTTATACATTGGGTCATTGAGGTGATATTTCGCCTCAATGTTCGCCATCACTTCTGGCGGAAGATTACGCTCACCCGTAAAAGGGCTGCCGGGTGCGAGACGCATCATAAAAAATGAAATGGTGATCAGAATGAATAGCGTCGGAATCGCTTCCAGACAGCGGCGTAAAATAAACTTTAACATTGCCCGTACCTGTTTCTAAGCCTGTCACTACAGCTTGATAGTTTTGGCTTGCTCACGGCGGCTATCGGGTGATGGCCGCCGTGGTGGCTCTTTGTTTCAGCACCGAAAACCGGCACTAAAAACATTACCTTCATCAATAAATAAGGCGCAAGGCAGCTCGGGGTTGCCTTGCCCTGACACTGATTAATTAGTGTTTGATGATGTATAAGTCTTTAACGTAGACGTTATCCTGCGGATCTTTACCGGTGTAACCGCCAACGTATGGTTTCACCAGACGCGCGTTCACGTAGTAATAAACAGGAACAATGGCAGAGTCTTTATCCAGCTGGGTTTCCGCTTTCTGATACAGCGCTGCACGTTCTTCGTCAGTTTTCACGGTCAGAGTGTCCGCGATGTCTTTATCAAAGGCAGGGCTCTTATAGTGAGCGGTATTGTTGCTGCTGTCAGACAACATGGTATTCAGGAAGGAAGAAGGTTCGTTGTAATCAGAACACCAGCCGGCACGTGCGATATCAAAGTTGCCCTGATGACGGCTGTCCAGGAAGGTTTTCCATTCCTGGTTAACGAGTTTCACGTCAACACCCAGATTTTTCTTCCAGATAGCGGCAGCGGCGATAGCCAGTTTTTTGTGCAGATCAGAGGTGTTATACAGCAATTCAAAGGTCAGCGGCTTAGCCGGGGTATAACCTGCTTCAGCCAGCAATTTTTTAGCCTGCTCGTTACGCTGCACCTGAGTCTCTTTGAACCAGGCCGGAGGCGTCAGTTTTGCACCATCAGTGTAAGGAGGAGTATAGCCATAAGCCGGCAGATCGCCCTGCGCCTTCACTTTATTCACGATGATGTCGCGATCCAGACCCAGTTTCAGGGCTTCACGGACGCGTGAATCAGTAAATGGTGCTTTCTGATTATTGATTTCGTAGTAATAAGTACACAGATACGGGTCAACGTGGACTTCGGTAGGAATTTCTTTTTTCAATTTCTGGAACAGTTCAATCGGCATGTTGTTATAAGTCATGTCGATTTCGCCGCTGCGGTAGCGGTTAACATCAGTAACTTCAGAAGAAATAGGCAGGTAAGTCACCTGATTGATCACTGTCCTGGCGTTATCCCAATAGGTCGGGCTGCGCTCAAGCACAATACGTTCGTTAACGGTCCAGGTTTTCAGTTTATACGCGCCGTTGCTCACATAGTTTTCAGGTTGGGTCCATTTGTCGCCAAATTTCTCAACTGTTTTTTTGTTTACCGGCTTCATTGCGGTGTGAGACAGCATTTTAACGAAATACGGAACCGGTTCGGTCAGCGTCACTTGCAGGGTATGATCATCGAGCGCTTTTACACCCAGAGTATCCGGGCTTTTCTTACCGGTGATGATGTCATCGATGTTTTCGATATGACCATATTGCAGATAGCTTTCGTAAGGAGAGGCGGTTTTAGGGTCAGCCAGACGCTGCCAGCTGTACACGAAATCTTCAGCTGTTACAGGATCGCCATTTGACCATTTTGCTTCCGGACGCAGGTGGAAGGTCCAGACTTTAAAATCTTTATTTTCCCAGCTGGTTGCTACACCAGGAATAACGCTGCCGTCTTTGCTGTCGGTATTCACCAGCCCCTCAAGCAAGTCACGGATAACGTTCGATTCTGGTACGCCTTCGACTTTATGCGGGTCGAGAGACTGCACTTCTGAGCCATTGTTACGAACCAGTTCTTGTTTGGCTGCCAGGGTTACACCTGCAGGTACATTAGCTGCAAATGCATTATTTACTGACACCGCGCCGACCGCAGCCATAATGCAGGCAGCCAGCAGATTTTTTTTTGTGATGTTGGTCATTTTTATTCAACTCCAGTTTTTATTATGAACTTGCACGCTCGGGTGCAAGATAAACCCTTGCTGGGCCAACGGATTTCAAAAGCAGGAACGAATTGCTCAAGAAAGGTCCCCATGTAGTGGCCATCCGCAGATGGCTGTCCCCTATTACTGCATGTATTACTCGATAACGCTGGAAACGTCAGGCTGTTGTTCGCCGTTTGGTTTCCGGGATCCTTAAGGTTGATCCCACCCCATTTGATTTACCCCGTGTACAACAAAAAAAAGTTCTGCGTCACACCGGGTAATCACATACTGTTATTCCTAACCTTAACAATATTATTTTCTTATTCACCTGACTGACAGCGATAGAAAGTCCTTCACCGTTAAGCGTGAGAATTCAATTAATGAGAAGAAGATCTGAAGATTTGTTTCGCTGAAGCGGCAGGTTCAACAAAAGGCCGTGTAATCCTGCCCGCCGAATGTCCGGCTTTCTTTTGGCAAAAAGCGCCTGATGATAATTTTGTGTTCCGCATGGCGACACGACACTCTCCAAAAACAAATAAAATGGCTTCAATCTTTCTGTCTCTAGCAAGATTCGTTCTCACTCAGAGCATTCCGCTTAACAAAATTCCATTTTTGAAGGCGATTTGAAAATTATCAGAAGCCAGATACAGGCGCCAATAAATTTTGCAAATTTGTTACGCAATTCTCTTTTACAGGTTACAAGCACACTGAGGCAGTGGCCTGAAAACAGGCTAACATATAGTTCAACTTATTGTTTTTAAGAGTTTTTATAATAATTTTCGCTGCGAAATTTACGCTACGCGTTGCTTAAGAACTCGCCTGACACAATCCGTTAACATTAAGATGTTTTCAAGGATAAACGCCTGTTAACTGCGTTGTTAACACTAATAACATCTCGATACAGCATGCACAAGCCTTACAGAATGATGTGGGCAAATTAGCGTCAAAACGGGCAGTAAAGAAGGGTATTTAGCTAAAAAATCGCTAAGTTTATTAGAAGAAATGAAGACTTGGGGTGAAAAGAATAATGAGACGACGCTTTATGCCACATTAGGGTGCAATTGCGCTTAATGAAGTCATTAGCTGCACTATATTAATGCATTACATTATAAGTGCAGGTAATAATTATCACGGAAACTCATCGCAGTTTCCGTGATAACCGATGGTTAAGAATCAAAGCAGGCCGGGGAAAATGGCCTTAATCCCTGTCACAATGAATTCGATACCCAGCGACATCAGCAAAAGTCCCATGATACGTGTAATCACGTTAATGCCGGTTTGTCCCAGTAAACGCACCAGTAAAGGTGCCGCCCTGAACAGTAACCAGCAACAGAATGCAAAGAAAATGATAGCGAGCGTCAGCCCCAGCAGATTTGGCCAGCTGTGATAGCGTGAGCTCCATACAATAGTCGAACTGATGGCGCCGGGTCCTGCCATCAGAGGCAATGCAAGTGGAACAACCCCGACATTTTCACGTATTGCTGTTTCTGATTTTTCCTGCTTGTTCTGTTTATCTTCGCCCAGTTTCCCGCTGATCATCGACATGGCAATGGTGACGACCAGAATGCCCCCCGCGATCCGGAACGAGTCAATGGAGATACCAAAAAGATGTAAAATGGCATCGCCGAGGAAAAGTGCGGTCGACAATATAATGGCAACCGACAAATTCGCCGTCATATTGGTTTTATTACGTCCGGCTGCCGCCTGATAGCTGGTCATGCTGATAAAGACAGGTAAGATCCCCACAGGGTTGACCAGTGCAAACAGCCCGACGAAGAATTTGATATACCCTGAAAAATCTAATAACGATTGGCTCACGCAGAACTCCGCACAACTATGCCAGCAGATGAAGGTTTTGATGGGCGCTAATGTACTGGAATCCCCGTAAAGGCGCCACGCCGTTTGATGGTTTTTATCACCAGATTTTCAAATAAAAGCAGTGAATACCACTTTTGTTAAAAATCATCTTTTTAATTGATAACTTTAGATACAAAACTGTATTATCCAAGAGCAAATTTGATAATCATTCTCAGGATCAAGTTGCTGAAAGGTGTCAGCATCAGTATTTAATGATCTAGATCAAATGAATACTGCCTACAAATAGGTAATCTCTGTGCATAGTCACTCAACGTTACTTGAAACATATAAACATCGGGTGATGAATGTGGTTTAAACGTTATCTGCTTTATCCGGTGCTTCACAACTGAAAGCTCTTTGAGCAAATAAAGAGACAAAGACAACTTATTGAGAATCTTAGAGTTAATTAGTTTCTCACGGTGACTGATAGCAGGTCTATACTAGTCTTTGGCAGGTTATTTACTAAAAGAGTTTAACTTTATCAGGAGAGCATTATGGCTGTAACAAATGTCGCTGAACTAAACGCACTCGTAGCTCGAGTCAAGAAGGCACAGCGCGAATATGCCAACTTCAGTCAAGAGCAGGTAGATAAGATTTTCGCTGCCGCCGCTCTGGCTGCTGCCGATTCTCGAATTCTGCTGGCTAAACTGGCTGTTGAAGAATCCGGAATGGGTATTGTTGAAGACAAAGTGATCAAAAACCACTTCGCTTCTGAATACATTTACAATGCTTACAAAGATGAAAAAACCTGTGGCATCCTGGGCCAGGATGACACCTTCGGTACCATTACTATCGCTGAGCCAATTGGCCTGATTTGCGGTATCGTCCCGACTACCAACCCAACTTCTACTGCAATTTTCAAGGCACTTATCAGCCTGAAAACACGTAACGGTATTATCTTCTCCCCACACCCACGTGCCAAAAATGCAACCAACAAGGCTGCGGATATCGTTCTGCAAGCCGCCATTGCTGCCGGTGCGCCAAAAGATATCATTGGCTGGATTGATGAACCAAGCGTAGAGCTTTCCAACCAACTGATGCACCACCCGGACCTGAACCTGATTCTCGCCACCGGCGGTCCTGGTATGGTGAAAGCAGCTTACAGCTCCGGCAAACCAGCCATTGGTGTAGGCGCGGGTAATACTCCAGTTGTAGTCGATGAAACCGCAGATATCAAACGTGTGGTGGCTTCCGTTCTGATGTCTAAAACCTTTGATAACGGTGTCATCTGTGCTTCTGAACAGTCCATCATTGTCGTTGATTCAGCTTATAACGCAGTCCGTGAACGTTTTGCTTCTCACGGTGGCTACATGCTGCAAGGTAAAGAGCTGAAAGCCGTTTCAGATATCATTCTGAAAAATGGTGGCCTCAACGCCGCTATCGTCGGTCAGCCAGCGGTGAAAATTGCTGAAATGGCTGGTATCAAAGTCCCTGCAAATACAAAAGTGCTCATCGGTGAAGTCACCGTCGTTGACGAGTCCGAACCTTTTGCGCATGAAAAACTGTCCCCTACCCTTGCTATGTATCGCGCGAAGAATTTCGAAGACGCCGTCACTAAAGCAGAGAAACTGGTAGAAATGGGCGGTATCGGCCATACCTCTTGCCTGTATACCGATCAGGACAACCAACCAGAACGTGTGAATTATTTTGGCAACAAAATGAAAACCGCACGTATTCTGATCAACACCCCGGCTTCACAGGGTGGTATCGGTGACCTCTACAACTTCAAACTTGCTCCGTCTCTGACGCTGGGTTGCGGTTCCTGGGGTGGTAACTCCATCTCCGAAAACGTCGGTCCTAAACACTTGATCAACAAGAAAACTGTAGCGAAGCGAGCAGAAAACATGTTGTGGCATAAACTTCCGAAATCTATCTACTTCCGTCGTGGCTCACTGCCAATCGCACTGGAAGAAGTGGCGACCGATGGAGCAAAACGCGCCTTCATCGTAACTGACCGCTTCCTGTTCAATAATGGCTATGCTGACCAGATCACCAGCGTTCTGAAAGGCCATGGTATTGAAACTGAAGTGTTCTTCGAAGTTGAAGCTGACCCAACGCTGAGCATTGTACGTAAAGGCGCTGAGCAGATGAACTCCTTCAAACCAGACGTTATCATCGCGCTGGGCGGTGGTTCACCGATGGATGCCGCGAAGATTATGTGGGTTCTGTATGAGCACCCGGATACTCAGTTCGAAGATTTGGCACTGCGTTTCATGGATATCCGTAAACGTATCTAC
Organism: Rahnella sp. RFA10(1/100); assembly: GCF_004195115.1. Classification (NCBI taxonomy): domain Bacteria; kingdom Pseudomonadati; phylum Pseudomonadota; class Gammaproteobacteria; order Enterobacterales; family Yersiniaceae; genus Rahnella; species Rahnella sp. RFA10(1/100). The sequence continues at coordinate 829,079 of NZ_SEWR01000001.1, forward strand.
AAATTCCCGAAAATGGGCGTGAAAGCGAAAATGATCGCCGTCACTACCACTTCCGGTACCGGTTCAGAAGTGACGCCATTCGCTGTGGTGACTGACGATGCAACTGGCCAGAAATATCCACTGGCAGATTATGCACTGACACCTGACATGGCTATTGTAGACGCCAACCTTGTCATGAATATGCCGAAATCACTGTGTGCCTTTGGTGGTCTGGATGCAGTGACTCATGCACTGGAAGCGTATGTTTCTGTACTGGCGAACGAATATTCCGATGGCCAGGCTCTGCAGGCACTGAAACTGCTGAAAGAAAACCTGCCAGCCAGCTATAAAGAAGGCGCAAAAAATCCGGTTGCCCGTGAACGTGTTCACAATGCGGCAACTATTGCGGGTATCGCGTTTGCGAACGCCTTCCTTGGGGTTTGTCACTCAATGGCCCATAAACTGGGTTCAGAGTTCCACATTCCACATGGTCTGGCTAACGCCATGCTGATTTCAAACGTTATCCGTTATAACGCTAACGACAACCCAACTAAACAGACTGCTTTCAGTCAGTATGACCGCCCGCAAGCGCGTCGTCGCTACGCAGAAGTCGCTGACCATTTAGGTCTGGGCGCGCCGGGTGACCGTACTGCGCAAAAAATCCAGAAACTGCTGACCTGGTTGGATGAAATCAAAGCGGAGCTGGGTATCCCAACCTCTATCCGTGAAGCAGGCGTTCAGGAAGCAGACTTCCTGGCTAAAGTAGACAAACTGTCTGAAGATGCGTTTGATGACCAGTGTACCGGTGCTAACCCACGTTACCCGCTGATCGCCGAACTGAAGCAGATTCTGATGGATACTTACTACGGCCGTGAATTCAGTGAGGACGCAGCAGAAGAAGTTGCTGCTCCGGCACCAAAAGCTGAAAAGAAAACCAGCAAAAAATAACTTGCTGAGATGCTGATAGTAAAAAACCCGCTGAAAGGCGGGTTTTTTTATGGTCCGAATTTGCGATTTATCGTTCAACAATCACTCGCAGGCCTTAGTCAACGCCCGGGGCTCAGAGAGGCTTACTTTCGTCTATGACATCACACGCAGCCATCGCTTCTTTGTAATGCTTACGGCACACCGAAACATAGCGTTCATCACCACCAATAACGACCTGTGCGCCATCATGCAAGGCGTTACCGTTCTCATCCAGTCTGAGATTGCGGTTAGCCTTGCGGCCACAATGGCAAATGGTTTTAAGTTCAACCAGCTTATCTGCCCAGGCCAGCAAATATTCGCTGCCTTCGAAAAGTTCTCCACGAAAATCCGTTCTCAGACCATAACAAAGTACCGGCACATCCAGATCGTCTACAACGTCCGTAAGCTGCGATACCTGTGCTTTAGTGAGAAACTGGCACTCATCAATCAGAACGCAGCTTAAACGCTGTGTGCGGTTCTCCTGTGCCACCAGATTAAAGAGTTCGGTCTCCCTGTTGTAAAGCTCCGCAGGCGAAGACAAACCGATTCGTGAGCTGACTTTACCCAAACCATACCGGTTGTCGAGTTCTGCCGTTAGCACCAGCGTGCGCATTCCACGTTCTTGATAATTATATGAAGATTGCAGTAACGAGGTAGACTTACCGGCATTCATCGCCGAGTAATAGAAATAAAGCTGAGCCATAAAAGAGTGACCCCATAATGTAATGGATGGCATAAATTTTCGGCATGTATTGTATCACATGCCTGCCAGACTATAACAACGGCCGGATAGCGCTCATGGCCTGCCCCCGCAAGACATTCACTCCGGGTAAAATCACAGAAACTTACAATGAAAAATTATAACGGTATGAGATAATTATTCCCTGCGGTCAAGCCAGAATACCCGCAATAAAAGGGGAGTTAATATGTCTTCATTGGCGAGTAAGGATTTGTCTATACATTAAAGAAGTCGATGGAAATGCTACCCACAAAGAATCATTTTTCTGAGTTCGTACTTCGTCCGCCCGCTCTTTTTTCATATCCTTACATTACATGGCTTCACGGATGCTTTAATTTTATGAACAATAACTGCCTTAAAAAACTACTTACACAAACCGTCAACAATCCTCAACAGGGTATTGAAATTAGGGTTATCACCCCCAGATAAATAGCGCTAAGCAGCCTGGCTATATTTCGTAGTGACTAAACATTATTTGCTTTAAATGCGTAAATTAAGGTCAGGCAAACAAATTCGCTATTGCAGAATACAGAAGAGCATTCTATTATTATCCAAACGCCCCCCACCAATATAATTCGAGACTAGTATAATGAGCGAAGCATTAAAGATTCTGAACAACATCCGTACTCTGCGTGCACAAGCGAGAGAATGCACTCTGGAAACTCTGGAAGAGATGCTGGAAAAATTAGAAGTTGTTGTGAACGAGCGTCGTGAAGAAGATTCTCAGGCAGCTGCAGAGATTGAAGAGCGCACCCGTAAACTGCAACAATACCGCGAAATGCTGATTGCTGACGGTATCGATCCTAACGAATTGCTGCAAACGATGGCTGCGACTAAAGCGACCGGTAAAACAAAACGTGCAGCACGTCCGGCTAAATACAAATACGTTGATGAGAACGGCGAAAACAAAACCTGGACAGGCCAGGGTCGTACTCCAGCTGTAATCAAGAAAGCAATCGAAGAGCAAGGCAAGTCACTGGACGATTTCCTGCTGTAATTGCCAACATTAACGTCACTGTTAATGCTAAAAAGCCCATCGCTCTGATGGGCTTTTTGTTTTATTACGCTGTAACATTGATCCGGCAAATAAAAAACTGACACAGCCTGTTGCATAAACATCCATAAGATTTAACTGATTCCATTAAAAAAGGCCGCATTTGCGACCTTTGGGAAAACAATACAATATTAAATCTGATAAAAGTCGCGATACCAGTCCACAAAGCGCTGTACGCCCTGCTCTACAGGCGTTTCAGGCTTGAAGTCAATAGCCTTAGCCAGAGGCAACGTGTCTGCGCTGGTCTCGTGTACATCGCCTGGCTGCATTGGCAGCATATTCTTACCTGCAACTATTCCCAACGCCTTTTCCAGCGCACTGATATACGTCATCAGCTTCACCGGGTTACTGTTGCCTATATTATAAACGCAATAAGGCGCGGAACTGCTGGCTGGCGAGCCGCCTTCTACCGTCCAGTCTGGATCCGCTTGCGGAATAACGTCTTGTAAACGAACAATGGCTTCGGCGATATCATCGATATAAGTAAAGTCACGACGCATTTCGCCATGGTTATAAACATCTATGTTTTGCCCGCCAAGTATTGCTTTGGTGAACTTGAACAATGCCATGTCCGGGCGCCCCCACGGGCCATATACAGTAAAGAAACGTAACCCGGTGGTGGGAATTTTATAAAGATGTGAATAGGTATGAGCCATTAATTCATTGGCTTTTTTCGTAGCCGCATACAGCGAAACAGGATGATCGACAGAATCATCCGTTGAAAAAGGCTGTTTTTTGTTCAGACCGTACACTGAACTGGAAGAAGCATAAAGCAAATGCCCGGCGTTATTATGACGACATCCTTCCAGGACGTTAACAAATCCTATGAGGTTGGAATCGGCATAAGCCAGAGGGTTTTCGATAGAATATCGGACACCGGCCTGCGCAGCTAAATGGATAACACGTTCAAACCTCTGTTCCGCAAACAATGCGGCCATGCCCTCACGATCGGCTAAATCCAGCTTAATAAACTCAAAGCCATCTTTATTTTCCAGCTGAGCGAGACGGGCCAGTTTCAGATTGACGTCATAGTAGTCATTCAGATTATCAATGCCGATAACGCAATGACCTGCTGCCAGCAAACGTTGTGACACAAAGAAGCCAATAAAGCCCGCTGCGCCAGTGACCAGATATTTCATGCAAACTCCTTACAGAACCGGATTGATTGATGCACCACGACCTATGCCGTAGTAAGTAAATCCGCGTTTCTCCAAACGTTCAGGATCGAATAAATTACGACCATCAAAGATAACCGGCTCTTTTAACGCTTTTTTGATCACATCAAAATCCGGAGCACGGAAGTTCTGCCATTCCGTACAAATAATCAGCGCATCGGCATTATGCAATGCAGATTCTTTGGTTCCCATCAATTCCAGATCATCACGGTGACCGTAGATCCGCTGCGTTTCGTTCATGGCTTCCGGATCATAGGCTTTGATTTTCGCGCCCGCTGCCCAGAGTTGTTCCATTAATACGCGACTCGATGCTTCACGCATGTCATCGGTATTTGGCTTAAATGACAGCCCCCACAGTGCAAAGGTTTTCCCTTTAAGGTCATCGCCGAAGTGGCGCTGAATGAAAGCAGGCAATTTATATTTTTGCTGGTAATTGACTTGTTCCACAGCCTGCAACAATTTCGGCTGATAGCCAATGTGTTCAGCAGTGCGGATTAACGCCTGGACGTCCTTAGGGAAACAGGAACCACCGTAGCCGCAGCCAGGATAGATAAAGTGATAACCAATGCGTGAATCAGAACCGATGCCCTGACGGACTTTCTCGATATCCGCACCCAGCATTTCTGCCAGATTAGACATTTCATTCATGAAACTGATTTTGGTTGCCAGCATACAGTTGGCAGCATATTTAGTCAGTTCTGCACTGCGGATATCCATCAGGATCATGCGATCGTGATTACGATTAAAAGGTTCGTAAAGTTCACGGATCGGATCAATAGCGTCAGGATTATCCGTACCGATAACAATACGTTCAGGTCGCATACAGTCTGCGACTGCCGCCCCTTCTTTGAGGAATTCAGGGTTAGAGACAACATCGAAGCTGATGTCCACGCCGCGTTCTTTGAGTTTCTCTGTCATCACTGCACGGACTTTATCCGCAGTACCCACCGGAACGGTGGATTTATCGATAACCACTTTTGGTCCGGTCATATGCTCAGCAATCGTACGCGCAACGGCAGTCACATATTTCAGATCAGCGGAACCATCTTCATCAGGTGGGGTACCCACCGCGATGAATTGTACCGTTGCATGCGCTACACCTTCAGCCGCATTGGTGCTGAACAGCAAACGCCCTGCTTCATAGTTGCTCTGAACCAGCGGTGTCAGGCCCGGTTCAAAAATTGGGATCAGCCCGTTTTTCAGGTTTTCTACTTTCTTTGCATCTACATCGATACACAAAACTTCATGCCCAACTTCAGCAAGAACCGCCGCCTGAACAAGTCCGACGTAACCGATACCAAAAACTGTTACTTTCATCAGCGAATTCCTATTTGTTATTTTAAACAATGTAAAATAGACAGCCAAATTTTCCGGAACGGATTATAACAGTTTCAGGCACAAGTGCGCCTGGAAAGGCATATTTTGCATTGAGATACGTCTTAGAAGATTGAAATAATGTATGAAGGTAAAACATCGTGCGGGGAAAATGCTCAGGATTATTAATAAATTATTATCAATAGTAATAGATTTGCTCAATCAGCAGACAGCATTAATCTCAGACGCCCACCCGAACCCCAGACCTGACATTGCCAGGCATCACATTTCTGACTGATTTGATTGGAGTATGTGGCGCCGGTGGTGCCGAGCGGCACACCATTGCTAAGCTGGATCATATTGGTGCCGGTATTGACTGTGGCATGTAATCCCGCTGAAACCAGAATGAGATTCTTATACTCGGCATGATAATAGCCCAGCAATAATGGGAATTGTCCGTCGAGATTTGCCTGCTTGAATAAATGATTGACCTGTTTAAGCAGCGTCGACATTTGCGGTAACCGCTGATGCTGATCACTTAAGTGCTCACGTAATAAGCTGTTAAAAATAGCCCGCAGCAAGAGTGCAGCCAGTACCCCATTCTCGTTGGCCCGGGTCACATCCAGACAATAGAAACCGAGATCTTTGGAAGAAAGCGCGGCGATATCCAGCACCAGCCCCGGACTTTCTGCTGACGTCAGTTGCCGGTAATTGATGCGGCAATGCGCCAGCTTCTGCTGAACGGGTGGCTGTAATTCCTGCAACAAGCGCTGTGCTTCGTTGGGATTCCGGCACAGCGCTTCCCAGTCCTGAACCAGTGAGCTTTCCTCCATAGCCTGTGATGAAAAAAGCTTCGGGTATAAAGAAGAAAGTAACGCCTCGCGTAACCGGTTAAGATCGTTTATGGGTTTGAGGAGGACATCTTCCACACCGAGCCGCAGCATTGATGCAACATCTGTCATTTTATCAGTGGCGGAAATCACCAGAACAGGGATTTTACTCCCCTGTAATCGCAGGTTTTCGACGAACTCCATCCCTCCCATCTCAGGCATCGCTAAATCGCAGAGGATCAGGTCAGGCGGGTAATCTTCGACCAGAGACAAAGCCTCAAGGCCATTTTCGGCCTCCGTGAATGTCGCACCCAGGGAACTTACATAGCCGGCAAGTATAGATCGGAAAACGGCTTCGTCTTCAACGATGAGAATATGCTTGCTTGTAAGTGGCTTGTCCATCAGGGTCCCCCAGTATTTCTTATTCTAATAGTGGCTCATAAAGCCTGTTTTTGCTTGGCAGAATTGTCAGATTAGGCCAAACACATTTTAAGCCATTCAGAACTGTCTATTTTTAATCAGGGGCAGCAACTGATCTCTCTGTTTTTCAACGGCAAGACGCCCGGCCTCGATCGCTTCTTCCGCCCGATGAAAATCCAGCGTTGAGATTTGCGGACAATAAGGCTGGATCAGCACATCCGGCGGGTCGCCTGCCATGCGGTTACGCTTGAGCCGGTTTTCCAGCACCTGAATGGACGTCGACATTATTTCCATAGCCGAGGGGCTGACGTTAGGTTTTCGGGCATTTGGCCGGGTTAAACGCTGGCGTATTCTGTCACGCCAACTTACTTCTGTCTCAGTATCCAGTGCTTCGCCTGTCGGTTGTACCGTCAGCAAATCTTGCTGCATCAGATGCGCGTCGTGCTGAAGATCGACGGCGATAACGATATCCGCGCCAAGCGCGCGGGTCAGCGAAACCGGCACAGGATTCACTACCGCCCCGTCAACCAGCCAGTAACCGTTATGCCAGACCGGTGCCAGCAGCCCGGGCATACTGCATGAGGCGCGGATAGCCTCATGCAAATCCCCTTTTGTCAGCCACAGTTCGCGGCCGGTGCTCAGATTAGTGGCCACTGCGCCAAACTTCTTCGAGCACTTTTCAAACTCATCAATGCGGATTAACTGCCCCACGGCATTGAATACACGCTCTCCGCGCAATAATCCTCCGCGCTTCCAGGAAAAATCCATCAGCCGCAGCACGTCCCAGTAACTGAACGAACGAACCCAGTTTTCTATTGCCGGCAATCTGTCACTGACATAGGCTGCGCCGACCAGTGCACCGACCGAACAACCCGCCACGACATCGACGTCGATATCCATTTCTTTCAGGGCATTAATCACACCGATGTGCGCCCACCCTTTCGCGGCTCCTGAGCCGAGGGCAAGACCAATGGTGACTTTTCTGCTCATCTGATGACCTTATATTGCACATCGCGTTAGAATCAGCGGGCAAGCGCATTGTCACCCGGCGAGTTTGTTAGGTAACATATCAGTTTGGTGCATTCAATAGCGCAACCTGCGTTGTTAAATGTATTAGCCCTGAGATGCAGGAGTTTCCGTGTCAGAACTTTGCCCATGTTGCAGCAGCCTTTCCTTCGAAGAGTGCTGCCAGCCATACATCGCTGAGCGTAAAGTGGCGCCGACACCGTCTGCGCTGATGCGCTCGCGTTACACCGCCTATGCCCTGAAAAATGCGAGTTATCTGATCGCCACCTGGCACCCGGATTGTCAAGCAGAGCAATGGCGCAACAGTTTACAGGAAGGCTTCACCACTACCCACTGGCGCGGTTTGCAGGTCATCGGCCAGTCAGACGGGCGTCATGCAGATGAAGGTTTTGTTGAGTTTGCCGCGCGGTTTACCGAAACCGGCGATGAACATATTCATCTGATCCACGAGCGTTCGCGATTTCTTCGTTTGAACGAACGCTGGTACTATATCGACGGAATTAAACCGCAGACAGGCCGCAATGACGCCTGCCCGTGCGGATCGGGTAAAAAATATAAGAAGTGCTGCGGTAAATAATTCAACCGTATTATTTTAAGTCTTGGACAGGATCCACACCCTCATGCCGCAACAGAACGTACAAACCAAGGTATTACGCACCATTTGCCCTGACGCAAAAGGTCTGATCGCCAAAATCACCAACATTTGCTACAAGCACGAACTTAATATCGTGCAGAACAATGAATTCGTCGATCACCGCACCGGGCGCTTCTTTATGCGTACCGAGCTGGAAGGGATTTTCAATGACACCACATTGCTGGCTGATCTCGACAGTGCGCTGCCAGCGGGCTCCGTGCGTGAACTGAACAGCACCGGCCGCCGCCGTATCGTGATCCTGGTGACCAAAGAAGCCCATTGTCTGGGCGATCTGCTGATGAAAGCCGCTTACGGTGGTCTGGATGTCGAAATCGCCGCTGTGATCGGTAACCACGATACCCTGCAAACGCTGGTTGAGCGCTTCGATATTCCGTTCCATCTGGTCAGCCATGACGGCCTGACCCGCGAACAGCATGACAGCGCGATGATTGCGCAAATTGATCAGTATCAGCCGGATTATGTGGTGCTGGCTAAATACATGCGTGTGCTGACGCCGGGCTTTGTGCAACATTATCCGCATCAGGTGATCAACATACACCACTCATTCCTGCCGGCATTTATTGGTGCCCGCCCGTATCATCAGGCGTACGAGCGCGGCGTGAAACTGATTGGTGCCACCGCGCATTACGTGAATGATAACCTGGATGAGGGTCCGATCATCATGCAGGACGTGATTAACGTCGATCATACTTATACCGCAGAAGATATGATGCGTGCCGGGCGCGATGTGGAGAAAAATGTGCTTAGCCGCGCGTTATACCGCGTACTGGCGCAACGTGTCTTCGTTTACGGCAACCGCACTGTCATTCTGTAATCCGCCTTGTGACGGTGCTTTTCGTTCAGAGAAGCACCGTTAAGAACAAAAAACCCGCAAACAAACTTTATTATCGCTTTCAGCGCTTTACAGCCCCGAACCATTTGGTATTATGCGCCCCGTTCGCAGCTAACCGCTGCAGCGACAAAAATCATCCATGTAGCACATGATGGTTTTGGCCAGAAAGTATGTAGTAAATGCCACAAAAATTGTGGTGGGGTTCCCGAGCGGCCAAAGGGAGCAGACTGTAAATCTGCCGTCATCGACTTCGAAGGTTCGAATCCTTCCCCCACCACCATCTTCAAGATATTCCCGCTTCTTCCGAAAATTCCAAACTAAAATAAAAATACAAATCGGGAAGGATAGAGAACCTTCGACCCGAAGGTTTGAGCCGAGCGAAGCGAGACAGCGTTGCGCAGCAACGACCCGCAGGGCGAGGCCACAGGCCGAGTCATCCTTCCCCCACCACCATCTTCAAAAGTCCCCTTCGTTTCCCACCAGGCTGAGCATTACCCGTCAAACCTGAACAAAATGTCCTGCTGACACTTCCTGATATTGCCGTTGCGGCGGAATGTAGCCGTTATCACGCACCGGGCTTTTCAGCTCATCGACCTGCATTTGACGTTTCAGCATTCTGCGCGACGGATCAGGTACCGGCACTGACGCCATTAATTTTCGTGTATATGCATGCTGCGGATTATCAAATATCGCTGCGCGCGGGCCGATCTCTACAATCTCACCCAGATACATCACCGCCACGCGATGGCTCACCCGCTCGACCACTGCCATATCGTGCGAAATAAACAGGTAGGAAAGATGCATGCTTTCCTGCAAATCGAGCAACAAATTCACCACCTGCGCTTTCACCGACACATCCAGCGCGGATACCGATTCATCGGCGACAATCACTTTCGGATCGAGCGTCAGTGCGCGCGCAATACAAATTCGCTGGCGCTGACCACCGGAAAACTCATGTGGAAAACGACGCAACATATCCGGCGACAATCCGACTTTTTGCAGCAACGACGCGGCTTTCTCTTTTGCATCGCTGCGGTTATGCAGTTTATGTTGCAGCATAGGTTCGATCAGCGCGTCACCAATGCGCATACGCGGATTCAGGCTGGCAAACGGATCCTGAAATATCATCTGAATGCGCTGCCGCATCTGTAAAATATCGCACCGGCCCAGATTCATTACATCAAAACCGTCGAAATCAATTGCACCGCTGTGTGGTTTCAGCAGCCGTGTTACCGCACGTCCGGTCGTCGATTTTCCGCAACCGGATTCCCCGACCAGCGACAGCGTTTCACCCGGATATAAATCAAAGCTGATATTTTCTACCGCGTGAACCGCCCCAACCTGACGGCTAAATATGCCGCCATACACCGGAAAACGTGCACTGAGATTTTTCACCGAGAGCAATGGCGTCAGCCCCGAACCGACCGTTTCTGCCACTTCCGTTGGCTCGCGTGTTTCACCGGTTTGCAAATTAATTTGCGGGAAACGCAACGGCCAGGCACGCCCCTGCATCGACCCAAGTTTCGGTACGGCGGCCAGCAAAGCGCGGGTATAAGGATGCTGCGGGCGATGAAAAATCTCCTCCGTGACCCCGCTTTCCACCGCCTCACCGCGATACATCACCAGCGTGCGGTCTGCGATTTCAGCCACCACGCCCATATCATGCGTGATAAACAACACCGCCATCCCTTCTTCTTCCTGCAACGTTTTAATCAGATCCAGAATTTGCCCCTGAATCGTCACATCCAGCGCCGTCGTGGGTTCATCGGCGATCAGTAGCTTAGGTTTCAGCGCCAGTGCCATCGCAATCATCACGCGCTGACGCATACCGCCGGAAAACTGATGCGGATACTCGTCGAAACGCGCGTTGGCATTCGGGATCCTGACTTTCTCCAGCAAACGCAGGGTTTCCGCCCGCGCCTGAGCGGATGACATGCCCCGGTGCCGTTTGAGGCTTTCCGCGATTTGTCTGCCGATACTGAATGTCGGATTCAGCGACGTCATCGGCTCCTGAAAAATCATCGCCATGTCGTTGCCCCGGATATCGCGCATCTGCTTATCAGAAAGCGCCAGCAAACTGCGCTGATTCAGCCAGACTTCACCTTCAATTTTACTGCCCTGCGCTTTAAGCAAACGCATCACCGACAGCGATGTCACGCTTTTCCCCGAGCCGGATTCGCCGACGATCGCCAGCGTCTCGCCGGGATAGACATCAAACGACAAATCACGTACCACCGGCAACCAGTCGTCTTCGCCGCGAAATGAGGTAGTGAGATGTTTCACGCTCAGCACGGGCTGACGGTTTTCCGGTTGTCCGCGGGTCGGGTTCATTTCATTTGCTCCTGGAAGAAAGCTGCACCTGCGGCGCGTAGCTGAAGTTACGGTCAAACGGGAAGGTTTTACGCGGTTTGCGCAGGCGCGGCAGGCGTTCGACAAACTGATCGACCACGCCGTTAGACAGCGCCATCAGATTCGGGCTGGCAAGCGGGGCCAGTTCCGGCGACAGATAGCCGGATTTAACAACAACAATATCTGCGGTATACGGATCCAGTCCCAGCACGGTGAAATCGCTGATGTTGTGATAGGGGCGACGACGCGCCGAAACGACCACGTCAATCCCGCCGATACGAAGTACCGCCTGACGGTCAGCCGGAGTCAGTGCATCGAGCAGGAAGATAACGTCGAATTCGCCTTTCACCTGCGGGCTGGAATGATCGAGTGACGCGCCGAGTGTCAGCATCAGTGTTGATCCGACACCGGCATTGAATGCCGCGTCGGTGGCCGGGGCATCGGCAATACCGGCCACAATCGTATTCTGCGCATACTGTTTGATCAGCTCCTGCAACACATCGGCGCGATCGCCAACGCCACCGCCGGTCGGATTATCGCCGGAATCCGCCAGCACCACCGGCCGAGTTTCACTGGCAATGGCCTTTTTCACACAGGCTTCCACGGTGTCGGTTTCACAGCCAAACACAAAATCTTCACGGGCGTCCCAGTAAGCCTGTGCCAGTTGCGTGGCCTGCTGTTCCAGCACGGTGCGGTCGGTCCCGGTCATGATTACGGCGGCGGTCGCTCGCGGCTCATCCGCCCACACGTAACCGACCATCAGCGAACTGTCCCAGACGCCTTCCACTTCATCCATTTCCGGCAGGCGGGCGTATAAACTTTTCGCCGGTTCATCTTCCGTGCTGGTCCGCTCACCTGGCAACACTACCGGTACCGGCACCCACAGCAATGTTGGTTTCACGCCACTTTGCAGATGCTTCACCAGCATGGCGACAGAACGGCGCATGGTTTCTTCCACATCAATATGCGGCGCGGTGCGGTAGGTCGAAAACATATCAATGGCGTCAATAATGCGCTGTGAAACATTCCCGTGCAGATCGTAACTGACACTGATCGGGCAATCAGGCCCGACGGCTTTGCGCGCCGCAGCAATCCAGTCACCTTCAGCATCTTCTAATCCTTCAACATACATCGCGCCATGCATCGCCAGATACAAACCGTCAAACGGTTGTTGCGCTTCCAGCCCTGCCAGCATTTCCGCTTTGAATTTATCGTAAGTGGCACGGGCTACCGGTCCGCCGGCGATAGCACGGGCGTGAATGGTCGGTAAAAAGGTGGCCGGATAGTCCTGTAAAAAACGAAAGCGCGGTGACGCCAGCAACTGCGCATCCCGCACGACAGTGAAATCCCTTTCCTCGTTAAGCACCGGATTGTAAGTACTGCATTCAATGTGGATACCGCTGACAGCTATACGCATATTGCTCATTCCTCAGACAGGCTTCAGACCGACCAGAAAGCGGTGGGCAGCAATGCTTGCTGCCGCGCGCGCCCAGGTGTCGTCGTTTAGGGTAAAAGTGCGGACGGGCGTTTTACCGGCATTGCCCGGCAAGACGTTGGCTTCAACGGACTGATGCATAACCGTGCCAAACAGCCCGGAAAAATCGGCGTCCTGATGTGCAATCAGGATCAAATCCGGATCATTGATTTGAATCAGGTGCGATATCGCTAAGCCGAGCGCAGAACCCGCACGGTGCAAAATGCGGATCGCCGCACTCTGGCCCTGCATCGCCAGTTGTTCAAGCCCGCCGATGGTGGTGACCTCCAGCCCTTCGGCTTTAGCCATGTCGGCAATGGCATTGAGTGAGGCTAACGTATCAAGGCAACCCCGCTTGCCACAGCGACACGGCGAACCGTTCAGCTCCAGCGTGCAGTGCGCGATTTCCCCTGCTCCGCCGTGTAACCCCCGATGTAACTGCCCGGCGATGAAATGTGCGCTGCCAATCCCCGCGCCGTGACTGACCAGCGTAAAGCTGCTCAGATCCCGCGCCTGACCGAAGCTTTTTTCGCTCACCGCCAGCGCTTTGGCATCATTTTCAATCGCCACATCCATGCCGGTCGCCTGTGAAATCAGCTTCGCCAGCGGCACATCCCGCCAGCCCAGCAATGCCGACTGCACGCAGGTTGACTGATGTTCATCAATCAGTCCGGATAGTGTCACACCAAGCCCGACCAGCTTTTTCGCCGCTTCGGGATGTGGCCCGAGCAATACCGGTAATGCGCTGGCGATATTCGCCGCCAGTTGTTGAGGATCCGTACCGGCCGCGAACGACACACGTGACAGTATTTCGCCATGCAGATTAATCAGCGCCATCTGCGCCGGATTTTGCAGCAAAGATACCCCGGCAAACCACGCGCCGTCAGGATGGACGACCAGACGCACGGAAGGTCTCCCCTGCCCGCTGCCCGGCACCGTTTCCGCCTCATGCAGGAAACCGGCCTCAATCATCTCGCGTACCACGCCACCGATGGCCGCTTTACTCATCCCTGAGAACTGCGCCAGTTCGGTACGGCTTAAACCGCCTGCGGCATTCACTGCACCCAAAATCTGACGTTGCAAAGTTGTTAGCATATTCGTTTTGGCGCTCTCAGTTTTCGCTCATCTGCATTGACATTAAACGGTAGAAATGGATATATCAATGCTAATTAGTTCACAAATTAAACTAAATGTTTGGATATAAGTATTTCATATGAACTATTTGTTAAATCTGTTTGTTAAAACAAACTGTCATTAAAACCGGCGTTTTACCGAACCGGCAGAATAAATCAGAGCCATTTAATCCGCTTTTTCACGCAGAGGGCAGAACATGAAGATTACCCGTTACATCCGGCGTCCCGTGCAGTTATCGCTGCTGAGCAGCGCACTTCTCGCCGCGCTTTCGCTGCCGGTTTTTGCCGCCACGCTGAACGTGATGCAGAACGAAGCACCGCGTAGCATGGATCCGGGCAACCAGACCGCGACGTTTACCGGCACGGTACTCGACCCGATGTACGAAGGTCTGTTGCGCATGTCGCCACAACTCAAACCGGAAGCGGCTCTGGCAACGTCATGGAGCAGCGATGAAAGCGGTCTGGTGTGGACATTCAAACTGCGCAGCGGTGTCACATTCCACGACGGCACACCGTTTAACGCCGACGCCGTCGTCGCCAACTTTGCCCGTCATCTCGATACCAAACGCGGGCTGGCCGCCAGCGGACGTCTGCGTACCTTCCTTGACAGCGTGACCAAAACCGATGACTCCACGGTGGTGTTCAGACTTAAAAAACCCTATCCGGCTTTCCTCAATTTACTGACCACCGGCGCCTGTCTGATGGTCAGTCCGGCGGCAGATAAAACCGGCACGCTGGACAGCAAAGCAGTCGGCACCGGTCCGTACAAAATGGTGCAATACAAAACCGGCGAATTCGTGCTGGAAGAAAAATATCCGGGCTACTGGGGCGATAAAGCCGCCGGGCCGGACGACATCAAATGGACCTGGAGCGCAGAGCCTTCGGTGATGAACATGGCGTTGCAGGCCGGTGAAGCCGACGTCATCAACCCGGTGCCTCCGCAATTTGCCCGTGTACTGAAAAACAATCCGAAATTCAGTCTGCATGAAAGCCCGGGAGCGGCCGTGTTCTGGGTCGCGCTGAATACCGACCTCAAACCGCTGAGCGATGTCCGCGTGCGTCAGGCACTGAACTACGCCACGGACCGCGACGGACTGGTGCGCGCCATTATGTCCGGTTTTGCCCAACCGGCGAATTCCCCGCTGGCACCGGTGACCGCCGGTTATGACAAAACGCTGGATCCGTATCCGTTGGATCTGGCAAAAGCCAAAGCATTGCTCAAAGAAGCCGGTGTACCCGACGGTTTCACGATGTCGATTGCCGTACAAGGGCAGGACGCGCGTATCGGTCAGGTGCTGCAAAGCATGTGGGCAAAAATCGGCGTGAAACTTGATGTGCGGATTATGGAAAGCGGCGTGTGGACCAAAGCCGCGTTTGCCGATCAGGCGGGTAAAAAGGCCGATAACACCGGCGCGGTGCTGGCGTCATGGTCTTCCGGCGCGAACGGCGCAGATCTGCAACTTCGTCCGCTTTACTACAGCAAAAGCTTCGCACCGGGCGGCGCGAATCTGGGCTTCTTCAGTGATGCAAAACTGGACGACATGTTAGACAAAGCGGCTTCTACGCTGGATGAAAATACCCGTAACGCGATTTACGTCGACGCTCAGAAAGAAATTAATCAGCAGGCACCGCAGGTTCTGTTGTATTACCAGAATGATTTGTACGCTACCGGTACGCATATTTCAGGCGTCACAATGATACCCGGTGGTCAAATTGTGGTGAAAGATGCACAGAAAAAATAACCGCGGCATTTACAGTGGAAAAGCGCCATGAAAGCCTATCTTGCCAAAAAACTCATCGCTTTCCCGATCATTCTGATCGGGGTATCGATGCTGATTTTTGTGTCTATCCGCGCGCTGCCGGGCGATCCGGCGCGTCTGATGGCCGGGCCTGAAGCGACGCAGGAAGCGGTGGATGCCATGCGTGTGCGCCTCGGGCTGGATCAGCCGCTGGTGACGCAATATGTGCATTTTGCCGGGGAAGTGTTGCAAGGCAATCTCGGCGTCTCGTTGCAGTCGCAACAGCCGGTCACACAGGAAATCGCTGAGCGGATGCCGTATACGCTGATGCTGGCCGTGCTGGCGTATTTTCTGGCAGTGGCGGTGGGCGTTCCTGCGGGCATGATAGGTGCAGTTTACCGCAACCGCTGGCCTGATTTTGGCGTAATGTTACTGGCCATTGCCGGTGCCTCTGTCGCCAACTTCTGGCTGGGGCTGATGGCGATGAACACTTTCTCGGTCACGCTTGGCTGGCTGCCGTTGCTCGGTGCCACTTCATGGAAAAGCTATATTCTTCCCTCAGTCACGCTGGCCGTTTTACCGATGGCGGTCATGGCGCGTATGACGCGTTCGAGCATGCTGGATGTCTTGTCGGAGGATTATATCCGTACCGCGCGCGCCAAAGGGTTGTCCGCCACCACCGTGTATTGCAGCCATGCATTCCGCAATGCATTGATCCCGATTGTCACTATCGTGGCGCTCAATTTCGGCAGCCTGATTGGCGGGGCAGTTGTCACCGAATCCGTCTTTAACTGGCCGGGTATCGGCCGCCTGCTGGTGGATTCCGTACGCTACCGTGATTACCCGGTTATTCAGGGCGTGGCACTGGTCGCCGTCTGCGGCGTGGTGGTCATGAACCTGCTCGGTGAATTGCTGATCGCTTTCCTGAATCCAAAAATAAGGTTTGATTGATGTCTGCCGTTATCACGCAATTACCCCGTCGCAAACCGCGCACGCTGCGGTTTTTCCGCTGGTTATGGCGACATCCTGCCGTGGCCCTCGGCGGATTTATTGTCAGCCTGATCGTGCTGATGGGACTGTTCGCCCCCTTGATTGTCCGTCATGACCCGTACGCACAAGACCTGATTGATACCCTGCTTTCACCCAGTGCCGATCACTGGTTCGGTACCGATGATTACGGCCGCGATATCTTCGCGCGGGTGATTTATGGTGCGAGGATTTCGATTATCGAAGTGGTGCTGAGCGTCGGGCTGGCGATGATCATCGGCATTCCGCTTGGGATTATTGCCGGCATGGCGGGTCGTTATACTGACATGATTATTATGTGGTTTATGGACATGCTGTTTGCCTTCCCCGGCATCGTGCTGGCCATTCTGGTGGTCAGTATTCTCGGCGGCGGGCTGGTAAACCTGCTGATCGCGATTTCACTGTTTGCCATCCCGGTATACGCACGTCTCAGCCGTAACCTGACGCTCGGTTTAAAGCAGATGGAATACGTTGAAGCCGCGCAGGCGCTGGGTTTATCAAATTACCGCATCATCGTGCATTATATTTTGCGCAATGCCATCGGGCCGATTATCGTGCAATCGACGCTGACCGCAGGTACGGTTATTCTCGCTGCCGCCAGCCTGTCATTTCTGGGGCTTGGTGTGCAACCGCCGATGCCGGAATGGGGTACCATGATGAGCGATGGCCGGAACTTCCTCGGCATAAATATTTACCTTTCGCTGTTCCCGGGTCTGGCCATTATGCTGACCGTGCTTGGTTTTAACGTACTTGGCGACGGGCTGCGAGATTTACTGGACACACGCTCATGAGTTCTGCCGTTTTTTGCGCCGATATCGGCGGTTCGTTTATTAAATTTGGTGTTTCACGTTATTCAGGCAAAGTAGAAGAATGCGGCAAAGTGCCCACACCCGTCGCCTCATGGCAGGATTTCGCCGACGCGATACAACAACTGATCGACAGATATGGCGCTGATTTACCGGCATGCACGCCGCTGGCTATTTCCACCGCAGGATTAGTTTCGCCACAAACCGGCGAAATGCTCGCAACCAATATTCCGGCCTTTACCGGTCATTCACTGGCGAAAGATCTGAGCGCGGCGCTTGACCGTCCGGTCACTGCCGCCAACGATGCCGACTGTTTTGCCCTTGCCGAAGCCCATGCAGGAAACGCACAAAATCAACCCGTCGTGGCGGCGATTATTTTAGGTACCGGCGTCGGCGGGGGTCTGGTGATCAACGGCCAGCTGGTACGCGGCCACGGTGGCGTTACCGGCGAATGGGGCCACGGTGCGATTACCCGCACGGAGTTGACGATTGACGGCAAAAATTACCCCATTCCGCGCCTGAAATGTGGCTGCGGCCAGACCGGCTGCCTCGATATGCTCGGCGGTGCGCGCGGTATGGAACGCCTGCATCAGCATTTCCACCGTCAGGAAAATACCAGTCTGGACATTGTAACCGGCTGGCTGAAGGGGCATCCCGACTGTTCTCTGACCGTGAACGCCTGGCTGGAACTGGTTGCCGAACCGCTGGCCTTGCTGGTCAATATCCTCGGCCCTTCGCGGATCGTCGCGGGTGGCGGGCTGGCGTCTGCCACTGAACTTATCGCCGCGCTGGATGTAAAAGTACGTGGCGGTGTACTGCACAACTACGCCGAACCGCTGCTGATACCGGGTAAATTCCTGACCGACGGCGGCCTGGTGGGGGCATCGGTGCTGGGGAGGATGGAATGATGAGCCCTTCCGGCCTCTTTTAAATTCAAAATCAAAATCAAGGTCATGGGTTGCCACCCACACCGGCCTCAAGGGTGGCTTATCGCCACCACCCTTGAGAATCCCGGGCTCTTTTACTGCGCGCTTCGCTGGAGGCTATGTTTCAGCGAGCGTGGTGATTGCCGCAAAATCCCGCCGCTGCGCGGTGCCCTCCCGTCGGGTTACAACCCGCGCAAAAAGACGCGCGGCTTTACACCTCTCCCTCCGGCGTTATTTTGGAACCGGCCTCAACCTTATAGGACGTAACCTCACTGCTTGTGATTTTGTCTTTTAAAAAAGCCAAAGGCGATTCAGAAATCTTGCTGAACGGAGCGGCCTGAAGACCTATGGCTTCAGGACCGAGTGAAGGCATCGCGCAGCGACAAGATTTCCAGCCTGTCACAGTGATACCTGAAACATAGCCAACCCGTGGATCACGTGTTTGAAAAAGCGAGGGGAGTTCAGAGGGGAAAAGCCTTTCCCCTCTGGTCGGTTTCGGCGCGAAAGGCCGTGTGATAACCGCTATTGAGAAACCGAAACTTACATCGGACTCACCTTACACGCTATATTTGGTAATGTTTCCTATTAAAGCTGTTCACATCAATTTTAAATATGCAGGGAATATCATTATGATTTTTCACCGCTATCACGGACTGGGTAATGATTATCTGGTCTGCCATCACAGCGTCGCCGCCCTGCTCAGCCATCAGCAAATCCGGCGCATCTGCGACCGCCATTACGGGATAGGTTCTGACGGTTTGCTGATCGACAACGACGGTGCTGACATTCCCTTCCTGCGCATTATTAATCCCGACGGTTCTGAAGCCGAAAAAAGCGGTAACGGCCTGCGTATTTACGCCCGCTATCTGTTTGATATTGGTCGCACGGGGCATGAACCGTTTCTGGTGAATACCTCAGGCGGACAGGTGCGCTGCGAAGTCACCGAAGATGCGCATCAGGTGATTGTGGATATGGGGCAGGCAAAATTCTCGCCAGCCGCGTTACCCGCAACGGTTGAAGGCGATGAAGCTCTCGCGTTACCGCTGGTGGCTGGCGGGCACAATCTCAGCGCAACGCTGGTGTCGATGGGCAATCCGCACTGTGTGATCCGGGTGGAAAAGCTGGATCTGGATTTGGTCAGGCAGCTCGGTGCTGAAATTGAAACGCTGGCGATTTTTCCGAAACGTACCAACGTGCAGTTCGTGCAAGTCATTGATCGCAATACTATCCGCATCGGCATCTGGGAACGGGGCGCGGGGTATACGCTGGCTTCCGGCAGCAGCAGTTGTGCGGCGGCCAGCGCAATGCGCAAGCTCGGGCTGGTGGACGACACGGTTACCGTGCAGATGCCCGGCGGTGAACTCGCCATCCGTTTCAGCGGCGATTTTCAGGTCAACATGCGCGGGCCGGTGCAGAAAATCGCCACTGTGACTCTTGATAGTGACTGTTTCCGGGATATGCCGGGGTAGCGTTTTGACCAGCTGAACTTCCCGGTCTTACTGCCCGGGCATCACCCGGTGACACCTCGCCACCACGCCGTTTGGACCGCACACCAAATCCTGCGGCATCTGACAACCGTCTCCGGCCAGCGGGCAACGTTCGCGGAAATAACATCCCATTGGCAGGTTGCGGTTGCCCGGTAATTCCCCTTTTCTATCGACTATCCCTTCATCAAGCTGACGTCCGGCACGGGGAACCGAATCGAGCAACAAACGGGTGTAGGGATGTTGTGGCTCTGACAGGACGTTTTCCGCCGCCCCCAGTTCAACGATTTGCCCGAGATACATCACGGCGACACGGTCACTCATATGGCGGATAACGGAAACGTTATGAGAAATCAGTACATAGGTGAGATTACGCTGGCGTTGCAGTTCCACCAGCAAATTGAGGATTTGCGCCTGCACCGAAATATCCAGCGCCGAGGTCGGTTCATCCAGCACGATGATGTCCGGCTCTGAGGACAGCGCACGGGCAATGGAGATACGCTGACGCTGGCCGCCGGAAAACTCATGCGGCAGACGGTCGAGGTATTCCCTGCGGATACCCACCTGCTCCGCCAGCGTAGCGGCCAGTTCACGGCGTTCCCGGCTGCTGTTGTGTTTTTGCACAAACACCGGTTCGGTAATGATCCGCCAGACCGGCAGGCGCGGGTCCAGCGACGATTGCGGATCCTGAAACACCATTTGCATACCGGAGCCGAACCAGGAATTGTCATGGCGTGCGCGATGCACTTCACCGCTGCTGGGCTTTTGCAGCCCCATCAGCAACTGCGCCAGCGTGCTTTTCCCGCAACCGGATTCCCCGACAATACCTAAGGTTTCGCCGCGGATAATATTGAGATCCAGCCCGTTCAGCGCGTGCACATAACCGGTCGGTTTACCGCGCCAGTTATAGCTTGCGGGAAACCGTACACGCACGTCCTGCAGTTCAACCAGTGCCTCAGCAATCATCAGGAATGCTCCTCAATACGTTGGATGTAGATGTCACCGGCACGGCGTTGCGGATGCCAGCAGGCCACGGATTGCTGCGGGAAGTGCGGCAGTGAAGCCAGCGCCGGTGTCTCGATGCAATGCTCATCGGCATGATCGCAGCGCCCGCGAAACGCGCAGCCCTGCGGCAGTTTTGCCAGATTCGGCACGGTGCCGGGAATGGCTTTAAGCAGACTGCGTGGCTCACCGTTTTCAGGTGCGGCCTGCAATAAACCGATGGAATACGGGTGCGACGGCGTGTCGATCACATCCGCTGTCGTGCCGCTTTCGATCACATGCCCGGCGTACATCACATAAACCCGGTCACAAAGCTGTGACACGACGGCCATATCGTGCGTGATAAATAAGACCGCCGTGCCGCTGGCGCGGGCTTTGCGCTGGAGTAAACGCAATACCTGCCGCTGCACGGTGACATCCAGCGCAGTAGTCGGTTCGTCGGCGATAATCAGCTCCGGTTCGCAGGAAAAGGCCATGGCGATCAACACACGCTGGCGCATCCCTCCTGAAAGCTCAAACGGGTAGCGTGACATTATCTGCTCCGCATCGGCAATCTGCATATCCTGTAACAGGCCGACGGCTTTTTGCCATGCCTGTGTCTTGCTGATTTTCTGATGCAGACAGATGACTTCACACATCTGACGGCCGATTTTACGCGTCGGATTTAGCGCATTCATCGGCTCCTGAAAGATCATCGCCACCCGCGCGCCGCGTAAGGTACGCATCTGTTCTTCCGTGGCCTGAACCACATCAGTGCCGAGCATGCGTAACGTACCGCCGGTGACAGTAAAGCCGTCGGGCGGCAGCAAACGCATCGCCATCATTGCCGTGACGGATTTACCTGAGCCGGATTCACCCACCACGCCGACGATTTCTCCGGCACTGACCGACAGTGATACCTGATTCAGCGCTTTCACTTCACCGCCGTACACCGGAAAGACCAGTTGCAGATTGTCGATTTCCAGTACCGGCGTCCGGGATTGTTCAGTCATCTCAGCGCCCTCTGCTTTTCGGATCCAGCAGGTCGCGCAGACCGTCGCCGAACAGATTAAAACCGGTGGCCGTGATCAGAATAGCCACGCCGGGAAAAGCTGAATACCACCATTGATCGAGAATATAATTGCGGCCATTTGAAACCATCGCACCCCATTCTGCGGTCGGTTGCTGTGCCCCAAGGCCGATAAAACCTAATGTCGCTGCCATCAGAATTGAGGTGCCGATATCCAGCGAAGCCTGCACTATCAGCGGCGGCATCACATTGCGCAGCACGTGCCAGGTAATGAGATGCCAGCGCGACGCGCCGAACGTCCGCGTAGCTTGCATATAAGCCTGATGGCGCAGCATCAGCGTTTGCCCGCGTGCAAGCCGCACGTAAAACGGAATGCGCACGACGGCAATCGCCAGCATAGCGTTAAATAAACTCGGTCCGAGCGCGGCCGCCAGCGCCATGGTTAATACCAGCGACGGCACCGACAGCATAATATCCATGCAGCGCATAATCAGCGCATCCACCACACCGCCGACCACGCCGGAAAAACAGCCAAGCAGCGAGCCGGTCGTACCGGCAATGATGACCACCGCCAGCCCGGCGGCGACGGATTGCTGGCTGCCAGTCAGCACCCGACTGAACAGATCCCGCCCGACTTCATCGGTACCAAACCAGTGCAACGCGGAAGGTGCCTGCAATCTGTCGGTCAGGCTGATGGCATTCGGGTCGTACGGTACCAGCCACGGCGAAAAAATCATGATGAAAAGCACGACCAGCATGATCGCCAGCCCTAACATCGTCAGCGGGCTGCGGCTCAGTAAATGGAATGTGCGCCGCCAGCTGGCGAAACGCGGTTTGACATCCGGTGCCACAATATCGGCCCGACGATTATTGACGCCCGGTTCAATCACTGACATTGGCTCACCCCTCACGTCCGATGCGCGGATCGATCCACACATACAGCAAATCCACACACAAATTGACGATCACGTATGCGAACGACACCACTACCGCAAAGCCCATCACTGCCGGAAAGTCCAGCGCCTGAATCGAATTCACGACATACGCCCCCATGCCCGGCCAGGCAAAAACGGTTTCCGTCAGCACCGCACCGTAGAGTAAATCCCCCATCGCCAGCCCGAGCACGGTCACGGACGGGATCAGTGCATTCGGCAAGGCGTGGCTGAGGATCACCCGCCAGCGGGAAAGCCCGTTGGCACGCGCCGTACGGATGTAGTCTTCATTCAGTTGCTCCAGCATCGCCGAGCGGATCTGACGCGCCACAATCCCCATATGCACAAACGCCAGCGTCAGCGCAGGCATCGCCAGATGTTGCAGACTGTTCCAGAAAGCCTCCCGGTTGCCGGTCAGCAAAGAATCGAGCACATAAAAACCAGTGATATTGGCAGGCGGATCCATCCAGTCATCCAGCCTTCCACCGCCCGGCAGCAGGTTAAGATGGCCGTAGAACAGGATGATGACACCCAGCCCCAGCCAGAACGCAGGCGTGGAGATACCCAGCACCGAAAGCAAACGCACCAGATGATCGGGGAGTTTATTACGGTAAACTGCCGACAGCACACCCAGCGGAATACCGAGCACAATCGCCAGAAACAGCGCACTGACCGCCAGTTCTAACGTCGCCGGGAAGAAGGCTTTCAGGTCTTCCAGCACCGGACGACCGGTGCGGATTGAAGTGCCCAAATCGCCGTGCAGCAGGTCGCTGACGTAACGGAAAAACTGCACATACAGCGGCTGATTCAGCCCCAGTTGCTCACGGATATGTTCAACCATTTCATTGCTTGCGCGATCGCCCGCCAGCAACCGAGCCGGATCACCAGGGATCATATGCGAGATGATAAAAGTAATGACGCAAACCCCCGCCATCACCAGTATCAGCCCCCAGCAGCGCTGGCGGATCAGAGTCCAAAAAGTCATAGTTTTTCCCCGTAAAACCCTTTCAGGTCGTGAAAGGGTTTTCGTGAATGATATTGCGGTTACTGTTTATGCATTTGACCAACGTTGAACACTTGTTCGAGCATCGGGTTGAAAACAAAGCCCTTCACGTCTTTGTTCATCGCCACCTGGTAGTTTTTCTGGAACAAATACACATACGCCGCTTCGTCGATAACAATTTTCTGCGCCTGCTGGTAGTACTCGGTGCGCTGTTTCTGGTCGGTCACCGACACGGCTTTTTTCAGCAACGCATCAACCTGCGGATTGGAATAGAAGGAACGGTTACCCGGCAGGCCTTTCTTGTCGGACTCAAACCAGTAGTTCATAAACATGTACGGGTCGGCAAAATCCGGGCTCCAGTTACCGATTGAGATGTCGTAATCGCCCTGCCCGATACGGTCGCGCATGGTAGCGTTAGCCAGCTTTTCCAGTTTCACGTTAATCCCGGCCTGACCCAGGCTGGCCTGCACGGAAAGTGCGATAGCTTCCCAGTTCGGATCGTTATCGGAATACAGGAAGTCCAGCGTCTGCGACTTGTCTTTGACTTTCCCGAGGTCGGCTTTGGCCTGCGTCAGATCCAGACTGTATTGTTTTGCCGTCGGGTCGAAGCCCCACATACCGTCAGGGATGGGCCCGCGCATCTGTTTAGCGTTACCGCCAAGAATACCTTTCACCATGCCCTGATAATCCACGGCAGAGGAAATCGCGCGGCGTAAATCCACCTGACTGAACGGTGCTTTGCCGTTGTTGAGATACAGATACGTCACGCGCAACGACGGAAATTCCTCAACGGCGACGTTGTCTTCTTTCTTCAGCGCAGCCAACTGGTCCACCGGCAGGGAATCAGCGATATCCAGATCCCCACGTGAAAGTTGCAGACGGCGGGTAGCGCTTTCACCGATAATTTTCACGGTCACGCGTTTGAAGGCTGGCTTTGCGCCGCTGTAATACGGGTTCGGCACCAGCACCAGTTGCTGACCTTTCTGCCAGCGATCGAGCTTATAAGGGCCGGAACCGGCGGTATGACCGGCCAGCCATGCCTTGCCTTCATCAGCAGGATTGGCTTTAGCAATCGCCGGATTGACGATCCCCGCACCGTCATTCGCCAGCGTGTAGAGGAATGGCGCGAACGGCGTTTTGAGTGTGAACGTGACCGTCAGCGGATCCACCACCGAGACCGTCATGTCTTTCGGGAAGGCTTCCGACGGGCCCTGGCCGATTTTCATCAGACGATCGAATGACCATTTCACGGCATCGGCATTAACTTCAGTGCCGTCATCAAATTTGGCGCCCGGCTTGAGTTTGAAGGTCCAGACGAGTTGATCCGGTGAAGCCGTCCAGCTTGCCGCCAGATCCCCTTCGACCTGCGTCGAGCCTTTACCGCCTTCGGTTTTATACTGCACCAGACGCTGATACGCCGGATACGTGACCGTCCAGTCGTTGTTGTCGATAGTCACCGCCGGATCCAACGTTTGCGGATCGGCTGCTTTACCAATCACCAGCA
This sequence comes from Rahnella sp. RFA10(1/100), assembly GCF_004195115.1. NCBI lineage: Bacteria > Pseudomonadati > Pseudomonadota > Gammaproteobacteria > Enterobacterales > Yersiniaceae > Rahnella > Rahnella sp. RFA10(1/100). The sequence goes on from NZ_SEWR01000001.1 coordinate 854,456, forward strand.
TGTCTTTCGGCACGGCGGCCTGCGTGGCAAAACTTAAGCCTGACAAGGCGAGAAAAATGGCACCGGCGACCTGTGTTTTCGTATTTTTGCGGAACGTTTTGATTGCTGTGTTGCTCATCGGGGAACTCCTGGCTCTGTCAAAAAGTGATAAGAGACGTGCAATGATTACGCGGCATTAACCGGCGGATAGCAGCCGAACCGCTCTTCCAACAACGGATACGTATTGGCATCCGGTAATTCAAAGTGCCACCACTCGCTGGCGATACCTTTAAAGCCACCCGCTGCCATCACGGCGTTGAGCAACAAGCGGTTACGCTGGATGTGTGGCGGTAAATCGGGATAAAACGGATGCGATACTTCCGTCATTTCATCGAAACCCGCGCCCATATCCACGACTTCCCCCTGCTCATCCAGCAAGGTGAGATCGACGGCCACCCCGCGGCTGTGATGCGAGCCGAGCCTGATATCCACCACATAATCCGGATTCGGAAACGCCGCCCATAAACAGGCCTGCGCCGCCTGCGGCCGGTAAGCGTCATAAATTTTCAGGGTAAAACCTGCCAGTTTCGCCACTTCATTGCAGCGAACTAAAGCCGAGGCGGCATCGGGGTGCAGCAGGCAACGCGATTCACAATAAATCGGCTGACCGGTCAGGTTATCTGCGGTGGCATACTTCAGGTCAATCACGGCATCGGGCAAAACTTCGGCCAGATCAGTCAGTGCGATGTCAGGTGTTTTATTATTGGTGGTCATGGTTAATGTCTTTCCGTTCCTGTCGTTGCAATGAATTTACGATTCAAATTGTCCGAGCTGTTTTTGCAAAATCCGGTTATTTGCCAGCCGTTGTTCAACATCGTTACCGCGCAGTTCGAGTACTGCCGAGCACAGCAAGTTGAACAGGCAACTGAGCGGTGCCATCGAGTCCCAGAACTGGCCGGTGTCGGTTTTCACCTGCAACAGATCTACCGGATAATCGCGCGCCCACGGGCAATAAATGTCAGTAATCAGTGCCACGTTCAGGCCGCGTTCACACGCAGCTTCGCAATAGGTTTGCGCCATCTTCGAATATGCACGGGTATCGGTGACCACCAGATAGGGCTGCGTGAATTCCGAATTCAGGGATTCAACATAGGTGCCGGAAAGCCCGTCGGCGAAATAAACTTTCGGACGTAAGTATTCGAGATAACTGGCGAAGTTATTGGCAATGCCGCGCACCGACTGAATACCGAGAATAAACACCGCCTCAGCCTCAGCCAGGCGACGGCTGATCTGCGCAAAACTGTCAGTTTGCGCCAGCTGATAGACGTGATTAATGGCGCCAAGCTCGAGCGTCAGCGACTGCTGCAACTTTTCCTGCTGCGGCTGTTTGCTGCGTTCGCGGTAAGCACCCAGACGATCGGTAACCACCCACGGCTGATAGGATGTGCCGCTTTGCAGACGCAGCATTTGCTTGAAATGATCGAGATTACGATAGCCCAGGCTGCGCAGATAGCGCCCGACAGAAATGCCGCTGGTCGCCGCGCTACGCGCAATGCTGTCCGCCGTTTCAAACGGGATCTGTGCAAGATTTGCCAGCAGGTAGCTGGCAATGCGTTTGCCCGTCGGCGTCTGTCCGGCAAACGAGGCTTCGATTTGTTCAATCACATCCTGCGCTGGCTGCATCAGTGCATCCTCTGTTGCTTCATTGTCAAAAAGCTAGACGTTGTTAGTAAAATAACAATGCACGGGATGTGCCAGTTTCGGGAAATGAATGAAATTTGTGCGGAAGATCTGAATTTATGATGATGTTATGGCAGGCAACTGGCAAAAAACTTGCTGAAGAACGGCCGGAACCAAACTTATCGATAACGCTTGCACAACAATCAGGCAACTTGTGAGTGCTTTTAGTGCAATACAGCCATGACAAGGCGAAAGCATGAGGAAAAACTGCAGAGGCTTTAACCACTTTGTCTTAATAGTCAACAGGTTGAACATTAAGAGAACAGTCAGACAACTTTTTTCGTTAACCCTTTGACATGCCACGGGGCAGTCGCTATTATTCGCCCCGTTCCAACGATTCCTCTGTAGTTCAGTCGGTAGAACGGCGGACTGTTAATCCGTATGTCACTGGTTCGAGTCCAGTCAGAGGAGCCAAATTTATGTTTTCATGCATCTTCACGAATCTTTATACGATTTAGATTCAACGAGTTAGTGTGAAAAATCTTCCCGATGCATTTTTAGTTTTCTCTCCGCATCGGGAGAATTTGGTGGTCAGATTTGGGGTCATGTTGGTTCGATGACGGAGTGACCCCCAAATGTCTCTTAACGACACAAAAATCCGCAGCTTAAAACCATCCGCTAAACCCTTCAAAATTTCCGATTCCCATGGTCTGTACCTGTTGGTTAATCCAGGCGGTTCACGTCTCTGGTATCTCAAATATCGTATCAGTAGAAAAGAATCTCGACTTGGCTTAGGCGCCTACCCCGACGTGTCTTTGGCTGATGCTCGTCAACAGCGTGATGGTATCCGTAAATTGCTGGCGCATAATATCAATCCAGCACAACAGCGCTCTGCTGAAAGAGCCACTTACTCGCCAGAAAAAACTTTCAAGTATGTGGCACTGGACTGGCATAAAAGCAACCGGACATGGTCAGAGAACCACGCCTCCCGTCTGCTTGCCAGCATGAACAATCATATATTCCCTGTGATTGGACACTTGCCGGTAGCTGAACTGAAACCTCGTCACTTTATCGACCTTCTGAAAGGCATTGAGCAAAAAGGTCTGCTGGAAGTCGCAGCACGTACCCGGCAGCATATGTGCAACATCATGCGTCATGCCGTACATCAGGAGTTGATAGAGCACAATCCGGCAGCAAATCTGGAGGGTATCATTGCCCCGCCCGTTAAACGTCACTACCCCGCCCTTCAGTTGGAGCGGCTACCGGAACTGTTAGCTCGCATTGAGGACTACCAGCAAGGACGAGAGTTAACCCGCCTGGCCGTATTACTCACCCTTCACCTATTCATCCGTTCCAGCGAACTGCGTTTCGCCCGTTGGTCTGAGATCGATTTCAAAAATAGAATCTGGACCATTCCTGCCACTCGCGAGTCCATCCCCGGCGTCCGCTACTCTGGCCGTGGTGCAAAAATGCGCACTCCACATATCGTTCCACTCTCCTGCCAGTCTATTGCTATTCTGAAACAGATACGGGAAATATCCGGACATCAGGTGTTGGTATTCCCCGGCGATCATAATCCGTATAAACCGATGTGCGAAAACACAGTCAATAAGGCGCTACGCCTGATGGGCTATGACACAAAAGATGAAATCTGCGGCCACGGATTTCGGGCAATGGCATGTAGTGCCCTAATGGAGTCTGGCCTATGGGCGCAGGATGCGGTTGAACGGCAGATGAGTCACAAGGAGCGTAACAGCGTTCGAGCGGCTTACATCCATAAAGCAGAATATCTTGATGCCCGTAAAGCGATGATGCAATGGTGGTCGGATTATCTGGATATGTGCCGGAGAGCGTATGCCCCACCTTATATTTGTGGGAAGGAAATCAGTTGCACAATGGGATAACCCCTCTGACAAAATAAACCACAAAAATAGCCGTATCAGTCTGTACTGGTACGGCATTTTTCTGGCTTCAGTTCATATAAATTGTTAAGCCGTTTATGAGCATCTTCAACCGAATTGACCTGCGTGAATCGAAAGTGTGAGTTCCGCTTATCATTTAGAACTATCTACGGAAACGGATTAGGTCAGTTATGAGCGAACAGCGGACGCTGGCATTCTTTATAAAAATTCGGTTTGTGTTGTTTTGCATTAGTTTAGAGACGAAAAATATTGCGTCGGTGATTTCCCCAGCGCTTTTCTGAACATCGTAATAAACGCGCTGACAGAATCATATCCCAGCGTTCCGGCTACGCGCTGCACGGATTGACCTTCAGCCAGATGGCTCAGGGCAATCATCAAATGCAGTTGCTGACGCCAGCGACCAAAGCTCATTCCTGTCGCCTCTTTTATCAGCCTGGCCAGCGATCGTTCGCTGGTGACCAGATGTGCAGCCCACTGCTTTAACGTTCGCCGATCATCAGGCTCATTAAAAAGTGCCTCAGCCATATTCCGGATTTTAGGATGATCGGATACGGGAAGATGGAGCGCTTCAACCGGCACATCCGGAATATGCTCCAGCAGCACCGCTGCGAGCCTGGCGGTTTTACTGTCAGGTGAATAAGCCTGTCCCTGCTCTGCCAGATACAGAACAAGCTCGCGGACCAGAGAAGTAATCGCCAGGGTACAGCAGATTTCCGGCATCGCTGCCGCGCCGGGTTCGATAAAAAGAAAGCAGGTATCTGCATTCTTCGTGACCCGGCAACTGTGGGATATTTCACCCGGAACCCAGACAGCATGTCCCGGTGGAACAAGCCACAGCGCATCCTCAACCTCACAGCTCACTGCACCGCGCAAAGAGATAATAAGTTGTCCCTTACGGTGAGCGTGCGGACTCTGACCTGCATACTCGCCTGACGATGATACATGCAGCGCGATAGCAGCCTGACTGAAAGCATCGGCATTAAACTCATCCGGTGAGGTCACCGGTTTTTTATTAACTGGCATGATTTAGTTATATGTTGTCAGGTTATCTATATTCTGTAACTCATGCGTCCTTTAAAGTCTCTCTTTTTACCAGAGAAAGCAAAATTTATGTCCCACACTACGAACAAGTGGTCTTCAATCATACTTGTGACCGGCATCCTTTTTATAGCTATCAACCTGCGTGTTCCTTTTACCGCTATCGCACCCGTTTTAGAGTCTATTCGCCATGATTTTGGGCTAAGTATTACTGCCGTTGGGTTGCTTAACTCGCTGCCTTTACTGGCCTTTGCCGCCTTTTCACCGCTGAGCGCATCCATCTCACACAAGTACGGTCTTGAACGCACCCTTTTTGGTGCCCTGGTCGTGATTTCAGCGGGCATCCTGCTTCGCTCCACAGGCAGTGTCTGGGCGCTTTATGGCGGGACCATATTGATAGGTATCGGGATTGCGCTCGGCAATGTCCTGTTGCCTGGCCTTATCAAACGCGACTTTTCTGGCAACGTGGCTTCCGTGACGGGGGCATATTCCATCACCATGGGCGCGGCTGGTGCTATTGGTTCAGCCGTTGTCATTCCTCTGACGCAGAGCTGGGGCTGGAACATCGCGTTAGCCATGCTGGTTATTGCACCGCTGCTTGCGTTGCTTTTATGGTTGCCCCAGTTAAAGATGAAGCATCAGTTGCCAGCAGCGGGTGAGAAAAAAACGGCGACCATCGCGGTCTGGCGCTCGCCTCTGGCATGGCAGGTCACCTTGTTTATGGGCCTGAATGCGATGCCGTTTTATGTTGCTGTCGGCTGGCTGCCCGCCATTCTAACGGACAGTGGACTCTCCTCAGCCCAGGCCGGTGAAGTACACGGCATTCTTCAGCTGACCACCGCCATTCCCGGCCTGATTCTGGCGGCCACGCTGCGTCGCCTCAACGATCAGAAAGCAGCCGCTGCCGGCGTCAGCCTGTTAACCGCTGCGTCCTTTATCGGCATCCTGTACCTGCCGAATCTGGGGATGCTGTGGGCTGCTCTTCTCGGCTTCGGCTCGGGTGCCAGTATGATGCTGGGCCTGACCTTCATCGGGCTACGTACCAAAAATGCCGGTGACGCTGCCGCGCTGTCAGGCATGGCGCAGAGCGTCGGTTATCTGATGGCGGCGATGGGTCCGCTGCTGCTGGGCAAAGTACAGGAGTTGTCCGGAGGCTGGACATTGCCATTACTGATGACCGCAGCAATCGCGGTCGCTGGTGCCTGCACCGGAATGGCGGCCGGACGAAATGCACACCTGGAACCGGCACAGCAGCCGGGCTGAATTTGCCGACACAGCAGGAGAGCGCTCTGTTCTCCTGCTGCGGATACTCTCCATTATCGTTCCCATAAATATCCCTGTTACTTAAGGCGACCTTTTACAGAGAAGACCGTTTTTGACCTGCGCCATCGTTAAAAAGCCCGGCGACCCAGTCAGCAAAAGCACGCACTGCGGGAGAGAGAAAACGCTGATGCGGATAGAGCATCGTCACCGGCACTGAAGGTGGCTGCCAGTCCGCCAGAACCTCGACCAGCTTGCCTTGCTGCAGATTCTCCGAAATCACATTCTCAGCAAGCTGCGCCAGCCCAAAACCCTCAAGACACAGTCTGATATAGAGTCCCGTTTCGTTAACGGCTGCGTCTCCTTCTACCGGAACTGAAAGCATCTCAGTGCCACGCGTAAAACGCAGTTCATTGGTCCGTCTTCCCGAACCGGAAAAGTAATGGATTGCCCGATGCTGTGACAACGCTTCCGGCGTCTCAGGGATACCGTACTCCCTGAGATAGTCCGGCGAGGCACAGGTCACCCAGCGAAACCGGCCAAGGGGACGGGCAACCAGCGTGGAGTCGGTTAATTCCCCGGTTCTGATGACGCAATCCACACCTTCCTGAACAAGATCAACCTGCCGGTCGCTGACGCCAATCATCAGATAAATATCCGGATAGAGCCGGTAAAAATCTTTCAGATTCGGCATGACGATAAAATGGGCGATCCCACCGGGCATATCTATCCGCAGTCGCCCCTGGGGCCGCCTGACGGAATCGGTCAGGCTGGATTCCGTGTGTTCAATCAGTGAAAGGATTTCCCGGCACTGCGCAAGATACTGCAGGCCTTCAGGAGTGAGTCTGACCCGCCTCGTCGTCCGGTTAAGCAGACGCACCTGCAGGTATTTCTCCAGATTTTTAATCGTGCTGGTGACGGTGGAAGCTGGCAGTGACAGTGTCTCTGCCGCGCGCACAAAGCTTCCGGCTTCAGCAACCCTTATAAAAACCTGCATAGCCTGAATCCGATCCATCGTACTGCTCCTGGGTAAAAGTGAGTCTGATTATTCGCGAATTATGAATTATGAAAACGCTTTAAGCATCTTTTTCAGGCTAATGACGTGGCGTATCGTTCCCCCATTAATCAGGAAAGAGGCAGGTTTAATGACCGACTACATCCGAAATATTGTTAACAATCAGAATGTCACTTCACAGGCTACGTTGATTCGTGGCGCGACGATACTGAGCATGGACGGGAACGTCGGTAACATTGAGCGCGGCGATATTCTCATCAACGGCTCAACGATTACCGCCGTCGGCCAGAACCTTGATGTGCCGGGTGCGCATGTCATTGATGCCACCAACATGATCGCCATGCCGGGAATGGTCGATTCTCATCGTCACGCATGGGAAGGACAGCTGCGCCGAATTAACCCAAACGCCACCTGCCTGGACGACTACAGCAACGCCACGCACTTCTCCTTCGCTAAATATTACCGTCCTGCCGATATCTATGTTGGCAACCTGCTGACGGCGCTGGGCGCTATTGACGCGGGCATCACCACGATGATCGATAACTCGCACAACAGCCGAACCGCAGCGCATTCCGATGCCGCCGTCGAGGCCCTGCTTGATACCGGCATTCGTGCCATTCATGCTTCCGGCGCACCGGTAGCTGGCGAATGGGATAAAGCGCACTGGCCGGGAAACTGGCAGCGTCTGCAGGATAAGTATTTCACCGACAACCCTGAAAGCCTGGTCTCTCTCGCCGTCATGGCCCAGCTGGAGCCGGAGTTGTGGGCCGAGGCTCGCAGGCTGGGACTGTCGATTGTCACTGAGTTCTTTGGCGCTGAGATGGGGTCTGAACTTGAGTTGCTGCATCAGCAGGGGCTGCTGGGTCCGGACAATATTTTCAATCACTGCACGGCGCTGCCCGACCGGGGATGGAAAATTCTGCGGGAGGCCGGTGTCAGGGTGAACGTCTGCCCGCGCTCAGATTCGCACTATGGCATCGAAAGCGGGATGTTCGCCATTGAGGCCGCGCAGCGTCATGGCATCAACCCTGGCCTGAGCGTAGACAATGAAACGTCGTACAGCACCGATATGTTTATGGAGATGCGCGTCGCCTTTTACCTGCAGCGCGTGATGGGCATGCATCAGCAGCAGTGCTGCGATTCTGAACATGCGCTGAAAACGCTTCCGGCGGCGCAACTCCTTAAAGCCGCGACTCTTGATGGCGCTGCCTGTGCAGGGCTGCAGGACAAAGTGGGCAGCCTGACGCCAGGCAAACAAGCCGACCTGGTGATGATTAGCGTCAGTGATCTCAATCTTTACCCGTCCGGCAATGCCTTTGGCACGGTGGTTCATGCCGCCGAGCGCAGCAACATCGACACCGTCATGATCGGCGGACGCATCGTTAAACAGAACGGTAAGGTGCTGGGCGTAGACAGCGCGCGACTACGTGCGGCGATTGATGAGTCGCGTGAGCACCTTTTTGCAGCCTCTGGCTACCAGCCTGACATTTTTGCTGACACCTTCCTGCCGCTGGTGCAGGCCGACTGACCAGGATGAAAAGCATGGGTATGATCTATTACGTAATCGCTTTTGCCGCAGGCCTGGGGATCACCCTGCAGACGACCCTGAACAGCCAGCTGGCAAAGGGACTGGGCGGCGACCCGGTCACTGCGGCGCTGTTTTCATTTACGGCGGGCGCGTTCAGTCTGGGGATTTACGCGCTGCTGCGGGGTGGGTTGATGACATCGCTGGCGGCGATCCCGTCGCAACCCCTCTGGAGTCTGGCGGGCGGAATGATAGGCGCATGTGCCCTGTTCAGCTATGTCGTGCTTGCGCCGAAAATCGGGTTTTCAGCTCTGCTCGGGCTGGCGATTGTCGGACAGTTACTTTCCTCGCAGATGATTGATCATTTTGGCTTGCTGGGCGCGGTGCGGCGTCCGGTTTCGTTACTCCGGCTGGGGGGCATGGTTGTCATGCTGATCGGACTTGCCGTCATGCTTTTCGGCGATCGGCTCTCTGCACGTTTTCTGCAGTAACTGCGTTATCCACTTTTACCATCGTGCAATACGACCTTTTATATCCGGAGGATTATCATGTTTTCAATTGCAGCTGAGGTCAGGAATACGCTCGGAGAGTGCCCGCTGTGGTGTGAAAGAACCCGCAGGCTCTACTGGACTGACATTGAAGCCAGTGAACTGCTCGCCATAGAAGAAGGCAATGATGCTGTGATGCGCTGGTCGCTGCCTGAACGCCTTGGTTCCTTTGCACTGACTGAACAAAGTCACATTCTGCTGATGGGATTCTCGTCAAGGCTGGCTTTCTACGATCTCAACAGCGGGTTAATTATCCCAGTGGTCGCTTCACCGGGAGACACCGGTACCCGCATAGGTGATGGACGATGTGACCGTGCCGGTAATTTTGTCTTCGGGACGATGGACGACGGTTATCCCGTTAAAGTCATCGGTAAGTTTCATCGACTCAACGCGGCAACGCTGACCGTTGAGACGTTTGCACTGCCCGATGTCGCTATACCGAACAGCATCTGTTTCAGCCCCGATGGTTTCACACTCTATTACTGTGACTCGATGCAGGGTCGGATAATGTGCTGTGATTACCCCTCGCTGCAGAACCAGCACATGTTCGCCGAAAGCGAAGGCAGCGGCGCGCCTGACGGCTCCTGCGTGGATGAGATGGGCTATCTATGGAATGCTGAATGGGGGGGGAACCGTGTTGTCCGTTACCGCCCGGATGGGACCACAGACGCTATTCTGACGTCACCTGGAATCCAGAGCACCTGTCCGACACTCGCCGGTGAGGGTTTTACCCGTCTCTATTGCACCACGGCTACAGTGGGACTCACTACGCTGTCTGAATATGACGGTGCATTGCTCAAAGCTAAATCTGATCTCAGTCCCGGATTACCTGAAAACCGCTTTGCGGCACACACAGTTTAATGGTTTTGATACTGATAGAAATTTGGCAGTTCAGGCTCAAAGAAAACGTCCGCTTCTGGCACGGAGCAGATAGTCAAACCTCTATGGACACAGTTTATCTTAGAACAGACTCTTCAATGTTCGCTCTAGCTACGCTTCCTTTTCAAAGAACACGATAGAAACGATCAACACATGCCAGGGATTGCTCAACCCAGATTTATGTTACCCGCAACAATTCGTGGTCTTAACAGAAAGGAAACTTAGTTTTAGCTTACTTATTAGCCAGTTACTTTCAAAGATGATCCCGATCAGTGAGGCCAAATTTCAGAAGCACGTCTAGTAAACGGGCTTCTTGCTTTTCATGCTCCGGTGCCTTAAGCGCTTATTCCGATGTTTCTCTGGCTGACGTCCGGCATCAACGTGATGCCATACTTAAGTTATTGGCCAGAACATACTACCCACCCCCCAGGAAAATTCTTTAAGCACCTTGCATTGAGCTGGCATAAAAGGCGCGTCAGGTTTTCCGTATTCGCTCTGGTACCCTCATTGTCCAATGCACTTATCCGCGACTTCGTTTTCTCGATCTCATGAGAGACTCTGGCGACATCTTCAGCTTTTGCGCATAGGACAATCACCACTCCGCTGGTATCGACCTCCACAATGTCCCCAGGTTCGGCATGCATGCTACTGATGGAGACAGACTGGTTTACTGACCTGTACCCCGTCCCTACCGGATCACATAAAGCGGCCTCTGGTAAACATCGAATACATATATCATGAGCTGTATCGTGCTGACGTCCGAGTTCGGCATCTTGCTGAGCATCTTAATCGCTTATGAGCTATGACCTCCTGACGGCATAGAATCTATGCATCTTTAACAGTACCCAAGTATAGAAGCATAGTTTTCAGTAATTATTGAGTATGAAGGACTGATCAAAAGAAACAATATAGGTAATCATCATAAAAGTTATTTCTCTCGAACTAAATAACCGTTATAGACTGAAATCACAGAACGATTGACCGAAGTGAAATCAACATTCAGCAATTCAATTAGCGGGGGAGCGACCATATGGAAATCCACAACCGGACTCCAAATGTATATGACTTGCTTGAAATAAACAAAATCCTACTTTCAACTTCAAATAATGGTGAGTCATTTGAGAAAGACTTACATCTCAATGGATTCATAGAAAAACCATGGGGATATGAGTATAGAGTTTATTGTGATTCTATTTTTGATGTATGGCGCCTTCATATATCAAAGAATCAATCCACTTCAATGCATTGTCATATACTGAAAGACACCGTCCTTATATGCCTACATGGTGATGGCGAGACCAGATTTCTTGATGGTACACATCAGGCGTTAAAATCTGGCGACAGCATATATATTGCAAAAGGTGTATTCCATCAGACTATTTCGGGAAAATCAGGTATCGAGTTAATTGAAGTTGAAAATCCAAGAAACAAATTCGACTTACTCAGACTTAAAGATAATTATGGCCGGCAAAATATGGCATATGAAAAGAAATCACAGGAACATGATCTTTTACCTCCTTTGCAACAGATAGCTGCAGGCACATTGATCAGAGAACATGACCTACACAAATTAGCATACTTTTCCGTCAAAAATCTTGATAGAAAAATGTTGAATGACGAGGATGATTTTATTTTTATTTCATTAGATGTAAAGAGCCACCTAATGGGAAAGATTCATATCCTACGAGCTAAAGACGCCATCTCAGAAATGTACTGTGGTCAGAATGTATTTTTAATTAACGTCCCGTAACGCAATAAGAAGGAAAATAACATGTCTAATCCAACACGAGTAGTGATAATCACTGGTCCAGGTTTTCAGGATCACGATGTAGTTTATACTTACTATCGTTCTAAAGAGGAAGGATACGATATATCTATTGCAACAAAGGATGGAAGTGCAGTGACAGGGAAATATGGCATCACTGTTCCTATGGATAAAAGATCCAAAGACAATATTAATTTCGATCAACTCAACGCCATTGATTTTGATGCTGTTATTCTCACTGGCGGTCATGAAGCGCCTGATAGAGTTCGCCAAGACCAGAGAGTTAAAGATTTTCTAAAGCAGATGGTAACACAGGGGAAAGTTGTGGCTGGGCTCTGCCATGGTCCATGGATTATGATTTCTGCCGGTATTCTAAGAGACAAACTCGCCTGCGCTTACGTTGGTCTGAAAGACGATATGGTTAATTCCGGCGCCAATGTAATTGAAGCAGATGTAGTTGTCGACGGGAATATCATAACTTGCTCCTATTATGCCGAATGTGGAAAATTTATGCGTCAGACATTCGATGCAGTAGATAGATGGAAGCGCGGCGAAACTCTTAAAGAACCGCTGGTGGTATAATTCGATGTTAATAGCAATGGATTTCGACGGTGTCATGGTTGATGGAGTAGACGAATGCATGCTAATTACATGGAATGTATTACATGACAGACCTATAAGTGATTTTAACCAAGATGTACTTCAAAACATCCCACGCCTGATGGCTAAACGGTTCAGGAAATTAAGGAATTTTGTACGCCATGACGGTCACTTTATTGCCTCATTCACTGAATTTGGTAATGAAGCTATAGATAATGACAGATTCACTGCTATATATGAATTAATTCCAACTGAAGATAAGAAAATATTCAGGGATAAGTTCATCCAGTATAGGAAGCTGGCAAGAAGTATCTACCCTAGTTTTTGGGCTGAACTACACCGTCCGCTATTAGATGTTTCAAATTTATTTGAAACATCTAATGATATCTATATTGTATCAGGAAAGGATGAAGAGTCTATATCATTCATTCTAAGTAAATATGGTGTAAACATATCTGTGAATAAAATATATGGGAGGATGACCGACAAAAACAAGACTCTTACCTTGCTAAAATCAATAGCCTTCGATAAAAACGAGGATATTCTATTTATTGATGACAATATCCAAAATGTTATTGATGCATTAGATCATGGCATTCAATCATTTTGGGCTAATTGGGGATACAACATCCCTGAGCATAAATTAATGGCCCTTCAAAAAGGAATTAATGAATTAGATACCGAGGCTCTCTTGAAATTAGTCAAGAAACCCTCTTAACGCAATATTATTTCAATTTTTTCTGTATGAGGAGTAATAACTCATGGCGAAAGAAATACTATGTGGTTTTGGAGTGGGTGTAGATGCCGTTGCAGGCTGGCTATCTTCTTATGGGGGGGAAGATTCTCCAAGCGATATATCTCGCGGTATGTTCGCTGGCGAAGTAGGAACTCCACGTCTTCTGAATCTATTTGACCAGTTTAATATCCCCACCACCTGGTTTATGCCTGGTCATTCCATTGAAACCTTTCCTCGGAAAATGGAAGCAGTTGTCAATGCTGGACATGAGGTAGGGGTTCATAATTACAGTCATGAAAACCCAATATCTATGTCGCCTGATCAAGAAAGAGAAGTCCTTCTAAAAGGCATTGATATGGTCACAAAATTAACAGGGAAGAGACCTACTGGGTATGTCGCTCCATGGTGGGAATTTTCTCCTGTAACCACAGATCTTCTATTAGAAAATGGCATCAAATATGACCATTCACTAATGCATCATGATCATCAGCCTTATTATGTCAGGAAAGGTGATTCCTGGACCAAGATAGATTATTCCAAGACACCGACCGAATGGATGAAACCGCTGGTACGCGGAGAAGAGACGGACCTTATTGAATTACCCGCCAGTTGGACAATCGACGATATTCCCCCTTTTATGTTCATGAAAACAAAACCCAACAGCCAAGGTTTCATGAATCCCAGGGACATCGAACAGTTGTGGAGGGATCAATTCGATTGGGTCTACCGTGAGCATGAATATGCGATCTTTACTTTCACGATTCACCCGGACGTATCTGGACGCCCGCACGTATTAATGATGCTCGAACGCCTCTTAACTCATATGCTTGGTCATCCAGGGGTGAAATTCCTAAAATTGAATGACATTGCAGATGACTTTGTCAAGCGATCGCCACGGATAAAATAATGACACGGCAGCCGATAAGGCTGCCTGTTTTATGTATCTCAAACCATAAATCCGCTATTTTTTGATAGTTCGAGAATTCTGTCTCTGATTCCTGAAACGAGTGGGTTACGTAATGAGCTATCAATCCATACCAAATAGATTGAATTTATGGGGAGTCTCTCATGGACATTGACTTCAACGATCTGACCTCCTGCTATGCTTTGGGCGCATAAATACTCAGGCATCACAGTCCAACCAATATTTTCTCGAATCATTCTTTCTAAAATCCGCAAATCCGGTACAGTAATAGACGGACGAAGCAGTGCAAAAAATCGCGAAGAATCCTGGAAAACCTCCCTTATCAATGGTAACTGTTCATCGTAAGCTATCAGAGGAAGCTTCGACAGCGTATCAATCACGTCCTCGTTTTCTTTGAAGTTGTCTGCTATAAGTGACGCTACCACAACTATTAACTTTTCCATTCCAATTTCAGCATATCCAAATTTTTGTTTATCCGGCATAGAAGTTGTGAAACCTAGTTGACAACTTCCGTCCAGAAGACAGCTGTATATGCGCTTCCTATTTCCTGTCAAAACTTTAAATTTAATACCTTCATTGAATAGTATTTTCACCAAGTACGGTAATTTTGACCACATTAATTCTGCTGGCCCGATGAAAGATACTGTCCCCGAGGACTTTCTTGTACGTGATCTAAGCATCGACAACTTCAGTTCAATCGTTTCTAAATCTGAAGCCACCAATCTCGCCAATTCCTCCCCATCCACTGTAGCCACCACACCATGTGAACGACGAGTAAAGAGAACACACCCGGTAAAAGCCTCAAGTGAATGAATGTGGGCAGACATTGCAGGCTGGCTTATGCCCAACCGCATTGCCGCTTTTGAAATCGAACCAGCTTTGTATACTTCAACAAAACTTCGTAACTGAACCAGATAGCTCATACTGCGCACCCTTAAGAGCTTGAAGCTCTCCGATTACGACATAAAATCGAAAGCCTGCACAGTATTATGTTATAAACATGTTTCGTTAATGCTTCTACACATATTAACTTATTTTAACAATTAAAGGATCTTATAGGGCAAGGATAGCATATAGCAATATAACCAATTGATATTATTATATTTTATGTGTTTTATATCTGATTAGCATTAAGTTTTCACGGATGCCATAAGGTTCGGATTGGCGTGTTATTTTCTATAAAATACTCTGGGGATTGATAGTAGCTAAACCTTTAAATTGGCTAAACAATCATTGTATTTTTATCTATTAACGTTGACAACCTCAACTCAAATCGAGTTATCACAAATTCCGTTGGTCAGCGAAGCGGTTAGCTTCTGTTAGACCGGTTCGGACTACCTTTCGGAACATTAATCATCATCCCATGGTGCCCGTTTCCATTTTTCAGTCATGAAATCGATAAATACACTTAGCCTACGGGGTATAGGTTCTCGCCGCGCCCGGACAACACTGATCTGAGATGTGTTTGCTTCCCAATCAGGCAGAACTCGGCAAAGTTTCCCAGCCCTCAATTCATCATGAATATCCCAAGTTTCTCGAAGAGATATGCCAAGCCCCGCCAAACTCCAGGCATGCAATACATCTCCGTTGTCACTGATAAGGTTGCCAGTAACGCTGATGCTTCTTTCATGACCGGCTTTACGTAACGTCCATGAATTGTGTAAAAAACCCGGGTAAGCGAATACTAAGCAGTTGTGATTTAAAAGATCTTCTGGTCGCTCAATGGGTGGATGATTCTTCAGATATTCGGACGATGCGATGAGAATACGTCTATTATTTGCTATTTTTCTGGCCAGAAGGCGAGAATCAGCCAGATCCCCCATACGAATAGCCAGATCGAAATCACCACTGTAAAGATCCTGGATTTGGTCAGACAACCTTAAATCAAAGCCCACCCTCGGATGTACTTGGCAGAATGCAGCGATCGCAGGAGCAACATATTTTCGGCCAAACGGTGCGGGCGCAGTCAAACGAATATTTCCGCTTAACTCCTCACTATCCCCTCGGGAAAGTTCCTTCATCTCATCCAGAACGGCCAACGCTACGCGAGCCCTCTCAGCTATAGCTCTACCCTCGTCTGTAATACGTAGATTACGGGTGTTTCTTTCAAAAAGTGTAGTGCCAAGTGCAGTTTCCAGCCTGGCTATCTGCTTACTCACCATCTTGGGGAGTATCTGTAGGTCTCGTGCTGCGGCAGAGAAATTGTTTCTGTCGACGACGTGTAAAAACACTTCAAGGTCGTCATTTCTCAAGTTTATTTTGTTCATTTTGGGGTAAGTGTTTGTCCGTTTAGGTCTATTTAAAGGATAAATAGATTGTTCCACAATAAGACTCAATATGACAAGTCTGTTATGTCGCATGCAGTCAGAAGAATTTTGCTTTAAGTCCCCCCATATAGAGGAAGTTAAAATGCCTAAACGTATCCTGTTTGTATTGACCAGCCATGACCGTAAAGGTCAAGCCGAGAGTGAAGATGCCGCACCCAGTGGTTTCTATCTTTCTGAGGTGTCTCATCCCTACGATGTACTCGCAAAAGAAGGATATGAAATTGATTTCGTGAGTCCCAAGGGGGGCAAGACACATGTTGACGGTTTAGACCTCAGCGATCCGGTTAACGCCTCCTTTTGGAATAATGATTCCTTACGCGAGGCAACTAAAACCACATTAAAACCCTCGCAGATTGATCCTGACGTCTATGACGCCGTCTTCTATGCAGGAGGGCATGCGACGATGTGGGATCTCCCTGACAATATAGAGTTGGCGGGTGTTTCATCACGAATTTATGAAAAGGGTGGAGTTGTCGCTGCGGTTTGTCATGGCCCCGCCGGATTGGTGAATATTCGGCTTTCCGATAATGAATATCTGGTTGCGGGCAAAAAGGTGTCAGCTTTTACCAACGATGAAGAACGTGCTGTAGGGTTGTACGACATTGTTCCATTCTTACTTGAAGACACGCTGAAGCAAAGAGGTGCAGAGCATCTTGCAGCCGCAAATTTTCAGCCACAGGTGATTGTCAGCGAGAGATTAGTGACTGGACAGAATCCCGCTTCCGCAAAAGGAGTCGCTGAGGCAATGCTGCCTTTGTTGGCTACTATTGAAAATAGAAGAGCCTGAGTTATGAAAGAACGCATGCCTTTTGTTATATATGTCTTTGCACTCTGCGCTTTTGCTTTGGGATTCACTGAATTTGTCACGATTGGCTTAGTTTCCAGGATATCAGCTGATCTAAACGTCAGTGTCAGTCATGTAGGTACAGCGGTGACAGCCTACGCCCTTGGTGCCGTAATTGGTGCTCCGGGATTAACTGCGTTGGCAACACGATGGCCTCGTAAAAGATTATTACTTGTTGCTATGGGCCTGTTTACAGTTGGCAATGGTATCGTCAGTGCGTCTGAGTCCCTAACGCCTATGTTGATTGCACGATTTGCTTCCGGTTTAGGGCACGGAGTGTTTCTTGCTGTTGCTTCAAGTGTGGCAACCCAACTGGCTGGGCGACATCGTGCTGGCGCCGCTGTTTCGGTCGTTTTTGGCGGTCTTACAATTGCGTTGGCATTAGGCGTACCACTTGGTACCTACATCGGTAGTCTGTTGAGTTGGCAGTCTATATTCATGGCAGTAACGGCAAGTGGAGCAATCGGTTTCATTGGATTGGCAATGCTGATGCCCACGGATCAAAATGATCCCTCCTTGCAAGCAAATGCCATGGACGGTTTAAAAGCCATGTTCAACCCACTACTGCTTGCGGGAGCAGGAATTACAGTTTTGGCCTACGCAGGATCTTTTGCCCTCTATACGTATATTTCCCCGATTCTACTTCAGGTAACGCATGTAGACGAGCGTACGAGTAGTTTGCTTATGTTGGTCTACGGCGTGATGGCCGCTATCGGGAATGTCTGGGGTGGTCGCCTGACTGACAAGCAAGGTGCAGACCGTGCCGTGATGACAATTCTTATTGGTCTGGCGATCGTCCTCTTTGCTATGTGGTTCTCTGTCTCATCCTTAATGTTAATGGCACTGTTTATTGGGTTGCTTGGAGCATTGACATACGCAGCGGTCCCCTCAATGCAAGCAAGAGTGATAGGGCTATCTCACATACATGCACCTGAAGCTCCAGCTGTGGCAGCAGGACTGAATATTGCCGGTTTTAACGGAGGAATTGCATTAGGGTCGCTATTGGGGGGGGTAGCACTGGATGTTACTGGTCTTACAAGCCCTACTTGGGTTGGAGGCGGAGTAGTAATCGTTGGTATTTTGTGGATGTTATTACAAATAAATTCGAATAAAAGACGCACCACCTCCGATTACTCATGATAGTAAACATAGCATTTAAAATGGCTCAGTGAACACCAAATCACTGAGCCATTTTATTTTACCTCTTTGAAAAATGTCACAACCAAACACAGGTTATTTTTTATTTTATAAAATCGGCCCATATCATTCTGATCTATTTCATATCAATCAGAATTTTAAACATCTTTCAAAAACACAGCGAAATTCATCAGCAATATCATTGTGTGAAAGGAGATGTATTATGTCAGACAATTCAACTTGCCTAAACATTAGAGATGGAATTCCAGACTGGATAACTATCAGGGAGGCGGTAAGACTTCTCAATGGATTGAATGGGTGTAAAATAAGAAAAAGTGATTTTTATCGATTTGCTCTGCAAGGGAAAATTCGGTTTTCAATATATTTTCAATCCCCAATAACATTGAGGAAAATTAAATCACGAAATCATAAATTAAAGCTAAGACCAATAAAAAGTTCGTCAACGATGAAATCATTCATGCTTGCCGAAAGTTCCTTTATCAGCGAAAACAATTTAGCTTTCAGTACTGAAGGGAGATATATCCACCCTGTGCAAAGAGTCATTGACACAACATTGCTCGGCTATGAATATGTCCTTATACAGCGTTTACTTGCACATTCATTAAAGATACCATCACCTGTAACAGGAGCAAAGTCGTATAATTATGGCATTACCGTTTTTTTATTGGGGGAAACGTTTCAACTTTTCGAAAAGATGACATGGCATGAAAGAATCGAACGACACGTAAAAAGGCTACCTAAAGATATTTCATCAGATGATTACGAAGATATGATACTAAACGCTACAAAGAAAGATTCGCATAAATATTATTTTCCTATGCATGAATTACCGAGCGATGCCTGCTTTGTCCTCAGAAAAAGTGAACTTGATAAGTTGATCAACAAACCGATCGAAAAAGAAATACTTCAACCGTCTCCAACTCGAATATCCACCCCTCTATCACGCCTCTTCTGGCTTGCCTGCAAAAATAATGAAACTATCAGTCCGTTAATCATGCAACCGTATAAACTATTGTCCATTTTTGAACAATGGGCATCTGAGGAAGGCATTACCGATCGATTCAGTGGCGACACACTGAAGACTGCGCTTGAGCGCGGCTCGCCCCCTTCCCTACCAACACAAAAGTAAGATGATGCCCTTCGCTATGAAAACCCGTATTAAGGATTGTATTTTCCGTAATACGGGCTCATCAGCTTTCTCCACACCACTATTTTGTGTTGTCGTGTGTTCTCCCGGCTAGCGCTATATCTCCACAGGAGAATACCGTGACATCTCATCAGTTATTACGTCTGAAACAGGTTGAAGAAAAAACTGGCCTGAAGCGCTCTCAAATCTATCTATATATGAAAGACGGCACCTTCCCCCGCTCAATCAAGATTGGTCCGGCCAGTGTCGCCTGGCTCGAATCGGAAATTGACGAATGGATCAATATCAAATTAGTCCGACGCTCAATAGGCTGAAGGG
The DNA here is from genome assembly GCF_004195115.1 of Rahnella sp. RFA10(1/100). Taxonomy (NCBI): domain Bacteria; kingdom Pseudomonadati; phylum Pseudomonadota; class Gammaproteobacteria; order Enterobacterales; family Yersiniaceae; genus Rahnella; species Rahnella sp. RFA10(1/100). The sequence continues at coordinate 874,122 of NZ_SEWR01000001.1, forward strand.
AGAAAACACCATGATTATCCCGTCACTTAATTACGCCGTATTAACCGATGCCCTACATGCATTAAAGGATGGCAACATTCGTTACTGTGAATCGCTAGGATTCACTTTCGACGAAATGAATGCCCTCAACCAGTTGTCGCTAGACGAGCTGTTTATCATCAGTCGTGAGTCTGCGCAGTTTTTGGCTGTGACGGTTCATCATGACGCGTTACGCCTGCTTCTGGCAAAATCCCACGAGGAGGTTCTGCAGCAACAGCGTATCAACGACGCCATCCGGCTGGGGGGGTCAATTGCGCTACTCAACAAGTATTTTGGCCTCACCTCCAACGAAGTTTGCCTTCGCCGCCGGTTACTGGGCGTCAGTGTGCCTTATGGCCGGACGCCAGAGCCGGACGAAGAGACGGATGCGGCCATCTGGCGGCAATGGCAACAATGCCGGGTGGCCAACCTGGAATCGACCGATGCGCTGGCCGCCATGATGCAGGTAACGCAAACCCTGCTGCCGAAAGTCGAAGGCTTGTCACTGACCATCGTCTGGAAGCGTATCGCACTTTGCGAACAGGAGGCGTCAGACCGGAGGGCCGCACATGCCAGATGAGATCGACCGCGATCAGGAATTTAATGAGCAACGACTGGAGGAGATGATTGAACAGAGTCGTTTTAAGCCAGGATCTACGCCATCATTATTCCATTGCCGTGTATGCGGAAAGCCCATTCCTGAAAAGCGACGGCAGGCACTGCCGGGCATAACCACCTGCACGGAATGTCAGGAAAAGCTTGAACGTCGAAGACGTTAATAATAGCCACAGAGACATGCAGCAATATTTCCCCTGCATGTCTCTATCATTAACTATAAATACACAGTCGTCTTTATTAACTATTTCACTTCCTTTTATTTACCTCAAAGCTTATCCCATTCCACCACTAATTTATCTCTCTCATTTTAACTTTGAATTTATCGTGTATATGCCGCCCCGGATATCTGATCCTGAAAACGTCATTACAGAATGGTTGCCCGAATGGTCGTTAATTTCCCCAGATCGGGTATTGCTCTTTAAAAATAAGGTTCGGGCTGTCACGAAACCACAATTCAGGGTGCCGCTGAATGTTCTCGCTGACCCGTTAAAACCGGAATGCAGAATTGGGATGTGACATTCATTTAACTCATTGTTGTTTTTATTAGAGGAGGCGTCATGCGAAAACCCATTTACCACGTATTTGTCACTCAGGAAAGTCAACCCGATGCACAGGGCGAAATAAACACGTATTGGACCAGGGTTGGCGTGGCGTTCGCTCATAACGGTAAGTCTGGCCTGAATATCATGCTGACACCCGGTATTGCTATCTCCGGCAAGTTAGTGCTCCTTGAGCCCAGGGATGACGGCGGCGCGACACAGGATACTCAGTCCTTTTAACCGCCCTTCCCCCCTTTTCCCGGCCCTGTGCCGTCTGATGGCGGTACGCGTTGCCCGGTTTACCATTCCGAGGCCATCATGCTTTCCAGCACCGTATTTCTGGCGGCGGCTATGCAGTGCGCCCCCAGCATTCACCCGTCCACGGCGCTTGATGTGGCGCGGGTCGAATCCGGTTTGAATCCGTATGCCATCGCTGAAATTCTGCCCGGTGGCAAAGGCGTGATTTCACATTTCCCCACGAGCAGGGATGAGGCCATCAGCCTCACCGGATGGCTGGCAGCACAGGGCCGACGCTATTCGGTCGGGCTGATGCAAATCACCAGCACCAACTTCCGTCATTACGACGTGACCGCCCGTGACCTTCTTGACCCCTGTACCAACCTGTCCGTGTTTGAGCGCATCCTCACCGACTGCTACCGCCGTGGCCGTTCCCTCAAGCGTGCGCTCAGTTGCTACTACTCAGGAAATTTCAAGACCGGCCAACAGCCGGAATCCGCGTTTAACCAGACCAGCTACATCCAGCGCATCGGCTACGCCGTACCGTCAACGCGGGAAGACCGGCAGCGACCAGCCGCCGAAAAGCTCGTGCCTGAAATCCGTTACCCCACCGCCGTCATGCGTGGGGAGCTTACCGATAACGCCACGTCAGTTCTGACATCCCTGCGCTACCCCAATGCCGTGATACGCGGCGCGTTACCCTTTCCCGGCCCCCAGGAGGAACAATGATGAAACGAAAACAAACTGACTGGCCCGTCCTCTCTTCCTTGTTAATAGCAAGCCCTGTGCTGGCAGCAGACAGCGGATTTAATAAAGCCAATGAGACGCTGAGCAACACCTCCACAGGACTGCTCGGACTGGCCGCCGTCACCATCACGCTCGCCACCATGTGGGTGGGATACAAAGTCTTGTTTGACGGCAAGAGCCTGCATGACATGCGCAACGTCATCATTGGCGCCATCCTTATCGTCGGCGCGTCAGGTTTCGGTGCCTACTGGGCATCATAAGTGAGGTAACGATGGCTACGCTGAACAAAGCGCTGACGCGGCCTGCCGCCATAGCCGGCATTCCCCTCGTGCCGTTCGTGATGGTCAGCGGGGCCATCGTCCTGCTGGCGGTCTATGTCAGCTATTACCTGATATTACTGCTTATCCCTGCCTGGCTGGAGATGAAGGCAAAGGCCAGAACCGATATTCACTATTTCGGGCTGCTCTGGCTGGCCTTTAAAACCCGTGGCCGGTTTGGCACCAATAAACATTTTGGTGCCAATGCCCTGCTGGCAAACCGCTATGACGCCGTCGACGTCTCGGAGTTTATTGAAAAAATGAAGTTAAACGAGCGCGTTACGCTGGAGAAATACATTCCGTATTCCTCCCATATTCACCCGCACGTCATCAGAAACCGCCAGGGTGATTTGGTTGCCAGCTGGGAACTGGAGGGCACCGTTTTTGAATGCGAGGATGAACATCACCTGACGTTAATGGCGACGCATCTCAATAACGTTATTCGTGCGTATGAAGGCCTACCGGTTACCTTTTATCTTCACCGTATCCGGGAAAAGTACCACGATGCCTTTGACGCGAATTCAGGTATTCCCTTTTCTGATGAAGTGACCCGGCTGTATTACCAGCCGATCAGCGAAAAACCGTTCTGGCGGCACCGGTTGTTTTTCACCCTCTGCTACGCGCCCTTCTCTCCGCTGGAGAAAAAGGCCATGAAGGCGCAGCCGTCCGGTAAACGCAAAGCGGCGCTGGATGATGCTCTGAAAATGATGCTGGAATACCGGGATGCGCTGGCTTCCGCGCTGTCCCGCTATACGGCGACGCCGCTGGGGATGTATGAAGAAAACCGGCGGGTGTATTCCGCCCAGCTGTCCTTGTATCACCGCCTGCTCACCGGCCAGTGGCAAAAGGTCGCGGTCACGCGTGCACCGTTTTATGAAACGTTAAGCACGCCGGATGTCTTTTTTACCGCCGACACTGCCGAGTGCCAGACGGTCGGCGGCTCCCGCTTTTTTCGCAGTCTGGAAATCAAAGATTACTCGCCTGAAACCGCGACCGGCCTGCTGGACGTGCTGCTGTATGCCGAAAGCGAGTATGTGCTGACGCAGTCCTTCACCTGCATGGCCCGTGATGAGGCGCAGAAGCATATTCGTCTGGCGGAAAAGCGCCTGACTTCGGCGGATGACGACGCCATTTCGCAGCGCGAAGAGCTGATTGTGTTGCGTGACCTGCTCCAGTCCGGGCATGTCTCCTGCGGAAAATACCACTTTTCCCTGCTCGTATCCTCAGACAGCGCCGACCAGGTGGTGAAGGATACCAACGCGCTGGCGCAGCCCTTCGCCGATCTCGGCATCATGACGACGCTGTCGACGCTGTCGCTGCCCGCTGCGTACCTGGCGCAACTGCCGGGTATCTATACGCTGCGCCCCCGTCTGGTGGCCGTCAGCAGCCAGAACTTTGCCGACCTGGCGAGCCTGCACAATTTTCATCCTCATAAACGAAACGGCAATCCCTGGGGCGATGCCATCGCCATCCTCAAATCCCCTGGCGGTGGCGGGTATTGCCTGAACCTGCACGACAGCCAGAGCGGACGGGATGACTTCAACGAAAAAACGCCGGGTAACACGGCGATTATCGGTAAAACCGGTTCAGGGAAAACGATGCTGATGACCGTCATGCAGCAACTGATGCAGAAGTACCGCAATCCTGCGACGTTCAGCACCTCAGCGACAATCCAGCGGTTCACAACGGTGTATTTCGATAAGGACCGGGCGGCGGAGATGGCGATACGCCAGATGGGCGGACGCTACTTCCGTATCCGTACCGGCACGCCCACCGGGTTTAACCCGTTTAAGCTTGCGCCGACCCGGCGGAATATCAGCTTTATCAAACGGCTGGTGCGCATGCTGTGCGGCCGCAACGGCAAGCCGCTCGATCCGCGCGATGAGGAGCGGATCAGTGCCGCCGTAGATACCATCATGCTCGACTACCCGCCCGAATACCGCAAGTTCGGGATCACCCGGCTGCTGGAAGTCCTGCCGGAGCCACCAACCCCCGAAGCCCGCATCAACGGGCTGCGTATTCGCCTTAAACAGTGGGCGCAGGGCGGCGAGTTCGGCTGGGTATTCGACAATGAGGAGGACACCTTCAACATCAGCAACATTGATAACGTAGGTATCGACGGTACGGAATTTCTCGATGATGACGATATTCGCGGCCCCATCACGTTTTATCTGCTTTACCGCGTTACCAGCCTGCTGGACGGTCGCCGGCTGGTGATGTTCATGGACGAGTTCTGGAAATGGCTGGCCGATATCGAATTCTCCCGCTTCTCGCTCAATATGCTGAAAGTGATCCGCAAGCTGAACGGCATCTTCGTCCCCGCCACCCAGTCGCCTGACGAAATCGTCAAGCACCCGATTGCCCCGGCGATTATCGAGCAGTGCAGCACGCAGATATTTCTTGCCAACCCGAAGGCCAGCCGGGCGGATTACGTGGAAAAGATGAAAGTGCCGGAAAGCGTGTACGACATCGTCAGAAACCTCGATCCGGGGGAGCGCTCTATGGTGGTCCTGAAAACGCCGTTACGCGCGGGTGAAACCCGGCCTTTTGTGGCGATGGCGAAAATGGATTTAGCGGGCCTCGGGAAACTCACCAAAATGCTGAGCGGCAGCGAAGACAACCTGAAACTGTTCGACACCCTGTATCAGGAAGGAATGCAGCCTGAGGACTGGAAAGCCGCCTTCCTTGAACAAGCCCTGTAATATTCATGACGGAGGTAATGAGAATGCGGTTCAGAGATATCATACTGGCGTTATCGCTGTTTATTTCTACCCAGGCGATGAGCGCCGGAATACCGGTATTCGACGCCGTACAGAATACCGAATCCATGAATCAGTGGATCCAGAAACTCCAGCAGTGGCAGGAAACCGTCACCCATTACAGAAGCGAACTTGATGCCTACAAGCAGCAATTAGCCACCGCGACGGGCGTGCGGGACGTTCAGGCATTTCTCCGCGAGGCCAAAAGTCTGAAAACCGATATCGATAATCTTCGTCAGAACGGTATTTCACTGGATGACCTGCTGAGCAACCAAAGCGGGTCATATTCGTCTGAACTGAATAGCTTGTATAACAAATATAAAACGTTCGATACCTGTAACCCGTCCAGTTCCTCACAGCGTTATCTGGACAGTTGCAAACAGATGATCCTGAATCAGGCTGTAGCAATAGAAAATACGTCCGAGGTTGAAAACAAGATCACGGGCACGCTCGGTGATATATCAGATTTATCAGACCGTATTGCTAATGCGCAGGATTCGAAAGAGTCACAGGACCTGGCTAACGCCATCGCGGCCAAAAGCGTACAATTGAATGCGCTGACCAGCCAGTGGGAAATGTCAGTCAAACAGACTGAACAGCGAGCAACGCTGCTGGAACAGCAAAAACAGAAAGCCTTTGAGCAACAGCAATTAACTGCGCCCGTTGCTGATCTGAACTCTCTATAGGGAGGTTAACATGTTAAAACCTGTATTAACCTTATGCGTCATGTCAGGCATTCTCGTCTTATCCGGTTGTAAAGAGACGAAATCAGAAGCCTGGTATAAAGAACATCCCGATGAAACCTATAAGGTCTATAAGCAATGCCTCAGGGATGGCGAGGCAAGCGACAACTGCGAGTTTGCACACCGGGCAGCACTCATGTTTGCCCAGACAGGCAAACCCGGCATCAGGGAAAAATTCGAGACGCTGTTTCAGCAGGAAGCCCAAAAAAGAAAATCCGTCACTCAGTAAGATCCCTGCCAACAAAAACAGGGATCCCTCCCTGTTTTAATCCCCTGTCTGTTCCTGACTAATGAGAGGCACCATGTCCGGTGGTATTTTTGTTGGTATGGACAAAAACATCATGGATGGACTCAATGCCGTGTTAGAGGGTCAGTCTTCTACCTACGGCACCCTAATCAGTGTGATTATCGTCAGTTCTTTCACCCTGTTTATTACGTATCGCGGGTATCAGACGCTGGGCGGCAAACTCCAGACACCGGTTGAGGATGTTGTCTGGGATGTGGGCCGCATGTTGCTGATCACCACCTTTGTTTTAAACCGCGAGGGCTGGCTGAATGCCATCATTGCGGCCATTGAAGGGCTTAATGACGGCATCAGTGGCGATGATAATGTCTGGGCGCTGCTCGACACGGTGTGGGAAAAGGCACAAGCGCTGGGGCAAACGCTGTTTAATCTCGATACCGCCACCTACGTTAAAGTGAATGGCGGCTTTGCCGAGGTGCTGGTCTGGGGCGGTGCAATCGTTCTGTTACTCGCTGCAACCTTTGTCAACCTGCTCGCCGAAATCACCATTCTGTTAATGACCACCACCGCCCCACTCTTTATTTTCTGCCTGCTGTACGGTTTTCTTAAACCCATGTTTGATAACTGGCTGAAAACAATATTTACCGCAATCTTAACGATCATGTTCTCTGCCCTGTCTGTCCGGATCGCCATCAACTACCTGAATAAAATACTGGATGCAGCGACAGCAACGTCTGCTGAAAGCAATATGGTGACCCTTGCGGCGCAATGTTTGCTGGCCGGGATTGCCGCAGGCGTCGTGGTGTATTTTTCAGCGAAAATAGCCACTGCGCTGAGCGGTGCCGCCGTACAGGCCGTGTTACAGGGTGCAGCCATGAGCGGACTGAGCGGGCTGGTGAGCCAATCTGCCGACGTCGCCAGACCCGGCATAAAGGCCGGGGGCCGACTGACCGCCAAAGGTGGCATGGCCGCAGCAGCGACAACCGGCAGGTTCATTGCCGCAGGGGCGGGCAAAACCGTGAGCGCCTGGCAGAAACGTGCCACCGCCATTGAAAGCATGAAACGCCAGAATCAGCAGCGCCATCGTTAATCCTCCCGACCGCTAATTTCTTTTCTCCGTCACGCCGTGGCCTCTGCCAGCTGTGAGGCCTTCCTGCATTAATCCGATAAGAGGCTTCCATGAAATTCAGCATCTTGCTTCTGGTGCTGTGCGCGCTTACGGGCTGTGCGCAGCATCAGGGCGACCTCCCGCCGGTGTCCGGCGATCCCCAGCTGGTTAATTCCCCCGCCATGATCCAGGAGCTGACTCACCATGTCTGATATTCAGCGCATCATTAATGTCTCGCGCTCTTTTGAATCCATCCTGCTGGAAAAGGAAGAGCGCTCCCGCAAAACTGCCTGGCAGGTGGCCGCTGCCGGGCTGATTCTGGCTGGACTGGCAATTACGGCCATGATTATTCTGCTGCCGCTGAAAACCACTGACATTGAATTGTGGTCGGTGGATAAACAGACCGGTCGTTATGAGTATATGACCCGCATTAAAGAGCGGGATATGGCGTCTGAAAAAGCGCTGGCCCACTCACTGGCGGCACACTATGTCAGTCTCCGCGAAGGGTATAATTACTTCTCCCTCCAGCGTGATTACGACGACGTACAGTTATTTAACAGCGACACTGTGAACCGGGATTATCTGGACGGGTTTAACGGCGACCAGGCTCCGGACGTTATTTTTAATAAAGCCGAATGTGTCGTCTATATCGACATTATTTCTAATGTGCATGCACCTGCCACCGGACCCGATAAACTGGCAACACTGCGTATTAAGCGCACCCTCCGTCGTATTTCTGATAATTCAGTGAAAACGGACTTCTGGAATATCCGCCTCACTTACCGCTATGTCCCGCATCAGCAACTGACGGACAGCCAGCGGGAAGTGAACCCGCTGGGCTTTATCGTCACCAGCTACCAGCGCGATAAAGAACTGAGGAGCGAATGATGCTGAAAAACATCCTGCTCCTGACGGGCTTAATGGTGTCATGCGCGGCATGGAGCGCCGCCACCCCGCGCGGCAGCGGCTATGACAGCCGGATGCAGAACGTATCGTATAACAGCCAGAACGCCACCGTGGTGAATACCCGTCCCGGCTACGTCACCACGCTGCTGTTTGACGACGATGAAACTGTGATTGATGCGCAAGCGGGTTTTCCAAAAGGCTGGACGGTCACGAAAAGTGATAACCGGGTCGGCGTCAGCCCGAACCCCATCACCCAGCCGGTGACGGACGCCAGCGGCAACAACGTCAGTCAGGTATTTTTGCCCACGGCAAAGGACTGGAAGACCAACCTCTTCGTGGTGACCTCAAAGCGTGATTACAGCCTGGAGCTGAACGTGCTGGACCACGATTCCCCCGCGCAGGCGTTCGTTATCCGTTACCACTATCCGGCCGAGGTTCGCCAGCAATCTGCCGCCGCCAGCGCCGCGCGTCAGACGCAGCAGCGGGAAAGACAGGAGAAGCAGCAGATAGCGGCAGCATTCGGACAGGCCAGCACGCCACGCAACTGGCGCTACACCAAACGGGTCGCCGCCGGTTCGGCCTCCATCGCACCGGATTTTGCCTGGGATGATGGTCGTTTTGCTTATATCGGTTTTTCCCCCATCAAAACCCTGCCGTCTGTTTTCCGGGTGGTTAACGGACGGGAGCAGGCGCTCACGCCCCGGACAGTTAAGCAGGGTAATTACATTGTGATGGTGGTGCCGGCAGCGCCACAACTGGTGTTGCGTTACGGCACCTCGGTGGTAGGGATCGAAAACGACGGGTTCGGGCGCATCGCGATAACCCGCAGCGACACCGTTTCACCGTCCGTTACGCTGGAGGCCAGATGACCGATAAACCTGTCCCGGACGAGCCGGAAAAAACCACCGCAGAGCGGGAAGCGGAAGCCCGCGAACGCGCCCGTGCGGCAATGGCGTATCAGGAGCCGGAGCAAAGAACACCGCCCGGCCAGCCGGAAGTGACCCGTTTTCATAAGGTATCCGGCCGCCGCACGCTGATCGTCAGCCTGCTGAGTCTGACTCTGGTGATCGTCCTGGCATCCGGCGGCGATCGTCTTTTCAGTGCATTGAAAGGGGGTAATGAGAAAGAAGCCGACACCGCGCCGCCGCCCTCCGCCGGGAAGACGCTGCATGAGCGTCAAAATCTGGGGATGGACAGTAACCCGTTTGGCCTGTTCGGGCCGCACACACAGGACGGAACGGCCCCTGTCAGCCAGACCGTCTCCTCCGCACCCACCCTGCCACCAGCCCCACCCGCCCTGAACAAGGCAGTTGCGCTGGCTGACGGGCTGAACAACGCCCGAACAATGCCGGGCGATAATACACGCACGTCCCCGGGCCAACTTCGCAGCAACGCAGAAACGTCCGACAGTCGGTCATCATCCACGACATACACATCCTGTCCGTCAGTACTGACCAGAGGTAAGGATGGCCGCCTGCGCTGCCCGGAAACTGCCGCGCCGGAAACGGGTAACAACGACAATCCAGACGTCGCCCGTGTCACCGGCGTCAGACGGCTGGGTCTCGATCCTGATCTCTATATCCCGGTGGACCGCTATATCCCGTGTTCGATGATGTGGCGCTTCGTGTCCGATGTCGGGGGGCATATTTCCTGCCTGATCAGTGAAGATGTTTACAGCGCCAGCAACCATGTGACGCTGATCCCGGCGGGAACGGTCGCCCGTGGCATCTACCGCACCGGGGCACTGCAACACGGACGCAGCCGGATGTTTGTGCTGTGGACGGAGCTGCGCACGCCTGAGCCCGGCAGCCTGCAAATCCCGCTAAGCAATACGCAGGCCAGCGGCCCGCTCGGCGAGGCGGGGATCTCAGGCTGGATCGACAATCACTTCTGGGAACGTTTCGGCAATGCCCTGATGCTCAGTACGGTGCAGGACGTGGCTGCGGCGGCGTCGGATGCTGCCCCGGGGAAAGACCGCAATACCGACTACACCGAAAACACCCGCGCCGCCACGGCGGAAATGGCGAAAACGACGCTGGACAACAGCATCAATATCCCGCCCACCCTGTACCTGAATCAGGGTGATGTCATCGGCATCATAACCGGCACCGATATTGATTTCTCATCCGTCTGGCAGCTGCGACTGAAAAAGAGGTGGTATGAACGCTGAAAACCTGTCGCTGGATTTTATGAAAAACCAGCTGTTTGGTGATTTTATTGCGCAGGACGGCCTGACGGAAATTGCCGTTAACCGGCCGGGTGAACTGCATACCAAAATCCGGGGGAAATGGCGAAGACATGAAGCCCCGGTTACGCTGCGCCAGTGTTACGCCTTTGCCAGAGCGCTGGCGTCCTGGCAGGAAGATAATATCGACGACACCTCGCCGATCCTTTCCGCCACGCTTGAATCAGGCGAGCGCATTCAGGCCATTATTCCCCCGGCCTGTGAGCGTAATACCGTGTCTATTACGCTGCGCAAGCCCTCATTCGGGCAGAAAACGCATCAGTCATGGATTGATGCGGGATTTTATAACCGGGTAAGCGGTAAGGAGCGAACGGAAGGCAAAGATGTTGAACTGACCCGCTACTATCAGAGTGAGGATATGCCCCGCTTTATAGAAAAGGCGGTGGAATATGGCAAGACGATTTTTATCGTCGGTGAAACCGGCTCCGGTAAAACCACCTATATGAAAACGCTGCTGCACTATATTCCCCGGCACCTCAGGCTGACCACCATCGAGGACAACCCCGAAATCCGGTTCTATCACCACACCAATTATGTCCATCTCTTTTATCCGGCGGATTCCGGGGATAATGCCATTGTCACGCCAGGCAGACTGATACGCGCCAATTATCGTATGAACCCTGACCGGATCTTACTGGCTGAAATTCGCGGGCGGGAAGCCTGGGATGCGCTGAAAATCGTCGGTTCCGGACATGAGGGATTAATGACCTCCCTGCATGCGGGCAGCCCGGAAGAATGTATTGAAGGGTTAATTGACCGCTGCTATGAAAACCCTGACTGCCGGAACATCCCTTTCGACGTGCTGTTACGCAAGGTGCTTAAGAGCATTGATGTGATAGTCAGCATTGACATTCACGGTGACATACGCCGGATGAGTGATGTTTATTTTAAACCCCTTCATCTTAATGGCATGAGAGGTGTATTCAGTAAAGGACTTCAATAAATAACTTATCGAATTACGCAACACTCGTTTGAATATGAAGGTGACCGAAATGAAAAAAGTAATACCCTCCGCATTATTACTCAGCGCTATGGCGTCATATTCAACCTCCGTCATGGCCGCTGACGCCTGTGAAGTGGTGTTATGCATGTACGGTAAAGCCACCGGGAACGGCGGCGGCAATGAATGCCATTCTGCTGAACGTGCATTCTTTAATATCGTGAAAAAGAATAAGCACGGGTTTCTGCCAGACCATACTGCCGATGCCAGAAAATCATTTTTACTTGAGTGTAACTCGGCAGACCCGGCAATTATCAGCCAGATAATCAGTAAATTTGGCCGCATGCGTGGTTAATTAACGGAGGTAGTCATCATGACAAAACCGGGTTTTATTCAGCATCCCTGGACACGTCAGCCTGGGGATTCCATGAGCGCAGCCTGTGTTATTGAGCACATTGAAAATGAGGCGATGCACGGATGCGGCCTTTATTATGAAATTTATCACTACCGGGTTGTCTGCCGGTTATTGCAGTTGCTGCAAACGCTGAACGCCACCGACAGAATAACGCTGACAGATGAAGCTAACCGGCGAGGATTTAAGCTTGATAAAACCAGCATTAAAGAAAGTCGTCAGTGTTATTCCGACATCATCAGCGAAATCCGCGAGAGCCACTATTAATTCCTGCCTTAATTTTATTCTCAGGTCCCCTATAGCGCCGGAATATTTTAGCCGACTCCTGCTTAAGGCGTGGCAGTTTTCAGGTTTTTACGGCCCGGCACATTTTTCACGAATTAAGGCGTGAAAAATGCGGGCCGTAAAAATGAGGCAGCGGACAGAATTATTTTCGCGGGTTAAGGAGCGAAAATAGTTCAGGCACCGCGCCTCACCGGCAAACAGCCGCGCCCACGCGGATTTTGCCGGCCGGGGGGAGCCAAATAAATTTCGCCGCCCCAGCGAGCGAAAAGCTGTCGCCCACGACAGCGGTTTATTTGGGGGGCATCGCCCCGCACACCGTCGCAGCTAAGTCTCCGGCCCAAAGCCGGTAGCGTGGCGCGACCACCCTCTTTAAAGGTCAGCTTCCCTTTTATTCCCGCTGCGAGGAACGAGCAAAGGGAATAAAAAGGCGAAAGCGACCGTCTTAAAGGGGGTGGTCGCGCGTAGCGGGCGACGGTGTGCCGCCGTTGACATTGGGGGTTTTGGCGTGGCGTCCAGCTGCGACATTACCCCCATGTGACATTACATAAGGGCGTCCAGCCCGCATGTAATGGTGCACGCCGTTTCGTGCAGGGAGGCATGCTTTCCTGCACATGGTCGCATAGCGGCCACCTTCTCCGTCCCTGACGTTCGCCCCGCCTTTTCGCCCAACACCGTGGGGCGAATTAATGGGGCGACGTCATGGGGCCAACTGCTGACGAAGGAGGCATCGTGATTTTGAATAAGCTGGCCGTTTCACTGTCGCCGATAGTGAATGGCGCGCTGAACTTCATGGCTTTTATGCAACAGCATCAGCTGATGCTGGCGCTGTTATCGGGGCTGACGATGCCGTTTTTCGCGTCGATGAAAAGCGATGAACGGCAAAAAGCCCCGTTGTGGCAAAAGCTGATTATCGCTTTTTCCCTGCTGTGTTTTCTTTCCGGTACCATGGCCCCGGTTGTTATCTGGATTTTCCAGTGGCTTTATAAAGGCCGTGTAGTCGCCAGCATTCCCGTTCTGGCATTGCCGGTGCTGATTGCCTTTACCGTAACGGGTTTTATTTTGCATATTCTGCTGCGAAGGGTATTAACCCCTGAATTAGACAAAATAAAGAAACGCCTCGTCAGAAAAACCACGCTTGAACGGGAATTGCGCACCGATGTCCGCACGGTAAAATCCCTGCTGCCGGAAACGCTACATTATGACCCGCTGGATTATATCGACCTGAACAAAGGGTTATTTATCGGCATTGACCGAGATATTCAGCCGATGTATTTGCCGTTAAAAGACTGGCAAAAACAACACGCGGATATTATCGGCACCACCGGTGCCGGTAAGGGCGTTGCCACCGGGATATTACTTTATCAAAGTATTCTGGCCGGTGAAGGCGTATTTGTGATGGACCCCAAGGATGATGAATGGGCTCCGCACCTTTACCGCAAAGCCTGCGAGGATGCCGGTAAACCTTTTGCCCTGATTGACCTGCGAAAACCCCAATACCAGTTAAACCTGATTGAAGAGATCACCGCCGATGAACTGGAAGAGCTTTTTGTTGCCGGTTTCAGTCTGGCGGAAAAAGGCCAAGAGTCGGATTTTTACCGCATTGACGACCGGAAAGCGGCCCGGATAGCCGCACAATTTGTCACCCGTAATACTGCCTCAACCATTCGTGATGTTTATAACGGCGACTACGTTCAGGGTATTGCAGATAAGATAAAAGCCTTTTTCGGGAAAATTGAGGAGCTGGCCCTGCTCAATGCCATCAATGCGCCGACTGGATTTTCGCTTAATAAAATATTTGAGGAAGGCGGTTGCTGTTATGTGATTGGCTCAATGCGCAACAGCAAAATCATTACCGCTCAGCGCATGCTGCTGGTTCGCCTGTACCAGTTGGCAGAAAGGCGCGAGCGGGTGAAAGACGTGCCCCGCCCCATTGCTATTTATCTTTCCGAACTGAAATACCATTTATCCAGGCCCGCGCTGGAAGGTTTAGGCGCGGCACGCGATAAAGGCGTGCATATTATTATGGACCATCAGTCGATTGCCGATTTAAAAGATTGTCCGGCAGATTTGAAAGGCGACGCCGTTGTCGGCGCGGTCGTTGAGAACGCCAAATTCAAACTGGTTTATCGTGTCATGGATCCGGACACCGCTGAATGGGTGGCCAGAATGTCCGGTACTATATTAGTCGATGATGAGGTCCGCAAAGCGAAAACCGACGCCGTGCTGACAGAGACTATCGACAGTGAACGCACCATCAGGCAGGCCGAGCGTTTCTTTACCGACAGCAATATGATCCTGAACTTACCGGATTTTGTCAGCTTCATTTTTACGACAAAAGCACTCCCGGCTGCTTCTCTGATTTCGCCCATCAGGGTGAAAAAACGCGAACTGGAGATCTGTGCCGTGTCGCCCGCGATTGCCGCCACCGCAGCAACAGTAAACATCACCCTGGATTTTAGCGAGGAGGAAACATCCTCCGTATCCGTATCAATGCCGGATATCACCACAACGCAGCCCGATCTTTTTTTTGATGAGATGGGCGAAAAAAACACGACAACACCGAATACCAACAAAGAAGAAAACCCGTCATGGCTGGATTTTTAAAGGGGAAATGATGCTCATCACCGCATACAGCGAACGCCAGACGCGACACCGCGAAAAAATACAACGACTGCTGAATTTCCTGAAGGAAGAAACGTACAGTGACTTTAAAACACTGATGCTGCTGTTCGGGTTCAGAGATCATAAATCGCTGTATTCCCTGCTTTCAAAAGTCGAGGACATGGGGTTAATACAAAAATACGTCCTGGTATCACGCACGATGAAAATTTCATTATGGGGCATTACCAGTGACGGACTGGCCGTAGTGTTAACCCCCGACGATGCACTTTTTCCGGCGCGGTTTGAGCCTTCAAAAATCACCGGCTGGACGCTGGAGCATCACCTTGATAATCAGGCGGCCCGGATTATCCTTGAGCAAAAAGGCGCATCCGGATGGATAAACGGCGACCGCACAACTTTCCTCAGCCGGTATCAGGTCAGTCACCGCCCGGACGGGTTGATCACCCTGCCCGGCGGCACCGTTATCGCCATTGAAACCGAGCGCCGCTTGAAAACCCGAGCCCGTTATCAGTCGATCATTGCCAGCCACCTACTGGCCCGGACCCGCAAGCAGTGGATTTACGTTTTTTATGTTGTGCCCGATCCACAGAAGAAGCGTGCGCTTGAACTGCTGTTTGACAGCATCAGGCATGTCATCATCAACCATCAGCACGTCCCGCTGGAAGAACGCCACCGTCGGGTGTTTCGCATTTATACCTTTGATGAACTGAAACACCTGTCATTAGGCAGCTATACGTAAGCTTTTACTCAGGCCATCTCGATGGCCTCACCGGCCTGGCGGCGATACCGCCAGGCCGGACGATTTTTTATTCCACTGCGAGGCGTAGACTGTTCGGTACTCGCTGTGCTGCGTTCCGCCTCAGTCTGCGCCTTGCAGCGTTGCCGGTTAAAAACCATGTAACCGCATTCCCTTGCGGTTGTTTGATTCCGGTCTCAGAGTTTATCCATCAGGTAACGATGTGCTTTGGAGGCAGCGCTGGCCGCTTTGAAAATATAACGCTTGTCGTTTTTCAACGCTTTCAGCCAGGAAGCAATATAGCTTTCAAGTTGTACCTCTCCCTCAATGCCAAGATCAGCCATCAGAAAGGCACTTCCCAGTTCCGCGACAAGTTCTTCCTCTGCATAATCCGCATTGCCAAACTTCCCTTTCATTTCACGGTTCAGACGTTTTTTGCCACCACTCCAGTGAACCAGCTCATGCAGACCTGTAGCGTAGAAATTAGCCGCATCTGAAAACAGATGGCGCTCAGGTAGCCAGACTTCATCTGTTGATGGAATGAAAAAGGCGTTTTGTCCTTTCTCGATGATGTTTGCGCCACTCTTCCGTAACAGGTTCTCAGCCTGCGGCACCGGGTCAAAGGTTGCTTCCGGGCTAACAGTTTCTGTGGTCAGAGTTAAACCGTCGATTTGCTGAACGTTAAACACGGTGAAAGTTTTCAGCATAGGGATTTGTTCAACTTCTCCGGCGTCGTTTTCCTTCTCCAGCGTGGTATAGAAAATAGCTGTTGTGCCATGCTCACCCTTGCGAACCTGTCCACCTGCTACCTGTGCCTGTTTGTAGGTCATCCAGCGGGAATCGCTGAAACCCTGTTTTGATGCACTGCACCACAGCAACATGATGTTCATACCGCTGTAGGCTACGCCGGTGGCGTAATTCGATGGCAAACCAGACATGCCAGATACACGCTGCCACGGGCAAGACCAGGGTTTCACACCGGCTTCCAGCACTGCAATGATGCTATCGGTAACGGTCTGATAAATATCCGTTCTGGTTTTAGAAAATTTCGTTTTTGAGGAGCCTGACGGGTCCAGCGGGGATACGCTGGTCGCCGCTGCGGTGTTAGGGGCGCTTGTCCGGGTGGTGCGCAGGGAAATCGTCATGTTTTTTCTCCGTCAGTGGTGTGATTTTCGTCTTCGTATCGCCTGACGGTTCGCTTTCCCGGCATCGTTCCGGCACGCAAGGACGCAGAATGCGTGCCATTTATCCTTGCTGGACGGGTTGTGCTGGGAAACGATTAACCGAAAGCAGATATGGAGAACGGAAAGCACACGGAAGAAAAAACTGCCCCTGCATAGCCGGGCTTAACGCCCCTTACTTCGCAGTGGTGAAAAGCAGACTGGTGGTGTTGAGTCGGAGACTGGCACTGACAGGAACTTCATGTAGGTGTTAGCATGCTTTCCTGCCGGGCGAGGCGATCCAGCTAACCGGAGGCGGTTTGTTCTTAAATTGTCTCGTTCCGACATCAATCACAACCAAGTCTGTGCTGTCTCCTTATTGAGCGCCGCATACAGTCTATCTACCATCAAACGGATTCGGGGTGAGAGATTTCTTGAAAAAGGCCACAGCGCCGTAACCGTCGCATCCTACTTGGGGTCTCAACGGGTATTATCCTCAATTCCCCGCGCCGGATCGTCGGTTTTATCAGAGTTTCGGCGAAGAGCGCCATACTAGGTCAGGACGGTGAAATTCGTAGCGGAGTTGAAGAGAATGGACTTTAGCCGTGCGCGCGACACAAAAAAGCACTAACGCCTTATGTCGTCGATGGAGTTAGTCAGGAGGCCAATCCCGACGCCTGATTTTGCAGGCGCGGGGTAAGGAAACAGCGATTGATGATGAGCGGCAAGAAAATTACTGGAAAGTGGATCGCAGAAAATAAAAAATCCATCCATAGAGTATATAATAATTATTCTGTCTGTTAAGCATTCTTAATAAACCTCTCTACTTTCCTCTATTATTTTTCGAGACAATATTTAGTGGTTTTTCTTCCATTGCAGGAAAAACTGAAATGCCGATCTTCTGGGTTCCTGAGTATCCACAACATAAAAATTTCGTGGGATATTGTTCTCCGAACTAGCGCCAAAGACATTCAATCCATACAGAGTAACGTCGCAACCTATCATCTCATTAGACTCAGGAATAAATCGAGTCGGAATATGAAATACTTTTGCCATATAACCATCAGGAAGTAGGAGTCGTAGAGTCGTAAAATTATTATCCATCTCAACCTCCAGTAATCGCCCATGAATATCGATGTTAAAATGACGATCGTCAGGGCAGGATTGTTGCCTGAAATGACATGAATTTTTTGAGTAAATCGGGCACGAGCAACGGCCAGCACACTGAATACAATGTTTACCCGGCCGAGCTATATTAAGCGCAGAAAAAGAAGTATTACGAGGTAATATTTCATTAAATGAGACAAGAACACGATTGACGCATTCTTGCAGGCTGTTATCCAATACACCGGTCCAGCTACCCCCTACTCCGGCTAGTTCCAGTTCAATATTAATTTCAGGAGCTAGCTCTTTTATCATCATGCCATATGCCGCTATTTGTAACAAATATTCTTCTTTCGGCTGATTTTTTTCGTCTCTCACTTCGCCGGTTTTAAAGTCAACAACCCGTATCTGCCCGGTTTCTTTTCTGTAAATGAGATCGGCACGTCCCTGCATATCGAAACAAGTACTTTTCAGCAGTTTTTCCCGACCTACCGGAATAACACTTTCCCGCATTTTTATCATATCTGGCAAATGTCCACCCCGTTCATCAACCGGAGTAACAAGAGATTTGGCGTAACGAATGTATTTGATCAACGCCTGACGCGATACTAATCCAGCAATGCCATAGCGTTCCCAGACCCATAGCGCCAGTGCTCCTTGCTGAGTCTTTATCAAGGTCGCCACAAAGTCGTTTTCAAGCCTCTGTATGATTGATTCAGGACTATTCTCGCCACTTTTTTGCAACGTGTTTGCCAGTCTGTGCACGGCACTCCCCAGAGCAGCCTGAGGAGGCAAAGGCAAACACAGGAAAGAATGCTGCTCGCTTTCCAGCAAGTACCTCATTGGGCAGGTAATAAATACGCCCAGCTTTGAGGGGAGCACCGGGCGGGTACGCTCCAACGTCATTATATTCATTTTTCGCTCGAACGAGGTGGTGTGCACAGTTTTGCCATCACAGTTCCCATACGGCGAGAAAGCTCAAAGGTGTTTGTAAATACGATATCTTCCTCAAGCGAGAGCACCTCAAGTTCAGGATTAGCTTTAAAAACCCCGTCATAACTCCAGAAAGGATGCAGTACTGCCGCCCAGCGTTGTGGGCTAATACCTATCAGCGGGATATTTCCCACGATTTTTACTTCACTCCCCTTAAATAAAGACGATGCTTCTTCGGCCAGTCGTTTGGCATTAACCGTCCAGTCAATTATGCCGGGGGATGAAAAATCTCCACGTAGTCCGGCATCATAGGTTTTATCCAAAAGCAATTGAATGACATCCAGTCCCAGACGCCAGTCGAGCAAGCCATGATAAGCCTGATTACCGTATCGATGCAGGCAGTAATAACATGCCTGAAAACATACGTCGCGATGCTGTGGTTCTAAAAACTCTTTTAGTGGATAGGATCTTTCGTCATTGATAATCTCATTCATCACTTCAAGAACAATCGGAGAGCCAGAGCTCCCGATCTGCTGTAGTCGCTCGCATAATCCAGAACCATTAACCAGACGATCGGCCATTTGTAATATCGGTGCAGAAATACCGTTTTTTAAAATTTGTACGCGAGGCTCCAGAATTTCAATTTCTTCCGGATCAGTATCAAGTAGCTCTTTCGAAGCATAGTTGACGATGATAAAAGAAGCAGATAGCGCGGCCGCCCGAAATGCAGGAGTCAGTGCGCCTTGCAAGTACTGTAACTGGAGGTCCACCGGAGTATCCACCAACATCAACGCCAGTAAATCGGTTACTTTAGGTGCCGAGAGATAAAACGATTCTCGGCTTTCCTGCATAGGGGTAAAGCGGTTTTTAAGTGATAAATCAGCCTCAAGAAGGTTACTGTCTAACCATACGTGGTTTGCCCATAGCGGCTGATATACTCCCGCCTTTCTGAATGGAACCCGTAGATTGCCTTGTATCGCATTGAAACCACTCCATGTTTTGTCCGCATAAACACCACGATTTAACCTGTTAAGGCAGGTTTGGGATTTTAGCTGGATGGCAACATTAGAGTCAGGTACAGATACTGCATTCTCAATTGAGTAAGCTTCAGCAATAGATACTCTGCTGGCCACCGTCAGGGTTTGGTCAAAGTCTTCTTTTGCAGATTTATCTTCAAGAGTGGTAATAAATCCGTTGGGTACGTAACACGAATATTGCTCAGCACCATCCATGACCCCACCGCAGGCGCTGCATACAGCGGTCATCGAGCCCACCAGTACCCAGACTTTGCACACCGGGCAAACGGTCATCGCCCTGCATTCTCCCGGTTCGTCAGCTTCAGTGAAAAATTCGGCCGGGTTTTTGTAGCTTTGCTTCAGCATTCCGGCATAGCCTGCGGTAAAGTAACGGCGCTTGTCCTGTACCAGATATTTTCCCGGTGCAAATTCCTGAATCGCAATATCCAGATCGCGATCCATGCTGGCGAACTGTACATCATGTTCGTCCGTACTCACCGGCCTTGTCAGCAGAAGTCGTGTTCGGGTTGGCATACCGTACATAGGGAATTTTCCCTGTTCGGCCAACGCTTCCGCCAGTCCCTTTCCTGCCATAGCGTCGTCGTCCAGTACTGATTTAATATCTTGTATTAGACATTCCGGCGTCAGAGGGTGGATTATTGTACGGTAGAATATTTCATCCTGTTGCATACACGCTTGAGCAAACTCATCACGCGCGTTGATGGTTTCTTTCAGCGCGTTACGAATGCGCGGCAACCAGTTTGCCTGATTTTCTTTTAGCCAATGAACCTGAAAAAACTCTCCGTGATTGTCGGGTTTATGTCTGTCACCATCAACAGGCCACGACTGCCCCGAATCCACTACTTGCTCTCTGAGCCACTTAAAAGCGGCCACCAGCCAGATTTTGCGCACTAAGCGCTGGCAGATCATTTCCAGTTTAGTAGTTAAGAAAGGTGGCGGAGGGAGATCGCCGGTGATCTTTTCCGGGTTACGGAAGTAAAATAAATCATGGCTCTTGCTGCGACATGCCGTTAATACAAATGCAAAAGCCTGCCCACGTCGTCCCGCTCGCCCTACGCGTTGCTGGTAATTAAAACGTTGCGGCGGCATGTTAGCCTGAAAAACTGCGCGTAGATCGCCAATATCAACCCCCACTTCCATCGTGGTGGTAACAGAGAGTACATCCACCTCTCTGGCGGCTCTATCCAACTCAGGATGAGGTTCGAAGTCCTCCAGCCCTTTTGGCAATATGTCGTCATCATCAGCAATGAGGATACTTTTAAAACGGCGTAATCTCGCTGCCGGATTCCCCGTCATGCCCGTGAGTTCTTCAGAACGCATTCTACTGATACGGGAAGCATACGATATACGTTTACCGAGATAGTTTTGGGTTTGTAATTCCCCCGCGTTACCAGAAGATGTTTCAGGTAGTGGCGCATAACAGCGGGTGCAAAGTTTTGCCCCCTTGTGCAAATGGACGCGGCCACAGTGACTACAGCGCCAGAAAGGAGCGGTAGCCTCTACTAAACGAAAGTGCACTTTTCCAATGTCAATAATGCCGCCCTGATGACCAGAGCGTTTGAGGTGCACCAGAAAGTCCCCAATCAGCGATAATGTCTTGGCTCTGGAGTGGTTACAAAGCTCATCGCTAAAACGGCGCAACCGATTTTTAGGCTTCACATCCTCTGCAACATGCCAGCGCGTTTCTGTTGTTGTGTACTGGGACGGTGCGACTCGATAGGCATCCGCCAATACGCGAAGCATAGCGTCATAGACAGCCAATTGTTCCCGCGAGCAGTTGTTAGCCAGAGGAAGACAGGGATAACCCCATCCTGCTTCTTCCAGCGCAAAATAGGTTTTACTGAACACGCTTTCCCCGACCAGTTGTTTTAGGTCGCGGGAGATTTCCTTCCGGGCAACGTCCAGATTATCCTCATAGGAAGGATGTTTCTTCCAACACCATTTGGTCTGTTTGTTTTTTTCAAATAATTGCTGCCATGCAAAAGTGATAGTTTCTTCATCATGTTTTTGTTTTGAGGGCTCAGGGACAGGAGATATCCCCGTTCGATCGGTAGGATGAATACCCGCGTCAACTAATGTTGCCAACAGAGGATTAAGGACGTTGCCTGCGATTGGTGCTTCAGGCTCCAGTATGCTGCTCAGCGATACGCTGTCTGCCTGTGGCAGTAGCAATAAGTCACTCAGCCGCTCTTTTTCGCCAAAAAGCTGTCCTAATTCTTTGTCTTCATCCGCAGAGAGCCGCCCCTCTTTAATCTCTTTGCTAATTAGTTCTTTTCTGCGTTTATTAAGTTGTTCTAACTGTATGGTCACTTCTTTATGGGAGCACTGACTCGCTGACAGTTCCTTCAGCGAGCGCACAACAATCTCACGGCGAACATCATCATGGTGACCTGACTCCAAATCGAGCGCCGCATTGGCAGCATCCTGCCGACTGTCAGAAAATGTGACCAGCCGTTCCCGATCGCCAGAGCGTTGTAATTCAGCCATCAACGTACTGGCCAAGAGCTGCGTGGTTTTCGCAAAGCCGACTCGAAAACTGCGGATAGGTGATAGTTTACCTTTACCGTATTTATATGATGTACCACATGCCGGACACTGGAAAGGCAGCGCACTCCCCGGTGACTGGCTGGACGACTGGCCTCTTTTCCTAGTGGAAAAATCACCCGATGGGACATAATAGAACCAGCCTGCAATATGAGTTTGTTCAATCGATCTTATAGGCGATAACGTGTGTTGAATCGCCGCAGTAAACGGATCGTAACCAGCCTTAATCCACTTCCCAAAAGAGTCCTCATCGGCTGGAGTTCCTTCTCCTCTAGGCCAGAATCGATCGACGGTCGGCATAAACAACGCATATTCTTCGGCGGAACGTCGTTCAACCATAACCGATTTCGCATGTTCAGGTAGTTGATCAATATCGGGATCGTTGGGTAAAAGCTCTACGCGGCTATCCGTTGCCGAGAAAGAAGAGGGTTTGCCGCCAAAAAATAGTGTGGCGCAACACTCACAGTAGAGTAATTCTACGCGTCGTGATTTTTTGTTGTCATAGTGACGCTCGCCATAACGCAGGCCAGACTCAACCGTCAGATCGGCAAAAAAGTGCTGATCTCTTTCTTCTGTTGATGCACTTGAGGGGGAAGGTAGCGGTGCTGCATATAATCCTTCCAGAGCCCGTAAAAACGCATGGGCGCGAAAACGTGGCAATGGAATATCATCGGGAAAGGGATGTGAAAACCACTCAGGCCAGCTATCTGTAGCAGCACGTAACCATATTAATGCACGAATCCCCTCACGTCCTGCGGAATGGGAGGGAAATATACGCTCTGCCAGAGCAGTTATTGATGTAGCACGCAGAGACTTTTCACATGTATAGCAACCTTTTTCAAGCATACAGGCGGCCTGCACAACAACCCATTTAGCCAGTTTTTCCATACACTGCTCGTCATGATAGCCCCCCATACTTCGGGCAACGTTTGACCAGTGTTGCAAAGATGGCAGTGAGGATCCCTGTAGCTGTCTTACCGTATTGCAGAAGTCGTTGAGGTCTCCGTGGAAATGCAACGTATTATCCTGTGCTGGAGAAACCATGGCACCATTCACCACGCAATCTGCCCAGTCTTTAGCTGCTGCACTCACAGGCAGTCCTCGCTGACCGAACATCCCCCATAAATACTCAACGCTTTTCTTACCTTCAGGGCCATCAACGGGCAGTGAGGCACTGGATGCCAGAATACGGAGCTTATGTCGGTGCTGTTCCTGATCCAGCCCCAGACGGTTTATGAGATGTTTGAGCAAATAACTGACTTCGGTCCCTGCTGTACCGCGCTGAAGATGCAGTTCGTCAAGGACAAGATAAAAATAGGCATCAGGATCGTGTTCAATCCATTCTCGGGTTTGGTCAAAAATAGGATCGTCAATCTCCCGTACCAACATCGTGGAAAGCATACTGGTGTTAGTAATCAGTATATCCGGAGGTGATTTTTGCATTTCCCAGCGGCTAAGCATTTCTCCGCCTGATACACTAGGGAAATTGAATTGCAGGTTATCATCATGATCCCGAATCCCCTGCCGCACAGCTTCCCGATGAGTGTCTTCCACGGATTGAAGATATTCGCGCAATTCAGTGATTTTACCAGCGACCCGTTTTTTCTCTTTTTTCTCTTTTTCCTCGCTCCCCGGTCGGGGATGGTTTAACCAGCCAGTGACTTTCGTTGCGCCAGTATAACGACCAAAAAAGATACGGTTGCCACCCAAGTGTAAATCCATCGCTTCATGTGCTTCTCGGGAATCAAGCGCCCGACGCATACGCACCATTTGATCTTCAACCAGTGCGTTCATTGGATACAAAATTAGCGCTCGTACGGCTTTTGGCCGTGCTGATGCTTCTGCCTCACGCATAAACGTAGGCTGAGTATTTACTCCACTATGCCACCACGGCTGCCAGCATTTAAGCGAAGGACTTTTCGGCCAACCACTCGCTTCTTTCACAATTTGAGCCAGAACTGGCAGCAGAAAAGATTCTGTTTTACCTGACCCTGTTCCTGATGTAACGATACCCGGCATTGCGGGCTGTACACCTCTTTTCAGCATGTCTAGCTGGTGGGTATAAAGTTTAAAACGTCCTTTGGTGGAATCGGCTTTATCGCGAGGCAAAAGCCCTCCCAGACAAAGATCGATAAATGCGTCCCTTTGTTGCTCGGAAAACCCTGGCAGCCATTCCTCACCTTCAGCCACATTACGTAAATCACTGATGGTTAAACCATAATCCTGATATCTTGGCATTGGTTCCAGAAAAAGATCTGCACATAATGTACCTTGCTGTTCCAGTAAGCTACGTCGATATGCCTGAATATCGGGTGAACCTATACGAAAAGCAGTTTCAAGATAGGTGATGTAAAAATCCCTTATTGATTCAAATGATTCCAGTGGGTTATTCATAAAATGCCCTTGTTTATTTATAGCTGGAACAGATGATCAAGCACGGTTGCAGATGCACCGTGAGTGATTTCCTGAACATAAGGTATCAATGCAGGAGCCAATGGCTCAATTTCTGCGGTTATTTTTTCTGTGGTACTGCGCCCAATAGTGAAAGCCAGCATTGCCAGCGCCTGAGATTTTTCGTCGGAATAACCCAATGCGTTTAACACCGCCCGCATAGTTTGCTGCTGATTATCTTTAGGGTGAGCATCGGCGTATAACGAAGACCATAATTTGGAGGCCACGCACGCGGGCGCAATATCTGAAGTATATTCGGCTGGTGAGTATTCAGTCTGCTCAACCTGTGTACTGCTATATTCGGCCATAAATACGGGCAACTGATTAGCAACTGGCTCCTGTAGTGGGAACGTACTTTTACCAACGGTAAACGTCAATACAAACAATACAGGGTAACTTAACGAAAGGTGCCGCAAGGTATTATTTTGATCCTTCCAGCATAGTCCCGCAGAATATTCACTGCTAAACAGGCATTCGTTAAGTTCGGGAAGTAATGTTTCCGGCGGCATTCGGTTAAACCCACGTAGTTTTACTATCGTCATTAACCCGCTTGATTGTTGGTGCGCTAAGAAGTCACCCAGCGTCATAGAGCTCGTGCTATTTGTACTCCTGATTAGCACAGGCGATTTCATTAAGTCGCTGATACTAAAAAGATCACCATGAATAGAGACCTCCCCCCATATGCTTCCCGACAGAATATTGGCTAAAGAAACGACAGTTTTCTGGGCGTATTTTCCTGTTAATCCGACAACTGATACAACACTTGCGGCAGCAATCAAACTGAACAACAGATTTTCGCTTAGTCCGGTAATCGCTGCCTGTTCTTCGATCGCGGCCTGTAGCACTCTTTTGCTGTTTATTTCATTTACTTCCGGCGGTAGTAAAGACTGAGGTAACGGAAGGCTCAAGGCGGGTTCGGTGATTCGTTCTGATGGTATAACGGGTGTGGGTGTGGCCGAACCAGCGATCATCGTTCGCAACAACGCCGTCTGTGCCAACGTTTCTATACCCGCCTGAGACGCTTGCTCAAAGGTTTGCCTGATTCGTGAATCCAGCTCAGCTTCCTGCTGGCGTAGCGCTTTTTTTATACGGTTTGTTTCGCTTTTTAGCGTCTTTTCCTGTCGGTTAATTTCTGCATCCAACTGCGCCTTCTTATCCATCAGTGATGCAATCGTCTGTCTGAGTTGTTCCTGCTCACTTTCATACTGAGCCAGTATTACTTGCTTCTCTGCATAGATTTGCGTCTTTATTGTCGGCAACGTCAACAGTTGTTGAATGCTACCGTCCAGAAATTCTCTTGAAACCGCAACCTTCTCAAGTTGCGTCAATGCACGTAAATACGCACTTCGATTATCTGACTCATATTCAGCCATAAAGTGAGCTAAACGCTGTAAGTGTGATTTGCTGAAAACAGGAAAATCTGTCGATGAATAGTCTAACTTTAACAGCCGTTTTATCCATGTAATGGCAGGCGCACAATCATATTTTTCGCTCAATCCGGGGAGTTGAGGCACTATAGTGATTGACTGAGAGCGCAGTTCCACACAACTTAATTCCCGATAAGAATCCAGAGGTACGTCAAAATCATATTTTTTAGGATCAAGAATGTCTCCGGGTAATCTTAGCGCCAGACCATCGGTTAAGAAGAAGATAGTAGGAGATTTATCTTGAGGTTGGTAACAGGTTAATAGCCATTCACGAATCGCATCCGGTTCGCCAGAATCATAGGGGATTTTGACAACGGAATATACGCGAGACTGGTACTCAGTCAATGCACACTGGGCCGTTTTATCGGATGGCTTGTGTCTCGCTTGCCATATGCCTAATTCCCCATGGGTCACATTATTTGTAAAATGATTTAAAAATCCTATAACTTCGCCACGATCGGGATAGAGCATATGGCTGTGAGCATCTGAAAGATCCCGCAGTTCATCGCCAATAAACAGGCCAACGGGCGAAACAAAGAATACGCCAGAGGGAAGCACTTTCGTCACTTTACCGACAAAGGACACTCCATCGATATCGCCATTGATATCGTCTGGCGCAACAGGCTCTGCCAATAATACTATTCCGTTGTCAGCCTCTTCCTGAGGACGAACGACGCCAAACGTTGAGATGAGCCTACCAAATTTTTGCCCCAGAGGCAGTGAGTGATTGGATAACTGTGACACCCACTGACCTGCAACTTCCGTTTCCCCCTTCAACGTAGCAACAAGCCCAGCAACGAACGCCGGAATTATTCGATCTGAAGGAGATATGTCACGTCCCTGACTTACGAATAGACACTGCTCGATATCTTCATCAGTAACACTAATCGTTGACTGCTCAGGTAATCTATCGCTGGACTCATGAGGATCATCATTATGGAGTAGTGTAATTTCTTCACCGCGAAGAAATTGTGCGACGATGTTAGGGCAAGGCTGAGTGACGTAGAACCCAAGGATTGCGCGCCATAGCGGTTTTGGTGATGAGATATCTTTATCGTTATTTTCTGCGAGCAGAATCTCATGAATGATTTTTTGGGGATCACCTTGTTCTGGAAATTGTACGTGAGTACGAAACCAGGTTAGCACAATGGAATGGGCCTTAGGTGGTAATGCGCTCAAAAAATGTAAAATCTTGTTCGGAACCTTTGGCAAATTGTCCGCTTTAGCACCAGCCATGATCAGCTTTTGCTGCGATTCTTTCAGGCAGTTCATCAACTCAAAAGGCTCTGCACCAAAGAGATACATCTGCCTCAATCTTTCTTTAATGATATGTTGTTTTTTAGACACCCTGAGTGAGCTCCTTGGTGATTGATTTAAGAGATTAATTGATGCTGCTTATCCTGCGTAGCGCCAAAGCTCTCGCCCGCCGAGTGACTGCTCGATTAACCGGGAAAACAGCATTATCATCACACTCAACGCCTCCCCACAATTCATCCCCTCTACCAGCAAATATTATCCTTCCGTCATCACTGACGGTACAACAACCGCCGGCGAAATGTAACCACCACTGAGTGACAGAAATCGGTAAAGTAATTAGTGACTTAGACCAGAAGAGATCGCCATAGTGACTTTGAGTACCAAGCGTTTTTTCCGACCTCATGACGTGAGCCATTAACGCCCAGGCAAAGCTATCAGTTTGCCAGTACCCCGTATCTGCCCGAATAAAATAACGATTACGTTGCTTTTCCCGACAGCGCATTAACAGGTCGCTATTTGTTGGCTGGATTTCTTCTGACCATTGGTTTTTTTTTGTCTGCCAGAACGCCACATAAATATCGGGTGGCAAAGCTGGAACTTGCTTTATTTGAGTCATGGATAACAGCACGCCACTTAATGGGCCAACAGAAAAATCTTCTCTGGCTAGAAACTGCCAATTGAACTGTTCAAGCAAATCTTTTACGCGATCGGTTCCTGACAAAATCAATTCAATACTGCCAAGTGCAAAATTATTATCCACTGTTGACCAACGTCTTACCCGTTCACTCTCTTTCAACAAACCTTGCAGATGATGACGCTCGCTTTTCGTCAACATACCGCCAACTCGGGCAGTGAGTCCTTCTACCTTCTCACAAACAGACAATGTACGTTTTGCCAGTGATACCACCGGATACGGCGCATGTCGTCTTTCTATTACGCAAAGCCAGCCTGAGGCAAAAAGCAACCGGCGCAACCGCCATGCAGGTATACCTGTCGCTAGTGATACGGGCGTTAAATGTGTATTAAGCTCATCAAATGGTAGCGTACTGCGTTTTTGAAAACGCAGTGCCAGTGCTTCAGCTAACCAGTCAAATGCGGCAGGAAGCATGTGCAAATCAAACTGTTTACTCTCTACAGGCACACGTTCATCAAGTCGCCATATCGACCATGATCCGCCTAGTGAGGTAGTTTTTTGGTTTTTCAGACACTCCATTGACTCAACATTGTTTAATGGCACTAATGTTCCCCGTTGACCATCAATAAGCCAGTCATGTTGTTCGGCAACTTTACGATATGGAGCATCCGGCGCATGATCGAGGACGTGAATGTCAAAAACCAACGGTTCAACCTGTTTCTCAAGCGTTAACCGATAGCGACAAAACGCCTGTCCTGATAATGAAGTGAGTTTTTCCGGAGAAATAAATAGTCCTTCACCACCTTGTGTTGGTGTTAGTATGCCGCTGACCAGTTCTATATGATTGGAATCTCTGATTACATATTCCCCGCCAATGGCACCCACCATATGAATAACCGGCGTACTGGCTGGGTTAAGTAATATTGACTGTCCAAAACGGGCTGCACCTGTGATATAAGGTCGAGCAGGTATCCAACTCTGAACCATAAATCTACGAGCAGCACCAGGAAGTAATTTGGCAAGTTCGGTTAATTCCTGTCTACTCATCGTATCAAAGACGAGAACTTCCCAATCTTCAGAACCTGTATTTTTTCCTAGCGTCATAACAGTCAGGCCAGTATGTTCAAACATGGTGCGGATATGTACAGCATATTCATGACGAATAATCAAACAAACCAGACCATCGTCAAAATAATGACCATCCGAACTGATAAACCCAGAATCATCCCTGAAAAGGGGTAAACAACCAGCATGTAGCGCCATGCCAACCCGCGATCCAGTTAAGCCTTTTTTTCTTTTTTGTAGAAATGGAAGTAAACTCGTTAATGTAGCATTAACGTTGGTCTGATAATAAATGCTACTGTAATTTCCCAATTTTTCTGGTAACGATTCAGTTTTAACGGTATCCAAAGTCTGAGCACCAACATCATCCATTAACAGATAAAGTTCTGGAAGTTGCGGATCGGTAGCGTCTAAGTGAATGCAGAAAAGCCCATTCTCTCTGGCTTGTTGATTTTCTTCATGCCGCGTAATATCCCTCACAGCCCCCCAGAACGGGCTACTATATGCCTGCTGCATGGCTGCAGTTGATAATAGCGTATAGAATTCTTTGAATTCACTGACGAATACTTCACTAAAATCATCAATTCTCTGGTGTATTACTTTATTAACAGATTCAAATGTTGAATGGCTGTCCAGATTATTACGAACCAGTATGGCTCGCAAACGAATTTCATCTCTATAACAAGGAAAAGAAAGCCTCTTAGAATACCCAATCAGCTTTTCATTTTGGGGATGGGGTAAAAATAACCGAGAACAACCCTGTTTACTTTGACTCCATTGTTCAACTCTTCGCCATAAGCTAGGCAGTTCTCTAAAAATAAATTTCTTATTCCTATTCAGTCCCAATAATACAGAAAATCTAACCCTAAAGTCTCCTTCATCATGAGTTTCATTATCAGCACTGGCGGCAAGTAACGTTAAATATAGAATAGAAAAATGAGGTGGGATGCCTTTTATTCGAGTCAGACTATCAAGCGTTGAATCATCTCTGAGATAACGTTGTATTTTTCTTTCATCCTTACCAAATGAATCAAGAAAGCTTTGCTTAGCTTCTTCTTTACTACGAGAACCAGCCAATTGCTCAAAAATTCTTCCAGTAGTATCGATTCGACTCAAAAATACACCTGCACGGGAAGGCTCAAAAAAAACGGCGTTAACTAGTGCTGCATTCCACTCTTCTAAAGAAATAGGGAAAGATATACTCATGATTTTTATTCGCCCTTCCTCAAATTCATTTTCAACCCATCACCAGAAAATAGATGTTGAAAAATGATTTCGGCCAGTAACGGAGGAACTGCATTGCCTATCTGAGTAAATCGAGATTCAATATCACCAATAGGCTCAAAATCATGACGAAACGTCTGTATTCTGGCACATTCCCGCCATGACAAACGCCTAGCCTGTTCCAGCTTAGGCCGGGTTGAATCAATAGCAACATGTTCATATTCTTCAGAAAAATCCCAGCGCTGCTTCCAGCCGTCCTCAAGATTTGACCATGTTAACTTCATCATTGGGCTGGCTGGATGCAACGTCACATGTCGCCAGTTCGCTACGACGGTATAAGCAGGACTATCCCATTTGGCCTTACGATTTCTGGACATAAAGTACCATGAGAAGTGCCCCTCGGGATCGTGAGGTCGTTCGTAAAACTCACCCTCTGGCCATAATGGCAAATCGCGGATAGCCTCACCATGGGAAACATAAGGTTTTAAGTGCGGGTTCTTTAAGGTCGCTTTACCATGCGTTGCTGCCGGAAATTCAAAATATTGCCCCAGATCGTTTCTGACACCAATAATAAACAGGCGCTTGCGTGACTGTGGAACACCGTAAGATTTTGCATTAACAAGATGGTGACTAACTTGATATCCTGCATCCCGATAGGCGTTAACTTGTTGTTCTAAAAAGCTACCTGCGCCCAACTGCTGTAATCCTGAAACGTTTTCAGCCACAAAATACTTAGGTCGAACGATATTCAATACCCGAAGAAATTGCTTATAAAGATTGGTCCGCGCATCGTCGCTGGGCTTTCTGTTACCAGCCATCGAAAATGACTGGCACGGGTAGCCACCAACGACAACATCCACAGATGGAAAAGTTTGAATTTGAGAGATATCGCCATGCTTAACATCAGTATCAGGAAAATACTTGGCTAATGTTTTACACGCGTTTTCAACGATATCGTTAGCAAAAACAATCTTTCCTCCGGCAGATTCAATACCAAAGTCCATCCCTCCACAGCCAGAAAATAGTGAAAGAACCCGGATTTCGTCTCCTTCTCTTGCAAAAATACTATTCATATCACCATACCAGATGTCATCATTTTACTTGACCACACATATGATTTGCCTGAAATGGCAACTATTTTGTTCGAAAAATCATAGAATAAGATTATACCCCTGCATAATGGCATCGATCACTAACTATGTTATTTTTTTGAAAGTGTTTTCACCAGCCAAAGCCCCACCCACAGTCCAGCATCTAGTACCAGTACTCGGCTTACACCCCAACTTTGAAGCGGCTGATCTGTAAGCAACCCGGTAAACCGGGCCATTTACTTTTAGAGATCTTCCGGCATACTGACTATGTCCCTGGATGAGATCACCATGCGCAAAGCCGGATTAACCGAACACCAGATCATCGCTGTTATGAAGTCCGTCGAAGCCAAACGTACCGTCAAGGATGTCTGCCGCGATGCCGGGATCTCTGAGGCCTTGTACTATAACTGGAAAGCGAAGTTCGGCGATATGGAAGTCTCTGATATCAAAAAGATGAAAGAACTTGAGGATGAAAACCGCCGACTGAAACAGATGCTTGCGAACCTGAGTCTCGAATGCCGCGGAGTGAAAGACGTTATTGAAAAAAGCTTTAAAACCAGCGATAAAGCGTGAGTTGGTCCATCGATTTTATGCACTATGCGCTGGTGTGCGGCAGGCGCTTACGGACCTTCAACGTAGTGGATGGTTTTAATCGCGAAGCGCTGGCGATCGAAATTGACCTGAATATCCCGGCGCAGCGGGTCGTGAGAGTGCTGGACAGGAACGTGGCAAACTGCGGATACCTGCTGAAAATGCGGATGGATAGCGGCCCGGAGCTGGTCTAGCTGACGCTGGCACAATGGGCAGAAGAGCATGGTGTGATGCTGGAATTTATCAGGCCCGGCAAGCCCACGCAGAATGCCTTTATCGGACGGTTCAACCGGACGTACCGGACAGAAATATTGGATTTTTATCTATTCAGAACCCTGAATGAAGCACGGGAAATTACATAGCGCTGGCTGGCTGAATATAACGGCGAGCGCCCTCACGAGTCACTGAACAACTTGACACCTGAAGAGTACCGGCTGATGGCTGAAATCCCATAAAGTGCGGGGAACTAAAACCGGTGCACTTACAGTCATTTTTGAAACATTGGCCAAACTTCTAGGTGTATCTCCCAATGTTAATTTTTCCGATTATTTTAAATAACATGATGGATAAATGGTAGTTCAATAGAGAAGATAAGAAATCCGCCAGTAATTCACTTGCAAAAACTCATGAAGAGGGGAACTTCAATAAATATGAAAGTATAATTTTTTAATACCAGTGAAACCCAATTAGTTATACACTTTCAGGCTCCCGAAAAACTAATAATTCGGTTGTAGATGAAATTACAAAAGAGCTTGAAAATCAAACTAAACAACCATCACATGGTGATATAAAAACTCTCACTTGTCATTCTCTTGATAATTGAAAAACAAAATTAGATTAACAATATTTCTATTTACTTACCATCAATAAATATCATTTTCAAGACCAGATACCCCCCACCTATCCAAAGCATCCATTTTGCAATGCTATTAACTTTTTCCAACCGTTCTTTTGCATTATCTATTTTATGATAAAGCTCTAATGAGATTTTTTTGGCTGCATCCCTAACTTCCACCCCTTCATCAAATTTAGAATACCTTGAAAAAGAGTCATTAAGACTATTTTTTAAAGTTATATAGGACTCA
Organism: Rahnella sp. RFA10(1/100); assembly: GCF_004195115.1. Lineage (NCBI taxonomy): Bacteria > Pseudomonadati > Pseudomonadota > Gammaproteobacteria > Enterobacterales > Yersiniaceae > Rahnella > Rahnella sp. RFA10(1/100). The sequence goes on from NZ_SEWR01000001.1 coordinate 907,198, forward strand.
TATAAAACTTGGTTGGACATAGAAGTTATGTAATATACGAGAAAGAGACCTATAAAAATCAATAAAGAATCCCAGAAGCCGCTGGCTTTAGCTAATCCACCGATCGCAATCAAGGCCCCAGGAATTGCAAAAGCTTTTGTCTGACTAGATGAAACAAAATCATTTATTTTGGTTGTATACTCAAGGTTTTTTTGTTCCAATTCAGACAATAGTTTGTTAACGGAGAATCTATTAGTATATAACTCCAAAAGATCGTTATACCGGTTAAAAACCCTCTCGCTTATTGTGATTAGCGCTGAAACATCTTTACTCTCAATGTTATTAATCAAATCATATATAGCAGTACGAATAATAGATTTTCTTTCGGGAGACTGAGCATCCTCGACATCAAGTACCTTTATTATTTTATCAACTGAGTCTACAGCGACCTTGCTATAGGGAGCTTTTATAATATAGTCCAATCTTTCGTAGGAATTAATAACTAACTCCTTACCACCATTATCACTTGGTATATAGAGTATAAACTTCCCTCCAATTTGATGATTAGCAACACTGGATAATACTGAAGTCCATTTTAAGTAAATATCAATACTACCAATTTTATCATCAATTAATAGTGAAGAAATCTTCTCAGTGAGAATAATAAAATCATTAGGAACATAACCTAGAGAAATACATGTTCTCAAAAAGGAATCTAGCGTACTATATATATTTGAATCATCTCGAAATGCCCCAGAAGACAACGGGAAAATAATTTCTTTACTTTCAACTTCAGGTTCTACGGCTAAACCATAATCTTTGATTAACTTAGATATTATATTAATATCAATTGATTGGTCTTCAAATTCGAGCAACATATAGCCACTATCGACTTCAATTTTTGCCGATAAGATAGCATTTACTAATGTTTCAAAACCATTCATGTCGCTCATCACTTCTCCTTGTAAATTTAACCAACTATTTTCTCGATTTCAGTTACTGCATTATGCGACAATCGTATTATTAATTGGCCATTAGCTCTATCATATATAACTTTTGCATTTGATGTATCATCCTCGCTAATTGCATCAACAGATATTTTACATTCATATTCCTGTTCCGCATCAGAAATCTTTATTTCTCCAAAGCTACTTCCAGAAAATCTACTTGGTTCGAAAAAATCATCAATAACATATTCATTAACATCCGCGAACTGTACAAACTTCCCTTTTAATTCTTTATTTTCAGGAAGGGTTTTCTCTATACAATTCCCTATATCTTCAATCGTTAACTTTCTATCATTGGGATCTTTTGCTTTTGATTTCATCAAAGCTTCGACTGCTTTCTTTACTTTAACTCTATCGATGTGCTTTAACTTCATTACCTTAACAAAATCATCAACAGCTCTATTTGTTTCATCAATACTTCTATTATTATCAATTTTTGGGTTACAACCCAATGCTCGCTTAAAGAATTCGCTACTAGATCGACCAGATATAAAGTGCAGATAAGGGTCGCCATTATTTTCTGGGTAGCTTGCTTTGAATAAAGTCAAATCAACAAGGACAGCTTGTCGCAAGGAATCTATATCTATAGATGGTAATTTCTCTGGAATAAGATTTTTATCGAAATTAAAGACTCCCTTTCTATCCACCATGATAATAAAAAGACGACCACTACTTTCTTTATCATTATCTACATTGTAATGAATAAATATTATAGCCCCACCAGAAAGCCTTGATTTGTCATTATTCGCTTCACCTCTCATTCTATCCATCATTGACTGAACAAAAGATTTAAAATCTATATTTTGATTTAGATATTTACTGAAAGAAATAGGTGCACTTAATGGCATTTTATTTTCATCGATTACACCATGAAGTTTCCTTTTAAGTTTAAATTTTTTCTCGATTTGTTTAATAAAAAGCTGAACGTCTTCTGTATCTAATGTCCAAACTTCACCTAAAGACTCTTTAAATATAGGGCCGGAGTCCCCTGACACTTTATCCAGAGTTGCTGTCAATGCAAACTGAGGGACATAACTTTCCTCCTGCACATCCAAGCTTGAGTCATAGCCACAAGCACACACTTCATCTGAATCAAGCATGCTACCGCATGAGGGGCAATTATTATTTAAATGTTCATTACTATCAGCCATGTATGGTCCTTATTCAAAATCATTCCAACCGAGAACATATAAAAACTACATAATATATTATATTCTTATATTTACTTGCTAGTAATCATTGAAGTATACAATCATGTATATAAAAACAGTATATTACAATGACATTAAACAGCCAAAAGGTTTTACCTATTAATATATATAATTCTACGATTTTTTCTCTCTGAGGAAGAAGACATCCAAGAGATATCCCCCTTTATCGATAGTATATAACTTTGCAGATGCAGATAAGATCTATTGGTGGTCATTCTGGTGGTCTTGACAGAACGGCAATTCAGGTTTAGCTTACATATTAGCCAGTTACTGGCAAAGGCGATCCCAGTCAGAGGAGCCAAATTTAGAGAAGCCCGCTTAAGGAAACTTAAGCGGGCTTTTTGTTTTTAGCATATTGCGTGCTTTGATTCACTCCGTTGATGAACGCTGCGCGCTCGTTAGCAGTGCCGGCAACTCTTTTTTCAGTTCTTCAATCAAGGCTCTCACTTTAGGAAGCACCACATGAGTCCTTGGCCATATTGCTGAAATGGGGGTAGGCGGTGCCTGAAATGAAGGTAAAATTGTAAGAAGCTGCCCCTTATTAATTGCATCACCGCACAACCAGTCAGGAAGTTGCGTCACCCCACATCCGGCAATAGCAGCCTCCAGCATGGCTTGGCCATTATTGAAACGGTAAGCTGAGGAAACGACATGCCTTACAACGAGCTCTTCTTTACCCCGGATTAACCAGTAAGTTTGCCCTTCTGAGGGCAACCCTGAAATGCAGCTGTGCGATGAAAGCCCACGAAGGTCCACGGGGGTGCCTGCCCGCTTCAGATAGCCCGGAGAGGCGCAAATAATAAACCTTTGCTCGCCCAATCGGGTGGCTACCAAATCACCTGAGTCAGGCAGGGGGCCAAGTCTCAGGGCCAGGTCAAAGCCGTCTGTTGCCGGGTCACGAACCCGATCGCTGAAATCCACTTCGATATTCAAAGCCCGGTATTTTAAGGCCATAATATTGAGTAAGGGCATAATGAAAAGGTGCCCAAAGGCCACGGGTACTGTCAGGCGCATCAGTCCGGAAGGTTCCACTATCCCCGCCTCTATTCTGTTTTCGGCATCTGAAATCATATCCAGCGCATCATTGCAGCTATTGAAATAGATCTCACCCTCCGGTGTCAGTGACAGGCTGCGCGTACTGCGGTTGAGTAAGCGAACCCCCAGACGTGTTTCCAGACGTTTGATGCTTTTGCTGAGTGCCGAACGCGTCACGCCTAAACCGTCAGCTGCAGCGACGAAACTGCCTTTTCTGACGACTTCAGTGAATTCTTGTACACCATTGAGTTGTGCCGTCACAAATATTGGTTCCTTTATATCAACACTGAGGGGCTTTTTGACCGGCTAATCACGGCCTTAAAATAAAGATAAGATCCCTGACAATACATTTTTACCATGAAATGTCTTCAGGAGACAGAATGAGCGAATTATTGAATGTCTACACAATGAATGAAATAAGTCTTAATAATCGTGTTGTTATGGCACCAATGACCCGATCGCGAGCTTACAACCTTGTTCCCACTGACAGTATGGTCACTTACTATCGACAGCGCGCCACAGCAGGTTTAATTGTTTCCGAAGGTTCACCAGTTTCAATGGAAGGTCGTGGACAAGCTTACACACCGGGAATTTATACTGACGAACAGATAGAGGGGTGGAAGAAGGTTACTGAGGCGGTACATGGGCAAGGCGGGAAAATATTCATTCAGCTTTGGCACGTAGGACGTTCCTCACACATTGCTCACCAGCCTGATGGACAGGCACCGGTCAGTTCTGTCTCGCGTATTGCAGAAGGCTGTACAACTCACATTCCCGGGGATAACTATCAGTCTGTGCGCGCATTTCACAGCCAGCCCCGCGCATTAACAACGGATGAAATACCTCGGGTGACGCAAGATTTTGTCAAGGCGGCTAAAAATGCCATTGAGGCGGGATTTGACGGTATAGAGATCCACGCTGCTAACGGCTACATCTTTGAGCAATTTATCAACGGTGGACTTAACGACAGAAAAGACCGTTATGGCGGTAATATTGCCAATCGCCTGCGATTTACGCTGGAAACTGTGGATGCGGTCTCTGCCGCCATCGGGAGTCACCGGACAGGTATCCGTATTGCACCTTTTGGCCGCCTGCAGGATATGCATGGCTTTGATGATGAGGAGGATACCTGGTTAGCTTTGGGTATTGAAATGCGTCGCCGCCAACTTGCTTATGTGCATTTGAGCGATCAGGAATCTCTGGGAGCGCAGGCCATTCCTGCCGGTTTCCTGACAAAGTTTCGCGAAACCTACGAGGGAACCCTCATCATCGCGGGCAGCTATACACAGGAGCGTGCAGAGCTGGCACTCAGGGAGGGTATTGCCGACTTAATCGCATTTGGGCGTCCTTTCATCGCCAATCCGGACCTCGTGAAACGCATGAAGAACGGTTGGCCTATTGCTGTTCCTGACAAGAATACGTTCTACACCGGGCAAGATGGAGGTTATATAGATTATCCCACGTATAACGTGGATTAAGCTTCCCTGAAACAGCAATGCATCTGGAATGCATCCGTAATTCATCTAAACCAATAAATGAAAATACGGTTAATAAGGCGCTGCGGTTGATGGAACTGTATTCAATGAATGTTGATGGAGCTACCTTTTGCAAGCGCCTGATTCTAATGCGTTCAGTGTTTCTTTTATATAAAGTACCGAATCATGAGCGCCGGAATTCACCCCCTCTTTAAATCAACGGCGTCGCCAAAAATTCCGGTCGCTGTTCGGCCAGCAATCTAAATCTGGCCACTTCCGGATATCGCGCACAGTTCACGGTATCCGGCAGCATCAATTCTGTAAAACTCCAGGCCACTGCGATACTGATACCGGCCACGGACAGCATCTCAGGATGACCTTCCCGCAGGCCGTTCTCCAGTGTCTGCCATGCGCCGTGAAGCTGTTGAGTCACGCGAGTCACCCAGGGCTGATGCTGTTTTTCTTCTGGCCTGAGACGCTGCTCGTAAACAAGCTGTACCGCTTTCTCGCAGGCTGCCAGGGCGAATCCCGTAAGATGCAGATCCCGCAATTCTTCCGCTTCGGACGATGATGCCGGTGCAGCAGAATGAGTGGAATATTTTCCGAGGTAATGAATGATCAGTGTTGAGTCGATCAGTACCTGATTATCATCTGTGATAAGGGTTGGAACTTTGACTGCCGGGTTAATTTTTGTGAAGGCATCAAAATCGCTGAATACCGAAAGCGGTCGATGTTCAAATTCAATACCCATTACTTTCATATAAATAGCCACCCGTCTGACATAGGGTGAATCCAGCATTCCGATCAGGATCATGGCTCTACCTCATATTATGTTGATTAACAAAATCAATTAACTGTGCGGCGACAGGTAAGGGTACATCTTCCATTAAAAAATGTCCGGCCTGTTGATAGATATGCAGCGTGGAAGAGACGATATCGCGCTGCAAACGCTTTCCATACTCAACGGGTTGCCATTCATCTTCCGCGCCCCATAAAATCTGCACAGGTAACCGGAGTTGCGGAAGTTTTTCTGCAAAATCAGCGGTGTAACAGGCATTATAGTGCGCAACCTGATGCTGATAGAATGAAGCCTGGCCCACCACACCGCAAAGCGGCGCGAGATAACTTTCCAGCCGCTTCTCTGTCATAAGATGCTTATTAAAAACGGCCATCTGCAACTGGCGGGACATTGCGCGGTAATGCTCAGTGGCAGGTATTCGCGCATAATCCGCATAGTTATCCCGCATATCTTTCCATGTGGATGAAGGCCAGGAGTCGTAGCTCGGAATATCTGCAAGTGTAAGTGTCTGCAGAAGGGATGGCCTGTCGAACGCCAGCCGGAGCGAAATTGCCCCGCCGATATCGTGACCAAAAAGATGCGTTTTTTCGAGTTGCCAGTGTTCAAGCAGCTTCAGCAGAAAACTCACCTGTGAGGCAACCGAGGTATCAGCCGTCAAAGGGCGCTCGGATGCGCCAAACCCAGGCAGGTCATAAAGGTGAACGCGAAACCCCGCATCGACAAATACCGGAACCAGTGTCTGCCAGATTACAGAATGTGCGGGAGTACCATGCACCAGCACCAGAGGTGTACCTGAACCATGGATCCCGGTCGCAATGCGGCAACCCTTTATCAAAACGTCGCTATTCAGTAATGCATTATTAGCGGGCATAAGCTTTCTCCGTTGTGCTCGTTTCAGTCAGGCTATCCGTTGACTGAATATGACACCAGTGACATTCTTTCCCGATGTAAACCAACTTTTGTCATAAAAAATGAATAAACGACTCTCCGTTGATTCGCTCAGAGTTTTCAGAACTGTGGTGCAAACGGGCAATATGAGTAAGGCTGCATTACTCCTCAATCTGAGCCAGTCCGCCGTAAGCTGGAAGCTCAGACGGCTTGAAGATCATCTTCAATGTCAGCTATTTACGCGCATCGACGGTAAAACCGTTCCGACGGAAAAAGGCAGCGTTTTATTGCGCCATGCGGAAAATATACTCACGGAGCACGATAATGCCGTGGCCTATTTTTCTCCTTCTGCACTCCGTGGAAAGCTGCGAATTGGAGTCACGGAACACATCTCAATGACCGAAATATGTGGGGTTATCTCAACCTTCACGCACCACCATCCTGAAGTGGATATACAGCTGGTTGTTGAGCAAAGTCATCTCCTTCGTCAGCATTTTTCTGAAGGAAGTCTGGAAATCATCTTACATCAGGATTTCACGGGCACGGCATCGCCGGAAGACCAGGTATTATGGAGTGAAAAGTTATACTGGTGCGCAACGCCTGCGTGGCGGTATGAATCTGATAAGTGCCTGAAGCTTATTACGTGGGGACCGGATTGCTATTACCGTAGCCTGGCCGAGGAAAAACTTCGTCAGTCAAAAATTCCGTTTACTGTGATGCTGGAGTGCCCCTCGGTAGCGGGTATGCTTGCAGCGATAACGACTGGCCTGGGTGTGGGCATAATCAATCAATACAGCATTGATAAAGCGGTTTGTAACGTGTCCGGGTTTGAGATGATGATGCCGCTGCCGTCGGTAGATTGCCTGTTGCGCGTGAACGAATACCGCTTTAATCCCGCAAGCGAGGCCTTCTGCCAGATGCTGACCAGGGTGATGCATAAACAGCGGTAGTGAACTGACAGGCTTTTAATTGATTAATACAATGATTGTCATCAATGTCCGCTTCTGACACAAAACCGTCCGCAAGAGATTTTAATGAGCAGCAAGAAGCGGACGTCAGCCAGAACGCAGGCCTGATTACCGTCGGTCCCCTGCCCGGCCGACAGTAACTCTTATTTTAACTCATCTCTTTCACCCGGGAAGCGTCATACATTTCCTGGGCCCGCTCCATTTCTGCTCCATGCTCCAGCGCCCATTCGTACAGTGCAATAAACGGTTCCTGTAGGGTCCGTGCCAACGCGGTAAGACTGTATTCCACACTCACCGGCGAAGTAGGAAGTACCTTGCGGTATACCAACCCATTACGTTCGAGACGCTTAAGCGCATCGGACAAGGCTTTGTGAGTGATCCCCTCTAACCGGCGACGGAGTTCATTAAAGCGGGATGGTTTAGTGCAAAGCACCGTGAGAATTAAAATCGACCATTTGTTAGTGATGTTCTCAAGAACAGGACGGGTTTTTCCTACATCTCTTAAGTCACTGCTATCGATCTGTGTCATAGCGATATACTCCGGCATACTTAGTTTACGTAAAGTGCGTAATTGTTATTAAGTATAAAAATTATATCATCTCTTTTCCATTCGAACAGGAGTAAGCAGATGAGAAGATTAGACAACAAAGTGGCCCTGATACTGGGCGGAGCAAAAGGCATTGGTCTTGCAATCAGTCAGAGATTTGCCCGTGAAGGTGCGACAACCTGGTTCACATCCCGGCGGGATGAGGAGTTAGACGCCGCCGGTCACACGATAAAGGGCAACGCCAGACCGCTACGTGCTGATGTCAGCCAGATAAGCGAACTGACACGGATCGTTGATTTGATCGAGACAGAGTCCGGCCAGATAGATGTGCTGGTCATTAATGCCGGAATGGCAGAATACTCGACAATTAATGACGTCACCCCGGCACATTTTGATTCTATTTTCGGCCTGAATGTGCGCTCACCGCTTTTCGCTATGCAGGCAGCACTTCCCCTGTTGAAAAAGGGAGCGAGCGTCGTTTTGATAGGTTCGATTGCCGATGTGATTGGCACGCCGGGATATGGTGTATACGGTGCCAGTAAAGCGGCACTTCGTTCTTTTGCCCGCACATGGACACATGAACTCTCCGCCCGCGGTATTCGAATTAATGTGGTCGCCCCTGGCCCTGTCGATACGGAAATGATGCTTGCAGCCTCCGAAGAACTGCGTAATGGGATAATCAGCGCAATACCGTTAGCAAGAATGGGCAAACCTGAAGAAGTCGCAAACGCCGTACTCTTCCTGGCGAGCGATGAAAGCAGTTATATCGCGGGAGCAGAAATCTGTGTGGACGGTGGGCTGACACAGGTTTAGTTGTAGCGCTTGCCTCTGGCACTAAACTGCCCACAAAAAGGATTTCGTTGGGCAGCCAGCTGTTCTTAATTTTGGCCGATCACATTGGAGAAGAAAGGCAGGTTTGGCTATGGGACTGGCAACATCGCCTTTTCAACATGGGTCATTGCTGCCAATAAAAAACCCGCCGGGGCGGGTTTTAATGTTTGCGGCAAACTGCAGATTAAGACTGCGGATCCACCGGCTGAACTTCAAGCGAAACCATACCGATGCCCAGCTTACGCGGCTGGAAGCCACCGCTGGTCCCTTCGGTGGGCTCAGTCGGCTCCGGCGGCGTGATCACGATACTCTGCTCCGCCCCCGGGTTGGTGAACTGTACTTTCACGATGCCGTCAGTATCACCAAAGGTCACAAACTGTTCCTGATCCCCGACGCGGACAGAAACCGGCTTATCAATATTATTACCGTAAGCACGTGCGCGGATCACCACATCAAAAGTAGCGGGCAGCGGTTTGACATAATCAATTTTCACCGACGGTGCCAGATTGGCATCTGACCAACGTCCCCAGTTTTCAACGGCAGACACACCGGTAATCGCTTTTACCTGCTCCGGCAATCCCGGCACCATAAAGGCAATGGCTTTCGACTGGTAGGTAGTGGCCGCATCGTCAATGTTCAACGCATTCAGGGTTTGCTGATAAATGGCGTTACTGCCCGACGTGTCTTTCGCGAAGTCTACTTTACCTTTGAAGGTATCGCCGGTGGCCTGCACAATTGTCGGCTTCGCCCCGAGGTTGCCCGATGCAACACACAGGCCGGTATTGAGCGACAACTCCGGTGCCCACACACGGCCCATTTCGTAGCATTTATCGACCCAGACAAAGTTATCGCTGGTCGCCAGTCCGGCCAGCTGTTTTTTCAACGGCGTTGACAGATAGACATCGAACATCGGTTCAATTTTGTCTCCCGTGACCTTCAGAATAAACGGCGTTTTGATGGTCATGCCGGAGAAAGTAAAGGTACTGTCTTTGGTATTCACCGCATAATTTTTGATGCTGTTCGGGAAGCCCCATTGTTTGATGACCGCCGGTTTCCAGGCATTCACTTTGTCATCAATATTCAGGAACTGCGCGGTCATCGAGGTCGCAGAAACACCGCTGCGGCCGAGACCGATATAGTTATCGCCGCCCATCATATCCAGTATGGTCGCACCATTATCCAGCGTACTGCGTTTCGCCGCATTGAGCTCACCCACCGGATGACGCCCGTCAAGGACGAAGAACAGGTCTTTACGGTTCTGTTTAGTCAGAATGTTGTATGCCGTGTTGTTCATTGCCAGATGGTCGGAAGACACCACAATGACGGTGTTATCAAAATAACCGGACTTTTTAATCTTATCGATAAAGGCGGCAATCAGTTCCTGACTACAGGACACGGCACTCAGTGACTGGTTAGCTTTACCGTTCACTTTATATTCCTTGCGGGTACAACCCCGGGAAATAAAGCCATCAGGATGATGCGTGTCAACGGTCAGCGTGAACAGTGAAAATGGCTTACCTTCCTGACTCAGCGTGATGAACTTTTTATACACTTCATCCAGCAAGGTGTCGTCATACCAACCCCAGTCGTTTTTGTAAGACGGATCCGCCACGGTCGGACGCAATTCGTTGTAGCCATAAAGATGGTCGAAACCATGGGATTTCAGGAAAGTACCTTTACCTGCGAAAGCCAGTTCTGCGCCCTGATAGAAATAGTTGGTATAGCCGGCACCTTTGAGCACGTCGCCAAGACACACGTTTTCCGGGTAGAAGGTCGCCAGTGCACTGGAGGCATTGCCATCAAACGGCGCAAACAGCGGGATCCCGCACTGGGAAGCCACCATACCGGCGATGGTATAACCCGTGCCCGGCAACTGTTTGGTATTAGTGAAATCAGTGCTCTGCGCTTTATGGCGATTTAATTCGGTCGTCAGGCCGGGGAAAACCTTGTCATCAAAATAAGTGCGTTCCAGACTCTCGCCATAGATATAAACCAGGTTAGGTTTTTTCGCGCCCTTGATGACTTTTTCGGGCACTTTGTAATAGGTATTAAAATCTGCGCCGTTGCCGGAAATTTGCGTTTTGACCAGCCGGGAAATGTTCTGGAATGCCTGAGTGGAACCCACGGAAAAGACCGCCAGTACCACGGCCAGTGCGCTGTAGACGGCACTGCTGTTTTTAGCACGACGCTGTTTCAGCCCCCACGCCAGCAAAGCAAATACGGCAATCAGCCCCGCCAGTAAACCGATAAACGGCAGGATATATTTATTGAGCCCCGCCCCTTTCAGGCTGCTGGTAACGGTATATAACACGGCGTCCGTGATGCCTTCGCCGGTGAAATAATTGCTGCCGATCAGGATGACATTCAGAATGACGTAAAGCCCGAGGAAAAACAGCACCAGTGAAAACCAGACACGGCTGGACGACGCCCGCGTGACGTAGAGAAAAATAGAAGAAAGAAATAATACAAATGAAATTATCTCAGAAGCCATTTCAGCACCCTGTCTGATTAAAACAATAAACTCTACGACCCATTTCTGCTGTTTTGCGAGCAGCGCCGACGGTTCAACTCATCGAGCGAATGACCTGGATCATTCACTTCATCCCTGAGACAGGAAAATTCATGCCAAAAACGGATAGCGCTATATAGCCTGTTGAGCCTGAACGGGTCAACGCCTTCACCCGGCTTCAGGTCACTGATTTCGCCTAAAAAAATGGTATTTTACAAATTTTTGACGGCTGATTTCGCATGATAACCCAGAAATTTAACTTTATGGTCACTTTTCAGTAAGAATCTTATGATAGCGGAATACTGTGAGTGAAATGTGGAGGGCGGTTGAAAATTAACAAATTCGGAATAAACCTTATTAGAGGTGACTGGCTGAGATACCCGTAATTACTGACGTTAAGCCCGGCGAGCAACGCACAATGCGCAGACACAATTGAGTGATTCAGATAAGAGAGTGCAGCCAATACAGCTGCAACTTCAGGGAGACGGGGCTCAGATCCCACCTAAGTAGGCTTTGCGCACCTCCTGATTATGCAAAAGTTCTTCTCCCGTCCCACTCAGGCGAATTTGCCCGTTGACAATAACGTAACCCCGGTCAGACAGCCTGAGCGCATGATGCGCATTTTGCTCCACCAGAAAGATCGTCATGCCACTTTTCGCCAGTTCACGCAGGGTCTGGAAAATTTGTTTCACGACAATGGGTGCCAGCCCGAGACTCGGTTCATCGAGCAGTAACAGCTTCGGACGACTCATCAGCGCACGGGCAATCGCCAGCATTTGCTGTTCGCCACCGGACATGGTCATCGCCCGCTGTTTACGGCGTTCCTTCAGGCGCGGGAATAACGCAAACATGGTTTGCAGATCTTCTGCCGCATGCTGATTCCCGACAGGAATGGTGCCCATCAGTAAATTTTCTTCCACGGTCATATCCGGAAAAACGCGCCGCCCTTCCGGCGATTGTGCAATTCCCGCCGAGGCCACAAAGTGTGTCGATTTGCGGCTGATATCTTCTCCGCGAAACAGGATTTGCCCGCTCTGTATGCGTGGCTGACCGAATATCGACATCAGCAGCGTTGATTTTCCGGCACCATTGGCGCCGATCAGCGCCACGGTTTCTCCCTGATTCACCTTCAGAGACACCTGCTGCAATGCCTGAATCGCCCCGTAATACACATTCACATCGCGAAATTCCAGCATCGTGTCGCTCATAAGCTGACCTCGTCATCTTCATCAGCACCCAGATACGCGGCGATGACCTTTTCATCATTCTGAATAACCTGCGGTATGCCTTCGGCAATCACGTCGCCGTGGTCGAGCACGATAATATGGTCGGAAATTTCCATTACCATGCCCATATCATGTTCTATCAACAGGACGGTAATATCGTGATGATCGCGAAGGAAACGGATAATTTTACTCAGCGTACGTGTTTCCACCGGATTCAGACCGGCAGCCGGTTCGTCCAGGCAAATCATTTCCGGCGCGGTACACATTGCACGGGCGATTTCCAGCCGCCGCTGCTGACCGTAAGACATCTCCCCCGCCAGCCGGTTGGCGCAATCGACCAGTTCCACCACCTCCAGCCAGTAAAATGCGCGGTCAAGCGCCTGATTTTCAGCCCGGCGGTAACCGGGTGTATTGAGCACGCCCGCAATCAGGTTGCGGTTAGTCTGCATGTGCTGCGCCACCAGCAGGTTTTCAACCACCGACATTTCACGAAACAGCCGGATGTTCTGAAAAGTTCGCGCCAGCCCGGCGCGGTTGACCAGGTGCGTACCACCGAACATTTTGTAGAAAATACGTTTGCCCAGCTGCGCCGGTTTAATCCAGTCATCCGGCTGAAATTTCTGTCCGAGCACCTGGATCACATTGGTGGTGCGCCGGCATGTATTGAGCAAAATATTGCCGCCGGACGCTTTATAGAAACCGGTAACGCAATTAAATACCGTGGTTTTCCCTGCCCCGTTCGGGCCGATCAGCGCGGTAATCGAACCGCGTCTCACCGCAAGATTCACATCGTTCAGCGCCTTGATACCGCCGAAATGCATACGCAAATGTTCAACACTGAGGATATTGTCATCGGCTAACGCTTCGCTCATGGTGCGACTCCTTTGCGCACGGCAAACCCGCTGCGGCTGATGCGGATTAAGCCGCGCGGCCGCCAGATCATCATCACCACCATTAATACGCCAAACAGCAATACGCGATATTCAGCAAAGCTGCGTAACAGTTCCGGCGCGACGGTCAGCACAAATGCTGCCAGTACCACGCCGATGGTTGAACCCATACCGCCCAGCACCACAATCGCGAGGATCAGGGCAGATTCGAAAAAGGTGAAAGACGTCGGGTTAACGAAACCCTGATACGTGGCGAAAAACACCCCCGCAATACCGGCAGTGGACGCGCCGAGCGTAAAGGCAGACAGTTTGACCAGCACATGATTGAGCCCCATCGCACGGCAGGCAATTTCATCCTCACGCAACGCTTCCCACGCCCGGCCAATCGGCATGCGGGTCAGCCGGTGTTTGATAAACAACACCAGCAACACCACCAGAACCAGCACGGCATAGATGAAGATAAATTTCATGTTCGGGTTATAAGTCAGATGAAAAAACTCGTGGAACGGCACGCCGCCTTCCTTCGCCCGCCGGCCAAATTCCAGACCGAAAAAAGTGGGTGGAGGGGCAGATATCCCGTTAGGGCCACCGGTGAAAGATAACCAGTTGGTCAGCACCAGCCGGATAATTTCACCGAAACCTAACGTCACGATCGCCAGGTAATCCCCGTGCATACGCAGCACCGGGAAACCCAGCAAAGCGCCTGCCAGTGCGGCCATCACCGCCGCCAGCGGCAGCATCGACCAGAACCCCAGCCCGAGGTACTGATATCCCAGCGCCAGTCCGTATGCACCAATGGCGTAAAACGCCACGTACCCTAAGTCGAGCAAACCAGCCAGACCGACCACGATATTCAGTCCCAGGCCGAGCAGGACATAAATCAGCCCCAGAATGGCAACCGTCAGAATATATTTGGTGGCGACGAACGGAAAGAAAATCGCCAGCACGAGGAGCAGTGGAATAATCCAGCGCAGATTGCTTTTGTCATCCGGCGCGCGGACATACACACCCGCGCTGTCAGATTCGAAACGCGCACGCATTTTCTGTCCGGCCCTCGTTTCTAAAAATACACTGAGCAGGAAGCGGCCGGACATCACCGCCACAATCATCCAGACCAGGCGCTGACTATGGAAATTAAAACTGTAGCCATCGAGCACCACGCCAACCACCGGCCCGAAAATAATCAGCGCCACCAGCCCGGCAAAAATGGCATCCAGCAGACAGCGTTTCAGTGAAAAGCCACTGTTCACAGCAGTTTGTGACATCATTTTATTTTCCTCACACTTTCGTCACGACCGGACGGCCCAGCAGGCCCTGAGGGCGGAAAATGAGGATCACCACCAGCAATCCAAAGGAGAATACGTCTTTATAATCGGAATTCACCATGCCTGAGAACTGCGCTTCGGCGATCCCCAGGATCAGCCCGCCGAGCATCGCGCCCGGTAATGAGCCGATCCCGCCAAGCACCGCGGCGGTGAAGGCTTTGATGCCGATGATGAATCCGGCATAGAAATCGAACGTGCCGTAGTTCATGGTCACCAGCACCCCGGCCAGCCCGGCCATCGCGGCACCCATCATGAAGACCAGCGAAATGATACGGTCAGTATTAATGCCCAGTATCGAAGCCATTTTTCTGTCCTGCTGCACGGCGCGACACATCCGCCCGAGTCTGGTGTGGCTGATAATCCACGATAAAACCAGCATGCCCACCAGTGATGCCAGCAGGATGAAAATTTTGGTGTAGGTCATCTGGACAAAACTTTCGCCGATATGAAAACGGAACGCGCCATCCAGCAGGGTCGGAATACCTTGCTGCCGCGGCCCCTGACTGATCTGGGCGTAATTTTGTAAGATAAGCGACATGCCGATAGCAGAAATCAGCGGTGCAAGGCGGGTCGAATTACGCAACGGCTTATAGGCAATGCGCTCAATTGCCCAGCCGTAAACGCCGGTGACCACGATGGTGAACACCAGAGTGCCCAGGATCAGTAGCGGAAAAGAGTGAAGTCCGAAGAAAGAGAGCAGTGCCAGCGCAATGGCGCAGAGGTAAGCTGAAATCATATACACTTCGCCGTGTGCGAAGTTAATCATGCCGATAATACCGTAAACCATGGTGTAGCCGATGGCGATCAATCCGTAAACAGCACCCAGCGTGATGCCATTAAATAACTGTTGCAGAAAGAATGAATCCATAAATACGCAGTCTCTTTTTGTGACCGCGCCCGGCTAAGGCGCATTCATTAAAGCGAATAAAACATTATCGCTACAGCCGTCCGGACCCGGTCAGCGCACAAGAACCGTCGCGTACATAGAATACGTAAGGTCACTGAGCACTGCCCGGGTTCAAATGGCAAATAAGCGTGCTTTATTCTTTCACTTCCTGATATTTGCCTTTGTCATCCCACTTATAAACCACGTAATCCGAAACTTTCAGATCGCCTTTGCTGTCCCAGGCTTTTTTGCCCATGACAGTATCCACGCTGTTGGCTTTCAGCCATTGGCTGGCTTTGGCGGAATCGCTGCCGCCGGTGGCTTTGAACGCTGCGGCAATGGCCTGAACGGAGGCATAGGAATAAAGGGTATAACCTTCCGGCTCAAACTTGCTGGCACGGAATTTATCGATGACCGCTTTACCTTCCGGGATCAGGCGCGGGTCTTTACCAAAGGTCATCAGGATGCCGTTGGTGTATTGCGGGCCACCTGCGGCGGTGACCATTTCTTCGTTCACGATGCAGTCACCGGAGAAGAAGGTGGCCTGCACGCCCTGCTCACGCATCTGGCGCACCAGCGGACCGGCCTCCGGATGGCAACCGCCGAAGAACACCACATCCGGTTTCTGCGCACTGATTTTGGTGACCAGCGCGTTAAAATCTTTTTCACCTCGCGACAGCCCTTCGTACATCACTTCCTTCACGCCACGCTTGTTGAGCGCCGCTTTGGTGGCATCCGCCAGCCCCTGCCCGTAGGTATCTTTATCATGGATAATGACCACTTTTTTGGCTTTCAGCTTGTCAATGATGTAATCGCTGGCAACCTGCCCCTGCTGGTCGTCACGTCCACACATGCGGAACATATCGCTCATGCCACGTTCGGTGATTTGCGGGTTGGTTGAACCCGGTGTGATGGCGATAATTCCGGCATCGTTATAAACCTCGGACGCTGGCATGGTAGAAGATGAGCAAAAATGCCCGACAACCGCCTGCACTTTATCCTGATCAACAAGACGGTTCGCCACCGCAACGGCCTGTTTCGGTTCGCAGGCATCATCACCCTGCACTAGTTTGATTTTCTCGCCGTTAATTCCGCCTGCGGCATTAATGTCATCAGCGGCCTGTGTGGCACCATGCCAGTACTGATCGCCATAGGTGGCATTCGGGCCGGTGAACGGGCCGGCGACGCCAATCACGATATCCGCACGCGCAGAAAACGCCGTGACCAGACAGCCTGCCAGCAACAAAGAAAGAGGACTTTTAATAAATTTCATCGACATCATCATGATCCTTAGGACTGAGTTAATGCAAAACGGGTGAAGGAAAACGCATGTAGCAAAAACACCAACACGAAGTCGTCATCTGAAAATGTGAAATTTAATGCTTAATCTTGAGACTGAGGATTCCCCGCTTATCACCAGGGGTGAAAACATCAAAGGTAAGAGACATAAGCAAAATATCTGCCAGTGTTACAGAACCTTTGAGAATGTTACGGGTTATGTGAGTATAGATAGCGGCGCAAGAGCGTTACGAACAAGTCACAGAAACAACGACGGGATCACATCGCACCGTGCTGGTGCACAATCGCGGTTTTGCACGCACTATTACGCTTAGTGACATTTTTATTCTTTGCTTCTTACGGCAGTTTGTTTTGTAATGCCGGCAAATGATTGCAACAGGAACCTGCTGAACAATGAAGAAATTATTCTGCCTGACGGCCGGGGTTCTGGCCCTGGCATTAACCGGCTGTGCCAGCGATTATGTGATTAATACGAAATCCGGCGACCAGTTTTTCGCCCACGGTGAACCGGATCGTGACCGCGATACCGGTATGACCAGCTATACCGACATGAACGGCGATTATCACCTGATGAACACCAATGATATTGCGGGTATTGTGAAAAAGTAGGTAAGACGGGGCCAGTCATCTGACACGAAGGCAAAATGTGGCCTGCCAGTGACAGGCCCGTTTTATTTAATAATATTGGCTCTCATGGCTTTCATTATCACCTGCACTCTATTTTTAGCCCCAAGTTTGGTCATGCAATTGTTAATGTGAAATACTGCTGTTCTTTCTGAAATTGACAGAATCCGGCTTATTTCCCAACTGGTTTTCCCTTCCGCAAGCCAGACCAAACATTCACGTTCTCTTGAAGTCAGTATTGCTGGCGGCGTTAAATCACCTATCTTATCAATAAGTTTATTATTAAAATCCATTAAAAATTGATTATTAAGTTTGTGCAAATACACTGTAATCATTCCAATAATATTCATGGATTCCTTTTGCGAAACAAATATATCTTCTTTTCGTGCCACACTGAGCACGCCTATATACTGGTCATTTATCGGTAAAGACATGGAATATCCATACCGGATACCATGCGCCTTCGCACAATTTAAAAAGCGATCACTTCCCGAAAGCGACACACTGCTCCATATATGAGCTTGCTGATAACTCTGAGCCTTATTAATAATAGGGTCTATTTTATGAAACCCATTTTCCATATATTGCCGGCGCCAGCTGGCGTTAAAACCTTCAAGAATAAAAAAATCATCGAAGCCTTTTCTCGGCGTTATAACATAAGCATAGCTGTCGAATCGAATTGAGTATAACCACTTATCCAAAGTTAATTTTATCTGGTCATCCATACAATAATTTAAGTCGCTGAATTTCGTGCAAATGCAATCTCCAGGGAACATTTCCCTCTCCTCATCCAAACACAGCGTTGCAATGATTATAGGAAGGCTCGATTGCCTGTCAATTAAACTGCCTGCAATACCTGTAATAAGTATCAGGTTTTTGATTTTTTTTAGTTTATTTAATTTAACTTATTGAAATTAAAAAATAAAAAATTAACAGGCCAATTTGCACAACACAGAATTACAGCCAAAATAATTCACGTTCCAAGACGAAATGCTGTTTCAGATTTATATCATGCTGATAATTCAGAATGCTAACTGTTAAGGAAAATTTATGTCTAAAATTACAAAACCCGATGCCGCGACAACTGAATCTTATCTGATCGACGGATTTGATCCCGCCGTTGATACCGAAAAATTCAGTTATACCGCAGCCCGCGTAGCTAAACCGGTATATAACAAATACAACACTGCAGGTCGCCCAAAAGTCTTTGGTTATTACACCGACTGGTCACAATATGATGGCCGCCTGCAAGGCAGCCAGCAACCCGCAGATCGCGGCCGTGGCGTTGACCTGGCACTTGTTTCGCCAACGGCATTCGACAAATTAATTGTGGGTTTTGTCGGCATTCTTGGTGATTTGGGTGAGAAATCTGCAGCCATCTCCAGCGGGGCAGCAGCATTTGGTATTCACGATCAGGACGGCTCTGTTACTTTCCTCGATGTCTGGGGTGATACCCAAACCTACGTCAATAATGGCTTCCCGAGTTATAAAGACATCACCATGCCTGACGATTTCCAGCAGGAAAAAGTTCAGGGGATTTTAGGCGGTCTGCGGGATTTGCAGAAAAAAGCAAAAACACTCGGTCATGATCTGGTTCTCTCATTTAGCGTGGGTGGGTGGACCATGAGTAACGGTTTTTACAACATGTCACGCGATGCCCAACAGCGTGTTCGCTTCTGTGCCAGCATTGTGGATATCTTCAAACGTTTCCCGATGTTCACAGAAGTCGACATTGACTGGGAATATCCGGGAGCAGCAGGCAATAACAACCCTTATGGCGATGACGACAGTGTTTACTATGTCATTTTAATGAGAGAGTTGCGGGCAGCTTTCAACAATGCCGGATTGCCAAACACCAGAATCAGTATCGCCTCTTCAGCCGATCCGGCGGTTCTGGCGAAAGCCGACATCCCGGGTCTGCTGGCTGCAGGTCTGAACGGAATTAACGTGATGACCTACGATTTCTTCGGTACGCCATGGGCTCCGGCACTGAATCATCATACGAACCTGCATAAAACAGAACAAACCAGCTATGGCGTGGATGCCGCAGTTGACTATCTGATTTCAATAGGTGTGGCGCAGAGTAATATTAACATTGGCTACGCAGGTTATACCCGTAATGCGCGTAATGCGGCGATCTCTCAACTGTCACCTTTGGTCGGTACCTATGAACCAGGTGCCGCAACGACAACGGGGACTTTTGAGTCAGGAAGCTCAGAATGGTATGACATTATTTATAACTATCTGGATCTGGAAGCGCAAAAAGGGAAAAACGGCTTCGAACTCTATACCGATGAAAAGGCTGACGCAGACTATCTGTACAGCTCGTCTTCTAAATTATTTATCTCTCTGGATACGCCGCGTACCGTAAAAGCGAAAGCTGAATATGCCCGCTCAAAAGGGCTGGGAGGCGTATTTACCTGGACTGCCGATCAGGATAACGGTCTGCTGGTCAATGCTGCGCGTGAAGGGCTGGGTGCCCCGATAGTGACACAAGCCATTGATATGGCACCTTTTTACTTTAAAGGTATTAATGCCAGCGTTGATCCGCTCGATCGCGCACCGGTCGCGCAAATCGTGGGGCCAAAAAGCCCGGTCTCTCCGATTACCCAACTTACCTTTGATGGCAGTCATTCCTACGATCCTGACGGTGACCCGATCACTTATCAGTGGAATGTCCCGTCGGGCTTAATTGTCAGCGGCAGCCTGACAGACCCGATTATTCACCTGCGGGTGCCTGCCGCAGGGTATCAGGCCAGTTATACCGTTTCACTTACCGTCTCTGATGGCAGCAAAACCGGTACTGATACCTATACCTTCCTGGTCGCAGGTGGCGTGAATGAGCCTCCGGTGGCGGCAGTCTCCGGCAGTAAAACAGTCAGCAGCGGCGCAACGGGTACACTCAGCGCGGCAAACTCGTATGACCCTGACGGCGAAGTGTTGAGCTACTTCTGGAGTTTACCAGCAGATGTCACTGCCACATCCGTGACCGGTGAAACGCTGACTTACACCGCGCCAACCGTGCTGATTAATCATTCACTGGTGTTCCAGTTGACCGTGACTGATATCAGCGGAGCGAGCGACACTGCGGCTTACAATGTTACCGTTCAGGCGGCAACCGGGTATCCGCAATGGAGCGCCACGGAGACTTATAATGAGGGCGACCGTGTTAGCTGGGAGGGCAGTAATTATGAAGCGAAATGGTGGACTCAGGGAACAGAGCCAGGCACGTTGGATGAAGCCGGCGGGGATCCATGGTTGAAATTAGGCTCCGGCAATGTCGGAGGTCAACCAAACTGCCCGGGCGTGAGAGGGGGATGCTGCGCACCACGCGGGCGTAATCCGGGTCGTAATATGTAGCGGATTTCCCGCTATTTATCACTGACTATCAGTGCAGGCGGTGATTAGCCTGCACTGATTATTAACGAATGAGTATTGAATATGAGCCAAGCCGAAATTATCACGCCGGAGAGCATTTTTCATTCCGACAATACAGATATTGATATAACAGACCCACGCCTTGTTTCACATGCCGTACTTCACGGATGTATTTCCGGAAGCAGAAGAAATCAGACGCTCTTATTATCGATGTTTCAACTTCGGCATCGTGTATTTAAACAACGGTTGAAATGGGATGTAGAAAGTTTCAATGAGCAGGAAACAGATCGTTTCGACACTATCGACACTGATTATATTATTACTACCGATATTAACAATAACGTCAAAGGCTGTGTGCGCCTTTTGCCCACCACGGCCCCTTATATGCTCAGCGAAGTTTTTCCTGATTTGTGGCAAAGTCAGGCTCCCCTTCCCTGTTCTGCATCAGTCTGCGAACTTTCACGTTTTTCCTTTGAAAAGAGTCATGACGCCGGGGGATACGGATTCTCTGGCCCGGTAGTCCGGCTCCTGCGTAATTTAGTTTTATATGCACAACGCAACCAGATTTCACAATATGTCTTTGTCACCACTGCTGCCATTGAACGCTTACTGGTGATCCAGGGAGTTTCGATTTACCGGGTGGGGAATGTAGTCAAAATAGGCAGCGCACAAACCGTGGTTATTTTTATGAATATCAATCAGCAAACGGAGGAAGCCCTTTTTAACCATTCCAAATGAAGCGCCTTGCTATATCCGTGAACAACCGCAGTAGATAAACCCTGACTGTTAATCCTCAATCCCTATTAATTTATTAAGGAAATATCATGTCAAATTCTTATTTACCTTTTATTGACGTCACTATTAATGCGTTGTGGAGTGACTGGCAACAATATCCGAATGGCAGACCTAATCCCATTTATTACGAACAGGCCCTCAGGTGGAAAATTGACGGGTTAATTTTTGGGTTTCTGACACTGGATACGGAAACCAATACCCCGTGCTGGGCGGCAAGTTCTGCCATGCCTTTAGAGTGGGCACTGCCGCTGGCGGATGAGCTTAACAGCGCCGGGCTTTCTGTCATCATCTCATTTGGCGGGGCCGCCAATTCCGATATCTCCACCCATTTCAGTATCGTGGAACTTGAAGAGATCTACATTGCCACTATAGATATGTACGGAGCCAAAGGGCTGGATTTCGATCTGGAAAACGGGCTGTTTGATGCCGCTAAAATATGTGCGGCTCTGAAAAGAGTTGTCAGCCTCAGACCTGACGTTGCCATCAGTTTTACCCTGCCGACCCTGCCTACCGGCCTGAATCTGAGCGGTGTGGAGATCCTCAGGCTGGCAAAAAATGCGGGTCTGGAGTTTAGTGTCAATGGTATGGCGATGGATTATGGCGATCCGGATAATGACCCGGCAACACAAACGGATATGGGCAGAGCTGCTGTAGAGGCGGCACTGAGCATCAGTACACAATTGCTGCTTCTTTACCCTGATCTTTCCGAAGCCCGGCGCCTGGCCAAAGTGGCCGTTACGCCAATGATTGGTCTCAACGATGATGCCAGCATGTTCAAACTGGACGATGTCAATACCCTAACACGGTTTGCTAAGCTTAACCCGTTGAGTTTTATCGGTATATGGTCATTTAACCGTGATCATCCATCCGGTTATACTTATGTTGATCTCGAAACCAGCAGTAATCCTGAACAGAGAGTGGCAGGCGAATATTCACAGCTGTTTGTGTTGGGTTTAACACCGGCCACCACCGCGCCGGGGACAACCCTTCACAGTGGTAGGGTCTGGTTCGAGTCCCACCCGGCAACCAAAAACCGCAGATTCGTATGCCCTTCCCGTTAAGCTTTTGTAATGCAAAAAACCGGGCGGAAGCCCGGTTTTTCGTTTGAAGCATAAAAAGAAATTACAGCCCGTTTTCAGCAATATCCATGGCAAAATAGGTCAGGATAATATCTGCGCCTGCACGCTTGATCGCACCAAGACTTTCGCGCACCACGGCACGCTCATCGATAGCACCGGCTTGTGCGGCGAACTTGATCATCGCGTATTCACCGCTGACCTGATACGCCGCCAGTGGCAGACGGGAGGCTTCACGGATATCACGGATCACATCCAGATACGCGCCAGCCGGTTTCACCATCAGTGCATCTGCACCTTCCTGCTCATCCAGCAACGATTCACGCACGGCTTCGCGGCGGTTCATCGGGTTCATCTGATATTGCTTGCGGTTGCCTTTGAGCACGCTGCCGCCCGCTTCACGGAAAGGTCCGTACAGCGAAGACGCGAACTTGGTGGAATAGGCCATGATCGAGGTATCGATAAATCCGGCTTCATCAAGCGCACTGCGGATGGCCTGCACCTGACCGTCCTGAGCGGCGGATGGCGCGATGAAATCTGCCCCGGCGGCGGCGGCTACCACCGCCTGTCTGCCAAGGTTGATCAGGGTTGCGTCGTTATCCACACCGTGGTTATGCAGCACACCGCAATGGCCATGTGAAGTGTATTCGCAGAAACAGGTGTCGGACATGACGATCATTTCAGGCACGGTGTCTTTGCAGATACGCGCCATACGCGCGACCAGACCGTTTTCATTCCAGGTATCACTGCCGGTGGCATCCATGTGATGCGAAATACCAAACGTCATCACCGAGCGGATACCGGCACGGGCGTAGCGTTCGATTTCAAACGCCAGACGGGATTCAGGGATGCGCAGTACGCCGGGCATGGCTTCGATGGGTACGTATTCAGAGGTTTCTTCTTCTACGAAAATCGGCAGTACCAAATCATTGACGCTAAATTCGGTTTCCTGAAAAAGCGTGCGCAGGGATTCGGACTGTCTCAGGCGACGAAGGCGTGAGCTCGGGAACTGATTCGACATGAAAACTCCTAAAAATTAATCTGTTGCACTGATATTTTTGAGAAACAGGAGCGCAGACAGTTCAGACGGCAGGAGGCAATGCAGCGCCGTCAGACGATGGAGCCAGTATTTTATAATAACTTTTAAACAAATGATGAACTTTCCGTGAGCAGATGTAACACCGGCCGCAATTTTATCTCAGTAATCGGCCGGTTCACTGAATCCTCCCGTTCGCATCAGGGCGGCCCGGAGGATGACGGATTCCTACCCCAGTTTTATCTCGCGATCGGCTGAGGCAATGGTAGAAGGCCGGTGCGCGATAAATATCCGCGTAATATCCAGTTCACTGATCGCCTGATTAATCCGCAGTTCGTTATCCAGATCCAGATGGCTGGTCGCCTCGTCGAGAAACAATATCGCCGGACGACGGTACAGTGCACGGGCAATCAGCAAACGCTGTTTCTGCCCGCCGGACAGGCTGCCACCCAGTTCACTGATCAGCGTTTCATAGCCCATCGGCATCCGTTCGATATCGTCGTGAATATTACAACGGCGTGCACAATCGACAATACGCGCCTCATCTTTCTGTTCGTCAAAGCTGGCAATATTCTCGGCGATAGATCCGGCGAACAACGTATCATCCTGTAATACACAGGCGATGCAGCTGCGGTAATTGTTCAGCCCGGCTGTGGTGATATCCATGCCGTTGATCAGGATCCGCCCTTCGGTCGGCGTGAGCAAACCGGTCATAATTTTCATCAGTGTAGTTTTACCCTGCCCCGACGGCCCGGTAATGGCCACGCTTTCACCGGCCGCGACTGACAGGTTCAGTCCGTTGATCAGCGGCGCGGAAAGGCTGTCGTACTGGAAAACCAGATCCCGCACCTCCAGCGACGCTGCCTCGCCCGCGCGCAACAATTCGCGCTCCGGCAGCGACTTTTCGGTGTCGGTCAGCGCAATATCGGCGATACGGTCGCGGTGCAGGGAAAGCATCCGCAACTGTAATACCATGTTCAGCAGATTGGCCGCACGTTCGGAAAACTGACCGCGATACGTATTGAACGCAACAAACATCCCGAGCGTCATATGGCCGTCGATGACCTGCGTCGCCCCAAGCCACAGCAACGCGACCTGATCGAGGGTGGCGATCAGCGTGTTGCCGCCGGTAAACATCATTTCAAACTTGGTTTTGCGCACCGTCGCATTGGCGTTATCAATGTTCAGATTCAGCCAGAAATTGGCGCGGGATTTCGATAAACCGAGCGCTTTCAGCGTGCTGATGCCGTACAGGGTTTCCATAAAGTGCGAACCGGCACGCGCACCTTTTACAATCTGCTCTTCTGAAACCTGCCGGTATGCGTTGTAGGTTGCCAGGCGGAAAACCACATAAATCGCGGTAAAACCCAGGATCACCCAGATCAGCCAGCCACCGTACAGCACCATCATGACAATTAATCCGACCGACATAATGCCGTCAATAATACTGTTCACCACATTGGTGGTCAGCGTGGTACGCAGCGTGTCGAGCGAAGTAAAACGCGACTGAATGTCACCGAGTTTGCGTTTTTCGAAATAATCGAGTGGCAGTTTCATCAGATGGTCAAACAGCCGGGCTTTCCATTGCACATCAATCAGCGTACTCATCACCAGCGATGTCCAGGCACGTAACATACTGACGCCGGTGCGGAAAATGATGAAAAACAGTAAGCCGAGGCAAATCAGTGTCAGTAAATCCGGGTCTTTGGCCGGGATCACATGGTCCATTACCAGTTGCATCCCGACCGGCAGCAACAGATTGACCGATTCGATCATCAGCGAGAGGCAGAAGATTTTGGTCAGCGCCGGAATAAGCCCGCTGACGTTGCCCATCATTTTGCGCAAATCCAGTCTGACGCGTGGTTTCTCCGAGGTAAAACCGTTGTCCGGCCACAGTTCCAGCGCCACGCCGGTAAAATGTTCAGACACTTCACGCATGCCAAGCGAACGACGGCCAAAGGCCGGATCGTGAATAATCACTTTGCCCTGTTTCACACCAACCAGTACCACGAAGTGATTGAGATCCCAGTGCAAAATACACGGCGTTTTCAGCGCATTCAGCTCATCGATATCCAGCTTTAGTGCGCGGGACTTCATCTCATTGGCCGTGGCGATATCCATCAGCGTACGCAGCGTCGCGCCGCGTGAAGAAATGCCGTAACGCTGTCGCAGACTCTGTAAATCAACGTGTTTGCCGTGATAGCCAAAGACCATCGCCAGACTGGCCAGCCCGCACTCGGCAGCCTCTGTTTGAATAATCTGCGGCACACGGTGACGCCAGCTAAAGTGCAGGCGGTCAGCCAGCTCCCGTACGTTATCGAGATTCATTGATTGGCCCCACCACGCTCTTCTTCATGCTGTAATACGGAGACAGCATCCATTGATACAACGGCCTCTTCTCCAGGAATAATGTCGATTCGGCTTTCATGCCGCTGGATAAATTCAGCGTCTCGCCGTGCCAGTTCATGGCTTTTTTATCCAGTGAAACAATCACTTTGTAATACGGCCCGCTGACCGTACCGTTAGGCGTTCGCGGCGCGCTGGCGTAGGAATTCAGTTCCTGTTCAGAAACCGGTGCCGAAGAAATCGACTGCACCGTGCCCGGGAACTGGCCATATTTTTCAAACGGATAAGCTTCATAGCGAATATTAATGTGCTCGCCCGCTTTCACGTAAGGCACGCTTTCATTGGGCAGCCAGGCAACGAGGAAGAACGGGGAATTACTGGCTGGTACCAGTTGCGCAAGGCTGTCGCCCGCGTTAACCATCTGGCCGGGCGTGACGCTCAGTGAGGAGATTTTGCCGGAGGTCGGCGCGGTGATCAGCAAGGAACCTTTGGCATCGGCCTGTGCCAGTTGTCGCTCAAGGTCATTGCGCTGGTAGCCGTATTGCGAAATCTGGTTATCGAACTCCGCTGCCCGCGTGACCAGCTCACTGCGCAGATTGGTAATCTGCAACGCTTCCTGAATCGCCTGGGTATTCAGGCTCTGAAACGATGTCTGTTGCTGATAAAACAGGTAGCGCTGATTATTCAGCTGATCAGTATTGATCAGGCCCTTCTTCTGATATGCCCCGTAGTTCTGCATACTTTTTTTCATGGCATCCAGCCCTTCCTGAGCCGAATCCACCATGCTTTGTGAGACTTCATGTGCTTTCTGATACTGATCGAGTTGCTGTTGCAAATTTTGCAGCGTTTCCTGCTTATTGTGTTCCAGCTGAGCGATAATGGAATCTATCTGTTCGCGCTGCTTTTTAATCGCGGCAAGTGTGGTGGTGCTGACATTCCCCGCCTGTGTCACGCGGCTGACATCGATCTCATAGAGTGGCTGGCCCTTTTTTACGGGTTTACCGGTGTCGACATATAATTTTGTCACCACGCCCTGCTCAGGACTGAATAAATTAATGCTGTGCGGCTGAGTGATGATTTCACCGCTGACGTTAATGCGGCGTGTATAATTTGCAAAGATAAGGAACATCAGTAAAGCAAACAGGAAAAGGGCGGTAAGTGTCGTCACAATCCATAAAGGCCACCCTGCGAGTAATAAAGCCTTGCCCGCCCAGTGGCTTTGCTGATGTTCATTCACCTCTTTACGAAAGAGCATATTTACGTGTTCCAGAATAACCAGCTGTAAAAACAGAATCTTTGAAAGATAGCAGCCTGTCATCACGCTGCCACCGCGATTACTCTGAAACACACGACAAATTTATTTCCGCACCGCAACAATGATGTAGAAATATTAATTTTCAAGCATTCTCTGAAATAACCAGTCGGCCGTAAATCTGATTAATTTTCGTTCGTTAAATAAATCACTCCGGTTAGATTATATTTAAATAATCAATAAAAACAAATTGTTGAAAAGAAAATCTCACTTAGGAGATTATTCCTAGACAAATTCAGCACGCAGTACTCTAGGCTTAATCCCTGTGAAGACATTGCGTAGAAATTATCTCCATAGACTTACTCAATGTTTTCATCGCCCCCGGTATTAAAGGGGACTTGCTTTAACAGATTAAAAGGAAGGCCTAAGATGAAACAATTAACAGAACGTGATATTGAAATGGTTAATGGTGCAGGTTGGTCGGAAGATGTTAATAAAGTTGCCGATCGCCTATCAAGCTTTGGTCAGGACGCGGTAAGTGACACCAGTAATGCGGTGAACAAGGCGTATTCACAAATTTCCGATGGTCTCGCTAAAGCACAGAACTATCTGACAACCTAGTTTTCAGTCTTAAAGGTTAATCAGAGTAATTCGAGCCCCCATTTATTTGGGGGCTTTTTTATTGTCGCTCAAAACTGACGTAATATCACACGCCTGTTTTTGTTTTCTCGCTTTTCACCATGCTGTTCTTCAGCTTGCCGATAAGCTCGCGGCGAAAATCACCGAGTTTCGGTTTATCGCCTTCCAGCCACGGCAGCGGACGGCATAACTCCATGGTTTTGATGCCCAGACGCGCGGTCAGCAAACCGGCCCCGATCCCTTGTGCAGCACGGGCAGAAAGCCGGGCGGCCAGATCCTGTGACATCCAGTCCATACCCACCTCACGCACCAGTTCAGATGCGCCGGCGAACGCCATATTGAGCAATACCAGACGGAACAACCGGATACGGCTGTAATAGCCGAGTTCAATGCCATAAAGTACCGCGATGCGGTTGACCAGTCGCAGGTTACGCCAGGCAATAAATGCCATATCCACCAGAGCCAGCGGGCTGACGGCAATCATCAGCGCGGATTCGGCGGCTGAATGACTGATTTCACGCCGTGCCTGCACGTCGAGAACCGGCTGAACCAGACGGGCATACAGTTCGACCACTTCGCGGTCATTCTGGGTTTCATGCAGTGAGGCCTTCCAGCGTTGCAACGCCGGATGGCTGTTATCCAGGCCAGCCTGTGCTGCCAGTTTTTCGCAGAATGCACGCCCCTGCCCTAACCCGTGGCTGTGCATTAATTCGCGTGCCGTATCGCGCTCACTGGCCCGCTGACGCAGGCGGTACAAACGCCGCCATTCGGTGGCAACAGACCCCACGCCAGCGACAATAATCAGCCCACCTGCGGTGCAGGCACCGAGCGCCACCCAGTCCTGTTGGATCCAGGCCTCATGAACCCGTTGCATGCCCTGTGCCACGACGCTGATACCCAGCACCGCCACGCCGAGGCGCACAATTTTGCCCCATAAACTGCGGCGGGGTTTCAGCGCGCGGTTAAGCACCGCTTCGGCTTCGCCCTCCTCCTGATGTTCATCTGTCTCGGCGGTAACCGGAATAAAGCGCTCTGAAATCTGCGCGTCAAAGGCCACAGCCGGTTTGATCAGCGGCTCCGCCGGCGCTGTTAATTCCGTTTCAAAATCGATACGCGGTTTTATCGGTTCGCTCATCGCATTTTATCTCCCAGTAAAAACTCCATCACCGCATCCAGACGGATGTGCGGCAACGGGGTGTCCACACTCATTTCGCGCGGACGAAACTCGTCAAAATGAAAACCCTGTTTTTGCCAGAACGCATGCCCCGGCAGGCGCGCAGGCACTTCGCCGGGGAACACGGTCAGCGGCGCACCATCCTGTAACCGGTGTCCTTTCAGCGCGGGCAAACTTTGCCCCTGATATTCCACCATGCCCGTTTCCGTCGCCTGTACCGAAGCCAGCCCGGCGCAATCCATGCTAATGCCTTCGAACGCAGCATTCTGCCAGGCTTCCTGCACCAGTTGCTGTAACAGTGATACCAGATTAGCGTGCTGATCGCCGGTGATGTGGTCGGCTTTAGTGGCGGCGAACATCAGTTTGTCGATGCACGGATTAAACAGACGGCGGAACAGCGTACGTTTACCGTAGTGAAAACTTTGCATCAGCTGAGTCAGTGCCAGGCGCATATCGTTAAACGCCTGCGGCCCGCTGTTGAGCGGCTGCAGGCAATCGACCAGCACAATCTGGCGGTCGAACTTCACGAAGTGATCTTTATAAAAACCCTTCACAATGTTCTGGCAGTAATAATCGAAACGTGCGCGCAGCATACCAAAATTGCTGTTTTTATCCGCCTGTGCCAGCTGTGCATCCGAATAACCATTCAGCTCGGGCCACGGGAAAAATTGCAGCGCAGGCGCACCGGCCATATCTCCCGGCAAAACAAAACGCCCCGGCTGGATAAAATGCAAACCTTCGTTTTTGCAACGCACCAGATAACCGGTGTAAGCCTGGGCAATCGCGCCAAGCAAATTTTCATCCGCCGGTGCCAGCGGATCGCATTTTTCGCACAGCGTCAGCCACGGCTTTGCCCATTCTGCGCGATCGCCCTGTAACAGCCCCGCCATCTGGCGCGACCAGTCGGAATAATTTTGCTCCAGCATCGGCAGATCCAGCAGCCATTCGCCAGGATAATCGACGATCTCCAGATAGAGCGTGGAGGTATCTTTAAAGTGACGCAGCAGGGAATCATTGGAGCGGTAACGCAGCGCCAGGCGGATTTCGCTGACGCCGCGTGTGGGCGTGGGCCACGCAGGTGGCGTGCCATAAAGTGATGCCAGACCTTCGTCATAGGTAAACCGCGACACGCCCAGATCACGTTGGGGGACGCGTTTCACACCGAGCAGCCGCTCTTCGCGGGCCGCCGAAAACAGCGGTAAGCGGGCGCCGCTGTGCATGTGTAATAGCTGGTTAACGAAAGCGGTAATAAAAGCGGTTTTGCCACTGCGGCTTAAGCCGGTGACAGCCAGCCGCAGATGCCTGTCCATGCCGCGATTGATCAGTGAACTAAAGTCGCTTTGTAGTCTTTTCATTGCTCTCCCTGGCGTAGCGCCCAAACAGCGCGGTCAAAATACGTTTGAATAACGGTTCTAATAATAGTGCTAAAACATACCGTAGTGGCCCTTTTCCCACTACGCCCAGCACACGCGCCGCCAGCCCGGCAGGGCCAAAAGTCAGCGCCAGCGTCATCATAACGCTGAAAATTTTCGAAAACAGGCTGCGCTTACCCGGCAGCGAGGAATTCAGGGAACGGGTCATAAAGATTCCTTCAGCGGGAGGTGAGAGGGAAAATGGCAGCCGGAGCCATGTCCGGCGGCCAGAGGCAAGGCGGTGAAAATGATTAAAGCTGGCGGAACCGGCTACGTACACCGAAAGTTTCCGAAGTCACATAGCGTTCGACCTGGCGTAAACGTTGCTCGCTGGCTTTCAGTTCACGGTCAGCCTCTTCCAGCAAATTTCTCGGCGATGGCGCAGTTTCCTCCTCATATTCACTGGCCGGTACAGGATCCAGCACGTAGCTGAGAATGATGTACGCCACCAATGTGAACATGAACAACCCAAAGAAAACCGACAGTACAGCCATAATACGCAGCAGTTTTACCGGCACGCCCAGATAGTGCGACAACCCCGCCAGCACACCTTTTACCACGCCCTCTTCCGGCACACGGTACAACTTTTTCTCAGACAGGCGATTCGCCATTATGATTGCCTCCAGCCCGGATGTTCGGCATCGAGTATTTCTTCCAGCGCCTGAATGCGTTCACGCATACGCTGCGCCTCTTGGGTCAGACTGCTGAGATTTTGCATCTCATGCTGACTGAGCTGACTGCCATTTTGCTGGCGATTGCTGTAGTGAAGCCACAACCAGACGGGCGCCACGAATAAGACGAAAATGGTCAGCGGGATGGCTAAGAACAGGAAGCTCATTACATCACTCCTAGATTTTGATGAGTCTTATTAATTTGTTAACCCTGCCCAACCTGCCGGTGAACAGGCAGGTTGGGTAGCAAATATTACGCGTCCGGAGTGCTGTTCATTTTCGCTTTCAGGGCAGCAATCTGTGCGCTGATTTCATCGTCGGCTTTGAGTTCAGCGAATTGCTGATCCAGCGATTTCTTTTTACCGATGCTGACACTTTCTGCTTCCGCTTCCATATGATCAATACGGCGTTCAAACTGCTCAAAACGCGCCATGGCTTCATCAATTTTACCACTGTCAAGCTGACGGCGAACGTCACGGGAAGACGCCGCAGCCTGATGACGTAAGGTCAGCGCCTGCTGGCGGGCACGGGTTTCGGTCAGTTTGCTTTCCAGCTCGCCAATTTCTGACTTCATCCGGTCCAGGGTTTCTTCTACCACGGCCACTTCGTTTTTCAGCGTAGTGACTAACTCGGACAATTTTTGCTTTTCGATCAACGCCGCACGCGCCAGATCGTCTTTATCTTTACGCAGCGCCAGTTCAGCTTTGTCCTGCCATTCAATCTGCTGGGATTCACCCTGATCGATACGGCGGATCAATTGTTTCTTTTCTGCCAGCGCACGGGCCGAGGTAGAACGCAGCTCCACCAGCGTGTCTTCCATTTCCTGAATCATCAGACGAACCAGTTTTTGCGGATCTTCTGCTTTATCCAGCAAGGTATTGATGTTGGCGTTAATGATGTCAGCGAAGCGAGAAAAAATACCCATAATCGAAATTCCTCTTTGTTTCTGTTTGGTTTCCGGCCAAATGATTACCGGTTAAAGCCGCAGGTAATTTTTTCACTGCAGTGATAAACCTATATCAGGATCCGTGCCAACTTTTTTAAATTATTATCTGCATGAATAAATTGAATTTTTTAGCGCTGCCTCTGCTATGCTTATTTTTCGGGATGACGATTTTCACTAAGTGTTAGTGTTTTTCACCACACAAGGAAAGCCAAATGACGGATAACACAGACAATTTACTCGGCGAAGCCAACGCCTTTATTGAAGTGCTGGAACAGGTTTCACAACTGGCGAAGCTGAACAAGCCGGTTCTGGTCACCGGCGAACGCGGCAGCGGTAAGGAACTGATCGCGCATCGTCTGCATTATCTTTCACCCCGCTGGCAGGGGCCGTTTATTTCACTTAACTGTGCGGCACTCAATGAAAACCTGCTGGATTCTGAACTGTTCGGCCATGAAGCAGGCGCGTTTACCGGTGCGCAGAAACGTCATCTCGGGCGCTTTGAACGTGCGGATGGCGGCACGTTATTTCTTGATGAACTGGCGACAGCCCCCATGCTGGTACAGGAAAAACTGCTGCGCGTGATCGAATACGGTCATCTGGAACGCGTCGGCGGCAGCCAGCCGTTGCAGGTGGATGTCCGTCTGGTGTGTGCGACGAATGATGATTTGCCGAAGCTGGCCGCTGAAGGGAAATTCCGCGCTGACCTGCTGGACCGGCTGGCGTTTGATGTGGTGCAATTACCGCCCCTGCGCGAACGTCAGCAGGACATCATGTTACTGGCCGAACATTTTGCCATCCAGATGTGTCGTGAACTTTCCCTGCCTTTATTTCCCGGATTTACAGAGTACGCCCGGGAGACGCTGCTGACGTATCAATGGCCGGGCAATATCCGTGAGCTGAAAAATGTGGTGGAACGTTCGATGTACCGCCATGGCACCAGTGATTTTCCGCTTGATAATATCATTCTGAACCCGTTCACACCGCGCAACGGCGCTGCGGAACCGGCTGATGACAGTAAGCACGAAAACCTGCCGACACTGCCGCTGGATATTAAGCAATGGCTCACCGGGCAGGAAAAAAATCTGATCGGACAGGCTTTGCGGCAGGCGCGGTTTAATCAGCGTAAAGCCGCTGAGCTGCTGAACGTGACGTATCATCAGTTACGCGGGATGTTGAAGAAACACGGGATACAGGTGAACTCGCAGGAAGCGGCTGAATAACAGGCAAAAAAAAAGCCAGCACCCGAGCTGGCTAAGTCATACTGGAAGCAATGTGAGCAATGTCGTACCTCGCGATTAACGTCCCTGGCGGGGCATTTCTCGTCCGGTGAAAAGATGATAATGGTTCTCAGTATCGTCTGTAAAGTACTTTGTTGAGAATATTTCTCATTACCACAATGACATTATGGCTACTTATTGAACAACCCTACCCTCCCTAAGGACTACCATGCCGGGAACGGATCAGCCATGTTCACCCAGTGTTCAATACCTTCTGCCATCTGTTCTTCGCTAAGCAGGCACGCATCCAGCCGCCGGATAATCTCTTCTTTATTCATGTGCTGACCGATAAAGACCAGTTCCTGTCGCATATCTCCAAACGGCTCTACCCATTTTTCCAAAATGTGTTCACGGGTTTCATCATCCTCCGGCCAGTCGCTTTCCGGCAGAGAACGCCAGAAAATACCTGCCATGCCATAACGCGCAATCCCCCCCGCCTGACTCCATTGGCCGGCAAAACGCGGACGCGACGCCAGCCAGAAAAAGCCTTTGGAGCGCAGTAAAGTGCCGCCGCCCCAGTCACCATGCACCACGCGGTAAAATTTATCCGGATCAAACGGCCTGCGCGCCGTGTAGACAAAACTGCTGATGCCGTACTCTTCAGTCTCCGGTTTATGTTCACCACGTAACTCTTTCAGCCAGCCCGGCGCCTGTTGTGCTTTGGCGAAATCAAACCGGTGTGTATTCAGCACGGTGTCCAGCGGCAGGCTGCCAGGGGAAATCGGAATAATGTGCGCATCAGGATTGAGGCTTTTCAGCAACGCAATCACTTCGCGCTGCTGCCGGCTGTCGAGAAGATCGGTTTTACTCACCA
The DNA here is from genome assembly GCF_004195115.1 of Rahnella sp. RFA10(1/100). Lineage (NCBI taxonomy): Bacteria > Pseudomonadati > Pseudomonadota > Gammaproteobacteria > Enterobacterales > Yersiniaceae > Rahnella > Rahnella sp. RFA10(1/100). The sequence continues at coordinate 941,513 of NZ_SEWR01000001.1, forward strand.
GCAACACGTTACAAAACTCTATCTGGTCGATGAGCAGATCCGTCACGCTGCGCTCATCGTCCTCACCGAGACTTTCACCGGCCTCCTGCACACTCCGTGCTTCCTGATATTGCTGCATAAAGTTGACGCCATCAACAACAGTCACCAGCGTATCCAGCCGCGCAAACTGCGATAAACTTTCACCGTTTTCATCTTCAAATGTGAACGTTTCTGCCACCGGCAGCGGTTCTGAAATACCACTCGATTCAATCAGCAGATAATCAAAACATCCGGCCTGTGCCAGCCCGCGCACTGAAATCAGCAAATCTTCCCGCAACGTACAACAGATGCAGCCGTTGCTCATTTCCACCAGTTTTTCCTGCTGACGGTCAAGGGTAATTTCGTTAGTGATCAGCGCGGCGTCAATGTTCACCTCACTCATATCATTGACGATAACCGCCACACGCAGTCCCTGACGGTTGTTCAGAATGTGGTTGAGAACGGTAGTTTTGCCTGCGCCAAGAAAACCGGACAGCACGGTAACGGGGAGTAAGGACATCATTAACCTCATCGCGAGAACAGTGCAGGAATTTTTCGCCTGCGTTTATTGTTATAATATAACATAACAATAGCATTCCGATTTCAAGGGTTTTATTTACAGATGGCCAGTTTTTGCGCGAAGTGCCGCAGGATCATGCGCTGATTTGCTCAATGGATTGGGGTACCTGGCAGAGTGCGATACACTGACGGTATTGCACCTTAACTTTGAAGCCTTTATGCGCCGTCTAACTTTGTGGATGCTTTTACTGAGCGGCTTGTCCACTGCAGTCTTTGCTGAAACTGCCCCAACACACGCCAGCCCGTCAGAGGTCAGTGCGCCGGTGAAAGATATTCGCCAGAGCGGCTTTGTCTATTGTGTTAACGGCATGATCAATACCTTTAACCCGCAGAAAGCCAGCAGCGGGCTGATTATTGATACGCTGGCCGCACAGTTATACGACCGCCTGCTGGATGTTGATCCTTATACCTATCGCCTGATCCCCGAACTGGCGCAAAGCTGGGAAGTGCTGGATGATGGCGCAACCTACCGTTTTCATCTGCGCAAAGATGTACCTTTCCAGAAAACCGGCTGGTTTTCGCCATCGCGTAAAATGAATGCTGACGACGTGGTATTCAGCTTCCAGCGTATTATCGACCCGAATAATCATTACCATGCTGTAAACGGTGAGGAATACCCGTATTTTGACAGTCTGCAGTTTGCCCGGGCGGTGAAAAGCATCAAAAAACTCGACGACTACACTGTCGAGTTTCGTCTGAATAATCCTGACGCCTCATTCCTGTGGCATCTGGCGACACACTACGCACCGGTGCTTTCCGCTGAATATGCCGCGAATTTGACAAAATCCGGCAACGAAGAAGAGATTGATCGCCAGCCGGTCGGCACCGGCCCGTTTCAGTTAGGCGAATATCGCACCGGCCAGTATGTACGCCTGGCGCGCAACGGTCAGTACTGGAAAGGGACGCCGCGCATGGCGCAGGTGGTGATTGATATGGGCGTTGGCGGCACCGGGCGTTTGTCGAAACTGCTGACCGGTGAATGTGATGTGCTGGCCTATCCGGCAGCCAGTCAGCTGTCCATATTACGTGAGGATCCGCGTTTGCGTCTCTCCCTGCGTCCGGGGATGAACGTTGCGTATCTGGCTTTTAATACCAACAAAGCCCCGCTCAATGATCCGCGTATCCGTCAGGCAGTCGCGCTGTCGATCAACAATCAGCGCCTGATGCAGTCCATATATTACGGCACTGCTGAAACCGCTGCGTCTATTCTGCCGCGTGCGTCCTGGGCTTATGACAGCAACGCGCAGGTGACGGAATACAATCCGGATAAAGCGAAACAAATCCTTAAAGACCTCGGACAGGAAAACCTTAATCTGCATTTATGGGTGCCGACGGCGTCACAGTCATTTAACCCCAGCCCGCTGAAAACCGCTGAACTCATTCAGGCAGATTTGGCGCAGGTGGGGATTAAAGTGACGATTGTCCCGGTCGAGGGACGTTTCCAGGAAGCAAAGCTGATGGAGATGAATCACGACCTGACGTTATCCGGCTGGTCAACAGACAGTAATGACCCGGACAGTTTCTTCCGCCCGATGCTCAGTTGCGCGGCGATTCATTCGCAGACCAACTATGCTCACTGGTGTCACCCGGAATTTGATGAATTGCTGCGTCAGGGGTTGCTGTCACAACAACTTTCTCAGCGCATTGAGTTTTATCAGCAGGCGCAAAAGATACTTGAGCAGGAGCTGCCGGTGTTGCCACTGGCCTCTTCCCTGCGCCTTCAGGCTTACCGTTACGATATTAAAGGGCTGGTATTGAGCCCGTTTGGCAACTCCTCTTTTGCCGGCGTGTTTCGTGATGATGAAAAGAGCCGTGATGACGAAGGAAGGAAAGCCCCATGATCATCTTTACGCTACGCCGTATTTTGCTCCTGCTGGTCACGTTGTTTTTTCTCAGCCTGGTGGCCTTCAGCCTGAGTTATTTCACGCCGAATGCGCCACTGCGCGGTGCCTCTTTATGGGATGCCTACCGCTTCTATTTTGCGGGTCTTTGCCAGTTTGATTTTGGTGTGTCGAGCATCAACGGCGAAGGCATCACTTATCAGCTGAAAGCGGTTTTCCCGGCCACGATTGAACTGTGCGTTCTGGCCTTTGCGCTGGCGTTAGTCGTCGGCATCCCGCTTGGCATTCTGGCGGGAGTGATGCGCGGAAAATGGACGGATGTGGCCATCAGCAGCATCGCCCTGCTCGGTTTTTCCATCCCGGTGTTCTGGCTGGCGGTGCTGCTGATGCTGTTCTTCTCGCTGCAACTGGGCTGGCTGCCGGTCTCCGGTCGGCTGGATTTACTCTATCAGTTGAAAACCGTCACCGGCCTGACGTTGGTTGATGCATGGCTTTCTGATTCGCCATACCGCCATGAGATGATCATGAGCGCCATCCGCCATATGATTTTACCGATCGCCGCACTGGCCGTTGCACCGACGACTGAAGTGATCCGCCTGATGCGCATTTCTACCGATGATGTGCTGGAAAAAAACTACGTGAAAGCTGCCGCAACCCGGGGTTTATCACGCTTTACGATTATCCGTCGTCATGTATTACACAATGCATTGCCACCGATAATCCCAAAACTCGGCCTGCAATTTTCGACCATGCTGACACTGGCGATGATTACCGAAGTGGTGTTTAACTGGCCGGGCATCGGACGCTGGCTGATTAACGCCATCCGTCAGCAGGATTATGCGGCGATTTCAGCCGGTGTGATGGTCGTTGGCTCGCTGGTCATTGTGGTCAATGTGCTTTCAGACATTCTGGGTGCACTGATGAATCCATTGAAACATAAGGAATGGTATGCCCTTCGATAATGTATACCGCGAAAAACAGGTTCCGAGCCCGCTGCGCCACACCTGGGGGATTTTCTATCGCGACACGCTGTCGATGATTGGTTTCTACGGTGTGCTCGGTTTGTTATTGCTGTGCATATTTGGCCATTTATTAGCCCCTTACGCGCTCGATCAACAATTTCTTGGCTATCAGCTGTTGCCGCCATCCTGGTCACGCTACGGCAATGTGTCGTTCTTTCTTGGCACAGACGATCTGGGGCGTGATTTACTTAGCCGGATGTTAACCGGCGCGGCACCGACGATTGGCGGCGCGCTGCTGATCACGCTGGCCGCGTCATTATGTGGCGTCATTGTCGGTGTGCTGGCAGGGATCAGCCGTGGCCTGAAATCGGCCATTCTGAACCATATTCTCGATACACTGCTGTCGATCCCTTCCCTGCTGCTGGCAATTGTCGTGGTCGCGTTTATTGGCCCGAAGCTTGAACATGCGATGCTGGCGGTCTGGCTGGCCCTGTTGCCGCGTATTTCCCGCACCATTTACAGTGCCGTGCATGATGAACTGGAAAAAGAATATGTGGTTGCCGTGCGTCTCGATGGGGCCTCTACCTGGCAAATCCTGCGTTTTGCCGTTTTGCCGAATATTGTCGCGGTGCTGGCCACGGAATTTACCCGTGCCCTGTCTATGGCGATTCTGGATATCGCCGCGTTAGGTTTTCTGGATCTGGGCGCGCAACTGCCTTCACCGGAATGGGGTGCCATGCTCGGCGATTCGCTGGAACTGGTGTACGTTGCGCCGTGGACAGTCATGCTGCCGGGTGCCGCCATTCTTATCAGCGTGCTACTGATCAACCTGCTGGGTGACGGTGTGCGCCGGGCGATTAACGCGGGGGTGGAATAATGCCGTTACTCGATATCCGCAATCTGACCATCGAATTTATGACCGCCGAGGGCCCGGTCAAAGCCGTCGACCGCGTCAGTATGACGCTTAACGCCGGTGAAATTCGCGGGCTGGTAGGGGAATCCGGTTCGGGTAAGAGCCTGATTGCCAAAGCGATTTGTGGCGTTACCAAAGATAACTGGCGTGTGACGGCTGACCGTATGCGCTTTGATAACATCGACCTGTTGCAACTGACGCCCCGTGAGCGGCGCAAACTGGTCGGGCAAAACGTGTCGATGATTTTCCAGGAGCCGCAGTCCTGTCTGGATCCTTCGGAAAGCATTGGCCGCCAGCTGATTCAGGCGATCCCCGGCTGGACCTATAAAGGCCGCTGGTATCAGCGCTGGAAGTGGCGGAAAAAACGCGCCATCGAACTGCTGCACCGCGTCGGCATTAAAGATCACAAAGATATTATGGCCAGTTATCCGTATGAGCTGACTGAAGGCGAATGCCAGAAAGTGATGATCGCCATCGCGCTGGCAAATCAGCCACGCTTGCTGATTGCTGATGAGCCGACGAATGCCATGGAGCCGACTACGCAGGCGCAGATTTTCCGTCTGCTGGCGCGGCTCAATCAGAACAATAACACCACCATTTTGCTGATCAGTCATGATCTGCAAATGATGAGCAAATGGGCGAACCGCGTCAATGTGCTGTACTGCGGGCAAACTGTTGAAAGTGCGGTGTGTGAAGAACTGCTGGCCTCGCCACATCATCCTTATACACAGGCACTGATCCGCGCGATGCCGGATTTCGGCCGTTCATTACCGCATAAAAGCCGTCTGAATACCTTGCCGGGTGCCATTCCTTCGCTGGAACATTTGCCGATTGGCTGCCGCCTGGGACCACGTTGCCCTTACGCGCAGAAAAAATGTATTGAAACACCGCGTCTGCGTCTGGCTAAAACCCATGCGTATGCCTGCCATTTCCCGCTGAACATGGAGGAGCAATAATGGGCGAAACTCTGCTCGAAGTCCGTAATCTGAGCAAAACGTTCCGTTATCGCACCGGACTGTTCCGCAAGATGAATCTCGAGGCAGTGAAACCGGTCAGTTTTACACTGCGCGAAAAACAAACGCTGGCGATCATCGGCGAGAATGGTTCGGGCAAGTCGACGCTGGCTAAAATGCTTTCCGGCATGGTCGAGCCAAGCGGCGGCGAAATTCTCATTGATGAACATCCGCTGGCGTTTGGTGATTATCGCTTTCGCAGCCAGCAAATCCGTATGATTTTCCAGGATCCGAGCACCTCACTTAATCCGCGTCAGCGTATCGGGCAGTTACTTGAAGCGCCACTGCGTCTGAACAGCGAAATGGATGCACAACAGCGCGAACAACGCATCAACGAGACGTTGCGGCTGGTCGGGATGCTGCCCGATCATGCTAATTATTATCCGCATATGCTGGCGTCCGGTCAGAAACAACGCGTGGCACTGGCGCGCGCGCTTATCCTGCAACCCAAAGTCATCGTGGCCGATGAGGCACTGGCGTCTCTGGATATGTCGATGCGTTCGCAAATCATCAATATGATGCTCGAATTACAGGAAAGACAGGGCATCTCGTATATCTATGTGACTCAGCATCTGGGCATGATGAAACACATCAGCGATCAGGTACTGGTGATGCACGAAGGCGAAGTGGTGGAGCGTGGGAATACGGCCGAAGTGCTGGCAGCACCGCTGCATGACCTGACCAAACGGTTGATTTCCAGTCACTTCGGTGAAGCGCTGACGGCTGATGCCTGGCGTCGGGACGGTAATTAATCCCTCTGCAGGGTAATAGACGGGCAGATTCTCCCCCTAAACGGTGTCAGGAAACTGTCACCGTTTTCTTTTTATGCAAATTCACCCCCTTCTATTCCTTTTAGATATGATTTATCGCTTAACATTATTTTATATCGACAGCGGTATCGGCAACGATAGGGTCTGATAATTTGCCTGAGTAACAGGCTTGAAGAAAGGACCCGTTCATGGAACAACAACGCAAGGCCGCACACAGCGGCTGGTATCATGAAACACAATCCAGCCAATATGGTCATCTTCCGCTCGATCCCCACGCTGCGTTGGTACAGGATCGCTTTCTGCTGGGCCTTGATGTTCAGCTCGACCCGACGCTTCGCCAGTTGCTTAATGAACGCCAGCGACTGCTTCGGGCATCCCGGACCTGTTATGAGGTGCTGTTTCCTGACACGCTGAAGGTTTCGCGTACTGAAACATTATCATTGTATGACCGTCTCAGTAGTGCTCTGACAGTGGCACAGGTTACCGGCGTACAGATACTCTGTAGCCATTACGCTGCCCGACTCGCTCCGCTACCCAGCCCTGATGCCTCCCGTAAAAGTAACATCCGCCAGACCCACATTACCCAGTTCGCACGACTCCTAGCTACCCAGCCAACACTGATTACGGTGCCGATGTTGCATCAGCTTTATGATGTCGGTTTCAGCACGCGCGATATCGTGACCTTTACGCAGCTGATTGGCTTTGTCAGCTATCAGGCGCGCGTTCTGGCGGTTCTTAATGGTTTACGTGGACGCGCTGCCGCCGTCTTGCCGGGGTTTCCTTCACCGGAAGGATGTGAGCAAAAAGGATTTTCACTCGCAATGTTGCAATGGACGTCACGATTACCTGAAGTGGTGCCGGAAGATGCCAGCCAGCATCAGCAGGATGTGCTGGATTTAATCGCACCTGATGCCCGCTCTTCGTCTTTCTATACTTTGCTGGTACATGATGCCGACGCGCTGAGCGAATTTTCTGCAGTATTTAACAATATTATGCAGGCAGGTGCGGATCCGGTCGCTACATGGCGTGAGCTGGCTGCCGTCACCACGTCACAGCTGAACGGTTGTTTGTATTGCGCCGGGATCCACGGCCGTTTGTATCTCGAAGCGGGCGGTAATGAGAGGCTGATTAATGACTTATTCGCAGAAAATCACCGTGATGATGCCATCGATACGCTGTCGAAAAATCTGCAAGACAAAAAAGAGACTGCCTTGCTGGAGGCGGTGGTCACCCTGACACGGACGCCGGAACGTTTTGATGCGCGCCAGCTGCATGGTTTGTCTGATGCCGGGTATTCAGCAACACAATCTCTGGATATTCTGCTGACAACGGCACTGTTCAGCTGGTCAAACCGGCTGATTCAGACGCTGGGCGATACCCTGAATCAATAGTCCTCCTTTTTACTCTCCTTGTACCCCCTCATTCCGGCAGGATATTCACCTGCCGGTGATGCCAATTGTAAACCCCTGCACCACCTAACCGGCATAAGTCGTATTAATCTTATTTTCAATCGGAAATTTAGTGTTAAAACGAGAAGCTGATCACATTACACTGTGCGGCGTGGCGGGTAGATCTCCAGCAGTAAATTATTTATTCACAAATCACTTCATAAACCCCGTCAACATAGAAACATTCACTATTTATTCACTCCATGGCAGATGATAAAACTGATTAATCATTTCATCGTAAAACAATGACAATGTAAAAACAGAGACTATAATTCATACAACATATTCATATTGCCTATTTAGAAAACATAAACATTAATTCTGCATAACATTTCGAACACAGATTAATCACGCCGGATAAGTTAAATGTAACGGCATATGTCAAACTCCTTGCCACATTTACGAAGATAGTGAACATTACTTGCCGTCATCCCATCTTATAACAATGCAAAGGGTGCTTATTTCGCGCCACTTATGCGTTTCCGCCCTCTATGGCCGGAAGGAATAAACAGAGGTACGAGTGTCAACTGCAAACAAAACACCAAACAATGAAAGCGTGAGTCTTAACGCCTTCAAACAGCCAAAAGCGTTTTACCTGATCTTCTCCATCGAATTATGGGAACGTTTCGGTTACTACGGCCTGCAAGGGATCATGGCGGTTTACCTGGTCAAAATGCTTGGCCTGAGTGAAGCCGACTCCATCACCCTGTTCTCCTCATTCAGTGCGCTTGTGTATGGCTTTGTAGCTATCGGCGGCTGGCTGGGTGATAAAGTGCTGGGCTCAAAACGCGTGATCGTGCTTGGCGCGATTGTTCTGGCGTTAGGTTATTCATTCGTTGCCTATTCCGGCCACGAAATCTTCTGGGTCTATCTGGGTATGGCGACTATCGCCGTCGGCAGTGGCTTGTTTAAAGCAAATCCATCCTCATTGCTTTCTACCTGCTACGAAAAAGATGATCCGCGTCTTGATGGCGCATTCACCATGTATTACATGTCGGTGAACATTGGTTCATTCTTCTCCATGCTGGCAACACCGTGGCTGGCTGCAAAGTATGGCTGGAGCGTCGCGTTCTCCCTGAGCGTGGTGGGTATGTTGATCACTATTGTGAACTTCCTGTTCTGCCGCAAATGGGTCAAACGTCAGGGTTCGAAACCAGACTTCGCGCCGCTGCAATTCAAGAAACTGTTGATGGTGCTGGCCGGGGTCGTGGCGCTGGTATTCCTGTCAAGCTGGTTACTGCATAACCAAACCATTGCACGTATGGTTCTGGGTGTGGTTTCCGTGGGTATCATTATTGTCTTTGCAAAAGAAACCTTCTCAATGCAAGGCATTGCACGCCGGAAGATGATTGTGGCGTTCCTGCTGATGATGGAAGCGGTGGTGTTCTTTGTGCTGTACAGCCAGATGCCAACGTCGCTGAACTTCTTCGCTATCCACAACGTAGGTCACGACCTGCTGGGTATCAGCTTCCAGCCTGAGCAGTTCCAGGCGCTGAATCCATTCTGGATCATGGTGGCCAGCCCGGTTCTCGCAGCTATCTACACCAAGGTCGGCGACCGCATGCCAATGCCACACAAGTTTGCGATGGGTATGGTGTTATGTTCCGGTGCGTTCCTGGTGCTGCCGTGGGGTGCGAGCCTGGCGAATGAGCAAGGCATCGTGTCAGTAAACTGGCTGGTACTGAGCTACGCGCTGCAAAGTATTGGCGAGCTGATGATTTCCGGCCTGGGTCTGGCGATGGTGGCTCAGCTGGTTCCACAGCGTCTGATGGGTTTCATCATGGGTGCCTGGTTCCTGACCACCGCAGCCGCGGCGATTATCGCAGGATATGTTGCCAACCTGACAGCCGTGCCTTCTGACATTGATGACGCCCATGCCTCACTGGCCATTTACAGTCACGTCTTCCTGCAGATTGGTATTGCGACAGCTGTGATTGCTGTGCTGATGCTGGTGACTGCATCTAAACTGCACCGCATGACGCTGGATCGCGAAACTGACGAGAAGCAACCTGAACTGGCTTCTGCTCAGTAAACACAGAAGCCTCTGCCGATAGTTTATCAACGCCTCCTCCGGGAGGCGTTTTTGCAACATAATCATCCAAACCTAAGAAACGCCGATCTGTACAGACTTTTACCCTAAATAATATCGCCCTTTCCCACTTTGTTTTGCGCGGTACATCGCGGCATCGGCCCGTGCCATCAGCGTATCCGGCAGCAAAGGCTGGCGTGCGCGGCCTATCGCCACACCGATACTGGCAGACAATGCCACCGGGACGCCTGCGACATGCTCGATTGAGTGCAATGCATTCATCAGACTGACGCAAATGCGGCTGACGTCATTTTCAGTATTGTTCAACTGACTCAGCAAAACGGTAAATTCATCTCCCGCCAGACGTGCCACAATATCTTGCGAACGCAGATTATCGCGTAAGGTATGACCGAAAAACTTCAGGATCAAATCACCAAATTCGTGCCCGTAGGTGTCGTTATAGACTTTAAAATTATCAATATCCAAAAAGAGCAATGCGATGTCGGTTTCTGCTTTTTCCTGATGTCCGGCGGTATAACTCAATGATTGCTGGAAGGCGCGCCGGTTCGGTAATCCGGTCAGCGGGTCGTGATTTGCTTCAAATTCCAGCTGAGCCTGCAGCGCTTTTATTTCGCTGATATCGGTTGAAAGGCCGTAATAACCATTACGGATATCGTCGCAAGGGATCAGCGTGGTATGCAAAACGCCGCCTTTGCCATGGCGGTAATAATCCGGCAATTCGATTTCGTAACTCACCGTCATGCCCTGCAACACCTGATGAATATAGGGTTTAATCTTGTCATAACTGTGCTCCCCCACGACCTCCCTGACCTGCTTCCCGCAGACCTGTGTCTCTTCGACGCCATACCAGTTGGCGTGGAAATGATTCACAAACGTGTATTGCTCATTCGCATCAACATGGCAAATCAGCGCGGGGATATTATCAGTGATGGCCCTGAGGCGTTTTTTGCTTTCCGTCAGCTCCTGTTCACGGGTCAGACGCCGCGCAATTTCCTGATGGAGCTGTTCCATTGTCACCTGTAACTCATGCGTGCGGTCAGCCACACGGCGTTCCAGATCCTCCTGCAGCGAATACAGCGCCTGTTCGATATGTTTACGCTCAGTAATGTCACTGATAACAACAATGTAGTGATGGGCTTCGCCGGTCACATTACGCACCAGTGAGGCCGTCAGCGTCACCCAGAGCGTACTGCCGTTCGCCCGCTGTAAAAGTTTTTCTACGCTGAAGCTGTTGATTTCACCGGAAAGCAGACGGGGAATCAGCACGTTTTCGGCATAAAGATCATCGCAATGGGTCACGTCCTGCAACAGACAATCACGCAACTGATGTTCGGCATATCCCAGCATATTGCATACCTGCGGATTGATGCGCAGCCAGCGCCAGTCGAGTCCGACTAAGGAGAAGCCAACGGCAGCGTGAGCAAATGTCTGTTCAAACAAAGCTTCACTTTTCGCCAGATTGTCTTCTACCCGCGCCGTATACTGCCGGTTTTCGAGGTGCAAAATATAACTTTGAACCAGCGCTGTCATATCCAGCAAAGTTTGCTGATCTTCCTCACACCATTCCCTGGGGCGGTCATCAACCAGACATAATGCCCCCAGCGCCACCCCTTCTTTCGAATGCAGGGCGCAACCGGCATAAAACACGATATGGGGATTACCGGTGACCAGCGGATTATCGTGGAAGCGCAAATCGAGCCGGGCATCCCTGACAATCAGCGGGCCGGATTCGAGAATGGTATGACCGCAAAATGAGATATCACGGTGAGACTGTTTAATGTCAACGCCGGTGTGTGAAAGGAACCACTGCCGGTCCGCGTCAATCAATGAAACTACAACAGCCTTAGCCTGAAACTGCCGGGCAGCCATCCGGGTAATACGGTCAATCTCCTCAATTCCGGGAGAATCCAGGATGCCCAGGGAAGCCAGTATGGCAAGACGAGCCGGTTCATCAACTGCCGGTTGAGGGAATAACATAATGCACTCTCAAAGATTATTGATGACTATTCCACCGAGTCTACGCGTTTGGCTGGAAAAACGGCTCTGATTCCGCCCTGCGGAGGAAAAAATCAGAATAGTGACAGATCACTAAACACGTAAATATTTAACACTTTCTGAGCAATTATTGGCAAATCAGATCATTAAAGCGAAGCCACCCAATTCACATGGGTGGCATCTATCTGCCCGAGTTGTTCAGCATCACGGCGGAATTTCTCCCGCATTTCGGAAGGCGTTGCGCCATAGAATTCATGGAAATAGCGACGTAAGGCGCTAAGTTCCAGGCCACACTGTCTCGCAATAGCAGCCAGACTTTGATCAGACATAGAAGAGGTACGCAGGAGTCGCTTCGCCAGCAATAACCGACGGCTGCGAATAAACTGCGCGATACCACCAAGCGGTTCAAACAGGCGATATAACCCGGAGCGCGAAATAGCAAAATTTTTGCACAGAATATCAATACTGATCGGTTTGCCGAGATGCTTTTCGATATACAGACAAATGCGCTCAAGACGTGCACTTTGCTCAAACGGATGTTCCACCTTTTTCCCCGCCACCAGGTGCAGGGTTTGCAGGAATACCGACGCCGCGCCCTCACCGGTGCTCAGCACTTCCTGTTCGGTCATCTGATCAAAAACCTGCACCATCGTCGCAAAATGGTTGCGCAGAATAATGTTCACCGGAGAGGCAGCAGGAATGCGCTTCCCGTGTAACGAGGCGATATCAACATTAAAATGCAGGCTGTGCTTGGGCATAATAATGTATTGATATGAACCGAGACGCGGTTTCTGCTCGCCCGGATACACATGGATTTTAATCGGCTGGGACATATCCTGGATCAGAATATCCCCCTGATTCAGCATGAACCGCTCGCCGAAGCACTGACACGCCATCCCGCCGACGATCACAATGAAAATGACGATATGATCAGGCATTGAGAACAGATTGCCGTACTGACGGTTGATATCATGCTCACTGACAGTCAGCACACCGCCAATCACCCGACCGAAATTGTAGCCGGTGACACCCCAGTCAAACTCTTCCCGGTGGCGATCGGGCAGTTCAAGTTTGAAACCTGCGCTGGACATTCCGTCTTCCCATTCGTAAAAACGGGTATCGAAATCCTGATAAATGTTCGCACTATCAACGATCTTTCGTGATGATGAATCGCCCATTTTCTCACCGAAAATTAAGATAATTCCGAAACGATAATCCACTACAGGCTGTGAAATCAATCCTCAGCAGCAATTGGTAATACTTTTACACCAAAAAAAATCTATTTTTGAGTGGGTGCTGGCGTTCTAAAAGTGTGCAAAAACAGCCAGTAAACCGTGCTATTTGACGAATCAGACTGACATGTTGTTCGCGATAATAATTCCGGGATCAGTTAATATTACGCAGCAGAAACCCGTTTTCTGTTTGCTATTCTTAATTAATTGTCAGTCACATTATTGGCTCAACTCAAACCGGGGGCGTGCGATGGTAAAAAGAAAAGTCCTGGATGAGGGACGCCAGCTAAAAAGAATGAATGCAGAAACCCGCAGGCAGTCGCACATGCATAAATGGTTCGCGATTGTGGCGGCTCTCGACTGTGTGCTGGTCATTTTTTATGATCAGGATATGCGTAACATTGTTTTCTCAGCGGGCGTCTGTGTAGTGTGTACTTTCCTCTGGCTGAAAGGTCGTAAACAATCCCGCAGTTACCGACGCGAATGGGATGAAAAATTTGGGACTAAAAAGCATCTCTGATACTTCATTCCAGGCTGTTTTTATTTCTCCGTTTCACCGTTTATAAAGTCGTTCCTCAATAGGATAAAAGTGCCTCTGTCCGGTCCCTATGCTTGTTCAGAATAACCGCCTGCATACCTGTAATATTCTTTCATTGCTTATTTCTGACACACTTGCTCAGCGAATTTTTGCGGGATCTTAACTGACGACATTTTCGCCCGCTTCTATCAGCGTTGGTTAGCCCTGAATTCGCAGCATAATATGCTGGTAACGCTCAGTATCAGTATGGCATCCGGTGATACCTGAACAGGATGCGAGCCCGCACTTATTCATTCAGGCAGATCATGCTTTGTAACTGCTAAAATTCGTCGCTAAAAAACGCATTGAACTAAGTTGATCGTTATTCACCCGAATAATATATCGAATACCTTACTTAGTGCGTGATAACCAATTGAATTTTAAAATTTAAAAACAACGGTAATATTCTCATCCAATTGTGAGTAATAATTGGAAAAAACAATCTTATGAGTTTACTGGTTAACATACAGTGCCACATCACACTCATTTTCTGCCCGGGGTATTTAACTCATGCTTACAGATATTGCGATATGCCAGGCAGTTCTTGATGCGCTTCCCGAAGCAACAGTCCTTAAAGATAATGAGCGTAAACTGGTATTCCTTAATCAGAAAGCCAGCGAATTTTATGGGCGTTCACGGGAAGAATTGATTGGTCAGGAGGTTTCTTTTTTTACGGATCCTGAACAAGCGGCACGGCAGCGTGAACGCGATATCGAAGTTCTGGAAACCGGCGAAAAAACGGTCAACGAAGAAACGCTGGTTGACCCATCAGGTAACCGCCGCAATGTGCTGGTGCGTAAATCGCGCGTTACGCTGGAGGCACGGCATTTCATTCTGACCTCCATTATGGATATTTCGCTTTTGCGCAACTCAGAAGCGCAGATCCGCTACCTTGCCCGTCATGACGTATTGACCGGCCTGCCCAACCGGACGGCGCTCAGTGAGGAGCTTAGCCAGATTGCCGCCCAGCGCATGTATCGCCCTGAACCTCACGCCCTCTTCCTGCTTAATCTCAACGACTTCAATTACATCAACGACACATATGGCTATCAGGCAGGTGACGCCATTCTCTGTGAATTCGGCCAGCGTCTGCGTAATGAAGTCGGCAACAGCGGAACGGTTTCGCGCATTGGTGGTGATGAATTCTCGATTATTCTGCGCAATAGTCCGACCAGTGAAATGGCCAATAATCTGGCGCTGGAAATACTGGTGATGATGCGCCAGCCGTTTACGCTGACGCGGGCCAATCCGATGATGACAATTTCATTCGGCATTGTGATGTTTGGCGCAGAGAATATTACCGCCGGCGAGATCATGCGCCGCGGCAATACGGCGCTGCTGGAAGCCAAGCAGCGCGGCAAAAATATGTTTTCGTTTTATTCTGAATTACTTGATGCCAGCAGCGTCAGTAAACGCATTATGGTGAAAGCGCTGGCGGAGTCGCTGGCCAGAGAAGGCGATCTGACCTGCGTTTATCAGCCTATTTTGCGCAGCCGTGATGAGAAGGTCGTTTGCGTTGAGGCGCTGGCACGCTGGAACCACGGCGTGCTCGGACAGGTCTCGCCGGTACAGTTTATCGCTCTGGCCGAAGAAACCGGGCTGGTGATTCAGCTCGGTGAAATCGTTTTGCGTCAGGCATGTCGCGATATCAGAAATTTTGAGCGGCTTAATCTGGCGATCAATGTTTCAGCCGTTCAGCTCGGTGAACAGGATTTCGGGCCGCGTATTCTGGCGGTTTTGGCTGAGGAAGATTTCCCGCCTTCTCGACTCGAACTTGAACTGACCGAAACGTCCGTCATGAATGCCAACGAGACCAGCCTCAGCCATCTCGCTAAATTACGTAAGGTTGGGGTTAAGGTTTCGCTGGATGATTTCGGTACGGGTTATTCCAGCCTCAGTTTGCTGAAAGATATTTCGGTAGACAGCGTGAAAATTGACCGTTCATTTGTGCAATATGTCACAGAAGTGAATGATACCGCCGCGATCGTTTCTGCCGTATCCCAGCTTGGTAATAAAATGCATCTCAACGTCATTGCCGAAGGCGTCGAAAATCAGTTGCAGAAATCCTTTTTAGTATCAGCAGGTTGCTCACATCTCCAGGGCTATCTGTTCTCCCGCCCCGTGCCGGTTGATGTGTTAAAAACTTTACTGAGCGATGAAATGAACATGTTATCCCGTATCTGGCTCAACGATTTATAAGCACCATAGATAACTCAAAACACCTTATTAATTCATTCAATTGGCGCTCGTCCCTGTTTTACTGACATGATCCGAGGCTGATAAATCACGCCGTTTAAGGAATCACATCATGTCATCGTTTTCAGGTATCTGGGTCCCGCTGGTCACGCCTTTTCATCAGGGTGAGATTGATTTTACTGCGCTGAAATCATTGTGCACCCGGCTGCTCAAACGGGGCGTTGACGGCGTCGTGGTGTGTGGTACAACCGGTGAGGCCCCTATGCTCACCAAAGAAGAACAACTGCAGGTTCTGGATGCGGTGCTGGAGGTAGTGCCAGCCCGCCAGGTGATCATGGGACTATCAGGCACGCATATGCCCGTTATCCGTGAAATGCAGGAGGCGATTTTACGCCGTCCGGTTGCCGGTTTACTGATCCCCGCGCCCTATTATATTCGTCCCTCTCAGGCCGCGCTGGTCGCCTGGTTTACAGAAATTGCAGATCACGCCACAGTGCCGGTGGTGCTTTACAATATTCCTTATCGTACCGGCGTACAGATGGAGCTGGACACATTCCGCCAGCTGGCCAAACATCCCCGTATTACAGCCGTCAAAGATTGCGGCGGGAGCATAGATCTGACGCTTTCGCTGATTGCTGACGGAGAACTTGACGTGCTGTGTGGCGAAGACGTACAGATATTTTCCACCCTGAGCCTGGGCGGTAAAGGGGCGATTGCCGCGTCGTCACATATCTTCCCGGAAGAGTTTGTTCAGCTGATAAAGCAGTTCAAAGAGCAGGATATGGCTGCAGCGCGTAAAACCTTCTTTAGCTTACTGCCGATGATCCGGCTGATGTTTTCTGCTCCCAATCCGGCGGCCATCAAATACGCGTTATCACTGGACGGGTTAATGGATAACGAACTGCGTTCTCCTATGCTGCCTGCACCGGAAAATGTTGAACTGGCGGTGCGGGACTTTCTGAATCAGCACTCGCGCTGAGAACTGACGGTTGAGTTCATCAGAAGATGAATCACCGGACGCACTGTCACAATTAAAACGCTGACTTTTGCTCCCGCCGGTTCTAGGATAGAAGCAGTTTTTATATAGCCCTGTTGCGTCCCTATGAAACTGCGGGGTGAGATGTGTTGCCCATTCAATGGAGTGTTTATGAAACTGTATTATAAATCCGGTGCGTGTTCCCTTTCCCCCCATATCGTCTTGCGTGAAGCGGGTCTGGACTTCAGCATTGAGAAAGTGGACCTGGCAACCCGGAAAACCGAAACCGGTGATGATTTTCTGGCAGTGAATCCAAAGGGGCAGGTCCCCACTCTGTTGCTCAATGATGGCAGTATTCTGACCGAAGGTGTGGCTATCGTGCAGTATCTGGCAGACCAGAAACCAGACCGCCAGCTGATGCCGGAAGCCGGTACACTGGCCCGTTATCACGCGCTGGAATGGCTGAACTACATTGCAACTGAGCTGCATAAAGGTTTCTCGCCATTGTTTAATCCCAAAACGCCGGAAGAGTTCAAGACATTAACCCGCGAAGCACTGAGCAAAAAATTTGCTTACGTGAATGCCTGCCTGAAAGACAATCATTTCCTGCTGGGTGCGCGTTTCAGCGTGGCAGATGCTTACCTGTTTACCGTGATGGGCTGGGCCAAAGCGCTGAAATTTGATCTGAGCGCACTGACTGAACTGAATGCTTATCTCGAACGCGTTGCCGCACGTCCGGCTGTTGATGCCGCGCTGTCGGCTGAAGGCCTGAAATAATCGCTTTCGCGATGTGATCACAAAAAACGCCCCGGCTGCAACAGCACGGGGCGTTTTTGTGTATTCAGGAAAAGAGGTGTTCAGGCAGTGCTTACAGTTTTACCGCCGGGAAGTGATGCTCAGGTTTAACCATTTTGTCCTGCGCCGCCACGATTTGCAGCTCGTATTCACCCATTGCATGCGTGGCAAGCATGACTTCATAAACAGCAGCGGTCACATGCTCCAGCGCTTTATCTGGTGCTTCACCTTTGAGCAGATTCACCAGCAATAAACCACTGGTCAGATCGCCCACGCCAACCGGCTGACGGACACCGAAATCAACCAGCGGACGGTCAATATGCCAGGCTTCATCTGCAGTCACCAACAGCATTTCAAATCGGTCACTGTGATAGCCTGCACGACTCAGGTGTTTCACCAGCACAATTTTCGGGCCCTTGCTGATCAGCTCCCGCGCGGTGGCGACGGCTTCGTCAACGCTTGCCACCGCGTGGCCGCTCAGCAGTTCAAGTTCCAGCAGATTTGGGGCGATTATGTCGCAGTTAACCAGCGCCTGGTTGCAGTGGAACTCAGCAACGCCCGGCGCCACAATACATCCCTTTTCAGGATGTCCCATCACCGGATCGCAAAAATACCAGGCGTCCGGATTCGCAGCCTTCACCCGACGGACAATCTCAAGAATGCTTTGTCCTTGCTCCGGTGAACCGATATAGCCGCTCAGTACCGCATCACAATCCTTCAGACGGTCAATTTCTGCAATCCCCTGCGCGATTTCGGTCAGATGGGCGGCCGGCATCACGCAGCCGGTCCAGTGTCCGTACTGCGTATGATTAGAAAACTGCACAGTATTCAGCGGCCAAACGTTTGCGCCCATACGGCGCATAGGGAACTCCGCCGCGCTGTTACCTGCGTGTCCGAAAACCGTATGTGACTGGATAGAAAGAATGCTTTTCATGAAGAACTTCCGATTGTAACGTCATCGGGGAGATGGCGGGATTACTGATATCAGTGAACGAAAGCGGGAGGCCTCACAGCCCCCCGTTCTACCGACCGGAGGCTTATGCCCAGAGCAACAGTGTGTAGTTCTTTTTACCGCGACGCAGCAAAGTATAGCGACCAAACAGGCGGTCACTGTCAGCGAAGCTGTATTCTGTATCCGTCTGCTTTTCGCCGTTTACAGAAACCGCGTTAGACGAAATCAGGGTACGTGCCTGGCCTTTCGACGGTGCCATACCGGCGATGACCAGCGCCTGTTGCAGATCCGTATCGCGTGGCACTTCAAACAGCTCCAGACCATCCTGCGCCAGCTGGCCGAAGTCGACCTCTGTCATTTCGCTCAGGGAGCCGGAGAACAGGCTTTGCGTGATGCGTTTTGCAGCCGCCAGACCTTCTGCACCGTGGACCATACCGGTCACTTCTTCGGCCAGAACGTACTGCGCGCGTGGCGCTTTGCCGCTGGTTTTGTCTTCTTCTTCCAGCGCATTGATGTCTTCAATGCTCATGAAGGTGAAGAACTTCAGGAAGCGGTAAACGTCGGCATCTGCGGTGTTGATCCAGAACTGGTAGAATTTGTACGGGCTGGTTTTCTTCGGATCCAGCCAGACTGCGCCGCCCTCGGTCTTACCGAATTTGGTGCCATCAGATTTAGTGATCAGCGGAACGGTCAGGCCGAACACTTGTTTCTGGTGCAGACGACGGGTCAGATCGATACCTGACGTGATGTTGCCCCACTGGTCTGAACCGCCGATTTGCAGCTCAACTTTGTGCAGATCGTAAAGGGATGCAAAATCGTAACCCTGCAACAGGTTGTACGAGAATTCGGTGAAGGAGATACCGCTGTCATCGCGGTTCAGACGCTGTTTCACCGCTTCTTTGTTGATCATCTGGTTAACAGAGAAGTGTTTGCCGATATCACGCAGGAAAGTCAGCACGTTCATGCCGCCGAACCAGTCGTAGTTATTGGCAGTGATAGCGCTGTTATCGCCACAGCTGAAATCCAGGAACGGCGAAACCTGCTGACGGATTTTTTCCACCCACTCGTTCACGGTTTCATTGGTGTTCAGCTTACGCTCGGTGGCTTTGAAGCTCGGGTCGCCAATCAGACCGGTGGCGCCACCCACCAGCGCCACAGGCTTGTGGCCGTTCAGCTGGAAGCGTTTCAGGCAAAGCAAAGGCACCAGATGTCCCAAATGCAAGCTGTCTGCGGTAGGATCGAAACCGCAATAGAGTGCAATTGGCCCTTGCGCCAGTCGCTCTGCTAACGCTTCTTCATCCGTCACCTGGGCAATGAGGCCCCGCTCTTGCAATTGTTTAATCAGGTTGCTGCTCGCCATCAAAGACTCCGTTTGTTTGTACTCAGAAATAGGTACTGAATGTGTGCAGATTCATGTCTGACATCATGCCGCGCATGTGCCCTTTCTCTCACCTTTACGGGAAACGACATAGAATAAAGCGCTCGTCGCCCGAGCGCTAGGGAATCGCGTGTTTTTTCGTGGTTAAGGTGCGAGGCGGTCTATTTTCCAGCCAGTTTCTGTCTCAGCTTCATCACGCTGATAAATGAACCGGTCGTGCAGACGATGTTCACCGCCCTGCCAGAACTCCATCGAATCCACTTTGACGCGAAAACCACCCCAGAAACTTGGCAGTGGCACTTCCCCATTGCTGAATTTCTGTTTCAGTTCGAGGAATTTGCTTTCGAGTACACCGCGCGCCGAAATACGACTGGACTGCTGCGATACCCACGCGCCGATCTGGCTATCTTTCGGCCGGCTGGTGAAATACTTCATCACTTCCAGCGTCGACAGACGTTCGGCCTGACCGAGCACAATGACCTGACGGTCCAGCATGTGCCACGGGAATAACAGGCTGATGCGCGAGTTATTCGCCAGTTGCTGCGCCTTACGGCTGCCCAGATTGGTGTAAAATACCAATCCTTTTTCGTCGTAGTGCTTGAGCAGCACAATGCGCTGGAAAGGTTGTCCGCGCTCATCAACCGTCGCTACCACCATCGCCGTCGGGTCAGCGAGACGGGCATCGCAGGCCTGTTTCAGCCAGTGTTCAAATAAAGGCAGGGGTTCAGGGGTTAAATCAGCACGACGCAGCCCGCCACGGGTGTATTCGCGGCGCGAGTCCGCAATATCAAACTCTTTGTTATCAGGCATATGGATTCAGTTGCGTATCTTAGGAAGGTAAACGCATTGTGCACCCGCCGCGTCAGGATCTCAATGTTCCTGATGCAGCGAAGAGAAAGGAAGGCTATCAAAAATGACGCTGCCCACGATAATGCAGCAAGGCGGCAAAGTGGGGATCCCCGGGAGCACAGATAACTATGTGACCGGGGTGAGCAAATGCGGCTAACGCATCTGCAGTCTGAAATATAACGGATAGGTTTATTTTTGAACGCAATCGTCGATGATGACGTTCTCACCGCGCTGCACAAAAGCCTGATCGCCTTTAGACCAGAATGTGTAACGGCCATCGCTGTATTGCGTGCCGGAAGCGGCGTCAATCTGTTTCAGTTTCAGCTGTTCACCATCGAGAACCATATTGACCTGCTTAGCCGGTTTATCCAGCGTAACCGTTAACGGTAAGGTGCCGCACTGGTAGTGTAATTCTTCAGTGGGACTTTCGGTCTGGTGGCTGAACTGGCTGCATCCTGCCAGGGTCAGACCTGCTAACGTCGCGATAATTGCCTTTTTCATTCGGTGCTCCCGGGTGCTCTTGATTTATCCCTTTTATTTACCATGCCAGCGCACGCAACACATTGAGATAAAACCGAGAACGCATCAGGGACGGGTTGAAACAACCGGATAAATCGCACCAAGCAGGGTTTCACGACTTGCGCCAGTGACCGATGGCAGATTCCCCGGCTGACCCGATAACGTACGGAATGCCAGCCAGGCAAAGGCCAGCGCTTCCATGTCATCACCGCTGATACCACAGGCATCGGTGGTGCAAACTTCCGTGCCCGGCAACATGGCGGAGAGCCGCGCCATCAGTAACGGGTTACGCGCCCCACCGCCGCACACCATCAGCCGGTCACATCCACCGGCCAGTTGCACCTGCTCGGCGATACTTACCGCAGTCAGTTCAGCCAGCGTCGCCTGCACATCCGCCGGGGAGATTTCACAAGCACGCGCCAGTTGTTTTTCCAGCCATCCCATATTGAAGTATTCACGACCGGTACTTTTCGGTGCCGGTTCGGCAAAGTAAGGATCAGACAGCATCTGCTGAAGCAAACGTAAATTCACCCGCCCCTGATGTGCCCATTCAGCCCCTTTATCATAGGGCTGGGCGAGATGGCGCCAGATCCACGCGTCCATCAGCATATTGCCGGGGCCGGTGTCATAACCCCGCACCGGCTGGCCCGGCAGTAACATTGAAAGGTTGGCGATGCCACCGATATTGAGGATCATACGGCGCTCGGCCGGGTCGGCCAGCAATGCCTGATGGAAAGCAGGCACCAGAGGCGCGCCCTGCCCGCCCCATGCCATATCCCTGCGACGAAAATCGCCCACGGTAGTAATGCCGGTCATGGCTGCAATACGGTTATTATCCCCCAGCTGCATGGAAAAGGTCGCCTCCCCTTTTGGCTGATGCCAGACCGTTTGCCCATGGCAACCAATGGCAGTCACTTCTTCCGGCGAGACTTTGGCGCTTTTCAGCAGACCTAAAACCGCTTCACCGAACAAAATTCCCAACTGGGTATCCAGCGTCCCGACCTGCTCAAGCGTGACCTGTTGCCCCTGACACATGCCAAGGATGGCGTTTTTCAACGTAAGAGGAATAGGATGTGAATAGCTGGCCTGCTGCGCGACCATGTGCTCATCTATGGCGGCCAGCACCACGTCAACACCGTCCAGACTGGTGCCGGACATCACACCGATATAACGACCTGACTTCATAGATAACATCCTTAACTCTCCGGGAAAATTGTCAGACAAAGTAATCACCACAGAGTAATCGGTATTTGAAGGGCAGCGCCATGTGTAACTGAATTTTTATTACAGCGTGTGATGACTTCGTGTTTTTCTTGTTACGTTTTTTATCACTGAAAATATCTGTGTACTAAAAGCCACCAATAACAACATGACATGCCGGTATTTTGATTGAGCCATTCGCTGTCTAAAACGTAAACCTGCGTTTATTATTAGTTGAACAGGCCTTCTGTATACTAGGTGAAAGTGAAACAAATATGTTATATGACACCTTCGACACTGATGTTGAACTTGTGTACTGTTTTTTCTCTGTTGGTGCCGCTACTCTGAAACGTGTGCAGCAGCATAATAAAGGAGCTATTTATGATTAAGCGTTTACTCGTCATCGGACTTGCCGGCGTTTCCCTTGCTGGCTGCGTCAGTGATAACTCTCTGTCCGGCGATGTTTACTCCGCATCCCAGGCGAAGCAAATTCAACAAGTGACCTACGGTACCATCGTGTCCACCCGTGCAGTGCAAATCCAGGGAGGAGATGATTCAAATATCGTTGGTGCGCTCGGAGGGGCTGTATTAGGCGGGTTCCTGGGCAATACCGTCGGTGGTGGTACCGGCCGTAGTCTGGCAACTGCGGCAGGAGCAGTCGCCGGTGGCGTAGCAGGTCAGGGGGTGCAAAGTTCGCTTAACCGTTCTAACGGTGTAGAACTGCAAATTCGTCGTGATGACGGTACAACCATTCAGGTGGTTCAGAAAGCCGGTCCAACCAAATTCAGCGTCGGCCAGCGTGTGAGCATGGCCAGCAGCGGCAGCACCATTACGGTGTCCCCTGGCGCCTGATTTTTACAGCCTCAATGCAAAAACCGAAGCCACTGGCTTCGGTTTTTTTATGGGTAATTCTTTTCAGTCCGATCAAAAACAACGCTGTGTGACGTAATAAAAAATCGATTTTTATGATTTGCTTTGCAGGGAAGCAATATTTTTTTCCAGCCGGGACAACATTCCGCCCAGCAGTTCGATTTCGGAAGAAGACATGCCGGATAAAATTTCTTTACGTGTGGAATCAATAACGGATTCCATTTCATTGATGATCGGCGCTGCTTCTTCAGTCAGTCTGATACGCTTGGCACGGCGATCACTCGCACAAGTCTGACGGGTAATCAGCTTCTTTTCTTCCAGCTGATCGAGTGTACGGACCAGAGACGGTTGCTCAATTCCAATGGCTTTCGCCAGCTGAATCTGAGACTGCTCCGGAGGTAACATATTGATATTATGAAGTGTTACCCAATGTGTTTGCGTGAGTTCCAACGGTTTTAGCCGATCGTCAATCAACGCACGCCAGGCACGAACTAATCGTGCGAGATCTGATCCCAGATTCGATTCCAATTATCCCCTCCTTATAATTAGCATGCTAAGATAACTCCCCAGAGTTTAGCTTAGTTTTAGGAACATTAATTGAGAAATTACAATTCTATATATAATGATAGGTACTATTGCATCCGGAAGCAGCGTCTTTGCTTCCAAAGGTAAGCTTGTTTATAACACAATCACCGGCAGAGATTAATATTGTGAATGCGCAAATGTTTCACTCAGGCTTCCCGCTACCGGATCTGGTCCTGGGTGCCTCACTTTATTTCCCCCCGATGTTCAAAGCATTTTTACTGGGGTTAGTGTTCTGGCTTTTGATACATCGCCTGCTGCGTGACTGGATTTATTCCGGTGAAGTCTGGCATCCCACTCTGATGGATTTATCTCTTTTTGTGATCTCTATTTGTGCCGCCCTGATGCTGATGGTGACCCTCTGAAATGAAATTTAAGACACTGAAATACTTCTCTACCGTACTGGTTTTCGCGGTCGCCATTTGCGCAGGCTGGTGGATGTGGAATTATTATATGCAATCACCCTGGACGCGTGACGGCAAAGTCCGTGCAGAGATTGTCAATATCACGCCGGAAGTGTCCGGGCGCATTATTGAAATAAATATCCATGATAACCAGTTTGTTAAAAGTGGAGATCCGCTGTTCAGTCTGGATCCTGTGCCTTTTAAAATCGCGGTAGATAATGCCGAAGCTGCGGTAGCTAAAGCCGCGGCCGACCTGGCCAAAGCCAGTCACGAAGCCCGGCGTCGCAGAGGGCTTGGCACCAATGTTATTTCCGCCGAATCGCTTGATGAATCCAATATCAACGCCAAAGCCATGCAGGCGGCTTATCAGGCGGCGCAGGCGTCATTAGAACAGGCCAAATGGAACCTGAGTAAAACCACTCTTGTTGCACCGGCCGACGGTTATATCACCAATCTGCAAACCCGCCGCGGAGACTATGCCACGTCCGGAACGCCTCTGGTCGGGCTGGTGGATATTCATTCTTTCTACATTCTGGGATATTTCGAAGAAACAAAACTCAAAAATATTCGCGAAGGCAACGTGGCGGATATCACGTTATTTAACGGTAATATTCCTTTGCAGGGGCGGGTCGAAAGTATTGGGCGGGCTATTTATGACCAGAGTCTCGATACCCCTGAAGATTTGCTGATGAATGTGAAACCGAACGTGCCATGGGTACGTCTGGCACAGCGTGTGCCCGTTCGGATTAAACTTGAAAATGTGCCGGAACATGAAGTGCTGGTTGCCGGTACGACCTGTACCATTTCGATTCGCAATTAAGGCTGCGCAGTGAATCTTTCCTGGCTGGAATGGAAAAATACCCCGTGGGGAAAAGCCACATGGGGACAATGGCGCTACGCCCTGCGTAACTCCATCGCAATGATACTTGCGCTTTATATCGCTTTTGAATTTCAGATGGACGAGCCTTACTGGGCCCTGACCTCGGCGGCGGTGGTGAGTTTCCCAACCGTGGGTGGCGTTATCAGTAAAAGTATCGGGCGGATCATTGGCAGCCTGCTGGGCGCGGCGGGCGCGGTGTTTATTGCCGGACATTGTCTGAATGAACCCTGGCTCTTCACGTTTTCCATTGCCGCATGGCTGGGGATTTGTACGTATGTCTCCAATCATTATCAGAACAATGTCTCATATGCTTTTGCGCTGGCGGGTTACACGGCAGCCATCATCGCGTTCTCCACCGTAGACGTCACCGATACGACACAAATTTTTGATATCGCGCAGGCGCGTGTCGGTGAAGTTATCACCGGTATTTTGTGCGGTGGTTTTATGATGATGGTGCTGCCCAGCACCTCCGACGGCGACGCCCTGCTCACCTCGCTGCGCAAAATGCATACTCAGTTGCTTGAGCATGCGCAATTGCTGTGGCGGACAGAAATTTCTGATCAGATCAGAACATCCCATGAAGGGGTGATCGGACAAATCCTGACCATGAATCTTTTACGTATTCAGGCATTCTGGAGCCATTACCGCCTGCGCCGCCAAAATAATGTGCTCAATTATCTGCTGCATCAGCAATTACGCATGACCAGCTACATTTCCAGCCTGCGCCGGATGCTGCTGAACTGGCCCCATCCTCCTGAAAACTTACAGGAGGTACTGGCCGTTTTGCTTAATGAACTGCGTAAACCGGATACGGATAAGTACCAGCTGTCCAGAATTTTGCTGCATATTCAGCCGCATGATACTGCTGACTTCCGCCATCAGGCTTTCTGGCTACGTTTACGCGATTTTTGCTGGTTGTATCTTCGCAGCGAACGTTGGTTACAGCGGGTAGAACATGCCAACGTGGCAGAAGCCGAAACACTACAGACACCGAAAATCAGCCGCCTTGCCCAACACACCGATACCCTCGAGGCTGCGTATAACGGGCTGCGGACGTTTTTGTGTATTGTGACCGGTTGCGCATTCTGGATGACGACACAATGGGATGCCGGTGCCGGTGCGGTGGCGCTGACTGCCGTCAGCTGCGTACTTTATTCCTCTACGGCCTCACCGATCAGCAGCGTCACGCTGTTAATAAAATCACTGGGATTATTATTTGCTGGCTGTTTCCTGCTGAAGTTCGGGCTGATGGTACAAATCGACAATTTTTGGGTGTTCTGCGCCTTCTTCCTGCCGATGTTGGTGACGATGCAGATGATGAAACTTCAATACAAACAATATGCAGGTTTATGGGGGCAGATGATTGTATTTATGGGATCATTTTTAGCGGTTACGAACCCGCCGGAGTATGACTATCAGTCCTTTATGAATGACGGCGTGGCAAAAATTGCCGGTGTCATGCTGGCAGGGATTGCCTTCCAGGTGTTAAGGCCAAGCTCTGATAAGCGTAAAAGCCGCCGCATTATTCGCGCCCTGCGTCGTGATTTTATGGATCAGCTTAGCCGCAGACCCTCGCTGAGCCATTTTCAGTTCGAATCCCTGATTTATCACCGGATGAACCAGCTCAATCAAAGTAAAGATCACATCTCGCGAACCTGGTTATTACGCTGGGGTGTGGTGCTGCTCAATTGCAGCCACATTGTCTGGCAGTTGCGCGAATGGGAAACCCGTTCAGATCCCCTGTCTGCGGTACGGGACGTGTGTATTCATTGTCTGAAAGGGGTGATGACGGAGCGCGGCGTCAGCCATGAAAATCTTGACGCCACACTGGCTGAACTCATGCGGATGAGCAATTCACTGGCGCACCATCCGGAACCTGCGGCGCGTGAACTGGCGGGCGTGATCTGGCGTTTATACTGCTCGCTTTCACAATTACAACAGGCCATCTCAACAGAAGACGGCCCGGCGGTCAGTACCACAAAACCCGCGTAAAGGCGTTAAGGAACATCAAATCCTAATGCTGCTTTACGAATGCGGAACCATTGCTGACGGGTCATTTCCAGAGACAATGATTTCAGCGCTGACCGAACACGCTCAATTTTACCCGAGCCGATGATCGGCAGCGGCTGAGACGGCAGGCGCATGACCCAGGCGTAAACCACCTGTTCAATGGTGTCTGCACCCATTTCATTCGCAACAGCCTGAAGTTCCTCACGCAGCGGCTGGAATTGCGTCTCGCTAAACAAACGCCCGCCCCCCAGACAGGACCAGGCCATCGGTCTGATACGCAGCTGCTGGCAAAGATCCAACGTGCCGTCAAGGATGGCCGGCTGATGGATCGGGGAAATTTCTATCTGATTAGTCACCAGCGAAAAGGGCAGACGCGACTGCAACAGGCTGAACTGCGCCGGGGTGAAGTTAGACACACCGAAATGTTTTACTTTGCCGCTTTTGTGCAACTGCGTAAACGCTCCGGCGACTTCATCCGCATCCATCAGCGGATCCGGACGGTGGATCAGTAATAAATCCAGATAATCGGTACGCAGATTGCGCAATGATTTCTCCGCCTGCCCCACGATGTACTGCGTATCCGTAATGTAATGGCCAATTTTGTTGTCGGGGTCTGCCGTGGTGGCGATACCGCATTTACTGACCAGTTGCATTTGTTCCCGCAAAGAGGGTTTAAGGCGCAATGCCTCACCGAATGCCGCTTCGCACTGATAGCCGCCATAAATGTCTGCATGATCGGCCGTTGTAATGCCCATCTCAATGTGCTGTTCCATGAACGCCAGAACCTGCTGCGGCGTCATGTTCCATTCCATCAGTCGCCAGTAACCACAAATCAGCGTGGAGAATACCGGCCCTTGCGGAGAAATCGGGGTACGTGCTTGCATTATAAATCCCTTATGTTTTTGATTTTCGACCCACAGAATACACAACGCCTGTGGCGCTGTATTGATGCGATGCGCAAGAATAGTAAAGAAGCGAACCGCCGTCACGACAACGGTAAAAGACAGGTGAAATCAGAACAACTCTGGTTGCTCCGGTGAGGATTCGTCCGGTTGTTTTCCTGTGCGTTGCTGGCGCAGCAGGCGTTGCTGACATAACCGCAGCACATGGCGTTTTTCTGCGTCAGTCATTTTCATCCAGCCGAAACGCTCCTCGCGGCTGCGCAGACAGCCGCGGCAATATCCGCGTTCATCCGCCTGACAAATGCCACGGCATGGACTGGGGATGTCAAAAAATTCGAGTTGCTGAGCCACATGCCCTCCGCAAATAACGGTGAATATTTATTCAAGACGCTTTCCTGCTATCCCGCAAGTTGATTTGCGCCTCAATGTTTCATCCTTCAAATATCTGCAACACAGACCTGTTACCCTTCCTTTCGCCATTTTCACCTGTCGGAAAATGGCCCTACTGTTTCGCAAGCCTTCACCAAGAAAACAGATGTTTGCCCTCACCTCAGCCGGCACCCGCCGGCTCTTTTTCATTTTTTTCTGTCCGTTAAGTATGGATGCAAAGCTGAAATCAGACTGTGTTTCGCGAAAAAGCACCGTGCGCGTAGTCACAGGCAGGTCAGATGCGATAGAAAGGTGGCATTAAGAAAAGGTCGTCTGACGTGAATATAATCCCTGAACGTCTTACCGATCAGCCCATTAACTTCGGAGTTACTGAAATGACCAAGCTTTTCACCCCTATTGTTGTCGGTAAAAACACGCTACCTAACCGTGTTTTTATGGCTCCGCTTACCCGTCTGCGCAGCATCGAACCCGGTGACATCCCGACACCGCTCATGGGCGAATATTATGCACAGCGCCACAGTTCTGGCCTGATCATTACTGAAGCCACTCAGGTTTCATTCCAGGCGAAAGGGTATGCCGGTGCACCGGGCCTGCACACGCCGGAACAAGTTGCTGCATGGAAAAAAATCGTGGACGGCGTTCATCATAAAGACGGACGCATTGCGGTTCAGCTGTGGCATACCGGACGCATTTCACATAACAGCGTTCAGCCCGACAACCAGACACCCGTTGCGCCTTCCGCCGTCAATCCGAACACCCGCACCAGCTTGCGTGATGAACAGGGGCACGCCATCCGTGTCGATTGTCCGACACCGCGTGCCTTAGCGCTCAGCGAAATTCCGGGGATCGTGAACGATTTTCGTCATGCCGCCGCCTGCTCCGCTGAAGCCGGTTTCGATTACATTGAACTGCATGCCGCGCACGGCTATCTGCTGCACCAGTTCATGTCTCCGGCATCAAACCTGCGTGAAGATGAATACGGCGGCAGCATTGAAAACCGTACCCGTCTGACGCTGGAAGTCGTGGATGCCGCCATTGACACTATCGGCGCTGATCGTGTGGGCATACGTATTTCACCTATGGGACCCTTCAACGGGCTGGATAATGGTGAAGACCAGGAACAGGCTGCGATTTATCTGCTCGATGAACTGAACAAACGCAAACTGGCGTACCTGCATATTTCCGAACCGGACTGGGCGGGCGGCAAACCTTACAGCACAGAATTCCGTGCAGTGATCCGTGCGCACTATCAGGGCGTGATTGTCGGTGCTGGTGCTTACACCGCAGAGAAAGGCGAAGAGCTGATCGAAAAAGGTTATATCGATGCCGTGGCATTTGGCCGCAGCTATATTGCAAACCCTGACCTGGTTGAGCGACTGAAATCTCACGCGCCGCTTAACGAACCCAAACCGGAAACCTTTTATGGCGGCGGTGCTCAGGGTTACACCGATTATCCGACACTGTAATAATTAAAAAAGAGTCATTGACTCCTTGCAGCAGAAGTGGCCCTCCTTCTGCTGTTTTTTTTGGGTCAGTCATTCAACAATCGGTTGCCCTTTTACAGACAAAGTGGCTGCTATCAGTTAGTCTTGACCCGTTAATTCTCATCCTGCAAATAAAGAGGAACCTATGCGTTTACTCCACACCATGCTTCGCGTTGGCGATCTGCAACGTGCTATCAGCTTCTATACCGATGTTTTAGGTATGCGTTTGCTGCGTACCAGCGAAAACACTGAATATAAATATTCTCTGGCTTTCGTCGGTTACACCGAAGAAAGTGAAGGTGCAGTGATCGAACTGACCTATAACTGGGGCGTCGACAGCTACGACATCGGCACCGCTTACGGTCATATCGCATTGGGCGTTGATAACGTTGCGCAAACATGTGATGACATCCGTAATGCGGGTGGGAAAGTGACCCGTGAAGCGGGCCCGGTCAAAGGCGGCTCCACTATTATCGCGTTTGTTGAAGATCCGGACGGTTACAAAATCGAACTGATCGAATCCAGACACGCAGGACAGGGGCTGGGTAATTAAATTTCCCCGACCACCGACTGGGGCGCAATCGCGCCCTTTTTTATTGCCTGATTTTTGCCACAACCCTGCAAGCGGCGGCAAAATTTGTCATAATGCGCGCTGAATTCGATGAAGATAAGAAACTAATGGCCGAGAATAGTGACATTAACGCCCTGAGAGGCCGTTTTCGTGGTTTTTATCCCGTGGTTATCGATGTAGAAACCGCCGGATTTAATGCCAGAACCGATGCGCTGCTGGAAATTGCAGCGATCACGCTGAAGATGGATCAGGACGGCTGGCTGCAAAGCGATGAGACCGTGCATTTCCACGTCGAGCCTTTTGAAGGTGCGATACTGGTGCCGGAAGCGCTGGCATTTAACGGTATCGATCCGACCAATCCGTTACGCGGCGCAGTCAGTGAATATGAAGCTCTGCATGAGATTTTCAAAGTCATCCGCAAAGGAATGAAAGAGCAGAACTGTAACCGTGCGATCATTGTGGCGCACAACGCGAATTTTGATCACAGTTTCCTCATGGCAGCGGCCGAACGTGCCGGGCTGAAACGTAATCCGTTCCACCCTTTTGCTACGTTTGATACTGCCGCGCTAAGCGGGCTGGTACTCGGGCAAACGGTGCTGGCAAAAGCCTGTATCAGTGCGGGTATCGATTTTGACAGCAGCCAGGCACATTCTGCGTTGTATGATACCGAGCGCACGGCCGAGTTGTTCTGCGAACTGGTAAACCGATGGAAACGCCTTGGCGGCTGGCCTCTGGTGCTTTCAGACGAACAAGCCGAAGACGAAACGGCGTCTGAAGAAAATCAGTAATGACGACTTTCCGGCGGACTGAAAACAAAAAAGAGCGACATCATGTCGCTCTTCATATTTTCTGGTCGAAAAGCCGGTGATCTTCCGTAGTATTACTCTTCAGAAGATTTGTATTTCTCAGCAGTTTCTTTGATCAACTGCTGCAACTCGCCGCGCTGGAACATCTCAACCACGATGTCGCAGCCGCCAACCAGTTCGCCGTCCACCCACAATTGCGGGAACGTTGGCCAGTTAGCAAACTTTGGCATCTCAGCACGGATGTCCGGGTTCTGCAGGATATCCACGTAAGCAAAACGTTCGCCACAGGCAGAAAGCGCCTGAACAGCCTGAGCAGAGAAACCGCAGCTTGGCAGTTTTGGCGAACCTTTCATGTACAGCAGAATCGGGTTTTCAGAAACTTGCTTCTGAATCTTTTCAATAGTTGGAGTAGTCATTTCTTGCTTCCTCAAGCCGGTACAGGCTGTCACGATCATTGCTCTTCACGCGCAGCACAAAGAGACGGTGTACAATCACAATACCTTCTATTGTAACGACGGCAGCCATCAGATAAAAACGCCATTTTTTGTGGGGTCTTCCTCAGTGCTGACAATTTATTTAACCATTTTTAGCGGGTGCGCTCAGGCTCACATATTTAAACATTCATCGGGAATAACATTTCCGGCGTTCATCAATCCGATCAAATTTGCAGAATTCCACTGATTAACTCAAATATTAACATCATGAAAAACGGTCATTTTTTTGACTAAAAATGGCGGTTATTTCGACATAAAAAAAGCTATTAACTTTTTCTCACAATATGATCTAGAATCGAGGCAATTCGTGCTTTTTTGTCGGGTTCTTTTAGGCAATACTCTGACATCCCTGATGTTTAACCTACCACTCATGGTAACGAAGCTATGCGCTTACTGTTCACGCTTTTTGTGCTGCTCTTTACCCAGCTGTTTTTAAATATGGCACATGCGTCGCCACAGACTCGTGTCTCTGCCGATCAGCGTAAAAGTCATGTTAATCAGGCTGCGCCGGAAGAACGACGAAAGCGAAAAACGGTTGCTGCGAAAAACAGTAAAAAAACGAAAACCGCGCCCGTCACAGAACAAAAAACTCAGGATAATAATTCGAAGAAGAAAGTGAAAAGCACCGAACTGGTTAAACGAAAGACCACGACGGAGAGAAGCGCCAAAACGCGGGCCGAAAGTAAAAAAGAAAAGACACTCAAGACCACGCGGGCCGAGAGCAAAACAGAGAGACATAGCAAAACCCGTACCCTCGCGAAAAACAGCACGGAAAAGGCCGGTAAAAAAGAAGCCTATGGCCGGCACCGTAAAGGTAAGAAATTCGAAGAAGACAGCAAACCGATTACGCTAAGTGCAACACATAAAAAACGCTATCAGCATGCTCAGCAAACGGCCATGACCAAACTGATGCACCAGGTAGGAAAACCGTATCGCTGGGGCGGAACCTCGCCGAATACCGGTTTTGATTGCAGCGGCTTAGTTTATTATGCTTACAAAGATTTGATCCGTATAAAAATGCCACGTACAGCGAATGAAATGTATCACCTGCGCGATGCCGCTCCGGTCAAACGCGGCGAACTTGAAAGCGGTGATCTGGTGTTCTTCAGAATCAATAACCGCGGCGCGGCAGACCATGTTGGGGTTTACGTTGGCAACGGCAAGTTTATTCAGTCTCCAAGAACGGGCGAAGACATTAAGATTACTTCTCTTGGCGATGATTACTGGCAAGACCACTATGTAGGCGCACGTCGGGTAATGACCCCTAAAACGATCCGATA
Organism: Rahnella sp. RFA10(1/100); assembly: GCF_004195115.1. NCBI lineage: Bacteria > Pseudomonadati > Pseudomonadota > Gammaproteobacteria > Enterobacterales > Yersiniaceae > Rahnella > Rahnella sp. RFA10(1/100). The sequence continues at coordinate 974,449 of NZ_SEWR01000001.1, forward strand.
ATAAACAATTCGTTAAGTCTGAAGGTTCGCTAATCAGCCATTGAATAGCATTTAACGAAGCGTTTCTGCAGGGAAGAACATCGGCGGTAACGGTCACTGCGTAACATTGAAAAGGGCGACGCCTGTGACAGGCGTCGCCCTTTTTTATGGCGGATCACTTATTGAATCAGTTCATTATTGCAGTGAAGCTGAAAGCGATAATCATAAGCAAAGCGCATACCGTGGTGATCAACGATAATTTCAGGTTGCTGTCCATCAAACCCCCTTTCGGATCAAATTGTGGCATTTCTTAATACCACACTCATTGTGTGCCAACGCATTTTCTCATAATTAACCTTTAAAATCTTGTGTTGAATGACAATGCGTTCCTGAGAATTTTGCTTCCACTTTCCTGCATTATAAGAGAAAATTGTCGGTTAACACGTCTGTGTGCCGGTCGATTTCACCCGAGAGCATTTCGCGCCTCATTCTGAAGAATCCACCCAATGATTTCACTGCCCTTTGAGAAGCCAGCAGTTAAATCCTCGCAGGCAAACGATTAACATAATGCTAACGTGCTGAAGCACGTGAGTTCAGGAGTCATTGTTTACATGGCAACGATTAAAGATGTCGCAAAGCGCGCTGGCGTTTCCACTACAACCGTGTCGCACGTCATCAATAAAACACGTTTCGTCGCCGAAGAAACCAAAGAAGCGGTTCTCCTTGCAATCAAAGAGTTACATTACTCTCCGAGTGCTGTAGCCCGCAGTCTGAAGGTCAATAACACTAAAACCATCGGCCTGCTGGCCACCTCAAGCGAAGCGCCCTATTTTGCCGAAGTGATTGAAGCCGTGGAAAACAGCTGCTTCTCCAAAGGCTATACGCTGATTTTGTGTAACTCGCATAATAACCTGGAGAAACAACAGGCCTACCTGCAAATGCTGGCGCAAAAACGCGTCGACGGCTTGCTGGTGATGTGCGCGGAATACCCTGATGAATTGCTCAATATGCTCGAAGAGTACCGCTCGATTCCCATGGTGGTCATGGACTGGGGTGAAGCACGCAAGAACTTTACCGACAGCATTATCGATAACGCTTTCGAAGGTGGTTACATGGCCGGTCGTTATCTGATTGAACGCGGTCATCGTGATATTGGCGTGATCCCCGGGCAACTGGCGCGTAATACCGGCGGCGGCCGCTTCCAGGGTTTTGTGAAAGCACTGACTGAAGCCAATATTCCTCTTCGTGACGAATGGGTAGTTCAGGGTGATTTCGAACCAGAGTCTGGCTACCAGGCAATGCATAAGATTCTGATGCAGAAGCATCGTCCGACTGCCGTGTTTTGCGGCGGCGATGTGATGGCAATGGGTGCAATTTGTGCCGCAGACGAACTCGGCCTTCGCGTTCCTCAGGATATTTCCGTGATCGGGTACGACAATGTGCGTAACGCCCGTTACTTCTCCCCGGCGCTGACAACCGTGCATCAGCCGAAAGAACGTCTGGGTGAAATGGCCTTTACGATGTTACTGGACAGAATTGTCAGTAAGCGTGAAGAGTCCCAGACCATCGAAGTGCATCCGAAACTGGTCGAGCGCCGTTCAGTCGCCGACGGCCCGTACCGTGATTACCGTCGTTAACAAATCACAAACGCCTGCCTGTGCAGGCGTTTTTTCTAATCGCGCAGCCATTCCTGATTCATGGTGTCTGTATCGCCCATGTATTCCAACAGCCAGCTCAGTGAAGGTGAAGGATTGCTTTGATCCCACGTCAGGCAGCACGGGCTGTCAGGGAATATATTCTCCAGTGCCAGCACCTGTAATTTTCCCTGTTCAATCCACGGCATGACCCGGTGAACCGGCATCATACCCACGCACAATCCTTCAGTCAGGCATTCCAGCGCACAGGTCCAGTCCGGCACGACCAGACGCCGCTGGTTATCGAGCGTCCAGGTATCACGCTTCGGCAATGTCCGGGAAGTATCTTCCAGGCACAATGCCGGATAAGGTCGCAGTTGATCATCGTTCAGCGCACCGGATAGCTGCGCCAGCGGATGTTGCGGGCTGACGACACAATGCCAGTCCATAAATCCCATATCACGAAAACTGAAGCGCCCGCCAACCGGTATCGCGCGCGTAGCGCCGATCGCCACGTCTGCACGCCCGTCGACCAACGCATCCCAGACACCGTTAAACACTTCCGAGTGAATAATGAGTTCGGTATCTGCAAAATGGCGATAAAAATCGAGCACCAGACGCCGTGTCCGTGCGGGTTTGACAATCCGGTCGACCGCCACACGTAATTCGCCGCGCCAGCCGTTCGCCACCTGCTGACACTGCCGGCGGGTGGCTATCATTTTTTTTGTCATAACCCGTGCTTCATCGACAAAAACCTTTCCCGCTGGCGTCAGCACTACATCACGATGTCGACGTTCAAACAACGGCACGGCCAGCCATTGTTCAAGCTGGCGGACGGTGTAACTGATGGCAGAAGGCACACGGTGTAAGTCCTGCGCAGCTGCACTAAAACTGCCGGTTCTTGCGACAGCATCAACCACTTCGAGAGCGTATTCTGACCACATAATCCAGCCTTCAATTTTTTTGATAGCAGAGTGCAAATATTAACGTTTCACAAGCCTGTTATCAAAGCGTTAAACTCCGCCCCCGGTATGAAATCTGCGTCACATCATCTGCAATAAATAAATTAACGAGACAATAATGAAACCCTCCTTTGGATTTATGCTCTATCTTGCGGGTCTGAGCATGCTGGGCTTTTTAGCCACCGATATGTATCTGCCTGCGTTCAGTGCCATGCAAACCAGTCTGATGACCAGCCCCGGGATGATCAGCGCAAGTCTGAGCATTTTTCTCGGTGGATTTGCTGTTGGTCAGTTGCTGTGGGGGCCACTGTCGGACAGAATCGCCCGTAAACCGGTATTGCTTCTTGGTCTGATACTTTTTGCGTTCGGCTGTCTGGGTGTTATCTGGGTTGAGAATGTACGCGCTCTTCTGGCTCTGCGTTTCTTACAGGCCATAGGCGTGTGTGCTGCCGCAGTCACCTGGCAGGCTATCGTTGTTGACCGTTTTTCTGCCGATGTGGCAAAAAAAACTTTTGCCAGCATTATGCCGTTAGTGGCGCTTTCTCCGGCTCTTGCACCGTTGCTGGGTGCCTGGGTGCTCAATCATTTTGACTGGGAAGCTATTTTTGCCCTGCTGACCGTCGTTGCCATCGCTTTAGTGCTGACGACGCTGACTCTGCATGAAAACAAACCGGCAAAAGACGCAAAGGCAGATAAAACCGGCTTTACGACTTTATTGAAATCGCCTGTTTACAGCGGGAATGTCATGATTTATGCCGCCTGTTCAGCGGGTTTCTTTGCGTGGCTGACGGGCTCACCGTTTATCCTGAGCGATATGGGCTATTCACCCGGTGCCATCGGGCTGAGCTATGTTCCACAGACTATCGCTTTCCTGCTCGGTGGTTTTGGTTGCCGTGTTCTGATCAACAGGCTGGACGGCAATAAAATTCTGCCATGGTTACTGACTGGTTACGGCATCAGTATGGTGGCCTTGTTCTGTGTGGCTATGTTCACAGATGCCGGGCTGACAAGTTTGCTGATCCCTTTCTGTCTGATGGCTTTGGTGAATGGTGCAACCTATCCAATTGTTGTCGCAAATGCATTAATGCCATTTCCTGCTAATACAGGTAAGGCGGCAGCGTTGCAGAATACCTTGCAGCTTGGGCTTTGCTTCCTTGCCAGCATGCTGGTTTCCGCATTTATTGTGCACCCGCTCATGGCGACAGTCACGATCATGCTGTCTACACTATTGTTGGTAGTTTTGGGCCGCTGGCTCTCTTTACAGCATAAAAATGTACGAGACGATGAGCAGCCACCGGAGCAGGAAACTCAGACTCTGCACGCAAATCAACAGTGATAATACCCTAATGTAACAGTCACTTAGCGGGCATTTTCATTGATTACGATTTACTATTGAGAATGCCTGCCAGCGAGCCTATACTCAACAAAACCAAATAAAATAGCATTTTTACAAAACTTTTATTACATACTTAAGCCAGACGCGCGGACGGTGTCACACTTATTTTTTGAATACTTTTCACGGATGATTTTCCTGCCCGTCTTCCAGCGCGCAGGCGTTCTTCTTAATTTCCTCTGTTGGTGTCGAATATCGGGCGAGACGCTAGTCGTCTGTTCTCATAAAGACCTGCAAAAATAGCCTTTGCTTTTCCCGGCAGGTTAATAAGTCAGAAGAGAAAGTGATGGAGAAGCTATGAGTTCATCGTGTATAGAAGACCAAAGCATTCAGGACAATCAATGGTATCGGATCGCCAGTGAGATGCTGGCGATGGCAGATATTCAGGTAAACGGTAATCGTCCTTTCGACCTTAAAGTAAAAAACACTGACTTCTTTAAGCGTGTTTTACAGGAAGGTTCTCTGGGCCTCGGTGAAAGTTACATGGACGGTTGGTGGGAATGCGACCGTCTGGATATCTTTTTCCAGCGTGTTATCCGTGCCGGTTTGGAAAATAAACTGCCCCACCATTTCAAAGATACTTTACGTGTCGCCGCAGCACGCCTGACTAATTTGCAATCGCGCAAACGGGCGTGGATTGTCGGCAAAGAGCATTATGATCTGGGCAACGATTTATTTACGCTGATGCTCGACCCCTACATGCAATATTCCTGCGGCTACTGGAAAGAAGCCACTACGCTTGAAGAAGCGCAGGAAGCAAAACTCAAAATGATCTGCGACAAGCTGCAATTAAAACCGGGACAGCGCCTGCTGGATATCGGTTGCGGTTGGGGTGGGTTATCTGAGTACGCCGCCAAAAATTATGGCGTAAGCGTTGTAGGTGTCACGATTTCTGCTGAACAACAAAAACTGGCTCAAAAACGCTGTGAAGGGCTGGATGTCACTATCCTGCTGCAGGATTACCGTGACCTGAATGATCAGTTTGACCGTATTGTTTCTGTCGGGATGTTTGAACATGTGGGTCCGAAAAATTATCAGACCTATTTTAATGTCGCCAAACGCAATATTAAACCTGACGGTATTTTCCTGCTGCACACCATTGGTTCTAACAAAACAGACCTTAATGTCGACCCGTGGATTGATAAATACATCTTTCCCAACGGCTGTCTGCCCTCTGTTCAGCAAATTGCACATAACAGCGAGTCACTGTTTGTGATGGAAGACTGGCACAATATTGGCGCTGATTATGATCGCACACTGATGGCATGGAATGAACGCTTTCAGAAACACTGGCCGGAACTGGCGGAAAAATACGGTGAACGTTTCCACCGTATGTTTACCTACTACCTGAATGCCTGCGCCGGGGCTTTCCGCGCCCGGGATATTCAGTTGTGGCAGGTTGTCTTCAGCCCGGAAGGCGTTGATGGAGGTATCCGCGTACCACGCTGATGATCTTCGGTTTGCCAATAAAAAAAACCGGACATTTATCGTCCGGTTTTTTATGCACGCCATTTTTTATTCGAATAAAAAGCCTGAGATGCTATTGCGCTTTATCGATCATCGCCTGCGCCGTGGCGATAGCCGCTTCACGGCTGGCTAATACACGTTCTACCGTATCGACAATCGCCTGGGTTTGCGGGTCGATTTCGATATTAATTTTGTCACCCAGACGTTTTGTGCCCAACGTCGTGCGTTGCAATGTTTCCGGAATTAAATGCACACAAAAACGGGTGCGGGTCACTTCACCGATAGTGAGACTAATACCGTCAATACCGATATAACCTTTATGTAATACATATTTCATCAAATCTTCATGCGGCATGCGAAACCAGATCTGACGGTTATTTTCTGAGGTCAGGATTTTTGCCACTTCTGCCGTGCAAATAATATGACCAGACATTAAATGCCCGCCAATTTCATCATTAAATCGCGCTGCACGTTCCAGATTAACCGGATCACCCTCTTTCAGTTCACCGAGATTCGTCAGACGCAAGGTTTCTTTCATCAGATCAAAACTGACCAGATCACCGTTAACCTCAGTGACGGTCAGGCAGCAACCATTGTGTGCCACCGATGCGCCAAGCTGCAGGTTATCCAGCATATTTTCAGGTAAACGAACCACATGGGTACGGAAGTTAGGTTTCTCGTCGATCGATACGACCGTGCCGGTTCCCTGTACAATTCCGGTAAACATAGCCTTTTCCTCAATGTTTAAAACTGCTGTATTAAAACGTCACTCCGGTCAGTTTGCCGCAGAATTAATTGAAAGCCAATTCTCTGCGATAAGAAATAGCACCGTCTGCTTCAATTTCATTATTTAACTGACCATTAACAGCTTTGTTTGCTTAAAAATACCGACAATGTACAATCTTCGGACTATTTCCCTCTGTTCCATGCCATCTGTCATGGCATTTTTTATTCAATATAATCAAATAAAAAGGTGTATCTGTGCAGAAGTACCTTGCAGAAGCGCGGGTTCTGTTAGCGCTTGCCATCCCGGTCATCCTTGCGCAAATTGCGCAGACATCCATGGGCGTAGTGGACACAATAATGGCGGGTTCGGTCAGTGCCACGGACATGGCTGCCGTGGCTGTCGGCACCTCAATCTGGTTGCCGGCGATTTTATTCGGACACGGTTTACTGTTGTCACTGACCCCCACTGTCGCGCATTTAAATGGTGCCGGGCGTCGCGATAAAATTGGTCATCAGGTTCAGCAAGGGTTCTGGCTGGCTTCGGGTGTTTCGGTGCTGATCATCGCGGTGCTGTATCAGTGCGACCATATTCTTAGCCTGATGCATAACATTGATCCTGAGCTGAAAGCAAAAGCCGTCGGCTACCTGCATGCCATTATGTGGGGCGCGCCGGGCTATTTATTTTTCCAGGTGCTGCGTGACCAGTGTGAAGGTTTGTCAAAAACCAAACCAGGCATGGTATTCGGCTTTATCGGCCTGCTGGTCAATATTCCCGTTAATTACATTTTTATATACGGGAAGTTCGGCGCCCCCGCACTCGGGGGTGTCGGTTGTGGTGTCGCGACGGGCACAGTGTATTGGGTCATGTTCTTCATGATGCGGATTTATGTCCGCCGCAATCGTGCACTGCGTGACACTCAGCCACATTCACGGTTTGCGAAACCCGACTGGCCGACACTACGTCGCCTTATCCAGCTGGGTATGCCTATCGCACTGGCATTATTTTTCGAAGTGACACTGTTTGCGATCGTTGCCCTGCTGGTCTCCCCGTTGGGGATTGTTGCCGTGGCCAGTCACCAGATTGCGCTGAACGTCGGTTCGCTTATGTTCGTTATACCGCTGTCTTTAGGTGTTGCAGCCACTATTCGCGTAGGGTCCCGTTTAGGTGAATCTTCGGTTGAAGGCGCAAAGGTTGCAGCCTATACCAGTATCGGAACGGGGATAATGATGGCCTGCTGCACAAGCGTGACGGCCATCATTTTTCGCGAGCATATCGCCTCACTTTATAATGACAGCCCGGAAGTCGTCACGCTGGCTTCCCATCTGCTGATCTTTGCTGCGTTGTTTCAGATTTCAGATGCGATTCAGGTTATCGGCAGTGGCATTTTGCGGGGCTATAAAGATACACGTTCGATCTTCTACATTACGTTCGTCGCTTACTGGGTGCTGGGTCTGCCGGTAGGGTACACTCTCGGACTGACGGATATTCTGGTTCCACGAATGGGGCCAAGCGGTTTCTGGTGCGGGTTTATTTTGGGGCTGACTTTTGCCGCGCTGATGATGACATTGCGGATGCGCTGGTTACAAAAACAACCCTCTTATACTATTTTGCAAAAAGCGGGCCGTTAATCCCGCGGCTTTTCCGTGCGCTGTGCATAGGTGTACCGGCGTACGGATTTTTCAGCCTTTGTGCAGGCTGTTATGTCTAAAAAAACAACGCAATGCACATAAGGTCGGCAGTCACACACATTATGACAGGAAAATGTCTTTTTTCCCTTGCCAGTACTCAGAGAGGTCGTTAATATTCGTCCCCGTCGCCAACACTGGCTGACGAAAAAGAAAAACGATGCGTCCGTAGCTCAGTTGGTTAGAGCACCACCTTGACATGGTGGGGGTCGGTGGTTCGAGTCCACTCGGACGCACCATCTTTCTTAGCAAGACCATTGCATATTGTGCGTCCGTAGCTCAGTTGGTTAGAGCACCACCTTGACATGGTGGGGGTCGGTGGTTCGAGTCCACTCGGACGCACCAAAGCAATCTTCTGAACCTTCCCTTCTGCCGTAAACTCCCTGAACAATCTGAAATCACTTCTGACGACACTTTAGATTCGTGCGTGAATTTATGTTAAGTCATCCGTTTGTATTATTTAAGATTATTTCCTGCCTGTTCCTTTTTTTGCAATAGCGTGAACAAACCGTTATCTCTTCCGCTTTCCACCCTGCCCGCATTGGATAATTTCAAAACAACGTTCCGAAATCTGCCCTAAGCTTGCGCCGCATCACGTTTTTTATTTGGTTTCCCACCCGGTTCCCCTCTATAATACGCATCGTCTCTTCGATTGAATGGTTTCAGCCCCTTGATCTGTCGATATCGCAATTACAAAAGCGTGATCACTCCAGTAGCGATGATAAATCGCACAAATCGCTATGCTTTGGCTGAACTTACTACACCATTCCTTTCACAGTCTTCTACGCTTAGTAATGATTTGATTCAACCAGGCAAGACCTCAATTCCGCGCGGGCAGCACCGCTGTCAGGCAAACGCTTTTCCAATCCATCACAACTTGTAGATAAAATCGTCATGAAAAAGACCAAAATTGTTTGTACCATCGGTCCGAAAACCGAATCCGAAGAAATGCTGACCAAACTGCTTGATGCAGGCATGAACGTAATGCGTCTGAACTTCTCTCACGGTGATTATGAAGAGCACGGCCAGCGCATTCAAAATATCCGCAACGTGATGGTGAAGACCGGTCACAAAGCGGCCATTTTGCTGGACACTAAAGGTCCGGAAATCCGCACCATGAAACTGGAAGGCGGCAAAGATGCTTCTCTGGTTGCGGGTCAGACTTATACTTTCACCACCGATCAAAGCGTTATCGGTAACACCGAACGCGTAGCGGTTACTTATCAGGGCTTTGCTGCTGACCTGAAAATTGGTAACACCATTCTGGTCGATGACGGCCTGATTGGTATGGAAGTGACAAATGTCACCGAAACCGAAGTGACCTGTAAGGTACTGAACAACGGCGATCTGGGTGAGAACAAAGGTGTCAACCTGCCAGGTGTTTCTATCGCACTGCCAGCGCTGGCTGAAAAAGATAAACGTGATCTGATCTTCGGCTGTGAGCAAGGCGTTGACTTTGTCGCGGCTTCTTTCATCCGTAAACGTTCTGACGTTCTGGAGATTCGTGAGCACCTGAAAGCACACGGTGGCGAACACATCCAGATCATCTCCAAAATCGAAAACCAGGAAGGTCTGAACAACTTCGACGAAATTCTCGAAGCCTCAGACGGCATCATGGTTGCACGTGGTGACCTGGGCGTTGAAATCCCGGTTGAAGAAGTGATCTTCGCGCAGAAGATGATGATTGAGAAATGTAACCGTGCACGCAAAGTGGTTATCACCGCAACGCAAATGCTCGATTCCATGATCAAAAACCCACGCCCTACCCGTGCAGAAGCTGGCGACGTAGCGAACGCCATCATTGACGGCACCGATGCAGTGATGCTGTCTGGCGAAAGTGCGAAAGGTAAATACCCGCTGGAAGCTGTCACTATCATGGCAACCATCTGTGACCGTACTGACCGCGTGATGCAGAGTCGCATTGATGGCCAGAATGACAACCGTAAGCTGCGTATCACAGAAGCTGTATGCCGTGGTGCTGTTGAAACTGCTGAGAAACTGGACGCGCCATTGATCGTCGTTGCCACCAGCGGCGGTAAATCAGCAAAAGCCGTGCGTAAATACTTCCCGCATGCGACTATCCTTGCCCTGACCACTAACGAAATCACTGCACGTCAGCTTATCCTGACCAAAGGCGTTGTGACTCAGCTGGTCAAAGAGATTGCTTCCACTGACGACTTCTACCGTATCGGTAAAGAAGCGGCTATCGAAAGCGGTCTGGCACAGAAAGGTGATATCGTAGTGATGGTTTCTGGCGCCCTGGTTCAGAGCGGCACAACCAATACTTCATCGGTGCATGTTGTTTAATTAAAAACGTGACCACGAGCATTAATAAACGCCACGAAATGTGGCGTTTATTTATTCAAAAAGTATCTTCTTTCATAAAAAGTGCTAAATGCAGTAGCAGCAAAATTGGGATAAGTCCCATGGAATACGGCTGTTTTCGCTGCAATTTTTAACTTTTTCGTAAAAAAAGATGTTTCTTTGAGCGAACGATCAAAATATAGCGTTAACCGGCAAAAAATTATTCTCATTAGAAAATAGTTTGTGTAATACTTGTAACGCTACATGGAGATTAACTTAATCTAGAGGGTTTTATAATGAATCGCACTAAACTGGTACTGGGCGCTGTAATCCTGGCTTCAACTATGCTGGCTGGTTGTTCAAGCAATGCTAAAATCGACCAACTGTCTTCAGACGTTTCTACTCTGAACTCTAAAGTTGACCAACTGAGCAACGACGTGAACGCAATCCGTTCTGACGTTCAAGCAGCTAAAGACGATGCAGCTCGCGCTAACCAACGTCTGGACAACCAAGCTCACGCTTACAAGAAGTAATATTTACTTCTCTAGTTCAATGGCGCACTCAGTGCGCCATTTTTTTTATCTGCTATTTGTGCTTTTCTCCTCCCCTGACGACTTTAAATCATCATCAAACCTCCCCTTTAAAACGCGCTCTATCGCTCAGGTGAATGTCAGACACAAAAAAGGGACCCTACAGGCCCCTGGAGTTTAAATCGTTTCTGCTGTGGTTCTGCGAACGTTTACTGGGTGCTGGCTGTATTAACCGCCGGTTCGCCCGAATTCGCCATTTGTGGCGGGTTGACAGCAGGTGGTGTGTTTCCTGCTTTAGCGCCGACACTGACCACAACCGGCATACCAGAACGCCGTGTAATCGCTTCTTTTACCATCGCGGCGTTGGTGTCATCGTGTTTAATGAATTTCTTCATTGCAGCGGTCAGTGGGATCGGTTTGGTTTGCGGATCATCTTTCTCTGTGTGAGACAACGGCTGATGTACCTCGATATAACGTTTACCATCCGGTTCGACATCAAACTTGATAGGCTGATTCACAATTTGTACACGCGTCCCTTTTGGCACCGAGTTAAACAGCGCTTCGATATCGTCTGGACGCAGACGGATACAACCGGAACTCACACGCATACCAATGCCGAAATTCGCATTGGTCCCGTGGATCAGATACTGTCCTGAGCCTGCCGACAGACGCATTGCAAACAAGCCCATCGGATTATCCGGCCCGGCCGGCACCATCCCCGGTAATGTAATCCCCTCTTTCAGATAGGCTTTACGAATATTGGCGGTGGGCGTCCAGGTAGGATTCGGGATCTTCTGGCTGACAGAGGTCACCATCTCCGGTGTGTTACGCCCTAACTGGCCGATACCGATCGGATAAACAATGACTTTATTCTCGCCCTTCGGATAGTAGTAAAGGCGCAGCTCCGCCAGGTTGACGACAATCCCTTCACGTTTGGTATCCGGTAACAGCATTTGCGATGGGATAGTCAGCACGGTGCCCGCTTTGGGCAAATAAGGGTCTGTTCCCGGATTCGCTTCCAGCATCGCGATCAGCCCAATTTGGTATTTGGCCGCCACATCTTCCAGCGGTTTACCGTCGTTGGGCACCACATATGTCGTATTTTCACCAATCAGGCGGCTATTATCCGGCGGCAGTGGATATTCTGCCGCACTTGCGGTCATGGAATGCGTTGCTACCAGTGTGCCAACTAACATTGCCAGAAGGGGTAATGCGCGTCTCATACTCAGTCCTTTTTCGGCCTGCACTCAGCGAATCTGAGGCAAGGCAATGATCTTGTCAGGTAATAGTAGCAGCGCAGAATTTCATGGCAATCAAACCACTGTAAATCAGAAAGTTACCTTACAGAAGTCAGGATAAAACCCAGAAGGATAGTGAATTGAAAAATCAGGAGTAAAAGGAAATAAACGGGGGGAAATAAGCGTTCTGCCTTGCTCATTAGCAGACAATTCCTAATGAGCAAGACAATGCAGCAGCACCAGTATTAAGAGAGCTCTGCTGCTTTAGCGCGGATAGAGCGAATCATCGCTTCCAGCCCTTGTGAGCGTGAAGGCGTCAGATGCTGACTCAGTTCAAGCTCAGTGAAAAAAGGACGTACATCCAGTTCCACCACATCGCGAGGCGTCAGGCCCTGATACAGGCTAAAGACAATCGCGACCAGGCCTTTAACAATGGCTGCATCACTGTCACCTTCGAAAGTCAGTGCCCCCTTCTCATCGGTACGCATGACAATCCATACCTGGCTCTGACAACCGGAAATCAGGTTTTGGTCCTGACGGTGCTCTTCCGCTAAGGCGGGTAACTGGCCACCCAGCTCAATCACGTACAGATATTTTTCTTCCCAATTCGGGCATCGGGAAAAATTTCTGACTAACTTGTTTTTATCTGGCAAAGCCATAAAGACATCCTGATCTGGGCTGTCAGGATTAACCCAACAACCGGTGAATACGTTGCAGCCCCGCGACCAAACGGTCGACTTCTTCACGGGTATTGTACATCGCGAGTGACGCACGGCACATAGCCGGAACACCGTAGAAGGACATTAATGGCATCGCACAATGGTGACCGGTGCGGATGGCAATACCGTATTGATCAAGGAAGCTGCCGACGTCGTACGCATGGTGTTTACCCAGATTAAACGCGATAACGCCTGCACGGGTAGCCGGGCCGTAAATCTGAATATCTGGCACCTGTGCCATCGCATTGAGCGCATAACTCATCAGGTCCTGTTCATAAGCATGGATATTTTCCAGCCCCAGAGCAGTGACATATTCCATTGCCGCACCCAATCCCATAATACCGCCGGTATTGGGTGTGCCAGCTTCAAAGCGCCATGGAGCTGCCGTGAATGTGGTGCCTTCTGTCAGGCTGACATGCTTGATCATCGAGCCACCACCTTCCCACGGCGGCATCTGATCCAGCAGGGCTTTGCGCCCGTACAGGATACCAATACCGGTCGGGCCGTAGAGTTTATGTCCTGACCAGACATAGAAATCACAGCCCAGCGCCTGCACATCAACCGCCTGATGCATGACCGCCTGCGCACCATCGACCAGAACGGTCAGGCCGGCAGCTTTAGCCTGCGGAATGATTTTTTCGATCGGGTTAACCGTGCCTAATACATTGGAAACATGCGCTAACGTCAGCAGTTTTGTGCGTGGCGTGATCAGTGATTCAAGCTGTGATAAATCCAGCTCACCTTCCGGTGTCAGGTGCCAGACATCAATATGAAGCTCACGTTCTTTCGCCAGCATCTGCCATGGCACGATGTTCGCGTGGTGTTCCATTTCAGTCAGAATGATGTGGTCGCCGGCGTGTAAAAACTCACGCCCCCAGGTATTGGCGACCAGGTTAATGGCTTCCGTGGAACCTTTGACGAAGACAATTTCTTCCGCCGATGCGGCATTCATGAAACGGGCGGCCTGAGTGCGGACGTTTTCCATCTGCTCCGTCGCTTCCGCGCTCATGGTATGAATGCCACGGTGAACCGCAGCATAACCTTGCTCGAAGAAAGCCATTTCACGTTGAATGACCTGATGCGGTTTCTGTGCGCTGGCCGCGCTGTCAAGGTAGGCCAGCGGCTGGCCGTTAACTTCACGGCTCAGCACAGGGAAATCGCTACGTACTTTTTCCAGTGGAAAACTCATTACTTACCTCGATTTAGTCTGCCTGCAATACGGGCAATGACGACTTCACGCAGGGTTTCATTCTCAATGGCTTCCGTCAGTTCAGCGGCAAAAGCAAAGATGATCATTTGCTGAGCATCCTGCCCGCTAATCCCACGGGTACGCAGATAGAAAAGCTGTTCGTCATCAATACGACCCACTGTCGCACCGTGGCTGCACTTCACGTCATCGGCATAAATTTCCAACTGAGGTTTGGTATCAACTTCAGTGTGTTTGCCCAGCAACAAGTTGTTGTTGGTCATTTTGCCGTCCGTTTTCAGTGCGTGCTGAGCCACTTTGATCATGCCGTTAAAAATCGCTTTAGCACGATCGTTGACGATCACTTTATGCAACTGGTTGCTGTTGCAATAACCTTTGTTGTGTTCGAGATATGTGCGTGTATCGGCAATTTCAGAATCAACCGGCAGAACCAGACTGTTGATATCCAGATTGCTGTTTTCGCCGTTCAGCTGCACACTGGTATTATTACGGGTCAGACCCGCGCCCAGCAGGAAGCTGTGGCTGGAAACACGGGCATCGCGCCCGATGACCAGATCATTATGCGAAAAGTGGAAACTGGCCTGGCTTTCAAATGCCAGTTTGTAATGCGTGAAATCTGCATTATCGCCCACATTTACCGTCATACGTGCACCGGTGAAATGTCCCTGCTCATTCAGACTCAGGTAATGTTCAATCACTTCAGCATTCGCGCCATTTTCAATCGCCAGATGATAACGATGATGAACGGTATTCATTTCGCGTGACTGCTCACGACCACTGCTCAGATGCAGCAGATACAACGGCTTATCAGCCTGCTTGCCCACAGGCAAACGCACGGAGAAAGAATCCTGCGCCAGGCTTTCTGTCAGATGTAAAAACACCTCTGACTGAATCGGATCCGGTAATGTTTGTTGCCCGGACGCGTTCAGTTTTTCGATTTCAAACGCACCGGTATCACTGTCGCTGAGGCTCGCATCGAAACGACCATCCACGAAAACCAGGCGGTAACAATCCAGCGGCAACGCCAGAGATTTGATTTTCTCAACCGTCAGCGCCTGCTGCTGAGGAGCGAAGAATTGATTACCCAGCAGTGAGGAAACCGGCGTGTATTTCCAGTCTTCCAGTTTTGCGTGCGGAAAACCAAGGCGCAACACCTGTTGCCAATGGGCATGCGCGTGGGGCGACTGCTCCCCCCCGCGGCTTTCAAAAAGGCGGTAAAGTTGCTGCATGGCGTGCGAACTGCCCGCCGCAGGGACATTACTCTTCGTCGGTAAGCCAGCCATAACCTTGCTCCTCTAACTGTTTAACCAAGGTGAAATCGCCGGATTTAACAATGCGGCCCTGATACAAAACGTGCACGTAGTCAGGCTTGATGTAGTCGAGGATACGCTGGTAGTGGGTGACAATAACGAATGAACGCTTGCCGTCACGCAGTGTGTTAACACCATCAGAAACAATCTTCAGCGCATCAATGTCCAGACCGGAGTCAGTTTCATCAAGGATGCACAGGTTTGGCTCAAGCGCCGCCATTTGCAGAATATCGTTACGCTTTTTCTCACCACCGGAGAAACCTACATTCACTGAACGGGTCAGCAAATCGGCAGGCATCTTCAGCATCGCAATTTTTTCTTCGATGAAATCTGCAAAGTCAAAGCGATCCATCGGCTCCTGCCCGCGGTATTTACGTACCGCGTTTACCGCCGTTTGCAGGAAGAAATGGTTGGTCACGCCCGGGATTTCTACCGGATACTGGAAAGCCATAAACACACCTTCACCCGCGCGGTCTTCCGGGGCGAGTTCCAGCAAATCTTTACCGTTGAAGATCACGGAACCGTCAGTCACTTCGTAATCTTCACGGCCAGCCAGTGTCGCGGAGAGCGTACTTTTGCCTGAGCCGTTCGGCCCCATAATGGCGTGTACTTCACCCGGTTTAATCTCCAGATCAAGTCCTTTCAGAATTTCCTTTTCTTCGACACGGACCTTCAAATTCTTAATGCTTAACATACGTATCCTTGAGTTTGCGCCTGCGCGCCTTAATTCTGTTTATGCTGTGACTTTAATGAACTCAAACCTGTGCGTCGTGCACCTCACCACCCTGCTGCGACGTCAGGAGAGCGTACGGCGAATTAACCGACGCTGTGTTCAAGGCTGATCGCCAGCAGTTTCTGTGCTTCGACAGCAAACTCCAGCGGCAGCTCAGAAAAGACATCTTTACAGAAACCATTTACAATCATGGAAATAGCATCATCTTCGCTGATACCACGTTGCAGACAGTAGAACAGTTGGTCATCGCCGATTTTTGACGTCGTGGCTTCATGTTCCAGCTGAGCCGTATTATTGCGCACTTCAACATACGGGAACGTATGCGCGGCACTGTCGGCACCAATCAGCATGGAATCGCACTGCGTAAAGTTGCGGGCGTTTTCTGCACTTGGCAGGATCTTCACCAGACCGCGGTAGCTGTTCTGGCTGTGACCGGCGGAAATACCTTTGGAGATAATGGTCGACTTGGTATTTTTACCAATGTGGATCATTTTGGTACCGGTATCCGCCTGCTGTTTACCGCTGGTCAGCGCAACCGAGAAGAATTCACCAATTGAGTTATCCCCTTTGAGAATAACGCTCGGGTATTTCCAGGTGATGGCTGAGCCGGTTTCAGACTGGGTCCAGGACATCTTCGAGCCTGCGCCTTCGCACAATGCACGTTTAGTCACGAAGTTTAAAATACCGCCGCTGCTGTCTTTGCTACCGGAGAACCAGTTCTGCACTGTGGAATATTTCACTTCAGCGTCTTTGTGCAGGATCACTTCAACCACCGCAGCATGGAGCTGATAGGTGTCACGCACCGGTGCGGAACAGCCTTCGATGTAACTGACATAACTGCCTTCATCAGCAATCAGGATCGTACGTTCAAACTGACCGGTTTTCGCAGCATTTATGCGGAAGTAGGTCGACAACTCCATTGGGCAGCGCACACCTTTTGGCACATAAACAAACGTACCATCAGAAGCTACAGCCGCATTCAGTGCCGCAAAGAAGTTATCCTGAGCGGGAACAACGGTACCGAGGTATTTACGCACCAGATCAGGATATTCATGAATAGCTTCACCGAATGAGCAGAAAATGACGCCCGATTCAGCCAGCTTTTCGCGATACGTTGTGGAGACAGAAACGGAGTCAAAAATCGCATCGACAGCGACTTCTTTACCTTCACGAACCGGAACGCCCAGCTGTTCGAAAGCCTTTTCAACTTCGCTGGTCAGATAATTGTTTGCTTCGCCCGCAGGAACCCCCAGGGATTCGCCGCCAGATTGCTGCGTCGCCCCCGGTTGTGAGCCACAGCTATCATCGCAGCTGCCACAGGATGGCGCGGAATAGTAGCTGTAATCCTGGTAATCCAGAGGCGTATAGTACGCCTTCAGCCAGTGTGGCTCTTCCATTTTCAACCAGGCATGATAAGCCTGCAGACGGAACTCCAGCATCCACTCAGGCTCGTTGCGCTTTGCGGAAATCGCACGCACTACATCTTCGTTGATGCCTGATGCTAATTCATCGGTTGCCAGCTGGGTAAAGAACCCTTCCTTGTAATTCGTCCCCTCGCCGACCCAAGACTGCACATCATCTGGAATTTCTACGTTGCTTCGTGACATGTTGGTTACATCGCTTTGTTTACAATAATCTTAGAAACTGAAAGTTTTAAACGCCGAAACTTTCACCACACCCGCAGGCATGCTGAGCTTTAGGATTATTGAATTTAAATATCTGATTGAGTCCTTCGCGGACAAAATCCACCTCGGTTCCGTCGATGAAAGGCATGGCCTTCAGCGGAACAAACAGCAAAGCGCCGTCATGTTCAAACACCAGGTCATCGCTGGCCGGTTGTTTGGTTAAATCCAGAACGTAGCCAAAGCCGGCACACCCCGACTGTTTCACGGAGAGCTGAAGACCTTTAACTTCGGGATCCTGTGCCACCAGAGTATTAATCTGTTTCGCTGCAGAATCAGTCAGGCTAACACCTTGCCATACGTTGTCGTCTAAAGAGAAAGAGCCGACAGTTTCAGTTTGCATCTGTCTTACCTCATAATTTTACGGTCATAGACAAGACCTATTGTCTCTATTCTAGTGATAACGTTAATCACTTCAACCTCTTGTTTTAAGAGGGTATAGCGATGACACACGAGGAAAGACACTCAATGTGCGTCGTCTTTACATCCGGCCGCTGGCGGGTCTTGAACACCGCAACCATCAACTGATTGAATAAGTTGTCAATTTTTTGTTAAAAATTAAAATAAACCTTATAAAAGGTAAGGTTTAATAGCTTTCAATGTATCTATTATAAAACATTCATCGGAAATGCCTATTTATGAATTAGCCATATCCGAAGAATTAAAGCTCTTTTTGCTTACTGCCTTAAGCCCCACAAAAATAAAAAAAGCGCATGAAAACGTTGATCCGGCGATTTTTTGCCAATATGATGTTTATTATTTGATAATGATTATCATTCAGATAACCCGGAATATTGAGAATGACTCAATCGGTAAATGCGTGGTTGCAAGGCAAGATCGACGAATATAAATCAAGTGTCCGCGATGCCACCGTGGATTTTTATATGGCAGATGCTGCCTTACGACGCCCGGATGCGCATCTTTGTCAGCTCAAACGCTTCAACAGCCTTTGCCTCGATATGGCCAATCTGTGCCTGCAGAACGGAGATGATCACAGTTATCTTCATGCTTTATGCAAATTGCATAACCGCCTGATCCTGGAAATCAACAGCGTGGTACGTTGTGAACTCTTCCGTGTTCAGAGTTACCATTTTGCGCGGCACACGTTAAAACTCATTTGTCAGTATTATGCCATGATGGGCATCTGGGAAAAAGCAACGGCATTTCAAACTGACTTCGCCAAACGTGTTCCTTTTCAGCTTTAATTTATTTTCAATAGGTTAGCCAGTTTTGTTCAGCCCAATAAAAAAGCGGATACATTCATCATGCATCCGCTTGTTACGTGTCTGACTCCGTGATCAGGATTGATTAATAACGCGTATCAATGATCGATCACCATGGTCGTCAGCCGCGATACACAGCACAGATTCCCTTTCTGATCAAAAATCTCAATCTGCCAGACCTGGCTGCGGCGACCGGTGCGCAATGCGCGGCAGACACCGCGCACATGTCCTTCCCTTGCAGACTGCATATGGCTGGCATTAATTTCCACTCCCACCACGGTTTGATTCCCTTCACAGCATAAATAACCTGCCATCGACCCCATGGTTTCCGCCAGAACAACGGATGCGCCGCCGTGCAGCAAGCCAAATGGCTGGGTAGTGCGTGCATCTACCGGCATGGTTGCTTCAAGGAAATCCTCACCCAGTTGCGTGAACTCAATCCCCACATGCCCCACCATACATCCCTGACTGCGCTGATTCAGGGTTTCCAGCGTGGTACTCCGTTTCCAGAATGACATAATGCTTCCTTATGGTTAGGGAATGATTTCCAGCAAGGCCTGTAACGGATGGCGAACGCCGTTGCCTTCGATGCGTTTTACCTGGCTGCGACAGGAATAGCCGGTTGCCAGACAGCGCTGGCGCGGTAACCGTTGCAAAGCGGTGTGCCAGGAAAGCTCATAAATCCCCAGAGAGTTTTCAAGATTTTTAGTTTCATGGCCATACGTCCCTGCCATTCCACAGCACCCGACACTGACGTTTTCCAGCTTCGCACCGTAGCGGGCAAAGATATCGCCCCACTGTTTGCTACTGTTTGGCAGGGCAGTGCTTTCCGTACAATGTCCGAACAGATACCAGGCCTCGCCACTTTGCTGTTGCGCCGGACGCTCCGCCAGCCAGGTATCCAGCCATTCATGCACGAGTTGCACCTGGAAGGATCCGCGCGTATCCCCGAGAATTTCTTTATATTCATCGCGATAACACAGTACCAGCGCAGGATCAACACCCACCATCGGCATTCCCAACTGTGATACACGGTTAAGGAACAGGGACGTTTTCTTCGCTGTTTTGGCAAAACGGGTCAGGAAACCTTTTATATGCTGCGCTTTGCCGTTAGGTGAAAAAGGCAGCAGAACGGGTTTAAGGCCCAGTTTTTCAATCAGACGGATAAAATCAGCAACGACCTGTGCGTCGTAAAAACTGGTAAAGGGATCCTGGACTACCAGCACGTATTCACCCCGTTGTGCCGGAGGAATGGCCTCCAGTTGTTCAAGTGTCATCTTACTGGCACGATGCCCTGATAACTGCTCACGAAGGGTCGGAGAAGACAGTAAAGGCAAATCCACCATGCCGATGCTTTTCCGGCTCATCTCCCGTAACCAGGGCTGCCTGAGGAAAAAATTGAACACCTTAGGGGCTTTGGCCATCAGAGGAGCGTAGCTTTCAACGCCTGCGACAAAATGATCGCGGGCCGGGCGCAGGTAGCGGGTGTGGTAAAGCTGCAGGAAACGCGAGCGGAAGCCCGGCACATCAATTTTTATCGGGCACTGTGTCGAGCAGGCTTTACAGGCCAGGCAACCGGACATCGCCTCTTTCACTTCATGGGAGAAATCATATTCCCCTTTATTGGCATGCCAGGTATTACGTGTACGGTCAATCAGGCTGCGCAAGCTCATGCCTTTTTCCGGCAACGCATTCTCAAGCGCCAGCGGATCTACACCTTGTTCTGACAATAAACGCAACCATTCACGTACCAGACCCGCGCGACCTTTTGGAGAGTGGATACGGCTGCCCGTGATTTTCATTGACGGGCACATCGGACTTTTCACATCAAAGTTAAAGCACAGGCCGTTACCATTACATTCCATCGCGCCGCGGAATGACTGACGGACTTCCAGCGGAATACGGCGATCGAGGGTTCCGCGTTTTGGCGCATCAACTTTCATCATCGGCTCGTCACACTCAAGCGGTGCACAGATTTTGCCGGGATTGAGGCGGTTATCCGGATCGAATACGGTTTTGATCCGACGCAGTTCATGGAACAGCGCTTCACCAAAGAACGCCGGACTGTATTCCGCACGGAACCCTTTTCCGTGCTCTCCCCAGAGTAACCCCCCGTATTTCGCGGTCAGCGCGACAACTTCATCAGAGATTTGCCTGAGCAATATCTCCTGTTGCGGGTCGCACATGTCCAGCGCCGGACGCACGTGCAATACGCCCGCATCCACGTGCCCGAACATGCCATAACTGAGATGATGACTGTCGAGTAACGCCCGAAATTCAACAATGTAATCCGCCAGATGCTGAGGGGGCACGCAGGTGTCTTCTGCAAACGGCAGGGGTTTAGCCTGCCCTTTTGCATTGCCCAACAGACCGACGGCTTTCTTACGCATATTATAAATACGCTCGATACCGGCCAGATCGGCGCAAATCTGATAACCGATAACACCGCCTTCTTTATCACTTATCAGGCTATCCAGACGTTCGCACAGCGCACTGACCTGGGTTTCAATCAGGTCGGCATCATCTCCGGCAAATTCAACAATATTCAGCCCCTGCATGTCGAAGCCTTCAACGTCCTTGATATAATCACGAACGCTGTGCCAGACAATATCTTCACGTGCCAGATTCAGCACTTTGGAGTCCACAGTTTCAACCGAGAGCGCCTTAGCCTCCACCATAAAAGGAGCATTACGTAGCGCTGAATTAAAGGAGTCGTATTTGATATTGACCAGGCGACGCACTTTGGGGATTGGCGTGATATTCAGGCGTGCTTCGGTGATAAAGGCCAGCGAGCCTTCTGAACCGGTCAGAATGCGTGTCAGGTTGAAGGTCTGCAGATCGTCACTCAGTACATGGCGCAGATCGTAGCCTGTGAGGAAGCGGTTAAGTTTCGGGAATTTTTCGATCACCAGCGCACGGTTATCGCGACAACTGTCCAGCACAGTGCGGTAAATCCGCCCGATGACTGAATCCTCTTCGCCCAGCTTATCAGCCAGCGCCGTCGGAATAGCGGTGGTATCCAGCATCTCACCACCGAGCACAATCGCACGAACACCAAGAACGTGATCAGACGTTTTACCGTAAACCAGCGACCCCTGACCGGACGCATCCGTGTTAATCATACCCCCCAGCGTCGCACGGTTACTGGTTGATAACTCGGGTGAAAAGAAAAAGCCGAACGGTCGCAGATAATCATTAAGCTGATCTTTAATTACACCGGCTTCAACCTTGACCCAGCCCTGTTCCAGGTTGATATCAAGGATGCGGTTCATATGACGGGACATATCAACCACAATGCCGCGGTTCAATGACTGCCCGTTGGTACCGGTACCGCCTCCGCGTGGAGTGAAAACGAGCGTTTTAAAACGTTCCTGCCCGGCAAGACGGGCAATCAATGCCACATCTGACGTTGCAATCGGGAATAAGACCGCATCCGGCAGCAACTGATAGACGCTGTTGTCCGTCGCCATCGTCAGTCTGTCGGCATAAGTTGTTGTAACATCACCCGTAAAACCATTGCTTTTTAACGCTTCCAAAAAATCGAGCACCAGCTGGATGACACCCGGTGCCTGAGAAATCTGTGGGATCATTGAATTATGACTCTGTCTTTGTTGTATGCCTGGCGGGCCCGAGGCGTTCTACCGGATCTGCCCGGCAGATCCACCCTATTCTTTACCCGGAATAAAAACTAACATACTTCGTTTTTAAGCGCTCCGTCTGGTTCATCTTTGTTGCAGATGTTTCATGACGCGCCACAAAAAACACTTACAGCAATAACGTCTTGCAACTTATTGTGTGGAGGGCTATCCAAAAGCAGCCGTATGTTCCATGCTTATTTTTAGCATCCTGTTTATGAATAAAGTGTTTGGAGGCACAGGGTTCGTGCCTGACTTCGTTTATCACATTGAGAAACATGAATGAATCTCCCAATTAAACGTTATGACTTACCCCAGATCATGTTCGGGGTGCTGTTTATTGCCCTGATGACAATTGCCAGCATCTGGGTGGTTCAGCCTTTCATTTTGGGCTTCGCCTGGGCTGGTATGGTGGTTATCGCCACCTGGCCGCTGATGATCAAACTACAAAAGGTTCTGTGGGGACGCCGTTTTCTGGCTGTCATCATCATGACACTGCTGTTGATCCTTTTATTCGTTTTGCCTATTGCTTTACTGGTCAGCAGCGCCATTGAAAATGGCGCACCTTTGGTCGCCGTTGCGAGTAATCCTTCCATATTGCACATGCCCGATTTCCACTGGCTGAACTCCATTCCTCTGGTCGGTCATAAACTTTACATCGGCTGGCATGCGCTGATTAATGGTGGCGGGAATGCGCTGATGAGCAAAATGCAGCCTTATGTGGGGCAGACAGCGTCGTGGTTCGTCGTCCAGGCCGGACATCTTGGACGCTTTATCGTGCACTGTTCGCTGATGCTGTTATTCAGCGCCCTTCTTTATAGCCGTGGTGAACAAGTTGCGATGGGGATCCGCCATTTCGCAGTTCGTCTTGCTGCCGAACGCGGTGATGCCGCGGTTATTTTAGCCGGACAAGCCATCCGCGCCGTAGCGCTCGGTGTGGTTGTCACTGCAATTGTACAGTCTGTTCTTGGCGGCATCGGGCTGGCCATCGCGGGTATTCCTTACGCTACCGTGCTGACTGTCGTGATGTTCGTATGTTGTGTCGCACAAATAGGGCCACTGCTGGTATTGATTCCGGCCATCATCTGGCTGTATTGGTCCGGCGATAATACCTGGGGCACCGTCTTGCTGGTATGGAGTTGCGTGGTCGGATCCCTGGATAACGTACTGCGCCCGGTTCTGATCCGCATGGGTGCGGATTTACCCATGCTGCTTATCTTGTCCGGTGTTATTGGTGGCTTATTTGCTTTCGGTATGATTGGCCTGTTTATCGGACCGGTTGTACTGGCCGTCTCCTATCGGTTGATTTCACTTTGGGTCAATGAGGCCCCGGAACCTGACATGGCACCTGAAGAAGCACTGAAAGCACTGGATGAATAATTTCATTTCACTTTAACGTGCCACAGGCGTTGTCCCCTGTTAATTCAAGCGGGCAGCGCCTTTTCTTTATTTGTGCTTCTTTCCTGAAATGACGCCTACTAAAAACTCCCTTCACATCAATTAGCATGAGAATAATACCTATTAGGAGAATTCTTACAGACTAAATACCTTGGGAAACTTAGTATTATTAACAGTTCGGATTTCAACCCACTGATTTATATACAAGCTTTCCCCTGAGCTGGTATATCCCAAATTGCTGTGTGTAGTCTTTGCCTGTCTGATATGACGGGCTTTTTTTTTTACTTTTTTGCCTTACAGTTCTATTTCCCCCCATAGTCCTGCAACATATATTTTTATTCCCGTCATTTACGCTACCCGTAAAAAAAGGCTGCCACCTGTAAGTGACAGCCCTAAATGTCAGGCATTAGGAATTTATTTACTTTCGGCTAACGCCAGCCAGGTTTGTACTACGGTATCCGGATTCAGTGATAAACTGTCGATCCCCTCTTCCATCAGCCACTGTGCGAAATCCTGATGATCTGAAGGCCCCTGTCCACAAATACCGACATATTTCCCCTGCTTCTTAGCGGCTTTGATTGCCATCGACAAAAGGGCTTTAACAGCCTCGTTTCGTTCATCAAAGAGTTCAGAGACAACGCCTGAATCACGATCCAGCCCAAGTGCAAGCTGAGTCATGTCGTTGGAGCCGATAGAGAAACCGTCGAAATGTTCAAGGAACTGATCCGCCAGTAAGGCATTGGATGGAATTTCACACATCATAATCACTTTCAGGCCATTTTCGCCCCGTTTCAGCCCCTGACTGGCCAGCTCTTTGACGACAGCTTCAGCCTGCGCCACAGTACGAACAAACGGAATCATCACTTCAACATTCGTCAGCCCCATATCATTACGGACACGCTTCATTGCCTCACATTCCAGTGCGAAACACTCGCGGAAGCTGTCAGAGACATAACGGCCTGCACCACGGAAACCCAGCATCGGATTTTCTTCATGAGGTTCGTATTTTTCGCCGCCCACCAGATTGGCATATTCATTTGATTTAAAATCTGACAAACGCACAATCACCCGTTTCGGCCAGAATGCTGCGCCGAGTGTTGCGATCCCCTCAGTCAGACGTGCCACATAATATTCACGCGGGCTGTCATAGCCCTGAATCATTTTATTGATGGTTTCCTGCAATTGGGCAGGTTGCTGATCAAACTCCAGCAATGCTTTCGGATGCACACCAATCATGCGGTTAATGATAAATTCTAAACGCGCCAGCCCGACACCTTCATTCGGCAGACAGGCAAAGTCGAAGGCGCGATCGGGATTGCCGATATTCATCATGATTTTCAGCGGTAAAGTTGGCAGTTCATCAATAGCAGAACTCTGGACGCTAAAGTCCAGCTCATCCTGATAGACATAACCGGTATCGCCTTCAGAACAGGAAACGGTCACTTTCTGATTTTCTGTCAATTTTTCAGTGGCATCACCACAACCGACTACCGCAGGAATACCCAGTTCACGCGCAATGATAGCGGCGTGACAGGTACGTCCGCCACGGTTGGTGACAATGGCTGACGCCTTTTTCATGATGGGCTCCCAGTCAGGATCCGTCATGTCAGTCACCAGAATATCGCCTGCCTTAACGTGATGCATTTCGCTGATATTATGAATGATTTTTACCGGCCCGGCACCAATGCGATGGCCTATAGCGCGGCCTTCTACCAATACTTTGCTGTTACCATTCAACTGATAGCGTTCCATCACCTGACCGTTGGAACGAACAGTCTCCGGACGCGCCTGCACGATATAAAGATTGCCGTTATGACCGTCTTTCGCCCATTCGATATCCATCGGACGGCCATAGTGTTTTTCAATCAATAATGCCTGGCGTGCCAGCGCCTGCACCTCGTCATCCGTCAGGGAGAAACGGGTGCTCTGTTCAGCCGGCACATCTTCAATCTGTACCTGTTTGCCGTGTTCCTGGCTTGGCGCATATATCATGCGAATTTTCTTCGAGCCCATCGTGCGGCGGACAATAGAGGGCTTATTTTTTTCCAGCGTAGGCTTATGTACGTAAAACTCATCAGGGTTAACCGCGCCCTGAACAACCATTTCACCCAGACCATAAGCCGAGGTAATAAAGACGACTTGATCAAAACCAGATTCGGTATCCAGAGTGAACATCACCCCCGCAGAAGCAAGATCAGAACGCACCATACGCTGTACACCGGCAGAAAGCGCCACACCGCGATGATCGTAACCCTGATGCACACGATAAGAAATGGCACGGTCATTAAATAAGGAAGCATAAACATGCTTCACTGCGGTCAGTACGGCATCGAATCCCTGAACATTAAGGAAGGTTTCCTGTTGCCCGGCAAATGACGCATCAGGCATATCTTCGGCTGTTGCGGAAGAACGAACCGCGAATGACGCATCAGGCTCACCTTCGCATAATTGCTGATAGGCCTCACGGATCGATTTCTCAAGTTCAGGCTGGAACGGTGTCTCAATGATCCACTGGCGGATTTGCGTACCCGCCTGGGTTAATTGCCCGATATCGTCAACATCTGTTTTATCCAGTAATTCATGGATTCGGTGGTTTACACCGCTCTGATCGAGAAAATCATTAAATGCCTGCGACGTCGTTGCAAAGCCATTGGGAACTGAAACACCCAGATCAGACAAGTTGGTGATCATTTCCCCGAGGGATGCGTTCTTGCCCCCGACTTTATCAACGTCCTTCATACCCAGTTGGTTGTACCAGATAACATTGCGTAAATCGGGATCGAGATGAGCCATGAAACAATCCTTTATTATTTATTTACAGTAAAAGTCAGTAGGCGTGCAACACCGGTTGTCCAGCCATTGTCGGCGACGCTTTTTCTGTCATTTAACAACGCTGTCATTTTGAGACTAGCATAATGCTCCATAAGACATGGACAGGTGAATCGATCCAGCAAAACAAACTATTTTTGTTTAGGAAAATTCCAGCGCAGCAAAATGACGCTTATGTGTGGAAACATCATTAACCCTTATGAATCAGCAGGAAGTCTCCATAAGTCCGTCGCTAAATCAATGCTAACAGAGCAGCTGAAGTTCTGCTGAAGCAAATCAAAAAGCTGCGATAAGTCGCGGAAAATTTAAAATGCCATTTCATTTATTACAGTCATTTTGCGCACTGTCTCGCAGCAATTAACAGAACATCGACACGCAGATGAAATAGGCTTTTTATTTCATGCAATTCTGGTTATTACTAAATAAGGGATAATTTGAATATAAATGAAGTGCGATAAATCAGGAGTCGTTTGTGGACAGATGCGTGTTTTACATTTCTGACGGTACTGCCATTACAGCAGAGGTTTTAGGCCACGCTGTACTTTCACAATTTCCGGTCAACGCCACCACCTACTCTCTTCCCTTTGTTGAAAGTGAAGAGCGTGCCAAAGCAGTCTGCCGGCAAATCAATGACATTTTTGAAAAAACCGGCGCCCGTCCGCTGGTATTTTATTCTATTATTTCACCTCTCATCCGCGACATTATTCAAGGTAGTGAAGGTTTCTGTCAGGACATTGTCCAGTCGCTGGTCGCCCCTTTACAGAATGAGCTGGGCGTCGATCCTACCCCCATCGCCAACCGGACGCATGGTCTGACGGCCAGCAACATCACTAAATACGATGCGCGCATTGCCGCGATTGATTACACCCTGGCTCATGATGATGGCATTTCGCTGCGCAATCTCGATCAGGCCCAGGTGATTTTACTGGGCGTCTCGCGCTGCGGTAAAACGCCGACCAGCCTTTATCTGGCATTGCAGTTTGGTATCCGCGCAGCTAATTATCCGTTTACCGCCGACGACATGGACAATATTCAGTTACCTGCCGCGTTAAAACCGCATATGCATAAGCTGTTTGGCCTGACGATTGACCCTGAACGCCTGACGGCAATTCGCCAGGAACGCGTTGAAAACAGCCGCTATGCTTCCTTGCGCCAATGCCGTATGGAAGTCTCTGAAGTGGAAGCATTATTTAGAAAAAATCAGATCCGCTACCTCAACAGTACAAACTATTCTGTTGAGGAGATATCAGCGAAGATCATGGACAGCTTCGGCATGAGCCGCCGTATGTTCTGAATACTTTTACTGATGTGGATGGCATATCCTGCTGACAGTGGTTGAATTCATCGGTTTTTGGGTTATTGTGATCGGCATCACTTCCCGGTATCCCTGCCGCAGAGAAGAAACACATTTTTCGAGAATACGATGTCACAAACAGATGAACTGCGTACGACGCGCATCGACAGCCTGATTACGCCTCAGGCACTGGCAGAAAAATTGCCAATTTCCCCGTCGGTCGCACAACACGTGATGGAATCACGTAAACGAATTGAAAAGATTATCAGTGGGGAAGATCAACGGTTACTGGTTGTTATCGGTCCCTGCTCAATCCACGATATTGAAGCGGCTATTGATTACGCGGGCAAGCTTAGTGTATTGCGTGCAAAATATCAGGATCGCCTGGAAATCGTCATGCGTACGTACTTTGAAAAGCCACGTACCGTTGTCGGCTGGAAAGGGCTGATTTCAGATCCTGAGTTGAACGGTTCCTGCCGGGTTAATGACGGTATTGAGCTGGCGCGGAAGGTATTACTGACTGTCAACCAACTGGGCATCCCGACCGCGACTGAATTCCTTGATATGGTGATTGGACAATATATTGCCGACCTGATCAGCTGGGGAGCCATCGGCGCACGGACCACCGAAAGTCAGATCCACCGCGAAATGGCTTCGGCGCTTTCCTGTCCTGTCGGTTTTAAAAATGGCACTGACGGGAATACCCGCATCGCCATCGACGCTATCCGTTCGTCACGCACCAGCCATATGTTCCTGTCGCCGGATAAAAATGGTCAGATGACCATTTACCGTACCGCTGGCAACCCTTACGGACATGTGATTATGCGTGGCGGTAAAAAGCCCAATTACCATGCCGCTGACCTCGAACAAGCCTGCCTGAATCTGGCTGAATTCGATTTAACGCAACGTCTGGTGGTCGATTTCAGTCATGGCAACTGCCAGAAACAGCACCGCCGTCAGCTCGAGGTAGCCGAAGATGTTTGTCAGCAAATCATACGCGGTTCAACCACCATTGCGGGCATCATGGCGGAAAGTTTTCTGGTTGAAGGTACACAGCCTATCGTTCCTGGCAAACCCTTGGTTTACGGTCAGTCGATTACCGACCCTTGCCTGAGTTGGGCAGACACGGAGACATTACTGTCAATGCTCGCGCAAGCGACAAATAGCAGGTTCTGATCACTTTACTGTAACCTTTCTAAGGGCAGCGCAGGCTGCCCTTTTTTGTTTTCCTGGCATGTCCGGGTACGCGTAATAACCTGTCCGTTCTGATACTTTCCTCGCTTACCTCCCCTGTTCCCCTCTTAAATGAATGGGTTAACACCGCCGAATTCCCTGCTGAAGAGAAAAATTTTCTTGATGTGTCCACACAATGATTTGATAATGATTATCAAAATGATATTAATTACCATTAGCAACAAAATCCAAAACAAGGTTTTCTGCTAAATATTTTTACAAATCATTCACATAACAGCGTAGGTTTTTACCCGCTATGTAACGGGTAACTTTGACAACGAGGAAACAGCAATGCATTCAGTTCACTATGAGGATTATTTACAAGCCAAAGAAGCTAATCCGGGTAAATATGCCCGCGATTTGGCGGAAATATTGGGGATCAGCGAAGCGGAACTGACAGCTTTGCGTGTTTCACATGATGCCGCACGTCTGGATGTTGATGCACGGACCTTACTGGCCGCTCTGGAAAATGTCGGCAGCACTAAATCGATTACCCGCAACGACTTTGCCGTACATGAGCAGGAAGGTCGCTATGAAAATCAACATCTGAGTGGTCACGCCGGTCTGATCCTTAATCCCCGCGCGCTGGACCTGCGTCTGTTTCTGCAACACTGGTTGTATATTTTCAGCCTGTCAGAAAACACGGCCCGTGGTGTTCGCCACAGTATTCAGTTCTTCGATGCGCACGGCGATGCCGTTCATAAGGTGTATAACACCGATGAAACTGACATGGCGGCATGGAATGCGCTGATTGCGCAGTACAAAAGTGACGTCAATCCGCCGTTGCAGATAGAGGCAGTTCCTGAAACGCCGGCCCTGATGGCCGCAGATACCCGCACTCTCGATGCTGAATGGCGCGCAATGACCGACGTTCATCAGTTCTTCCAGTTGCTGAAACGCCACGACGTCACCCGCCAGCAAGCATTCCAAGCCGTCGGGGACGATCTGGCATGGCGTGTGGATAACGGCTCACTGACGCGTTTACTGAATATCGCCAAAGATGACCAAAACGAAATCATGATTTTTGTGGGCAACCGTGGCTGCGTGCAGATTTTCACCGGTCAGATCGAAAAGGTCATGCCACACGGAGAATGGATCAATGTCTTCAACAAACAGTTCACCCTGCATCTGGTGGAAAGTGCCATCGCGGAAAGCTGGATCACCCGTAAACCCACCAAAGATGGTTTTGTAACCAGCCTGGAATTGTTTGCCGCTGACGGTACGCAGATCGCACAACTGTATGGTCAGCGTAGCGAAGGCACGCCTGAACAAACTCAGTGGCGGGAACAGCTGGCGCAACTGTCCCAGCAAGGTGTGGCTGCATGAAAACAATGTTGAAAAGGCTGGCCGCTGTTACAGCGTTGCTGGTGACGCCGGTGCTGCATGCTACTGAAAAACTGGTCAGTATTGGCGGTGACGTGACCGAAATTATCTACGCACTCGGTGCCGGCGACGAAGTGGTCGCCCGCGACAGTACCAGCTTGCGTCCGCAGGCGGTACGTAGCCTGCCGGACGTCGGTTATATGCGCCAGCTCAGCGCTGAGGGAATTTTGTCTATGCATCCTTCGCTGGTGCTGAGCAGCGAACTGGCAGAGCCGTCACTGGTGTTGCGGCAGCTTGAGCAGAACGGTGTAAGAGTGGTTCGTGTGCCGGGTACACCTTCTGCGGATACCGTCCCGCGTAAAATCGTCGTAATTGCGGCGGCACTGAACCGGCAGTCAGAAGGTGAAAAACTCATCGCGACCTATCGTTCGCAGATTTCAGCGATTCGCCACGATGCCCTGCCGGTAAAAATGCTGTTTGTGATGAGCCATGGCGGCATGTCATCGATGGCAGCCGGTCAGGATACCGCGGCAGATGCGATGATTACCTCTGTCGGGGCGAAAAACGCTATGCAAGGTTTCAGCCGCTACCGTCCGCTGTCCCAGGAGGGCGTGATTGCCAGTGCGCCGGATATCCTTTTACTGACCGCTGACGGTGTTAAGACACTTGGCGGGATGGAACAGGTGTGGAAATTGCCTGGCGTTGCTATGACACCGGCCGGTAAGAATCAGCGCGTACTGGTCATTGATGATATGTCACTGCTGGGCTTTGGTTTGCAAACGCCAGAGGTGATGGCTCAGCTACGCCATGCTGCGGAACAGGTAAAATGAGCAGCATGAGCCCTCCGGTGTTATCGCGTCGCCGCGCGCCAGTCTGGGCGCTGACTGGCATCGGCTGCGCTCTGCTGGTGTTAGCCGTGATGGCGGTGAATACTGGTGCGATGTCACTGTCGCTAAGAACGCTTCTCGGGCGTCCTTTTGACGATAGCTTATGGCAGATCTGGCTGACCATTCGCCTTCCCCGCGTGCTGCTGGCTATGGTAGTCGGTTGTGCGCTGGCAAGTTCCGGTGCGGTTATGCAGGGATTGTTCCGCAACCCGCTGGCAGATCCCGGCCTGCTTGGGATCAGCAGCGGCGCAGCGCTGGCGGTTGCGCTAACCATAGTAATGCCGCTGGCTTTACCGCCATTACTGGCACTTTACAGTCACATGATCAGCGCATTCGCTGGCAGCCTGGCGATTTCTGTCATCGTCTTTACGCTGAGTCGTTTTGGTCATGGCGGATTGTCGCGCTTGCTGCTCGCCGGTATTGCCATTAATGCCTTATGCGGCGCGGCGGTCGGTGTACTGACCTATGTCAGTGACGATCAGCAATTACGCCAATTTTCATTGTGGAGCATGGGCAGTCTCGGGCAGGCGCAATGGCCGACGCTGGCCGTGGCGTCTTCGCTGATCCTGCCAGCCTGCATTGCGTCGTTTTTCATGGCACGACGCCTGAACATTCTGCAGTTAGGGGAAGAAGATGCACATTACCTCGGTGTGAATGTCCGCCGTACGCAATTGCAACTTTTGCTGCTTAGCGCTCTGCTGGCCGGGGCTGCCGTCGCAGTTTCTGGTGTGATTGGTTTTATCGGTTTAGTGATCCCGCATCTGTTGCGGATGCGTATTGGTGCTGACCACCGCTGGCTTCTACCGGGTTCGGCCCTGGCGGGCGCCTGCCTGCTTTTGCTCGCTGACACGCTGGCCCGCACGCTGGTCGCTCCGGCAGAAATGCCGGTAGGATTGCTGACCAGCCTGATTG
The DNA here is from genome assembly GCF_004195115.1 of Rahnella sp. RFA10(1/100). NCBI lineage: Bacteria > Pseudomonadati > Pseudomonadota > Gammaproteobacteria > Enterobacterales > Yersiniaceae > Rahnella > Rahnella sp. RFA10(1/100). The sequence goes on from NZ_SEWR01000001.1 coordinate 1,006,753, forward strand.
GTGCGCCTTATTTTTTATGGTTGATCCTGCGCCCCGGAGTACCGCGTAATGCCTGATTTCACTTCATCAATGGTGGCAGAAAACCTGACCTATTGCGTTAATGACCGCCGGTTAATTGACGATGTTTCACTGAGCTTGCAAAGCGGCGAGATGGTCGCGCTGATTGGGCCAAACGGTGCAGGAAAATCAACGCTGATGCGTATGCTGACCGGCTACCTGTTGCCACAAACGGGAAAGATTTCGCTTCAGGGAAGACCTCTCAATGACTGGCCGGCACAGGAACTGGCGCGTACGCGGGCAGTTATGCGCCAGAACAGTACACTAGCGTTTGGCTTTAGCGTGCGCGAAGTCCTGACACTCGGGCGTTCGCCGCACGGCCAGCACAATATGCAACGGGCACTTACTGAGGTCATGACACAAACCGGTTGTCTGGATCTGGCAGAAAGGGATTACCGCCATTTATCGGGCGGCGAACAACAGCGGGTTCAGCTGGCGCGGGTGCTTATCCAGCTCTGGCAACCCGAACCTTTCCCACACTGGTTATTTCTGGATGAACCTACGTCGGCACTGGATTTATATCATCAGCAACACGCGTTGCGTTTGCTGCGACAGTTAACCCGGCAAACACCGCTGGCGGTGTGTTGCGTATTGCATGATCTCAATCTCGCGGCGTTGTATGCCGACCGGATTATTTTATTGCACAGCGGTAAATTGGTCGCCAGCGGGACGCCCGCTGAGGTACTGAGCGAAGCCACCCTGAGCCGCTGGTATCAGGCAGATTTGAATGTCTGCCTGCATCCGGAAACCGAATTGCCACAGATTTTCTTACGCCAGTAAAGACGACTCAATAAAAATGCCACACTGGAATGTGGCATTTTTTATGTCAGCTTGAACAGGAAATTTCGAGATGTTTCCCCCAGTCGGGCGGCAGTTTCGCCATCTCGTCATACTGAGGAGCATCACTGTAAGGGTCACGCAATGCCTGATGAAGTTGCTCCAGCGCACTGATATCATCCACTTCAGCCCTTTCGATGGCTTTCTGTGCCAGATAATTTCTCAATATAATACGCGGATTGCTTTGTTTCATGGCGTCCTGTCGCGTTGCATCATCAACATCTTCCGTTTGTAAGCGCTGGCGGTAGGCCTGGTACCAGCTGTCGAAAGCGTCACGGTCAATGAATTCATCCCGCAACGGCGATGTGGCTTGCCTTTGTTCTGTCTGGCTGAGCAACCTGAAGGTCTGGGTGAAATCCCTGCCCTCTTTTGCCATCAGGCTCAACAAACCGGTGAGCAGATCGTTATCCTGTTTATTCTCCGTAAAGAAGCCCAGTTTACCGCGCATCAGCGTGCCATAGGCTCTCATAAGCGCGGGTTCATATTCACCAAGCGCAGTTTGTAGCTGTTCTGCAGACATCAGACCGGATAATGTTTGTGCCAGACGATGCAGATTCCAGAATGCCACCGCAGGCTGATTATCGTAGCTGTAGCGTCCCTGATGATCGGAGTGATTACAGATATAACCTGGCTGATAATCGTCGAGGAAGCCATAAGGACCGTAATCGATGGTCAGCCCGAGAATCGACATATTGTCGGTATTCATCACACCGTGGGCGAAACCAATACTTTGCCATTGCGCTATCAGCCGGGCAGTACGCTCCACCACCTCGGTAAACCATTGCTGATAACGTAACGCATCAGCCTGGTGATTTTCCAGCAACTGAGGCCAGTGATGTGCGATGACGTAATCTGCCAGCTGCTTCACCTGCTCAGGCTGTTTACGGTAATAGAAATGCTCGAAATGACCGAAACGGATATGACTTTCTGCCACACGAATCAACATCGCACCGCGCTCAGGCTGTTCGCGGAAAACCGGCTCATCACTGGTGGCAATCGTCAGCGCGCGCGTTGTCGGTACCGATAAATGATGCAGCGCTTCAGAGGCCAGAAACTCACGCACCACAGAACGTAAAACCGCACGGCCATCGCCCATCCGTGAATAAGGTGTCAACCCTGCCCCTTTCAGGTGCCAGTCGAAGCGTTTTCCTGAAGGTAAAACCTGTTCGCCCAGTAAAATACCGCGTCCGTCGCCCAGTTGCCCGGCCCACTGGCCAAACTGATGCCCGCTGTAAACCTGAGCCAGAGGTTCCATGCCCGGGAAAATTTTTTCACCGCACCAGTATTGGCGATGTTCAGCATCAAAAAGTGATTCATCCAGTCCCAGTTCACGCGCCAGCGGTTCGCTGTGATAAAGAAGTCGTGCGCCTTTTAGCGGCGTCGGTTGCAACTGTGTGTAAAAGCCAGGTAACTGCTCAGCATAATGATGTTCAAATCGCGGCATAAATCCCCCTTTTTGATAGTGTAGGACTGCAGGGCATTAATTAACACGGAGGAAATGCAGGGAGATTATTATCCGCAGATATCAAAAATCCCGGAACAGCAGGTGCTGGCCGGGATCCTGAGCGTAAAACTGCGTGTCATGACTAATGAAACTGAGCAGGCCGGATGAGCAGGCTGTCCAGTTCGGCGGGCTCAACACCAGGCCATAGCAATCCCTTCATTCCCTGTATGTCCGCTTTACGTAACGCGTCGAAATAGTCCTGCGAGTCTAGCCCGTCGACCACAATATTACGGCAAAATCGACTAACATTTCTTACCAGCGAGGGCATTACAATGGTGAAATTTTCACCCTCATATAACTGCCAGAAAAGATTTTTGTCGAGCTTCACCCACTGAAAAAGATGGTCAAAAATGGGTGCCATGGTGATGCTGCCTGAGCCGAAGTTTTCCAGCCACAGTGGAAAATATTTGTTTAATGCCACCACTTGTTCATTATTCCTGCCTTCGGAAAGTCGTGGAAACGACTCACTTAAATTCAGATGAATGAAAGTATATGTGCTGAAAGCATTGCGAAGATTTTCATCTTCCAGCAATAAGGCCACCTGTTTTTCCTCAACACTGATATTCAAAATAACCTGATTATCGGTAAACCATTGGGCATGCTCACACGCCCATATCTGTTGCTCAGTGAGAAATCGTAATAACTGCTGCGGTGTTAACAGGTTCAGAACCAGTTCTGTAGGCATCACTAACTTACTGTCAGCACTGGAAAAACGGCAAATTAATTCTACAGCCAGTAATTTCCCTTCAATGGTGTAAACCGGCTGGCACAGATAGCTGCTGTTAAAGGCCGTATCGAATTGTATTTTCATTTTTGTCCAAAACATCAACGGCACGGCTAATTGATTAATAACTTTTTTGACTATCAATCAGATCATAAAGATACCGGAGCCCCGGGGTATGACCAAAACATTAAAGAAATTGATATCAAGAAAGAGCCTCTCCGATTGTAAGGGTGCTGCGACGATCACGCGAACGGCTGCGAAATCAAAGTTTTTTAAAATGCCCTGCGCCTTGCGGCCTTCTTTTTGAGCTTTATATCATTCAATGCAGACATTTCAGACTAATCTTATCGCCAGACATAAGAACGTGCAACTTGCCTCGTGAGCGCTACCCGTCATTTTTAATCAAGAATTTCTGTGGTGTTTTGTGCCGATGCACAATAATGGATGTTACTAAATATTTTAGCTAATGGTTATAGTGTCTTATGAAATATTGCGCAAGTAGCAGCATTCACCACCGGGCTTTTTAAGTGGGATCAGTGAGTTTTTATAACGTTTTAATAAACCGGCACTATCCGCCATCAGGCCGGTAACCATTGCGGAGAAAAAGTACAGGCGCAGTGCAATCTAGCAGCATCCGGAAGCCATCCTTTCAACGGCCTCCGGAATCCCCGCCGTTATCTGATACAGCGCACCAGCCAGTTTTGCAGTTCAGTCAGTTCAGCCTGCATCGCGGGATAGAGGGCCATGATATGCTGGCAGGTTTGCCTGACCTCCTGCGCATGATAGCGCGTTCCTGCCAGTTTTTCGGCTAGCGCCAGCAACGGTGCAGGGTTAAGGCTGTCGGTGAAAATTTGCGCCCGACTGATATTGCCCTTCTCTACATCAAAGTGGATATCCACACCTCCCCAGACAAACCGTTCGTTCAGCAAGTGGCTGAATGCCGGTGCTTTACCAAAATTCCATTCCCAACTGCTTTGTTTGGCAAATCTTTCCGCAAATCCCGGAATGTCCGGAAACACATCCGGAGAGATGATTTCAGGCTCTGTACTCGCACCATACCAGTCAAAAAAAGCCCCGGTCACGGCCTTACAAATTTGCTCATGATTGATACCCGGCACGAACTCATTGAGATTCGCAACCCTCGAGCGTACCGAGGTGATCCCTTTTGCCTGTAACTTTTTGACATCCGGATTGAGATAGTTAGCGAGGCGGCTGAGATCGGCATTAAGCAGTAATGTGCCATGATGGAAGCCACGGTCGGCAGTTTCACGATAGGCGGAACCGGAAATTTTCCGCTCGCCTTCCGGTGTCTGAACCACCAGATCATTACGGCCCGAGGCGCTGGCATTGATATTCAGTGTTTTTAGTGCGTTGAGAATAATACCGGTCGACACGCTTTTATCGTATTCCGGTTTACCTGCCATGAACGTGAAACAGGTATTTCCCAGATCGTGAAAAACCGCCCCGCCACCACTGCTGCGCCGTGCCAGCCGGATACCGTCCTCTTCCATTTTGCGCGTATTGCATTCTTTCCACGGATTCTGTGCCTGTCCGATCACCACGGTTTCGGCATTTCTCCAGAGGAATAACACACGTTGTGTGGTCATCTCACGGAAAATACAGTCTTCTACCGCCAGATTGAACCAGGGATCATAAGAATCGGAAAGTAATAGTCTGAGAGGTTTCATTGCATATTCATCCTGAAGGGTCTGCCCGGATAATAGCAGCAAAAAACAGGATGAAATACGCAGTGAAATCAGGGGAAATACGATTTGGTGCCGCGTCAGATGCGGCGCGCCTGCCAGTAGACTTTACGCCAGTAAACATTATCAAGCGAAGAACGGGTTACGCCCTGACTGGTCGAGGCATGGATAAACTGATCGGCCGTGTCATAGATACCGACGTGAAGACCATTTTCACCGCTGCCGGTTTTGAAGAAAACCAGGTCACCGGGTAATAATTCATCACGTGGTACTTTGGTGCCAATTTTGGTCTGGTCGGCAGTCGTTCTCGGCAGCACGACGCCAAATCGGTCACGGTAAGTGCGGAAGACAAAACCAGAACAGTCGACGCCGCTCGGTTGTAATCCGCCGTAACGATACGGGGCACCATGCCACTGGCTGAGCTGGTCGTTAAGCTCGGCCACGACAGTAATAGAATCGGCAAACCTGCCGCTTGGCGGCGGAGCGTGGCTGCTGCAACCGTTAAGAATTAATGCGGCAACAGCCAGCAGGGAATACATGGATACGGATGACCAGCGCATAGTGCATTCCTTCTCGAATAGCGTCACGGCATGACCAGACGCGAAGTTTTACGCGCACCGGATAAGTCGCCGTTATCTAAGAACTAATAGAATTTAGCGCTATTTTATCCGTCATCCAATGTTTAATGCTGTTTTTTATCGTCAGAAAATACATTTAATGAGATTTTTTTACGGGTTTACTGTGAATCAGCCAGACACCTGACAGGATAAGCAACCCGCCAAGGGTTTTACTTAAGCTGATGCTTTCATTGAACCAGGGCAGAGTGACTGCGGCCACATACACCAACACATAACTGAGACTCAGTAAAGTATACGCCCGGTTGAGCGGCAGATAATGCAACGCAAAAAACCAGCATCCCATCGATAAGACATAGCCACACAGCCCCGCAAAAACAGCAACCAATGCACTTAAATGACTCAGAATAAAGGGAGCGTCTATCGCTGCCAGTGAAAACAACGGGATCTGCACCATGCCCCATTTCATCAGCAATTGTGCCGCAGTGACCAGCAACACGCTTCCCGTGCCCCAGAGATATCCTTTCATAAGCTGAAACTCATTACGGCTATACCACACATGATCAGCCCAACGCCGCACCAGTGACGCGCATCGACAACTTCACCGAAGCACCCGCGGGCACAGAGCGTGATGAAAACGAAATTCAGACTGAGCATGGGATAAGCCAGGCTCAGCGGCAGGAGTTGTAATACCCGCAACCATAACAGCATGGCGATACCGAGCAACAATATCGCCAATCCGAGCCAGCGTAAAACCTTCGCCATGCCCTGCCCGGCGACCTGTGCGGCCTGCTTCTGACAAAGCTGACCGGCACAGGTGATAACGCTGACGGCAAGAACCAGAAAGAAACCGGTCATGGCAGTTTTTTGTAGAACAGCAGCGCCTGACGATCAACTTGTACCTTTTGATCCGCAGGAGGCAGAGAGGATTTTACGGCAGCATTACGGTCAAGCCTGAGGACCAGAGAGACGTTTCCTTCCTGGCGTGCTTGTTGCAGCCATTGTGAAAAATGCGCCGCATCGACAAAATTGTTCCTGGCATCCGGATAACTCAGACCGTATTGCAACTCACCCTTTTCATCAAACATCAGAATGTCACTGCGTTTGAGCGTCCACGCGATTGCGGTCGCCACGCCCACGTTGTCTGTCAGTACATAACGACTGTCTTTTAACAACGCCATATTTTGTGTCAAAAAGGGCTGTGGCTGTTTGGAATCCATCACTTTCTTTGGAACAGCCTGTCCGACCAGCAACGCCAGCACCAGCGGGCAAAGAGCAGCCCAATACCAGCGCTTTGTCAAATCCGTCAGCGATATGGCTCCCGCCAGCGCCCATACCGCAAAGCACAGAATACCAATCAGCGCATGGGGTAACTCCGAACGGCTGAACACAGCTTTAATGTGGAACGGCAAAATTCCGGATATCACCAGTACAGCGGCCGCCATCAGAAGACCAAAAGTGATGTTGATCACACCATTAGCTTTCAGTGTACGCAATTTCCCTGACTGACAGATTTGATTGAGATGATCGGCCATCAGCAAGGCAACCGGCGCAAAGCACGGCAAAATATAGGTCGGCAGTTTACCTTTGGCGATGCTGAAGAAAATCAGCGGCATGATTGCCCAGCTCAACAGGAAAAATAATTCCGGTCGTACGACCCGTTTAGTCCAGCCCGCCCGCAATGCGCCAGGTAACAGTCCGAGCCACGGCAGCGCGCCCAGAAAGAGTACCGGCAGGTAATACCAGAAAGGTGCCTTATGCTGAGCATCAGCCTCAGCAAAACGCTGAATATGTTCAACCCAGAAAAAGTAATTCCAGAAGTCAGGCTCACGGTGTGCTATCGCCAGCACCCACGGCAGGCTCAGTGCCGCCGCGCTCACAATCGCCAGCGGGCCCCAACCAAGCAGGGTTTTAAAACGCTTCTCGCGCCAGATAATCGGCAGTACGGCAATAACCGGTAACGCCAGCGCCAGAAATCCCTTCGTCATGAAGCCCATACCGCAGGCCAATCCCAGCGCTATCCAGCTCATGGCTTTTTGCGGTGTAGGCGAAACCCGCAGGCAGAACCAGGTTGCCACCATGGCAGTGGTCATCCACAAGGTGATCATAGGATCCAGAACACTGTAAGTGCCGATACTGAACACCAGTGTCATGGAAAGATAGATCAGCGCCGCTGTGTAAGCCGTCTGGCGGTTACGCCACATAAGATGTGCCAGCCAGAACACCAGAATGGCACTCAGCAGGGTGCTGAATACCGAACCAAAACGCACAGCAAAATTACTGTCACCAAAAATCATCTGGCTGATGTTGTTAAACCAATAGCCTGCCACCGGTTTTTCAAAGTATCGCAACCCGAGAAGATGAGGCACAACCCAGTCGCCGCGCTGGAGCATTTCGCGGCTGATTTCAGCATAACGGGTTTCATCAGGTTGCCATAACAGGCGGCTATTAAGAGGAACAAGATATACCAGCGCGAAAAACACCAGGATCAGAGTGCTCCATACGCCTTTAATTGTTTTCGACATCAGGAAAAACCTTCTTGCTGACAACCTAACCAGCCTTCCCTTCCCGGGAAACTGGCGCGAACCACTTTGCCTCTTGGCAATGAACTCAGATCTTGCGGCAGCAACTCACCCAGCGCGCAAAACTGTATCCCCTGTGCAGACGCACGGGTCAGTAATTCATCGAACTTTTGAGCCAGTGACATGCCTTCTACTTCCGCATGAATGGTATAAACCGGTACACCGCTATCTTTCGCAATAGCATCAAGAATAAAGTCGTTGAAGTTATCGGCGTTAATCTCACCGCCAGCCACTTCGTCATACGTCGGTAACGTCACAGGAATCTGTACGGTACCCAATGTTCCATTTTTCAGTACCGGCAGGAAAGGTCGCGTTCCGCGGCAATCACTGTTGTAGTAAAAATGGAAACGTTCTTTGACTTCAATGACCCGCTCATCGGCACGCCAGCCCGCCACCGCCGAGCATTCAACATCGTGACCCAGACTTTTTTCCAATGCATCCAGCCCCAGCCGGATTTGCTCTTCCAGCTGTTTCTCGGACCATTTCCCCACTTTTGCCTGCCAGCCCTGATGATCCCAGGCGTGCAGCCCCACTTCATGACCCCGTTTGGCGGTTTCTTTCATCAGATAACCGAGATCACGTGCGATAGGTTTACCCGGCCACGCAGTGCCTGCCAGTAAAATATCCCAGCCGTAAAGGGACGCCGCATTAGAACGCAGCATTTTCCACAGGAAGCGCGGTTTAAGCAGGCGCCATAAATGACGCCCCATATTATCCGGGCCAACGCTGAAGAAGAAACTGGCGGTAATTTTATGATTGGCAAGCGTTTGCAGAAGCTGAGGGACACCCTCGCGGGTGCCACTCCAGGTATCCACATCAATGCGCAGACCCACTTTCTTCATGACGGGCACCCTGTCAGGCTTTGTCAGCGTCAGGATTTACTGAGCGCAGGAAGAAATCCAGGGTTTCAGCAACGGTTTTATCCATACCAATTTCCGGTTTCCAGTTCAGCAGACGACGGGCATTTTTGATGCTCGGCGTACGATGCTCAACATCCTGATAACCCTTACCGTAGTAAGTGCTGCTTTCCACCAGATTGAAACCGGCAAACGGCGGGAACTGCGCGCGCAGCGGATGCGATTCAAAGCTACTCAGCAGCATCTCTGCCAGTTCACGAATACTTGCTTCGTTGGTCGGGTTACCGATGTTGATGATCTGACCATCACACAGATTGTCACGGTTTTCGATAATGCGGAACAATGCTTCGATACCGTCGTTAATATCAGTGAAGCAACGCTTCTGCTCACCGCCATCCACCAGTTTGATAGGCGAGCCTTCAACCAGATTCAGGATCAGCTGAGTAATGGCGCGGGAGCTGCCGATACGCGCGGCATCCAGATTGTCCAGTCGTGGACCCATCCAGTTGAACGGGCGGAACAGGGTGAATTTCAAACCTTCTTTCGCACCATAAGCCCAAATCACGCGGTCCAGCAACTGCTTAGAAACAGAATAAATCCAGCGTTGTTTGTTGATCGGACCGACAATCAGGCGGGAATGATCTTCATCGAATTCTTTGTCATCACACATACCGTAAACTTCAGATGTTGACGGGAAGATGATGCGCTTTTTGTATTTCACACAATCGCGGACGATTTTCAGGTTTTCTTCGAAATCCAGTTCGAATACACGCAGCGGATTACGGGTGTATTCGATTGGCGTTGCGATAGCCACCAGTGGCAGAACAACGTCGCATTTTTTGATGTGATATTCGATCCACTCTGAATGGATGCTGATATCACCTTCCACGAAGTGGAAATGCGGATTGCTCATGAAGCGGCTGACCGCATCGGAGCTGATATCCAGACCATAAATTTCATAGCGGTCTTCGCGCAGCAGACGCTCACTCAGGTGGTTACCGATGAAACCATTTACGCCGAGGATTAACACGCGGGTACGACGTTTCATCACCGCCGTTGGCAATGTCGCGACACGCATATCCGGCATGATGCCCAGTTCAAGCGCCAGTCGGGAGCCCTGAACATACAGACCGTTTTCGCTCTGGCCGGCCAGAATTTCCAGCGCACCTTCGCCACAGGCGATGATCAGCGGATCAGAAGAAAGCACGGTACCCGGTTGTTTGTCGTGCTGAGTAGTCAGCGGACGTGCACGCCATACAGTCAGTTTACGCTGTCCCAGATAAGAGAACGCACCCGGGTAGGGTTCAGTCACCGCACGGATCAGGTTATTGATTTCTGTGGCAGATTTGTGCCAGTGAATTTCACCGTCTGCTGCAGTACGGCGGCCAAAGTAGCTGGCCTGCGTTTCATCTTGCGGGGTCAGGGTGAGGTTGCCCGCCTTCATTTCAGGCAGCACATCCGTCAGTAAGGCTTTAGCCGCTTCACGCACTTTGGCATGAAGTTTCAGCGCAGTATCATCGGCAGTAATAGTCACTTTACGCTGACCAACGATGTCGCCTGCGTCAGGACGTTTGACCATTTTATGCAAGGTCACGCCCGTTTCAGTTTCGCCATTCAGAAGCGCCCAGTTAACCGGTGCACGACCGCGATAACGCGGCAACAATGAACCATGCAGATTGAAGCCACCCTGCGGTGCCAGAGATAAAATCTCTTCGCTCAACATATTGCGGTAGTAGAAGGAGAAAATAATATCGGGCTGTAAAGCACGGATGCGGTCGACCCACAACGGATGGTTAACATCTTCAGGCGCATAAACCGGCAAATCCAATTCAGCACCCTGACGCGCAACGGAAGAAAAGAATTGGTTCTCATTCGGGGAATCAGTGTGGGTGAAAACCGCCTGAACATCGTAACCCGCATCAACCAGAGCCTGTAAACCAACACAACCAATATCATGATAGGCAAATACAATCGCTTTCATCACTCTTCTTCCTGACTGTTGTCTTCGGTACGAACGCCGACGACTTTTTGAACAAAATAACGGGGACGTGCACGAACATCGTTATAGATCCGCCCGATGTATTCACCGAGTAACCCCATACCGACAAACTGCGCACCTATAAACATGAATAACAATGCAAATAGCGTGAACACGCCTTCCGCGGCCCATTCCGGGCCGTTAATAAGGCGCATTAAAATAAGGAAGACCGCAAGAACGAAACCGAAGATGGCGATCGCACTGCCGACAACACTGAGCATTCTCAGCGGTGTTGTAGTCAGACAGGTGATCAGGTCATACATCAGATTGATCAGTTTCATCAGACTGTATTTGGAATCACCAAATTCACGTTCGGAATGCTGAACCGGAATCTCCACGGTTTTGCGCGCGAATGTGTTAGCCAGGATAGGAATAAACGTACTGCGCTCATGGCAGTGCAGCATGGCTTCGATGATGTGACGGCGATAAGCCCTTAACATGCACCCGTAGTCACCCATCGATTTACCGGTAGCGCGCTGGATCATCATGTTGATCATTCTGGACGCGGTTTTACGGAACCACGAATCACGACGGTTAGCACGTACAGTGCCGACAACGTCATAACCTTCATCCGCAGTGGCGACCAGACGTGGAATTTCTTCCGGCGGGTTTTGCAGATCGGCATCTAAGGTAATAACCAGATCACCCGTAACATGGCTGAAACCGGCCATTATTGCGGAGTGCTGACCATAGTTACGATTGAGTAAAACAGCAATGATATGACTGTCAGGTTGTTCGGCAGCAGCAGAAAGCATATCGCCGGAGCTGTCGGAGCTGCCGTCATCGACCAGAATAATTTCATATTGCTGGGTTAATTGTTGGCAAGCGGCCTGCGTGCGCGAAAGCAACGCAGGCAGGCTTTCTTCTTCGTTATAGACCGGAATAACTACCGAGACTTTACGGATAGGTTCGTAATGCGCCACTACTGCGCCTCCAGAAGAGAAAAAAGAGCTGCGACAACGCGATCCACATCGCTGTCCTGCATATCAGGGAACAACGGCAGACTGCACAGACGTGCGGAATTCCATTCGCTGTTTGGCAGATTCAGGTGCGGATAACGTTCGCGGTAATATTTTTGGGTGTGAGCGGCTCGGAAATGTAAACCGGTTCCGATGCCCTGCTCTTTCAGGCGTTCCATCAGTGCGTCACGACTGATACCACAACGCGCTTCGTCCACACGTATCATGAATAAATGCCACGTATGCAGATGCGGATAAGCCGGCACATTCATGGGCAGATACGGTGAGCCCTGTAATTTATCCAGATAACGCTGGGCCAGCTCCGCACGGCGGGCATTCATTTGTGCCAGACGCTTAAGCTGCACGACAGCGACAGAGGCATGAATGTCGGAGAGATTATATTTAAAGCCTGGCTCGACCACTTCAGCCTGCGGTTTCCGCCCCAAAACCTGACGATCAAATGCATCAACAGCCAGACCGTGGAATTTCAATGCACGCACTTTATCAGCCAGAGCATCATCATCCGTGGCAATCAGGCCGCCTTCGGCGCAGGTCATATTTTTGATTGCGTGGAACGAGAAGATTGCGGTGCCCCGGGCTCCAATCCAGCGGTCACGATATTTGGTGCCTGCAGCGTGCGCGGCATCTTCTATCACCGCAATATTGTGCTGATTTGCCACGGCATAAATAGGGTCAAGATCTAAAGGCGCGCCCGCGTAATGAACGGGAATAATTGCTTTGGTTTTTGGCGTTATGGCTGCGGCAACCGCTTCGGCACTGACCATTAACGTGTCAGGATCAACATCAATCATGACCGGTTCTGCGCCGAGCAAAACAATCATGTTGAGGGTGGAAACCCAAGTCTGAGAAGGGGTAATCACTTCATCGCCGGGACCGATGCCGAGCGCCATCAGGGTGACGTGCATGCCGCCGGTGGCGGAACTCACCGCAATAGCATGTTTACAGCCGAAAGCGGCAGAAAAATCCTGTTCAAGCTGATGTGTCTGCGGCCCGGTGGTGATCCAGCCAGAGCGTAATACCTGCCCCACAGCCGCTATTTCTTCTTCGCCCATAGACGGACGGGAAAAAGGCAAAAAGTTTTCCATTACGCTATCCCAAAAAGGTAATTAACCGGTAATGACTGTAGACCGCATTTATTTAACAGTAAGTAAACGCCGCCATGAAATTATGGATCTTATGATGTCGGTTTAATCTTAATTTAACCTTAAGGTTTTGCCAGTTTTGCGAAGTTAAACAGAAAGTAAATAAACGAAAATAAAATAGCGAAAACCGAATAAAACCCATCAATAACAACTGATTAACTTGTTTATGATTTTTATAAAAAAAATGAACTTTATTAAAAAAATGCATTCTTTGCGCTTTTTATGAGCAAATAAGAATTGGGGCAAAGGGTAAACCCCGATAATAATATAATTAAACCGCTATGCATTAAGCTCAGGTAAATCTCAGGTCGCCATTATCCATTGTCTGCCGGCCAGTTCGTGTATCTCAAATGCCACTTTGTATACGTCTGATAATTTTTCAGACTGCATGACATCAGCACATTTTCCCGCCACCATTACCTGACCTTGAAACATGAGCCAGACCTGATGTGCGTAATGCAGTGTGTGGTTTAAATCATGATCGCTTAACACCACAGAACGACCTGCTGCACAAAACTCCGAAAGCAGTTGGTCGAGCGCCTTCTGCTGGGCAACATCCAGGCTGTTCATCGGCTCATCAAGGAATAAAAGCTGACTATCCGGATTCACCGTCGGCCATACCTGCAGGAGAGCAGCCGCCAGTCTTACCCGCTGCCATTCTCCACCGGATAAATGCGTGACCGGGCGGCCAAGCTTATCGCTAAGATGCAGAGCCTCACACAAACATGAAACCGTGCGCTCAAGAGCACCGGGATCAATTTTTTGCGGCTGATGTAGGGATAAATATTGAAATACCGGCATCAGGGATGCCGGCGTCAGTTGCTGACATAACCAGGCACGAAGACGTGCCAGCCTGGGGCCGGGGATATCGGACAGCCGTTGTCCGTCGAGAGTCACCTCCCCTCCCCCTTCTGACATCCCTGCCAGACGGGCCAGTAACGTACTTTTCCCGGCACCATTTGGGCCGATGATATGGATCCGGCTGCCCGGCTCAATCTGCGTGCTAAAGGCACGAAGCCGCCCGGACACGGTTATCTGGCGACATTCCAGCATCGGTGTGTTCACACGCACATTATTTCGCCAGCGCGACTTTGATGGTTTCCATCAGGATTGGATCTTCCGGTGCCATATCCGGTGCGAAACGCTGGACAACGGTACCGTCCCGGCCGATCAGGAATTTTTCAAAGTTCCACAAGATGTCATCGGGCTTCAGGGGCTGGCGACCTTTGCTGGCCAGGCGTTCATAGAATGCACTGTCCTGCGGTTTTACTGCTGTCGGACACGCCGCAATCAGCGCGGAATACAGCGGATGACGGTGATCTCCGTTGACATTAATTTTACTGAACATCGGGAATTTCACCCCATATTGGGTCGTGCAGAAGGTTTTGATCTCATCTTCAGTACCGGGTTCCTGCGCACCGAATTCATTGCACGGGAAGCCCAGCACTTCAAAACCACGGTCATGCCATGCCTGATAGATATTTTCCAGACCTTCATATTGTTTGGTCAGGCCACATTGTGAGGCCACATTCACGACCAGTAATACAGAACCTTTGTACGCGCCGAGCGTCGTGTCTTCGCCATCGATAGTTTTCAGAGAAATATCAAAAATTTCATTACTCATATTTTTGTCCTGCCAGGAGTAGGTGAGGAAAAGGGGTGTCAGGAAACAGCATAGCTGACACACCAAAAAGGATCAGCGGATTTGTCCGGTTCTGATCAGCAACCAGATAAATACCGGTGCCCCCAGGGTGGCGGTGACTACACCGACCGGTAATTCTGCCGCAGATAGACCAATCCGGGCCAGCACGTCCGCTAACAGCAAAACTGAAGCGCCGCAAAGCGCACAGGCAGGCAACAAACGACGCTGATCCGTGATTCCGCAAAGCCTGAGAATATGCGGGATAATCAGCCCGATGAAACCAATCACGCCCGATAAGGCGACACTCAAGCCGACCATCCAGCCGACGGCAAGCACCAGAATATAGCGCCAGATATTCAGCGATATGCCGAGTTGCCTCGCCTGCTGTGTTCCAAGCGACAGCAGGTTAAGCGTATTACCTTGCATGACCAGCCACAATAAAACGGGCAGTAACATCAACCCAAGCCAGATCTGACTCCAGTCAACGCCGCCAAATCCGCCCATCATCCAGTACATCAGTTGCCGTAAATCGAGATTATTGCTGAAATAAATGGCCCAGGTCATTAAGGCACTGCAGGCAATCCCAATCGCAATCCCGACAAGCAGCATACGGGCATTTGTCAGAAGACGTTTACGGGCGATATACAGCAAAAAGAAAGTGACTATAAGCGCCCCGGCAATGGCCGCCAGGCTCATAACCCAAACAGGCAACAGACCGTGGCTTAACATCACACATAAGACCAGCGCAACGCAGGCACCATTGGCCACACCGAGTAAACCTGGCTCAGCAAGAGGGTTTTCAAACAAGGACTGCATTACTGCGCCAGACGTCGCGAGACTTGCCCCCACCATTATGACAGCGACAGTGCGCGGAAACCGTAATTGCCATACGAAGAGACGTGCCTCAGTACCCAGCCATTGGTCCGGCCACAGCCAGCTTTCGCCCGCACTCAGGCTTAACGCCCCTGTCACTAATAACAGCATGCTCAGCCCGTATAACCAGCGGCGGTCACGATTTCTCTGTTGCTGTTCAAAAACTGAAAAGGTCTGCGGGATAGACATGCAAGGCAGATTCCTGAGTCTGACGGTGAGTGACTATCCTACCGATATTAGGCAGTTAGCTCTAGCGAAGAACAGGCGAATGCGATAAATAGGAAATAAAAAAGCCGGTGGCTAAGCACCGGCTTCAAACACGTTGGGGATCACCGCAAGAATTAATGTCCCTGATAACCGTTTGGCGGGATCGGCTGCCCGTTCCCGTGATGATCATTATTATCACGGCGTTCATCATTACCATGATGAGCCTTGTTATCATGATGCTCATCATGGGGACCATTACCGTTTGGATGACCCTGATTATGTCCCGGGGTGTCGTGGTCGCGCTGAGGGGGTTTAGCGTCCCAGCGATTGCCATGCCAGTACATACCATGTTCATTACGTTCACCGTAATGATGCCCCTGGTGATCGTGCCACCACTGCGGTGGACGCCAGTCATAACCATCCCAATAGTAACCGCGCTGGTCCTGATCCCCGAGATGAAGTGATACGCCAGGTACGTTGAGGTCAATAGAAACATTTGCCTGTGCGATCACAGGCAAAGCCAGTGCACAACAAAGCAATAAGAGAGATTTTTTCACGTTAGTCACGCCTTCTTTATTTTTTATGACGTGTTTTTTATATCAGCCAGCCAGGGAAGTGAATATAAGAAATAAACGTTTTTTCGGATAACTTGCTCTGAGCTTACAATAAAAATACAAATATTTCCTGATTGAAATAATTCAATCCGACGGTGTTTATTAACTATTCAATTCTTATGGAGACGCTAACAAATCTTAACGCAAGGCTGACAACAACCCGCCTGCATTCTATTTATACTCGCCCTGTTTATTCAAACAAAGGATGTATTTTATGCGTCGTGTTTTAGCTCTATTGAGCATTGCTCTGGTTGTCGTCAGCCTCAGCGGCTGTTTATTCCCACCATTCTGGGGCCCAGGTGGTGGAGGTCACGGCGGCGGTGGCCATGGTGGCGGTGGTCCGCGTATGTTCTATAACCAATAATTACATGTTATATTTTTACGCTTAAGCTGCCGGTTAATTTTTCGGTAACTTGGTTCAGTTAATGATGTACGCGCATTATTTACTGAATGTAATGAGTTATTTATCTTCGGGGCTTTGGCCCCTTTTTATTTTAATGGCTTCGTAAAAATCAGCTCGGGAAATAATGAAGTTCGCTGACTTTGTCGCCCTGAAATTTAATCTATCAGACTAATCCTGAACAGCCTACCCTTTTAACACTATCTTTTCACTTTCCGTGCTTATTACTGATAAGCGTGAAAACTTATTGCGTGTTGTGTATTGATGAACATAAAACGCAGGCAAAAAAAAGGCCGCTTTCGCGGCCTTTTGATGTTTTCACTTATTCTTTCGGAGTAGCATTCTCTACACGACTTTTCAATTTCTGTCCCGGACGGAAAGTCACCACACGACGCGCCGTGATCGGAATATCTTCGCCGGTTTTCGGGTTACGTCCCGGACGTTGGTTTTTGTCACGCAGATCAAAGTTGCCAAAGCCAGACAGTTTTACTTGTTCGCCATTTTCCAAAGCACGACGTACTTCTTCGAAAAATATTTCAACAAGGTCTTTGGCATCCCGTTTGCTCAGCCCCAGCTTTTCAAACAGGTGTTCTGACATTTCAGCTTTAGTAAGCGCCATAGGTTCAATCCCTCAAGGATGCTTGGAATCGCTGTTTTAGAGCCTCTACGCATTTTGCAACGGTAGCGGCGATCTCCTCTTCTTCCAGTGTACGGCCGGTATCCTGCAACACCAGACTAATAGCCAGGCTCTTATAACCCTCAGCTACGCCCTTGCCACGGTACACATCAAACAAGTTTACGCCAACTACCTGATTTGCGCCAACTTTCTTGCACTCTGCCAAAATATCGTCTGCGGGCACGTTTTCGGCCACTACAACAGCAATGTCACGACGGTTCGCCGGGAAGCGAGAAATCTCTTTCGCATCAGGCAGTACGCGGTCTGCGACCTTGTTCCACAACAGTTCGAAGACGACGGTACGACCATTAAGATCGAGTTTACGTTCCAGCTCAGGGTGTACTACACCAATGAAACCAATACGTTCGCCGTGTAAATAAATCGCAGCGCTTTGCCCGGGATGCAACGCAGGATTCGCTTCCACCTTGAACTGTACATTGTTCATTTTGCCGGTAAGCTCAAGAATAGCCTCAAGATCACCTTTCAAATCGTAGTAGTCAACTGCCTGACGCGCCAGATCCCAATGCTCTTCATTTTTGGTGCCGGAGATCACCCCAGACAGCATGACGTCCTGACGGATACCTAAATCGGCTTGCGTATCAGGGACAAAGCGCAGGCCACTTTCAAATAAACGTACGCGACTTTGCTGACGATTCTGGTTATTTACCACTGAAGTCAGCAAACCTGACCACAGGGAAAGACGCATAGCGGACATTTCCACCGAAATCGGGCTAGGCAAAATCAGCGCGTCCTCGCCCGGATGCAGCAGAGCCTGCACTTTTGGATCGACAAAACTGTAAGTGATCGCTTCCTGGAAACCGCGGTCAACCAGCAGATTTTTCACACGTTTCAGCGAAAGGTTCGCTTCACGGTGTTTGGTCATCACCAGGCTGGCTTTAACCGGGACATCAGGAATATTGTTGTAGCCGTAAACACGCGCAACTTCTTCCACCAGGTCTTCTTCGATTTGCATATCGAAACGCCAGCTTGGTGCGACAGCTACCCAGTGGTCGGCGTGATGCTGAACCTGGCACCCAAGGCGGGTCAGAATGTCAGTCACCTGTGCATCTTCAACGTGATGCCCGATCAGGCGATCCAGTTTTTCACGACGCAGAATGATGGTTGCCGCTTTCGGCAAATCCGCTTCGGAAGTGGCGTCGATAACCGGCCCCGCTTCCCCGCCGCAGATGCTCAGCAACAACGCAGTGGCGCGTTCGATGGCTTTGAATTGCAACTTCGGATCAACACCACGTTCATAGCGATGTGATGCGTCTGTGTGCAAACCCTGGCGACGTGCACGGCCTGTGATCGACAGTGGCGCGAAGAAAGCAGATTCCAGCAGGACATCCTGCGTTTCATCGTTCACACCGGAATGCTCGCCACCAAAAATACCGGCCATGGCGAGCGCTTTCTCGTGATCCGCGATGACCAGCGTATCTTCTGCCAGTTTCGCCTGTGTACCGTCGAGCAGGGTCAGCGGTTCACCTGGCCGGGCCATACGTACTACAATGCCGCCGCTGATGCGGTTCAGATCAAACGCATGCATTGGCTGACCGAGTTCGAGTAACACGTAGTTAGTGATATCCACCACGGCATCAATAGAACGCGTACCACAACGACGCAGTTTTTCACGCATCCACAGTGGCGTTGGCGCTTTAACGTTAATGCCTTTCACTACGCGACCCAAATAGCGCGGACACGCTTGCGGGGCCTGCACATCAATGGAAATAGTGGCATCAATCGTTGCCTTGACCGGGTTCATTTCCGGCTCAACCAGTGGCAACTGGTTAATCACCGCAACATCACGCGCCACGCCGAGGATACCCAGGCAATCGGCACGGTTTGGCGTTACGCTGATTTCAATTGTGGTGTCATCAAGTTTCAGGAATTCGCGGATATCAGTACCGACTGGCGCATCCATTGGCAGTTCAATGATACCGTCGTGATCTTCTGAAATACCTAATTCGGAGAATGAGCACAGCATACCTTCTGAAGGTTCACCACGCAGTTTTGCGGCCTTAATTTTAAAATCACCCGGCAATACAGCGCCGACTGTTGCTACTGCAACTTTAAGGCCCTGACGGCAGTTTGGCGCACCACAAACAATGTCCAGCAGACGATCGCCGCCCACATTGACTTTCGTAACACGCAGTTTATCGGCATTAGGATGCTGACCGCATTCGATAACTTCACCGACAACCACGCCATTAAATGCGCCTGCCACTGGCTCAACGCCATCAACTTCCAGGCCGGCCATGGTAATTTGGTCTGATAACGCTTCGCTGCTGATGGCTGGATTTACCCACTCACGCAACCAGAGTTCACTGAATTTCATGTGATATTCCCGCCTTACTTAAACTGTTTGAGGAAACGCAGATCGTTTTCGAAGAATGCACGCAGGTCAGTCACGCCATAGCGCAACATTGTCAGACGTTCCATCCCCATCCCGAAGGCAAAACCGGAATACACTTCAGGGTCAATGCCCACGTTGCGCAGTACATTCGGATGCACCATGCCGCAACCCAGCACTTCCAGCCATTTACCATTCTTGCCCATCACATCCACTTCTGCGGAAGGCTCAGTGAACGGGAAATAGGAAGGACGGAAACGGATCTGCAAATCAGCTTCAAAGAAGTTATTCAGGAAATCGTGCAATGTGCCTTTCAGGTTGGAAAAACTGATGCCTTTATCGACAATCAGACCTTCCATCTGATGGAACATCGGCGTGTGCGTCTGATCGTAATCGTTACGATAAACGCGGCCCGGCGCGATAATACGAATCGGCGGCTGCTGGTCTTTCATTGTACGGATCTGAACACCAGAAGTTTGTGTACGCAGCAGGCGCTTGGCATCAAACCAAAAAGTATCGTGATCGGCACGCGCCGGATGATGACCTGGAATGTTCAGGGCATCAAAGTTGTGATAGTCATCTTCGATTTCCGGGCCGGTTTCCACGGTAAAACCTAACTCACCAAAAAAAGTTTCAATGCGGTCGATAGTACGGGTCACCGGGTGCAGCCCACCGTTTTCGATACGACGACCAGGCAGGGAAACATCAATCGTTTCTTCAGCCAGACGGGCATTGAGTTCGGCGGACTCCAGCGTATTTTTACGCGCGTTCAGGGCTTCCTGAACCTGCGCTTTCGCTTCGTTGATGACTGCACCCGCAGCCGGGCGTTCTTCCGCTGGTAATTCACGGAGGGTTGTCATCTGGAGTGTCAGGTGGCCTTTCTTACCCAGATATTCGACACGCACATTATCCAGTGCGGCGATATCCTGAGCACTCTCTACGGCTGCCTTGGCATTGGCAACCAGTTCTGCGAGATGTGGCATTGCTTTCCTCTTCTTCTGGCCAATATGGCCCGATGTAAAATAACCGTGATTAATCAGGGGCGCGATTTTGACCCTGAACCTTAGTTGTATAAAGCACAGATACAAAAAAGCCTCCACGAGGGAGGCTTAGGCGCTACTTTTCGTTTCTTCTCTTACGCGCGAAAGCCTTCCTGAGTCAGGCGCTAAAGTAAAAAAAGAAACGGAAAATAGCAGTGTTCATGCTTGCGTTACCTTATCGGTTGTAAATCTTGTGCCGGAATTCAAACGAAACGGTGGTTATTAAACAACGAAACAGAATGTTTTTAAACACAAAATATAAAAGAGGGAGCAAGCTCCCTCTTTTACCTGACTTACGCCAGAGCTGCTTTCGCTTTTTCGACCAGTGCAGAGAATGCCACTTTGTCGAATACCGCGATGTCAGCCAAGATCTTACGGTCAATTTCAATAGAAGCTTTTTTCAAGCCGTTAATGAATTTGCTGTAAGACATGTCGTTCTGACGAGCTGCTGCGTTGATACGCGCGATCCACAGCTGACGGAACTGACGTTTCTTTTGACGACGGTCACGGTAGGCGTATTGACCAGCTTTGATAACAGCCTGGAATGCAACACGATATACGCGAGAACGGGCACCGTAGTAGCCTTTCGCCTGTTTTAAGATTTTCTTGTGACGTGCACGTGCAATCACACCACGTTTTACGCGAGCCATATGCTCTCCTGAGTTTTATATTCTAGATGAAAAAAAGTGTATTTATGCGTACGGCAGACATGCAGAGACCAGACCCAAATCGTTCTTGGATACCAGGCCTTTTGGACGCAAGTGACGTTTACGCTTAGTAGCTTTTTTGGTCAGAATATGACGCAGGTTTGCGTGCTTACGCTTAAAACCACCGTTGGCGGTTTTTTTGAAGCGTTTAGCGGCGCCGCGTACTGTTTTGATCTTTGGCATTTTAAATTCCACTTCGCATTGTTATTAACATGAATCAGAAAGGCGAATCCAGCATACGCGGTGCGGGCACCGCGCAGCAGGATTACTTGGAAGCCTTACTGTTTCTTCTTAGGTGCGAGCACCATGATCATCTGACGACCTTCGATCTTCGTAGGGAAGGATTCGACAACGGCCAGTTCAGAATCTTCACACAGGTCTTTACGGACGCGGTTAAGCACTTCCATACCGATCTGTTGGTGCGCCATTTCACGCCCACGGAAACGCAGGGTGATTTTAGCTTTATCGCCATCTTCCAGAAAGCGAATCAGGTTGCGTAGTTTGACCTGATAGTCGCCATCATCGGTACCAGGTCGGAATTTGATTTCCTTAACCTGAATAACTTTTTGTTTCTTCTTCTGCTCTTTGGTCGACTTGCTCTTCTCGTAGAGGAATTTGCCGTAATCCATGATTCGACAAACTGGCGGCTCGGCATTCGGACTGATTTCTACTAAATCGACGCCCGCTTCCTCAGCTTTTTCAAGAGCTTCATTCAGACTGACAATACCAATCTGCTCGCCATCGACGCCTGTGAGGCGAACTTCTTGCGCGCGAATCTCTTTGTTAATGCGATTAGGACGCGCCGGTTGAACTCGTTTTCCGCCTTTAATACTTTATTCCTCCAGTTGATGAAGACTTCTGCTGCGGATTTCCGCCAGCAGTTTGTCAACGACTTCGCTAACATCCATGCTTCCTAAGTCTTTGCCGCGGCGGGTACGAACAGCAACTTTGCCTGCTTCGACCTCTTTATCGCCACAAACTAACATATAAGGAACACGGCGTAGCGTGTGTTCGCGAATTTTAAAGCCAATCTTCTCATTTCTCAAGTCGGCTTTAACGCGAATGCCTGCATCTTGCAGTTTTTTAGTTAATTCTTCGACATAGGTAGCTTGTGCATCAGTGATGTTCATGATCACTACCTGAACCGGAGCCATCCAGGTCGGGAAGAAGCCAGCGTATTCTTCAGTCAGAATACCGATGAAGCGCTCCATCGAACCCAGGATAGCACGGTGAATCATTACCGGAACCTGACGGTCGTTACTTTCGCCAATATAAGAGGCGTTCAAACGACCAGGTAATGAAAAGTCGAGCTGCACGGTACCACACTGCCACGCACGATCCAAACAATCATGCAAGGTAAATTCAATTTTCGGACCGTAGAACGCCCCTTCACCTGGCTGATATTCGAACGGAATATCGTTTTCAGTCAGCGCAGCCGCGAGATCATCCTCAGCACGTGTCCACATTTCATCAGTACCAATGCGCTTCTCAGGACGGGTGGATAATTTCACCACGATCTTTTCGAAACCAAAAGTGCTGTACATGTCATACACCATACGGATACAGCTGTTTACTTCGTCACGTACCTGCTCTTCAGTACAGAAGATATGAGCATCATCCTGAGTGAAGCCACGAACTCGCATCAGGCCATGCAATGCGCCGGAGGGCTCATTACGGTGGCAACTGCCGAACTCAGCCATACGCAATGGCAGGTCGCGGTAGGATTTCAGTCCCTGATTGAAGATCTGAACGTGTCCCGGACAGTTCATTGGTTTGATGCAATATTCCCGGTTTTCAGAAGAAGTGGTGAACATCGCTTCTTTGTAGTTTTCCCAGTGACCGGTTTTTTCCCACAGCACGCGATCCATCATGAACGGACCTTTTACTTCCTGATAGTCATAAGACTTCAGTTTCATGCGTACAAAGGCTTCCAGCTCGCGGAAAATAGTCCAGCCGTCGTTGTGCCAGAACACCATGCCCGGAGCTTCTTCCTGCATGTGGTAGAGATCAAGCTGCTTACCAATTTTACGGTGGTCACGTTTACCGGCTTCTTCCAGACGCTGAATGTATGCATTCAGTTGCTTTTTATCTGCCCATGCGGTGCCGTAAATACGTTGCAGCATTTTGTTATCGCTGTTGCCACGCCAGTATGCACCGGAGGTTTTCTGCAGTTTGAAATGATGGCAGAAACGCATGTTCGGTACATGTGGGCCACGACACATATCCACATATTCTTCATGGTGATACAAGCCCGGACGATCATCATGACTGATGTTTTCATCCAGGATCGCCACTTTGTATTCTTCGCCACGGCTTGCAAAGGTGTCACGCGCTTCCTGCCAGCTGACTTTCTTTTTAATAACGTCGTAATTCTTTTCAGCCAGTTCGTGCATGCGCTTTTCAAGCAGTTCGATATCTTCCTGAGTCAGCGTGCGATCTAAATCGACGTCGTAGTAGAAGCCATTATCGATAACCGGGCCGATTGCCATTTTGGTGTCTGGCCAGAGTTGTTTAATGGCATGACCCAAAAGGTGCGCACAGGAGTGGCGCAAAATTTCAAGACCGGCTTCGTCTTTAGCAGTAATGATCGCCAGTTGCGCATCAACCTCAATCAGATCGGTGGCATCAACCAGTTCGCCGTTAACACGACCCGCGATACAGGCTTTCGCCAGACCAGGACCGATATCAAGGGCAACATCCAGAGGAGAAACGGGGCGATCAAAAACGCGCTGGCTTCCATCAGGAAGAGTAATGACAGGCATGCTAATTCCTTAATCTACAGTGGTGCCCCACACGACAGAGCACATCTAGAAAAATATTTGAGTTTAAATTCACGTAGTTATTCACGCTATTTAGCTTTACCTTGCCAAATATAGGCACCCTGAATACTGCACGGTCTTGTACCGGGATGCGACGCGAAAACAGCCGACAAGTTTACCACCCGTAAAGTGCGAATTTCCAGCAACCTGTGTTGCTAATCGCGGATATTTTTCGTGTAATCTTCTCTGAGACGCTAAGGTAACCAGAGATGCATTTGAAAAAGAGAAGAAGATGACAGAAATCAGGCAATTATTTGAGGTACTTGGACTGGGTCTGGTGGTGCTGCTTCCGCTGGCAAATCCGCTGACAACCGTTGCCCTGATGCTCGGCCTTTCAGGGAATATGACCACTCAGGAAAGGAACCAGCAGTCGCTGATGGCCTCAGTGTATGTCTTTATCATCATGATGGTGGCGTATTACGCAGGACAAGTGGTGATGAATACCTTCGGGATTTCCATTCCCGGTCTGCGTATTGCGGGGGGACTCATCGTCACCTTTATCGGTTTCAGGATGCTTTTCCCTCAGCCGCACGTAGAAGAAAGAATCCTTATCGAAAACAAAACGGCTGAAATGAAGAAGCAGGATTCGCCAAATATCGCTTTTGTTCCTCTTGCGATGCCAAGTACCGCCGGACCAGGCACTATCGCCATGATTATCAGCAGTGCTGCGACGGTCAAGTCATCTGACTATCCGCACTGGATCATTATCGTTGCGCCGGTGATGATTTTCTTTTTAGTGGGTTTGATTTTGTGGATATCCCTGCGCAGTTCCGGGGCGATTATGCGTCTGGTCGGGAAAAGCGGAATTGAGGCGATTTCACGTCTGATGGGATTTTTGCTGGTGTGTATGGGCGTTCAGTTCGTTATCAACGGCATTATCGAGATTATTAAAACCTTCCCGCCAGCAGCCTGAGCCGCTGGCGGGAAAAACCATGCTTATCGCATAGCCAGATAGGCATTGTTCACTTTCCACAGATAGCGTGGGGCTTGTGGTGCCGGATGTTTTTTCTGCACATGGGCAGAAAACTCTGCGGGCGTCATCAGATTGATTTTCGCAATCGCATACGTTTTATCTTTGTCGAACGTTCTCAGCAATGCCCCTGCTCCGTTCACATAGGCCAGCGTAGTGGCGTAACGGCGGGTTTCAGGGTTATTAATGCCGGCAAGCTGCTGTTGTAAAATGCTTAAATAAGCCGTTCCAAGGTCAATGTTAACCGCCGGATCTTTTAAATCACGCGGCGTGGGCTGACCGTAACGTCCTTTCATCCGGTAGGCATCGCGTCCTGCCGTTGAGGCCTTTAGCTGCATTAACCCAATCGCATTCGATTTGCTGACAACGGTTGGGTTATATCCAGATTCGACCTGAATGATCGCTTTAACGAGTGTTTCGTCGACGCCGTAAGTATTTGCCGCCTGGTGAATAACATCACCATAAGGCCCCGGATGCATTAATGAAGTATCGCGCTGAGGTGGCGGCGATGGATTCAAAAAACGCGTGGTCTGAACCGGTGTTTCTTTAGCGCAACCCGCCAGCAATAGCGCGGCCATCAAATAAAGAATGTTTGGTTTCACGTTATCTCTCTCGCGACTGGGACGAGATGTAGCATATACATCTTCTTCCCACACCTGAATATATTTTTCGTCTATTATTATTATTGCTTTGTTAAACAAGGGGGTTGAGATGATGTCGATAAGACAATTCCGCTTATAAAACCTGTTTCAGGTTACTTATTCCTAAATTAATCGGTTCGCTGATGGCATTTCCTATTTAGCCATCTCAGAAATGACATAAATTGACATCATCATCTGATTCAGCCGTGCGCCGGATCGGGTTTTCGAAGCGAGAAAAACGCTAACTTAATGAATTATCGGGCCAGTCAGAAGGGGTAATACCATGTGGCAAGCCATCAATCGTTTGTTGAGTGAACACTTAGGTAATGCTGAAATCCGCGAACGTGTTGAGCTCCCGGGGGGCGAAATCCACCCTACCTGGCGGCTGAGTTATGGTGACAGGGATGTGTTCGTAAAATGTAATACACGCGAAATGTTGCCTATCTTTGCCGCTGAAGCCGATCAGCTTGCCCTGCTTGCGCGCAGCCAGACCGTCCGGGTACCGGAAGTTTATGGCGTAGGCAGTGATCGTGATTACAGTTTCCTCTTACTCGAATATATCCCGCAAAAACCGCTGGATGCACATAATGCCTATGTTTTAGGTCAGCAACTTGCCACATTGCACCAGTGGAGTGAGCAACTGCAATTCGGTCTGGATTTCGATAATGAACTGGCGACGCTTCCGCAGCCCAACAGCTGGCAACGACGCTGGGCCACCTTCTTTGCTGAACAGCGTATTGGCTGGCAGCTACAACTGGCTGCAGAAAAAGGGATGATGTTTGGCAATATCGAAGATATCACGGCCATGGTTTATGCACGCTTGCAGAATCATCAGCCGCAACCTTCACTTTTACACGGCGATTTATGGCCGCATAACTGTGGTTTATCGGATGATGGTCCGGTGATTTTTGACCCTGCCTGCTACTGGGGAGACCGGGAATGCGATCTGGCTATGCTGCCGTTGTATCCTAATATCCCGCCGCAATTATATGACGGTTATCAAAGTGAAACTCCGCTCCCTGATGACTTCATTTCCAGGCAACCCGTCTACCAGTTATATTACCTGCTTAACCGCAGCAATTTATTCGGTGGTCAGCATCTTGTGGTTGCACAACGCGCCATAGAAAGACTGCTACATGAAGATATCAGTTAGCAAAATTAATCTTTTAGCCCTGAGAAAATAAGGCCTGAACACGTCAGTATTCAGGCCTTATTTATCATGCTTACCGAAAAGCGTTATAAATATGTCGTCAGTATGTCAGGCAATTAATCCTAATAATTTCAAAATGAAATAGCCGATGACAGCGATGATAATTGGCAAAATATACAATGGGAAATACTGCACCAAAATAGTGTGTCGCGGTATCACGATACGCTCTTCGATTTGCGGACGCGTACGTCCTTCAACCCCTTTCGCCTGTTCCAGAATAAGCTGATCCTGAATCCCTTCGCGAATGTGTTTCACCTGACGGGACATTCTCGCGCCGGAAGCCTGAAGTGCCAGACCCACAAAAATCAGCCAGTAGATGACAAAGAACATGACGTTCGCGCTGGTAACACCCTGTCCTAAAGCAGGCACCGGTGAGTTGTACCAAAAGACATTGAGAAACGCCGTATTGAACTTCACCATATCCACCATCACATGGACGAAATCCAGCATGACCGCGTTGATGCCCTGCTCCGTTTTAGTGTGCTCATTGATAAAAGTCAGCAAAGAAATCAGCGTTGAAAGCAGAGCAGGAATAAAGATGATCCATCCCGCTATTCGTTTAATGACTGCCACACGTCCGGCTTGTTGGTACGTCATGAATTCCCCTTGTTAGGATACCTAAAGCAACGGCTAAGTTTACCCATAGAAAGGCTGCTCCGCCCAATGTTTTAATCAGTTAGCATGGCAGTGCCGGAACAACAGCCCTCCGTCTCTGATTTCACCTACATTCCCGCCAATGTTAGAGTGGGTTTCTATTTATTGTAAGGGAGTCCGCTTTCATGGCTTATATCCGCCCTGTTAATGCAGCAATTTTCGATATGGATGGTCTGTTAATTGATTCTGAACGTTTATGGACTCAGGCTGAGCTGGACGTTTTCAGTCGCCTGGGTGTTGATATTTCCCAGCGCCATTTATTGCCGGATACGCTAGGTTTGCGTATCGATCAGGTGGTCAGAATGTGGTATCAGGCGCTTCCATGGCGGGGTCCGGATCAGGAAGAAGTGTGCTCGATGATCATCGCCCGCACGATTGAACTGGTGGAGCAAACCCGGCCGCTGCTGCCTGGCGTAAATCATGCCCTTGAACTTTGCCGTGATCAGGGGCTTAAAATTGGTCTTGCCTCTGCATCACCGCTGTTTATGCTCGATACCGTGCTGGAAATGTTTAATTTACAATCTTTCTTTGAGGTTCGTGTTTCTGCGGAAAAGCTGCCTTACAGCAAACCCCATCCTGAGGTCTATCTGCTGGCTGCGGGAGAATTACAGGTTGATCCCCTGCACTGTGTGACGCTCGAAGACTCTTTTAATGGCATGATCGCCACCAAAGCCGCGCGTATGCGCTCGGTGGTAGTGCCGGACCAGGAATACAGTATGGATCCGCGCTGGGCGCTCGCCGATGTCAAACTTTCTTCCCTCGAACAACTGCATGTGGTGCATATCAGTTAACTTTATACGCAGCCGCACATGCGGCTGCGTAATTTCAGGACTTCCCTCCTGCCTGAATGTCCTCATCCCACATTTCCACTGCGAAATTTTTTAAGCTTCGTTTAATTTCGTAAATCTTGAACTGACTCATAAAATAAATAAAACATCATTTCATTTTTATTGAATTAACATGTCAATCAACCTATGATTTCTGCAACAAGGACGAGCCGGGAGCTCTCCTGCTTCTGTACCCTGTCACTGCCACGCAACGGTCAGACTCGCCCGGTAAGTCCTCCTTAATCTCGTCATCTATGAGAGGCACCCACATGCAAGTTCGTCAAAGTATCCACAGCGACCACGCTAAAACACTTGATACCGCTGAATTACGCCGTGAATTTCTCATTGAGAAAATTTTCGAGAAAAATGCCTACACCATGACCTACAGCCATATTGACCGCATCATTGTCGGGGGCGTCATGCCCGCTGAAAAAACGGTATCCGTGGGTGATGAAGTTGGTAAACAGCTTGGCGTAAGCTATTTTCTTGAGCGTCGCGAACTCGGCGTGATCAATATTGGTGGTCCGGGCCTGATCGTGGTTGATGGCACGACGTATGAAATCGGTCATGAAGAAGCGTTGTATGTCGGCAAAGGGGCACAACGGGTTGAGTTCAGCAGTGTTGATCCGTTAAAACCGGCTAAGTTTTACTACAACAGCGCACCGGCTCATACCACTTTCCCGAACAAAAAAATCACGCTGGCGGAAGCCTCTCCGCAGACCATCGGTGATGCAGCCACCAGTAACCGCCGCACCATCAATAAATTCATCGTGCCTGACGTTCTGGAAACCTGCCAGCTGACCATGGGGCTGACCAAACTGGAAGAAGGCAGCCTGTGGAATACCATGCCTTGCCATACCCATGAACGCCGTATGGAAGTGTATTTCTACTTCAATATGGAAGAAGAGACGGCCGTGTTCCATATGATGGGGCAACCACAGGAAACCCGTCATTTATTAGTGCACAATGAACAGGCCGTTATCTCTCCAAGCTGGTCAATCCACGCCGGTGTGGGCACCAAAAACTATACCTTTATCTGGGGCATGGTCGGTGAAAACCAGGTATTCGACGACATGGATCACGTCAAAGTCAGCGAACTGCGTTAACTCCTCCCCGCTCTGCTTTAACCGGCAGAGCGACTCATCTTTTATGGCGAACGCGCCGTGGCAAAAGAGACTCTGAATATGATCCTCAGTTCATTTGAATTAAGCGGCAAAGTCGCCATCGTCACCGGTTGCAATACCGGGCTGGGCCAGGGCATGGCGCTAGGCCTTGCGCAGGCGGGATGCGATATCGTGGGTATTAACCTGTCAGCACCTGCAGAAACAGAAAAAAAGGTCACCGCGGCAGGTCGCCGATTTCTCGATCTGAGAGCAGACCTGAGCAGCATTCAGGGTATTCCGGAGCTGATTGAGAAGGCTGTCGGAGAATTTGGTCATATCGATATTCTGATCAATAACGCCGGGATTATCCGTCGCGAAGATGCCATCGAATTCAGCGAGAAAAACTGGGATGATGTGATGAATGTGAACAGTAAAACGCTGTTCTTTATGTCTCAGGCAGCCGCGAAACAGTTCATCAAGCAAGGCAACGGCGGCAAGATTATAAATATTGCCTCTATGCTCTCCTATCAGGGTGGAATAAGGGTGCCTTCCTATACGGCGTCAAAAAGCGCCGTAATGGGTCTGACCCGACTGATGGCCAATGAATGGGCGAAGCACAACGTCAATGTGAATGCGATCGCCCCAGGATATATGGCGACCAACAACACGGAACAGTTGCGTGCAGATGAAGAACGCAGCAAAGAAATCCTCGACAGGATCCCCGCCGGACGCTGGGGTCTGCCAGAAGATGTGATGGGGCCGGTCGTCTTTCTGGCGTCAAAAGCATCTGATTACGTTAATGGCTACACGATTGCCGTCGATGGCGGTTGGCTTGCGCGTTAATGGCACCATAAGTGACACCGAAAGGCGTCTGTTTATACGCCTTTCTTGTTTTTTATCAGCTCGTTGACAATTAGTTACAGGGCATCTCTTCCAAGATTGTGACAGTTTCACTTATACTGGATAAAATAACAGTTATCCAGTTCGGACGCGTCATGACGGCGGAAGGCCATCTCATTTTCTCAATAGCCTGTGCAGTATTTGCCAAGAAGGCACAGCTTTCTCCCGAGCTGGCGCATGGTGACTGGTGGCATATCATTCCCGGCTCTTTGCTTACTTGTCTGCTGCCTGATATTGATCACCCCAAATCGGTGCTGGGACAGCGTCTCAAATGGCTGTCAGCCCCCATCGCGCGGGCTTTCGGTCACCGCGGGTTCACTCACAGTTTGCTGGCTGTGGCCGGTGGGATTTTTCTTTTACGTACTCATTTCCCTCACGACTGGGTGATCCCAGCTGACGCTTTCCACGCCATGATTATTGGTTATCTGAGCCATATTCTGGCTGATATGCTGACACCCGCAGGTGTGCCACTGCTCTGGCCTTGTCGGTGGCGTTTCCGGTTACCTTTAATTAACAGTCAGCAAGGGAATCAGCTCGAACGGACACTCTGCCTTATTCTGGTCGGTCTGACCCTTTTCTGGCCAGACTGGACGCCCATCATTGGTGCAATAAATCCGGATTTTTTTAATCACCTGCTGAAATTATTCATCTGAACAGAATGAAACACTGCCAGATTGGCTAAAATCAATACAAATATAACCAAAAAGTTATAACGAATTACTTTTGGATATAAATAGTCAGGCCATCAAACTGTTATTCTGCACCCCAATGCTTTGGGATGGTGCAGTCCTTTCCGGAAACACCCGTTTCATTTATCAAAATTATAAGTTTGGAGTCTGGTATGAATCTTCCGCTCGTTCTTAACGTAGTGGTTTTCGTTGCCCTGCTTTTGCTGCTGGCGCAAACCCGCGACAAGCAATGGAGTCTGGCAAAAAAAGTTTTGCTGGGTCTGGCTATGGGTGTGGTATTTGGCCTGGCTTTACAGCTGATCTACGGTTCCGATGATCCGGTACTGAAAACCTCAATTACCTGGTTCAATGTTGTCGGTAACGGCTACGTCCAGTTGCTGCAAATGATCGTCATGCCGCTGGTGTTTGTCTCTATTCTGAGCGCAGTGGCGAAACTGCATAACGCGTCATCGTTGGGTAAAATCAGTTTACTGACCATCGGCACCCTGCTGTTCACCACGCTTATCGCTTCTCTGGTGGGTATCTTCGTGACCGGCCTGTTCGGTCTCACCGCTGACGGCCTGGTACAGGGCACGCAGGAAACGGCGCGGCTGACGGCAATTCAGACTAATTATGTCGGCAAAGTGGCTGACCTGAGCGTGCCTCAGCTGATTCTTTCCTTTATACCGAAGAACCCGTTTGCTGACCTGACAGGCGCTAGCCCGACATCCATTATCAGCGTCGTGATCTTCGCTGCCTTCGTGGGCGTCGCGGCCCTGCAACTGGTGAAAGATGATGCAGAAAAAGGCCCGCGTGTTCTGGCCTTCATCGATACCCTGCAGGCATGGGTGATGAAGCTGGTGCGTCTGGTTATGAAACTGACCCCGTATGGCGTACTGGCTCTGATGACAAAAGTCGTCGCAGGTTCGAATGTTCAGGATATCATTAAGCTGGGCAGCTTCGTTGTGGCGTCTTATCTGGGGCTGGGCATCATGTTTGTTATTCACGCGGTGCTGCTGTCATTCACCGGTGTTAATCCGGCGAAATTCTTCCGTAAAGTCTGGCCGGTGCTGACTTTTGCTTTCACCAGTCGTTCAAGTGCGGCGACCATCCCGCTGAGCGTTGAAGCGCAGACACGCCGTCTGGGTATCCCTGAATCTATCGCCAGCTTTGCGGCATCTTTCGGGGCAACGATTGGTCAGAACGGTTGTGCTGGTCTGTATCCGACCATGCTGGCTGTGATGGTTGCCCCCACGGTTGGCATCAACCCGTTTGATCCCGTATGGATTGCAACCTTAGTGGGTATCGTTACCCTGAGCTCGGCCGGTGTTGCCGGTGTGGGTGGCGGTGCAACGTTTGCCGCCCTGATCGTATTGCCGGCCATGGGGCTGCCGGTTACACTGGTTGCCCTGTTGATTTCTGTCGAACCCCTGATTGATATGGGGCGTACCGCGCTGAATGTCAGCGGTTCAATGACTGCCGGTACCATCACCAGCCAGTTGCTGAAACAGACAGATAAATCGGTAATGGACTCTGAAGAAACAGCGGAGCTGGCACACCGTTAATTTCAGATTGCTACCAACAAAAAACCGAAGCCAGTGGCTTCGGTTTTTTTATGCCTGAAATAACGCAGTAACTGAGAACACGGTAATTCAGAACGGATAATCGTGAAAACCGATTTGCTCTGAAATATTACGCGCGGCAGTATGCAACATTTCCACATAATGACTTTTGCTTTCTTCTGAGAACCGTATCGTCG
Organism: Rahnella sp. RFA10(1/100); assembly: GCF_004195115.1. Lineage (NCBI taxonomy): Bacteria > Pseudomonadati > Pseudomonadota > Gammaproteobacteria > Enterobacterales > Yersiniaceae > Rahnella > Rahnella sp. RFA10(1/100). The sequence continues at coordinate 1,039,812 of NZ_SEWR01000001.1, forward strand.
GGAAAGAAATACTCAGACCCGCAATGACCACACCAAAGCGATCGAATACAGGCACTGCAATACAACGAAGCCCTTGTTCCTGTTCTTCATTATCTTCACCGAACCCCTGCGCGCGAACCTGATCCAACGCAGTCTGCAAATCGGCAGCATTCATGATGGTATTTTCAGTGCTGCGGGTAAATTCAATCACCTGCAACAGCGCATTAACTTCGGTTTTATCGCCCCACGCCAGCAGCACCTTACCGATTGCCGTGGTGTGCAGCGGATTGCGCCGACCAATGCGTGAATGCATACGCAGGTTGTACATTGAGTCAATTTTATGGATGTAGACAATCCCGTCTTCATCCAGTGCGCCCAGGTGGATGGTTTCGCGGGTCAGACGGGATAATTCGCGCATCTGAATATCAGCGCTGCGGATCAGATCGACGTTTTGCAACGCCCTGGCACCCAGTTCAAATAACTTGAGCGTGAGGGAGTATTTCTCGGACTCCCCCTCCTGTGCAACATACCCCAGAGATTTCATCGTCTGAAGAAAACGGTAAACGGTGCTTTTGGACATCATCACACGCTGAGAAAGTTCAGTGATACCGATCTCACGCTCTTCCCCGAGCGCTTGTAAAATGCCAAAAACTTTCAGGACTGAGGAGACGGAATCGGGTTGCTTATCAAGATCTGCGATAGCCATAGGATATATTACCTGCTCGCGTTGAGATTGTTTCAAAAAAAATAGAACGTGGTTTTTATTATAATGGCAAGCCTCGCTGAGAAGCAATCAACCCATTGATCAAGAATGTAAGAACTGTTAAGCCAGTTTCATTCCCGACAGACAGATAAAAAATTCATTACCTCATGTGACAATTGTCACTTTACGTTAATTAGCGTAGTAATATTCCCCTCTATGATGACTACGCACTGACAGGCCTCATGACTCCTTCACCTGCTGACGGATTACCCGTCCCACAACGATATGGTGCTATTCTGACCATTGCGCTCGGTATTACCGTTTCTGTACTCGATGGTGCTATCGCTAACGTTGCGCTGCCCACTATCGCTAATGATTTCCATGCCAGCCCGGCAACCTCTATCTGGGTGGTTAACGCCTATCAGCTGGCGATCACGATTTCCCTGCTTTCGCTGGCTTCGCTCGGTGATATCTTCGGCTACCGCCGTATCTACCAGACGGGATTGCTGGTATTTAGCATCACCTCGCTCTTTTGCGCCTTATCGGATTCATTGATGACACTGACTGTCGCCCGCGTGTTACAAGGTTTCGGGGCGGCAGCAATCATGAGTGTGAATACCGCGCTGATACGAATTATTTATCCGCAGCGCTTCTTAGGGCGTGGCGTCGGGATTAATGCGCTTATCGTCGCCGTCTCAGCGGCGGCGGGGCCAACGATTGCCGCCGGTATTCTGTCGGTGGCCTCCTGGCAATGGCTGTTCGCTATCAACGTTCCGATTGGTATCGTTGCGCTGCTCCTCGGGTTGAAGTTTTTACCGGCCAATGCGACACGAAGTCAGGGGCAGCGTTTTGATATCATCAGCAGCGTGATGAATGCCCTGACCTTCGGGCTGCTCATCAGTGCCATCAGTGGTTTTGCACAAGGCCAGAACCACACGCTGATCCTGGGGGAAGTCATGGCCCTCCTGATCATCGGCTGGTTCTTTGTACGCAGACAGCTTTCGCAGCCGTTCCCGCTGTTGCCGATCGATTTATTGCGTATTCCTATTTTCAGCATGTCACTGGGTACTTCGCTGTGTTCTTTCAGTGCCCAGATGCTGGCTTTCGTTTCTTTGCCCTTCTTCCTGCAAAATACACTCGGCTTGAATTCCGTAGAAACGGGTCTTCTGCTCACCCCTTGGCCGCTGGCGACGATGGTGATGGCACCGATTGCCGGGCGTCTGGTTGAACGTTTTCATCCGGGAATGCTGGGGGGAATCGGGTTGGTCGTGTTCTCATTCGGGCTCTTTTCGCTGTCATTGCTGCCACCAGAGCCTTCTCATCTGAACATCATCTGGCGCATGTTGCTCTGTGGGGCCGGTTTTGGTTTATTCCAGTCCCCCAACAACCATACGATCATCACGGCTGCACCGCGAAATCGCAGTGGCGGAGCAAGCGGACTGTTGGGAACCGCGCGTCTTTTGGGTCAGACAACTGGCGCGGCGATGGTTGCCCTCATGTTTAACCTGTTCCCGCAACATGGCACCCACGCATCGCTGATACTTGCGGGGACGCTGGCCGGAACCGGCGCGCTGGTCAGCTTGCTAAGGATGACGCAGAAAACCAGCAGCCAGAAAGAGGCGGATAACCTGAAATCCTGACATAAAAAAACCCGGCAACTTGCCGGGTTTTTTATCAGTAATGACCAAAGGCTGGTTACTTGATATATGCACCGCTGCGCAGCGCTTCGATACGTTTATCCAGCGGCGGGTGAGACATAAACAGCTCACTGAATGATTTGGATTTACCGTTGATACAAAATGCCATCATGCTGCCCGCTTCCTGTGGTTCGTGACTGGTTTTCAGGCGCTGCAACGCAGCAATCATTTTCTCACGGCCTACCAGTTTTGCAGAACCCGCATCCGCATGGAATTCACGGTGACGCGAGAACCACATCGTAATCATGCTGGCCAAAATACCAAAGACCAGCTCCAGCACGGTCGCCACGGCAAAATAAATTAACGGGTTGCCGTTGCTGCTCTCTTCGCCATCCCGGTTGCCGGAAAGGAATCCGGAAGCCACCTGTGCGATAATACGTGAAATAAAGATCACAAAGGTATTCACGATCCCCTGAATCAAGGTCATGGTCACCATGTCGCCGTTAGCAATGTGGCTGATTTCATGGGCAATAACCGCCTCGGCTTCGTCCTGACTCATGCTTTGCAGCAGTCCGGTACTCACGGCCACCAGAGAGGCATCACGGCGCGCCCCAGTTGCGAACGCATTAATATCGGGCGCGTGATAAATCGCCACCTGTGGCATCGCAATGCCCGCCTGATGAGACTGACGGCGTACTGTTTCCATCAGCCAGCGCTCAGTTTCATTACGAGGCTGTTCAATAACTTCCCCGCCCACAGAGCGTAACGCCATCCATTTCGACATCAGCAATGAGACAATTGCACCCCCGAAGCCAAACAGCCCGGCCATGATCATCAACCCCGGCACGCTGCTGTGCTGAATGCCAGTCAGGCTGAGCACCAGCCCGAATACCAGCATAACGGCCAGGTTAGTCAGCAGGAACAACGCTATACGCATCATAAAATTTCACTTCCTCATTGTTACTTCATTGTTATTAGCGAGTCATACCGCCGGCACATAGCACCCGGCTGTACTGATCCTATGGGCTTCTTATCAGGATTCAAGAGCCCGCGCGTTCTGAAGACCTGAATTCACAATACTTTACATTTTGAAGCGTTTTATTCACAGAGTGACCTGAAATATCAACATTTTTCCGTATCACTCTGCGGGATACTTTCGAAGCTTCATACAAAACACACGCATAAAAAAAGCGCACCGGAGTGCGCTTTCAGTATGGCTTTCACAACCGTTATTTCGCCGGTGCCTGATCAGCCTGAGACTTTTCCAGATTACCGAGATCAACAGCAATATGGTCAGCTTCATCGAGGTAAGGATCCGGAGCAACATAATCTTTCGGCAAATCGTCGAGAGATTTCAGCGGCTTCTTCCCTTCACGCTTGAAGCGTTCATTCAGACGACTCAGACGCAGTGCATCATCCTCTTTATCTTCTTTATCACGCTGTGCGTAATTCAGAGAGGCAATGTTACGTTTGTCTTTCAGCGCCTTGTAATGGGCAATGTCTTGCTGGATGTACTGGAACTCAGGATTTTGCGCAATACGGGCTTCATGATCTTTCAACAATTCAGGCAGGAACGGCTTCATGTCGCCTAATTTGGTGTAAGTCGCCGCATTAATGCTATCCCACGGAAGTGCGTTATCTTCGAACTTCTCGCCGGTTTCAATCGATTCAATACCGGTTGGCATCAGGATATCCGGGGTAACCCCTTTACGCTGAGTACTGCCGCCATTGATGCGATAGAACTTCTGGATAGTATATTGCACAGAACCGAGCGCAGGCCATTCAGGTCGCAGCATCTGATCGTAAATACGGTTCAGCGAACGGTACTGCTGAACCGTACCTTTACCAAAGGTCGGTTCACCGACAATCAGCGCACGGCCATAATCCTGCATAGCGGCCGCGAAGATCTCTGATGCCGAAGCACTGAAGCGATCAACCAGAACCACCAGCGGACCTTTGTAGTAAACGACGCCATCGGTATCGCTGTCCTGCCGGATGCGGCCATTATTGTCACGCACCTGAACGACCGGCCCACTTGGAATAAACAGACCCGACAGCGAAACTGCTTCCGTCAGGGCGCCACCACCGTTGGTACGCAGATCGATAACTAAGCTGTTAACGTTCTGCTTAGCCATTTTTTGCAACTGAACTTTGACATCATCCGTCAGGCCCACATAGAAGCCAGGAATGTCCATCACAGCGACTTTTTGGGCGCCAACATTCTTGATGGTCATTTTGACGGCGCGATCTTCGAGACGAATTTTCTCGCGGGTCAGCGTAATCACATGGTTCTTGGCATTTTTACCCGCAGGCAAGATTTGCAGACGGACTTTGCTGCCTTTGGGGCCTTTGATCAACGCGACCACATCATCAAGACGCCATCCGATGACATCCACGATTGGAGTCTGTTTGCCTGCCTGAACCTGCCCGACACCCACGATACGATCACCAACCGCAATGGCTTTACTTTTGGCCGCCGGGCCACCAGCAACCATAGAATTGATGACGGTATAATCGTCGTCACCTTGCAAGACGGCACCAATACCTTCCAGAGACAAACTCATTTCGGTATTAAACTGCTCGGTGCTGCGCGGAGACAGATAGTTAGTGTGCGGGTCAATTTCATGCGCAAAGGCATTCATAATCAACTGGAAAACATCTTCGCTGTTACTTTGCGTCAGGCGTTTCATCGCAAAATGATAACGCTTGGACAACACATCACGAATTTCCTGATCGTTCTTGCCGGTCAGTTTGAGGTTCAGCTCGTCATATTTGACTTTTGCATCCCACAATTTGTCCAGCTCAGCACGATCTTTCGGCCACGGTGATTTACTGCGATCAAGTTCAATCGTGTCATTGCCGGTGAAATCCATCGGACGCTCAAGCACTTTTAATGCGTAGTCATAGCGTTCGAAGCGGCGTTTTTGAGCCAGATTGAATAAAGCATATGGCGTGGTTAACTGACCGGATTTCAGTTCCTCACCCAAGGTGGCACGTTTATCAGTAAATTGTGCGACATCGGAAGCCATTAATACGTTATGGCCATAATCGAGCATGTTGAGGTAGCGGTCGAAGATTTTCGCTGAGAAATCTGCATTAAGGTCGAACTGACGATAATGTGAACGGGTAAAACGAGCAGTAACACGCTCGCTCACCGTTGCATCCTGCGGATCCTGCGTTAAATTAGGAAGTTGAGCGAGAGTTACCGGTGTACTCTCGTTCGCTGCAAAGCTGGTATTCACCAGCCCTGCACTTGCCATTAACAGACCCGCGATAACGCTTAATCTGACAAATTTGTTCATGCCTGAGTTGGCCTCCGTATCAGAACTGCAAATGTTCTGCGCGTACAATCATCGCCAGACCCGAAGAGAGTTGAACGCGGACACCGTCTTTGGCAATTTCCAATACGGTGGCATCCATAGCACTCTTACCTGCTCTGACTTTGATTTCCTGGCCAATTTGCAGTTTTGAAATGTCTGTTACTGGCACCTGACGCGGTTCACGTTTTTCCTCACGCGGTGGGCGAGGTGTACGTGGTTTGCGATTTTCCTGACCAGCCACAGCTGCGGGCGCATTTTCACGACGCGGCGCAGGTTTTTTAGCGGCCGGACGTGGACGACGTGGCTCAGTGGTTTCACCGGCTTCACGACGTTTAGCCTGTTGTTCTGCACGTTGTGCCTGAACACGGGCTTTCGCTTCTTCCAACTGTTTACGGGCATGTTCTACGTGCTGCTCTTCAAGAACGCCACATGAGTTACCATCAAGGTCAACACGTTCCGCACCAACTTTAACGCCGTACAGATAACGCCAACTTGAGGTATACAGACGCAGAGCAGAGCGCAACTGAGTTTTGCTCAGATTCTCTTCACCTTGCACGCGTTCGACCAAATCCGCAAAAATACCAATCTTTAACGGGCGTGCTTCGCCTTCGGCGGTAAAACAAAGCGGGAACCGCTCAGCCAAAAAGGCGATGACTTCTTTACTACTGTTCAACTTAGGTTGATTTTCCATGAAATTTCCTGATTACAACGGGTTTGCCAACCGGCGCAGGCATGAACAGGCGACATTATAATGACGCCATTATTAAATGCCACGTTATCCGACGATCAACTTACAATCAGATTGACATATTTTTCAGCATCGCAGTTTTCGAGATGCTGGCAAAGCCCGCTGACTAACTCTGTCAGCCCCTGTTCATCCGCTTCATCGAAGCGCTGATAAACGGTGCTATCAATGTCTAATACGCCGATCACTGTGCCATTAACGGTCACTGGCAGAACAATTTCGGCATTACTTGCTGCGTCACAGGCGATATGGCCGGGGAAGGCATGAACATCCCCCACACGCTGTACGGCATTTTCCGCGACTGCGGTACCGCAGACACCTTTTCCTACCGGAATACGCACACAGGCAATTTTACCCTGGAATGGCCCGAGCACCAGTGTTGTACCGTCCAGCAGATAAAAACCTACCCAGTTGACGCCATCAAGACGCTCAAAAAGTAAGGCGCTTGCGTTCGACAGAGTCGCAATAAAATTGTTTTCTCCGGCGATCAAGGCGTTCAAATCACGTTTTAATTCCGTGTAGAATGCTTCTTTATTCATGTAGTAACCAATAATAACCTAAGGGCACTGAGCCGTTCTGTTGTGCTTAACCTCTATAAAATAAGCATTAAATGCCCATATGAACAAGGTTAATCCTGTGTGACATCAAAAAGACTCACCTACAATAACTGTTTGCCGACCGCATAATACGTTATTTTGTCAAAAAAACCTGGCTGATCTTGGCGTGATGGCCTCGCCTGCCCCCCTTTGGGGATGCGTAATTGTAACAACAGGTATTCTTTACTATTCCAGGTACTATGAAAATACACACAATATCAGCCCAGTTACCGCATGTTCGCTACCAGCGTTGCCATGAATGTGATTACCTTTTCTCGCTCCCGGCGTTGAAGCGGACGCAAACGGCACATTGTCCGCGTTGTAATGCCAAGGTAGAGAAAGGCAAAGTCTGTTCCCTCCCCAGGCTGATCACTATGGCCATCAGCATTTTGTTGCTGATGCCTTTCGCCTACACCGAACCGCTGATCAGCATTCGCCTGCTCGGCACGCGCATTGATGCCAGCCTGCTCGAAGGCATCTGGCAAATGTCGCGCCAGGGCGATCCGGTTACGGCAAGCATGGTGGCGTTTTGCACCATCGGAGCGCCGCTTACCCTGGCGATTTCTATACTTTATCTGCATTTTGGCCGTAAGCTGGGAATGAATCTCAAGCCCGTATTGCTGATGCTGGATCGCCTGAAAGACTGGGTCATGCTCGATATTTATCTGATTGGGATGGCCGTCGCCAGTATCAAGGTCAAGGAATATGCGGATATCAACGCCGGCATTGCGCTTACTGCGTACCTGATGATGACCGTGATGGTCACGCTGACAATGATTAATCTGAATATTGAGCAGTTGTGGGAGGAGTTTTATCCGCAGCGCAGGCCGAAAGGCGTGCCGTCTTCACTGCGCTTGTGCCTTGCCTGCAAATTCACGGGATTACCGGACGAACGCGGGCGCTGTCCTCGCTGTCACGTGCCCATGCGTCTACGCTACAAACACAGTTTGCAAAAAACCTGGGCGGCGCTGATGGCGGCAATGATATTTTTAATCCCGGCCAATTTGTTACCCATCTCCATCATTTATGCCAACGGGCAGCAACTGAAAGACACTATTTTCTCTGGCGTCGTTTCGCTGGCCACCTCAGGGAACATACCGATTGCCGCGATTGTGTTTATCGCCAGCGTACTGGTGCCTTTTACCAAAGTGATTGTGATGCTGACGCTGTTACTCAGTATCCATTTTAAAGCGATTCAGGGATTGAAAACGCGTATCCGCTTACTGCGACTGGTCACCTGGATAGGACGCTGGTCGATGCTGGATTTGTTTGTTATTGCCTTAATGATGTCGCTGGTAAACCGTGACCAGCTTTTGTCTTTTACAATGGGACCGGCTGCCTTCTACTTTGGCTCTGCCGTAATACTGACCATTCTTGCCGTTGAATGGCTTGATAGCCGCTTGATTTGGGATGCACATGCAACAGGAAACGCCGAATACTCCGACTGAAGCACGGATAAAACACAGGCGCCGGATTTCGCCTTTCTGGCTTCTGCCGTTTATTGCTTTACTGATCGCCGGATGGCTGATTTACAGCAACTATCAGGAGAGTGGGAATACTGTTACGATCGATTTCCAGTCGGCAGCGGGTATCGTTGCGGGCCGTACTCCTGTGCGTTATCAGGGGGTTGAGGTTGGGACAGTAGAATCCATCAGCCTGACTAAAGATCTGCGTACCATTCAGGTAAAAGTCAGTATCAAAAGCGATTTATCTGACGCCCTGCGTGAAGGCACACAGTTCTGGCTGGTTACTCCGAAAGCATCACTGGCCGGGGTTTCCGGGCTTGATGCGCTGGTGGGCGGTAATTATATCGGCATGATGCCGGGACCAGGTAAAGAAAAAGATCATTTCGTTGCCCTCGATACTCAGCCTAAATTCCGCCTGAATACCGGTGAACTGATGATTCATTTGCATTCGAAAGATCTGGGCTCACTCAGCACCGGTTCGCTGGTGTATTACCGCAAAATTCCTATCGGGAAAGTTTACGATTACGACATTGAAAGTGGTAATGACGGCGTCACCATTGATTTGCTGATCGACAAGCGTTTTGCCGGTCTGGTGAAAGACAACACGCGCTTTTGGAACGTATCCGGCTTTAAAGGCGACTTCAGCCTGAGCGGCGCGAAAGTGCAAATGGAAAGCCTGGCCGCACTGGTTAACGGTGCCATTGCAATGGATTCGCCAAATGAAGGTAATCCGGCCAAAGCAGATCAGTCTTACGTGTTATATCCGGATCTGGCGCAGAGCCAGCGCGGGGTTGAGATTAATCTCGATTTACCAAACGGTAACGGCTTGTCAGAAGGACAGACACCGCTGATGTATCAGGGGTTGCAGGTCGGTACGCTGACCAATGTGACGTTGCAGCCAGACAATAAGGTTGTCGGTAAACTGACTGTCGACCCTTCGGTAGTCGATCTGATGCGCACGGGTACACGTATCGAAATGAACAGCCCGAAAATTAGTTTGAACAACGCTAATCTCAGCCAGCTGCTGACGGGGAATACCCTGGAATTGATCCCAGGCGATGGCGAACCGCAAAAGCATTTCGTGGTGCTTGACAGTAACCAGCGTCTGCTCCAGAACCCCGGCACTGTCAAGATTCAGCTGATTGCGCCGCAAAGCTATGGGATTGATGCGGGGCAGCCGATCAAACTTTATGGTATCAACGTCGGTTCCGTCATCGACCGCACGCTGACTGACGAAGGTATTCTGTTCAATGCCGCGATCAAGCCGGAATATAAAAACCTCCTGCATAAAGACAGCAAATTTGTGGTCAACAGCCGCCTGGATGTGAAGCTGGGTATTGATGGCATGGAAGTGCTGGGCGCCAGCGCGCAGGAATGGGTCGACGGGGGTATCCGCCTTATTCCTGGAAGCAAAGGGGAGCCCGCGCCCAAATACCCGCTTTACAGCAACGCAGAAAAGGCCGCTGAAGGTATTCAGGGCGATCAGCCTGGCGCCACGCTGACATTGACGGCAAAAAACCTGCCAGATATCCAGGCAGGATCGGTGGTGCTTTACCGTAAGTTTCAGGTCGGGCAAATTGTAAATGTACGCCCGAAAGCGAACGAATTTGAAGTCGATGTGTATATTCAGCCGCAATACCGGAACCTTCTGTCAGAAAAAAGTATTTTCTGGGCTGAAGGCGGTGCGAAAGTACAACTCAATGGCAGCGGTCTGACCGTTCAGGCCTCGCCATTAGATCGTGCGCTAAAAGGCGCCATCAGCTTTGATAATCTTGAAGGTGTCTCCACCAGCAAAGGGGTGAAACGGGTTCTGTATGATTCCGAAACTTCTGCCCGCGCCGTTGGCAGTCAGATAACGCTGAACACTTATGATGCCAGTAAGCTTTCCGCTGGCATGCCAATCCGCTATCTGGGCATTACGATTGGTCAGGTCGAATCACTGAAACTCGATCCGCAGCTTAATCAGGTTTCGGCCAAAGCTGTGCTGTATCCGGAATATGTGAATGATTTTGCCCGTCGCGGTTCACGCTTCTCGATTGTTTCGCCGGAGATCTCGGCTGGCGGTGTCAGCAATCTGGAAACCCTGCTCCAGCCTTACATCAACGTTGAAGCAGGCAAAGGGGTTCCGGCGCGCAATTTTGACCTGCAGGAATCCACCATCACAGACTCCCGTTACACCGACGGTCTCGGCATTGTTGTTGACGCTGCTGAAGTCGGCTCATTGCAAATCGGTACGCCGGTGTTGTTCCGGGGTATCGAAGTGGGAACTGTCTCAGGCTTCTACCTTGGCGCGATGGCTGACCGGGTCAACGTGACGCTGAGAATCAGCAAAAAATACCAGTATCTGGTGCGTGAAAACTCCGTTTTCTGGCTGGCATCGGGTTATGACTTGCAGTTCGGTCTGACTGGCGGCGTCTTTAAAAGCGGCACATTCCAACAGTTTATCCGCGGCGGCATCGCTTTTGCGACCCCGCCGACAACGCCGCTGTCGCCGAAAGCCGCCAATGGCAACCATTTCCTGCTCAATCCGGAAGCGCCGAAAGACTGGCAGAAATGGGGTACCGCCATTCCTAAAAACTAACCAATATGATTTTCACCGGAGGCCACCTCAGGGTGGCCTTTTCCTTTCCGGACTATGACTCAAGCCCTCCCCCCAAAGCGAAATATGCTAAACTCCGCGGCTGAAAACTTATTCAGCTCTGGAACCGCATTCTTGTCAAAGCTCACCACTGCCAGCACTTTTGCTGATAAATTACCCGCCGCTTTTTTGGAAGCTACCCGTGCCATCATGCCTGCCAGCCTGAGCATGGAGGATTTCATCGCCGCCTGCCAGCGCCCTCTTCGCCCCAGTGTGCGGGTCAACACCCTCAAAATCAGCGTGGAAGACTTTCTTACACTCGCCGGCAGTTATCAGTGGGATTTAGAGCCTGTGCCCTGGTGCGCCGAAGGTTTTTGGATCAACCGCCATGCGCTCGATGAATCGCGCTTAGGCAATGCCTTATCGCATCTTGCAGGATTGTTCTACATTCAGGAAGCCAGCTCTATGCTGCCGGTCACCGCGTTGTTTTCGCATGATACTCAGCCAGCTTTGGTGATGGATATCGCCGCCGCACCGGGTTCAAAAACGACCCAGATAGCGGCGCTGATGGAAAATCAGGGGGGCATCGTTGCCAATGAATATTCCGCAAGTCGGGTAAAAGTTTTACATGCCAATATCAGCCGCTGTGGTGTCAGCAACACGGCACTGACACACTTTGACGGGCGTGTATTTGGTGCCGCATTGCCGGAAACTTTCGATGCGATTCTGCTGGATGCCCCCTGCTCCGGCGAAGGGGTTATCCGTAAAGATCCTGATGCCATGAGCAACTGGTCTGAAAACAGCGTTTCAGAAATTGCCGCCACGCAGCGTGAACTGATCGACAGTGCCTTTCATGCGCTGAAACCAGGTGGTGTACTGGTTTATTCAACCTGCACCCTCAACGCACAGGAAAATCAACAGGTCTGCCAGTGGCTGCTCGATACGTACGCTCATGCGGTGGAAAGTGAGTCGCTGGCCGATTTATTCGCAGGTGCGCAGAAAGCGGTAACGCCGGAAGGTTATTTGCACGTATTCCCTCAGGTTTATGACAGTGAAGGTTTCTTCGTCGCGCGTTTTCGTAAAACGGACTCTGTACCGCGCTTGCCTGTTCCGGGGTATAAAGTAGGCCGTTTTCCTTTCTCTCCGCTTTCCCGTCTGGACAGCGCGGAAATTATCAAAGCCGCCGCTCAGTCCGGGCTTTCATGGCCGGAAAAACAATACACTTTGTGGCAGCGTGACAAAGAGATCTGGATGTTCCCGGCGGTATTGGAACCCCTGTTTGGCAAGGTGCGCTTCTCGCGTATTGGTATCCGGCTGGCAGAACGCTTTCCAAAAGGCTTCCGCTGGCAGCACGAAGCCGTGGTGGCATTCAGCTATACTGATGCTAAAAACCGTTTTGACATTGACGATGAACTGGCGCAAAGCTGGTTCCGCGGCGTCGATATTTATCCGGAAACTCCTCCTCCGGCTGATGAATGTCTGGTGACATGGCTCGGTCAGCCGTTGGGATTAGCAAAGCGGATCGGCAGCAGGATTAAAAATAGTTTGCCGCGTGAACTGGTCAGGGATGGCGCGATCCGACCACAGATTTTATCGGATGATTAATTAATCCGACACTTTTGCAAACTTCTGTGCCATCAAATCATCCTGATGGCGCAGAATACTCTATCTGATCACTATTCGTAGCGATAAAAATTCATCCCGGTAAGTTTTGGTGAATTCTGTTCATCGTAGTCTTTAGATGAAATCCGGATGACAAAGTGTATAGAACCCTTACTTAGTCAAAATTTTATGCTGTATATAGTCGATAATTATTTATATTATCCAGAAAGGTTTATTGAATTATAAGTAGGAATAATCCTACCGTGACATGTATTATTGCCATCAAGATAACATTGCTAGTGATATATCATTTTCAGATATAAACCTTAATGCCTGATGTTGAGTAAAGACCTGCCAGTCGGAGAAGTGTCATGTCGGATGAAATGAAACTCGAATCAGCAGATGGACTGCTATTACAGCAAATGGCCAGCCTGCGGGATATCATCGATAACAATTCTGACTGGATCTGGGAAGTCGATACGCAGGGGCGTTATGTTTTTTCTTCGAATAAATGCATCGAGTTTCTGGGAGTTCCGCCTGAAAAGGTATTAGGAAAAACGCCGTTTGACTTCATGCCACCCGATGAAGCCAAACGGGTCGGCGAGCAGTTTGCCGCTATCGTCGAACGGCGCGCACCTTTCGGTGGTTTGCTAAACCGCAACATCCGCCCTGACGGTACGGAAGTCATTCTTGAAACCAGCGGTGTTCCGCTGTTTGACAATGAAGGTAATTTCCGGGGTTATCGGGGGATCGACCGCAATCTCACCAGCCTTGATCAGGCTCCTGGTCAGCGCCTCTTCCAACTTGAAACCATTTATTCCAATGCACCGGTCGGTTTGTGTTTTATTGACCTGCAAATGCGCTATGTCACCGTAAACGATGCCATGGCGAATATTATCGGTTTGCAACCATACGAAGCGATTGGCCGTAAAGTTGGCGTGTTCCTGCCCGGCCTTTCTCCGTTGCTCAATAACGCACTGGAACTTGCGCAGCGCAATGAAACCACGCCGGACCGCGAATTCTCCATCCCCGGTAAGAATCAAGTTTTCTTTGTCCGTATCAAAGCGGCCTGTGATACACAAAATCAGCTTAATGGCCTTTCCGTCGCGATGACGGACATTACCAGCCTTAAACGGATGGAACGGGCACTGCGCGAAAGCCAGGAGCATTACCGCAATATGGTTGAGCTGAACCCGCAAATCCCGTGGACAGCAGATCCGCGCGGCCTGCTTAACGACGTCAGCTCGCGCTTCCAGCGGATCACCGGCATGACGCGCCAGGATATTCTGGCAGATAAGTGGATCCAGAGTATGCATATAGAAGACCGCCGTGCTGCTGTACAAACCTGGGAACATTGCCTGAAAACAGGCGCACCACTGGATATTGAAGTTCGCTTCTGCCACGTTGACCGCGGCTGGAACTGGATGCGTATTCGTGCGGCAGCGAGTTATGCCTCCGACGGATCTATTCAGCGCTGGTACGGTACCGCTGAAGACGTTCATGAACGTAAATTGCTTGAACTGAAACTGGTCAAAGCTAACCGCCGTCTGGAAATTCAGGCGCGCACAGACTCACTGACCAAATTACCGAACCGGCGTGAGTTTAAAAAAGTGCTCAGCCACGAATATATGCGTGCCAAGCGTAACCGCACGCCGCTGACCGTGGTGATGATAGATATCGATTACTTTAAACATTTTAACGACCACTACGGACATCTTTCCGGTGATGCCTGCCTGCGCCTGGTAGCCCGTACCTTGCGAAAATCACTCAAACGCAGTACCGATGTCGTGACACGTTTTGGCGGCGAAGAATTTGCCGCGATCTTGCCGGATACTGATTTGAAAGGTGCGTGGATTGTGGCACAGCACATTATGGAATCAATTGAAGCACTGGGTATCAAGCACAGCTTCAGCGAATTTAACCGCGTGACCATTAGCCAGGGAATTGCGACTTATATGCCAGATCAGGATCCGGACATTGAGGATCAGTCGGATATTGTGAGCGCCGCTGATGAAGCTTTGTATCTGTCAAAGAACAATGGTCGCAACCAGATTAACGCCATGCCCGTCTCCGTCAGGTTTAATCAACTTTAATCTTTTGTGCAGCCGTGCGCTATTTGCCGTGCGGCTGTTTTATCTTCCCCTCCTCTTTCTTTTGGCTGTTTTCTGCTTCGTTAAAAATTCGGCTGGCACTTTTTGTGCTGTCAGCTATCCTCATATAGGGAGGCCAACTGGTCGTACCTGATGTTACTGAAATCACACACGTCACTCTGGCAAGGAGTACCTGATGGGAAAATCGAGCATAAGAATTGGCAGTTACGAAATTGACGATGCACATCTCTCGACGCCTGAAGCAAAAGGCGGCGATAAAGTGCACATCCCCTGCAAATCAGATCCTGATTTGTGTATGCAACTTGATGCCTGGGATGACCACACCAGTGTTCCGGCCGTAGTGGATGGTCGTCACTCGGTGCTATACAAGGAGAAGTATGACGAACAGAAAGATGAGTGGATCATGCGACTGGAGTAATACCGCATGGCGAACGGAATTGTGTTCGCCATGCCGCTTGCGGTCAGCCAGCGTTTTCAACCAGTGAAATACCCCGTCCGGCAAAAAAGCGGGCAAAGACATCCACCGGTAATGTGACATCCTGCTGCGTGCGGATATCATGACCGGAGGGATTATGAAAGGTTATATACTTTCTGTCAGCATGCGTCACCAGCACCAGATGCCCACCTTTAAACGGCGGAACGGTCTCCGGTATGCGAATTGACGGATGCACCGAAGCCATGAAGAACCGGTGACCGGCCATTTGTGCAGCAATATCCTCAGCAAAAATTCCCACTTTGACGACTGCTTTCAGCCCCAACTCCTGACGTACATACTCAACAAAAGGCGCATAAATCAATCCCTTAATGTTATCCCCCTCACGCACATAGGTGCCATATGGCAGGCTGTGTTGAGTCAGGTTAAGAACAGGCACTACTTTTCCGAAAACAGCTGCCAGCACCATTTTCAGACAGCACATCCCACAGACATGGTTTGCCCACTCAATAAATTCCTGCTGACTAGATGCGCCAGATTGTGCCCAGAGTTTGATATCACTCAGTTCAAGTTCACCGGCAATAATGCCGGCAGCGCAATCAGGGTCTTCCCATTGACTGAAATAAGGTATACCGGAAAGGGTTGTAAAAGCGCGATGAGACACTGGATTCACGGACATGACATATTCCTGAACGCCGGACAGACCACTTCAGACTGATCATATAGCGACGGGGATTTAAGGCCTGATTTTCCTTATCAGGCCCCCTCAGAGATTTAGAACTTCTCTATCATCCGAAATTTCATCAGTAACAATGGCATAGTGGGTTCAAACATCTCGTACTCTTCGAAGAAACGCTGATGTTCAGCGCGCCAGTAAGCCAGCGTGCGGTCGCCTTCACCTTCTTCCCAGGCGTGTTGTTCTGTCACCTGATCAAAAGGAACTTGTTTCACTTCGGTCAGTTGTACGGCACACACCGGATTATTGCGGCCATCAACCACCACAAAGACTTCGCCTGGTTCTGGTTCCGGGTCATCATCAAGATTAGAACAGGTGGCGGTTTTTATGCCTTCAATAACACGCTTAGCCAGTTCGTCTGCTGACGACTCGGTATCACCAAACGACCAGCGCTCTGCATCCCTGTATTTAAGTGGGATCTGCGGAATCATAATTTATCCTTTCAATTGAGATAGTTCACTGCCATAACAGTTAAACATTAGCACAAAAAAACCCGCCGCAGCGGGTTTTGCAAGCCGTAACATGTACTAAGGTCCGCAGTTCTCCGGCATCGCTACCGGCCACTGTCTTGCACTGCCGGTGCCATATAAAACGGCAATGCCGCATTCCCTGTCGACCCTTGCAAGCGGTTTACCTGTTTTATCAATCATCATCGACATCGCAGGTGTTGAAACAACGGCAACCCCGCTGTCAAAGGGGGACACGGCACTGAATAGCGGGGCAATGACAAAGTTACCCTGCATATCGACAAAACCGTAATTATGGTTAGTTTTGGCGAAGGCCAGGCCATCCACAGGTAACCCTAAGTCTGCATACGCCATGCCTTCGGTTTGTTTCCCCTGAGAGTTTATCCAGGTTTTCGTACCGTCTGAGCGTGTCAGTACAGCGTGATCATTCACCATCAGACTGGCTTGTCCCTGTACCGTCAACATCAATTTACCGGTGTTATCGACATAACGGGTTGCTGGCGCGCCATCCTGCGGGTCATAAGAGACAGACCATGCGCTGGCTGACGGCATTGACCATCGGCCCTGAGGCATAGCCGCTACCCGCACACCTTTATCATCGATCAGCTCATACCCTGCAGGTGTCGAACGCAGAGCGCGGCCTTGTACAAAAGCAGAACTTTGGGCAACTTCCGCCACTGGCTGAATTTGCCATTCTCCTTGCGCAGAAATATAGCCTTGCTGTGGTTTACGGGATAATTTTACCCAATCACCCAGCGCACTGATATGGGTTTGCTGTTCATGCAATTCAATGTTGCCTTGAGGATCCAAAAGCCAGGACTGCCCTGCGAAAGAGGTGGCAAGAATACGTCCATCACTGAACTGAGTAACTGATAACCCGGCCGTTGGAGCGATTCTTGCTTTCGCATCATTGCCTATGATTTCAGCAACCACACTGGATTCAGTTTGGTCAGCGGCGGCCGGTTGTGTCAGTAACCAGAGTGCAGAATTGATGCGTTTTGCCTTAGCATATTTCGCTTCAACAATGGTTTTACCCTGGCTGTCCACGATGCCCCATAGGCCCCCCGGCGCTCTGAAGGCCGCCAGCCCGTTGGCGTAGTCACCGACATCCTGATAAGAGGGCTGAACAACCGTTTTCTGCGTGTTGATATCAAAGATGCCCCAGAGCGCGCCGTCGGCTGCAGTTTCACGATAACGGAACCAGCCATTACCAACAGACTCAATCTCGAAAACGCCGGGCAAATCATAATGCTTACCTGCGTGATCCAGGGCGGTCAATTTCCCATCGAGATAATCAAGCGCATAGCCATGAACAAATGGCGAAATATTGTCTTCTGTCAGCGGGATAACCATTTTGCCCTGGGCATCGATAACACCGGTTCCCTCAGCCGTTGTAACAATAAACTGTTCGATATTGCCGCTTGCATCAGCAGGTTGAATATCCTGCCATTTGCTCTCAAGCTGAAGCGAGCCGTCCGGACGCAGGAAGCCGGCACCGTTTTTAGCGTTTCCGGAACCGGGGCGAATCAACGCCAGTGGTGATTGTGCAGAAGTGGTATCATTACTGATATTCAGGGGTTCAATCCGGCTTCCATCAAGGGTACTGATATTCTTCTGAGTCAGTAGCGCCTTTCCGGATGCATCCACAATATTGACAACCTCTCCTTGTTCGTTACGCAACCACAAACGGTGGTTGATCACTTCTGCGCCGGTAATCTGCGCCAGCCATCCGACATTCTGCGAGCCACCGATTATTCCTCCGGACGGTGCAACAATCGCATTAACCTTTTTCGGATTACCTTTAGTGGTGATCAGATATTCACCGGTGTCCTGCTCCCAGGGTTCACTGCCAACGGGCAACGAAAGAGGTTGCTTACGTCCAGGTACGTATAATGTCAGAGCGTCTTTAGTGACGGGATTCAACACATAATCACCGGAGACATACAGTGAAGAGGCCTCTGCTTCGCTAAAGGTTGCGATAACCCCAGCGGAATTATCCAGTAACTTGATCCCTTCCGCAGTTTTCGCCAGCCAAAAAGCCCCGGTTTCTTCACTGACAGACAAGTACTTTTGTTCATCCGGTACGCCGTCGGTACGAATTAACGTAATTCCTTCCGCATTTTTCGCCATCGCGACAGAAGGGTTTTGCGGATCAAGAGTAATCGCGCTGTATTGCGGCAGAACACGCCAGGTAAGATTACCATCAACAATGCCGTAGCCTTTGCTGGCGTTAAAAGCGATAAAGAGATCTTTCGGGCCAAAAGGTTCCACGACTTCCATTTTGTCGGTCGCCACATGGCGGACACCGTCAGGCGAAAGCAGAACACTGTTATACGTCAGACTCAGGCGGGCCGGAACGCCGTCACTAAGGGTGGCGTCATCGACTAATTCATCCAGCGCTTTACCGACCTGTGCCCCTTTGCGGTCAATAATCTGGGTTTTTCCGCCTGCCGTCACCACAGCCAGCCCGGATTCAGTAAAGGGCTGAACATGATCAAAAGCCGGCGGAATCATCCAGTTTCCGGTCAGATCGATGAATCCCCACTTGCCTTGTTGCATGGCAGCCGCGGTACCAAAATGATAGTCACCGACTTTTTCAAAAACGGGTTTAATGACCAGTTGTCCCTGGTTATCTAAAAAGCCCCAACGTTCGCCCTGCGTATCCGCTGCAGGCAAAAGCACTGCTGCACGGCTTTCATGTACATCGCGGATACATACATTCTGAACCGCAGGCAATGCATTATGCGTTTGCACCTCCGCCTGTGACGCCGGTAACGGAGCAAAACAACTGTCGGGTTCAGCCGCAGTTGCAGAGGCTGTCAGCGTCAATAAGGCCAGTGTGCTGCTGGTATTCAGCGCACAACGGAGTGCATTTCGTAGCCTTGAAGATTTGCTGACAAACATTAATTACCCCCGTTATCGCATGCAGGAGCCTTGGCTGGCCAGAGATAAGCCCCTTTTGCATCCACAATGACACGCTGATTACAGCGCACCTGAATTTTAGCCTGCACAGCACCATCACTGT
Organism: Rahnella sp. RFA10(1/100); assembly: GCF_004195115.1. NCBI lineage: Bacteria > Pseudomonadati > Pseudomonadota > Gammaproteobacteria > Enterobacterales > Yersiniaceae > Rahnella > Rahnella sp. RFA10(1/100). Next base: position 1,059,210 of record NZ_SEWR01000001.1, read on the forward strand.
TAAGCAAGCTGACCACGCCTTTACCCCCTGCCCAGGCATGTTTCTCGCTGAAATCATTCGCCCAGTCGAACTTAGGTAAAATAGCAAAGCGCCCGGTAGTATTGATATAGCCCAGCAGATTCCCATAAGTCGATTTCTTCATGGCGGTAGCAAAATTATTGCTCATTGCGCCCACCTGATCGAAGTAAGAACCGATCAGCTTCTTCCCTTGCTGATCAACAAAACCATACAGGCCGTTGCCATCGCGTACAGGGATCACCCCGGAGCTGGCTTTATCCGCTTGCAGACTATTGAGCCCGGCGAAACGCTGAATTTCGTTGCCGTCATTGTCATACAACACAGTCTCGCCGGTAGCGTCATCATTCATGACCAAACGCGCCATCGAGTTCAGCGCCTGAGCCTGCTCAAACCCCTCTAAAGGCACCGCTCCATGATCATTAATCAGTGTAATACGGCCATCACTGACAGCACGGCTCAGATTAAGAGGTGGGATGAAATTAAATTCAGCGGTATAAAGCGGCTGAATTTGCCAGTCACCCCGGCTGTTAACTGCCCCGAAATGAGGGGAAAAACTGAGCATAACCCAGTCGCCATCAACAGAACTTGAGGATGCAGTAATTGCCTTGCTGACAGGAAAACGCCCTGCATTATCAAGCAATGCAACACCACCTTCGGCAGGTTGAACCAGCCAGTGGTGGTGTCCTACTGGCAGCGGTCTTGAGAGTAAATCTGTCGCTAAAGTCTGACCGCTTTCAGCGCTGTAGAGGCTGTAATGGCTGGCAAGTGCACCGCGTTCACCTGGCTGATCGTTATCGGAAAGAGTAAAGACACCCTGCCCGATATACTGGAATTTACCGCTACGGCCCGCATCAGGCGCGATCGCCCAACTGCCGTCGGTTCTGATAACGCCCCAGCCCGCATCTGTCTGCGCCAGCGCGTAACCGTCGTTAAACGAATCAATCTGGATAAACTGAGGAGAAACTTTGATGCTTTTGCTCGCGATATCCCATAATCCCCAGCGCTGAGCGTCTTTTTCACCCTCAGTATAAAACAGCAGCCCGGATGACAAACGCTGAGCACCTTGCTGAATATTTGCCGGAACGTCAATCGCGTTACCACTACGATCAATCAGGTGCTTAACCTCTGTATTTCCAGCGTTGTCAGTGGCCCAGGTATAGTCACCGTTAAACGGGGAAATTTGGGTAAATACTGGCTGGATAACCCATTTGCCTGTCGCATCGACCGCTCCTGCTTTTTTATTCTCCGTGTGGATGATCAACGGTGCCTGAGAAGCATCTCCGTCAACCGATGCCCACTGCGGATCAGAAAGCACATTTCCCTGGGAGGTGAGAATTGCAGGCGGTTTTGTTGTATCAGCGGGCGTCAGAACTGCCCATGGCAGGCTGTTTGCTGCATGGCTATCTGCTTGCGCCAAAGAACTGATGTCATCGGTCATTGGCGACGTACCCAGCGGCCTGAGTTGGTAATCTTTCAGCGCTGTCAGCGTGGCATCGTTAAGAAGTGCTACGCCGTTATTGTCATAGATCTGGGCAACCTGAGGCGTTTTACCCTCAGATTGCATCACCCAAAGGCGGTTCGCCTGTTGCAGAACTTGCGGCTTATTCACTTTCAGCGAAGCAACGTGGTTATCAGCACCAATAATCACAATACCTTTACTGCCCGTTCCCAGCGTAGCTTTGCCCCAGACAAGGATATTCTCAGATTGATCTGCAGGAATATCCTGTATTTTTTCCAGATTATTGCTGAGCAGTTGTTTGCTGTTATCTGTGCCTGTAACCAGCCAGCTCCCCGAAACCAGCAGACGCACCGATTTATACTGCTCTTTGTTTAACGAGACACCCTGCCGGTCAACGAACATCCAGACGTTCTTAGTTTTCACCGCAACGACATCGCCGCCAAGTTGCGGCTCATCACGGGTTTTCAGGATCATCGGGTCAATTGCCCAGTCACCCTTTTCGTCCAGATATCCCCAGTAACCGTCTTGTGCAGAATCCCGCTTTTTAGCCGGGATCAGCCCGGACTGAGGCAAGTCCAGGGCAATAACATCATCAGGAAGGGAAAGGGAACGATCCGTTGAGGCATTCCACAACGCAGGAGAAACTTGTGTTTGTACGCTTGCCAGTGCCTGACCGCGCACAAATCCCTGGCTGTCCAGAGAAACGGCAAACGGCAACGTTTTTATGACCGCACCTTTGCGATCAATCAGCACCAGACGGTTATCGGTCACGACCAGGGCAGTGCCCTGAGCATTGAAATCGGTTGCCCGTGTAAACTTGGGCTCAATAATCCAGTGGCCTTTTTTATCGATATACCCGAATTTATCGTCTTTTTTCGCAGCAGCCAGATCGTTCACAAAGCCCCGGGCTTCACTGAAATCAGGCCTGATTACCATATGCCCGGTGGTATCCACATAACCCCAGAGTGGTTCGCGGGATAACGCCATCTGCACAGGGGAAAGTCCCTGCTGGAAAGGCAACTGGCAATCCTTGGCTGTTTTTGCATTACCACACGCCCGTAACAGTGCGTCATCCGCATGTGCCGGCAGGCTAAAAAAAGCATTCAGAACCAGGGATAACGCACTGAAATTTCTGAGATATTTGAATTTTTCGGAGCAATTCATCCGATGCCCTTATAACTGGATAAAATGAGAAAGTGTAGCGCCCGCATTTTTTTCATCACCCGCAAAAGGGGCGCGTGAGACGGCAAAAAATCCGATAATAATCAATTTAAAGCGAGCGCACATGCCATAAGCCTATAGGGTGTCAGCTTGTGAAAGAAAAAGCAGCTATTTTATTACTCTGTAACGAATGAACACACATTAACAATTCGCAGAAAAATACGCTCTGTATGTTACCGTTCATCTGGGTTCCTCACCTGTCGATAACCTGACAACAACATTTCAATTTCCTTATTTGAAATTAGATCATTTTCATTTACATGTGCCCGAGTGGCTAACAATTAATCTTCGGAAGATTATTACAACTATTGATTAAGGTCATTATTCCCCCCTCTTTTGTCTGGTTTTATAGATTCCAGAGCGTTCTGTGACCAATATCACTCCCGGTTCGGGTGGCGTAAGATCAGGTAGTGTTCGGTTGCAGCGTATTTCCGGTGTTTTAACTTATTGGGGGAAGCCATGCCTATCGTTCGAGCCAGATTGAGTCTGTTTGGTGGCGACACTGTCGTCATACGTTGTTCAGAAAAATGTCACATTCATCTGATGTGTGAAAATGATGTTGAGCGAAAAGGACGCCACTCAGGTTTCGGCGATATTTTGACAATTAACGATCAAAATACCGCTTATGTCGGGATCCCTTATAAAGGCGTATGGAATGTGCTTATCGATTCTCAATGTGACTCACTCGAGCATTCAATAAGTTATCTGCCTGCCTGAACACCGCTATTACCTCCCGCCCTCTGCTTTTTATCTGCGACCTTTTATCAGGTGGATGGAAAACCATTTGCCTGATATTTCCTGAATCACCTGCCAGCCCGTTCACCTCACAACGGTACAGGCAACCGCTCACACCATCCAGCAACAGAATACTGAATTGCGTAATGCCACGGAAAAAACTTTAGCTTGCTACATCAATTGCATACCGTTATTGAATTGAACATTCCATTATTTTCAAAAGACCTTTTCCTGTCTCATTTAGGTATTGCCAGCCTGAATTTCACATTGCATTCTGTCAAAGGTAATACGTGGCACCGGCCATAACGGCCGGATTTCTTTCAGGCAAAAAAGATCCCATAATGAATAAGAAATCACTTTGCACCCTCGCTGACGTGGCAGATCTCCTTCCACAATTGCGCCAGGTTCGCCAGCACCTGCACCAATATCCAGAACTTTCCAATGAAGAATCTGCAACCGCAGCATTCGTCGCTGAAAAGCTAGAATCTCTTGGCTATCAGGTGACCACCGCCGTTGGCGGGTATGGTATTGTCGGCTCCATGAAGCTTGGCAGCGGGTCCCGCAGCATCGGTATCCGTGCAGATATGGATGCTCTGCCCATCACCGAACAAACGGGCGTAAGCTACGCCAGCCAGTTTCCCGGAAAAATGCATGCCTGTGGCCATGACGGCCACACGACGATGCTGCTGGGCGCCGCCGCGCAGCTTGCGCGCAGCAAAAACTTTTCCGGCACCGTGCATCTTATTTTCCAGCCAGCGGAAGAAATTGGATTTAACAGCGGCGCAGAGCGCATGCTGGCCGAACAGTTATTTGAAAGGTTCCCCTGTGATGCCGTCTACGGGTTACATAATCATCCCGGCTATCCGGTTGGCAAAATGATGTTCCGTTCCGGCCCGTTTATGGCAGCCTGCGACACGGTCAATATCACAGTTCATGGCAAAGGCGGGCATGCGGCCCGACCGCATATGACGGTGGATCCTATACTGGTTGCCAGCAGTCTGGTCATCGCCTTGCAGTCGGTTATTTCGCGTAATATTGATCCCAATGAAACAGCGGTAGTGACCATAGGCTCATTACATTCAGGCCATGCGGCGAATGTCATCCCGGAAACAGCGCGCCTTGAAATGAGCGTTCGCTCCTTCGATCCTCAAGTGCGCAAAATCCTTGAAAAACGTATCCGCACTCTGGTGGAAAATCATGCTGCCGGTTACGGCGCCCGCGCTGAAATTGAATATGTTTCCGGATATCCGGTGCTGGTAAATCATGACCAGGAAACGGCATTCGCTATGGAAGTGGCGAAAGAATTGCTGGGTGAAGAAAACGTGATCGATAATCTTCCGCCAATCTCTGGCAGTGAAGACTTTGCGTATTTCCTGCAACAGAAGCCCGGCTGCTTCCTGCGCCTGGGCAATGGAGACAGTGCGGTACTACACAATCCGGCCTACAACTTTAATGATGACAGCCTGAGCTTTGGTGCAGCCTACTGGACGCGTCTGGTCGAACGCTATTTAGCGGATTAACGGCAAAAACCGAACCAGCGCATGCCGAGGTGAAAGTGATTGGCATGCGCTGCATTGTATTCCGGCCCGATGGAATTGCCAAAATACGGGCAACTCTCTGAAAATAACGTCCGCACATACTCCCCTTCTGCACCAGACTGAGGCCATTGTTTCAGAACTGTCATATGGTGTCCGTCAGCCAGCGAGAAACCGGCAACGTCCAGCGCTTGCGCCGTGGCATGTTCGCTAAGTCTGGCATCGGGCTTGTTATAGACGTTCCGGCAGGCATAACTGCCCAAATGATGGATACGTACCAGCGGCGAACCGAGTTTCTGAATGGCCAGCGGTTTCGCCACCTGTGCGACAAACATTGCGCTGCTTAGTGCAAGACGACAGCTCGCCAGATAGCTTGAACTCAATGAAACATCCCCAAATCCGCGAACCCGTACTGCATCAGTCAGCGGGCATTTCCCGCCCGTATTTCCGGCGCGGGTAAAATTAATCGCCCCCTCTTGCCGGGCACGTTCAAGCACAGCCAGACATTGCTGAGGATTGTTATCCAGCTTCCTTAATTTGTAGCGGGTGATGAAGTTTGGCGGGTCATTAATTGTCACCGGTGAGAAAGGATTATATTCCGATGGAACGTGACGGCTTATCCACGGGCCACTGCACCAGGCAACAATGATAATCACAATAACGCTTACCCAATATCGCATAGTGTTCCTTTAGCACCACCAGACTTTAGCAGCACATTGATTTTTCACATGTAATATTTGAGTATAGCGGGTAAGTAAACAGTGTTCTGAAGGGGTTACAAGTCGGGAAATAAACTTACTTAGTTTTGACATAAATAGACATTGGGTTTGTTACTTTTATATCCGAAGACGATGTTTCTTCTCCTGTGTCCACTGTGAACTGTCCTTCATAGTGTGTAAGACCCTCGCATTACCCCTTTCAGCCCGCCCCGAGCGGGCTTTTTTTTTGTGCCGTCTCAAGATCAAGCCATGTGTGACGCAGCAAAAGACATTAAGCTGCGTCACCCGATACATTGAAAAGCTTACTTATGGGTAAAGTCGATCACCATCCGGCCTTTAATTTTGCCTTGTTCCATTTCATGGAATATCGCATTGATATCGCCCAGCGGACGCTTGGTGACTTTCGGCACCACTTTACCTTCAGCGGCAAACTGGAACGCTTCGGCAAGATCTTCACGGGTACCGACCAGTGAACCCACGACCTGAATGCCGTCAAGCACCAAACGAGGAATATTCAGGCTCATTGATTCCGGCGGTAAACCCACCGCAACAATACGCCCACCCGCTCGCATCGCATCAACTGCTGAGTTAAAAGCGGATTTCGCCGTTGCCGTTACCACCGCAGCATGAGCGCCACCGACTTTCTCCTGAATAATTTTTGCTGCATCGTCTTTTAGCATATTAATGGTCAGGTCTGCGCCCATATCGGCGGCAAACTCTAATTGCTGATCATTAACATCAATAGCAATCACTTTGGCATTGAAGACATTTTTCGCATATTGCAAAGCCAGATTACCTAAACCGCCCAGGCCATAAATAGCAATCCATTTACCCGGCTGAATACCTGATACTTTTACGGCTTTATAAGTGGTCACGCCTGCGCAGGTCACGCTACTTGCAGCAGCAGACTCCAGACCGTCGGGAACTTTCACCGCATAATCGGCCGAGACAATGCATTCTTCAGCCATGCCACCATCAATGGTATACCCTGCATTAATGACCTGTCGGCATAACGTTTCGTTACCGGTTGTACAATATTCGCAATGCCCGCAGCCTTTATAGAACCACGCGACGCTGGCACGATCGCCCACTTTCAGCGCAGTGACTCCAGGGCCAATTTTCTTTACAATGCCAATCCCTTCATGGCCGAGGATGACCCCGGTCTTGTCACCAAAATCACCATTTTTGACATGCAAATCCGTATGACATACACCACAGCACTCCATCTCTAAAAGTGCCTCACCATGTTCAAGGTCGCGCAGAGTCTTCTCGACGACGCCCACTGAATGGTCTTGATTAACAACAGCAGCTTTCATTTTCCTTTCCTTAACGTTGTGGCGGAGCCTCAACGTTACAACGCTATTTGTCCGGCTGCAAATGAGAATCAAATGCTTTAACTGCAGAGTTCAGCATGAGAGCGGAAAGTTTTATTTCCATTGTGGATGGGCAAGAGGTTGGAAGCTATGAAACAGCACAGGATAATGGGTTCAAGACAACATTAAGGCTACAGCAATCAGACTCGTTCTCCTCTGTTGCAAGAATAAGAAATAATCATGCCTTAAACCCGGTGAAATCAGAGGATTTTTTTCATTGAAGGAGAAGCGTGGAAGATGAAATCATTCCTTTCATAGAATGGAATTGCCTCTTTCCTTGCATCAAGAAAAACAAAATTCATCTCCCTGCTTTGAGCCTCACTAACAGCGAAATCAAGAAGCAATCTGCCTGTCCCTGATTGGCGTTCATTCTCATCAACGACCAGATCATCAATGTGCAGGTGAGAACCTCGTGCCAGCGTGTGTACAGGTCTTATACCCATCACACCAATAATCCTTTCTTCGAGGACAGCAGCAACAAGCTCATATCCGTTCAGCGTTTGAATTCTTACGCTTTTTAAAAACTCGCCTTTGGTGATGTTTCTTAGTTGAGCAATGATCGGGAATACGCTTTCCCACTCTGAAGGAAGTAACTTTTTAATCTGAACAGTCATAAAATATCCAATTCAATAAGCCTAGCTATCATTTATAGGATTATTATTATTACATTGCAACAGGTGTTCAGTTGCACCCTGATAAGCACAGCCAGTAGTCACTTCAAATCCACTGAACCTAAGATTGCCCGAAAAATGTCCTAATTAGCCGGGGGTATAATTTAATTGAGATGTGATGGGGGTAAAACTGGAAAAACTTCTTAGATGAAAGGTTAAAAAACACGCCCAGAAAGGAATATGCACTTATTGTTAAACCGGCTCTCTTTAAAAAAAGGGTGCACAACGCACCCTTTTAGCCACTCAAATTTGATTCTCGATACTACATCATTCTAAAAGATGCAGTTATTACCACGAACGGCAAATACCAGAACCACAATAGCAATGCTATAAATAAGAGCCCGCAAGCTGACGGTTTTCCGGCTTCGTTACTTTTAGATTTATGTTTTTTGATAAATAAACCTAACAGCAGTAAATCGATAACAACCAGTATTGCCAGCGGTACGTACGGAGCAAGGCTAAGAAAGCTACTGCTAAAGTGAAGCAGGAATCTTAATGACAGGAAAATTTTGTAAGCCAAAACAACTATCAGCAACAAGGACGTCCATTTGGCGTAGATAAAACCTTTGAAAAGTTTATCTAATGCGCCTGGTGTACCAGAATTTCTCCCGCCGGTATGCCCGTATGAGGATTTGTAATCTTGCTGGAGATTGTTAGGGGGAGGGGTATAGGATTGACTTTTATCATATGCTCCCATGTTGTCATGGCGATGAAAATCTCGTTCTTTTTCTTCACAGAACGGACAGTGATGGTTATCGATTTCCCGATAACAGGTTGGACAAGCACCCATGATTTTTCCTTGTTAGAAAAAACATCTCCCCACATTGTGGGGTCGTTCTCTCCCTTAACATCAGAGAGATATTATTTATTATTGTTATTCTTAATCTACAGATTTTGTCATTAGTTGTTCTGTAAGGCAACTGCAAATTTGTTGACTAACAAAATTAAATATCAATTTTATTTAAGTTCGCTTCCTGTGGCGCTCCTCTCCTGCTACTCATATCAAATAATTAAATCAAACATTTGCACTGTGTTTACATACAGCTAAATTCACATCCTCAGAAAGGAAGATGTGATGAGTGTAAATAAGCTGTCTGCAGGCAAATGGTCGTGCGAATACGACCCGAGCGGGCGCGAGGGTAAGCAGTTTGTCTCCAGGTATGTATCAGTACGGGGCCGTCTGCCCCCGCACAAGAAATGCAGTCCCCGGCGCGCCCTCTGTTAAGGCTAACGCCTGATCATTTTAAAATTATTGAAAAGGTGCATTTGAATATATTGAGCGAGAGTTTTAAATAGATTCAGCCAGTTAACACACTCGCTTTAAATATTTCCAGCCATGAAACTGATGAAAGTATTTCATGGTTACACCTTAATAAACAACATCATTTCTTTGTCGCTTTGCAATATAGAGATTTGCATCCGCTTTAGAAATCACCTCTTGTAATGAGGCATTGTCTTTATCATATTGAGATATGCCGATACTCACTGACAAAAATAACCCCTCCAGCTTTATGCCCTTAACTGCCTCACGAATTCTATTTGCGATTAAAAACGCATCAGATGCCCCGGTATTTTTAAGTGCAACGATAAACTCATCTCCCCCTACCCTGCCGGCAAAATCATTGCTGCGCAGGCATTTGAGTATTTTTTTTGCGCAAAGAGAAATTGCCAAATCACCTTTTTCGTGACCGAAAGAGTTATTTACTTCTCTTAAATGATCAAGGTCTATGACTAATACGCTAAAAGGTAAGTTATTTTTTTTACATTTCGCCAGTTCGTAGGTAGCTTTCGCGTAAAATGCCTCTCTTCGCAGGCAACCTGTCAGCCCATCAGTAGATGCATATACATTCAGAACCCTGAGATATCCGCCTGCTATTAATGACAGCAAATAACTAATGAGCATAGATAAAAAAATTATAATTAGCGCAGGCCAGGCATTTGATGAATTCAGTACAGATTTTAAAAAAGTAGGCTTTTCAATAATCGTTGATTTCCGTATTTTAACACCTGCCAAGTTGTAGCTTTTATCATGCATAGGTAAAACTGAAATTAATGTGTTATCATCTGCAAATCTTCCAATGGCGAAACCACGATTAATACATACTCTCGTTAATACAACGGATATGTTGCGAGGCTGTATATTTTTGAGGGAATTTAAAAAGTCGCGAACCTTTGCATTACATTCCTGCGGGCTACCTCTATTAGAGAACAATAACGTTTTAACTTGCACCTCGGTGTAAGGTGAAGGGTGATGAGTATAGTTCTCAGTTGCAATGACTCCTCCTGAGTTATCAGGATCATAAAAACTCCCCATATTATGGATATTATTAACATTCCCTTTCCACTCCTGAACTTCCTGACTGTATAGCAAAGGGAAAATGATAAATGACGATATTACGCCACCAAAAAAAACAAACGAAACCGGTTTTGTAAGCAATGGAAGTAAGACCACCCACCTCCAACTTGAATAAATCATCATGTCCTCACTGGTGATCAAGATTTCGTTTCATAGCATGAAAATAATTATTTTTGACCTTAGAACTGTCAAAATAACATCACTGGTGGTTCTGACAAAGATCTTTTAAGGCAAATTTTTGACGATCCGTTAACTAAGCTTACCCCATGAATTCATTGATATTTTTTTCGATCAACTTCAAGGGCGTTGTGCCTTTGACAGACAATCTGACTAAAGTTGTATGCCTGCCCGGACGGCAGTGGATTTGTAACTGCGCCGAATCAGGGGTGTTGCTGTCTGATGTGAGTTATGAGGCAATGGAAAATCACTAAAATAAGCCAAATACATCAGAAAAATTCCATTTCATCGTACGGGCTTTCTTTGCAGGAACGGAGCCGGCTTTCAAGATCACCACAATGAACCTCTAACTGATAGCCATCGGGATCGAGAAAGTAAATTGACTCCCCTTCACTCTTATTGCTTTTCCACTCTGTGGCACCAGCATGCTGTATTTTCTCGCGAAATGAAGCCATGTCGCCTGTGGTGTAAAACCAAGAACATCCACATAGAAACGAAAACTGCGGGGCAAATGACTGACAGCAAGAGTAAGGTGATTCAATCCAAATACAAAAAAACTGAATACGATTCCCGTCGCGGCAATAAATGCTACTCATACCTATTTATCAATGGATTAATTAAAAACTCTTTAAAGTAAAGCCTTCCGTCACTTGTTTATACCTTCATTAAATATCAATCAGTTAGCATCATTTCGAAATAAATTCGGGGAATTTTCGAGACTGGATTTATGGATTGCAAAATCGGTCATCAATAATAAACCTCTGAAAATCTCCTTTTTAAATGTTCGCTAACTGTGTCTTTATCTGCATAAGCATAACGTAATGCCTCACTTTTAAAATGGACTTAAGAAAATGGCAATATCAGCTTATTTATGGCTTAAAGACGACGGCGGCGCTCTGATTAAAGGCGGTGTGGATGTCATCGGACGGGAATATAGCATCGAAGTAAAAGGATTCCATCATAATCTGATGATCCCTACCGATAACGCGACGGGTAAAGTAACGGGTACCCGCATGCACTCCCCATTGCTCATCGTGAAGGACTTTGACAGCTCCAGCCCTTACATTTACAAGGCAGTAGCAACAGGCCAAGGCCTTGAGTCTGCGGAGATCAAATGGTATCGGATCAATGATGCAGGTCAGGAAGTAGAGTATTTCAACATGCTGTTAGAAAAGGTACGTATCGTTTCAATTTCGCCAGCAATTGCCGCAAACAGCAATCCTAATGACAATCACATGGAAACAGTTGAACTTCGGTACGAAAAAATTACGTGGAAGCACAATGATGGGAACATCATATTTGCTGACTCGTGGAATGATCGCCAGACCGCATAATTAAAAGGGGCAAAATGCCCCTTAATCATAAAACCACCTTTTGGCCTTCACCGCTTCAATAATCATTTCAACGGTTAATGGTTTTAGATCACGTTTGGGTGGTTTTCTCTGCCAAAATGCCCTTTCAGCTTCATAGTAATTCAACATATCAAACTTAGAATAATCAACACCATATTTAGTGAAGACATCAATCAATATCTCTGCCAAATCTTCAGGCAACAGCTGCCAATCATCTTGCACTGACCAAAATTTCTGGATAGGAACAATTTCGGGATCCCGCCAGCTTTTCCGGAACCCGTATTTATCGGTTAGATAGTCACAGATCTCTTTATCTAAATTCATTAGAAAGATGGCCATACGATACGGTCAGATGGGCGCGCGATAAGGTTATATTTATTTCTGGTCCTTTTGGAAACTAATTGAAGCATTATTACAATTTGCGCATAACCTAGCCATGGAGTCCATCGACCTATAAATGGGGCGATTTTACTTGTAGGAACCATCTTCATCTTTGAGCCTTTACCCATTGGTGCTTCTAGTCGCACCCCGAATGGCAACCTTTTTTCTTTAAACATCGCTCTGGCTATTTTTGAAATGACACTCGTTCCTGGCGTATTGGTTGCAGCTGATAACTTGCCTGAGATGGGAATCCAAGGCTGGCCAATGATAATCATCACTGTAGCAGAAGTATCCAAGCCTAAGTAATCAGATAAACTTTCTATGAAAATCAGATTAAACAATTCAGGGGCAGTTACATTGGCATGACCATGGTAGAAATAGGTCCCGCCCAACTCTTCGGTTGTGTCCATTCTCAATATCCTTTTGATTAGAAGGGGTTAAGAATACTGCTGCATTCATAACCAGGCAATATGTCCCGTCACGTTAATCACTATGTCTATACTTAAAATCTCGCCACGGAGGGAATTTATGTGTGGACGCTTCACGCAGTACGAGCCCCTCTCGCATGACATCGAAGTTCTGGCGCCAGAGCGGCATTGATGACATCCCTATCGACCGCTGCAACGTCGCGCCCGGTATTCGGTTACTGAAGAAAACGGATATTTTTGAAAACAGGTTGAGGGTAATTCAGGGAAAGACAGGGGAGCAACTGGCTATACAATTACCACTGTGTCTGGCAGCGTATGATATGACGCCTGGTGAAGTGAATGAGAGGTGTTTGCAGAATAATAATACGGAGTTCATTCTGAGTTCTGCCAGCAGAAAAACCGGACGCCATCCCGGTGCGCTTCGAGCGGACATAATTACTCAGGCATTCTGGCGCGTCGTTATAAATCAAATGGTAAAAAAAAGACCGAATACGATTCCTTTATCCGCAAAATTTAAATTTATTCTTTTAAAGTCAAATAGATAAACTCTTTCTTAAGCTAAAAACACCTTTAAATACCTTTCTATACCTCCTTTATTTTTCAGATAGTTAGCACCGTTTTCGTTTTAATTCGTGGGAATTACGTTTTCATCTACTTTCCAAAGCTGAAATATATCCCGACCAGCAAGTGATGATCCGCCTCAGCGAAGCCAAGACCCTCATCATTGATCTGAAAAAAAGAGTCCAGTACATCGAGGCCGGTATTGAAGGCGCTGATTCCACTTTTATCGACTGAGGTGATTTATGTTTGTTGAACTGATTTACGACAAAAGAAATATGGACGGTGTACCGAACGCAAATGCGCTGATCCTGGCTGAACTGAAGGTTAACGCTCAGCAGCATCAATACAGACGCCAGCAAGGCGCAGAAGGCGGTTCTGGCCGGAATAGTGAGGAGATGTTTGAGGATGCCAGTAACTGGCAGTCCTTCTGAAGACATAGATAATTCTCCGGCAAATGTGGAGTTTTTAATTGACCATTAGCACCATTGGGGCTATGGTTTATTTCATGAGGTAGCGGATAAGCCGCAGCCCAGCCCCGAAAGGATGAGCGAGATGACAAACGATATGACCACCGCAGAGCTTGAAAAAATCCACGCCGAAATCGCCAAATTAATGGCAGAGACGGCGAAGATTAACCGGGAAACAATGTGGTATCCGATAGCGCTCGCAACAGGCTTGATTGGTGCGGTCGCGACGGTAACTACCATCATCGTGAAATTCATTTAACAAGGGCTCCGAAAGGGGCTTTTTAGCAGGTGCGCAATGAGACTGATAAACGAGTACACCCCACCAACCCCGGACGATCTGGAGAAGCTTAAAACTGATCTGGGCTATACTGGCGCGCAAATGGCTGACTTGGCTGGCGTTGCCAGTAACAGCCAGTGGCGGAAGTACACTGGCGGGGCTGAACCGCGCGCCATGTCTCCGCATATTCTTTTTTTTATGGCTGCGCAACTAACATTAACCGATGCAGAAACGCAGCGAGTGATAGAAAAAATGAAAGATATTGGAGCCAATATATTGTGAATAACCCCATTAAAAACAGTTAATAATGGTATCGGTTAAATGATAAAAAACGTAAATTTAGATATTCAGGCCTTACGCGCAGTTGCTGTATTTATGGTTATTGGTCAGCATTATAGGAATAGGCTCCCTACACCATTATGGTATCAGGAAATACTTAACCATGTGTCCTTCCTTGGAGGAGTGGACATTTTCTTTGCTATCTCTGGCTATCTAATGTGTGCCACATTATTCCGTGACGTATCTAATAACGGTAAAAACATCACTACATTTTTATCTTTTTTTAAAAGAAGATTCTTCCGTCTAATGCCAGCAGCCATATTCTGGGTCTTATTCACGATTTTTATCGCAACATTTTTTACAGTTATAAAAACAAATATTTCAGATGTTGTATCTAGTGGTATAGCTGCACTATTTGGATATGCAAACATATTTTGGTATGGATGTTTTTCTGGCGTATATGAATGTGGTAGCTACGATTTAAATGTTGTTAACTGGTCTTTATCTCTAGAGTGGCAAATGTATTTAGTTCTTGCTGCGGCCGTTTTTTTACTTAATGCTAGATATTTGGTTGCTTTTTTATTTCTTGCATTTATTTCGCATTCGTTTATATCAGCTCATGATAATGTTTTGACAGGTGTGGCTTGGTGGTTCAGGCCGCAAGCATTTTCCCTTGGAGCTTTAACATTTGTTCTTGGAATTAAATGCAAACTACCCATTCCATTAAGATTTTTATATCTAACCATGGCACTATTACTCCTAATTGCATCTCTTAACTTTAGCAATGAATATAAATACATCTCAATAGGCGTTTTCGGATGGCTTTGCTTCTTCACGACTATTTCAGAAAGAAAAATAATAACATCGAAAAATAACATATTAGTCTTGATTGGAGAAAGATCGTACTCAATTTACCTTTGCCATATGCCAGCAATATATACAGTAAAACAAGTTGCTTACTCTATTGGGACTCACTTAAATTTCACTATTGACACTGCTACCACTCTAACGCTAATGATTTTTATTACTTTTTTTTACTCTGAGGTTTCATATCGATTCATAGAACTAAACTTCATTAAAAAATCATATCTAGCAGACGGTAATCAACATTGTTGAACATATGGGTTGGACGACACAGGTAACGGTTTCCGGGTCGAATGACTGGATGATCCCCGGCATGTGCACCCTCAACCCCGCTGAAATGGCTTTGGATAATGCGGCATCGAGATGCTCGCGGTTACCGACTTGTGATCCTAGGGATACTGGCATGCGATTCTCCGGGCAATAAAAAACCCGCACTTGGCGGGTTACTGTTCAAATGTCAGGATTTTTCAAATCAAACAATCGTGGTACTAATTGATCTGCTTTCCAGCTTTCACTTCAATTTCTTCGAATTCATTTGTTACATCACTACTCAGAGCGAGCCAAAAGGCGCAAGCCATGAGCCTGATTGCTACCCGAAGCTTACCAAGATAAGAACCTCGTATGTTTATGTCTAAATTAGATACGCGCATTAAGTTACCTCCGGAAATAGCCAAAGCTATTTTTCCTATTATTGGGAAAGAAATACCTAATTTCCATATCCCTTGAATCCAGAACAGGGGGCGGCAACTGTAACCATTGTCACATACCCATCATTACCTTGCTGAGCACATAACTTTTTATGCATCGCCGCAAGTCTTGCTGCATGGTAAAAATCGATATAACTATCATATGAAGCCTCGCCGAGAGCAGCTTCTTTTGTCAGGTCCGGTATGCTGGGGTTATTTACCATATCTGCAAAATCACTCAAGCCCCTACCAACTTGGTTAAAACACTGAGTGTCAATATCGTAGCCGGTATATGCAGAAATACGTTTACATTCAAATAGTTGTTCCTTTATGGATAAATTTATTCGATGTAAAGTTAAGTTGGACTTACCAACGTGTATATAAACATTCATGGGATTGGCTGTATTTTTTGCTCGTGTTACAAATAGCAGTTTGTTAAATGCAGCCCTAAGAGTTGGCGCTTTTTTACTGGAAAAAATATCACCAAGCCCAACCACAGAAAGCTCAGGATTTGCCTTGTCCTGCGCAATAACTTTTTCTTTTTCAATCCCACTGATCGTTGCTTCCGCTTGCTCCCTCATAGTTCTAATATTGGCAACCACATCAGATCTTATTTTGTATAAATCAATAATTGATGATTTGAAATTTTGTTCACTGATATTGTTAAGACCAAAATATTCACGCTCTTTTAAGAAATCACTGTACAGTTTAGAAACGTGCTTGGGGTCCGCTAGCGCACTAGAGCCAAATACTACTTCGTAATTATTCAGAATATTTACAATGGTTGAGTATCTAACGGCTTTGTCGTCTATTTTATACGATGACGGTGATTCCCCAGTGTAATCATGAATTGCAACATAAAATATAGTTATGCCTAATGGGGTCTGGTTTGCTTTGTCTTTCAAGTTTTCGAGTGAGCAACCACCCGGACATAGTGACCCACCGCCTTCACTTGCCGCTATTTTATCATCTGTCAGGACATATCTTAATGCCAGAACTCCGGGCTTTGAAAATACAGAATTTCTCTGCTGCTCTTTATATTGCTTTTCAAGCTGCGCTCTTTGAACCAAACCGCAGCCAGGTAAAGATAAACAAATTATAAGTATAAAAATGACTTTTTTAACATTCATATGGTTACGTAGTTCGGTTAATGGTTGTATTGGTTTGCAAATCACGAGCGCCACGCGCCAAGCATAACAAATCCATATACCATGCCTGCCCTCGAGTGTCGCCAGTATAGTTTATGCTTCCTACTTTGTAATCACCATCCATGTTGATTGAGGCCAGTTGAGAACCGCCCGGTATCCCATTTACATAAAGGTTCCCATTGTCGGCTGTCTCGCCCAGAACGCCGGGCGCGGTACCAATCTGCTCATTCGACAGGCTGGCGCGGTATACCGATGCCTGATCAAGACGAATAAGACCACCCAATTTTATATTTGGGTTAATCAGGCACCTCACGTTAATACCCGCACCCATGGTCTGCTGTGGCATGCCAATGAGACCGGTGTTTGCGTTGAGAACTACTATCGAGTCGAGGTATTTATTTTCCGGAACGATATGAACCTGGTTGTTTTCGTACCACCAGTTTGCCTTGCACTGTTCCGCAATGCTGTTTATTACATCAGAGGTGTTGCCAACAATGACTTTTCCGCGAGGGAAAACGGTTTTAGGCATCTCAGGGATTGACCCGACAGTGACGCCGAATGGCGCATATGTCTTCATCGCCTCATTGAAAAGCGTGTCGTACGTCCAGCCCGCGGCAATTGTGGTTCACATTCCTGCGTACATGTGCCCATTCCAGCTATCAACAGACTGAATCAGTATCCATGTATCGGTGATGTTATCTTTGCCAGCGACCGTAAACCGGATCTCGCCGTTAAAAATCATCCCGATATTCTGATCAGGATAATTCCCCGCATCGTCCATATCGCCATCGTAGCCGGCGATAACGCGAATGCGTCCGAATTCTTTATTTTGTATCCTGTTCTGTGTTTCCTGCGACAGGTTATAAATTTTGAAATTGCCAACAAAGCCGTTAAAAATGGTGGCTGGCATTTTTTCAATATCGAACGTCACTTTTAAATCAGAAAGCACGATCCCGTTGCCGGAATCATCCAAAAGCTGAATCTCAAAGTGGCGCATCCAGTTCTTAGACATTATGACTCCGTAACCGCATAGAGGTGGCTCGTTGTTCCGAGGCCGGTTTGGGTGGGGTATTCGACACCAGGCTCGTCGCATGCAACAGCCAAGCCGAAACCCAGCCCGAGATAAGCATACTGCGCCAGCAGGTCAACACCTGTAACCAGCGGGATACCGGCTATAAGGTCCGTGTCACTGCTGTCTTTCAGGTCGAGGATCCAGCCCATCGTGTCGCGCCAGACAATTCTCATCGTCAAAGAGTTGCCGTTTAACGTAATGCTGAAAGTCTGGTTATCTGCTGTCAGCGGGATTTCTGTAACGACCATTTAGCCCCCGAAAAGACTGCTGAGAATGGACTGGTTTACAGCCTTTGGCGTTTTAACACCGGTATTCTGCGTCGCGCTGGTATTCACCCCCTGAGTCATATTTTCCTTGGCAGCGCCGGTGATCACCTGCGTTTGCGTGGTAATCACTTCCCTGAGGGTGAGGGTTGCCATCAGAACGTTTTCACTCGTTTTATCAGTGGTGACATCCAGAACTCGGATCAACATGTTGGTGTACATTCGTTTGCCCGTCACCACATCAAAGGGTTTCCGGGAACGCTGCAGCGCGAGCAGAGCCTCATATATTTCTTTCGGGCTTTTCCCCAGCGTTAAGCCAAGCCCGGATGTGTCAGCAAAATCCAATACCGATCCGCCCCCGGAAAAACCTGTTTCCATCACCACTTCAGATGGCCGACGGTATGCATGCTCAGCCCCCCGACATTTCATGAGATCCGGAGTCTGGCGGGTCGGTTGTACGAGAAGGAGAAAGGAAAAGAGTTTGCGAGGAATTTACTGGGGCATAAATCGGAGAAAATGACGGACAAATACCTTGATGCGAGAGGGAAAGAGTACGCGATGTTGTCAAAGACCGAATACAGGATTTCGTGTAATTTTCGTGTATTTTCGTTTTTACTGAAAATTTATCTTTTAAATCAATGACATAAAAAGACCGAATACGATTCCTATAGTGCAAGTAATCGAATAATTCATCTATTAATTAATATCTTACAATCAAAAACCTTCAAAAATAACCTCTTGTCACTTGTTTATACCTTCATTAAATATCAATCCGTTAGCGCCCTTTTCGAAATAGATTCGGGGAATTTTAGAGATCTTCCTTTCAAGTTGTGACCCTCAGTCATCAATACTAAACCTCTGAAAATCCTTTTTCCCCAACACATCTTATTGTTTGCCAAACCATACGGGCATAACGTATTGCCTCACTTTTTAAAATGGAATTTTTGAAAATGGCTATACCAGCTTATTTATGGCTTAAAGACGACGGCGGCGCACTGATTAAAGGCGGTGTGGATGTTATCGGGCGGGAATACAGCATTGAGGTTAAGGGCTTTCATCACAACCTGATGACGCCAACCGATGACCGTACAGGGAAAATTACGGGTACACGTATTCATTCCCCTATGATGCTGATAAAAGATTTTGACTGTTCAAGTCCATACATCTACAAAGCAGTGGCAACGGGTCAATGCCTTGCTTCGGCTGAAATCAAATGGTATCGGATCAATGATGCAGGTCAGGAAGTTGAGTATTTCAACATGCTGTTAGAAGGTGTACGGATTGTCTCTATTTCCCCAGTAATGGGTCATTCAACCGATCCTAATGAAAACCATATGGAAACAGTAGAGCTGCGCTACGAGAAGATTACGTGGAAGCACAACGATGGCAATATCATCTATGCTGATTCATGGGATGACCGCCAGACTGCATAAGAAAAGGGGCTGAGGCCCCTTAGTCATATAGCCAGCGACCTGCTTTTGCTGATTCGATAATCATACCCAGCGTCAGCGTTTTAAATTGACGGTCTTGCCATTCCTTTTTGAGCTTAAACTGCCACCAATAAAACTCCGGCATGAAATAGTCATCTATGTTGAAATTGCTATGCTCAATGCCGTATCGCGTGAACAAATCAAACAACATTTCTTCCAGCTCTTCCTGAAAGAAATTGAAGTGCTCCTCAAATGTCCAATCCTTTTGTGCCGGCTTATCACATTGGCCATATGTATTGGTGACGTAATCTAAGAGCTCTTGCTCATCCGGTTTTAGCATTAGAAATATGCCCATGCTATACGATGCTCGGGCCTTGATATCAGGTTGTATTTTTCCCTGGTATCTTTCGCGACTAGGCTTACGATAATTATCGCCTGCGCGTAGCCAATAAAAGGCACCGCTCTACCCACTACTGCCCCTATTTTGCTTGTAACGCGAGTACGCCCCTTCACAATAGTTGAAAATTGGATCCCATATGGAAAGTGTGCGTTTTTAAATATTCTGCGAGCTAATTTTGACGCAATACTCGTGCGAGAAACCTTTGATCCCAGCACAACTCGTTTCTTAAGTATTGGTTGCCCAGCAAGAATCGTCGCCGCTGTTTCTACTGAAACACCAAGGTGGTCCGCCAAACTCTCAGCGAATATTAACCAAAATAGTTCTTCTTTAGATACGTTAGCATTCCCATGGTAGAAGTAAGTCCCGCCCAACTCTTCAGTAGTATCCACTCTCAATATCCTTTTGATTAGAAGGGTTTTAGAATAACCTCAGTTTCTTCAGTAGGCAATGAAATCAAATACACGGAATGTATGGGTAAAAGGCTTAAATCAGAGTGACGGTATATGCCTCAGATGCTGCTAAACGCTCAGCTACTCCGATACCCGACCACTCGTAGGATTCGCCATTCTTCGTCAATAGCCACATCCCAGCGTAGGCGTCTCCATCGGCACGGGATGCATGCATGGTTATAGTTGCTGATACCCCCTGCTTTAAAACAGTTAGCGACGTGCTATGAATCGACACAAAGCCCGCCGGCGCTGATGTAATCCCGGAGTCCGACTCGAAAATATACGTTCCGGGCGCGGCAGTTAAACAATCGAGCGTGTTTCCCACTGACACAGTCGTTGGACCGGTCGGAGCACCCAATTTGAACCATGAGGATGGCTCTGAAACGCTTCGATCAGGAATGCATCTGTAGGCCGTTTTGCCAAAGGCGGTAATGTAATTTTGAATTAAACCATTTTCGTTGAAAGGCCTGCAGATAAGAATCCCAACTTCTTCGAAAGGGTACTGCTTCTCTTCAGTAGCTTCTGCAGGATCAGGCTGACAATACATCTCCATGCCGCCGTTGAATTGATCAATAGTTGAAGTAGAAATGTCCCAAGACACAAGTGTTGAATCAGCAAACCCCATGCCGCGCGTCATTATTAGGTCTGAACTTAAAAACGCACCCTCTGAAAAACTGTCAATGAAGAAAACTCCATTTGCCGGATAATTTGCGTTTAACACAAGCTTTCCGTGTTGCGAAATTGGGGTGCCTGTTGCTACATTTTGATCGTTTGTAATAAATGCCTGATTTTTTCCAATCGAAGGAAGAGAGTCGCCACTGTAAGTATCCCGCTTAACCGGCACGGTGAACTGTGAGCATGCTTTTCTGCGGGCGGTGTTCAATGAACTGAAACGACTGGGGGAATGGTCGCTGCCTTACCCTCTCGAGAATATCCGCGAGTTTGATCAGCCGGAACGTGAAATGGCATGGCTGACTCAGGAACAAATCCTGCTGCTCATGGCCGCCTGCGAACAGCATGGAAATGACGAATTAACGCTTATTGTTAAAGTCTGCCTTTCGACCGGCGCACGCTGGAATGAGGCTGTCAAAATCAAAAGCTCGCAGATTTCGCCCTACAAACTCACCTTCATCAATACCAAAGGTAAAAAGAACCGTACCGTTCCCCTCTCCCGCCCTTTGTATGACGAACTGATCGCCCGTAAAGGTGTGTCCTTCTCGCCCTGCTATAAACAGTTCTATCGGGTGATCAGGCTGGCCGGTATTGAGCTGCCAGAAGGACAGATGACGCACGTTCTGCGGCATACGTTCGCCAGTCATTTCATGATGGCCGGCGGCAATATTATCGTGTTGCAACGCATCCTCGGGCACTCAGATATCCGCGTCACGATGCGCTATGCGCACTTCGCTCCGGATCACCTGGAAGACGCTATTCACCTGAATCCGCTGGCTCAAATGGGTGGCGACAAAATGGCGGCAGAAAGTCCAAATGAGTAGCATTGAAGGTAACAAGAAGTGGTTTAAGTGATTGTTTTAACGATAAGTTATTGATTTAAGAAATGTTCAAAAAAAAGACCGAATACGATTCCTATATTCGGTCTAGGGAAATGGCTCTTGGGAGAGAGCCGTGCGCTAAAAGTTGGCATTAATGCAGGCGGTTAAGCCGTACAACTTAAAGCGTAGACGACAGATGGCTATTTTCCACCCAGTTTGAAACATAGTGATAATAACAATGATGTATTATTTTCATTGTGTGACAACATACGCAAAACATGGAAGTTACATCAGTCATTTATCGTCGGCACGGCCATTCAGCAAAGTGATCTGGCTTTGGCAATAAAGGGAGCCAGACTCATTTTCTGTCCCGGATTCTGCGGGTCATCAAGCCAGATTTTCTCCAACGGCACGGCCTGGACCTGATGGTTTTTGACCTGCTCTTTCGCCACATCATTCAGAGGATATTGCGCCAGCGTACTGTCGTTAATCACATACAGCGCATTACCGGGGCGGCATTGCAGCATCACTTCTTCACGGGTAAAAGCCCAGGTTTTACCGTATTGCAGACGGCTGATCGTTTCCAACTGGGGTGCCGCGAAACTGCTGGCAGATAAGGTCAGCAGCACGCAGGCTAGCAGTGTTTTCCTCATGATTTTTCCTCGATGATATTTAATTCCTGATACCTGTCAGATAACCCGTTCAGCGCGGTGCCAGTGTGGCAAACACACTCACCAGCAGTAAAACACCCAGCGCCAGCCCCCATTCGAGCCAGGTCATCATGACAAAATAATGTTGTGCCCTGTCGGGATCTTTACTCATTAATGGCACCAGCCGGTAACGGTTAAACACAGCCACGGCCACCATCATCCCGACCATCAACACTTTGACCACCAGAAGGCGCTGGTAAAGTGATGTCATATCAGTCGGCCAGCGCTGTAAAATAATGGTCGTATTGATGATGCCGGTAAGGATAACCAGCGCGACGGCAGCCTGTCCCCAGAGCGAAAAACGGATAAGTGTGGCAAGCGCATACGGCCTTGCCGCAGGCTGTCGGGTATACCACATGCAAGTCAGTAACGGCAGTAAACACCCGAACCAGTAAGCCGCGCTGAGCAGATGCACCACATGATTGCTTCGCTGGATAACCCCGAGTATACCTTCATGCATCGCGGCATGGCCGACCAATGCCTGGCTCATCAGTAAACCGAATGAGCATAGGAAAACCAGCATATTCCGCACAGGCAGCCAGTCCATCAGAAGCACCAGCAACAGCGCGGCCATCAGTAATAAATGCCAGCGCCAGACTTCACCAAATGCCGTTGTTAACACCAGCAACCAGACATTCAGGTTCAGCGCATCGCCCCATCCGTTGCCCATCAGCGCAGCCTGAATCGCCAGCATACCGACCGAAGTCACAGCCGCGACAAAAGCAGAGCAGATCATCAGGGTCTGGTTTTTGCGCAGCAACACAGCTGAGAAACCGGCAGGTGTCAGCAGCGAACAAAAAACACTCAACCCAAAGATTTGCATCAGCGAAGCAAAATGCGCAAACCGACACAGAACGAAAAGTACAGTCAGACTCATCGCTTATTTAACAGTGAAGCTGTACTGACCGTGCGTTTTATGACCATCGACGGAGACAACGTTCCACGAAACAATATATTTTCCCGCATGCAACGCATCGGAGAGTGGCAGAACGGCCTGAGTATTATCATTCGCTGCCAGCGCCATTTTACCGGTTTTAACCGCTTTCTGGCTGGCATCCGTCAGGGTGATCTTGCTGAAATCAGGCTCGATGCCTTCACTGAATCCGAGAGACAGTTCAGTCGGGCTGACGGTTAAAACCGAATCTGCCGCAGGGGTTTCCGTTTTCAGATGAGCATGAGCAGAAGCTTGCTGTGAGATAAATCCGCTCAGCATAACGGCTGAGACTGTCAGGACACGGCAAAGAGAAGTGGTTTTTTTGAACACGATGATTCCTTGGCTTGCTTAACGATGAATTTATAACGCCGTCACTTTAGCGCAAACTGCCGTAAAACGTTTGCCAAAAAGACATAAAAAAACGCAGAGGCGGAAGCACTCTGCGTTTTTGTGGACACCCCTGATCGGAAATTAGCCTGCCGGGGTTTGTGCCACCATATTTTTGAGATCTTTATCAACGAAGAACAAACCGTTACCGGTATTGCTGACCAGTGCCAGTTTATCAAGGACAGATTTGAACAGCGTCTCTTCTTCATGCTGCTCAGCAACGTACCATTGCAGGAAGTTGAAGGAAGAATAATCTTTCAGAGTCATGGACAGATCAGCCAGTTCATTGATTTTCTGCGTGATCAGCTGCTCATGTTCGTAAGTTTGCTTGAACAGATCGGTCAGGGATTCAAAGGCAACCGGCGGAGCGGCAATCGCCCCCAGCAAAGGCAGAGCACCGGTATCGCTGACGTATTTGAACAGGCGATGCATATGGTCCATTTCTTCCATTGAATGCTGTTTCAGGAAAGCAGCGGCACCTTCGTAACCTTTGTCGCTGCACCATGCACTCATCTGCAAATATAAATTGGCAGAATAAAACTCGAGGTTCAGCTGTTCATTAAGCTGATCAATCATTTCTTTTTTAAGCACGGCACGGCTCCATAAATTAAATTAAAGCAGGTGGGGGATTTATTTATCTGCATTATGCCCGTATCAATACAAAATAAAAACACCCGATTCACATTAATATTCACCGCAATAACAATTTAATTTAATCCACTGATTTAATGAGTATTTTTAAAAAATAAAATATCCAAAAATGATAATCATTAACATACACAAGCGTATTAAAAAGGAATCATTCTTATTTGCGATATTAATTACCCCGCCTTATTGTAGATATTTATCATTTACCTTTTGTGAATGGTTCTTATTCACTCATTAGAATTATCCGCATTCTTTGTTAGCTGCGCGGAAATAAAAGCAAAATCGCAATATTCACGCTGACCCCAGCCTCGGGTACAATGTGGCAAAATCGATCATCAGGAAGCAGTTATGAGCATCAATCTGGCTGAAATCAGCAAAGAAGAAATGGATCGTATCAACGTCGATCTTGCGGCCTCCGCGGTGGCCTTTAAAGAACGCTACAACATGCCGGTTGTCGCTGAGATGGCGGAACGCGAGCAGCCTGCGCATCTGCGCACCTATTTTCGGGAACGGGTGATGTTTTATCGCGGGGAATCACATAAGTTCTCCCGCTTACCTTATGAGCCAAAGCAAAAGTAAACGGGAGTCGCAGGGGAAGGTTAGCGCCGCGCGGCGAAACGCTGGTTGGTACGGATCAGTTGATCGAGAATGCCGGGCTCGTCGAACGAATGACCAGCCCCCTCAATGATGTGCAACTCCGCTTCCGGCCATACCTGCGCCAGATCCCACGCATTTTGCACCTGGCATGCCATATCATAGCGACCATGCACAATGACGGCCGGAATGTGGCGAATACGTTCGACATTTTTCAACAACTGGTCATCACTTTCCAGAAAACCCAGATGCGTAAAATAGTGGTTTTCAATACGGGCAAACGCCAGCGCGAAATTGTCCTCACCAAAGGATGCCGCACCTTCCGCAGGCAGCAGCGTCACGGTTTCCCCTTCCCACAGGCTCCAGATTTTAGCGGCCTCAAGCTGAACAGCGCGATCGCCGGATGTCAGACGGGCCCGGTAAGAAGCAATCACGTTTTTACGTTCTTCTTGCGAAAGAATCGACAAAATACGTTGCCACTTTTCCGGGAAGAAACGGGAAGCCCCGTCCTGATAATACCAGGACAGCTCCTGCTTACGTAACGTGAAAATCCCGCGCAATACCATCTCACTGACATGTTCAGGATGCGTCTGAGCATACGCCAGCGCCAGCGTTGAACCCCATGAACCCCCAAACACCAGCCATTGGTCAACGCCGGCCATTTTACGCAAACGCTCAATATCTTCGACCAGATGCCAGGTTGTATTGTTTTCCAGACTGGCGTGCGGTTTTGAGCGTCCGCATCCACGCTGGTCAAACAGCATGACGTCGTAATCATTGGGATCAAACAATTGACGGTGTACCGATGAACAGCCGCCACCGGGCCCGCCGTGGAGAAATACTGCTGGCTTGCCTTTCGGGTTTCCGCTGCGCTCCCAGTAAATTTGGTGACCATCCCCCGTATCAAGCATGCCACTGGCATAAGCTTCCCTGGGCGGATACAACCCTTTTAATTTTGGCATGACATTTCCTGTTCTATTTGGCCAGTGTATTGATTGATGTGCATTCATCTTCATAACAGCGCATCGGCTAGCCCACGACAAGATGTTATGAGCAAAAATCGTTATTTTGCATGCCGTTCGCATACTTATCGTGCAGTTTCACTTACCGCCCCGGCCGTAACATCGATAAAGCAGCCAGGCAGGAGCGAAGAAAATTCACAAAGACGCTTGCAACCGGAGCGGTTTAAGCAGTAAATAGCAGAGCAACCCAATCCACCAGCTTTAAGAGAGGCGAATATGAGTAAAGGAATGGATAGCAAAAAAAATGCGAAGAAAAAGCCACTGAAGACCCCGGCCGAAAAAAAGGCTGAGAAAAAAGCCAAGAAAGCTTCTGCTTAACAATGGACTTCGTAGAATAAACCCGCCGAGAGCGGGTTTTTTTATTTCCCCTTCATACTTCAGCCCACAGAGGCGTTGTCTGCCAGGGCGAGCACAAAAGCATATTCCAGCGCGATATCTTCGTAAGCTTTGAATCGTCCGGATTTCCCGCCGTGGCCGGAATCCATATCGGTATGCATTAACAACAGGTTATCGTCGGTTTTGAGCTCGCGTAATTTTGCTACCCATTTTGCTGGCTCCCAGTATTGTACCTGCGAATCATGCAAGCCGGTGGTGACCAGCATATGCGGATAGGCCTGTGCGCGAACCTGATCATACGGGCTGTATTGCAGCATATAATCATAATATGCTTTGTCGTTCGGGTTGCCCCACTCGTCATATTCACCGGTGGTCAGGGGAATGGATTCATCAAGCATGGTGGTCACCACGTCAACGAACGGCACCTGCGCTACAATGCCGTGATACAACTCTGGCGCCTGATTAACGATCACCCCCATCAGCAATCCACCCGCACTGCCACCCATGGCGTAAACCTGTCCGGCGTCACCGTAGCCTTCCGCGACCAGTTCTTTGGTCACATCAATGAAGTCATGGAATGTGTTAAGTTTATTGAACAGCTTGCCATCGTCATACCATTGCTGGCCCAGTTCTGCGCCACCGCGGATGTGCGCCAGTGCGAAAACAAATCCTCTGTCGAGTAAACTCAGGCGGCTCCCGCTGAAAGCCGGATCCATACTGCTGCCATAGGATCCGTAACCGTAAACCAGTAACGGGTTTTCATTCGGCTTGAACAGTTCACGGCGATACACCAGTGACACCGGGACTTTCACCCCGTCACGGGCCGTAACCCAGACACGTTCGCTACGATAATTTGCCGCATCAAAATCTTTCACTTCCTGCTGCTTGAGCAACGTACGGTCATGCGTATCCAGATCGAGTTCAAACAGTGAGCTCGGCATAGTCATTGAAGAATAACCATAGCGCAGCAATGCGGTGTCCGGATCGGGATTATACGCCAGCCAGGTGGTATAGGTCGGATCGTCAAATGCCAGCGATTTTTCTTCCCCTGTTTTCCAGTGAATCTGACGCAACTGCGTCAGTCCCTGATGGCGTTCTTCCACCACCAGCCAGTCACGGAACAAGCTGAAGCCTTCAAGCATCACTTCGATACGCGGCGCAATCAGCGTTTGCCAGCGGGTTTCGACACCGTCTTCGCTTTTATATAAGCCGAAGTTTTTGCCATCTTTATTAGAGCGGATGTAAAAATGCCCGAGGTAATGATCGAGAGCATATTCATGATCTTTACGGCGCGAGAGGAATACCTGTGGTTTAGCCTGCGGATCATCGGCATCGAGCAGCAGTATCTCTGAGGTTGTGGTGCTGTCCAGATGGATCAGAATATATTTTTCTGACGTGGTTTTATCCAGTCCGACGTAAAACGTATCGTCTTTTTCTTCATATACCAGCTTGTCAGTTTTCGGATCGGTGCCGATCACGTGCCGGTAAACCTGATACGGCAACAGGGTTTTCTTATGTTTGCGGACGTAATACAGCGTTTGTGAATCGTTCGCCCACTCACTGCTGCCGGAGGTGTTTTTCAGCAGATCCTCCGTCCAGGTTTCATCATCGAGCTTTTTGATGCGGATGTCATACTGGCGGCGGGAAAGAAAATCTTCCGCCACCGCCATCAGCTGATTATTAGGGCTGATATCGAGACCGCCCAGCGTGTAAAACTCGCTGTCTTTGGCCCGCTCATTACCATCGATCAGCGTGCTCCAATTTTCATATTCTGCTGCAGGCTGGCGCAGATAAATGGCGTATTCGTTGCCCGGCTCATAACGGGTCTGATAGCGGTAACCATGTTTGACGTAGGGAACGGAATGATCCTGTTGCGCGATGCGCGCAACCATTTCGCCGTACAGGGTTTCGCGCAATGCCTGATGCGGTTGCATGGCCAGCCCGGTAAATTCGTTTTCGGCCGTCAGATAAGCCAGAACCTGAGGATCGGCGCGGTCATCATCACGCAGCCAGTAATAATTATCGACACGGTCATCGCCGTGGACGCTCAAAATTTGCGGGCGTTTTTCAGCCTTTGGAGGTGTCATCATCTCGGGATCTCTTTGTCCTCTTTGTGGTGTGATAAGAGTGACAGGTTTAGACGGGGAAACCAAGAGACGTCGATGCAGGGGAAATAATGCGTCCGCGAAGAAATCACGGACGCAATCAGAGCCTTAATACCGGCTATAACGGCGCGCTATAGCTGATTTCGCCTATCTGGCAGTTAAGGGTTACCTGGTAGGTTTTATCTGTGTGATCACCGCGCACGGTTAACGGGACATTCCATTTTGCATTACTGCCGCTGATGCTGTCAGTCACCACCCAGGCCACCGGCGTGGACGTCCCAAGCGCTTTTTTATCTGCATCCCAGCGCGGGATACGGTTTTGCAGGAAATCACGTTTAACCAGTGCAGCCACATCCTCTTTGGTTGCCGTGGAACAAGGCGTTACGGTTGCCGTTCTCACTTCAGGCTCATCGGCCTGCGCAATCTGGCTCAGCCCGCTCATGCCTGCCGCTGCGACCACAACGCCCAAGATTATCTTTTTCATCGTTCGTCTTCCCAGTCTTTGTCGTTCATTCAGTTGACCCTGCCGGACAATATCCCTACATAACGCATGGTCATAATGTGCGTTAGTTAATATAATCCTCAACAAGGCAATAACACAACATTAACAATAAGACGCCCGACATAAAGCGAAAAGAAACGCTGTTAACGCAAGATAATGGCTTTGCAGTTTTTGCCTTTGATCTTCCCTTCCTGCAAACGTTGCAACGCCTTCTTCGCGCTCTTCTGACGAATCGCAACGTAAGCGTGAACCGGGAACATATCAATTTTTCCCACTTCAGCGGCGGTCAGCCCGGCATCACCGGTCAGCGCGCCCAAAATATCACCGGGGCGGATTTTGGCTTTACGGCCACCGTCAATGCATAACGTTGCCATTTCAGGGTCAAGCGCCACCGGGGCCGCGGCCAGGGCCTGAGCGGCTGGCTGCCAGGTAAAGCGCTGACGCGTATAATCTTCCAGCGCTGTCACACGCGGCATCTCCTGCGGCGTGACCAGGCTGACTGCCAGTCCGCGGGTGCCTGCACGGCCGGTACGGCCCACGCGGTGAACATGAACTTCCGGGTCGAAAGACAGTTCGTAATTAATGACCAGACCCAACTGTTTGATATCCAGCCCGCGCGCGGCAACGTCTGTTGCCACCAGTACGCGGCAACTGCCGTTGGAGAACCGCACCAGTACGCGGTCGCGGTCGCGCTGCTCAAGGTCGCCGTTCAGCGCCAGGGCGCTGATGCCTTTCGCTGTCAGGGCGTCACACACCTCCTGACAGTCGCGTTTAGTGTTACAGAACACTACGCAGGAAGCAGGCTGATGCTGATACAGCACGGCGGCCAGCAGCAATAAACGCTGATGTTTGTCGGCTTCGATGAAAATCTGCTGGATATCCGCAATGTCATCTTCGCCTTCGATTTCTACTTTCAACGGCTGACGCTGGAATTTAGAACTGATACGCTCAATACCGTCGGGATAGGTAGCTGAAAACAGCAACGTCTGACGATCCTGCGGTGTATAACTGACCACATCTTCAATATCTTCGCTAAAACCCATATCCAGCATACGGTCCGCTTCATCCAGCACCAGCACTTTCAGTTCGTCCAGTTTCAGCGTGCCTTTACGCAGGTGCTCCTGAATACGGCCCGGCGTACCCACCACAATGTGTGGCGGATGGACCAGCGATTCAAGCTGTGGCCCGATAGCCTGACCGCCGCACAGAGTGAGGATTTTGATGTTTTGGGTAAAACGCGCCAGACGGCGTAATTCTTTGCTGACCTGATCGGCCAGTTCACGTGTCGGACACAGCACCAGCGCCTGAGCAACAAACTGCGAAACAATAATGCTGTTCAGTAAACCGATACCGAAAGCGGCTGTTTTACCGCTGCCGGTTTTGGCTTTGGCGCGGACATCCTGCCCCTGCAGGATGGCGGGCAATGATGCTTCCTGAATCGGGGTCATTTCGGTGTAACCCAGTTCATTCAGGTTAGAAAGTTGCTCAGCGGGCAATGTCAGGGCAGAAAAGGAATGCGTGCTCAAGGCGATAACTCTTTATGTGAGGCAAAAATCGGGGCAGCGGCAGGAAACCTGGCGCCATGGTTTGGCTAAATGATAACAGAGACGCCCGCCGGCTGCCTTAACCGACAGAAAATGGCTAAAAAAATCCTGTAAATTCCGCTTTTATTCCACGCCTGAATCAATCAATGGCACCGCGCAATCGTTTTCGCTGGCAATAATTTCAGATATACTTTGCACCGAAATTCTTATTTTCCCTCACACAGATCTGGGTACGAAGCTATGTTAACCATTGGTACTGCACTGCGCACCGGCGCCACCCGCGTCATGTTATTAGGCTCTGGCGAACTGGGCAAAGAAGTGGCAATTGAATGCCAGCGTCTTGGTCTGGAAGTGATTGCGGTTGATCGCTACGCCGATGCACCTGCGATGCAGGTTGCCCATCGCAGCCATGTAATTAACATGCTGGACGGCGATGCACTGAAACAGGTTATCGAAAGCGAACGCCCTGATTTTATCGTGCCGGAAATCGAAGCGATTGCCACCAGCATGCTGGTCGAGCTGGAAAAACGGGGCCACAACGTCGTGCCTTGTGCTGAAGCAACCCGCCTGACCATGAACCGCGAAGGCATCCGTCGTCTGGCAGCCGAAACGCTGAATCTGCCCACCTCCACTTATCAGTTTGCTGATGATGAAGCCTCTTTCCGTCAGGCGATCGACGCCATCGGCTACCCGTGTATTATCAAGCCGGTAATGAGTTCTTCAGGCAAAGGTCAGAGCCTGATCCGCGGGGCTGATCAGTTGCAGCCGGCGTGGGATTACGCCCAGCAAGGCGGCCGTGCAGGCGGCGGACGTGTCATTGTTGAAGGTCTGGTAAAATTTGATTTTGAAATCACCCTGCTGACTATTAGCGCCGTGGACGGCATTCATTTCTGTGCCCCTATCGGACACCGTCAGGAAGACGGCGATTACCGCGAATCCTGGCAGCCGCAGCAGATGACAGATCTGGCATTGCAACGCGCCAGGGATATCGCCGAGAAAGTCGTAAAAGCGCTGGGCGGTAAAGGTCTGTTTGGCGTTGAACTGTTTGTATGTGGCGATGATGTGATCTTCAGCGAAGTATCCCCCCGTCCGCACGACACCGGTATGGTGACGCTGATTTCTCAGGATTTGTCAGAGTTCGCCCTGCATGTGCGCGCATTCCTCGGCCTGCCGGTGGGCCATATCCGCCAGTTCGGCCCTTCCGCTTCTGCCGTTATTCTGCCGGAACTGACCAGCAGCAACGTGACGTTTACCGGCCTGGAAAATGCGCTGACCGGTTACAACCAGATCCGTCTGTTCGGTAAGCCGGAAATCAGCGGCAAGCGTCGTCTGGGTGTGGCGCTGGCAATTGCGGACAACGTTGAGGACGCCGTGGAACAGGCCAAACAGGCTGCGGCTGCGGTAGTCGTTAAAGGCTAAGCCATTTCCGACGCTGAGATGAAAAAAAACCGGACGCCTGAAAAGGGTCCGGTTTTTCTTTGCGGGAAAGAAGCTCCCCCGGCTCAGTACTTATTCGTCTTCGTCATCAAAAATGACGGTCACACGGTCGCCTTTATGCGTTTCGCGAATTTCTTCTGCTACGGTCGCAATGGCTTCGCCGCTGCTCATACCGGTTTCCATTAACTGGCGGATACGATCGGCGGCCTGTTCTTGTTCATGATGTGATAATGAAGGCATACCTGTCAGCATGGGAGTGTCCTGTTGTACGGGTGATAATGAAAGCCCGCGCAGTGCGGGGTTGCACAGTATACGCCTTATTAACGCAAATCGCCTGCGCTGCTTTCAGGCAGGCCGATCTGTGTTAGGATCCGAGAAAATACGTCATTGCGCCAGAGAAACCCGTATCCGTCATGCAATCCGCTCAGCCCGTTGTTTTCCATTCACTACCCTATCAGCCCGACGCATTAACCGAAGGGTTTGCGCCGCTTTCAGTTTTGCCATGGGCCATGTTGCTGCATTCCGGTTCGGCACAGCATCAGCATAATCGTTTCGATATTCTGGTCGCCGATCCGCTGATCACGCTCACCACACGTGGCGCGATAACACACATTGAGCACAACGGCATGACCGAAACGCGGGAAGAAGATCCGTTTGCATTACTGGAAGAGCAACTGACGGTAGCCGGTTTACAGGCAGAACGTACCGCAGATTTTCCTTTTCTGGGCGGTGCACTGGGCCTGTTTGGTTATGATCTGGGACGTCGTATAGAAACACTGCCGGAAACGGCTGCGCGGGATATTAACCTGCCGGATATGGCGGTGGGGATTTATAACTGGGCCCTGATTGCTGATCACCATTTACAGCGTCTGACGCTGATTTGTCACGGTGACATTTCTGAACGTTTAGGTTGGCTGACAGAGTATCAGCGCCCCGCTGCTCCCCGGGCATTTTTCCGTTTACATGCGCCATGGCGGGCGAATATGTGCCGTGAGGAATACGGTGAAAAATTCCGTAAGATTCAGGAATATATTCACAGCGGTGATTGCTACCAGATTAACCTGGCGCAACGGTTTTCAACAGAATACAGTGGCGACGAATGGCAGGCTTTCCTGCGCCTCAGTCAGGCTAACCGTGCCCCTTTCTCCGCATTTCTGCGTCTCGCGGAAAATGCCGTTCTTTGCCTTTCACCTGAGCGTTTTATCTGGCTTAAAGACGGGCAGATCCAGACCCGGCCAATTAAAGGTACTATGCCCCGCTGCGCAGATCCGACTGAGGATGCACGGCAGGCAGAACGGCTGGCCGCATCGGAAAAGGATCGCGCCGAAAACCTGATGATTGTCGATTTGCTGCGTAATGATATTGGTCGCGTGGCGATACCCGGCAGTGTAAGGGTCCCGGAACTGTTCGTAGTCGAGCCCTTCCCCGCCGTACACCATCTGGTCAGCACTGTCACCGCACGTTTGCCGGAAACCTGTCACGCCAGCGCCTTGCTGCGTGCCTGTTTCCCCGGCGGCTCGATTACCGGTGCACCCAAAGTACGCGCCATGGAAATCATTGAGGAACTTGAACCACAACGGCGCAACGGCTATTGCGGCAGCATTGCGTATCTGAGCTGCTGCGGCACGATGGACAGCAACATTACCATCCGCACGCTGCTCACCGCGCAGGGTAAAATTTACTGCTGGGCGGGCGGCGGGATCGTCGCAGACAGTCAGGAACAGGCGGAATATCAGGAAACTTTTGATAAAATCGCCCGTATTCTGCCCGAATTAGGAGACATACAGCCGTGACGCTGCAGGCACAACACACGCCCTTACCGACGTTTTCACCTGCTGTGGAAGATTTCATTCTGCGTTTTCAGTTGCAGCCGCCGCGCAGGCCCGCTGCAGCCTTGCGCGGAACCCGCCATGCTGCTGTGTTGATACCGATTATCTGCCGTCCGGAACCCACCCTTTTACTGACACGCCGCGCCGATCAGTTGCGTAAACACCCCGGTCAGGTAGCGTTTCCGGGGGGTGCAGCAGATGCGACCGATGCATCCATTATTGCGACCGCATTACGTGAAGCACATGAAGAGGTCGCGATCCCGCCTGAACAGGTTTATGTATTAGGAACATTATCACCGCAGGACAGCAGCAGCGGTTTCCAGGTCACACCGGTTATCGGACTGCTGCCTGTGGATGTTCCGCTACATCCGGCTGAAGATGAAGTTGCCGAATTGTTTGAAATGCCGTTGCGGGAAGCGTTTGATCTGACACGTTATTACCCTCTGGATATTCACCGCCGAGGCATTCATCACCGGGTGTATCTATCCTGGTATCAGCAGCAATTTGTCTGGGGACTGACGGCGGGAATCATTCGTCAGTTGGCCCGGCAGGTTGAAGCCTGAGCCCGCTGATTACATTTCGATCACACTTTTGCATCAAATAAGTTTATTTCATGCGAAAAATGAAACTTTTGCCTCTCAGCCCTTTTAAACTATAAGTCTATCCATAGGAATAAGAGACCCGTCCATAAAGACAGTCTCTGATGTTTTTTCATTTATGGAAGCCAGGGATCCCGTTCCCTGCCGCAATCTATTACAGGAGTATTCGACGTGATTAGCGTTTTCGACATGTTCAAGGTCGGGATTGGCCCTTCCAGTTCCCACACTTTGGGCCCGATGAAAGCAGGGAAACAGTTCGCTGATGATCTGCTGGAAAAGGGCATGATGCCTGCCGTTACGCGTGTCGCCGTGGACGTTTTTGGTTCTTTGTCACTCACCGGTAAAGGCCACCACACTGATATCGCCATTATTTTAGGTCTGGCGGGTAACCAGCCAGATACCGTCGACATCGACGGCATTCCCCATTTTATCCGCGACGTTGAGCAACGAGAGCGCCTGCCGCTGGGCGGAACCCACCATGAAGTCGATTTCCCACGCGATACCGGTATGGTGTTCCGCGGGGAGAATTTGCCACGCCATGAAAACGCCATGCAGATTCACGCTTTTGCTGGCGACAAAATGATTTACAGCAAGACCTATTACTCAGTCGGCGGCGGCTTTATCGTGGATGACGAGCATTTCGGTCAGCCGGTGCTGGATGAAGTGACCGTGCCCTACAGCTTTAATTCGGCCAGTGAAATGCTGGCAAAATGTAAAGAAACCGGATTGTCATTATCCGGTCTGATGATGAAGAATGAGCTGGCGCAGCACAGTAAGCAGGACATCGAGCAGTATTTTGAGAAAATCTGGCACACCATGCAGGCCTGTATTGATCGCGGCCTGAACACCGAAGGCGTTCTGCCCGGCCCGCTGCGGGTACCGCGTCGGGCTTCTGCCCTGCGCCGGATGCTGGTGTCTAACGATAAACTCTCCAGTGATCCGATGAACGTGATCGACTGGGTGAATATGTTTGCCCTCGCGGTTAACGAAGAAAACGCGGCAGGCGGACGTGTCGTGACGGCACCAACCAATGGCGCATGCGGCATTGTGCCTGCGGTGCTGGCGTATTATGACCAGTTCATTCAGTCGGTCAGTCCGGACATTTATCTGCGCTATTTCCTGACTTCCGGCGCTATCGGTATCTTGTATAAAATGAACGCATCGATTTCAGGCGCAGAAGTCGGCTGTCAGGGTGAAGTCGGGGTAGCCTGTTCAATGGCGGCGGCAGGCCTGACGGAATTGTTGGGCGGCAGCCCGGAACAGGTGTGTGTCGCGGCCGAAATTGGTATGGAACATAATCTGGGATTAACCTGTGACCCGGTTGCCGGACAGGTTCAGGTGCCCTGCATAGAACGCAATGCTATCGCGTCAGTAAAAGCCATTAACGCTGCCAGAATGGCGTTACGCCGTACCAGTGAGCCGAGAGTTTCACTGGATAAAGTCATTGAGACGATGTATGAAACCGGTAAGGATATGAATTCCAAATACCGGGAAACCTCACGCGGGGGTCTGGCGATTAAGGTTCAGTGCGACTGATTCGGTCAAAAATGAGATTTTCCTGCGGTATGTTCAGGTTGTATAATTTTCGACCTGCATACCACAGGAAATACCCCCTGGCGGGTAGCCAGCAGCAATAAAACCTTCGCTAACAACAACCCGTTGTATTATCAATAAAAAAGGGTAGTGAGACTTGCATTATACCCTGCAGGTACGGCATGCTGATTTCCGCCTGTTTTTCCCAGTCCGAACCTCTTCTTATTACATCTGCTAAATGTCGGAAATGGCCAGGAAAAACCCAAGTGACACTGTCACCTGCACTATTTTTTTGATTTGAACAGAGAAATATACGGAGTTTGCTGCAACTCAGGCCGGGCGGCAGACGATTTACAGCGACTCTCTATAAAAACGAAATGGCTGTTACGCATCGGTAACCCTTTAAAAATAATAATTTTGAGCCTGCATTTAACACGGGATAAAAGGATTAGAACGATGCTGTTCTCCCAGACCGGACTTGCGAAATATCGTTACTATCGCATTGCGCTCGCCAGTGCGATGGGAATATGTACGCTGCTTCTCACGCTGGGCATTCGTATCTACGAACAAGCTCAGGTTATCGCCAAAGATCAGCAGCGGGTAGCGTTTCACACCGTTGAAAAACTGGAAAAATTGCTTGAGCCCGCATCTCCGGCCGGCAAAGTAATGCCTTTCGATACCACGCTCAGCTGTAACGTGCTGCAGCCCTTGTTGCAACAAACCGTTGCACGGATGCAAACATTGCGTTCAATCAGTCTCGTCAGCAACGGCATTATTACTTGTTCAAGCCTGGTAGGTTCGCTGGATCTGAATTTTAACGACACCCTGCCTGCGTTCGCACAAGGCAAAACCCAGCTTGAGTTACGCGCGTCGAAATGGAGCCGTGTCGATACACCGACGCTGGTTTTATGGCATCCGGCGGCACCGGATAATCTTAACGGCGAACTGTTTATCTATAACATCGGCATCTTGTCGAATTTCCTGCTGGAACCCCAACCGCCTTATGCCAGCCACATAGTCCTCAACGTCGGGCAGCGAAATCTCGAATACGGCAAAAAGGCCATCGCCAGTTCCAGCGCCTTGCCGCAACCGCCTCTGCTGAGTGTCCGCTCGGGAAAATATGATTTTTCGGTCTCTATTTATGGAGATCAAGCCAGCACCCTGGCATGGAAGGAACTCTTTTCACATCTGCCGCTGTCAGTTCTGATAAGCCTGCTGACAGCAACAGCCGTTTATCTGTTCTCAGGCAGCCGCATCAGCCTGGCTTATCCGATCAGCCACGGCATTTCCAAGCGCGAGTTTAAAGTCTATTGCCAGCCCATTATCAACAGCACGGACGGCCGCTGTATCGGGGTGGAAACGCTGATGCGCTGGAAGAACCGCCGTCAGGAATGGGTATCGCCTGACGTATTTATCCCTCTGGCTGAACAGCACGGCTTAATCATTGCACTGACACGCTATCTTATTAAGACAGTCGCTGAAAATTTGTCAGTCTTTCCTGCAACGCCGGGTTTTTACGTCAGTATCAATGTTGCAGCACAGCACTTCACGAATATGGAAATTGTTGATGACATCCGAAAGCTGTGGCTTCCGGCGCAGCCATCAGTTTCTCTCATGCTGGAACTGACGGAGCGGACACGGTTACAGGAATTACGTGCTGCCGAAATTTCACAATTAAAAGAAATGGGAATTCTGCTGGCCATTGATGATTTCGGGACAGGCCACAGTTCACTGAGCTATTTAAAAACCCTTAATCCCGATGTGCTGAAAATCGATCAGGCTTTTACGGCTTCAATTGGCACGGATGCGATTAACGCAACCGTCACGGATACCATCATCACGCTGGCGCAGCGCCTCAATTTGAAGCTGATTGCCGAAGGTGTGGAAACCCGTGAGCAGGTGGATTATCTGCGTGAGCGCAGGGTTGACTCCTTACAGGGCTATTATTTTGCCCGCCCGATGCCTATTGATGTGTTCCCGATCTGGCTTGAACGGTATAAAAAATCAAGGCAGAACATGGAATTGCAGGATAAGACAGATCCGACCTGAAGAAGAAAATCAGTTTTATCCGACGCAAAAAAACGGCGACCTGAGTCGCCGTTTTACATCCCGAAATAAATCCCCGTTACTGGTCTTCATCCCATTTTTCGTCGGATGTCAGATGCCTGATACGCACCCGTTCAATACGGTATTCCGACACTTCAAGGATTTCAAAGTGCAGTGATGCCATTTCAATCACTTCCCCCACAACCGGCATCTGGCCTGATTTCGACAGCAGCAGCCCGGCAAGAGAAGCAAAGTCGTCGTCCGCATTCACCAACGTTTTGACGTCCAGAATTTGTTGCAACAGGTGTAAATCCGTTCCGCCTTTAGCAATCCAGGCATCACCATCAGCCACGACGTCCGGTGTTTCATCTTCGTCCGGGAATTCGCCTGCGATAGCCTCCAGTACGTCCAGCGGCGTCACCAGCCCCTGAATTACACCAAATTCATTACTGACCATCACCAGAAGCCCTCTGGCTTTGCGCAAAACCGCCAGCAGTTTGATGACATCCATTGTTTCCGGCACCACAATCGGCGGCGTTCTTTCCGCAAAAGCAATAATGCTTTCACCGTTTTCCAGCGCCACCAGCAGGTCTTTCGCGCGTACCACACCGATCACATCATCCAGCGAATAACGGCAAATCGGAAACAAACTGTGCGGTGTATCGAGAAGCTGACTGCGGATTTCATCCGGTGACTTCTCGCAGTCTACCCAGGAAATTTCGGTACGTGGCGTCATGATACTGCGCAGGGAACGT
The DNA here is from genome assembly GCF_004195115.1 of Rahnella sp. RFA10(1/100). NCBI lineage: Bacteria > Pseudomonadati > Pseudomonadota > Gammaproteobacteria > Enterobacterales > Yersiniaceae > Rahnella > Rahnella sp. RFA10(1/100). The sequence goes on from NZ_SEWR01000001.1 coordinate 1,098,005, forward strand.
GACGCCAGCGTCAGTACGCCGGTGATCATATGCCGTTCTTCTTCAGCAAAGGTTTCACTGACCGGCACGACATCGCCATCAGGTTCATCTTCATGCTCATGCCGGCGTTTTCCGCCCATCAGTCGCTGAATGGCTTCCGCTGTACGTTCACGCATCGGGCGACTGGACTGGCTTTTCAGGAAGTTACGGCGCGCAATCTGGTTGAACAATTCAATCAGGATGGAGAAACCAATTGCAGCGTACAGGTAACCTTTCGGAATATGGAATCCGAAGCCTTCAGCAATCAGACTCAGGCCGATCATCAGCAGGAAGCTGAGACACAGCACCACCACGGTCGGATGGTTATTCACGAAGCGAGTCAGTGATTTGGACGCCAGCAGCATCACGCCCATCGCGATCACTACCGCAGTCATCATCACGGCCAGATTATTCACCATACCCACCGCAGTGATCACCGCGTCCAGCGAGAATACCGCGTCGAGCACCACGATCTGCGCCACTACAGCCCAGAAACTGGCGTAGCCTCGGTTCGGTGTGCCCTGCCCGTCATGCCCTTCCAGCCGCTCATGCAGCTCGGTAGTGGCTTTGAAAAGCAGGAATATCCCCCCGACTAACAAGATCAGATCGCGGCCTGAGAAACTAAATTGCGCAATACTGAACAGCGGTGTGGTCAGTTTCACCATCCAGGAAATCAGTGACAGCAAACCTAAACGCATGACCAATGCCAGCGAGAGGCCGATAATACGGGCTTTATCACGCTGCTTCGGCGGCAGTTTATCGGCAAGAATCGCGATGAAAACCAGGTTATCGATGCCCAGAACAATTTCCAGCACGACAAGCGTCAGCAAACCGACCCAGATTGAAGGGTCCATCAAAAATTCCATATCAGACTCCGCAATGAGTTAAAGAAAAAAGACGCACGAAAACGCGATACACCAGGCTGTCAGATGACCGTCCGGAGGTATGGGCTGCATAAAAAGCAGATGAAAGCGGTTTCAGTGCGGCAGAAATCAGGCCCATCGGGGCAGATTTGCCAGTAAAAATGAGGTGAAAAAGCGAAGGATAGCGACGTCGGTGACAGTCCATAGGGTGGGCTGAGGCCCGGTACTCCTGTTCAATTATTCGGAAAATCACTCTATCAGGAATGATTATGTGAAGAAAGAGTGTTTTTTTACCTCCGGCATCAATTTGAAACATCTATGCTGTTTTAATGTGCAATGTGAAACCGTATTCACAATACGTCTTTCAATAACGGACAGTCGTCACAAAAATTATTTTTTCGCACACTAAAATAAATCACGTCGCACAACCCGATGAGGTTCTGCCATTTTACAGTTTTGCAGTCTTATCAGAAATTAAGGAAAGTCAGGAAGCAGGGAATGCCCTGTCCGCCTCAGGAATAAAAACGGGCGGATATCATCAGCACCATTACTTATGTGCATAACTCTTTCCGAGAGTTAACAGAGGAGGTAGCGAGTGAGTATTGCTATTATCATCGGCACGCACGGGTCAGCGGCTGAGCAGTTGCTGAAAACAGCGGAAATGATTTTAGGTGAACAGGATAATGTCGCCTTTATTGATTTCGTTCCCGGCGAGAACGCCGAAACCCTGATCGAAAAGTACACGGCAAAGTTGGGCGGTTTAGACACCAGCAACGGCGTCCTTTTCCTGGTCGACACCTGGGGTGGCAGCCCGTTCAATGCCGCCAGCCGTATTGTTGTCGATAAAGAAAATTACGAAGTTGTCACCGGTGTTAACATCCCGATGCTGGCAGAGACTTTCATGGCCCGCGATGACAACCCTTCTTTTGCAGAACTGGTCGCCATTGCAGTGGAAACGGGGCGTATCGGCGTAAAAGCGCTGAAAACACCGGAACCTGCAGCTCAAGCCCCTGCCGCCGCTCCGGCGCCGAAAGCAGCCGCTCCGGTGCAACCTGCCGGCCCGAACGATCATATGAAGATCGGCCTTGCCCGAATCGATGATCGTTTGATCCATGGCCAGGTCGCGACCCGCTGGACCAAAGAAACCAACGTGACCCGCATTATTGTTGTCAGCGACGAAGTGGCTGCCGATACCGTGCGTAAAACGTTGCTCACTCAGGTTGCCCCTCCTGGTGTTACCGCACATGTTGTCGATGTTGCGAAAGCTATCCGTGTTTGGGATAACCCAAAATACGCGGGTGACCGCGTTATGTTGCTGTTCACTAACCCGACAGATGTTTTACGTCTGGTTGAAGGAGGTGTGAACATTACCTCCGTAAATATCGGGGGTATGGCCTTCCGTCAGGGCAAAACTCAGGTGAATAACGCCGTGTCTGTCGACGAAAAAGATATCGAAGCATTCAGGAAACTGAATGAAAAAGGTATCGAACTTGAAGTGCGCAAAGTCTCTACTGACTCACGCCTCAAGATGATGGATCTCATTAATAAAATGAATTAATAAGCGCATTGCTGTTGGCAGATTCCCTCAACGTTATCTGTCTGGTGTGCCTGTTTATACTCAGCGTCCTTTGGTCATAGGAGAAGTGCAATGGAGATCACCACACTACAAATTGTGCTGATATTTATTGTTGCATGTATTGCCGGGATGGGTTCAATCCTGGATGAATTTCAGTTTCACCGTCCGTTAGTCGCCTGTACCTTGATCGGTTTTGTTCTTGGTGATGTGAAAACCGGGATCATCATCGGCGGTACTCTGGAAATGATCGCACTTGGCTGGATGAACATCGGTGCTGCTGTCGCGCCAGATGCCGCCCTCGCCTCTATCATTTCTACCATTCTGGTTATCGCAGGCGGACAATCCGTCGGCGCGGGTATCGCACTGGCGATCCCGCTGGCAGCTGCAGGCCAGGTATTAACCATCATCGTTCGTACCATCACCGTCGCCTTCCAGCACGCAGCGGATAAAGCGGCTGAAAAAGGGAATCTGAACGCGATTAGCTGGATCCACGTTTCAGCACTGGTTCTGCAGGCAATGCGTATCGCCATCCCTGCCGTGATTGTTGCTGTTTCCGTGGGTACTGCGATTGTTCATGACTTGCTGGCATCTATCCCTGAAGTGGTCACCAACGGTCTGAACATCGCCGGTGGTATGATCGTCGTGGTAGGTTATGCCATGGTCATTAACATGATGCGTGCTGGCTATCTGATGCCATTCTTCTACCTCGGTTTCGTGACTGCTGCATTCACCAACTTCAACCTGGTTGCACTGGGTGTGATTGGTGTGGTGATGGCGGTTCTTTACATCCAGTTGAGCCCGAAATACAACAAATCCGCGCAAGCGGCGGCGGCACCGGGTGTTAACGATCTCGATAACGAATTGGATTAAGGGTGAAGGACATGGTTGATAAAACTGAAGTTAAAAAACTCACGGCCAGCGATATTCGCGGTGTGTTTATGCGCTCCAACCTTTTCCAGGGGTCATGGAACTTCGAACGTATGCAGGCGTTAGGCTTCTGCTTCTGTATGGTTCCTGCAATTCGTCGTCTGTATCCTGAGAATAACGATGACCGTAAAGCGGCCATCAAACGCCACCTGGAATTCTTCAATACCCATCCTTACGTTGCTGCCCCGGTTCTGGGTGTGACGCTGGCGATGGAAGAACAGCGTGCCAATGGTGCACCTATCGACGACGCGGCCATCAACGGCCTGAAAGTCGGTCTGATGGGGCCTCTGGCCGGTGTGGGTGACCCGATCTTCTGGGGTACTGTGCGTCCGGTGTTTGCTGCATTGGGGGCTGGTATCGCCATGACCGGCAGTCTGCTGGGTCCGTTGCTGTTCTTCGTTCTGTTTAACCTTGTACGCCTGTTGACCCGCTACTACGGTGTGTCTTATGGCTACAAAAAAGGTGTCGATATCGTTAACGATATGGGCGGCGGCTTCCTGCAAAAACTGACTGAGGGGGCGTCTATTCTCGGCCTCTTTGTCATGGGGGCGCTGGTTAACAAATGGACGCACGTTAACATTCCGCTGGTGGTGTCGAAAATCACTGACCAGACGGGCCATACCACCGTCACCACGGTACAGAGTATTCTGGACCAACTGATGCCGGGTCTGGTGCCATTGCTGCTGACCTTCGGTTGCATGTGGCTGTTGCGTAAGAAAGTGAATGCGTTGTGGATCATCGTTGGCTTCTTTGCCATCGGTATCTTCGGTTACTGGATTGGCCTGTTAGGTCTCTGATAACCTTCAAAGCCGGGGGAAATTTTCCCCCGGCTTTTTTATTTCTGCTATTGATATCTTTGTGATTTTCATTTTGTTTTGGCCTGATGGCTGTAAGCCGGAGTTTTCATGTCTGTAACCGATATCGTCCTCGCCCTCTTTACTCTCCTGTTACTTGCCTACGCTATCTATGACGAATTCATCATGGGCACACGCAATGGCAAAACGCGCCTGCGGGTCAACCTGCGCCGCCGCAACAGACTCGATTCGATTATCTTCATCGGTCTTCTGGCTATCCTTCTCTATAATAATATCCATGCGAATGGCACCGCTATTACCAATTATTTATTGATCGGCCTGGGGCTGATTGCTTTTTATCTCTCTTTTATTCGCTGGCCAAAAATACTGTTCAAACCGGAGGGGTTTTATTTCGCCAACACCTTCATCACCTATGATCGGATCCGCAGTATGAATCTTTCGGAAGACGGCATCCTGGTATTTGAATTAGAACAGAAAAAGTTATTAATACGTGTAAACGAACTGGATGACCTTGAAAAAATATACAAAATTATGGTTAATAATCAATAACTTACAATAAATACACGCATTGTTGATTATAGCACAATGCATACTTACGAGAGATTTAATTAACCTTACCCTTTAAAGGGTCGTTAATTACGCTGTCCCTGAAATTCTATTCCCCTCCAAACTACAGCGTTATTTAAAACCCTATTTTATTTGGTGTTGTCCCCGATAAAAAGAGTGTGGTAAGGTTTCGCCGTCATTTGGGGGCTACTCTCGTGAATATATCCGCTACGCTTATTCTTGCTTTTGGCATGTCTATGGACGCCTTCGCTGTGTCAGTCGGTAAAGGGGCTACCCTCGACCGTCCCTGCTTTCGGGAAGCCTTTCGTACGGGCCTTATTTTTGGTGTTATAGAAGCCATCACACCGCTGATTGGCTGGTCTCTGGGACTGGTAGCCAGCCGGTACATCATGCAATGGAGCCAGTGGGTCGCATTTACCCTGCTGTTGATTCTGGGTGTACGCATGATCATCGAAGGGCTGAAAAATAAGCCGGAAGAGAACCTGACGACGGCAACCCGTCATAGTTTCTGGATCCTGGCGGCTACAGCTGTCTGCACCAGCCTTGATGCGTTGGCGATCGGTGTGGGTTTAGCCTTTCTTGATGTGAACATCATACATACCGCGCTGCTCATCGGTATGGCGACCACGGTGATGTCAACGCTTGGGATGATGCTCGGACGTTTTATCGGCCCGCTGCTAGGCAAATGGGCCGAAATTCTGGGAGGTGCAGTGCTGATCGCAATAGGATTAAACATCCTGCTGGAGCATCTGGGTTATTTACGCTGAGGGACGCTGATGTATTCTGATGAGAAAGTCTGTCTCGCATTCAAAGGCCGTCTGAGCCTTTAAGCTGGTCATCACTGCTTCTGTCGCCCGCCATGCGAATGGCGTCATCTGCAATAAATTAAATGCCTCTTCTCCGGAAAGCCTCATGCCATAGGCGAGTGTTTCAGTGCTTATCCGGTCAAAACCTTCCAGCCGTTCATCAAGATCAGTGTGCAGTTGTACATCCTGATAAATCAGCCCTTTCAGTTGGTATAAGTGACGCGGCCCTGGCGCCACCGTGATCACCAACCCGCCCGGTTTTATCGCCCGGTACAATTCCTGCGTCTTACAGGGTGCATAAATGCGAATAACTGCATCCAGCGAACCATCAGCAAAAGGCAAGCGATGGCTGGAGGCCACACAAAATGACACATCGCGATATCGTCTGGAGGCATAACGGATGGCAACTTTCGCCACATCCAGCCCGAAAACTCTCAACGCACGCTGCGGCATCAGCCTCTCAGCGAATGCTGCCGTGTAATACCCTTCCCCGCAGCCAATATCCAGCAATGTGTCTGCAGTTTGCGGGATGGCTTTATCAAGAATATCAGTCAGACGGTCCCGCAGAGGCTGATAGTGTCCGGCATCCAGGAATGCACGACGTGATACCATCATCTCTGTGCTGTCACCGGGCTGCTTTGAACGTTTATGCTGCACGGGCATCAGATTGACGTACCCCTCTTTCGCATTATCAAACTGATGATTAGCCGGACAACGCCATTGCTGACCGGTCAGCGTAAGCGGCTGGAAACAAAGCGGGCACTGATAAGTCATGCGGAAAACCTGCAAGAAAAGTCTGAGGGAGCGAAGATTCGCAATAGTGTTAAGTCTAAAGAAGGTGTTCCGGTGTTGCAACAGCTGGAAAATCCCGTTCAAAGGCGGCTACACTGGTTCCATAACATTTTTCTAACGAGAAACGAGATGAGTGACCACTCAGCTTTACTCCGTCAAATTCCCGGTATTGTGCATGGCTTCGGCGATAAACAGGCGCTACTACCTGAACATCTGCGCCGCTATGAAGCAACCCGGCCCGAAAAAAAACAGGTACACGGCACACGGATTGTGGATGTTACAGTCCCGGGCCAGCAATGCGGCGAAGCCGACGGTTTCATCACAGCAACACCAGGCATTCTTCTGGCCGTTTTCACTGCGGACTGTTTGCCGGTGATTTTCTGTCGTAAAGATGGCAAAGAAATAGCGGCTGTACACGCAGGTTGGCGCGGGCTGATCGATGGCATTCTGGAAAAGATGGCACAGCGGATTAATCAGTCGGGTGATACAGCACAGTGGGTTGCCTCTGTCGGCCCGGCGGCGGGGGCGTGCTGTTATGAGGTCAGTCAGGAACTGATTGATGCCTTTATACAACGTGTCGATTTACCTTCTGAACTCATCACACCATACCAACGTCATCTTGATCTGGCTGCCATTGCCGAAGCCAAATTGCGGGCGTTGGGGTTCGCAGACGTTGATCATACCGGCAGTTGTACAATTTGCTCGCCCGATTCGGCAGGAACCGGATTCAGGTATACCAGTTTTCGCCGTAACAGCCATCAGCGGGCACAAAACCCGACACATCCGGGTATCAGTGGCCGTAACCAACAGTCAGGAATTATGATCCTCTGAGCTTCAGCGGCAGACACAAAAAAACCCGCCTTGGCGGGTTTTTTTACAGCGAAGGCTGCTTAGATTGCAGTTACGTTAACTGCTGACGGGCCTTTCTGGCCGTCCTGGATTTCGAACTCTACGTTCTGGCCTTCAGCCAGAGTTTTGAAGCCGTTACCCTGGATTGCAGAGAAGTGTACAAACACGTCTTTGCTGCCATCAGCAGGAGTAATGAAACCGAAACCTTTAGACTCGTTGAACCACTTAACTTGACCTTTGATCTTTGCCATCTTGAGTATTTCCTTTGGATTGTTTAAACCGCCCAGCGGCGTTACATAGACAAACTAGAGTCGTTACTGCTTGAGGCACTAAGATTAGAATCGGCAGAGAAGCGGTATTCAACGTGAACGTCTTTACTCAGAACTTCTATACTGAAAATGCCACACATATACAGAACTGTACCTCGTTTTACCCAGATGCGTTATCACATACTCTGAATTCGATGGCAAGCCATTTTTAATCAGTGATGGACATGTCGCACATATTTGAGCCGGTTAAAGGCACTTCGTGTTCAGTTAAGCTGAAATATGTTGATAGACATGCTTTTTTCTGCTTTGCAGTTTTACCTGCATATCAAACAAAACAATAACGACCTGTTTTGATTATTGATCATTTAATGCAGAACCGTAAGCGTAAACCTCACCTTTATTTGAATTTTTATTGTCTGCGTCACCCCAAACTCTCCACGCCAGCCCCCACAGCGTATCGCTACACAGGCCTTACAGCACGGGGTAGCGCCGGTGGCGGCGCATCATGCAGCGCTTACGGAGACGTGTACAACACACAAGACCTATGCCGAAAGTCAATGCCTGCCAATATGACTGGTTATGCAATAATCAATTACGCCATAGATGGATAAAATGGTGCAAAACAAACGGTGAAAATCATTAAACGCACCTTTTGTGTGCACCTGTACTTCCTGTCCTGATAATAGTAAAACCCAGCTGACTTCAGGGAAAATGAATTCCAAATCCGGACGCCCTCTAATGGCGATTTTTTATAGTGTCGATTTTGACATTATAATGAATTAAAGTTTGCGACTTGGTTAAATTAACATAACAGTTTGCAAACACTCACCGCAGACTTATTCAAATATTAAATATCAATATGAAAAACTAATATTAATTACCGTGATCCAAATCCCATATTAGCCTTCTACTAATAAGCGGCTGAGTGCGTTACCTGCCCGAAGGCAGCAGCCGGGATGAAGCACAACCCGCAGCCCGGCAGGCTTAACAAATAGTAAGCAAGCGATTGTTTTTAAAAGACAAATACCACCTTTACTCATGAGGGGAAATTTCTGATAGCCTCATAACAAGATATTGAATTTCGTTAAAATTGCCTTAGAAATGGGTATTTAACCCGCAGCAACCTGATAATTAACATTCGCATAACACCTACGGAATGTAAGTGCTATTTGAACCCTCTCACCAAGTGATAATACTTCTCATTCGATAAATAAAATGTCTGCTTACCTGTCTCTGATGACTAAGGAAATGATATTCAATCTTTAGAAATGCTTGCACCGATTTTTAAAGGTTTAAATTCGATTTCAGGCGATTTACTTTGACTTATGGCTTCGGCTAATTCAGCCAATGGCTGGTCCAGAGATTCATCGGCTAATTCAAAAACACCCCAATGAATGGGAACCGCTTTTTTACAACGCAGCTCTGTAAACACCGTAACAGCCTGCTGAGGGTCCATATGTTGCGCACTCATGAACCATCGTGGTGCATAGGCACCGACAGGAATTGCCGCTAAATCGAAAGGTCCCAGACGTTGTCCGATCACGTCGAACTGGTTGCTGTAACCGCTGTCGCCGGAAAAAAAGAACTGTAAACCGGGATGGCTGACCACCCATCCACACCAGAGAGACCGGTTTCGATCCCATAATGTCCGCATACTCCAGTGACGTGCCGGGACAGCCGTAATCGTCAGTTCGCCAAACTGATGCTCATCCCACCAGTCCAGTTCCTCGACATAATGCGCTCCGCGCCGCTTAAGCCACCGCTTCATGCCCAAAGGCACGATAAATTGCACATGCGGAAATCGTCGTAATAGCTTACGAACCGTTGCACGGTCAAGATGGTCATAGTGATTGTGGGATAACAGAACAACATCTATCGGTGGGAGTGCTTCTACCGTCGCCGCCACCGGTGTTTTTCGCTTAGGCCCGTAGAAGCTCATTGGCGAAGCGCGATCAGACAGGGCGGGATCCATCAGAATGTAGCGCCCGGCAACACGCAGCAGTAAACAGGCATGTCCTAAAAACCACAAACGATCATCAGACCCGCTAAAATCGGCAGTCTGCCACCACTGGCTGGTAAATTGTTCGTAACCTTTCTCAGGAGGCGCTGGCAGGCGGAGCGCCTTACGCTCTTTCCGCCAGCGTTTGAGATCACCCTCCTGACGGTTATGGGGCTCAGCATTGGTAAAACCATCTGGTGTGTGATGTGTTTTTGACGGATTGTAATAGGGGTTTTTAGCTGACATAAGGCTCCATGAGATCACTTTTTAGTGGCGGCAGCGTAAAGCCATGATACGGATCAATTAGCATATTTACTGAACACACTACAGAGCGAAAGTGAAAAATTATGTGGCAATTCAGGCACGCCGGGGGGTTAAGAAAATCTTAATAACTTCATGTTTCACTGTAGATGTTCAAAAAGGAGATGACTTATGATCACGAACACTAAGAGTGAACGTAAACACTTTGCGTCAAGGCTGACCCATATTATGCAGATCCAGACACAATATGGACGGTTATGGCTGCGTTCCCGCTTTCGCCGGATGACCGTTCCGGGATCAGTCAAACTCTTCCTGCTGGCCCTGCTGGGGCTGTCAGCTTTGGTTATCACGGGTACATTGCTGCTGATCTTCGATGCCATCGCACTGATGTCACATATTCTGAAACGGCCTTTCTATCGGGGCAGCTTGCGGCAACGTTGTCTGATGAGAAAGCCTGTATAACGAAAAACCGTGGCGGATATCTCCGGCACGGTTTGAGGGAACGGGAACATTTGACTGACTGTCAGGCAGGCATACCGCAAAGTTTGGTTAGATTTCTGGCGCCGATCATGAGGGTAGCAACATAGGACTGTCTGCGGGTCACAACTTCGACCGCGACACGCGCATCTTTATATTTGATGAGATAGGTTGAAGGCCAGCCCTGCCGGCGTTTGCCGTAGGCTTTTTCATGACTGTCGATAGCTGCATGGGCAACCACCAGATGGGAGAGAGTTTTATCACCTTTAATGATGCGCTTCATAATGGACTCCGCCTTAGACACAACTGTCAAAATGAGGAAACATTAATCACTTGATACGCATCGCTTTATGCGACGCTTATTCGAATCACTTCTTTGCAAAACTTTGTCACCCTGTGAGTATCTCTGCGCTTTTGTTTATGCGCAAGTCTTACTAAGCAGGAAACACACCATAGCGGCACGAAGCGGCCGTTTGCTTTGCGCCTGCCACTGCCCCTGAGGACTGCTTATTTCAGCCAGCCAGAGAGGATCGCTTTGTAACTCTTTAAAATTAATACTGATTCTGTTGGCGCAAATGATCGGCCACGCATCGGAGGGGTTGTTGCAATAATCTTTGCCTTTCATTCCGCCATAGGGATACCACTTCTCAGGCTCCTCTCCGGTCAGTAAGGCTATGTTGTGGTTCACTTCGCTGTCATTTTCTTCAGACCATTTGATCATCAGTTGTTCCATCCTGCAAGGCACATGCGTGGAGACTACCGGAGAAATAAGACAGTTTTATGAAAGTGATGATGCAGAACGAGAAGGGAAAATAGGACCAAAGTGCATACGGGCAATACCCGCCGGAAGGCGGGTTAACAAAACCAAATTATCTTTCGGGAATAAAGCCACGCAGGCTGAGTGCAGAATCATCATCTGCCTCAACAGGAGACACGTTAGTCTTCACCTGTGCAGCCAGAATCTTAAGTAATTCTGTCTGCTGGCGTTGCTGCTCAGCGATCTCCTGTAACAGAGCAACCTGTTCATTTGCCCTGACACTGGCGCGGCTAATAAAAAACCATACCAATACAAACAACAGTGCTGAAAGTGCACACAGCACCAATGAAGCCAGGCTGTTTTGGCCCATTGCGAAATCAAACATTGACTACCCTACCACTGACTGTTCAGAGCGTTCATCTTACCATCCCCGACAGGTCAGGGAAGCCATTCGCAAAAAAACAGGGTTTTCTTACCCAACCGTAAGCCGTGCTGACATCCGTCAAAAAGGGATGAATGAGGTAATTGCACATACGCCCAGATCAAAGTTGCCCCCCTGATCACAGTAACTGTTTAGGGCCAGCAGATACAGGCCGATGCAAATGAGCAGGAAAAGAACGAACGTGACGATCCTCCGGACATTGAAAACAGGCTTTTTCAATTTAATGGCAGGTCTCTTTTGGTTTAAAAAACGTCTATCAGGGCTCAAAGGCGACGTCCGGCATTTGACTGAACAGGAGGACATAATACGACGAATATCCTAAACAACAATATAACGAAGCGATAGCTTTTACGTGCGATACAATGTGTAATAATCACATACGTAAATCAAACAATAAAATGTATAAGTTTTATCTATAAATAGAGCGACAATCCGTGTTTGATCTTGGTCAAGCAAAGTCATGTTTACGTGCCTGCGCTTCTGATAACTCACCTTTGATAATTTCTATAAAATAGACATCTTAATAAAACCCCCAGGCATTTTTATAAAGAAAGAACAGAACGTGAAATTATTAACGCATTCCCGGAAAATTTTAAAAACAAATATCTCCCCTAAACCTTACACTGACAAGATAGCCGGGCTTGTGCCTGGTGTTACATCCCAGAATCTGAGACAGGTAAGTCTTACCCAAGTCTACTCGCATGCGTGCTTTATCACTGCTATTTAGAAACAGATAAAGAAATTATTGGTTTTACAGTTGATTAATAAACCCAATAATATTGCGCTCATCTTTAAATAAAGTGACTTTTTGCGGATATTTCCAGGAACTTCCTTGTTGAATTATACCACCCGTTAAAATATCATCCCGCCGTCGAACAGTTCTTCTGTCTCTTCAGTTATATAAATGAAAGCATAATGGCTGAATTATTTTTCAGCTGATTCATGCTGACTATTTTTTGTTGAGGGATTAATAAATGCATGCATGGAATAAAAAGTTCTTCGTTTCTAAAATAGCGCTAGCCTGCGCTGTTGCAGTCGCGGCCCCCGTAGCAATGTCAGCCGATATTTCTGGCACCGTTTACGATACGTTCTATCATGACTCCACGCTGGCGGGTCATATCGGATATCGTGGGTATGTAGATAATGATGGGGCTGACACCCGCTATACTGGCGGAGACATCGACTCTTCTATCAATAATGCTGTCGTTAATGGTGTTATTTCCACTCATTATCTCGGTTTTGATAGCAATAACAGCAACACGTTGAATATCACCAATACCACGGTTAACGGCATGATCACCTCTGAGTGCATGACAAGTGATTGCGGCACAACCCGTAATGATTATGACCAGTCTCCTTTGCAATTGATCATTGATAACTCCACCATTAATGATACTTACGAACACTTCGATTATGACATTACTGATGATAATAAAATTCGCGACCATGAATCCCTGAATACCTACGATATGGGTGTTGCAGTGACATTGAATCAGGAAAGTAACATCGTTATCGAAAATAACTCTCACGTCGCGGGCATTGCACTGACGCAAGGCTACGAGTGGGCTGATACAGACAGTAATAACAGTAATACTTTTGATAATACCCTGACGGTAAATGATTCCGTGCTGACTTCGGGTTCTTACACAGAATTACAAACCAGCGGTTTCTACGGCCAGTCGGATAAGCCAAGTGATTATGGTAATATCAGCGCGACGGGTATTCCGGCTGATGATATTGCGTTATCTGTTGTTGCCAGTGCAACCGCTGATAATGCAATGAAAACCAATGCCATATTCAATAATTCAACCATTGCAGGTGATGTCGATTTTGTCAGCACCTTCGACGAAGGTTATTATGTCGGTGGTCATGACAGCAATGCCGATGGCGTGCCGGATACCAATGGTTGGGATGATACAGATGAACTGAATCTGACGCTGGACAATGGCAGCAAATGGGTTGGTGCAGCCACTTCTGAAGTTCAGATGGATTCAGCCTTGTATGACCACAGCACTAACAGCATCTGGCCGGGCTCTGTCTTCAGCAGTACCACCGGCTATCTGACGGGTGATGATGTTTATCAAAGCGGTCTGTTTAATGTCGCGCTAAACAACGGTTCCGAATGGGACACGACTAAAACGTCAAATATTGACAACCTGACGGTTAATAACCGGTCTCAGGTCAATGTCGTTGAATCTGGCCTGCTGGCAGATCACATCTCTCTGACCAATGCATCAACGCTGAAAATTGCTGCACACGGCGATGTTAAAACAGATGTACTGAACCTGAACTCAGGCAGTCAGGCATCGCTGACTGAAGAAAGCGCCTCTCTTTATGCCAACACCATTGTAGTCGGTAGCGGTTCTGAGCTGAACCTGGATTTAGGGCAGATTGATACTCATAACATGGTTCTGACTGATAGCGGTACTTTCGATATCGGAAGTCGTGAGTATGTCCTTAACGCCGACATGAATAATGCACGTGACAAAACTGCCGCAGAGTATATTTATGATCAGGGCACCCTCGGTATCAACTCCGATGGTCATCTGGCCGTGAATGGCGTAACAAACGGCAATTATCAGGTCCGTATCGATAACGCGACAGGTGAAGGCCAGGTTGCTGATTATCAAAATAAAGAGCTGATCCGTATCTACGGCGGCAATGCGACCTTTACTCATGCTAACACCGCTGATCTGGGTGCTTATCGTTATCAGGCAGAGCAGTACGACGATACCGTAGTACTGGCCAGGCAAGGTATTACCTCTACCGCTAATGCTGCCCTGAGCCTGCCTTCTTCCAATGCTGCAACCTGGCATATGGAACAAGACACGTTAGAAGCCCGCATGAACAGTTCACGTCACACCCAAGGCAATGATAAAGGAGGTGTGTGGGTCAACTACTTCGGCGGTCAGCAAAACGGCGACAACGGCGTGATTGATTACGATCAGGACGTCAATGGCGTCATGGTTGGTTTGGATAAAGTCACCGAAGGGGGCGGCGAGCGGCAGTGGCTGGTAGGTATGGCCGCAAGCTTCGCGAAATCCAGCCTGTCTATGGATAATGCGGATGCGGATACTGACAGCCAGTCAGCACGTGTTTACGCCAGTCTGGACTTCAACACCGGCGCATTCTTTGATACTTCCCTGAGCTACAGCCACTTCAGCAACTCAACAGACAGCACCATGAGCAACGGTCAGCAAGTATCAGGTGATAGCTCCACTGATGCCTGGGGCTTTGGTCTGAAAGTGGGTTATGACTGGCAATTCGCACCTCAGGCTTATTTGACGCCTTACGCAAGTATGACTGGCGTGTTTATCGGCGATGATGATTACAGCATGAGCAACAATATGCATGTCAGTGATCAGGCTTATGACAGCATACGTTATGAACTGGGTGGTAATCTGGGTTATTCCTTCGATCTGGGTGCAGGTCAGGCAGTCAGCCCTTACGCCACTCTGGCGTATGTGTATGAGGATGCTAACAACGACGCAAACATCAATGGCGACCGTATCGACAATGGCGTTGATGGTTCCGCTGTCCGCGTTGGCTTAGGGGGGCAGTTCGACATGAGCAAAAACTTCACCGTTTACGCAGGGGCTAATTACCTTGGTGGCAGCGATGTTGACCAGCCGTGGGCAGCTAATCTGGGTATGAAATACCGCTGGTAATATTCCCGGTCTGAATAGCATTCTTCAGTAATTTATTGGCCTCTTTTCAGGGGCCAATTTTTTTTAGCATCTTCACGGTTTTGCTGATTAGGATTCTGCTGCAGTGACATTTTCCTGGAAATAAATTCTACTATGCTTATCAACCTCCTGAATCGTTCAGGACAAGGGATTTAGGGAGTTACAGAATGGGCATAATTAAAACCATCATCGTGCTGGCCGTCATTTACGCGATTTTTCTTTTCTCGGGTTATGGCGTGACAGTTGGCAGCAATGAGAATGCTGCAGGGCTGGGTCTGAAATGCCAGTACTTAACAGCAAGAGGAATTGTCAGCTCGCAATATATTCACTCTGACAGTGGCGTCATCGGCGTGGCAAACTGCCCCATTTTCAAGCGGGTGGGTGAAGTGGTCGACAATAAATAGGCCGGATATTTTTACGTTGTACAGCGTTGTCATGCCCGCAAATGCAGGCATGGCAACGATTTATCAGCTATCGTGCTTCGTGAATTTCAGCTCGATCAAGGAAATGGCTTTCTCAATAGCACGCTTTGTCACAGGATCAGCTCCGGCAGGATGCTTGCTGAAATCAATACTTTTCAGCTGATGAGACATTTTCTCGCGCACTTCCGCTGGCGCAATAATTTCAATCACATCCAGTATTTGTTTAATTACCAGCTGGCATGCAACCAGATCGGATTCGATTTCCTGTTCTCTGTTCAAAGACTCGGACATGAGCTGCTCCTTTCATAACGGTCATTCATAAAAATTATGGCCGCGAGGATATCACGCTCTTTCCTGAAATTCTCTTTTCTGCATCGTTACGTTTTTGCGGTTAAACAATACGGATAAATAAGCAGCAAACGCGCCTCGCCGGATGTTGCCAGGCGCATAATGGTTCTATGCTTAACAGGATGACAAAAAAGGAGAGGCGCTATGTTCGCACTTGTTTTGACTATTTGTTATCTGGGCGGAGGATGTGAAGACTTAGTGGTTGATGCCTTTAATACTCAGAAACAATGCACGGTCGCTATGCATCAGCAAGGGCTGCGCCAGGCTGGCTGTTATCCCATCGAAGATTTTATCGATGGTTACTGGATCCCTGCCCATGAGAACGCTGACTACTGAACCTTTGTGTCAGCATTCACATGGCGAGACAAAAAATGTCTTAATCATTGCTAAAGTGCTCGAAGAAAGGTATGAATACCCTGTTACTCATTGATATTTAACCATATTGACAGGGCAGGAAATGGCAATGACGATACGTAAAACTTATGGGTGCTATAAAAAACTTCCTCTCGCACTCCTTCTATCCGGTACTTTCATGGCTTCATTCGCCACGCACGCTGCAAATGTTCCTGCAGGTGTCGAGCTGGCAGCCAAACAGGAAATTGTCCGTAATAATGGCAGTGAACCTGCATCCCTTGACCCGCATAAAGTCGAGAGCGATGTGGAATTTAATATCCTCAGCGATCTTTTTACCGGACTGGTCACTATCGATAATAAAGGCAATGCGCAACCTTCACTCGCGGCTAGCTGGGATACCAAAGATAACAAAACCTGGGTCTTCCATTTACGCCCCGGCATCGTCTGGTCGGATGGTTCGCCCATCACCGCGCAGGATGTCGTTTTCAGCTGGCAACGTCTGATCGACCCGAAAACCGCTTCACCTTATGAAAGCTATCTGGGCAGCATGCACGTGTTGAATGCCGGCGACATTATTGCCGGCAAAAAAACTGCCGACCAGTTGGGTATCAAAGCGCTGGATAAGCAGACGCTGGAAGTTACGCTTGATCAACCGCTTTCCTATTTTCTCGGCATGCTGGCGCACCCGTCTCTCTCCCCAATCAGTCAGGCGGATGTGGAAAAATACGGCGATAAGTGGACTCAGCCAGGCAATCTGATCAGCAGTGGTCCGTTTAAACTCGATACGTGGACGGTCAACGAACGTATCACTGCCGTACGTAACCCGAACTACTGGGATAACGCACATACTGTCATCAATAAAGTCACGTATTTGCCGATTGCTTCCGGTACCGCCGACGTTAACCGCTATAAGGCCGGTGAGATCGACATCACGTCTACCGTTCCTTCGCCATTGTTTGCTTCACTGAAAAAAGAGCTGGGCTCACAGGTTCATGTCAGCCCGTATCTGGCCGTTTATTACTATGCGATGAATACCCAGAAGCCGCCGTTTAATGATGTTCGCGTGCGTAAAGCGCTGAATCTGGCGATTGATAAGTCGATCATTGCCGGTAAAGTAATGGGTCAGGGGCAAACCCCAGCCTGGCATCTTTCTCCGGATAACACCGGCGGTTTTACTTTTGCCAAACCTAAAGAAGCCAGCCTGACACAGGAACAGCGTAACGAAGAAGCTAAAAAGTTACTGACTGAAGCCGGTTTTGGTCCGAACCATCCGCTGAAATTCAACCTGCTGTATAACACTTCTGAAGCGCATCAGCGCATTGCCATTGCTGCGGCTTCAATGTGGAAAAAGAATCTGGGCGTCGATGCCGTTTTACAGAATCAGGAATGGAAAACCATGCTGGATACCATGCATCAGGGTACCTATGAAGTGGTGCGTTATGCGTGGATTGCAGACTATAACGAACCCTCCACTTTCCTGAATACCCTGCGCACGGGTAACAGTGAGAACACGCCAAAATTCAATAATGCCGCCTACGATAAGGCACTCGATGATGCGTTAAAAGCCACGAACAAAACGGACGTGGGCAAAGCTTATCAGCAGGCGGAACAGGTATTAACCGAGCAGTCGCCGGTCATTCCTTTGTACCATTACGTCAGTACTCGTCTGGTCAAACCGTACGTAGGGGGATTCAACGACAGCCTGCTTAATTACGTTTACACCAAAGATTTGTATGTAATTAAGCATTAATCTGCCTTCCTCTCCTTACGGCAATGGATTGTCCGGGGAGAGGCATTTTCAAATGCTCCGCACCGCCCGTCTTTCCACTAACCCACTTGCCACGCGCAGCCCAGATGATAGATTGTACGTAAATCACACAAACGGGAGCTGTTATGAAATTCTCGGACAGTGAGATCCAACCGCTTTGGGATGAAGTGGCGCGTATTATCGGTGATGGCGTCATTCAGATGCGCCACAGAGGTGAGCCTCTGAGTGCCGATGCGCTGATTGGTTATCTCGACGAGCAACTGACCCGCGCGACAGGTGTCCAGCGCCGTATCATGCTGGGCGCAGCAATTAATATGCTAAAAGCCGACCGGCGTTGCTGATCCTGCGGCACTACAAAACCTCGCAGCCTTTTCGGGCAACGAGTCATTCATTTATGATCTGTCCTTCACTTCCTGGATTGTGCCGCACGCCCCTGCGCAAATAAGAAAATGCGCTGGGTAATATCATCAGCACCCAGAATATTCCCTTTCTGCTCCAGATTAGCTCTGGCATAAGCTACGTCATGGGCCTGGTCGACCATACTGATCACCCGGTCACGAGTCGGTTTATCCAGTATTCCCAGTAATGTCGTCAAAATCGCCTGATAGGCATTAGAAGCATACGTCAGGTGTCTTTCACGTTGTTCCAGCGCGTCAATGCGAACCATCAGGGCCTGCAATTGTTCTTGATGCGTCATAGCGGCATCCTTCTTCACGGGTGGAAAATAACCGGAGACAGCGGAGCGAGCAGACCTCCGCAGGTTACTTGCCTATAAGTCTAGCAGATGTAATAAAAATAAAGCCCTTCCCTTTCAACGTATAAAGTAAACCTTTATTCAATATGCCGTTAACCGCTTCGCCAGTTGTAACCGCAATAAGTCGCCAATAGCCGCCGGCAAACGGTTTATCTTCTCTGAGAAGTAACAGCGGCAGTACCTGCTTACAGATAGCAAAATGACAAACCGCAGGGGTTATGACATTTTCTGTGACAGCATTATTTGTTCATTGGGGAGAATTGAGTTGAAAAAAACGATGTTGGGTATAGCCATTTTCAGCATGATGTTAGTAAGTTCATTTGCTCAGGCGGAAGGATGTCTTAAAGGCGCAGTGGCGGGAGGCGTTGTCGGTCATCTGAAACATCACGCTGTACTCGGCGCGGTGGCAGGATGCGCTGTCGGGCATCATCTCGCAGCGCAGGCCAAAAAGCAGCAGGTTGCAGCGGCTAAATAAACAGCATCAGGGCCGCCGGGTGCCCTGATGAGATGAATTTCTACTTATTCATGAATAACAATCATGCGATTACGTCCATCCTGCTTGGCTTTATATAACGCCTCATCGGCTTTCTTCAGCGAAGCGTCAGGTTCACCCGATAGCTGATTGCAATGTGCTACGCCTAACGAAATGGTAATCGGGCGAATACCCGGCAAGGACATTTTTTCCACATTAAGACGCAAACGTTCTGCAATGATTTCAGCTTCGGCAAGCCCTGCCCCCGGCAGTAAAACCAGGAACTCTTCTCCGCCAACGCGGCAGAGAATGTCACTTTCACGGGCATTATTGCGGATTTGCTCTGCCAGAGATTTAATCACTTCATCACCGATGTTATGCCCGTACGAGTCATTAATGGATTTAAAATGATCAATATCCAGCGCAATAACCGAAAACTGCTGGCGTTGCTGAATCACTGATTCCAGTGTCATCGCCAGCCCGCGCCGGTTGAACAACCCTGTCATCGGATCCGTCTGCGTTTCAAACTTGAGCTTGCCAATCTTTTTCTGCAGCAAGTTAATACCCATCAGCAAGGCACGCTTGAGCTGGGTTGATTCAAAATACCATGACGGAATTTCACGGATATTCGTCGAAATATCCGGCTTATCCATTTCATTGGCACTTCGTGCCAGCAGCCAGAGCGGATGCGCAATCATACGCGAGCATAGCCAGACGCAAATCAGCGTCAGTAATGCCAGGGGTGTCAGATGCTTGAGCACCTTGATCATTAACCCATCCAGCGGCTTGAGCGTCGCATCGGTCGGCCTCTGGGTAATGATTTCCCAACCAGACGACGGCACTACCGCATAACCGGCCAGCATCGCTTCTCCGGCCAGATTGGTGACCATCAGGCTACCATTGGTATGTTGTTTTACCACTTCCGTCACCGGACGCGGTTTCAGCACTTCCCCGATACGAAACGCATCCGGATGATAGAGAATACGGCGCTCGTTATCGAGTACGGCAATATAGGAACCATCGCGGTAATAATGCTCGCCGAGTAACTCATTCAGAATGCTTTTCTGCCGCAGATAAATGGTGCCGGCAATATAGCCGAGGTATCTGCCGTCGCGGTGGAAAATAGGTGCCGATATCACAATCACCAGATTCTGAGCGGCAGAAATATAAGGTTTACTGATCAGCGGGCGGCGCTCTTTCAGTGCTTCAAGAGCTCCGGGCGTATTCAAAATACGGCCGACCATCTGCAGGCTGTCAGGAGAAGTGGCCAGAATTTTACCTTGCGCATTGGTCAGCACGACAGAGTTAAAACTGTCTGTCTGGTATTTCAGTCGAGCCGTTTCCGCCTGCAGGATTTCACGATCGTCAAAATGGCCCGCCGCAATTGTACTGCTGTAAGCGAGCTGTTTTTGCATGTTTTTTAGAAACTGTTCCGTGCTGGCAGCCAGTTTCGTCGCATAAACACGGTTCTCTTCAAGCGTATTGTCGATCAGTAACTGGCGCTGTACACGATAACTGGCATAAAAGCTGTTGGCCAACGTCACAAAGGCACTCATCACAGCTAAAATCAGAATCAGGCGTCGCAGATCAATACGGAACAGAGAGCTGGAAAGGAGTGAGCGCAACAAAAAGTCATACCTGTGGTAGAAAGTGGCTCATATTTATCACCACCGCCCCACATGCACAATAAGGCAGGAAAAATAAACCATTATCTGCCTGAATCTGTAGCGAAAAAAGTTCACTGGCAAGCGGAACATTCTTCAGATAATGATTGATTTAGCCTTAGTAGGATTTAATGCGTAAACCCTTTACGGGATATCCCCTCATAGTCACCTTCATCGTGGTGCGCATAAAAAACTGCACCTTACTCAGTTGGGTGTCCAACTTTTGGGGTGCAGTCCAATACGGGGCTTAAAAGCGTGTTATGTCAATTTTAATCGAATACGCCATTAATAATCGAAGTAACAATTGCAGTACTCAGGGCAACCAGAACTAAATCATCACCCACGGCCCGCCATTCATAACCAGGGTAATATGGCAACTCGTTCAGCATTGCGGCAGGAACCGCTTTCCTGGCGATTCCCGGCGGCAGGGGTTTGCCGCGCATCAGGTTTTTTGCGATTCCTGGCGGTAGTGACTGATATCCGGTCAGTCCATAATTTATTGCGAGTGAACGGGCACGTGAGAAGCTGATATCTGACGAGACATGGTCCGGCTTACCGTAATTTTTACGATTCCCCGTGTGCTCGGCTGATTTACCATTTCCCTGTGCTTTATTGCCGTGGTTATTGCCATTGCTATTACCGTGGCTATTGCCGTTGCCGTTGCCGTTGCCGTTGCCGTTGCCGTTGCCGTTGCCGTTGCCATTGCCGGGATTAGCAAAAACCGGCGCTGTAAGCACTGTCAGAGAAATAACCGCCGCCAGAGCAATCCGGAATGTGCGACGCGTAAACATGATGGTTTTTCCTTGAGGTGAATGACACTTTTAAAGCTATGTTAGAAACCTCACTTCCACAATCTCACGTATTCTTATTTATATTTTTAAAGCGATGGAAAACTTAAGAAGAGTTTTGCAGAAGAACTTTAGGCGGGATGAAAAACAAAGGGGGCGCGATGCCCCCGATGTCGATTTCAACAATCTCGCAATTACATATTGGCGATCATGTCGTCGGCAAACTCGCTACATTTGCGCAGCTTAGCGCCTTCCATCAGACGTTCGAAATCGTAAGTCACGGTTTTGTTGGCGATAGCGCCTTCCATGCCTTTAACGATCAGGTCTGCGGCTTCGAACCATTCCATATGACGCAGCATCATTTCTGCGGAAAGGATGATTGAACCCGGGTTCACTTTGTCCTGACCGGCATATTTCGGTGCAGTACCGTGAGTCGCTTCAAACAGCGCGCAATCAGAACCGATGTTAGCGCCCGGTGCGATACCGATGCCGCCAACCTGCGCCGCCAGGGCGTCGGAAATGTAGTCACCGTTCAGGTTCATACAGGCGATCACGTCGTATTCAGCAGGGCGCAGCAGGATTTGTTGCAGGAATGCATCTGCAATCACGTCTTTAATGATGATGTCTTTGCCGTTGTTCGGGTTCTTGATTTTCACCCAAGGACCGCCGTCGATCAGCTCACCGCCAAACTCTTCACGCGCCAGCTGATAGCCCCAGTCCTTGAAGGCACCTTCGGTGAACTTCATGATGTTGCCTTTATGAACCAGCGTCAGTGAATCACGGTCATTGGTGATGGTGTATTCAATCGCCGCACGAACCAGACGTTTGGTGCCTTCTTCGGAGCAAGGTTTGATACCGATACCACAATCTTGTGGGAAACGGATTTTCTTCACGCCCATTTCGTCTTGCAGGAACTTGATCACCTTATCGGCTTCAGCAGAACCGGCTTTCCACTCGATACCTGCATAGATATCTTCGGAGTTCTCACGGAAGATCACCATGTCAGTATCTTCAGGACGTTTAACCGGGCTTGGCGTGCCGGTGTAATAACGTACCGGACGCAGACAGATATACAGGTCGAGTTGCTGGCGAAGTGCCACGTTCAGGGAGCGAATGCCGCCGCCAACAGGTGTGGTCAGTGGCCCTTTGATAGCAACACGATAATCGCGGATCAGATCAAGGGTTTCTTCTGGCAGCCAGACGTCTTTACCGTACAGTTCTACGGATTTCTCGCCGGTATAGATTTCCATCCAGGAGATTTTACGCTCGCCTTTGTAAGCTTTCTCTACAGCCGCATCAACGACTTTGATCATGGCTGGCGTTACGTCAACACCGATACCATCACCTTCGATAAACGGGATAACAGGATTATTAGGAATGACCAGTTTACCCTGAGCGTCTACTGTAATCTTTTTACCTTCAGCCGGAACCACTACTTTGCTTTCCATTAACCTCTCCTTCGAGCGCATTTTTGTTAAAAATTTGTAAGATGCCGGTCGATATTACTCGAATATTTCTCGCTAGCCAATCCGAAACATTTTTCAAGTATAATGCGCTAATTCTCTCTAACTTCAATGCCTATGAACCCGCTATCTTTTAAAAATCACAACGTTAAACGTTTCAGCAAAAGGCCTGCCAAAGAACAATCTGCCTCAAAAGGGCCCAGAAAGGTGATTCTTTTCAATAAACCGTTCGATGTGTTGCCACAATTCACTGATGAGGCGGGTCGGGCAACACTTAAAGATTACATTTCATTAACAGAAGTTTATGCCGCAGGCCGTCTGGATCGGGACAGCGAAGGTTTACTGGTGCTGACCAACGATGGCAAACTGCAGGCTGCACTGACCCAACCGGGTAAACGCACCGGTAAGATTTACTTTGTCCAGGTCGAGGGCGAACCGGATGACACAGCAGTGAAAGCATTACGCGAAGGCATTACGCTTAAAGACGGGCCGACACTCCCCGCCGGGGCAGAAATTGTCGATCAACCAGCATGGCTGTGGGCACGTAATCCGCCGATCCGCGAGCGCAAATCTATTCCGACAACGTGGCTGAAAATCACGTTATACGAGGGAAGAAATCGTCAGGTGCGTCGCATGACGGCCCATATCGGTTTTCCGACGCTGCGTCTGATCCGCTATAGCATGGGCGAGTTTACCCTCGGCGATTTACAACCCGGCCAATGGAAGGAAATTCCACATGTTTAAACCGCACGTTACTGTCGCCTGCATCGTTCAGGCACAGGGAAAGTTTCTGGTTGTCGAGGAAACCATTCACGGCAAAGTCACCTGGAATCAGCCTGCCGGCCATCTTGAAGCCAATGAAACCTTAGTCAGCGCTGCAAAACGCGAACTGTACGAGGAAACCGGCATCCACGCCGAGCCGCAGTCTTTCCTGGGATTACATCAGTGGCAGGCACCGGACGGCACGCCTTTCCTGCGTTTCGCCTTTGTGATTGATTTGCCTGAAATTAGGGAAACGGCGCCGCAGGACGATGATATCGATCAGTGCCGCTGGGTTACTGCTGAAGAAATTATCGCGTCTGCGCAACTGCGCTCCCCGCTGGTGGCGGAAAGCATCCGCTGTTACCAACAATCGCCACGTTATCCGCTGGAAATCCTCCATAATTTCAACCTGCCGGAATAACTCCCCTCGTCCGGTTGTTGTCACGCGCTTAATCAGCGGTGCAGCAACCGGCCCGACGTGATAAAATTTCGCGCTTCACGATTTCCCTCGTGGGAAACCGTTGGAAAGCAGTATCTCTCTGTTCGGGTTTCTGTGGTGTTCGGGTTTTTGTGATGTTTTAGTTGCGCGCGGCCTTCATCCTCGTGGGACAAGCATCCGAAAAACACCGTCAGTACCGGGCAATTAATTCATGTGTTTCGGGACTATTATGTCTGACAACAGCCAGAAAAAAGTGATCGTCGGGATGTCCGGCGGTGTCGATTCCTCTGTCTCTGCCTACCTTCTCCAACAGCAAGGTTATCAGGTCGAGGGCCTCTTCATGAAAAATTGGGAAGAGGATGACGACGAAGAGTATTGCACAGCAGCCACAGACCTTGCCGATGCGCAGGCCGTGTGCGACAAGCTTGGCATTGAATTGCACACTGTGAATTTCGCGGCGGAATATTGGGACAACGTGTTCGAATTATTCCTTGAAGAATACAAAGCCGGACGTACACCAAACCCGGATATTCTGTGCAATAAGGAAATAAAATTTAAAGCCTTCCTGGAATTTGCGGCTGAGGATCTGGGCGCCGATTACATCGCGACCGGTCACTATGTTCGCCGCCAGGATATTGACGGTGTCAGCCATTTGCTGCGCGGCGTTGATAGCAATAAGGATCAGAGTTATTTCCTCTACACGCTCGGTCATGAACAGGTCGCACAAAGTCTGTTCCCGGTCGGTGAGCTGGAAAAACCGGAAGTCCGCCGCATCGCCGAAGAACTGGATTTAATCACCGCAAAGAAAAAAGATTCTACGGGGATCTGCTTCATCGGTGAGCGTAAATTCCGTGATTTCCTCGGGCGCTATTTACCGGCGCAACCGGGGGTTATCAAAAGCGTTGACGGTCAGGTAATGGGACAACATCAGGGTCTGATGTACCACACGCTCGGTCAGCGTAAAGGTCTGGGCATCGGCGGGCAGAAAGACGGCAGCGAAGAGCCCTGGTACACCGTTGAGAAGGATGTCGAAAACAACATTCTTTACGTCGCACAAGGCCATGAGCATCCGCGCCTGATGAATGTTGGTCTGATTGCCCAACAGCTACACTGGGTGGACCGCAAAACGCTGACCGCCCCGCTCACCTGCACGGTGAAAACCCGTTACCGCCAGGAAGATATCCCGTGCACAGTCACGCCGCTCGGTGATGACCGCATCGAGGTGCGTTTCAATGCACCGGTTGCCGCTGTCACGCCGGGTCAGTCCGCAGTGTTTTACCTCGGTGACGTATGTCTCGGCGGGGGCGTGATTGAACAGCGCCTGCCGCTTCAGGTCTGATATTTCACGATTATGTGATTGAATACGGGACGCTTTCAGGCGTCCCGCTTTATTTCTGCCCGACAGTGACGCTCCGCGCTGATTCCGAACTGTGTTTAGGGCCAGTTTTATGGCATGATCTGTCGCCATGAATTCGGACTATTTTCTTTGTCACCGCGTCTCATCGTTTCAAAAACGCTTACAGGAGTAAACGTGGCTAAAAATTATTATGACATTACGCTGGCTTTGGCGGGGATCTGTCAGGCAGCACGCCTGGTCCAGCAACTGGCACATGAAGGTCATTGCTCACAGGAAGAGATGTCAGTTTCACTGCGCAGCCTGCTGGAGATGAACCCGGCATCTACGCTGGCGGTGTACGGTAATAATGAAGCCAATCTGAAGATGGGACTCGAGACATTACTGGGCGTGCTGAACGCCAACCGTCAGGGGCCTGGCGCTGAATTAACACGTTACGCATTAAGCCTGATGGTGCTTGAGCGCAAGCTCTACGCCAACAAAGCCGCCATGAATCAGCTCGGTGAACGTATCGATCAGCTCGATCGCCAGCTGGCACATTTCGAACTGGAATCTGAAACGATGATAAGCTCTCTGGCCTCGATTTATGTCGATGTGGTCAGCCCGGCCGGTCCCCGCATTCAGGTGACCGGTTCACCGGCCATTTTGCAAAATTCACAAGTGCAGGCAAAGGTCCGCGCCATTTTACTGGCCGGCATTCGCTCCGCGGTGCTGTGGCACCAGGTGGGCGGTGGTCGTCTGCAACTGATGTTTTCCCGTAATCGCTTGTTTGAACAGGCGAAGAATATTCTCGCTCATTGTTAATAAGATCCCAGGAGTTGCTACCGATGGAATTATCCTCACTGACCGCCGTTTCCCCCGTTGATGGACGCTACGGTGATAAAGTCAGCGCGCTGCGTACTATTTTCAGCGAATTTGGCCTGCTGAAATTCCGTGTGCAGGTTGAAGTACGTTGGCTGCAAAAACTGGCAGCCTGTGCAGAAATCAAGGAAGTTCCTGCTTTTGATGCCGACGCAAACGCTTTCCTCGACAAGATTGTGGCAGACTTCGATGTTAATGACGCACAACGCATTAAAGATATCGAAAAAACTACCAACCATGATGTGAAAGCGGTTGAATATTTCCTGAAAGAAAAGGTGGCAACGGTCCCGGCCCTGCACGCGGTATCGGAATTCATTCACTTCGCCTGTACTTCTGAAGACATCAATAATCTGTCCCATGCGCTGATGTTGCAAACCGCCCGTCAGGATGTAGTGCTGCCCTACTGGAAGCAAATTATTGATGCCGTAAAAGACCTGGCACATAAATACCGCGACATTCCGCTGCTGTCCCGTACCCACGGCCAGCCAGCAACGCCATCGACCATTGGTAAAGAACTGGCTAACGTCGCCTACCGTATGAACCGTCAGTTTAAACAACTGCAAAATGTCGAAATCCTCGGCAAAATCAACGGTGCTGTCGGCAACTACAATGCCCACATCGTGGCTTACCCGGAAGTTAACTGGCATCAGTTTAGCGAAGAGTTCGTGACTTCTCTGGGGATTACCTGGAATCCGTACACTACTCAGATCGAGCCGCATGATTACATCGCCGAGCTGTTTGACTGCGTGGCACGTTTCAACACTATCCTGATCGACTTTGACCGCGATATCTGGGGTTACATTGCCCTGAACCACTTCAAACAACGTACCATCGCGGGTGAAATCGGTTCGTCCACGATGCCGCACAAAGTAAACCCGATCGACTTCGAAAACTCCGAAGGCAACCTCGGTCTGTCCAATGCTGTATTACAGCATCTGGCCAGCAAATTGCCTGTATCACGCTGGCAGCGTGATCTGACGGATTCCACGGTACTGCGCAACCTCGGTGTCGGTCTGGGCTATGCACTTATCGCTTATCAGGCGACCATGAAAGGCGTCAGCAAGCTGGAAGTAAACGAAGCAAATCTGGCAAACGAACTGGATCACAACTGGGAAGTGCTGGCTGAGCCAATCCAGACCGTGATGCGCCGTTATGGCATCGAAAAACCTTACGAGAAGCTGAAAGAACTGACACGCGGTAAACGTGTTGATGCCGCCGGCATGCAGGCATTTATCGATTCACTTGAATTACCGGAAGACGAGAAAGTACGTCTGAAAGCCATGACGCCGGGTAACTACATTGGTCGCGCCACCACCATGGTTGACGAACTGAAGTAAGTTTTTAAAGTGTTGTACCAGAGGCGGCCTGCGGGCCGCCTTTTTTAATCCCGTTCCTGCACAAAGCTGCTTATAATTCGTTTAGGTTTTGTTGATGTTCGGCACACCTGTGTTGACCTGAGGTTGATTAAAGTGTTTCTGAATCATTTACAATCGCATGCAGAATATTTAAACCATTTTTCGCGCTGTCAGGATAAGGAATTACCATGCGGATTTTAGTCATTGAAGATAATGCACTGTTACGTCATCACCTCTCCGTACAGTTGCGGGAAATGGGCCATCAGGTCGATGCGGCGGAAGATGCCAAAGAAGCAGACTATTTCCTGCATGAGCATGCGCCCGATATCGCCATTGTTGACCTTGGTTTACCAGGCGAAGACGGCCTGAGCCTGATCCGCCGCTGGCGCAGTCATCAGACCAATCTGCCGATTCTGGTCCTGACCGCCCGCGAAAGCTGGCAGGATAAAGTGGCAGTGCTGGAGGCCGGTGCGGATGATTACGTCACTAAGCCATTCCATCTGGAAGAGGTCCTGGCGCGTATGCAGGCGCTGATGCGCCGTAACAGCGGCCTCGCTTCTCAGGTGATCACGCTGCAACCTTTCCAGATTGATCTGTCACGTCGCGAACTGACCGTAAATGAACAGCCAATTAAACTGACCGCTTTCGAATACACGATTATTGAAACGTTGATCCGCAATGCAGGAAAAGTGGTCAGCAAGGATTCGCTGATGCTTCAGCTTTATCCGGATGCCGAGTTGCGTGAGAGTCATACTGTCGATGTTCTGATGGGCCGTCTGCGTAAAAAATTGCAGGCAGAACATCCGGTTGATGTGATAACGACCGTGCGCGGTCAGGGTTACCGTTTCGACATCAGGTCATAATCATCGACATATTCAAAGGACGCTTCATGAAAGGACGTCGTACCCGGAACCCCTTCTCCCTTCGCGTCCGCTTTATGATGGCAACCGCGGCGGTGGTGCTTACCCTGTCGCTGGCCTACGGGCTGGTGGCAGTGGTCGGTTATATGGTGAGTTTCGACAAAACCGCCTACCGTCTCCTGCGCGGCGAAAGTAACCTTTTCTTCAGCCTTGCGCAGTGGCGCGACGGCAAACTGACTATCAATGTTCCGCCTGATCTCGACCTTAACACGCCAACGCTGGTGTTTATTTACGACGACGAAGGGAAATTATTGTGGGCTGAGCGCCGCATCCCTGAACTCGAAGCGCATATTGATAAAGCATGGATGAACAAACCTGGCTTTTATGAGCTGGATACCGATACACAAATCAGCAGTGAAGTACTGGGGAATAACCCGAAAGCGCAGGATAAGCTGAAGGATTATGACGATACCGACGCCAACGCGATGACCCACTCCATTGCGGTCAATACCTACAATGCGACATCTCGTCTGCCGGCGCTGAACATCGTGGTGGTCGATACCATTCCGCAGGAACTGCAGCGCTCTGATCTGGTCTGGGAATGGTTCAGTTATGTATTACTGGCGAACCTGTTGCTGGTTGTGCCGCTGTTATGGCTGGCCGCTTACTGGAGCCTGCGGCCCATCAAAGAGCTGATTCATCAGGTCGCCGAACTGGAAACTCACGAGCGTGAGTCGCTTGATGAAAACCCGCCACGCGAACTGCGCGGTCTGGTGCGTAATCTGAATATTTTGCTGCATGGCGAACGCGGCCGTTATGATCGTTACCGCACCACGCTGGCGGACCTGACGCACAGCCTGAAAACACCGCTGGCCGTATTGCAGTCTACCCTGCGTGCACTGCGAAATGGTAAACAGATGACCATCGAAGATGCTGAGCCGGTCATGCTTGAGCAAATCAGCCGCATCTCGCAGCAGATTGGTTATTACCTGCATCGTGCGACATTGCGCTCTGAACAAAACCTGCTGATCCGTGAAGTTCACTCCGTCCCGGCGATCCTTGACGGATTATGTTCAGCACTGAATAAGGTTTATCAGCGTAAAGGGGTGGTGATCACAGTGGATATTTCACCGGAAATTACCTTTGTGGGCGAAAAAAATGACTTCATGGAAGTCATGGGCAACGTCATTGATAACGCCTGTAAGTACTGCCTTGAGTTTGTCGAAATCAGCGCCGTGCACACCGAAAATCAGCTGGTGATCCTGATTGAGGACGATGGCCCGGGCATTCCGGACAGCAAACGCGAAGTGATTTTCCAACGCGGGCAGCGTGCCGATACCTTGCGTCCGGGACAAGGTCTGGGGTTATCGCTCGCCAACGACATCATCGAACAGTACGATGGCAAAATTATCATCGGTGACAGCCCGCTTGGCGGCGCCAGCATGCACGTCTGTTTTGGTCTGCAACAAGGCATTGAACTGGAGTAACGTTCTCCCCCGACTACTTTGCCAGCAAATTTCGGCGCAATCTTATCCATTGTGCAAAATTTGCTGGCAATTGCCCCACTCAGCTGCAACACCTTCCGTTATAATCATTTACAGACTCCGCACTTCTTTATCACCCTCCATTTAATGCAAGGGAAATACTATGGATTACCAACTCGACCTAGACTGGAATGATTTCCTGCAGCGTTACTGGCAAAAGCGCCCGGTCGTATTAAAGCGCGGCTTTAAAAATTTCGTCGATCCGATTTCTCCGGACGAGCTGGCCGGTCTGGCAATGGAAAATGAAGTGGACAGCCGTCTGGTGAGCAATCAGGACGGTAAGTGGAATGTCAGCCACGGGCCCTTTGAGAGTTATGACCATCTGGGGGAAACAGGCTGGTCGGTGCTGGTGCAGGCTGTCGATCACTGGCATGAGCCCTCTTCTCATCTGATGACGCCATTCCGCCACATTCCTGACTGGCGCATGGATGATTTAATGATTTCCTTCTCGGTGCCTGGCGGTGGCGTAGGTCCCCATTTGGATCAGTACGACGTATTTATCATTCAGGGTACCGGCCGCCGTCGCTGGCGTGTAGGCGAAAAAGTCGCGATGAAACAACATTGCCCGCATCCTGATTTATTACAGGTTGAACCCTTCGATGCCATTATCGATGAAGAACTGGAACCCGGCGATATCGTTTATATTCCGCCGGGCTTCCCTCATGACGGCTATTCACTGGAAAATTCCCTCAATTATTCTGTGGGTTTTCGCGCACCAAACGCCCGTGAGATGGTCAGCGGTTTTGCCGATTATGTGCTTTCCCGTGAACTGGGCAGCCACCGTTACAGCGATCCGGAACTGGTTGAACGTGAGCATCCGGCTGAAGTACAGCCTGCCGAACTGAATAAACTGCGTTCCATGATGCTGGATTTGATTGGTAATCCGGCGCATTTCAATAACTGGTTCGGAGAATTTATTTCCCAGTCTCGTCATGAACTGGATCTGGCGCCACCGGAGCCTCCTTATCAGGCCGGGGAAATTTATGAACTGCTGGAGTCAGGTGAAACCCTGGAGCGTTTGGGGGGCCTGCGCGTCCTGCGCGTGGGGGATACCTGCTACGTTAACGGTG
The DNA here is from genome assembly GCF_004195115.1 of Rahnella sp. RFA10(1/100). Classification (NCBI taxonomy): domain Bacteria; kingdom Pseudomonadati; phylum Pseudomonadota; class Gammaproteobacteria; order Enterobacterales; family Yersiniaceae; genus Rahnella; species Rahnella sp. RFA10(1/100). The sequence goes on from NZ_SEWR01000001.1 coordinate 1,129,387, forward strand.
AAGCAATAACCACTGAACATATCGGTGCGGTAGATGCCATTGCACGCCATAAAACCGTAACGAAAGAAATGCTCGGCAATGCGCTGGACGACCCGTCCTTCCTCGCCCTGCTGTCTGCACTGGTCAACAGCGGTTACTGGTATTTTAACGATTGATATCAACGGACATTTATCATTAAGATACATACAGGGTACCCGGTATCCTGTATGTATTAATGAAGTTAACATTTCCATATTAATATAGTTTAACCGATGAATAAGGAGTTGGTAATAGTCACAGGTTACTTTTAATTTTATACTGCCTTTACAGACCCTCTATTCCCCTATAATGATGAAAGGCAAACCATGTTTTTTACAAAATTTTTCGAGAAAAATAAAGTTCATCCTATCCCATCACATTTTTCCGGAAATAAAATCACAACACATCCATTACAACACACTGATTGCAACCTGACGCTTAACATATCTCCTGAAATCACGCATAAACTCTTCAATACCATCAACGGAAACATTGCCAGGGATATAAGTAAGTTTGGAAAATCAGTAATGAACCCCAGTATGCTGGCTGATATTTCCCGTATGCATTATTATATTAATAATAAAAAAATATCGGTACCCGGCAATGAGATTAAATCAAAATTAAACTTCTCAGCTCAGATCCTTGAACCGCAAAACGAATGGATTCAGGAGCATATTGGTTCACTTTCCTCTTTCTTACATCAGGGCATTTTCCCGGATTTTTTTGGTGCCGTCGACGACTGGAAGGCCAGTGATAGCACTAAATGGAAAATCGCCATGGTTTCTCTGGACAGAAATAAAACCGATACACGTTTCTATATCTCCAGCAATGGCATGATCAGACTCATTACTCAGGCAAATATTACAAATATCATTCTCAGAAATAACGATATTTTGATGGTGGATAAAAATCGCAGCATTTTTACCCTCCAACTTTCGTTCCGTGCGGTGAAGATGCCTGACAGATGTATCATCACCACACAGGGTAACGAGGCAGATGGAAGCCAGATGGTTTTACACGGAATTGAACGATTAAAATAATTCCCGGTCAGTTCATCTAAGCCGAAAAATGAATTTTAAAGGATTAAGGTTCAGTGACTTGGCATGCAAACTTATTTTTACAGCCATATTTTTATCTCTAAGATAATTACAAGCTATCCCTATGCGCTTAGGCGTACAGGGTAAAAACCCTCCCTGCATGTAGTCAAAGGCCTTTGCACGTAACGATGAACGGACCAGCCCTGCATTAATAACCCGACCAACTATATCGGCACAATTCTTCCCTACAGTACGAAATGAGGATCCCCCTTGTTTATGGCAAATGTCATACCAGGCCATTTTCATCATGTGCTCATTCAGATTCATTAATCCGTAAATCACATCGGGGAGCCCGCCTTCAGCATAGGCATCAGACCGGTAAGTGGTTAAATCGGCATTTCCATGAGCGCTTATTCTGGAAGGAAATTTACCGAACAAGACTTTTTTAGCGTCTCCTGCCTCTGGTCACCAACTGACATAAAGGCTGGTTTCTAAAATATCACCAATAAACATTGACGCATGACCTGCACTCCCTGCATGCGGATACCAGATTAATACCCAGGCACTATATCGTGAGCTTGTTTCTGGTGTGAAGGTGCGTATTTTCACAAAATCTCGTAATTCTCTTATATCCGTTGCGTCCATTGCTTTAAATCCTTAAAAATAAAAAGCGTATCTTACAGGCATGGGATATGAGAAAAAAATACAAATTAGACATGCAACCCCAAAATATATTTAGATAATTTATATTTCGCCATAATGACAAGGAAACCAGAGGGGGGTAATCAAGAAAAGATAAACAGCCTTATATTGTTAAAATTTATAACTCAAAGGCTGACCTGGACTTATTGAGATTTATTCGCCGTCAGTTCCGCAATACGCATAATCACCGAGACGGCTTTTTCCATCCCTTCGAGCGTAACAAATTCATGTTTACCGTGGAAATTATATCCACCGGTAAAAATATTCGGACAAGGCAAACCGCGGAAAGAAAGTTGGGCGCCATCAGTGCCGCCGCGGATTGGCTTCATGACTGGCTCAATATCGCAATCTTTCATCGCCTGCTGCGCCAGCGCAATAATGTGCGGATGCCCGGCCACTTTGTCGCGCATATTGTAATAATGATCGTCGAGCGTCACTTCAATATAGCAGTCGCGGTGCAGGCCTTTGCCGACCACATGTGCGATATCGATAATTTTTTGCTTACGGGCTTCGAACTGCGTCTTGTCAAAGTCACGGATGATGTAATGCATTTCTGCGCGTTCAACATTGCCCTTGATGGTCGTCAGGTGATAAAAACCCTCGTAACCTTCAGTATGTTCAGGTGTTTCTTCCACCGGCAGTTCGTTGTGAAAACGGGTTGCCAGTGATAATGCATTTACCATCACCCCTTTGGCGCTGCCCGGGTGTACGTTGTTGCCGACAATTTTAATAGTGGCCGAGGCCGCGTTAAAGTTTTCAAACTCCAGTTCGCCCACGCCACCACCATCGACGGTGTAAGCCCACTGCGCGCCAAAGGCCGAAATATCAAAACTCTGCGCACCTTTGCCGATTTCTTCATCCGGCGTAAAGGCAATGCGTACCGGCCCGTGGGGAATATTGCTGTTTTTCAGCCGGACCATCGCGGTAATAATTTCAGCAATACCGGATTTATCATCAGACCCCAGCAACGTTTTGCCATCCGTAGTAATAATCGTATGGCCGAGAAGCTGGTGTAATACCGGGAACATCACCGGCGATAATATTTCATCGCCATTACCCAGCGCGATATCTCCGCCACGGTAATTTTCTACAATCTGTGGATTGACATGTTTCGCTGTGAAATCAGGTGCGGTATCCAGATGGGAAATAAAACCGATTACCGGCACATTCCAGGCGACATTGCCCGGCAAGGTGGCCATTACACAACCTTTATCACTGAGCGTAACCTGCGAAAAACCCAGTTCAGTCAGCTCATTACGCAAGGCCTGGGCCAGCCTGAGTTGCCCTTCAGTACTGGGCGTGTGCTTAACATTGGGCTTAGACTGAGTATCGAAAGAAACATAATGAAGAAAACGATCAAGCAACTTATTCATTGGGATATCCTCTGGCGGCTGGGTTTTATTATGCGCAGCATGAAAACCCTGAATATTGCGTCAGGTCATTTTTCACCAAGTTTAACGAGATATGTCTTTGGGGCAGGCGCAATTTTTTGGCGGGAACAGTAAAAAAAGCCTGGTGTTCACCAGGCCTGGTCTTTCTTAGTCAGGAACTTATGGACAAATTCCGGGACGATCTGGCTCGCCAGTCCGTAGTGCTTCATATCAAATTCACTTTCAACCTGACTCGGCTCAAGATTCAGCTCAACAGCACAGGCCCCCCCAATGCGCGCCTCATGAACAAATCCGGCAGCCGGATAAACGTGGCCTGACGTACCGATAGCGACAAAGAAATCGGCCTTAGCCAGTGCATCGTAAATTTCGTCCATACCAAAAGGCATTTCCCCAAACCAGACAATGTGCGGGCGCAGCGGTGCCGGAAACTGACAGCAATGGCAGCGGTCATCCACAGTCAGATCGCCTGGCCAGTCCAGCACCTGCCCTGACTGTGTACAACGCACTTTCAGTAATTCACCGTGCATGTGAATAACACGTGAACTGCCCGCGCGTTCGTGCAGGTTATCGATATTTTGTGTGACCAGCAGGAAGTTGTCGCCGAGTGCTTCTTCCAGCGTGGCCAGCGCGGAATGTGCGGCGTTAGGTTTGAGATCTTCAGCCTGCAACTGGCGGCGGCGCTCATTATAAAAACGCTGCACAAGTTCAGGATCACGGCGATAACCTTCCGGCGTCGCCACATCCTCGACACGGTGTTCTTCCCACAACCCGTCGGCAGCGCGGAAAGTACGAATGCCCGATTCGGCGGAAATCCCTGCGCCGGTCAGCACCACAACAAACGGTTTCTTCAGCGATGCAGCCGCCATCGAATCCCGGTGGAAGATATTTGACCGGAATCGCTGATGGCGAATACGCTTATTTTTGCGAAACCGACACAGACGATGACGTGTGCGCATGAAATGCTCCTTACTCTCTGTGTCTGATTAAAACTTCGTTTAAATAGATTACTGGCCGCCACTGAGTACGCGGGCAGGATCGATACGACTTGCACGGCGTGCCGGATACCAGCTTGCCAGCAGACTCAGTACCAGCGCAGTGAGCAGTACACCCGCCACATCCAGCCAGTGAACTTCAGAAGGCAGGAAGTCAATGAAATAAATATCGCCCGACAGGAACTGATGACCGGTCAGTTTTTGCAACGCATTGACGATATTCGTCAGCTGGAAAGCTGCGATCACGCCGATCACCACCCCCGCCACGCTGCCCACCAGGCCTGCCAGTAAACCGTACCAGATGAAGACCGCGCGGATAAGGCCGTCTTTTGCACCCAAAGTGCGTAAAATTGCGATATCACTGCTTTTATCTTTTACTGCCATCACCAGCGTCGAGACGATATTAAAACAGGCAACGCCAATCACCAGCACCATCGCCATATACATGATAGCGCGCACCATCTGGATGTCCCGGTACATATAGCCATACGTCCCGATCCAGCTGCTGATATAAACGTAAGCCTGCGTCACTTTCCCGGCATCATGCACCAGTTTCTGGGCGGCAAAGACATCGTTCACTTTGATATCAATACCGGTCACGCTGCTGCCCATATCCTGATATTGCTGGGCATCGGCCAGAGGCACCATGCCAAGGCTGTGATCAAGTTGTCCGCTGAGCTGCAAAATACCAGCTACCTGCAGGCGAATACGTTTTGGCTGTAACAGCTTCATCTCCGGGTCGCTGTTCGGGATCATCACCGTCACCCAGTCGCCCTGTTTCACGCCCACGGCATCCGCCACGCCTTTACCAAGGATCAGTTGCTGCTGACCGGCTTTAAAACTCTGCCAGGCATTATTCTGCACAAATTTCGGCGCAGCACTGACGCGCGGTTCACTCTGTGGGTCAACGCCTTTCAGCTGAATGGCACGCAGTTTGGCTCCGTGCTCAATCAGGCCGTTGAACTGGATATAGGGCGCTGCCGCCACTATTCCCGGCACTTTCTCCACACGATCCAGCACATCCTGCCAGTTGTTGAACGGCTGATTGACCGGGCGGATCTCGCCGTGCGGCACGACCGCCAGGACACGTTCTTTCAGCTCACGTTCAAAACCATTCATGGCACTGAGGCCGACGATCAGCACTGCCACACCCAGCGCAATGCCTAAGGTTGAAATCACCGAAATCAGCGACACCATGCCGCTGCGACGGCGGCCACGGCTAAACCGCAGACCAATCAATAATGAAAACGGAATGCCTGACATTACTTCGCTCCCAGCAACATCGAATCCTGTTGCAGCTTGCCGTCACGCATTTCCAGCTGACGCGTCAGGCGGTTTGCAAGTTGCAGATCATGCGTCACCACCAGAAATGCTGTTCCTTGACGCATATTCAGTTCGCCGAGCAGTTCGAAAATGCTGTCGGCATTACGCTGATCAAGGTTACCGGTGGGTTCATCGGCCAACACCAGCGAGGGATTATTCACCAGTGCACGGGCAATCGCCACGCGCTGGCGTTCACCGCCGGAAAGCTCGGAAGGACGGTGATTGCTGCGATGTTGCAAACCCACCGCTTCGAGCATCGCCATCGCCCGCTCCTGAACTTCTGCGGGTTTCTTTTTGCCGATCAGCAGCGGCATCGCCACGTTTTCCAGCGCGGTGAAATCCGGCAGCAAATGGTGGAACTGATAGATGAAGCCCAGTTCACGGTTGCGCAATTCTGATTTCGCCGATGAAGACATGCCGTTCAGCGACTGACCTTTGAAAATCACTTCACCGGACGTCGGGGAATCCAGCCCGCCCAGCAAATGCAGTAACGTACTTTTGCCGGAACCGGACGTCCCGACAATCGCCATCATCTCACCTGGCTGCATGGCAAAACTTACGTCACGCAGCACATCGGTGTGCATTTTGCCTTCCTGATAAGTCTTACAGAGGTTTTCACACTGCAATAATAAAGAATTACTCATAACGTAAAGCCTCTGCGGGATGGGTGGCAGCAGCGCGCCAGGAAGGATAAAGCGTAGATAATAAGGCGATGACCATCGCGACGAGCGCAATGACCACTACCTGAACCGGTTCGATATCGACCGGCAGCGATGCGCCATCAAGCATCAGCCCGATAGCGGGCATAATCGTATTCAGCTGAGTGGCAAGCACCACACCCAGCACGGCCCCGAGCAATGCGCCAATCACACCTGCACTGGCACCCTGCACCATAAACAGCGCCATAATCTGGCGGCGGCTTAAGCCCTGCGTTTGCAAAATGGCCACTTCGGCTTGTTTCTCCATCACCAGCAGTCCCAGTGACGTAATAATGTTAAACGCAGCGACGGCGACGATCAGGCTCAGCAGCAGCCCCATCATATTTTTCTCCATGCGCACCGCCTGGAACAATTCGCCGCGACGTTCCCGCCAGTCTTTCCAGCTGGCACCGTCAGGCAGTTTTTGCGTACTCAGACTGTCGACGTCCAGTGGTTTGTCGAGGAACAAACGCCAGCCGGTCACGTTACCTTTCGGATACAGCATCAGCCGGGAGGCATCCTGAATATTGACCAGCATCTGGTAACCATCCACTTCGCTGTTGGCGGAGAAGGTGCCGATAACATTGAACAAGCGCTGGCTCGGGACGCGACCGACCGGTGTAAACTGGCTGACGCTGGTGACCATCAGACGTAACTGATCGCCGCGACGCACTTTTAACTGTTGCGCCAGTTGATCGCCAAGAATCACGTTGTATTTACCGGGTTGAAGTTCCTGCTGGGCAACCCCAATTAAGTATTTTGCCAGCGGATCCTTCTGGTCAGGATCCACACCGAGCATTACCCCCACCGCGACGCTGCCGGGACTTTGCAGCACGACATCACCGGTGGTCAGTGGCACAGCGCTATTAACGCTTTTCAGCGCCGAGACTTGTTCATGCGTGATTTTTTGAGGGTCGAGAGACCCTCCCGGCGTGGTGATTAACGCCTGCGGCATCAGACCCAGAATGTTACCTTCCAGATCTTTCTCAAAACCGTTCATCACTGACAGCACGGTCACTAACGCCATCACCCCGAGGGTAATGCCAATAGTGGATAACCAGGAGACAAACCGCCCGAAGCGGTCCGAAGCACGTCCGCGCATGTAGCGCAGACCGATAAATAACGCGACAGGTTGATACATAACATCCGTTTTAAATGCTTGGCCGCAAATAAGTGCGTGGCGCAGACTAAAGTGATCAAGGATAATAAAGGCTAGCACCGCTTTATGGAACCATTAACCCAAAGTAATCGGTTTAACTTTGTGACGCCGTTGACCCTTTTATACCGTCAACGGGTTGACCGCGATTACTTCTGCAAAGCAAGATACGGTCTGCTAATTGGCCTCCGACAGCCGCCAAAACGAGAACTCAAAACAGCCTATGTCTCAAGATTATCGTTATTCGTTGCCTGAACGTCCGGGCGACACCCGCCTGTTAGGCCAGCTTACGGGCTCCGCCTGTGCGCTGGAATGTGCACAAATCAGTGAACGCCATACAGGCCCGGTTCTGCTGATTGCCCCTGATATGCAAAATGCCCTGCGCCTGCGCGATGAAATTCAACAGTTTACTGATAACAAAGTCCTGAGTATTGCGGACTGGGAAACGCTGCCTTACGACAGTTTTTCACCACATCAGGAAATTATTTCTTCCCGTCTTTCCAGTTTGTATCAGCTTCCAGCTATGAAGCGCGGCATCATTATTTTGCCGGTGAATACGCTGATGCAGCGAGTCTGCCCGCACGAATTCCTGCACGGCCACGCACTGGTGATGAAGAAAGGTCAGCAGCTCTCGCGGGATAAACTGCGTGCACAGCTGGAACAGGCCGGTTATCGCAGTGTGGATCAGGTGATGGAGCACGGTGAATTTGCGACCCGTGGCGCCCTGCTTGATTTGTATCCGATGGGTAGCGAAGAACCCTACCGCATTGATTTCTTTGACGATGAAATCGACAGCCTGCGCATTTTTGATGTGGACAGTCAGCGCACGCTGACTGAAGTCGAACACATCAATCTGCTGCCTGCCCACGAATTTCCAACCGATAAAAATGCCATCGAGTTGTTCCGCAGCCAGTGGCGCGAGAAATTTGAAGTGCGCCGCGATGCAGAACACGTTTATCAGCAGGTCAGCAAAGGAACCTTTCCTGCCGGCATCGAATACTGGCAACCGTTGTTTTTCAGCCAGCCGCTGACCACACTGTTTAGCTATTTACCGGAAAACACACTGGTGCTGAATACCGGCGATCTGGAAGCCGCTGCCGAGCGCTTCTGGCTGGACGCCTGCCAGCGTTACGAAAGCCGCCGCGTTGATCCGATGCGTCCGCTGCTTGAACCGGAAAACCTGTGGCTGCGCGTGGAGTCGCTTTATACCGAGCTTAAAGCCTGGCCACGTATTCAGTTGCGTACTGATTCACTGCCGAAAAAAGCTGCCAACACCAATCTGAGTTACGAAAAACTGCCCGATTTATCCGTTCAGCCCCAGAACAAAGCGCCAATGGATAATTTGCGGCGCTTCAATGAATCCTTTGCCGGCAGCCTGGTATTCTCCGTAGAAAGCGAAGGCCGCCGCGAAACGCTTCAGGATTTGCTGGCGCGCATCAAACTGATGCCAACGCTGATCACCCGCATTGAACAAGCCGAAACCGCCGGTCGTTACATCATGATTGGTGCCTCTGAACGCGGTTTTCTCGATGCCGGTAAACAGCTGGCACTGATCTGCGAAAGCGATTTGCTCGGTGAACGCGTGGCGCGCCGCCGTCAGGACAGCCGCCGGTCAATCAATACCGATACACTGATCCGTAACCTCGCCGAGCTGCGACCCGGCCAACCGGTGGTACACGTTGAGCATGGCGTGGGGCGTTATCTCGGGCTGACGACCCTGGAAACTGGCGGTATTACTGCCGAATACCTGATCCTGACCTACGCCGGTGAAGACAAACTTTATGTACCAGTGTCATCGCTGCATCTCATCAGCCGCTATGCCGGTGGCGCAGATGAGAGCGCGCCGCTGCATAAACTCGGTGGTGAAGCCTGGTCGAAAGCGCGGCAGAAAGCGGCAGAGAAAGTGCGCGACGTCGCCGCTGAACTGCTGGATATCTATGCCCAGCGCGAAGCCAAAAGTGGTTTCGCATTTAAACACGACAAAGAACAGTATCAGTTGTTCTGTCAGGCTTTCCCGTTTGAAACCACACCGGATCAGGCACAGGCCATTAATGCTGTACTGACTGACATGACCCAGCCGCTGGCGATGGACCGGCTGGTCTGCGGCGACGTCGGTTTCGGTAAAACAGAAGTGGCGATGCGCGCGGCTTTCCTTGCGGTATCCAACAATAAGCAGGTGGCTGTTCTGGTACCCACCACGCTGCTGGCACAACAGCACTTTGATAATTTCCGCGATCGTTTCGCCAGCTGGCCGGTGCGTATTGAAATGATGTCCCGTTTCCGCAGTGCGAAAGAGCAAAATGCGGTGCTGGAAGACGCAGTAGAAGGCAAAGTCGATATTATTATCGGTACGCACAAACTGCTGCAAAGTGACCTGCGCTGGAAAGATCTGGGGTTGTTAATTGTTGATGAAGAACACCGTTTCGGCGTGCGTCATAAAGAGCGCATCAAGGCGATGCGTGCCGACGTGGATATTCTGACCCTGACCGCAACGCCTATCCCGCGTACGCTGAACATGGCAATGAGTGGCATGCGCGACCTGTCGATTATCGCCACGCCGCCTGCGCGACGTATGGCGGTCAAAACCTTTGTGCGCGAATACGACAGCCTGGTGGTGCGCGAGGCAATCCTGCGTGAAATTCTGCGCGGCGGGCAGGTTTATTATCTTTACAACGATGTGGAGAATATCGAAAAAGCCTCGCAGCGGCTGGCGGAACTGGTCCCGGAAGCTCGCATTGCTATCGGTCACGGCCAGATGCGTGAACGCGACCTCGAACGTGTGATGAATGATTTCCACCATCAACGTTTCAACGTCCTGGTGTGTACCACTATCATCGAAACCGGTATTGATATCCCGACCGCCAATACTATTATTATTGAGCGTGCAGACCACTTTGGTCTGGCACAGCTGCATCAGCTGCGGGGTCGTGTGGGCCGCTCACACCATCAGGCGTATGCATATCTGCTGACGCCGCCGCCGAAAGCGATGTCGACGGACGCACATAAGCGTCTCGAAGCCATTGCCTCGCTGGAAGACCTGGGTGCCGGTTTTGCGCTGGCGACGCACGACCTTGAAATCCGCGGTGCAGGCGAACTGCTCGGTGAAGGCCAGAGTGGCCAGATGACCAGCATCGGTTTCTCGCTGTATATGGAGTTGCTGGAAAACGCTGTCGACGCGTTGAAAGAAGGCCGCGAGCCGTCGCTGGAGGATTTAACCACCAGCCAGACCGAAGTTGAAATGCGCATGCCTGCGTTGCTGCCGGAAGATTTCATTCCTGATGTGAATACGCGCCTGTCGTTATATAAACGTATCGCCAGTGCGAAAACAGAGGGAGAGCTGGATGAACTGCGCGTTGAGCTGATTGACCGTTTCGGCACCTTGCCGGACGGTGCGCGCAATCTGTTGCAGATTGCCGTACTGCGCCTGAAAGCCAAAGAGCTGGGCATCCGGCGCATTGAAGGTAATGAGCGCGGCGGATTCATTGAGTTTGGCGATAAGAACCGTGTCGATCCGGGCTTCCTGATTGGTCTGTTACAGAAACAACCGCAAGTTTATCGTCTGGACGGCCCGGCAAAACTGAAATTTATGTTAGATCTGACTGATCGTCCGAAACGGCTGAAGTTTGTCGGTGACATGCTGGGTGAGTTTACAGAACATCTGATCTGAAAATGAACAAGAGGAAGTCATGCAAAATGGCAGGTATTATTCTTCTCGCCGCGGGTACGGGGAGCCGGTTTATCGCCGCCGGTGGTGAAGGAAATAAACTGAATGCACGCCTGCAAAAGACAGCAGGAAACGTTGTCACTGTTTTTGAGGCAACGTTGCGTCAGGCGTGCGCGAGCCGGTTGCCGGTACATGTGATCACCCGCCCTGAAAACCGGCCGGTTCAGGCATGTTGTTTGCGTGAGGGAATACCGTTAACGCTCATCAGCAGCGCCGGCACCGGAGAATCCATAGCCGCGGGTGTGCATGCTACGGCGGGCTGGGACGGCTGGCTGATCCATCTGGCCGATATGCCTTTTGTCACCGCTGAAGTTTTCACCGCCGTGGCGGATCGCCTGCGCCAGGAGATGATCGTACGCCCGTACTGGCAAAATGAACCGGGGCATCCTGTCGGTTTTGCCCAGCCAATGCGTGAAAAACTTCGGCTCTTACGCGGTGACAACGGCGCACGTGAACTGCTCCGCAGCCATCGTATGTTGCGCCTGGATTTCAGCCATCCTGCCGTAATCACAGATATTGATATTCCGGCGCAACTTTCCCCGCCCCTGCTTATTTCAAACCTAAATCAGCATGCAGCATCTTGATAATGAAGTTATTTCCCAGGCCATAACATGGCTGGCACATCAGCCAGTATGGCTTTGCACCGTGCTCAACACGTACGGTTCGTCTCCGCGCGCGCCGGGCGCTCTGATGGCGGCGACACGCGACGGGCATTTTTGCGGATCGCTTTCCGGCGGTTGTGTCGAAGAGGATTTTTTACAGCGTATTGCCGCAGGTGAATACCGGCAACCGAGCCAGATCGTGCACTATGGCGAAGGAGGACTGACGCCCGACATTGCGTTGCCGTGCGGCGGTTCGCTGGACGTGCTGGTCGAATATTTACCGGCGACTGCCGGTAATGCCGGTTATCTGCAACGTATGGGAATGGCGCTTGCCGGGCATTATGCGCTCAGCAAATCCATCACGCCGCCTGCCGCCTGTGATCATCTGGCACCCGCTGAGTATTATCATGCGACGCAAATCATGCGCGACGGCAATTGCATCACGCTGCATCTGGCAGCACCCCCAAGGTTATTGATCGCCGGTCTGTCGGGTGTGGCACTTTACTGCGCCGATTTTGCCTGCGCCCTGGGCTTTGAAGTCGTGGTCTGCGAATGCCGGGACGACGTGCTGGAAAATTTCTTACCGAGACTGAAATCAGATATCCGGCTGGAAAGACAGTTCCCGGCAAAATATCTCGAACAGCAAAACTGCCATGCGAATACTGCGATTGTGGCGCTGACCCACGATCCGCGAATGGATGACCTGACACTGATGGAAGCGGTGAATACACCCGCGTTTTACATCGGCGCGATGGGGTCGCAGCTCAACAGCGCACGACGCCGTGAGCGTCTGCAAAGCATCGCTGATTTCAGTGAGGAAGATTTTTCCCGCCTGCATGCGCCGGTAGGATTACACATCGGCAGCAAGACCCCTGCGGAAATTGCACTGGCGGTCATGGCGGATATCGTCAAACACAAAAATGGTCTGTAAGCGGTATAAAAAAAGCCTGAGGTTCGCCTCAGGCTTTCATTTCTCACCGCTACCGCGTGTTTATGAACGGGTAAGTTGCAGCTGACCGCTTTTATCCAGCGGAATTTGTGTGCCCGGATCGTGGTCCATACGCACTTTCCCTTGCTGATCGCCTATTTTATAGGTCACATCATAGCCGAGCATTTTATCTTCTTTGTCATACACGGTTTTACAGCGCTGCTGTTGCGTGGTGTAGGTGTCATTATCCTGCATGCTGCTCTGCACACGGTTACCCGCATAGCCACCACCCAGTGCACCGGCTACTGTCGCAACATCACGTCCGCGACCGCCACCAAACTGGTGACCCAATACGCCACCGGCAACAGCCCCGAGTACGGAACCGGCAATCTGGTGCTCATCCTGTACAGGACGGCGGTGAGTGACTGTCACATTACGACATTCCTGACGTGGGGTTTTTGTGGTCTCTTTGATTGGCGTTGCGCTGACAACCTGCGCATATTGCGGGCCAGACGAAAAGACGTTCATGCTCGCGACGCCAGCAATGCCCAACGCCGCAGCCACACCAATACCGACCCCAGCTAACATTGACTTGTTCACAGGACTTCCTCCGAAAATGTTACCACGCAATTCGTACCCTCCCGGGACGCTCCTCAGCGAACAGCCCTATATCTGAGGTCCGGCGTGCGTGAATCGCCGTCTGTAAACTTATCGTCAAGTCTGCCCACCCAAACGTAAGCAAACAATAAGACGAACTCTGTAAGTGAGGAAAATGACCTGTCCCGTGAAGTGTTTCGGAGGATTCTTAGCTGACAACATAAAGAGGTCGTGATCGTATGCGTGTTGAGAAAGGATTACGCAGCAAATAGAAAAGCCTGCGGTAAACAGGCTTTTTAGGTGTGTCACGATTTCGCTGCTATCCCTAAGAGAGATGACCGGAATCAGTGCAGTTTAAGACGCGGGCGGATTACCCGGTTAATACCACCGACCAGCATCATCAGACCGGTTTTAATGTAACCGTGCAACGCAATCTGGTGCATGCGGTACAGCGAGATATAAACCAGCCTCGCCAGTCGGCCTTCGACCATCATGGAGCCTCGCATCAGATTACCCATCAGGCTGCCGACAGTGCTAAAGCGTGACAAAGACACCAGCGAGCCATGGTCTTTATAGACGTAAGGTTTCAGGCCCTGCCCCTTGCGCTGCGCCATAATATTGGCGAAGCAACGGGACGCCATCTGGTGTGCAGATTGCGCACGTGGTGGCACAAAACCCCCCGCAGGTTGCGGGCAGGAAGCACAGTCGCCAATCGCGTAGATGTTCGGATCACGCGTGGTTTGCAACGTCGGCTCAACCACCAGCTGATTAATCCGGTTGGTTTCCAGGCCCGCGATCTCTTTCATGAAATCAGGGGCTTTAATCCCGGCGGCCCAGACCATCAGGTCTGCTTCGATGAACTCGCCGGACTTGGTGTTCAGGCCATTTTTATCAGCACTGGTGACCATCGTTTGTGTCAGAACCTGCACACCCAGTTTGGTCAGCTCATGGTGCGCCGCCGCAGAAATACGCGGAGGTAAGGCAGGCAGAATGCGTTCACCGGCTTCCACCAGCGTGACATTCAGCGCTTCGCTGTCCAGCCCTTCAAAACCATAGCTGTGCAGTTCTTTTACCGCATTGTGCAACTCGGCAGACAATTCAACGCCGGTTGCCCCACCCCCCACAATGGTGATATTCACCTTCTTCTGTTTGTCGGAACTGGCAGAGAATTTGAGGAAAAGGTTCAGCATTTCGTTATGGAAACGGTGTGCCTGATGCGGGTTATCCAGGAAGATGCAGTGATCTTTGACGCCCGGTGTACCAAAGTCATTAGAGGTGCTGCCCAGCGCCATCACCAGTGTGTCGTACGCGATATCACGCACCGGCACCAGTAATTCGCCGTTCTCGTCGCAAATTTCAGCCAGTTTGATGGTCTGGTTTTCGCGGTCAATGTCGGTCAGTGAACCGATCTGGAAAGTGAAACCATGGTTACGGGCATGAGCCAGATAGCTCAGCGCATCGACGCCATCATCCAGACTGCCGGTCGCCACTTCATGTAATAAAGGTTTCCATAGATGGCTGTGGTTGCGATCGACCAGAATGATCTCCGCTTTTTTGTTGCGGCCAAGTTTATGGCCCAGACTGGTTGCCAGTTCCAGACCGCCGGCGCCACCGCCGATAATCACAATTTTTTTCACTGGTGATGTCAAAATGACCCCCTCAAATGTGAACCAATTGTTATATAAGAGTAAAAATATTATCCTTATATTACATAGGGTTGCTTAAGTTAAATCGGTATCTGAGACGGAGGATATCACGCGTGGTGATTTGGTCATACCAAAATTGATATAGGTCAATTTAAATTCAATTGGATAATTTAATTTAGGAAAATGGCACGCGTTTTGCCATTTTTAAATCAGCGAGTTAGAGACAGAACCGGCAGGAAACGGTTCATGGCCGGCGAAGGGTATAAATGAAAAACCACTGCGCGAAGGCAGTGGTTTCAGAAACGACAGGTTAAATCAGGCGATATTTTTGAATGCTTTAATCCGTTGCAGATGCGTCGATATATCTTTGAATTTATGGCTCTGATGCTCGTCCCATTCAACCGGATAATAGTGATGCAATTTCTCAGCCGTTTTGCTGCTGTCGAGTACACCGTCTTCACGGGATAAAATCACCAGGCAGCGGTCACGGTTTTTCTCGCGGAAATCACTGATGCACTTGGTGGCGATGTCTTCATACTCTTCAGGACGGTCGATTTTTCCGGCCATATTATCCTGCGGTGACAAATTCGGGTTGAACATCACCTGACGGATCCCACACAGGAATCCGATGCGCTCGGCCCAGAAGGCTCCAAGCCCGACGCCGCAAATCAGCGCGTTTGTGTCCGTCGTTTCATGCAGGACTTTATCCACTTCTTTGAGCAAATGTTGCATGTCATGACGCGGGTGGAGCGTGCTGTAGCTGATGAAGCGCACGTCCGGATCAATGAACTGTAACTGCAAAACTTTTTCATGGTTACCGGGACTGGTTGAATCGAAGCCATGCAAATAGATAATCATCGTTTACCTCATCCTGAATGTGCGTTGACCCCTTCACGCGGTCGAAAAAACGTTACAGGGCTGCCTGTTTGTGTTCCTGCCAGCGGGCATCGAGTGTGGTCAGATCACGGTTTGCCTCTTTCCAGCGACTTGAATTTTGCAGATCCTGACGGGCCTGTTTTCCACTGTACAGTCCGCGATGATACAACTGCGTAACACGCTCAGCGTTGACCGGGGACAGGTTATCCAGCACGCTCACCGCGCCTTGCCGGTTATTACAGGCAAGGATCATGTCACAGCCCGCATCCAGCGAGGCCTGTGCCCGTTCGGGATAACTCCCCATAATGGCCGCGCCTTCCATTGATATATCATCGGAGAAGATCACGCCGTTGAAATTCAGCTCTTTGCGCAGAATTTCCTGTAACCAGTATGGTGAACCACTGGCCGGGCGCGGATCGGCCTGGGTATAAATCACATGTGCAGGCATCACCGCATCCAGCAATTTACGTTCGTTAAGCTGGCGGAAGATAGCCATGTCGTGCTGACGGATAACCTCCAGCGGACGATCGTCACGCGGTGTTTCTTTATGGGAATCTGCGCTGACGGCACCGTGGCCCGGGAAATGCTTACCGGTGGTTTTCATACCGGCGGAATGCATGCCGAGAATATACTGCTCAGCCATTTCCAGCGCTTTACGGGGTTCTGCGTGGAACGACCGCTCACCGATAGCTGCGCTGATATGCCCGATATCCAGTACAGGCGCAAAGCTGATGTCGATATCCATCACAATCATTTCTGATGCCATCAGCCAGCCGCTTTCCTGCGCCAGGCGTCCCGCTTCGTGCGCTTCGTTGAGCGCTGCAAAAGATTGCGCGGCAGGCAAACGGGTAAAACCTTCACGAAAACGCTGTACGCGCCCGCCTTCCTGATCGACGGCCAGCACCAATCTGTCGTGCGACGCGGCACGGATCTGGCGGATCAGTTCATGCAACTGATCGACATCATGATAATTCCGGGTGAATAAAATCAGCCCACCCACCAGCGGGTGCTGCAAAATTTCACGTTCTTCAGCATCCAGCGCGTAGCCAGCGACATCCAGCATGACAGGTCCCAACAAAATGGACGCTCCTTTTCTTTTTCATATGATCATCACGGGCGCAACGGGTGCGCCCATTCACTGTATTGATTCTCGCCGGTCTGCTGCCAGCGCACTTCAAACCACATCAGCATCAGGTAGTTGACCCAGGGGATCCAGCGGTTAACCTGCTGCTGCAACAGGGACAGGTTCTGATACCCGCCAGCCTTTACGTACTCGTACAGGAACGCCCTTTTTTGCTGCTCGTTCCAGTCGTTGCCGCGAATAAGCGCCGCCAGCTCCAGTGCAATATCCGCATTCGCCGCGTACTCCCAGTCAATCAGGCGCAGCCCCTGCGGCGTATTCAGCACATTTCCCGCGTGAATATCCATATGTACCAGCGCCAGTTTCAGCGGTGACGGCGGAACCTGCGACAACATCTGGTGGTGTAAACGCAACCAGCGTGGCGTCAGCCTGCGCCTGTCGATATGTTGCCAGTAACGGGCAAATTGCTGCTGTAAATCCAGCCGGTAACCCGACGGCGGCAACTGATGTAACGTCACGAGACGTTCGCATAAGGCGTTGCGCACTGAAGCGTCAGTGAATGCCTGTTCCTCCAGCGGTGTTCCGTCAACCCAGTCGACTATCAGCCATGGCGGAGAATAAAGTCTGACACGCGGACCTAATTTATGCCGCGCGATATGCCGCAAAATCGCAGATTCACGCTGGCGGTCAGCGCCCGAAACTTGCCGCTGAGCAGACTGATGCCGTGCCAGAAAGTCGCCGGCAGGGGAACTTATTTTCCAGCTTTCGCCGGTCAGGCCGGCAACCGGTAATAAACGAAAACCGGCGGTTTTCACCGCCGGATAATGTTGTTCAATCAGTTGCTGTAGTTCGGATTGCACAAGCCCGGCGTTAATTCTGAACGGCACCGCGGCCTGACCAGACGATTTCACCGCTCGGTGCGGTAAGCAGACGCATCGACATGGTTGGCGCTTTGACATCGCCGCTCACCGTGCTGTAAAGGACATATTGCGCTTTCACGATGTTTGCCAGGCCGATGGCCTTGCTGACAGAAGCCAGGCTGTCGTCCGGCGATAATCCCAGTGACTGTTTGGCCGAAGCCAGTTGCCCGGCAGGCACTACCTGGAAGGTGGTGTTGTTGGCCAGTGCATTACGCAATGCATCGGTAGCTTTTGCCATTTGCAGGGAACCGTTGGTGCTGTTTTTCACCCCGTCCACCAGCAGCACGCTGCCCGGCTGCACACCACCGGATTTCAGCATCTTCGCGAGCATTGGCTCGACGGTTGCGGTCCAGTCGATATTGGCAAATTTAGGCGGCTGCGGGACCGGCTGGATCTGTGGTTGTTCAGGAACAGGCGGGTTCACCGGTGGCAACGGTTGCTGAGGCTGTTGCGGTTGTTCAGGCTGCTGTGGCTGGGTTTGTTGCTGGTTTGGCAACGTACAACCGCCAAGGATCAATGCGGCCATTGCCACAATGAGGAAATACTTTTTCATCAACCTTCTCCGTACAGAAAATTAAAGATAAAGGTAAATACGCACACTGTACGCATCAAGATTACCGTTCAGGGAACTGACGTCCACGCTGCTGTTCGCAGGAACAGTAATGGTTCTGGCCTCGGCGACCGGGAATAAATCCAGCCCCTGTTTATCATACCAATAGAAACGGTAATGCAGGGTGACAGAGTGTGGCTGGTTGTTATTCAACGTGGTGGTGGCTTTTTTCTGCCCGCCGGAATCAGACACGGATGGTGAACTTGGGATGATGCCCGCCGTCAGAACGGGGGACTCCATGACCACTCTTTGCTGATTATTCAGCGCAATAGTGGGCGTGCTGCTACAGCCAATCAATAAAATTACCGGCAATAACGCCATCAGAAAACGCATGTTTACCCTTACTGACGCGACAGCAATGGACCCAGTGCACGGCCACCGACCAGATGCATATGGATATGATAAACCTCCTGACCGCCGTCACGGTTGCAGTTGACGATCAGGCGATAACCGCTTTCGGCGATACCTTCCTGTTCAGCAATTTTTGCCGCCACCGTCATCATTCTGCCCAGTGCCGCTTCATGCGTTTCATCAACGTCATTCATTGTCGGGATCAGAATATTCGGGATAATCAGAATGTGGCTAGGTGCCTGAGGAGAAATGTCGCGAAACGCAGTGACAAGTTCATCCTGATAAACCACATCAGCAGGGATTTCACGGCGAATGATTTTGCTAAAAATTGTCTCTTCGGCCATCTTAACTGTCCTTAACAAAGTAAAAAGCGTTGTACGCAGTATGGGTTAGAATTTCCATTCCTTTCAACCTGATTACGCGTTTTGATGCTTAATTGACGCAGAAAGCGTCAGCCAGCGCTCCGCTGAATCGCAGACATAAAAAAAGGAGGCCGCAGCCTCCCTTCTCAGAACCAGTCATTGCTCACCATTAATGGCTACGCATGTACTCGTCCATGTCGGTTTTCAGGTTGTCAGACTTGGTACCGAAAATCGCCTGAACACCAGAACCTGCAACAACCACACCTGCCGCACCCAGTTTTTTCAGGCCAGCCTGATCCACTTTGGAGACATCCGCGACACTGACACGCAGACGGGTGATACAGGCATCAAGGTTTGTGATGTTTTCTTTGCCGCCGAAAGCCTGAACCAGAGAGGCAGACATTTCAGAACCGCCCTGCGCTGTGGTTTCGCTGGTGGTATCTTCGCGGCCAGGTGTTTTCAGATCCAGTTTCGCAATCAGGAAACGGAAGATGCTGTAGTAAACCACCGCATAGACTGCACCAACGATTGGGAACAGCCAGATTTTGCTGCTGTTACCGCTCAGAACGATAAAGTCGATCAGACCGTGCGAGAAGCTGGTACCGTCACGCATGCCCAACAGAATACAGATTGGGAATGCCAGACCGGCCAGAATCGCGTGGATCACGTACAGGATCGGCGCAACGAACATAAAGGAGAATTCGATTGGCTCGGTGATACCGGTCAGGAACGCAGTCAGGGCAGCGGAAATCATAATGCCGCCGACTTTTGCACGGTTTTCAGGTTTCGCTGAATGCCAGATTGCTACCGCAGCAGCAGGCAGACCGTACATTTTGAACAGGAAGCCACCGGACAGTTTACCCGCAGTCGGGTCACCCGCCATGTAACGTGGGATATCGCCGTGGAACACCTGACCTGCAGAGTTCACGTACTCACCGATTTGCATCTGGAATGGAACGTTCCAGATATGGTGCAGACCAAACGGTACCAGCGCACGTTCAACAACGCCGTAGATACCGAATGCCACCACCGGGTTCTGGTAAGCAGCCCATTGTGAGAAGGTCTGGATACCTGTACCGATTGGCGGCCAGATAAAGGACAGCACCACACCCAGGATAATTGCAGCCAGACCAGAGATGATCGGAACAAAACGTTTACCGGCAAAGAAGCCCAGGTATTCCGGCAATTTGATACGGTAGAAACGATTGAACATGTATGCCGCAATCGCACCCGAGATGATACCGCCCAGTACACCGGTATCAGCCAGATGCTTGGCCGCAATTTCTTCAGCGGGCAGATGCAGAACCAGTGGTGCAACAACCGCCATGGTTTTCACCATGATGCCGTATGCCACAACGGATGCCAGTGCAGAAACACCGTCATTGTTAGTGAAGCCTAAGGCAACACCAATAGCAAAGATCAGAGGCATGTTAGCGAAGACTGAACCACCGGCTTCGGCCATAACATGAGAAACGATCATTGGAAGCCAGCTAAAGTTTGCAGAACCGACACCAAGCAGGATACCTGCGATTGGCAGTACGGATACTGGCAGCATTAGCGATTTACCGACCTTTTGAAGGTTTGCAAACGCGTTCTTAAACATAATTGATTGTGCTCCTGAGTAATGATGCTTTTTGATACTTCTTGCGGTTTAGCCTGATAACTCACCGCTTTGCAAAAGTGTTGTGAACCTTTTGCTGCCGGGTGTCTGAGCACCCCTTTTAATTTTTACGCAGGGTAAAATAATTCCCTTTGTTAATGTTTGATGGCAGTCACGTTTTTCTGAAAAATGCATTAAGAGCGTCTTAAAAGCCATCATTTAACAACATAAAATCTGAATAAAAGCCTGCGGCACCGCCAAAAACGGTGCCAAGATACCTCATTAACAGGATTAATTACGAGGTGAAAAATAAATACAGGGAATATGACCTGGCCTAACGCGAGATCAAAGTGGAGGAGTCGATGTGAAATAAGTGTGAAAAGTTTGCTGTAGTCGCTTCGGCAAGCCGTTCCACGCTGACGCCCTTGAGGACGGCCATATATTCGGCAACGTCACGCACATAAGCTGGCTGGTTTTCCTTTCCGCGATGCGGCACCGGTGCCAGATACGGCGAATCGGTTTCCACCAGCAAACGATCCAGCGGGACATAGCGTGCCACCTCCCGTAACGCTTCTGCATTACGGAAAGTCACAATGCCGGAGAAAGAGATATAAAAACCCAGATCCAGCAGAAACTCAGCGGTCGGTAAATCTTCGGTGAAACAGTGCAGCACGCCACCACATTCCCCGGCTTTCTCTTCTTTTAGAATATCCAGCGTATCCTGTCGGGCATCGCGTGTATGCACAATCACCGGCTTGTTCAGTTCACGGCCAATGCAGATATGCTCCCGGAAAGAGTCCTGCTGTAACTTCAGCTGAAGAGCCTCTTTCTGATAAAAATAATCCAGACCGGTTTCACCCATCGCCACCACTTTTGGACTGGCCGCCAGCTCACGCAATGTATTGAAATCATAACCATCATCAATATTTAACGGGTGAACACCGCAGGAAAATGCCACCTCCGGGCGATCACCAATCAGCTGCGTCATCGACTGATAGCCTGGCAATGTTGTTGCGACAGCCAGCATAAACTTCACATCACGTTCGCGGGCTTTTTCCAGCACGCTGTCCACGCCGGAATGCAATTCGTTGTAATCCAGGCTGTCGAGATGACAGTGGGAATCGACTAAAAACATAATTATTAACTCGTCGGTCTGTTAAAGATAAAAAAATATCAGCGCGATAGTGCGGAACTGAAAATAGACGGGGAAACTGTCCCCTGAAGCATTTGTTCCCATTCCAGCAATTGTTCTGTCAGCAACAGTTCGCGGTTTATCCCCACGATGGAAAGTAATTGCTGACGGCAGTGCATCCATGCTGTAACCGACTGTTGCAGAGAGGCGTTAGTCTGTGCATCCGCCAGCAAGGTAATCAGCGGTTGTTGATCATGATTGATGATGTACTGCCCGGCATGTTGCTGCCATTTGATAGCATCGAGCAATAACGTCGCCAACCAATACAGGCGTTCGGCGGCATCGTCATGATTAAGCTGGGGCAACAGAGAAAGCATATCCTGCTGCTGGCACTGCACATAAAGCTGCTGGCAAAGCGCTACGCGTTGTTTCCAGCGCTCCGGCTGCAACAACTGAATCGCCGATAATGGTCCGCCGTTGGTCAGACGCAAAGCGGTTTTAATCGCGACCGGATCTGCACTGAGCTGGCGATTGATCCAACGCACCGCCAGTGTTTCTTCGGGCACCGGCAGATGCCAGTAGAAGCAACGACTGCGGATCGTCGCCAGTAAGGCCGAAGGCTCACGGCAACCAAGCAGGAAATAGGTACCTGCCGGCGGCTCTTCGAGCGTTTTCAACAAGGCATTGGCCGCCGCTTCAGTCAGCATTTCCGTCTGCGGGATCCACACAACTTTTGCACCGCCCTGCTGTGAATAGTTGTACAACGTTTCAATAAGCTGACGCACAGGGTCGATGCCCAGTGAGCTTTTGCCCTTTTCAGGCTGAAGAATATGCCAGTCAGGATGGTTTCCGGCAATCATCAGCTGGCAGCTATGGCAGGTCCCGCAGCTTTTTTCGCCGTCTTTATGCTGGCAAAGCAGCCAGCGACTCAGGCCATACACCAGCGCCTCATCGCCTAACCCCGTAGCCACGTGCATCAGCAAAGCGTGATGCCCCCGCCCCGTCTGGTATTGTGCAACCAGTTTTCTGTACGGGTCACTGAGCCACGGATACCAGTTCATGAGGCGTTGCCTTGTAAAGCCTGCTCATCGAACCAATTTTTCAACGTCAGCCTGATAGCGGCAGTGACCTGTTCAATGGATTGTGAGGCATCAATAGTTTTGATGCGATTGTCTTCAGCGGCCAGTTCGAGATAACGCCTGCGTGTACGCTCAAAGAAAGGCAAAGCTTCCTGCTCAATGCGATCCAGTTCTCCCCGGGCACGGGCGCGTTGCAGGCCGACAGCCGGAGGCAGATCAAGATACAGCGTCAGATCAGGTCGGAAATCGCCCAGGACAGTATCGCGCAACGAACTCATCAGATTAGCGTCAATCCCACGACCGCCCCCCTGATAAGCCTGTGAAGAGAGATCATGACGGTCACCGACAACCCAGGCCCCACGTGCCAGAGCAGGTAAAATAACCGTTTCAACCAGCTGAACACGGGCCGCATAAAGCATCAGTACTTCTGCTTTCACGGTAGGTTTTTCGCCATCAACGCCACGTTTGAATAAATCGCGTAATTTTTCAGCAAGCGGCGTTCCCCCCGGTTCACGGGTGAACACGATTTCCTCCACGCCGTGCTGACGCAGAGCATCGACGACCACATCGTGAGCCGTCGTTTTCCCTGCCCCTTCAAGGCCTTCAATCACGATGAAGTTACTTTTCATTCTTATTCTTAAGCGCCTCTATGTACACACGAACCGCCTTGTTATGGTTCTCAAGATTCGTGCTAAAAGTATGCCCGCCTTTGCCGTCAGCGACAAAATAAAGATACGGTGTTTTGGCCGGATGCGCGGCCGCCTGCAGTGAGGCTTCGCTCGGCATCGCAATGGGCGACGGCGGCAGGCCAGTGATCACATAGGTATTGTACGGGGTTGGCGTTTCCAGATCTTTCTTCGTAATGTTGCCGGTGTATTTATCACCCATTCCGTAAATCACCGTCGGATCGGTTTGCAGTCGCATCCCTATACGTAAACGGTTGATAAATACTGACGCGACCTCAGGGCGTTCATCTTTCACTGCGGTTTCTTTTTCGATAATCGACGCCATGGTAACCATATCAGCAGGCGTTTTATACGGCAGAGAATCCATGCGACCTTTCCAGATATCCGCCACCGTTTTTTCCATCCGTACATGCGCACGTTTGAGTAACGATAAATCTGTCATACCCGCCGTGTAATGGTAGGTATCGGGATACAGCCAGCCTTCAACGTTTTTAGTCTCCGTTTCGCCCAGCGCGGCGGCAATGTCTTCGCCACTTTTACCGCTGAGTTCATGTTTCAGATACTCTGATTTATCCAGAACCTTCATCCAGTCGCTGAGCTTAAAACCCTCGACAAAACGCACGCTGAATTGTGCCTCTTTACCGCTTCTCAACAGTTCAAGCATCTGACGAACTGTCATGCCTTTTTCAAAACGGTAGGTACCGGCTTTAAACTCACTCAGCGCCGGCTCTAAACGCAATAACCACGGAAACCACGGGTTAGGTTTCATCAGTTTTTTATCGATCAGCAGTGTTTCCAGCACCACGCGGCCCGTACCCGCTGGCAGGGTAAAGATCATTTCACTGCTGACATTGATCGGGCGATCCGCAAACTGTTTTACTTTCTGATAGGCAAACGTCGCCAGCCCTAACAGAATCAGGACAATCAGGGCGAAGATTTTGGTCTTTTTGTTTGTCATTGTTTAATCACTTTTTTAACAGTTCTGGAGCAGGAAATCGTACAAACGCCGTGAAGCGTAATATTGATTATCGATCTGATTCACCGGCAGTACCGGCATCAGGGCGTTACAAATCAGGATCTCATCGGCATCTGATAGCGTGCCCGGCGGCTCACTGACTATGTGCACCCCCCGGGGGGATGTCGCTTCAAGTACGCGGATGAGATGCTGACGCATAATACCGTCAACGCCTGACTGCGATAAATCCGGTGTAAAAACCTGATTTCCCTTACGCCAGAATAAATTAGCGGCACAGCATTCCACCAGGCAGCCCGAAGTGTCAACCACCAGCGCTTCATTAGCCTCTGTCTGGTCAAGATGCATGCGGATCATCACCTGTTCCAGCCGGTTAAGATGTTTTATGCCGGCCAGCAAGGGAGCCTTGCTCAGTGTTACCGGGCTTAGGGCCAGTTTCACGCCCTGTTTCCGCCATGCGTGATAATGCACCGGGTAAGCAGAAACAGAGACAATGCGCGTCGGCGCAGAACAACCGGCGACGCTGTAACCACGGCCGCCCTGCCCGCGCGTCACAACGGCTTTAACCACTGCCTCTTGCTGCTGTCCGGCAGCCAGAACCATTTCCTGTTCCAGCGCCGCCCAGTCCACACCCTCGATACGCAGTACCGACGCTGCACGCTGCAGACGGTCAATGTGCCTGGACAGAAATTCAATTACACCGTCTGACACCCGGGCTGTGGTAAAGCAACCATCACCAAACTGCACTGAACGGTCACTGGCCGGCAACGTCGCGGCCGCCACACCGTTAATCCACATGATTACTTCCTCCGGATCTCATGGTCATGCTTGACTGCAGAGCCTGCGTGAGCCGGTCTGTCGCATCAAGGAGAGCATTCTTACTTTATCGTATTGAAACGCGCTGCCAGCAGGAACAGGCATCCCGTTTACGCATTGTTGTATTCAGGCGTCGCTTTTATTCAGACAGCAAAAAGGCCCGATTAACGGGCCTTCACAAACACAGCGTGTGCCGGTTCAGATCTTACGGAACACCAGCGAACCATTGGTACCGCCGAAACCAAATGAGTTACACA
The DNA here is from genome assembly GCF_004195115.1 of Rahnella sp. RFA10(1/100). Classification (NCBI taxonomy): domain Bacteria; kingdom Pseudomonadati; phylum Pseudomonadota; class Gammaproteobacteria; order Enterobacterales; family Yersiniaceae; genus Rahnella; species Rahnella sp. RFA10(1/100). The sequence goes on from NZ_SEWR01000001.1 coordinate 1,154,944, forward strand.
GCGAATACTGCATATCTTTCACCTGGCGCGCTTCGTGAGGAACAAAATCCAGATCACAACCGTCATCCGGATTATCCAGATTGATGGTCGGTGGAACCATCTGGTCGCGTAATGCCAGTAAAGTGAAAATGGACTCCACTGCACCGGCCGCACCTAACAGATGACCAGTCATCGACTTGGTGGAGCTGACCATAACTTTTTGCGCATCGGCACCAAAGACGGCTTTAACTGCCTGTGCTTCAGCTTTATCACCCGCCGCCGTCGACGTACCATGCGCATTGATATAACCAATCTGCGCTGCAGAAACACCCGCATCACGCAGTGCGTTTTCCATCGCCAGTGCCGCACCCGCGCCATCTTCAGGCGGTGATGTCATATGATAAGCATCACTGCTCATGCCAAAACCGACAATTTCCGCATACATTTTTGCGCCGCGTTTGCGGGCATGCTCGTACTCCTCCAGCACCATAATACCTGCGCCGTCACCCAGTACGAAACCATCACGATCTTTATCCCACGGACGGCTTGCCGCCTGAGGGTTGTCATTGCGCGTAGAAAGCGCACGTGCTGCACCGAATCCCCCAACACCTAACGGTGTACTGGCTTTTTCAGCACCGCCTGCCAGCATCACGTCGGCATCGTTATAGGCGATGATACGTGCTGCATGACCAATATTATGCACACCAGAAGTACAGGCTGTTGCGATAGAAATACTCGGTCCACGCAACCCGAACATGATACTCAAATGACCTGCAATCATGTTGACGATAGTTGATGGCACGAAGAAAGGACTAATTTTGCGCGGTCCGCCGTTAACCAATGAGGAATGGTTTTCTTCAATCAGACCAAGTCCGCCGATACCGGAACCGATCGCCGCACCAATGCGTGTCGCGTTCTCAGCAGTCACTTCAAGCCCGGAGTCTTGCATCGCCTGAATACCGGCAGTAATACCATACTGAATAAAGGCATCCATCTTGCGGGCATCTTTTCGCGGGATGAAGTCTTCACAGTTAAAATCTTTTACTAAGCCAGCAAAACGCGTTGCGTAGGCACTAGTATCAAAATGGTCGATCAGGCTGATGCCACTCTGACCGGCAAGGAGAGCGTTCCAAGTGGACTCTACAGTATTGCCGACAGGAGACAGCATGCCCAGTCCAGTCACTACAACTCGACGCTTAGACACGTGTGTCCTCCAGGGAGGGAAAAAAGTAGTAATACCGTGGGATATAAAAAACTTAGGCGGTCAAATGACCGCCTAACTATCTAAACTTAAAGCATGTACGCTTACTGTTGGCTAGCGTTGATAAAATCAATTGCTGCCTGAACAGTAGTGATTTTTTCAGCTTCTTCGTCAGGGATCTCGGTATCAAACTCTTCTTCCAGAGCCATAACCAGCTCAACGGTGTCGAGAGAATCAGCGCCAAGGTCGTCTACGAAAGATGCAGCATTCACTACTTCTTCCTGTTTAACACCCAGCTGTTCAACGATGATTTTCTTAACGCGTTCTTCGATAGTGCTCATACTCTTAAATTTCCTATCAAAACTCGCTTTCGCGATGGTTTTCGTAGTGTATAAAATGTTGAAAAAGATGCAACTAAATCCAGGCTGGTCAAACCACGAATTTGCTCTATTTTGCGGTTTTTACCGCAAAAAACGCAAATAATTTCGTAATTTTTAAATCATATACATGCCGCCATTGACATGTAATGTTTCACCCGTGATGTAGCTGGCCTCGTCAGAGGCTAAAAAAGCAACGGCGCTGGCAATTTCTTTGGCATCGCCCAACCGGTTGGCTGGAACTGATGACAAAATGCCTGCGCGTTGATCATCTGTCAACGCCCTTGTCATATCCGTCTCAATAAAGCCGGGAGCGACGACGTTGACAGTAATGCCACGTGAAGCGACCTCACGTGCCAAAGACTTACTAAAACCAATCAAGCCAGCTTTAGCCGCCGCGTAGTTCGCCTGCCCTGCGTTACCCATGGTGCCAACAACGGAACCAATTGTAATAATCCGTCCACACCGTTTCTTCATCATAGCTCGCATGACAGCTTTTGACAGCCGAAACACTGAAGTCAGGTTCGTATCCAGGATATCCTGCCACTCATCATCCTTCATACGCATGAGAAGGTTATCACGGGTGATGCCGGCATTATTAACTAAAATATCAATTTCGCCAAATTCAGCTCGAATCGTCGCCAATACTTGCTCGATAGATGCAGAATCAACCACATTGAGCATAATACCCTTGCCATTTTCGCCTAAATATTCACCAATCGCTTCCGCACCTTTCTCGCTGGTCGCAGTACCGATCACTTTTGCGCCACCAGCAACCAGCTTTTCTGCGATTGCGCGGCCAATACCACGGCTGGCACCGGTCACCAGTGCAATTTTGCCTTCGAAGCTCATATTCATCCTCTTATTACTGCTCAAGCGCCGCTGCCAGACTTGCCGTGTCATTCACAGCGGCAGCCGTCAGGGTGTCAACAATACGTTTGGTCAGCCCGGTCAGTACTTTACCCGGCCCCACTTCTAATAGTTTTTCTGCGCCTTGTGCTGCCATGAATTCGACAGACTCAGTCCAGCGAACCGGGCTGTATAACTGACGGACCAGCGCACTGCGGATGGCTTCAGGAGAGGTTTCGATTTTCACATCTACATTATTCACGACAGAATACTGTGGTGCGCTGAAAGTCACATTTTCAAGTGCAACCGCCAGTTTTTCAGCGGCTGGCTTCATCAGCGCACAGTGTGAAGGCACACTGACAGGCAGAGGCAGAGCACGTTTTGCGCCCGCTTCTTTACATGCCGCGCCGGCGCGTTCTACAGCTTCTTTGTTACCCGCAATCACCACCTGACCAGGCGAGTTAAAGTTCACCGGAGAAACAACCTGACCTTGTGCCGATTCTTCACAAGCTTTGGCAATGGCATCATTATCCAGACCGATGATCGCATACATCGCGCCTGTCCCCGCAGGAACAGCTTCCTGCATCAGCTTACCGCGCAGTTCAACCAGGGAAATCGCCTGTTTAAAATCCAGCACGCCGGCACAAACCAAAGCGGAATACTCGCCCAGGCTGTGGCCTGCCATCAGAACAGGCTGAGTGCCGTTCTGTTGTTGCCATACGCGCCAGATAGCGACGGAGGCCGCCAATAATGCCGGTTGCGTCTGCCAGGTTTTATTGAGTTCTTCAGCTGGCCCCTGCTGCACCAACTGCCATAAATCGTACCCCAGCGCCGAAGAAGCCTCGGCAAATGTCTCCTCAACAACCGGATGCGCAGCGGCTAAATCAGCCAGCATACCGAGTGTCTGAGAACCCTGACCAGGGAAAACTATTGCTATTTTTGTCATTTTTATCATCCTGTTAAATCAAAAACGTACCAGCGCCGAGCCCCAGGTAAAGCCACCGCCAAATGCTTCGAGCAACACTAATTGCCCCCGCTGAATTCTGCCGTCACGAACCGCTTCGTCAAATGCTGCAGGCACAGAAGCCGCAGACGTGTTCCCATGGCGATCGAGCGTGACAACGACTTTATCCATCTCCATGCCCAGCTTTTTCGCTGTTGCACTGATGATGCGCAGGTTCGCCTGATGCGGCACCAGCCAGTCAAGTTCGGAACGGTCAAGATTATTGGCCGTCAGGGTTTCATCGACAATGTGCGCCAGTTCAGTCACTGCGACTTTGAAGACTTCATTACCCGCCATGGTGACATAAGCCGGTTTTTCCGGCTCTGACTGGCTAGGGTAAGCCAATGTCAGTAAATTGCCGTAATGGCCATCTGCATGCATGTGAGTGGAAATAATGCCCTGCTCTTCGGACGCACCCAGCAATACTGCGCCAGCGCCATCCCCAAAGAGGATCACCGTACCGCGATCTTCCGGATCGAGTTTACGGGATAACACATCAGAACCGATTACCAGTGCGTATTTCACGGCACCGTTTTTAATGTATTGATCGGCCACGCTCAGTGCGTAGGTAAAACCTGCGCATGCGGCAGCCAGATCAAACGCTGCGCAATCTTTGATGCCCAGCATATTCTGCACCTGGCAGGCTGAACTTGGGAATGCATGTGAAGATGAGGTTGTTGCAACAATGATCAAACCTACGTCACTTGTGCTGACGCCGGCCATTTCAAGTGCTTTTTCAGCAGCGTGCAGGCCCATTGTGGCCACAGTCTCATCCGGTGCAGCGATACGACGTTCACGAATACCCGTACGCGTGACAATCCACTCATCGGAGGTATCCACCATTTTTTCTAAGTCGGCATTAGTCCGAACTTGCACGGGCAAATAGCTCCCCGTACCGAGAATCTTTGTATACATGTACGATCAGTCACTCTTGGGTAATACAGCTTCAAGGCGCGCGGCAATCCGCTGAGGGACTTGCCGCTGCACCGCCTGCACAGCCTGTTCGATAGCAACAGCAAACGCACGCTGGTTTGCTCCACCGTGGCTTTTAATAACGATGCCCCGTAATCCTAACAAACATGCGCCATTATACTGGTCGGGGTTGAGATGGCTAAAACGCTTTAGCAATTTTTTCTGCAGGATCCGACCTAACCATTTCAGCCACCAGGCCTTCTTGCCACCCTCTCCCGAGGATTTTAACAGTGACAAAAACATCCTTATTACGCCTTCCATGGTCTTGAGCGTAACGTTACCTACAAAGCCGTCACACACCATCACATCCGTTTTACCGGTCAGAAGGTCGTTGCCTTCAAGATAGCCGATATAGTTGATTAATGCGGTATTTTTTAAAATCGCGGCGGCTTCGCGGATATTATCCAGCCCTTTGCTTTCCTCTTCGCCAATATTGAGCAAGGCAACACGAGGATTTGTGATCCCCACAACCTGCTCGGCCATGACAGCTCCCATCACGGCAAACTGGACCAGCATCGTGCTGTCACACTCAACGTTGGCGCCCAGGTCCAGCACCACGGTTTTACTGCGTTGCTGGTTAGGTAACACGCTCATCAAAGCGGGTCGCTCGATACCATCCAGCGGTTTGACAACCAGCTTGGCTAATCCCATCAGTGCACCGGTATTCCCGGCACTGACACACGCCTGTGCGTCACCACTTTTGATCAGTTCCAGCGCCACACGCATTGAGCTTCCTTTGCTGGCCCGTATAGCTTGCGACGCACGTAAATCGTTGGCTATCACTGATTCAGCAGGAATTATCCGAATTCGTTCTGTTAAAGAAGGATCGGCTTTGGCTAAGAAAGGTGTGATTGCGTCGGGATCGCCGACCAGAAGGAGGTCTAATTGAGAATTAGAGATCAGTGCCTGCAATGAAGCAGGCACTGTGACGGAAGGACCAAAATCTCCGCCCATTACATCTAACGCGATGGTTAGACGAGTCAAGGTATCGCCTTGCCAGCACTTATCACGTGAATAAGTTGCAGGCAAATATCAGCCGATTACCTTGCGACCGCGGTAGAAACCGTCGGCAGTGATGTGGTGACGCAGGTGAGTTTCACCAGAAGTCTTGTCCACAGACAGAGTGGAAGTGGTCAGAGCATCATGTGAACGACGCATGCCACGTTTAGAACGGGTTGGTTTATTCTGTTGTACGGCCATGGACCTTACTCCTTAAGTACTTTTCTTTAAACTCGCTAATACGGCAAATGGATTGGGTTTCTCCGCCTCTTCAGGCAGTTTACCGAATACCATGTCCGCTTCGGACACTTCACAGTGTTCAGATTCATGTACCGGAACGACAGGCAGTGAAAGAATAATTTCGTCTTCAATCATTGCCAGCAGATCAACTTCGCCAAAATCATCGACTTCGATCGGCTCGTACGCTTCCGGTAATGCCTCAGCCTGTTCATCATTTTGGACAGGACTAAAACAATATGTTGTGTGAACCTGATGTTCAAACGTCTTACCGCATCTCTGGCATTCCAGAGTCACAGCAACATCGGAGTGGCCGGTAATCACAGCCAGGCGCTGATTGTCGATATTGAACGACAAAGAGGTTTGTATATCAGAATCCACACTGACCACTGATTGGGCAACACGCGTAACCTGATCAGCGGTATAGACACCTGTATAGTCTAAACGCTTCTGGGCTGTGCGAACCGCATCAAGGGTCAGGGGTAATTTTACTTTTTGCATAGGGCGCGCATATTAACTTTGTAACGACAGAGAGTCAAAGAAAAAGGCCTTAAAACCGCACCTTTCACCAATATTCGCTTCCACAGCGGCCAACAGTTTAAAATGTGCGATTCAATAACGCTACGCTTTGTGAAAAAAAATTATGTCAGCACATCCCAAAAAATTACTTCTGGCTTCAACATCGGTATACCGCAAGGCCCTTCTCGATAAAACCGGCCTGGTATTTTCCTGCGCTGCTCCGGATATTGATGAGACACCGGGTCGCGACGAAGAACCGGCAGAACTGGTGCAGCGTCTGGCTTACAGCAAAGCCAGCGTGCTTGCGGCAGTGTATCCTGAACACCTGATTATTGGTTCTGATCAGGTTTGCGTGATTGACGGAAAAATAACCGGCAAGCCGCATACGTTTGATAACGCATTCCAGCAGTTGCGCGCTGCCAGCGGGAAGACGGTGACGTTTTATACCGGCCTGAGCCTGTATGACGGCAAAACACAAACAGCACAAACTTTATGTGAAACATTTGACGTAACCTTCCGGTCATTAACTGATGAAGAAATTGCCGGTTATTTACATCGTGAACAACCTTATGACTGTGCCGGAAGTTTTAAATGTGAAGGTCTGGGAATTACGCTTTTCGACCGTCTGACAGGACGCGATCCGAACACACTGGTTGGATTGCCCCTTATTGCGCTGCTTGCTTTGTTGCGGCGGGAAGGTATCAACCCGTTGCTCTAAATCAATCAAAAAGGCGCACCCCGTGCGCCTTTGTTTACTGTTCACAACTTAACGTGCCGTTGTTTTAGCCCGTAGGACTTTCAGGCAGTGACGCAGTTTGGCATCCATCGGTGCTTCAATGCGCATCGTCTCGCCGGTATTCGGATGTTCAAACCGCAGCGCCGCTGCGTGCAGGAATAAACGATTAAGGCCGGTTCCGGACAGCCTGGCATCGAAATCACGCTCGCCATAACGGTCATCAAAAGCAATCGGATGGCCGGCATGCAATGCGTGTACGCGGATCTGATGGGTTCGGCCGGTCACCGGGCTGGCTTTCACCAACGTGGCAAACTCATAACGCTCTTCAATTTTAAAGCGTGTTTCTGAAGGTTTGCCTTCGGCATTCACCCGGACAACACGTTCACCGCTTTGCAGAATATTTTTCAGTAAAGGTGCTTGTACGACTTTGCAGTGTGAGGGCCATTCCCCCCGGACCAGCGCCAGATAATCCTTTTGCATGCTTTTTACACGTAATTGTTCATGTAAGGCACGCAGCGCAGAGCGTTTCTTAGCAACCAGCAGAACACCGGAAGTATCACGATCGAGACGATGTACCAGTTCCAAAAAACGGGCCTCAGGGCGGAGCGCGCGCAAACCTTCAATCACGCCAAAACTCAAGCCACTGCCACCGTGTACGGCCGTGCCGGAGGGTTTATTGAGGATCAGCAAATGCTCGTCTTCATATAAAATGCAATCCGCCAGCGCGGCGACTTTATCCAGTTTTGCGGAAACAGGCGCCTCATCACGTTCAGCAACACGAACGGGGGGGACACGCACTTCATCACCGGCAATTAATTTATATTCCGGCTTAATTCTTTTCTTATTAACCCGCACTTCACCCTTACGCACTATGCGATAGATCATGCTCTTCGGCACGCCCTTAAGGATTTTAAGTAAGAAGTTATCGATACGCTGACCGGCTTCGTCGTCAGAAATGGGGATTAATTGTACAGTTGGATTCTCAGTTTTCATGGCTCGCGATTCTAAATATCCGGCACGGTTCGCGCCACTGATTTTTATGTGCTTAACTTTCACTTTACCAGTAACTGCGCCGGAAAACCTTCTTACTCCCTCTGTTTTTTAACAAAGCTCAGGTTCTGACAATGCGGCGCATCTCTCATTGAGGTAAATATCTTACCTGCTTGGGAAAAGTCACCTTGCTATCACAGTGCCTGCAATGGAATAATGAAGTTACTTTCGGCGTTGTTTCTCTTAAGTTAGGGAAAACGCAGGAATTATAGATTTGCCTGATCGCACAAAAACGCAGCAATGGCGTAAGACGTAATGTGAAATCAAGCAATTAGCGGGCTGCGGGTTGCAGCTTGGCCGGCGAACGGAATGAGATCTGTTAACGTAAATTCAGAAGCTATTCCCCTAATAAAAGTGCTGCTTTCACAACGCTGGTGTCTTTAATACAGCAAAAGCAGACTTACCGAAATAATGCGCCCCTATGCAAGCGACAGCCGTGAGGTTGACGATTTGCGAGAAGACTCGGGGCCAACGGTTTATCCGGTCATGAGGTCATTTTGCCCGCAGCTCTGTCAATAATGGAATAATAATGAGTAAGTTAAGATGAAAAGAATGTTGATTAACGCAACTCAGCAAGAAGAGTTGCGCGTTGCCCTTGTAGATGGACAGCGGCTGTATGATTTGGATATTGAAAGTCCGGGCCATGAGCAGAAAAAAGCGAATATTTACAAAGGCAAAATTACCCGCATAGAACCTAGTCTGGAAGCAGCATTCGTAGATTACGGCGCGGAACGACATGGTTTCCTCCCTCTGAAAGAAATTTCCCGCGAATATTTCCCTGGTAATTATGCTTCTCATGGCCGCCCGAACATCAAAGATGTGCTGCGCGAAGGTCAGGAAGTGATTGTTCAGGTAGATAAAGAAGAGCGTGGAAATAAAGGCGCAGCACTGACGACGTTTATCAGTCTGGCCGGTAGTTATCTGGTTCTGATGCCAAACAATCCACGTGCCGGGGGTATTTCCCGCCGTATTGAAGGCGATGACCGTACTGAACTGAAAGAAGCCTTATCCTCCCTGCAACTGCCTGATGGCATGGGTCTGATTGTGCGTACTGCCGGTGTCGGCAAATCCGCAGAAGCTCTGCAATGGGACCTGACTTTCCGCCTCAAGCATTGGGATGCGATCAAGAAAGCCGCTGAAGGCCGCCCTGCTCCGTTTCTGATCCATCAGGAAAGCAATGTTATCGTTCGGGCGTTTCGTGATTACCTGCGCCCGGACATCGGTGAAATCCTCATCGATAACCCGAAAATTCTCGATCTGGCAAAAGAACATATTGCCGCGTTGGGCCGTCCTGATTTCAGCAGCAAAATTAAACCGTATGTGGGTGAGATTCCGCTGTTCAGTCACTACCAAATTGAATCGCAAATTGAATCCGCTTTCCAGCGTGAAGTCCGTCTGCCTTCCGGTGGCTCTATTGTTATCGACAGCACCGAAGCGCTGACCGCTATCGACATCAACTCCGCACGTGCCACCCGCGGCGGCGATATCGAAGAAACCGCATTCAACACTAACCTTGAAGCAGCAGATGAAATTGCCCGTCAGTTACGTCTGCGCGATCTCGGTGGTCTGATTGTTATCGACTTCATCGACATGACGCCCGTTCGCCACCAGCGCGAAGTCGAAAATCGTCTGCGTGATGCCGTTCGTCAGGACCGCGCCCGTATTCAAATCGGCCGCATTTCCCGTTTCGGTTTACTGGAAATGTCCCGTCAGCGCCTTAGCCCTTCATTGGGTGAATCAACGCACCATATCTGCCCGCGTTGTGCAGGTACCGGTACCGTCCGTGACAACGAATCCCTGTCACTGTCGATTCTGCGTCTGATCGAAGAAGAAGCACTGAAAGAAAATACCAAAGAAGTCCATGCCATCGTTCCGGTGCCTATCGCTTCTTACTTGCTGAACGAAAAACGTGAATCGGTGAATGCCATCGAAAAACGTCAGGGCGGTGTGCGCGCGGTGATCGTGCCTAACGATCAAATGCAAACTCCGCACTACCATGTCCTGCGTGTTCGTAAAGGCGAAGAAATCTCTGCACTGAGCTATCTGCTGCCACAGATTCATGAAGCAGAAATGCTGCAGCCTTCTGAAGAATTGCCCGCTGAGCGTCGTCGTCCTGAGCAACCCGCTCTGGCTGCGTTTGCGCTGCAAAGCGAAGCGCCTCCGTCCAGCTTTGAGCCGACGACCGAAACCGAAGAGCCGGTTAAAGTCAGAACCACAACAGTTAACGCTCCTGCAACACCTGTTGCTGAAAAATCAGGTTTTGTCAGCCGTCTTCTGAGCGGTCTGAAAAGCTTGTTCGCGCCTGAGCCACAGCAGGAAGTTAAACCTGTTGAAGCACCAAAAGAGGCTCAGGAAGCGGCTGAAACGGAAAATCGCCGTAACAACGAACGCCGTAATCCACGCCGCCAGGGCGGACGTCGTGAGCGCAACGGAGAACGTGGCGATCGCAATGACCGCGGTAATCGTGGTGAACGTGGCGAAGGCCGTGACAACAATCGTGATAATCGTGGCGAAAGCCGTGATAGCCGCGAAAATAATCGTGAACAGCGTGATGATCAGCGCCGTGGCCGCCGTAATCAGGAACCGGTTGTTACCGAAACCCGTAGCGAAGAGGTTGAAACGGCCGCGCGTGAAGAACAGCAACAACAGCCTCGTCGTGAACGCTCACGTCGCCGTTCTGAAGACAAGCGCAAACCACAGACGGAAGAAAAAGTTCAGGAAGTCGCAGCCGTTGAACAGGTTGCTGCGCCGGTGGTTGCTGATGAAACTGAGCAGGAAGATCGTCAGCCAACTCAGCGCCGTCAGCGTCGTCAGTTATCGCATAAAATCCGCTTCGAGTCTGAAACAGACGTTGATCACGAAGAAGAAGCTGCAGCACAGCTATTGATCACCGGCACTCGCCCGGCGGCGCCTGTGATTGCTGAGCAGGAACCTTCTGATGCTGAAACAACAAACATTACCGATAACGAAGATAATCAGAATGACAATGGCCGTGAAAATGGTATGCCACGTCGTTCACGCCGCTCGCCACGCCACCTGCGTGTAAGTGGTCAACGTCGTCGTCGTTATCGTGATGAACGTTATCCGACTCAGTCACCTATGCCACTTGCCGGTGCGTTTGTTTCTCCGGAAATGGCTTCGGGTAAAGTCTGGGTCACTTATCCGGTTGCTCCGTCTTCTGAACTACAGGTTGCTGAAACAGAAACCCCTGAAGTGCTGACTGAACAGGTTGAGATTGCACAGGCGAATACGCCGGTACTGTCTGAGATCGCTGAAGTTGCACAACCGTCAACCGCTGAACCTGCCGATGTTGTTGAAGCTGTTGCACAAGAAACGCCAGCCGAAACTACACTAACCGACGTTGCGCAGCCTGTTGCCGAAGAGCCAGTTCTCGTTGAACCGGCAACAGCTGAACCCGTCGTGGAAACGCCTGTTGTTGACGTTGCACCTGAAGCACACGAGCCAGTGGTCGTGGAACCAACACCTGTTCTCGCTGAACCTGAAGTTCAGGCCCCGGTGCCAGTCGCCGAACCTGAAGTGAAAGCTGAAGAGAAATCAGAACCGGTGGCTGACGTTAAACCTGCTGCAGAAGCTGCGCCAGTTGCAGTCGTGCCTGCAGTCACGGAAGCTGCGATTGTTGCACCTCGCTTCAAGCACCACGCGACAGCGCCTATGACGAAAGCTCCGGCACCCGCCTATATACAAGAGCCTCCTCGTCACAGTGACTGGGTTCGCCCTGAGTTCAACTTTGAAGGTAAAGGTTCTGCAGGTGGTCATGCGGCAGTCACTACTGCAACAGCCCCGGCAACCAAACCTGAAATGCCAGCCGAGTAACTGCTGAGCAGTGAGACTCAAAAACCCGCCTCGGCGGGTTTTTTTTTAAAGAAAATGACCAGAGGTTCAACCCGATCAGGCCAGACTTTTCAACCGGCGAATCGTAAGTTCCTCCAGTTTACCTTCCAGGCTTTTTGCAAAGTGTTGGAAATGCTCGGTCTTGTTGTGCTGATTCAGCGCCTCTTCAGAGGCCCATCGTTCGTAGAAAACAAAGGTACCCTCTGTATCGAGATCCTGATGCAGCTCATATTGCAGGCACCCTACTTCCAGCCGGCTTGGTTCAATGACATCAAGCAACGCTTCTGTCACTTTTGACTTGAATTCTGCTTTAGCGACAATAGTGGCAACCACTCTGATTTCCATAATAATTCTCCTGTTTTTTTGGTCATGCTTCAGGGCGTACCGGGAAGCACTCTGACTAAAATCTATTCCCACTATGAACCTGTCGATGCATTGATTTCAATACGAACTTTATTTAACGGATGCAACACAACGCTTTTACGCTTATTCTTGTTCCCCGCCGTTAATGCTCCCATTACCGCACCTGTTCTCTCTATTTTGTCCCTCAATGCCGGAGTTTTGCCTGATGACCGCAACACCGCAAGTTTTGAAAATCCGCCGTCCAGATGACTGGCATATTCACCTTCGTGACGACCACATGCTCAGCACGGTGTTACCTTTCACCAGTGAAGTATTCGGTCGCGCCATTGTTATGCCAAACCTCACTCCCCCCGTAACCACCGTGGCGAATGCGATAGCATATCGTGACCGGATTATGGCCGCGTTGCCTGCAGGACATAACTTTACTCCTCTGCTGACCTGCTATTTGACCGATTCTCTGGATCCGGAAGAAATTGCGCGCGGTTTCGGACAAGGTGTATTCACTGCGGCAAAACTGTATCCGGCCAATGCGACAACAAATTCTCAGCATGGCGTTTCTGATGTCAAAAAGATTTATCCTGTTTTGGAGCGTATGCAGAAAATCGGCATGCCTTTGCTGATCCACGGTGAAGTTACGCACAACCATGTAGATATTTTTGACCGTGAAGCCCGTTTCATTGATGAAGTCATGGATCCGGTACGTCGTCAGTTTCCTGAATTGAAAATTGTCTTCGAGCACATCACCACCAAAGAAGCCGCGCAATATGTTCTTTCTGGCAATCAGTATCTGGGTGCGACCATTACGCCACAGCATCTGATGTTCAACCGCAACCACATGCTGGTTGGCGGTGTACGTCCGCATCTGTTCTGTCTGCCAGTCCTCAAACGTAATATTCATCAGGAAGCATTGCGTGAAGTTATCGCCAGCGGGGCTGATCGCTTCTTCCTGGGGACCGACTCTGCGCCGCACACGAAAGGCCGTAAAGAATCAAGCTGTGGCTGCGCGGGTTGCTTTAATGCCCCGCTGGCGTTATCAGCTTATGCGACCGTCTTTGAAGAACTCAATGCGCTGCAACATTTTGAGGCGTTTTGCTCCCTGAACGGCCCGCGTTTCTATGGCCTGCCGCTGAATGAAGACTTCATCGAATTGTCCCGTATCCCGGTGACACAGCCTGAAGAAATTGTTTTAGGCCATGAATCTATTGTGCCATTCCTGGCAGGTCAGACACTGACCTGGAAAGTGACGTCTTACTAACAACAAATTCTCACCAGCGCGTATTGCACTGATCATGATTTGACTGTATAAATATACAGTCAAATCTATTCAGGAGGTCCTATGCGTGTTGAAGTCACAATTGATAAAACCAAGCCTCTGCCTGCCGGCGCGCTGGACGCGTTATCAGGTGAATTGAGTAAAAGAATTAACAAACAGTTTTCCGACCGCGAAAATAAAATCCAGGTGCGATATGCCGGGGCAAATAGCCTGTCTGTTCTGGGCGGGGCAAAAACTGACCGCGACCTGATTGAGGAAATTCTTCAGGAAACCTGGGAAAGCGCTGACGACTGGTTCTCCAATCAGAATGATGACTAAGCCGATGGAATTTCTGAAAAGCTATTCATTCTCTCCCCCCTATCTATAATAATCAGGTTTATTAAAACCACGCCGAAAGGCTATTTTTGTATTTCACCGGGCGTCGCAGTCCGGTTTTTTATTCCTTTTTACTGCATAAAACAGACTATTCTGAAAAATAAAATTTAGGTTAACTTCAGATTATTCCGTTTAATAAATAATCAACACAAATTATTTACAATTTAATTCTCTTAAACCACTCCCTAAATCGCTTTATCTGTTTATACTGAAATAGCTCACATGATAATGAGCCGCATTGATCCTCAGATAGTCACTCACGTCAGTCACTACAATATAAGGGGTCTATATGGACAGAAATGATGAAGTTATTCAGACACACCCGCTTGTTGGTTGGGATATCAGTACCGTCGACTCTTATGACGCCATGATGATACGCCTTCATTATCTGTCTTCAAAAGACCAGACACCAGAGGATGCTCAGGTAGACAGAACCCTGTGGTTAACTACCGACGTTGCACGGCAACTCATTACCATCCTTGAAGCCGGCATCGAAAAGATAGAATCTAACGAGTACGAATACAGTGATCACCGTAAACATTAATCTTTACCTGCACGTCTGAGGCACCAGCGATTTATCCTGGTGCCTTTTTCTTTGCCTCCGCCCTGCTTGCCTTCTTCGCTGTAAACTCTCTATCATGCCCGTAGCCAGCTTGTTAAAAACTCTCACCACAGGAACGTTTTAATTATGGATTACGATCTCATTATCGTAGGCAGCGGTTCGGTCGGTTCAGCCGCAGGTTACTACGCCACCCGTTCCGGCTTGAAAGTGCTGATGATAGACAGCGCAATGCCACCCCATCAGGCGGGGAGCCACCATGGCGAAACACGCCTTATCCGCCACGCTTACGGCGAAGGCTCACGTTATGTGCCAATGCTGTTGAGAGCGCAAACGCTTTGGGATGAACTGGCAGAACTCAGCAACGATAAGATTTTCCATCGCAGCGGCGTTCTGAACATAGGTCCTGAAAATTCAGAATTTATCCGTAATGTTAAGCACAGTGCAGAAACCTACCGTCTGGTCACACAATCTCTCAGTTCGGCCGAAATCCGCGAAAAATGGCCTCTTTTCACCTTACAGGACGGCTATTGCGGTGTGTACGAACCCAACTCGGGTTTTCTGCAAAGTGAAATGGCGGTGTCGGCGTATATTCGCCTTGCGCGGGAAGCCGGTTGTGCGCAGCTATTCAACTGCCCTGTTGAAAGCATTAACTGGCTGGATGATAGCATTGAAGTGACAACGATTGACGGAGTCTACCGCGGAGCCAAACTGGTGGTAGCAGCGGGAACCTGGGTCACAAAAATCCTGCCAGCGTTGCCCGTTAAACCTTTGCGTAAAGTGTTTGCCTGGTTCCATGCAGATGGCCGCTACAGTGAAGAAAACCATTTTCCCGCCTTTACGCTCGAAACGCTGCAAGGTGACCAGTATTATGGATTCCCCTCTGTTAAGGATGAACTGAAATTGGGGAAACATAATGGTGGTCAATGGATAACCGAACCTGAACAACGTAAATCTTTTGGCAGCTTCAGTCAGGATGGAACGGAATCATTCAATTTCTTCCGCCATTTCCTCCCGGGCGTGGGTGTCAGTTTGCGTGGTGCCTCATGCACTTATGATATGACGGCTGATGAAGATTTCATTATTGATACCCTGCCGGAAAGAGAAAATACGTTAGTGATTTCGGGGCTAAGTGGTCATGGGTTTAAATTCGCCAGTGTATTAGGAGAAATAGTTAGCCTCTTCGGTAACAATCGTCCTATTCCTTTTGATCTTACTCCCTTTTCTCTTAATCGGTTCAATTAATGTAAAATATTTTCTACCCTCGTGGATATTTAGCGGGGGTTATCATTTTATTTTCTTTATGATTTTTCTAATTCCAGTTTGAACAAGATCAACAGACTCGCATTTCCGAATTGACAGCATTAGAGAAAAGAATCTATGCTGGATACAGAAATCACAGGAGTGGTTTCCTGCGCGTAATGTTACGCATGACAAGGATGTGATATGAAAGTTTGTATAATTGAACCCTGTGGTTTTACGCGCTTAGGAATTTTCTCTTATCTCGTTGAAAATAATAGCCTTGATATTATTGATACTGTGAATATTTCTCATTCCCTTAATTTAATTCCTGAATTCGAACCAGATATTATCCTGGTAAATATGACGATTAATTGCCATACTGCAGAACTATCTGAAGAATTAAAAACCTTCTTTGAATTTCGTCATAGCGCCCGAATATACTGTTACGTTGATGCTCACTATCCGAATACCGAAACGCCAATTGCTGTAACCCGTGAAGTCTCTATTCTCAACAAGCAGTCGCTCACCGCCCTCTTGCAACAGATTGCTGAAGACCCTGAAGCATTTATGCCGATAAATAACATCGGCCTGCCAAAAACGTTACTGAGCGATCAGGAAATTCTGGTGATGAGTTACTGGATGTCTGAAATGCCGAACTATCGCATTGCCAGAAAATTAAACATCAGCAGCCGTACTGTTTATGTTCATAAACGGCATCTGGCGCAAAAAATCCGAGTCCGTAACCGGCTGGAGTTTTGTTTCATTTACAATCTGATTAAGTATTTATTCTGGCCGATTGATGATATTTCAGCAACGCCCATCAGCCGGCAGATTAAAGACGACCTGCAGATGATTTACAAAAATTACAGCTAAATCTGCGAACATCTTGAATGCCCTGCTCATTCAGGGCATTTTTACGTGACGGCATTCTTTCTCACTTTTTTAAATATTTTCCCTGTATTCTCCGCCTCCCGCCAGGTTGTACTGTAACTGCAGAAATCTGCAACGGACGTCATGGCACGCCTGTACCCCTACCCTCATGGCAGAGCAGTGAAAGCGCTCGCTCATCATTTCGAAGAGAAAAGCTAACTTTTGCGTTCTGCGGGACAATCACCCAGAAGCACAGTAATTTTGTGGCCTGCCGCTGTGGCTTCAAGCGCTATCCTGAGCACAATCGTCAGTGGCACCGAAAGCAACATGCCAACCGGCCCCATCAGCCATCCCCAGAAGATCAACGACATAAAGACCACGAGTGTCGATAAACCTAATCCGCGCCCCAAAATTTTCGGATCAATAATACTGCCGAAAACCAGATTGATCAGGATATATCCCCCCGTCAGGATCAATCCTTCAGTGGAACCATTAAACAGAAAGGCCTGAATGATCGGCGGGATAGCCGCGATAAAAGAACCTATGTTGGGAATGTAATTAAGGGCAAAAGCCAGCATCCCCCACAGAAAAGCAAAACGAATGCCGGTAACCGCCAGTAAGGCCCAAACAGCCAGCCCCGTTACCACACTGATCAGTGTTTTGATCACCAGATAGCGTGTCACACTGTCCAGCGCACGCTGAACATTCGCCATGCCTTTGTCCGGGTCATCTGACATTTGTTCCACTTTGTAGGGCAGTTGCGGGACTTCAAGCAGCATGAATGCAACGGTCATCAGCAGTAAGAACAACCCCGCCATCGCATTGGACAAATAGCTGATCAACTTACTGACCAGATTCAGCGTCGCCGCGGGATCAATGTATCCGGCCAGTTGTTCGGAGGATAGCGTCAGCCCGCTTTGCGGAAACCAGGCTTCGATATCACTGAGTTTCTCAACTAACAGTCCGCGATATTGTGGCAATGTACGGGCAAACTCATTGAGTGTCACCAGCAGTTTGGTCGTGAGGAAAACCATCATGCAAATTACCAATGTCGCCACCAGCAAAACAGCCAATGCCCTGGGCACTCGCCATTTCTCCAGCAAGACAATCAGCGGATTCAATACGAAAGCCAGAAAAAGCGCCAGAATAAAGGGCACGATAATATCTGCCGCGGATTTAATTCCCGCGAAGATAACTACCAGCATTGCCATCATTACAACAGCTTTCAGGCCCTGAGTTGTTACGATCATTTTACGCACATCTTTCTCCTGAAACTGGCCGGATCCTTTAGCGAGATTTCACCCACTCACGCAGACGCTGGATATGTACGTACAGTGCCGGAATAAATAAGATCCCTGCCGTCGTGGATAACAACATCCCACTGAACACCGTTACGCCGATGATATGGCGGCTCATGGCTCCGGCACCGGATGCCATGACCAGCGGTAACACCCCAAGAATAAATGAGATTGCGGTCATCATTACCGCACGGAAACGCTGTTTTGCCCCATCCTGAGCCGCGTCATGTACCGACGCCCCCTCTTCTCTTCTGGCTTTCGAGAACTCAACGATCAGAATGGCATTCTTCGCTGCGAGCCCTATGAGCAAGACCATGCCGATCTGAGCGTAGACATCGTTGCTTAGTCCTGCTACATGCAGGCCGGCGATTGCGCCAAACACCGCAAATATCACGGAAATCATGACAATAAGAGGGATGCTCCAGCTTTCGTATTGCGCCACCAGGAACAAATACGCAAACAGCAATGCGGCCGCATAGATAAGAATGGCCTGGCCGCCAGCCTGTATTTCCTGCAATGACATGCCGGTCCATTCATAAGCGTAACCCGCAGGTAATGTCCCGTTCAGGATATGTTCCATCTGTGCCATAGCTTCACCGGAGCTGATACCGGGTGCTGCCGAGCCGCTGATCGCCAGGGAAGGAAACTGGTTATATTGGGTAATAAATGGCGCACCCAACGATGGTGTCAGTTCAACCATCTTCGCAAGGCTGACCAGTGAGCCGTTGTCGCTGCGTACCGTCAGTGCAGATATCTGGTCTGCACGTTGGCGGTCTTCCATTTCATTTTGCATCTGCACATTAAACAGACGGTTATTAATGATGAAATCGCTGACGTTAACCCCGCCTAGTGACGTCTGTAACGTACCGAAGATACGGCTGACCGGCACCTGCATTAACGCTGCACGGTCGCGGTCCACACTCAGGGCAATTTCCGGTACGGACGCACTGAAGGTGGTAAATACGCGGCTCAGGCTGGGATCCTGATTAGCGGCCTGGATCAGCGCCTGCCCTGTGGCAGCCAGTTCTTGCGGGGATTGCCCCTGTAATGCCTGCAAACGCAAATCCAGCCCTGATGCTGTACCTAATCCGGAAATCGCGGGCGGATTTATGGCCATAATTATCGCAGAAGGAATGCCGGCCATCGCCGGTTGCAGCCGCCCGATCACCTGATCCACACGGCTACGCTCGTCCCATGGCTTGAGCAATACAATACCAAAGGCGGCATTTGGCGAGCTCCCGCCGCTCAGCAGGCTGAAGCCACTGATAGCGATCACATCCTCGACCGCCGGGTCTTTCTGCATAATCTGCTGCATTTGTTCAAGCACAACATCGGTACGGTTTAATGATGCGCCATCAGGTAACTGTACATTCACAAAGAAGTAGCCCTGATCTTCATCTGGCAGAAAGGATTTTGGCAAACTGCTGTAGCCCCATACGCTGGCTCCGCCGATCAGACAAACCGTCACAATGCTGGTAAACACATTTTTGCTGATCCCCCGTGTAGCTTTCACATACACGTTACGGACGCGCTCCAACCCGAGATTGAACCCGCGAAAAACACGTGCCGGTTTGTCCGGGCGCGGTTTCAGCAGGGATGCACAAAGCGCAGGGGTCAGAGTCAGCGCGTTGATACTCGATAAAACGACGGCTGCTGACAGCGTGACAGCAAACTGACGATACAGTGCGCCGGTAATCCCTGGCAGAACGGCAATCGGAACGAACACCGCCAGCAATACCACGGTAGTCGCGATGATCGGCCCGGCGATCTGCTTCAGGGCTTCACGGGTTGCAGCCACACGCCCGAGCGACGGATCTTCCATCATCAGACGCTCCACGTTTTCCACCATCACGATGGCATCATCGACCACGACTGTCAGCGCCAGAATAATGGCAAACAAGCTGAGAGTATTGGCGGAATAGCCAAAGGCATAAAGCACGGCAAAGGTGCCCAGCAAAGAAACAGGAATGGTCAGTGCGACGATAAATGTCGCCCGTGCACTTTGCAGAAACAGGTAAACAACCGACAGCACGACGATAAAGGTCAGCACCAGTGAAACGGTAATTTCATCGAGCGTAGCACTGACAAAACGGGTCGAGTCGAATTTGATTTCATAAGTCAGATCATCAGGGAAATTGCGCACCTGACGCGACATTTCCTCACGCACCGCGTCCGCCACACTCAGCGCATTCGCTCCCGGCGCGGGGTATACCGAGAGAAAAGCTGACGGTGTCTGGTTCAGTGTCGCATTCACCTGATAATCCTGCGCACCCAGCTCAATACGGGCGACATCGCGCAAACGCACCGTACCGCCATGCGCGTTTTTACGCACAATAATATTGCCGAACTCCTGCGCTGAACTCAGACGCCCTGCCCCGCTGATCGTCAGGGTTTGCTGTTGCATTGACGGGCTCGGTGATGCGCCAATCTGCCCGGCCGCAGCCTGCACATTCTGATTATTAATCGCGGTGCTAATTTCCATACTGCTGACATCCAGCGCTTCCATTTTGCGCGGATCCAGCCAGATACGCATGCTGTAGTCACGCGAACCAAAAACCCGAACATCACCTACGCCATCAACACGCGCCAGCGCATCACGCAACTGGATGCTGGCAAAGTTGCTGATGAATAACATGTCATGGGTTTTCTCCGGTGAAAGGAGGCTGATACCCATCAGTATATTGGAAGCCTGTTTGCGCACCGATACGCCCGTATTCAGCACTTCTGGCGGAAGACGGGAGCTGACCTGTGAAATACGATTTTGTACTTCGACGGCTGCCGTATCCGGATCAGTACCGCTGGCGAAGGTAATAGTCAGCGTGTAGCTGCCGTTATTGCCGCTGTTCGATGATATATAAAGCATGTTACTGACACCGTTGACCTGTGCCTCGATCGGCGCAGCAACAGACTCCGCGACGTCCCGTGCACTCGCACCGGGATAAATAGCACTGACTGACACCACCGGTGGCGTAATATCCGGATATTGCTCAACCGGGATAACCTTCAGGGCGACGGCACCGATCAGCGCCGTCACCAGCGCAATAACCACTGCAAAACGGGGTCTTTTGATAAATTTCTGGAGCATCGTTGTTCCTTAACGTTTTTTCGCGGCCATATCCGGGGCTTCGGTTGCCCGTGCGTTCACTTCCATTCCTGGTCGGATCCATTGCTGGCCTTCGGTCACGACTTTTTCTCCGCCCTGCAAGCCCTCTATGACGAAATAACCGTGTCCGATCTGCGCGCCAAGCCTCACCAGCCGCGCTTCTACGCGCTGCCCGGCATTGACCAGCAAAACAAAATGCCCTGTCGCATTTTGCTGCACAGCCTGCGCAGGTAATACCGGCAGTGAATGTCCGGAACGCGGCTTTGCCGCTACATTCACAGTGCCCCCCGGCAGCAAACGATGATCAGGATTTGCTACGGTCAGCCTGACCGGTAAAGTGCCTGTTTGCACATCAATACGGTTACCGATGGATTCCAGCACCGGCGCTTTCATGTAAGGCGAACCGTCAGATAAACGCAGAGAAAGCATCATGTTATCGGCCATGAAGGCGTCCTGCAGCGTGCCACTGCTGTGGCTGGCACTGAGAACATCACGTTCGTTCACTGAAATTACTACGCGCACCGGATCAAGCTGCACGATCTCCGTGAGCACACCGCTGGCCGGATTCACCAGGCTTCCGGTATGAAAATGGCTTACGCCGATACGCCCTGAAATGGGGGCCGTAATGCGGGTGTAGCTCAGTTGTAGTTCCTGAGTTTTCAGCGCTGCCTGCGCCTGTGTGACGGCTGCACGGGCAGTATCACGCGCGGCCAGCGCAGCATCAACGTCTGACTGACTGACGGTCCGCGCATCACCGAGACGCTGTATACGGTTCAGATGGGTCTGGGCATGACGCGCGGTGGCATTGGCACTGTCTAACCGGGCTTTGGCCTGCGCGACAGCCGCCTGATGCAAAGCGGGTTCTATTTCATACAAAACGTCGCCTGCATTCACAAACTGCCCTTCCTCAAAGGCACGACGGGCAATAAAGCCTTCGGTACGGCTGGTCACATTGACGGCCTGAACAGCTTCAAGGCGACCCAGGTATGTGCGGCTGACGCCATCAGGTTGGGTAGCAATTGTCACTGTTGTCACCGCTGGCAGAAGTTGCGCAGCCGCACCGGTCAGGGGGAATGATAAGAGGGTCAGCAGTACAGGCACTGCCATAAAACGACGCATTGCAGGAAACATAAAGTCACTCTCCATGTGATGTCGGACGTGGCACCTTTAATTCAGCGAAAATGCACACACCGGCAACATCAGATAATAATCTATAAAAAAATTCCTAATCAGAATTATTGAGGATTATAAATATTGTCTGATATCACAAGCTGATCTCGATCAGCTTGTGAATGAACCTTTAACTTCTTTACGTTTTATTTAATCACCATTTAGATTCTTATTCTGAATAAAAAATCCATTATTCTTTGCTGCGCAACGGGTGAAATAAAAACACCACATCGTATTAATCACAGCCGGAATTATAATTTTTACTCAGTTTTTTAGAAATAGAAATAACTTTACGGTTGGTGACAAATCCTTACAAAGCATCTCCTGTACTGGATCAACTATGCCAAAATTCGTTTACATCAAAAAATAACAAAACCACTGAACAAAAACTCCTTAAAATCATCAAAAATAATGAATGAGTTGAATTAATTGCAACATTTGAAAATAATAGTTTGCCAAGATGTTTCTAAGTGTTTAATTTTCAGCAATACCTTATTACTGAGAACGCCATCCTATGCACTGGAAAAATACCCCCGTCCGTTTTGGTTCTATTTCCATGTTAATTCATTGGCTCGTCGCTCTGGCTGTTTATGGTTTATTTGCACTGGGATTATGGATGGTCGGACTGGGTTATTACGATACCTGGTATCACCGTGCGCCAGAAATACATAAAAGTGTCGGCATCCTGATTTTTGCTGCGATGGTATTTCGTCTCGCCTGGCGGTTTATTTCTCCGCCACCCAAACCGCTGGACAGTTACAGCGCGAAAACACGCATCGGCGCCTGGCTGGCTCACGTTCTGTTGTTCACCGGCCTGTTCGGCATTTTGATCAGCGGCTATCTGATTTCAACGGCTGAAGGCCAGCCGGTCAGCGTCTTCGGTTGGTTTGAGGTACCTGCTACGTTGTTTGGGCTGGAACAACAGGCTGATATTGCGGGCACCCTGCATCTGTGGATGGCGTGGGGCATTGTCATCATTTCAGGTTTTCACGCCCTTGCCGCACTTAAACATCATTTCATCGATCGCGACAGCACCCTGATGCGCATGCTGGGGCGCTGATCCGGTTTACGTTCTGCTCTTTACTTATGTTGTTCACATTATGGATAAACGGAGAATAACCATGTTGAAAAAGACCACTCTGGGTTTAACGCTGGCCTCGCTGTTACTGGCGGCGGGTTCGGCAACGGCAGCCAGCTACAAGATCGACAAAGAAGGTCAGCACGCGTTTATTGAATTTCGTATCAAGCATTTAGGTTATAGCTGGCTGTATGGCAGCTTTAACGATTTCGATGGCGGATTCACCTTTGATGAGAAAAATCCGGCTGCGGATAAAGTCAATGTCACCATCAATACCACCAGCGTCTTTACGAATCATGCCGAGCGTGACAAACATCTGCGCAGCGCTGAATTCCTGAATGTTGGCAAACATCCGCAGGCTACGTTCAAATCAACGTCAGTGACAAAAGAAGGTGAAAACCTGTCAGTGACCGGCGATTTCACGCTTAACGGCGTCACCAAGCCTTTAACATTACAGGCGAAATTGCTCGGTCAGGGCAAGGATCCGTGGGGCGGTTACCGTGCTGGCTTTGAAGCGGCAGGCACCCTCGCACTGAAGGATTACGGTATCACGACCGATCTGGGCCCGGCATCGCAGAACGTTGAGCTGATCATTTCTGTCGAGGGTGTGCAGGAGAAATAATTCCTGCCGCCAACGTAAAGGCCCTGAATCGCTCCCGCCATTCAGGGCCTTTTATAGACACCGGTCAGTCGTTTTCAGGTGCCGGAATATGCATGGTGGTTTGCAATAATCCCTTGGATTTATTGAAAATTTTTATGCCATTCTCGCGGCCCGCGCGCAAAGCCCGTTGTTCTTCTACCGGTAGCTTCAGCTCTGTCATACAGATTTCGCTGCAACATCCGTCAAATTTCGCTGCACACGTCGGACACTGAATAAACAGCAGATGGCAGCCGTCATTTTTACAGTTGGTGTGATTATCACAGGCTGTACCGCACTGATGACAATGCGCAATCACGTCATCAGAAATACGCTCACCCATACGTTCATCAAACACAAAATTTTTGCCTTTGAATTTAACAGGTAAACCCTTCTCTTTGGCACGACGAGCATATTCGATAATGCCGCCTTCCACGTGATACACATTCTTAAAACCTTTGTACAGCATGTACGCACTGGCTTTCTCACAGCGGATGCCCCCGGTGCAATACATCACAATTTTCTTATCTTTGTCTTCTTTAAGCATATCAACGGCCATGGGCAGTTGATCGCGGAAAGTGTCAGACGGGACTTCAATCGCGTTATCAAAATGCCCCACCTCGTATTCGTAGTGGTTACGCATATCGACAAACAAGGTGTCCGGATCGTCAATCATGGCATTGACCTGTTCAGCTTTCAGGTACTCACCTATGTTTGACGGATCGAAAGAATCATCATCAATCCCGTCCGCTACGATGCGGTCACGCACTTTGAGACGCAGCACCCAGAAGGATTTACCGTCATCTTCCAGCGCAACATTCAGCCGGACCTGATCCAGCGCCGGATGGCTGGAAAACAACCCGGTTTTAAACGCTTCAAACTGGCTCTGCGGTACGCTGATTTGCGCGTTAATCCCTTCTTTTGCCACGTAAATACGGCCAAACACGTTAAGGCGTGTCAGGCTGACATACAGAGCGTCACGGAAGGCCTTTGGATCTTCAAGCTGGAAATACTTATAAAAAGAAACCGTTGTACGGGGCTCAGTTTCAGCCAACATGCGCGCACGGAGTTCCTCATTAGAAATACGGTTATGTAACACTGGCATGGTGTACGTTCCTGTCTTTCAGGGAAATTTAACTATTGAATACCGAATAGCTACTTTTGAAGCGGCAAGATTATACATTAAAGCAACAACGAGGACATCTTACGTTGAAAATTCGGCAGAAGAAAAAACACCTGCTGTTCATTGCCCATTTTTGAAATGCGATAACCTACTCTTAGTTGTTATCTATCCTTGTAGTCCATCACCACGCTGAATTTTAAGGGGCATAAAACATGAGTAAGCTTTTTGAACCGATTTCCTTAGGGAAGCTGACCCTCGCTAACCGCATCGTGATCGCGCCAATGTGCCAGTATTCATCCGACGAAGGGAAAGCCACATCCTGGCATCACGCGCATCTTGGGCAGTTATCCTTTTCCGGCGCGGGTTTACTGATCCTTGAAGCGACCGCTGTTGAAGCCGTCGGACGCATTTCGGCCCAGGACTTAGGCTTATGGGATGATGAAACCGAAGCTGCCATGAAGGATTTAGTGACCGGGTTACGCGAAAACAGTGATATGCCACTCGGTCTGCAACTCGGACATGCCGGGCGTAAAGCCTCGTGCGCTGCCCCCTGGAATGGCGGTGCACAAATTCCTCCCTCCGCAGGCGGCTGGCAGACGGTTGCGCCCTCACCGCTGGCCTTCGCGGAAGGTACCGAAGCCCCGCTCGCGATGTCCACGGAACGTATCGCAGAACTGAAAAAAGCCTATGTTGATACGGTTCGCCGCGCAGATCGCCTGGGCTTTGATCTGCTGGAGCTGCACGGCGCGCACGGTTACCTGTTGCATCAGTTCCTGTCACCGCTTTCAAACCAGCGCACCGATCAGTACGGCGGGTCTCTGGAAAACCGCATGCGTCTGCTTTTGGAAATTTTCACGGAAATCCGTGCGGCATTCCCGGCAGAAAAACCGATTGGCGTACGCATTTCTGCGACCGACTGGGTAGACGGGGGCTGGGATCTGGAGCAGTCCGTTGAACTCGCCAAAGCGCTCGACGAGCTGGGTTGCAGCTACATCCACGTCTCCAGCGGCGGCCTGAGCCCGCAGCAGAAAATCACGGTGGGTCCGAACTATCAGGTCCCCTTCGCGGATAGCATTAAGCGCCATGTAAAAATGCCGGTGATTGCGGTGGGTCTGATCACAGAACCGGAACAGGCCGAAGCGATTATCGGCACCGGGCAGGCAGACATGATTGCTCTGGCGCGCGGCATTTTGTACAACCCGCGCTGGCCCTGGCATGCGGCGGCAAAACTGGGGGAAAAAGTGGCTGCGCCGAAACAGTACTGGCGCAGCGAGCCTCACAGCGTCAAAGGTCTTTTTCTGCCGAAATAATCGCCTGACTTAACATTAACGCGGGACTCGCCAGAAACGGCATTTCGCAAACGTGATCCCGGGCGGCGGTAGTGTCGCCCGTTTCATTGACAAAAAGGCATTCTCTACTGATATTTGAATCATGGTGAGTGAATATGCCGGGAAATTAATGCGTACTTTTTGTTTTACATTCACGCAAACTATAAGTAAATGAGGTATTAGTGCCGTGGATTTTCACCTCACACCGAAAAAATGCCACAATATTCCACTTTGCTGCAAAAAATAACGTACAACGCATATTCCGGATGAATATGTGTCCGTGTTTCTGTGGCAGGCTGCTGCATTAGACAGAGCTTATAAACTTTCTACTTCGACTCACTGACGCAGAGATTCTATGACTCAGGTACCAACCTTTACTCGTTCGTTACTGCACCCGCGCTACTGGATCACCTGGATGGGTCTGGGACTGCTTTATGTGCTGGTGTTACTGCCTTACCCGGTCATTTACCGCATCGGTACCGGCCTGGGCCGCTTCTCAATGCGCTTCCTGAAACGTCGCTATAAAATCGCCCGGCGTAATCTCGAATTATGTTTCCCGGACATGCGTGCGGAACAGCGCGAAGATATGATACTGAAAAACTTCGAGTCCGTCGGCATGGGCTTGTTTGAAACTGGCATGGCGTGGTTCTGGCCAGACTGGCGCATAGAGCGCTGGTTCAAAGTCAGCGGTCTGGAACATATCCAGCATGCGAGAGAGAATAAACAAGGGGTTCTGCTAATCGGTGTGCATTTCCTGACGCTGGAACTGGGTGCGCGTATCTTTGGGATCCATAATCCCGGCGTGGGCGTTTATCGTCCTCACGATAACAAGCTGATGGATTGGATCCAGACCAAAGGCCGTATGCGGTCTAACAAAGGGATGCTGGATCGCAAAGATCTCAAAGGGATGATCCGCAGCCTCAAGCAAGGCGACATCATCTGGTACGCACCGGATCATGACTACGGTCCGCGAGCCAGCGTATTTGTGCCCTTTTTTGCGGTAGATAAGGCCGCCACCACAACCGGGACATATCTGCTGGCACGCATGGGCAAACCGGCGATTATTCCCTTCACTCCGCGACGACTGCCGAAAGGTGAAGGTTATGAGATGATTATTCACCCTCAGGTCGCTGACTTCCCGCTGGATGACGAAGTGGTTGCCGCAGCGTACATGAACAAAGTGGTGGAAAACGAGATCCGCCAGGCACCGGAGCAGTATATGTGGCTGCATCGTCGGTTTAAAACACGCCCGCAGGGTGAGCCTTCGCTCTACAAACCCCTTAGCGATTAATCAATCAAAACCGGTCCGGCCACCGTCGCTGGTCCGGTTTTTTGATTTGCTTCATCAATTTTTTTCACAAACTTCTTCAAACTTATCAGATTTTATCCGATCCTGTTTAGGCCAATACTCTCCCCATCATTTCTCCACGTGATTACTCCGCTTATTTTGGAGCCGCGTGACCCCCGCCTCTGAACAGGCATGTTACCTTTAAAAGGAACACATTATGTTGGCTAAACTGAACACCGCCTTTACCCGTGCTGTTGATCATCAGAATTTCGGTAAGCTTTTGTTGCGTCTGACTTTTGGTATTTTAGTTTTATTCCACGGTGTGGCAAAAGTGGAAAATGGTGTGGGCTGGATTGCACAGATGTTACAAGCTGATGGCCTGCCTGGCTTTATTGCTTACGGTGCCTATATAGGTGAAGTGATCGCGCCGGTGCTGATTATTCTGGGTATATTCACCCGCCCTGCCGCGCTGATTCTGGCATTCAATATCTTAGTGGCCGTTTTCCTGGTTGTTGGCGGCAAATTCTTCACCGTCACCGAAGTGGGTGCCTGGGGACTGGAAGGTGAAGCTCTGTATTTCTTCGGTAGCCTGGCCATTATGTTCCTGGGTAGCGGCCGTTACTCTGTTATGAAGAACGAAGCCCTCCGTTAAGATCTGGTTTTAGTTGTGTCTTTCATTGTCTGTTTTTAATTCTGTGTCTGTCTCGGTCAGCCTCGGTGCTGACCGTTTTTTTTGACTTTTACCGCGCTGAATTGCTCTTCTTTATCCCGCCAAATTTTTTGAACCTGTATTTCACTTGGCTTGTTACAGTTCATTAACATCATTGAAGTGAATGATAATTAGGCGCATAATTATCAAGCCAACTGACTGTTATTTGTGCTCTGTCTTGTTTCTTTCTCTCATTCCAGAGCAAATCTGATCCCTTTATTCGGTACTATATGACTTCGGCCTCTGAACCTGAAATCGCCCCAGATCCCATTAACTGGAAACGAAATTTATTTGTTGCCTGGATCGGTTGTTTCCTTACCGGTGCTGCATTCAGTCTAATCATGCCTTTCCTGCCCCTTTACGTGGAAACCCTCGGCGTAACCGGTCATGAATCCCTGAATATGTGGTCCGGGCTGGTGTTTAGTATCACTTTCCTGTTTTCCGCCATCGCCTCACCTTTCTGGGGTGGGCTCGCCGATCGTAAAGGCCGAAAAATCATGCTGCTGCGCTCTGCACTTGGTATGGCGATTGTCATGGCGTTAATGGGATTTGCACAAAACATCTGGCAGTTTCTGGTTCTGCGTGCATTACTCGGTTTGCTTGGCGGATTTGTTCCTAATGCCAATGCGCTGATCGCCACCCAAATTCCGCGCAATAAAAGCGGCTGGGCACTCGGCACGCTGTCTACCGGTGCCGTGAGTGGCGCCCTGATTGGTCCGCTGGTCGGCGGCTTGCTCGCTGACAGCTACGGTTTGCGGCCGGTTTTCTTCATCACAGCGTCCGTGCTGTTTCTCTGCTTCCTGATGACGCTGTATTTCATCCGTGAGCAATTTGTCCCTGTGAACAAAAAAGATATGCTCAACCGTAAACAGGTTTTCGCTTCACTGAAAAACCCCAAACTGGTGCTCTGTCTGTTCGTCACGACGCTGATTATTCAGGTAGCAACCGGTTCTATTGCGCCCATACTCACGTTGTATGTGCGTGAACTGGCGGGAAATACCCAGAACCTGGCGTTTATCAGCGGTATGATAGCTTCGGTGCCGGGCGTGGCCGCACTGATGAGTGCGCCGCGTTTAGGCAAACTCGGTGACCGGATAGGCCCCGAGCGGATCCTGGTGGCGATGATGGCGTTATCTGTGCTGTTATTGATTCCGATGGCCTTTGTACAAACACCATTGCAGTTGGGTATTTTGCGTTTTCTGTTGGGTGCCTGCGATGGTGCATTGTTGCCAGCCGTTCAGACCCTGCTAATTTATAACTGCACGAATCAGGTGGCAGGACGGGTATTTAGCTACAACCAGTCATTCCGTGATGTCGGCAATGTCACCGGTCCGCTACTGGGTGCCGCGGTCTCAGCCAGCTACGGCTTCCGGACGGTATTTTTTGTCACGGCGATGGTCGTATTATTTAATGCAGGATATTCGTACTGGTGTCTGCAACGCCGGCCCAAACAGGCCATGGCGGACTAAAGCCTGACAGGCGTCGCAGGAAGAGAAATGATTGAATTTTTCTGGTTTATAAGGACTCTTGTGTCTATGCCGTCCAGTCACGCAATGCCAGTACTACCCGATAACCGTCAATGTCCTCAAAGGTTTTGCCGCATTCATCCCAGTAGGGATTAAACGACGGTACGGCAATAAAACCCGCCTGTAGCATCCGCTCGCACTGCATACTCCACTGCTGATTATCCGGAATATAGAACACCAGAAGATTGTCTTCGGTAGGCGCACGCCCCACGGACGAACCGTGATGATGCGTAAATTCGAGATGATAATGATGATGCGCATGCCCGACCAGCACACCATCAAACCCCTGATGATCGCAAAAACTGCCAATGATGTCGAAACCCAGCCCTTCTGAATACATACGCGTTATTTGCCCGAGATTATCCGTCGGGCGCGCCACCCGTAAGATTGCCTGTCGTGAAACCATCTGTACTCCTGCTCTTTTTTAAATAGCCGCAACGGCGCGGGTAAGAAAATGAGAATAGCAGAAAAAATCTGACTGATTTCGTCTGAAAACTTGCATCCTGTCAGTTATCGACAACACTCTTTTAATCAGGTTTTTCACTGTCAGATGGCTGTTACTTATTCATTAATAACGCTATTTGCTGCAGATCTCTTTATCGTTCAACTCAGGAGACAACAATGAGCATGTACGCAACGCTTGAAGAAGCTATTGATGCCGCCCGCGAAGAATTCCTCGAAGCCGCGCAGGATCGGATCCATGACGACGAAGAACCCATTCCGGATCAGTTTAATCTGCAAAAATATATCATGCAGGATGGCGATGTGATGTGGCAGGCGGAGTTCCTCAATGGTGAAGGAGATTCCATCGATGCGCTGACGTTCCGCAGCGGTGCAGCGGCGCAGGCCATCTTTGATGAGGATTATGATCTGATAGAACTCGAAGAAGAATGGCAGGAAGAAGCCACGCTTTATGAATGGGATGAAGGTGAATATCAGCATGAACCGCCGCTCGATACTGAAGAAGGTAAAGCGGCATCTGAAGAATGGGACGATGAAGACGAATACCCGGGTCGTGATATCGATTAAGTCACTTTATTCATAAGGCCCGTGGCGGGCGTCAACCGGCAGCATGAACGTGTCGACAATCATCGACAGAGGAACATCGATAACAGTGACATAACGCCACGGGCTGTCCCGTAAATCCCACTGCACCCCGGGATAATACTGGTTACCATGCCCCTGTCCCGGCACAGTCCGGCTGATAATACTGCCGCATCCGGTCAGCATCGTCGCCAGCAATGCCAGCGCACACCCGCGAAAAATAACCCGATTAATCACTCACCCAACCTGTCGATTCAATTCAAAAGAAGTCTATTCAGCAACACCGTCAGCTTATCACGCACCCTGTGTGCCTTATGTTAAGGCAAGGTAAAAAATTCCGGCGCTCCCCGCTAAAGTGTAATCCGCCTTTCGTCACAAAGAAAACGGGCAGTATGCGTTCACATACTGCCCGTTTTTTATTTACCCCATGTCATTTTCAGGCGGATTTAACTTCAGGCGTCTGAGTGACAGGGAATGCCTGCACATTACGAGGCAGTTGCGCGTAGTAAGCACTCCATACCTGCTGATCAGGTTGCGTCCACACGGCAGAGTGTAAACGCGCCATCAGCACCGGATCACTTAACAGGATCAGGCGATCCGCCTTGCCCAGATCCTTAGGACCGGTTTTTAGCGCATGCTCAAGATGAGCACGACGGCCGTTTTCTACCGTTTCACGCAGCAGGTGGCGGGATGTTGCCATCGCCGTTGCCAGCGCGTTGAAGCCCGGATCGAAGACTGCATGCATAAAGCCGTTTTGCAGCTTACGCGAACGGTTCAGCGTCAGGTATTCCTCGGTAGCCACCAGTTCACGCGGAGGATCGTATTCTTCCGGGATCAGGAACAGTTTGGCTTTCTTACTCTTAATCCCTAACGTTGCCCGGCTCGACAGTACAGAGACGATTGGCGACAGGATAAGAGAGAAAACGATGGGTGCCAGCCACCACAGGAAACGCAAGTCCAGCCACGCCATACCGGCCGCCCAGACCGCACCCAGCAACAGCTGAGAACCGTGACGTTTAAAGGCTTCGCCCCATGGAGTATCGTCGTCATCGCGCTGCGGTGAGTTCCAGACCACTTCCCAACCCAGGAACGCGCTGACCACGAAGACAGTGTGGAACAACATACGTACCGGTGCCAGCAATACTGAGAACAGCATTTCGAGGAACATGGAAATCAGCAGACGGAATGCTCCACCAAACTGTTTTGCCCCTTTCGCCCAAATCAGCACAATACTCAGCAGTTTTGGCAGGAACAGCAACACCATGGTGGTCGAGAACAAGGCAATCGCCAGTTCCGGACGCCACTGCGGCCATACCGGGAATAGCTGACGGGGTTGCAGGAAATACTGCGGTTCCATCAGCGTGTGCACGACCTGCAATGCGGTCGACAAAGCCAGGAAGGTAAACCATAACGGTGCAGACAGGTAAGACATGACCCCCGTCAGGAACACCGCGCGGTGAACCGGGTGCATACCTTTTACCAGGAACAGACGGAAGTTCATCAGGTTCCCGTGACACCAGCGACGGTCGCGCTTCAGCTCATCGAGCAGGTTCGGTGGCAACTCTTCATAACTGCCGGGCAGATCATAAGCAATCCATACACCCCAGCCAGCACGACGCATCAATGCCGCTTCCACAAAGTCATGAGACATGATGGAACCCGCAAAGGAACCTTCACCCGGTAACGGTGCCAGTGCACAGTGCTCAATAAACGGTTTCACGCGGATAATGGCGTTATGGCCCCAGTAATGGGATTCGCCCAACTGCCAGAAATGCAAACCAGCAGTAAACAGCGGGCCGTAAACACGGGTCGCAAATTGCTGGCAACGCGCATACAGCGTATCCATGCCTGAGGCTTTTGGCGCAGACTGGATAATACCGGCGTTCGGGTTGGCATCCATCAGACGGGCCAGGCCGGTCAGACATTCGCCACTCATGACGCTGTCGGCATCAAGAATAACCATATAGGCATATTCCCCGCCCCAGCGACGGCACCAGTCATCAATGTTACCGCTTTTGCGTTTTACACGACGGCGACGACGGCGATAGAAAATACGTCCGTGACCCTCAACGTCGCGGCACACTTCCATCCAGGCTTTTTGTTCCGCTACGCAGATATCCGGGTCGTAACTGTCGCTCAGCACGTAGATATCGAACTGATCCAAATCTCCCGTCGCTTTGACTGATTCATACGTTGCACGCAGACCCGCGAAAACGCGCTCCACGTCTTCGTTACAAATCGGCATGATCAATGCTGTACGGTTGTTCGGATTCAGCGGCTCATTACCTTTGGTCGACGCGGTAATGCTGTATTTGTCCCGGCCGATAAGCAATTGCAAAAAGCCCATCAGCGCGGTCCAGAATCCTGCCGACACCCAACAAAACAGGATGGCAAACAGCACCAGGATCCCGGTCTGTAAAACGTAAGGCAGTAATTGCAGAACAGATTGTTGCCAGTCCTGATTGAGCATATCGCTTGGATCGATGAGTGCCCAGCCCTGGTACGGGAGAATGGTTTTCATGTACCAGGTAGCAATTGCCGTCTGTACCAGCATCAGAACCAGCAGGATATAACGACGCACGGAACCGGCGTGGCGCCAGCGCTTTTCCGACTCAGGCATATGTGACGTAGTGTGACGCGAAACCGCGCTGCGCCCCATCAGGTTGTCCCAGAAACGCCCGACCGGGTTGGTGCGCCAGACATCAGGGAACATGCTGGAGCGTTTAACCGGTGGCATGGCGCGGGTAATCGTGCGCCCTTCGTTATCGGTTTCGTCTAAGGTGCCCTTTTCCAGGGCATCAGGCCAGCTTGCGCCGACACGGGCTTTCACTGACACCAGAGGCGCATCAGGATCGGCCGCATTAACCGTGGTCGTTACATCACCGCCTAAACGGTGATGTACAGTAGCAAAAGCCAGCTCCTGCTCAGCAGGAAGCTGCTGAGAGAGCGCCGCTTTCTGTTCATCAGTAAGCGGCAAGGCTTCTACATAATCTTGAGTAGAGTGCGTTGACTTATTCATTTGCAGGCAGCTGATAGCTCCAGGTTTCACTCAGAGTTTTATCGCCATTGGCCAGAGAAGCGCGCATTTCGATCGCCTTCTTAGGATCCTTAACTTTCAGGCGCAGCGTCAGACGCCAGCCCTTTGTGACAGGATTATAGCGTACGGAGTTTTCAACCAGATCACCGTTGTCGCCCACGCTGACCTGAGACACCACCGGCGTGTCGCTTTTCAGTGCTTTCAGGTTTGGACCGACAAAGTCGACCAGGAAAGCCACGCTGCCATCCGGCTCACGGATCAGATTCGACTGTTTCACGTCACCGGTAGAGCGCATAGTGCGTTCGACCCACGCCAGATCAGGAGAGTGCAATTTCTCTTCTTCACGGGTGAAATGTAAACGATAGTTCAGGCTCAGCGGTTTGCCGGCATCAGGCAACTGATCAGGGGTCCAGAAAGCCACAATGTTGTCGTTGGTTTCATCCGCAGTCGGAATTTCCACCAGCTCAACTTTCCCTTTACCCCAGTCGCCTTTGGTTTCAACCCAGCCACTTGGACGCAGGTCGTAACGGTCATCCAGATCTTCGAAGTTAGAGAAACTGCGACCACGTTGCAGCAGACCGAAGCCTTTCGGGTTCTCCATAGAGAACTGGCTGACAGCAAGGTGTTTCGGATTGTTCAGCGGACGCCAGATCCATTCACCGTTACCCGCGTGGATAGACAAACCGTTGGAATCATGCAGCGCCGGACGGTAATTAAGCACCGGCGAAGGCTGGTTTGCGCCAAACAGGAACATGCTGGTCAACGGAGCCAAACCCAGTTTGCCAACTTTATCGCGCAGATAAACCTGAGACTGTACGTCAACAGTGGCTTCTTTACCCGGATAAACGTCCAGACGGTAAGCGCCGGTCGCACGCGGAGAATCCAGTAAGGCATAAATGACTAAATGCTTTTCATCCGGATTAGGACGTTCGATCCAGAATTCACGAAAACGTGGGAATTCCTCGCCGGAAGCCAGCGCAGTATCGATCGCCAGACCACGGGCAGACAAACCATAAACCTGGCCTTTACCGATGACGCGGAAGTAGCTGGCGCCCAGCACACTCATAATCTCATCATCTTTGTCGGCTTTGTTGATGGGATAAAGCACTTTGAAGCCGGCAAAGCCGAGGTTTTTCACTGAGTCAGCGTCATGCTTGACGTTGCCAAAGTTGAAATAGTCCGGGCTGTATTTGATCTCTTTGACTGAATCGGCGGTCACTTCATTGATTTTCACCGGCGTGTCGAAGTACATACCCTGATGATAAAATTCAAGCTTGAAAGGCGTATTCAGATTTTTCCAGTACGCCTTGTCATGATTGAATTGAATTTGTTGATAATCTGCGAATTTGAGATCGCGGAACTGAGACGGAAGATTGCTTTTCGGCGC
This sequence comes from Rahnella sp. RFA10(1/100), assembly GCF_004195115.1. Lineage (NCBI taxonomy): Bacteria > Pseudomonadati > Pseudomonadota > Gammaproteobacteria > Enterobacterales > Yersiniaceae > Rahnella > Rahnella sp. RFA10(1/100). Next base: position 1,190,128 of record NZ_SEWR01000001.1, read on the forward strand.
TTCGTAACCTTTATCGGCTAATGCCTTCGCTTGTTTGGCAACATCATCTATAGAAAAAGCCCAGGCAGATGAGGTGAACATGGTCATCAACACTGCGGCACTTAGCAAACGGACTTTGATCATACGTGACCCTATGGAAAAATTTTTATCTGACACCTTGTCTCCTACGCGCGCTTCATTCATTCACTGTAACTATTTTAAGGGAAGTGTCAGGTTTCCGACAACTTGAGCAGTCGATGGTTCATCCATTGATGAACCGTTTAAGCGCAACAGGGTACAAGGATATCAATTCGTTGAAACTCCGGCTATGGAAACTTGTCCTATAACAAAGCATGTTTTAAGGTTAGAAACTAAACTAATGTCAACGATGGTCATTTTTGCTTACGTGCGAAATTAGCCTTAAAGACAAATTACGCTCTAAAATTAGGATGAGCTACTTACAATGGATACGTAATGACACAGCCAAAACCACAACGTGAGTTTTTCTTAGACTCCATCCGCGCATATTTGATGCTGCTGGGTATTCCTTTTCATATATCATTGATTTACTCCAGTCATATCTGGGCGGTAAACAGTGCAATACCTTCTCACGGCCTGACAATATTCAATGATGTTATTCACGCCTTTCGTATGCAGGTATTCTTTGTTATCTCCGGCTATTTTTCTTATATGCTGTATGAGCGTTATGATCCACAGCAATGGCTGAAGGTGCGCCTGGAGCGTGTTGCCATTCCACTGGCGGCAGCCTTCCCGCTGATCACTATCCCCCAACTCTATTTTCTGATGAAATTCACCAGCAAATTTTCTGATTGGGATAATCTGGATTTTTATCAGAAAATTAACATTACCGTCTGGGAACTGGTTTCGCATTTATGGTTCCTGCTAACCCTGGTCATTCTCACCAGCATTTGTTTTTACCTCTTCAAATTCATTAAAGAAATTAAGACTAGTCGTATTCAAATAATAAAAAGCCGTACAAACAGCTTAGGAAAACTCTCAATTATCTTTTTATTTATCGGTTTAATTTACGCAGCATTTAACCGAAGCCTGTATCTTTTTGCGCCGCATTTACTTTCCAACGGTGCATTTAATTTCATTGTCATGCAGACACTGTTTTATCTGCCATTTTTCATCCTGGGTGCGCTTGCTTATAAATTCTCCTGGCTGAAAGAACTGTTTCTGAAACCCTCGGCTACCGCCGGTGTAGTCAGCATTTTCCTGTTCGCGGCTTACATGTTCAATCAACATGTCAATACACCCCAGCTGTACTCGATGGAAATCGATGCCATCATCACAACCCTGCTCGGGTTCCTGATGGTCAATGTGGTGTTTTCCTTCAGCCACTATTTACTCAATTTCCAGGCACCGTGGATCACCTACCTGGTCAATTCATCCTTATTTATCTATCTTATCCACCATCCTTTAACGCTGATTTACGGGGCGTTCATTACACCGAAAATCCATAGCGACTGGTTGGGGTTCTGGCTGGGGCTGGTATTTGTATTCGGTATCGCCTTTTTGCTGTATGAGATCCATAAGCGCATCCCTATCCTGCGGTTCCTGTTCTCAGGCAAACCACAGCAGCCGGTTAAAAAGAACTCAACCGACGTGCCGCCGCAGAATCAGGCTTCCTGATGCCAGACGACAAAAAGCGCCCTCAGGCGCTTTTTGTAAGACGGATAAAGTAAGAGGGAATTATTTGGTGCTTATCAGTCCCATTGATTTTGCCCACTCTGAAATGTGCCCCCGATAAAAGAAAGTGATGTCCAGCTCCAGCGAACATTCCTTTGAGGGTGTCACGCTGCCCAGACACGGGTATTCCTGCGGACGATATTCAAAAAGAAAATCATCCATTTCCTCATCAGTCAGCAACTTATCGCCTTCTATTTTATCCTGATAGAAATAGGCATCCAGCATCCAGGTACGGTATTCAAAGTCGTTTTTAATCAGTTGCATAGGGATAATCTCGCTAAATGACATATTACATATCTGACAGGGTTTTCCCCTGTGTGACGGCCTGTTTCATCAGATATGTGCCGTAGTCGAGCCATCCATTGCCGATCTCATAACAGGAAATTAACATACAAATGATCATTAGCAAGCTGCAATTGCTCTTAAAAGGCTTTTACCGAACCCATCCGCACTTAATAGCAAAAAAACACATCCTTATATAATTCAAACAAATGAATCACGTTACTTTCATTGATAAACCAATTAGTTAGGAGAATATTATTAATCGCGGGGGATAAGGGCCAGGCTAGCTTAGGATGGGATGGGATGGGATGTGAAGGGAACAGAACTGACATTGGGGATACTTTTGCATCGCCACTGCCAACCCTGTTCCCAAAATCTTTTTAACGCCTGTCATTCAACTCATCAAACTTGTGTTACCAACGCCCCGGAGGCGGACCTTCGCGCCAGTGTCCCGGAGGGCCATCACGCCAGTGACCAGGAGGACCATCGCGCCAATAGCCGGGTGGCGGACCTTCATGCCAGTATTCATGATGCCAGTAGCGTGGCGGTGGTGCCGGTTCGTAATAAACCCAATGACCGCGGCCTTCATCACGATAATGATGCTCCCACCAGCCCGGTGGACGCCAGTCGCCCCCATCCCAATAGTATCCGCGGTCGTCACGGTCACCAATATGCAGTGACAACCCTGGCATATTAACGCCAAGCTCGACGTTCGCCTGTGCGACAGCTGGCAAAGTTAGCAAAACGGCGAGAACTAAAATCAGTTTTTTCATTGTGAACCTCACAACCTGCTTATCAGGTGGTGACAAAGTACTCCCGGCTATCTTCCTGTTCTATAGGAATTTATCCCAAAAAAAAACCCTTAACGGAACCCTTACAATTGCATCAGTACGCCATTGCGGGCAACCCGTTGCAACGCTATGGCGGCAAAGGAAATTCAGCGCATAAGGGCGAAGTAACCCTGAATGACAGACACAAAAAAACCGCCGTGGCGGTTTTCTGTTTGCTGCTTTGTTGTGCGAAATCAGCCGGGCAAAATCAGATTTTGCAGCCTTCGCAGTCACTTTCGTCCTGAACGGCTTCAGGCACTTCCGCTGCTTTTTCAGCTGCTTTAACTTCGGCAGTTTCCAGTGCAGCATCAATGTCAAAATCAAAAATATCGTCGCTCATTCTCATCACCTTAAATGTTCAAAATCGTATCCAGTATAAACGACAGGCCATGCCCGGCGTCGGTTTTTTTGTGCCCTGAGGCCGCAGGATTTGCATAAAGTGCATCAGGAAACCATAGTTATAGTGAATGCAACGGTGTCACGGAGACACTTTTTCGAAATAAATATGAGGAGAACCGGATGACGACGTCAAACATCAAAGCGTGGGCAAATACCCGTGAAACCTCTCACGAAATCGCTGAGGCCATTTTCGAACTGGCGAATAACGACGAGACGCTGGCACAGAAAATCTGGGAAGAAGGCAACGATGAAGTATTGCCTATCGCATTCGCCAAAACCAAGGAAGACCATTTGTTCTGGGGCGAAGAGAAGATTGACCGGAAAAATGTCTGATAATCACTGCGTCAGCGGCTGACAACCAGCCCTGAGTCTGACTTAGGGCTGAATCTGCGTTAAAGCATCAGGGCGTTAGCTGTCGAAGCCAAATCCCATTTTATGTGCCCACTCAAAGATTTGCTCTTTGTAGAAAAAACGTGGTTCACACACCCCTGGCTCGCCGGGTGTCTGGATCATCACAGCCACGCACGGATAAGCCACCGGGCGGGCGTCAAAGATAAAATCATCCACTTCCTGATCGGCAAACTCAGAGGTTTCGCCTACCGCGCTCGCCTGGAATATTTCATCCATTATCCACTGACGGTATTCAAATTCGTTGCTGATAAATTTCATCATTCACCTCTGCCTGGCTTTTACTCTGCTTGCGGCCATTGCCGGATTAAATCAATCGTGTAAGGCGTCGCCGCCACAGCAAGGACACACTTCGGCACGGGCCACGGACATTTGTGCACTGCCGTCGCTGTCCCACTCCACTCTCAAAGGTTTGCCGTTATCGTGTTCGGCTTTGATGAAACGATCAAAATGCGCAGCCTGCCCGGTCATCGTTTCGGTAACTAACAGTTCATCGCCAGCATAAATGCGTGCGGTAGCTTGTGCATCCTGTTTTTCGCCCGAAATGATTTTGTGCAGATGATGAATGGTAAGTTTGATTCGTTCCACTGGTCGCTCCTGTAACGGCTCAACATCTTTTTTCGCACAGTGATATACATTCACGAAAATGATGTCCAGCCGCTATTTTATCAGAGCATGCAGGGTAACGTCATGGCCTGTTGCCATGTTTAGCGGTGTTATGAGTGAGCTAACTGTGCGGTTCCGGTGCCGTCTGGCAACTGGCGCTCCAGCCGGGCCAGATCATAGACATCATAGAAATCCACAAAACCTTTGTGGCGGACAATCGATTCTATCCGGTTTTTAATGTGTTCACTGACCTCAGCAGCGCTGAGAATTTGCTTCACGGCATCAGCGGGAAGCTCACGGCTGAAATACCATTCGCCGTTATAGCAAACGCGTAAATCGAGCACCCCGATATCTTCATAGCGATAAACCGGTTTAATTTCCAGCAATAACATCGCGGACATAAAGATCAGGAAAGCCGTAAATCCGATAAACCATCCGAGCCCCATATAAGGTGAAACGTACATGACGATGCCTACGGCGATATACCCAACCAGCATAGCCAGGCATAACCATGGGTGATTTACAAAAAACTCAGCATTGATCCGCGCCTTACCATCGCGCCCTTCCAGGCGGTTGATGCGATCAATTTCACTGTTTAATACGTTTTTGATTACGTCCATCTCATACCTCATTGCGTCACGACTATAATGCAATCTGATTGTATTATTTTATCACGACAACTGTTATAGCGCGTAGAGCAGTTAACTGCTGTTAATCGTCAAACTGTTATAGTTTTGCACTTACATTCTACTCACCATGGAATCCGCTCAATGCATGTCAGATAAAAGGAGATCATCATGGCATTATTAATTGTAGAGAGACCGGCCAAAAAGCTGGTCAGCTACCGGGTGGTTGGCCCCTATCAGGAGTCAATCCACAGTGGTTTTCAGCAACTGATGAAATGGGCTGCGCGGCACCATCAGACGCAAAATGAATGGCTGACGTGGTTTCATGATAATCCTGACATCACGCCGCCAGAAGCTTTGCGTGCTGATCCGTCAGTATGTGTAGCCGATAATTTTATTCTGGATGATGCACAGGGACTGGCGTTGCAAACATTGCCGGGAGGCACGTATGCGGCGTATCACACCACAATAACAGACGGCAATTTTGAAAAGGTCTGGCGGGAATTCTATAGCCAACTGCTGACCAGTACGACCTATCGTCCGGACGGAAAAGCGTGCTTTGAACACTATCTCAGCGACGGTTCCAACAATGGCATCTGGGAAGTGGTTCTCTATCAGTCAGTCGAAAAAATCCCGGCAATCCGCTGAAAGCGTTAAACCAGCAATGCAATATCGGACTGCACACAAAAATCGAGATAAGCCTGTGGTGGTTCAGCATCGCTGACCACCACATTAAATCGTGCGAGGGGTGCGATAGCGGCGGGCCTGACCTGATCAAACTTGCTGCTGTCAGCAACGAGAATACTCTGCGCTGAGCGTTCTATGGCCTGATGTTTCATCAGTAACTCATCAAAATTAAAACACGTCACACCGTGCCCGATCGTGACGCCCGCAGCGGAAATAAAAGCTTTCGCCGGGCGGATAAAGTCGAGCTCACTGCTGCGTCCGAGAGGCGTAAAAATACTGTTACTGGATTTAAACGCCCCACCGCACAGGATAACTTCGCAGTGAGGTTTTTCCTGTAGCGCAAGAAAGGTATTCAGCGAATAGCAAATGGCGGTAAACACCCGGTCATCGGCAATATTTTCAATGACATAAGGCATTGTTGTACCGCAGTCAAAAAATACCGTGTCATTATCCTGGATCAGGCTGGCCGCGCGGGCAGCAAGGCGTTGTTTCTCAGCAATATGGCGTGTTTTCTGTTCACTGATAAAGTAATGCGTCGCCGGATTATTTTTCGGATCAATAACAATATAACCGCCAAGCAAAATTACCGGCGCAGGGGCCGCGCTGAGGTCCCGACGGACCGTCATTTCCGAAACATCAAGCAGTAAGGACGCTTCTTTAAGGTGAATTTTGTCGGTCTTTTTTAATGCCAGCAAAAGACGCTGGATCCTGTCTTCACGCTTATTTTCCATGATGCTATCTCACGCCTTCCCGGTTCGCAGCCGCCCACTATACCGCTGCCCGCCAGCCACCGCAAACCCCTCTAACACTGACATTACTGCAACTGACGAAGTGTCAGATAACCGCCAAACACAGCACCCGTATCAATATAAAACTGATTGGCAAATTGCATGGCAGACTCGACCGGCGTATGTCCAAAATAAAATTCATCAGCGCCCGTAATCGACTGAAAACGACCGGCCAACGCATAATTCACACGGTCACGATTCCAGATAACTTCATAACCATCCATAGGTTTACCGAAAACATATTCGCCGGAAGGATAATCAGCATGAGCCACTACGATGTGCCTGCCCGCACGGGTGGTGAGTTCGAGGATATGTGGCAGCTTGTCAGCCTGTAAAATCAGCGCTTTTGCCTGTTCCTGTTGCTCCTGATCAAGTGCATAAAACCAGTCTCCGCCATTACGTAACCAGCGCGAGATATTCTCTTCGTGTATGGCATCAATCGCCATCTGCTCGTGGTTTCCACGTACACAGGCGAACCAGCTTTCATTAAGCAGTTTCAAACAGCCGATACTGTCAGGCCCACGATCGGCCAGATCGCCCACCGATAACAGCAGATCACGGTGGGGATCGAAAGCCACTTTCGCCAGTTTCTCCTCAAGCAGACTCAGGCAACCATGCAAATCGCCGACAATATAAATGTGTCTGTATATTGAACAATCAATACGCTGGTACAGAGCAGAAATCATACTTGGCAAAAATCCATAATCGGAACGAATACCTTAAGTGTAATGCAAGATGATGAGGAGAAAAGCGGAGAAAAGTGGCAGAAAACTTTCCTCTTCTCATCAGCGGCTTGTGCGCTCTCTACACTGAGTTGGCGCTGAAATCCACTGATAATTAAATTATCGTTAAGTAACTGACGCCTTTTTGTGCTAGACTATTGCCCGCTCTAAGTAAAACCGGAGGTTTTATGAGTTCCACAGTTTTAAGCGCTCAAGACGAGTGTCCGTTGTGTCAAAGCACGAATAAGACGTCGGTTAATATGTCGGCGAAAATAGTTACTGTGACCTGCACTTCTTGTGGCCGGTACAGTATCTTCCGCAAAACCATGGAAGAGATCTCAATCGACAGGAAGAAACGCGTTGCTCTGCAGGCGTTTTTCACCAGCCAGCCTAACTACCATTTGCCGCTATCAATCAGGGCATTGAGCAACACTGATTCATCGGGTGAATTCTGACCCTAAAAACGCCCCTCGGGGCTGTTTTAATCTCTGTTTTCTTCATCCCTTTTAATTTAACATCCGACACCGTGTTCAGAATATTTCATTCTGTCTGAGGCCGTGTGCGTGAAGGATGTATCGAAGAAACACTTAAGGCCCCTGTACAGGTGGCCTTTTTTATTGCATCAGCAAGGCATGAATTTCAGGCATAAAAAAACCACCCGAGGGTGGCTATAAACGACATTACTACTTGTATTGCTTTTGATTATTCGGTTAATTTTCCATGGTACCCGGGACGAGACTTGAACTCGTACAGCCATAAGCCGAGGGATTTTAAATCCCTTGTGTCTACCGATTCCACCACCCGGGCTCCGGGAAAATTGGAGGCGCGTTCCGGAGTCGAACCGGACTAGGCGGATTTGCAATCCGCTACATAACCGCTTTGTTAACGCGCCTTAAATCTTACTACTTGTCTTGCACTTAAACCAATTCAACAATCAGTTTAAGAAAATTTGGAGCGGGAAACGAGACTCGAACTCGCGACCCCGACCTTGGCAAGGTCGTGCTCTACCAACTGAGCTATTCCCGCTTTAATCAGAACATACTGATTTTTTTAACTAATCTTTTGGCACAAGACTGGCTGCCTTCCGATGCGTTGCATTCTACTGACCTGACAGATTGAGTCAATAAAATTATCTGCTTCATGCGATCGTTTGACGTTTTTTGCGGCAGTTTGATCAGGGTTCCAGCAAATCATGGCGCGCAGCGTTCAGATATTGGAACATTGACCAGAAAGTCAGCACTGCCGCAATATAAAGTGCAACGACACCCACCCACACCACGATGGCATCAGGACGCCATAACAGCGCGACCAGCGACAGCATTTGCGCTGTGGTTTTCACTTTACCGATCCAGGAAACCGCCACACTGCTGCGTTTGCCAATCTCAGCCATCCACTCACGTAGCGCGGAAATAATGATTTCACGGGCAATCATGGTGGCGGCCGGGAGAGTAATCCACCAGGAATGAAAATACTCAGCCACCAGCACCAGCGCAATCGCCACCATCACTTTATCGGCGACCGGATCAAGGAATGCACCGAAACGCGTCGTCTGCTTCCAGCGGCGAGCCAGATAGCCGTCAAACCAGTCTGTCACGGCAGCAAAAACGAAAATCAGCGCACAGGCCATTGATGCCCACGGATAAGGCAGGTAAAAGGCCAGCACGAAGAACGGTATCAGTACAACGCGGAACAGGGTAAGGCACGTAGGTATATTAAATTGCATAGCGAAGGTAACTGTTTGTCCGGTGTGGATATTATGAGTATGTTGCTACATTGCCCTTAGTGTTTCAACGCATTATGAATCTTTTCTGCCAATGCGATTGAAATACCCGGTACCTGCGCAATTTCCTCTACGCTGGCATTCAGTAATGGCTGAATGCCTCCCATGTACTTCAGTAAAACCTGACGCCGTTTCGGTCCGACGCCTTCAATTTCTTCCAGTGCGCTGGTCGTACGGACTTTTGCACGTCTCTGCCGGTGGCCGGTAATGGCATGGTTATGCGAATCATCACGAATATGCTGGATGAGATGTAACGCCGGTGAATCCGCAGGTAACGCGATCCCTTCACCTTCTGGCACAAAGAACAGAGTTTCGAGCCCGGCTTTACGATCCGCACCTTTCGCAATACCAATCAGTAAAGGTTTAGATTTGTCCCACTCTACATTCAGCGAATGAAATACATCCAGCGCCATGCCGAGTTGCCCTTTACCACCATCAATAAAAATGACGTCAGGAATTTTATTATCATCGAGCGCTTTGCCATAGCGACGTTGCAGTACCTGCGCCATCGCCGCGTAGTCATCGCCGGGCGTAATACCGGTAATGTTATAGCGCCGGTATTCAGAACGTACCGGACCATTGCTGTCAAAAACCACGCAGGACGCGACCGTCTGCTCGCCCATAGTATGGCTGATGTCGAAGCATTCCATGCGGTTAATTTCCGCAAGATGGAGTGTTTTTGCGAGTTCTGACATCCGCTGATGGATTGTCGACTGCTGCGCCAGTTTGGTCGTCAGCGCGGCAGAGGCATTGGTGCGCGCCAGTTTCAGATAACGGGCACGGTCGCCCCGTGGTTTACTCTGGATTTGTACTTTGCGCCCGGCCAGTTCGCTGAGCGAATCGGCCAGGAGATCTTTTTCCGCCAGACTGAAATCCAGCAGAATTTCACCGGGCAGTGTCCGTTGCTGACTGCCCTGTAAATAAAATTGTCCGACGAAGGTTTGCACCACTTCGCCCAGATCGGTGCCGCCCGGTACTTTTGGAAAATAACTACGGCTGCCTAATACTTTGCCCTGACGGATAAACAGAACGTGCAGGCAAGCCATGCCTGAGTCGAAGGCCACGCCAATCACATCCAGATCTTCGCTGTTACCCGACACGAACTGTCGTTCTGTCACACGGCGTACAGCCTGGATTTGATCGCGTATCCGTCCGGCATCTTCAAAACGCAGCGTTTTACTGGCCTCTTCCATGCGGTTGACGAGTTGCGTGACCACCTGCTGGTCTTTACCAGAGAGGAAAAGGCGCACATATTCCACCTGATCTTTATAATCCTCCTCACTCACCAGCCCTTTGACACACGGCCCCAGACAGCGGCCAATCTGATATTGCAAACAAGGACGTGAACGGTTGCTGTAAACGCTGTTTTCACACTGGCGTATCGGGAAAAGTTTTTGCAGCAGCGCCAGTGTCTCACGTACGGCATAGGAATTCGGAAAAGGCCCGAAATACTCACCTTTGGCGTGCTTAGCGCCGCGATGTACTGACAGTCTTGGATGGTTATCCGCGCTGAGGAAGATCAGCGGATATGACTTATCATCGCGCAACAATACGTTATAACGTGGCTGATAAAGTTTGATGTAATTATGTTCAAGAAGCAGCGCTTCGGTTTCCGTGTGGGTCACGGTGACATCAATTTGCGCGATGTTTTTGACCAGAGTTTCGGTTTTACGGCTGGAAACCTGGACGCGAAAATAACTCGAAAGACGTTTTTTGAGGTCTTTGGCTTTACCTACGTAGATTACGGTGCCGCTGGCGTCATACATTCTGTAGACGCCCGGCTGGCTGGTAACCGTTTTCAGAAAGGCTTTTGGGTCGAAACGCTCATCACTCACTGCCTGATTAAGTCTCCGTGTTGAATAAACCGTGTCGTATTGCCAGATGTGTTAACTCAACATCACCGCTGATATTTAATTTACTAAACATCCGATAACGATAACTGTTAACGGTCTTCGGGCTCAAGCTAAGTTGTTCAGAAATTTCATTGACCTTTTGCCCTTTAGTGATCATCAGCATGATCTGCAGTTCACGCTCGGATAAGGAATCAAAAGGCGTTTCGGACTGCGGTTCAATCTGGCTTAATGCCATTTGCTGAGCAATGTCGGAGGCAATATAACGCTGACCCGAGTCAACCAGACGAATGGCATTGACCACTTCCTGCGGAGCCGCCCCTTTGCTCAGGTAACCGGAAGCCCCCGCCTGCATTACTTTGGCCGGCAGCGGATTTTCAGTATAAATCGTTAAAATGATGATCTTGATACCGGGGGAAAAGCGGACGATTTTTTTGGTCGCCTCAAGCCCGCCAATACCTGGCATATTCATATCCATCAGTACGATATCAACGTCATTGGTCCGACACCATTTGACGGCATCTTCACCGCATTGCGCCTCACCAACAACTTTGATGCCTTTGATATCTTCCAGAATGCGTCGGATCCCTGCGCGCACCAGTTCGTGGTCATCAACAAGAAGAACGCTAATCAAAGAGAATTCTCCAAAAAATAAGGGCAACACACCGTCAGGGACTTCACACTTGTCTTACGTAAACCTACGTAGCGAACATTAAATTTGCTCTCAGACAGCTTATAAATGAAGAGAAGGTGACAAATAAGAGGCCAATATCAACAAACTCGCCCCACTACCGCTCATCGGTAGTATTTTTAAAACAGAAAGATACTGTGATTTATTATAGCCTGCGTATTTTACTCTATCAGGCGTTCCTGACCAAGAAATGTCTGCAAAAAACTAGTTTGCTGAATGTAAATGAGAAGTACAATCACCGGCCTTAATAAATTATAAAAAATACCTTTCTAATCAACGGTGAACCAGGGAAATTTGCGTTCTTCTTTAGACTGCAAGAAAATAACCGCCGGTCTTTTCTCTTATCTGAAACTCTCTTTACACCGGCCTGACTATTTAAGCGTCAACACGGTCCCTTCATATATCTATGATATATCCAATTATTATTTGTGATCGCACGAATTGCCGATGGCTTATATGAATAACTCTGCACATAAACATGAAAGACTCTCAACCACTCATTATGTTTAGTATTCTTTACTGACTGTCAGAAAAGTCTATATGCGGGCACATCGCCGCGCATTTTAAGCATCCTTTCTGACGCTGCCCTAAAACATGCCATCTATGCTAAAATGCGGCCACTTTTCACCGGTTCAGAATTCAGTACGCTGCCTGACAGCATGCCTGAGGAGATAAAAATAATGAGTAATTGCGATTTTACAACGGAAGCAAACGTTGAAACACTGGCTACAGAAGTTGCCTGCCTGAAAGCCACCCTGACCCTGATCCTGAAAGCGATTGGCCAGGCTGACGCCGGTAAAGTGATGCTGAATATGGAACGTTTTGTCGCGCAGATGGAAGACGAACAGCAGGCTGAAGTGTTCAAAAATTCCCTGCAGCAAATTAAGTTCGCTTACCGCCAGTAATGCTTTTTCAGAGTCTGTCGCCTGGCAGGCTCTGCCTTCTCCTTCCGGTTATCCCCCGTAATGTCTGCTATAATCAAGCCCTGATTCATTCAATGAGGACATACGCATGAGCGATGAAAATAATAAAGAAAACAAAAGCAAAGCCGATGAAGTCCATGTCAGTGACGGGCTGGGCGAACTGTTTGAAGTTTCGGAACAACTGACTGAAGAAGAAATTGAAAAAGCGGCAGAAGAAGCCAGGCAAGCCGTAGAAGATGCCAAAAAACAGAAACATCATTGATCAATGCATCACAACTTCCTTGCTCCGCATCAGGCGATTGCGCCTCTGGCCATTGATTATCAACATGGCGACAGCGAACCCGCCCACAGTCACAACTGCTCACAGCTGATTCATACGCTATCCGGCATTGTAGAAGTGCATACGTCACTCGGCACCTGGATGGTGCCGCCCGGGCGGGGAGTCTGGCTGCCTGCCTATGTTGAACATAGCCTGCGTTTTATCGGTGGTGTCAAGGCCCGCACACTGTTTGTCGATCCCCTGGCCCGTGCTGATTTACCTGCGCAATGCCAGGTAGTACAGATTTCTCCGCTGCTGCGTGAATTGATTTTATCATCGCTGACCATTCCGGCCGATTATTTGTCCGGCGGGCGCGATGAACGCATCATGGAATTATTACTCGATGAACTGCGTCTGTTGCCGACGCTGCCCCTTTACCTGCCGGAACCAAAAGAGCCGGAGCTGACCGAACTTTGCCAACAGATTCGTGCAGATCTGTGTTCATCCTGGGAGCTGGAAGATGTCGCGCAGCGTCTGGATATCAGCAGCCGCACACTTTCGCGCCGTTTCCAGCGCGAAACCGGATTACGTTTCAGTGACTGGGTTCGTCAGGCAAAATTGCTCGAAGCGCTGAATCAGCTTGCTGCGGGGATTTCCGTTATTGATGTGGCGCTGGCACTCGGCTACGACAGCCCGAGTGCCTTCAGTGCGATGTTTCGCCGGTCACTCGGCGTCTCACCCAGCGAATATTTTAATCAGCCATAACAGCACTGGCTGCATTGAACAGCGCCTGCAATGAGGCGCTGGACACATCGCTGTCGATGCCTACGCCATAATAATTTTCCCCCAACCGCCCGCGACAACTCAGATACGCCACAGCACGACTGTGACTTTGATGCCCCAGCGTATGTTCGTGATAATCACCGATTTCCAGTTGCACGTCGTAACTGCGACGCAGCGCATCGGCTGCACCGGACAGCAAACCATTACCGCTACCGGCGATATGCTGTTCTTCATTGCGATAACGGATCCGTGCACTGAAATGGCAGACATTTTGCTCATCGCTGCGAATGTCGTAACTCAGCAATTTTACCCCCGGTTGATCGGTTAATCCGTAACGCTGACGGAACAGCCGCCAGATATCGCTGGTGCTCATTTCCTTGCCATGCGTATCGGTTTCACGTTGAACCGCTTTGCTGAAATCAATTTGCAAACCACGCGGTAATTTCAGCCCGTGATTCTGCTCCAGCAACCAGGCCGCTCCGCTTTTCCCAGACTGACTGTTAACGCGGATCACCGCTTCATAGCTGCAACCGACATCCGCCGGATCTAAGGGCAGGTACGGCACGCGCCAGACAGGGCTCTCCGTCACTTTCTGTGCAGCAAACCCTTTTTTGATGGCATCCTGATGCGAACCCGAAAATGCCGTAAATACCAGTTCACCGGCATACGGATGTCGCGGATGGACAGGCAACTGGTTGCATTCTTCCACTGCCTCGACAATCGCCTGCAAATTGCTGAAATCCAGCTGCGGCGCGACGCCCTGAGTGTAAAGATTCAGTGCCAGCGTCACGATATCCACGTTGCCGGTGCGTTCACCGTTACCGAAAAGGCATCCTTCCACGCGGTCGGCACCGGCCAGCATCGCCAGCTCTGCACAAGCTACCCCGGTTCCGCGATCATTATGCGGATGAACACTGATTGAAACCTGTTCCCGGCGGATGAAATGGCGGCAGAACCATTCAATCTGGTCGGCGTAAATATTCGGAGTACTGACCTCCACGGTTGCCGGCAAATTAATGATCATCGGTCTTTTAGCGCCCGGCTCCCAGACATCCGCCACGGCTTCACACACTTCCAGTGCAAACTCCAGTTCGGTGAAACAGAAGGTTTCCGGCGAATATTCAAATGTCCATTCTGTCTGCGAATATTGCCCGCACAGTTGACGGATCTGCTGAGCGCCGCGAACCGCCAGCTCGCGTGTTGCGGCCTGATCCTGATTAAATACCACTTCACGAAATACCGGTGCAGTCGCGTTATATAAATGCACGATGGCGCGCGGTACATCTTTAAGCGCCTCAAAAGTGCGGGCAATCAAATCCGGGCGCGAAGGTGTCAGAACCTGAATCACCACGTCATCCGGAATGAGCCCTTCTTCAATCAGGCCCCGGACAAAATCGAAATCGGTTTGTGAAGCCGAGGGAAACGCCACCTCAATCTGCTTAAAACCACACTTCACCAGCAAATCAAAAAACTGACGCTTACGGGCATTATCCATAGGTTCTGCCAGTGCCTGATTACCGTCACGCAGATCACTTGAACACCATTGCGGGGCTTTATCGAGGATATTTCCCGGCCACCGGCGGTCAGGTAAATTCACCGGCGGGAAGGGACGATACTTTTGCGACGGGTCGTTTAACATACGATTCTCCATTTATCATTGAGGCTGCGGTTATGTTCCGTTAAAGCCATAGTACGCAAACGATAAATGCCTGCGCCTGACTAACTGACAGCAACCCCCGCAAAACGGACAAAAAGAGAATGATCAATGAATCAGCGTCATGCTGATGTGGCGGGAAGAACTGCAATGTGACTCGGCGCAGGGCTTTTATTTCCGGGATCGCGGCAACATAGCCCGATCTCCGGATGGCCAACGTCTTATCTCTGATGCCAACGTATGGTCTGTGCACCTAAAAAAAACCCGCACTCGGCGGGTTATTTATTGTGCTATTTATTGCTGCTGCCTGCCGGCCGGATGTTATAGGTTCCGAAGAAACTACGATCCGTTTCCAGGCTGATGCTTTTACCGTTCGCATCTACGGTAATCGAACCCGATGTTTTAGTCAGTGCACAGGCAATGCGAACATCAATGGTGCGTATCCCGTTCGGCACATTCAAATCCACGTACTGATTAAAATGCAGGGAAGCCACGGTCTGTCCGTCTAAAAACACCATCAGCGGACACGTTTTCTCAAACGGCACAACTGACCACTGTTCTAAACGGTGTAAACGGATATGGGTCTGCCCTGCCGGCGGGGTCGCGCTGGCGTTAGCGAAAGATGACTTAACCTGCAGCGTCGGTTCATAAGGATTGGCTGCGCACCCGGCTAAGAATAAAGCCGCCAAGGCCACCAGTGTTTTTTTCATCATTATCTCCCTGAGTTTATGAACGAATGATAGCAGTGTGCGCGTGGCGGGCAACAAAAACCGGCAGGTGCAGGTTACGGAATGTCCGCAACCTTCAAAAGTCATCTCAATCTGTGACATTAGTACAAAAAAACATCACCCGAATTGCTAATAGCCAGCTACTGGTATTTGATATTCTTGTTAAGATTTTTCCGATCAGACGTTCAACTCAGTTTCAGGAATACCTATGTACAGTTACACACTTATCGCCCCCGCCGGGATCGTAAAAGCCTACGAAGAAGAATTCCGCGAAAAAGGGATTGAGTTACTGGTTGCCAAACAGAATCGTTCGGAGACGGTCGTCTTACGCAGTGACCAGTTCACCGAAGAAAGCACATTTATCACGCATGTTCATTTATTGATCTTCAGCCTGTGCATGCGCGTACAAAAACAACTCAAAAATGGCGATAGCCCTAATACGACGATTATGTACTGATTTTTCTTCCCTGCGACTTTTCATGTCGCAGGGAAGAACATCATCAGCCCTCACTCAGGCATTTTTCAACAACTGCATTGTAGACTTCCTCAACGGTGATTCTGTCCATCGGATGTTTCAGCTTGTGGGATGGGTCATTTTCGACAGGTGGCCTGTAAATAACCTTGTGCAATTCCGGGTTTTGATAAGGCCCGTTTTCGTCGGGTGAATTAAGCACGAACAGACTGATGGTCTTCGTTTTAGCTGCAATCGCTAAATGAAGCGGTCCTGTATCATTAGTCACTAAAAGATCCATCGCATCGATCACTGACAACAACTCCGGCATAGTTGTTTTTCCCGTAATATCAGTAAATTGTGCTCCGTGCGCCTCTTCCATCCTGGCAATAAAACGCTCTGCGATCTCAGTTTCGGCGGGTGAACCAATCAGGATCAGATGAAAAAGCGGTGACGTTTCAATTAACAGCTTGGCCAGACCTGCAAAATGTTCTACCGGCCATCGGTGCGTCATTTTAGATGCCCCCATTTGCAGCCCGATAAGGATCTTGCCAGGTTTTTTATCGAATGCAGGAATCCGTGCAGGTATAAACATCTCCGTATTATCAGGTTTGCTGCCCAGCAAACTGACTAAATCAAGTTTTCTCTGAATAATATGCTTCGATTGTCCCCGGGTAATACCGGACAACCACTTCTCCATACCTGCAGGTTCATTACGGTAATAATCTTTAAATATAAATTCACAGCCCGACATGATGGAAGCGATAATATCATAAGGGGCGCGGCTATGAAGAATAATGGCTAGTTGAGGCTTTTCTCTTCTCAGAACAGAGACAAGTTTTTTCATGTCACTGTAGTGATTATCCATAGGAAGAACGCGATCAAAATTGTCACCGGGCTCAACCAGCTGTGAATTTTGCTGGCTGGTAACAAGAATAATCCTTGCTGCAGGATAACGTCGTCTTACCGCCCTTATGGCCGGCGTACTGAACATAAAATCACCCAGCCGTTTTGTAGAAAATATCACTACCCGCTCAAAGTCATGCTCTTTATCAAATGACGTTATATTTCTCAGATTTCCTGCACACTGGCTATAACACGACAGCAAAACATTGATTAATTTGATTCTGATATTTTTCCAGGACACGTACAAACCTCTTTTTAGCCAGTCAATAGCCAACAACATCCGCTTATAAATCAAACAACCGCTGACTCTCACAAAGGAATAATTTTAAATTATCCTTGCGTCAAAACCGGCGTGCCGAATTGTCAGGTATATTACTATCCATTTTATAAAAATGGCATTATACGGCAAATGAGGGAAATAGTGCCTGGGAAAGAGGGGTTATGATTAACTCATTGATTTAAAAATTGTTGGTGGGTCGTGGCGGGTTCGAACCGCCGACCAATTGATTAAGAGTGCGTAGAACCACCCTCTAAATCATCAACTTACCGCAAGTAGCCTCGCTCACACGTCCCGACATGCAAAAAGATGGCAAGCGTAGTTAACGCTCGTCATTTCATATGCGTCCCACCTTTGTCCCAGTCACTTCCGATATGAGATGTCAAATCACATAACCCATGTTTTTCAGAAAGTAACATTTATCTTCTCCATGATGGTCTGTGTAATCACGGAAGTAAGTTTGATAGCGCTCGATCCACGCATTCACCTCCTGCTTTGACCAGAAGTGATTAAGCTTCGCTAACTCTGAAACGAATCGAGCCGTCGTCACAACCTGGCCGCGCTTATGATCTCGCGTGAGGCTCCTGACGAATGCCTCTCTGATGTCTGAATTCTTTGGCATAGCCCCCTTAAAAATACTGTTCATGCATACAGTGCAATCACGATGATTTTAAATTGTGAAGCGGGAAAAGCCGGAGAAATCTCAGGTACCTGAGCAGCAACGAAAGAATGGGTGAAGAAGGTTTCTTGTAAGGGGCCTTGTTGCTACAATCTTGAGACAAAACTCAAAGGTATAATTTCATGCGAAGACTTAAAGGACTCAGCGGCATTCGCGGTTTACTAGCTATTTTTGTTGCATTGTCTCATTCATATAGTCACTTCACTGGCTGGGGGACTGGATTTAACTTCTTCAGGAACGCAACATTCGCAGTTGATATTTTTTTCATTTTATCTGGTATAGTTCTTTATTATAACTACAAAGAAAAAATATCTAATAAAAAAATTGGTGTGATTTCTTTTTTAATTGTTAGATTTTTCAGACTTTATCCTTTACATATATTTGCAGTTTTACTAATACCACTCTGTCTATTCATATCCCAGGGCGAATTTTTTCCTGAGTGGATCGGCACACTATCAAAAAGAGGTGTAGTAGGAGATCTTACGCTTTTAAGTAACTTGGGGGGTATGAAACCATTTTTCAATCCGCCAACCTGGTCTATTTCGACTGAATTTTATATTGGTTCTATTGTTGTACTTTTAGCATGTTATTCTTTTGTATTTGTTTTTATCGCCTTAATAGCTTCTGTGATTTTATTTTATATCACAGGCGCCAATGTGGGTGATATCACGCAAAGTTACTATACAATAATTTCTGGTGGCATGATTAGATGTTTATTCGGCATATCGCTTGGGATACTTTCACATTCAATTTCAAAATTGCTTTTTGAAAAATACCCATCTTTTAATAAAATCTATAAAGCGTTGATTTATATTTCTTTCGCAACCTTATTAGTAATTATCGTTGGCGTTAAACTTTCAACGCTACAATACTTCGCAGCTATGATAATAATATCACTCGGCGTGGGATTACTGCCACTAGTTGACAATAAACTTACGGATTTATTTGAAAGTAACTGGTTGTATGAGGCTGGTGAAAGATCATACTCGATTTATCTCCTTCACACGCCTGTAATATATATTTTCCTTATATTTAAAGGCGAGAGTTTAAATCACAACATAGCATTTGCAACGCTAGCTGTTTGCGCTACCGTTGCAATTTCTGGACTTGCACATAGATATATAGAGAAGCCATTTATTAATTTATCAAAGAAATTGATAAAAAAGGACTCAAATATATACTAGCAGTTTCTAAATCGGCTCTGACGGCCAAACTATTTTTTGCGCTGTGGTATCCACAGCGCTAACCTCCTGAGCATATTTCATCCACGCTACCAGTTAATTTCTATCATCATCACTTATGAGGTTCAAAGCTAGTTGAGTTTGCCAAATCTGCGTGATTTTATTAATATTCGACAAAACTAACTCTCTCTTTCATCAAGTCAGCATCGTTAATTATCTCTTGAGTTGTTCCCTCTGGCACTGCAGGAGGCAAATATACGCCATTTGATAATGAATATCCGATACCAATTACTGCCCTATCATCATTTAATACAGCATATTCATCATGCATATTCCTCTACGATAACGCACCCATTTGCACCTTTACCCCCCCGAATGACGCTTGACCAGACGTACTACCTGCTCCACCGCCACCCAAAGGCCAGCAAGGTGATCTGAAAACTACTGGCACAGCCCGACCATCCCGAGTTTATTACGGCGATATGAACGCCCCCCGCGAACATGCCGCTCGAGTGGAATGCAGCACTTCCGCTGCGCACTTTTCTACTGCGCCAAAGTCACAAAGACCGAACGTGATGAGGGGATGGAAAGATTTGTTCCGGTCACTGCGTCTGAAATGACCGGCGGCCGTGTTGAGGGTGCAGTTCGGAAAGCATAATCGTTTTGTTTTTGTTCACACAACGAGTTGCACCCGACCAGACGGATCGGTAACTGCAGAAATAAGGAAGATGCGGGTGGATAGTAATAAGGCTTGGAAGTCGGCTTTAATGCGAGCAGGTATTGAGAATTTTCGTTTTCACGATTTGCGGCATACATGGGCGAGCTGGTTAATTCAGTCCGGCATTCCGCTATCGGTATTACAAGAAATGGGCGGCTGGGAAAGTATTGAAATGGTGCATCGGTATGCCCACCTTGCGCCACGTCATTTAACCGAACATGCTGCCCAAATAGATTCAATATTTAATGAACATGTCTCAAATATGTCCCACTCGGTAAAACCTGGTGCAGTGGATAATATCTAACACGTTGAATTTATTGGTGGGTCGTGGCGGGTTCGAACCGCCGACCAATTGATTAAGAGTCAACTGCTCTACCGACTGAGCTAACGACCCAACGGGACGGATTATTCTCCTCTATCCGGATGATGTCAAACGCTTATTCATGCTTTATTGACAGTTAATACGCGTCATATTTGTGAAGCTCATCACGTCCAAAAACGGTATTATTGCCGCCATCCTGGAAGATATTTGATTAATTAACACTCAGTTATCCGCGATGTAAAAATTACGATACATTTTTTTCTTCGGCATTTTTCATGCCAGTTATAATAAATGCACGCTTAACATTACTATTACACACTTCATACACGCTATCGTTCCAGCCGTGGTGAACACAGAGCCATTCAGAGCTTAAGAAATTGACGTAAATGAATGCGATATGGCGGAGTTCATACGCAAAAAAGCAAAAAACAGGAATCAATACAACATGCAAGAAGAGTCAAAAATCCTCGTCCAGCCGGGGGAAGAGAACGCAGAAAGTTTGCGGCGAAATCTCTCTAACCGTCACATCCAGCTGATTGCCATTGGCGGTGCTATCGGTACCGGCCTGTTTATGGGCTCAGGCAAAACCATCAGCCTGGCAGGTCCGTCCATCATCTTCGTCTATATGATCATCGGCTTTATGCTGTTTTTCGTCATGCGTGCGATGGGTGAATTGTTACTGTCCAATCTCGAATATAAATCTTTCAGCGACTTTGCCGCCGATTTACTGGGCCCGTGGGCCGGGTATTTCACCGGCTGGACCTACTGGTTTTGCTGGGTGGTCACGGGTATCGCTGACGTCGTGGCGATTACCGCCTACGCACAGTTCTGGTTCCCCGGCCTCTCGCAATGGGTCGCCTCGCTGATCTGCGTGCTGGTGCTGCTGAGCCTGAATCTCGCTACCGTGAAAATGTTTGGTGAAATGGAGTTCTGGTTCGCGATGATCAAAATCGTCGCCATTGTCGGGCTGATCATCGCCGGGCTGGTGATGGTGCTGACTCACTTCCAGACGCCAACCGGCACCGTCGCGTCATTCAGCAACCTGTGGAATGATGGCGGATTCTTCCCGAAAGGTGTCAGCGGTTTCTTTGCCGGTTTCCAGATCGCCGTGTTTGCGTTTGTCGGCATCGAACTGGTCGGCACCACCGCCGCCGAAACTAAAGATCCGCAGAAATCCCTGCCGCGTGCCATCAACGCTATCCCTTTGCGCATCATCATGTTCTATGTGTTCTCGCTGATCATGATTATGTCGGTGACGCCCTGGAGCCATGTGGTGGCAGATAAGAGCCCGTTTGTTGAACTGTTTGTGCTGGCCGGTCTGCCGGCGGCGGCGAGCATCATCAATTTTGTGGTACTGACCTCTGCCGCCTCTTCAGCTAACAGTGGCGTATTCTCCACCAGCCGCATGCTGTTTGGTCTGGCACAGGAAGGCAACGCGCCGAAAGCATTCGGTAAGCTCTCTTCCCGCGCAGTGCCGTCGAACGGCCTGACCTTTTCGTGTATCTGTCTGCTCGGCGGTGTGGTGCTGATTTACCTGATCCCGAATGTGGTGACGGTCTTCACACTGGTCACCACCGTTTCTGCGATCCTGTTTATGTTCGTCTGGACCATCATCCTCTGCGCTTACCTGGTCTACCGCCGTAAACGTCCGCAACTGCACGAAGCCTCAATCTACAAAATGCCGCTCGGCAAACTGATGTGTTGGGTCTGTATGGCATTCTTTGCTTTTGTTCTGGTACTGCTGACCTTGCAGGATGATACGCGACAGGCGCTGTTGGTCACGCCGCTGTGGTTTGTGATCCTGGGGATAGGCTATGGGTTGCGCAGCCGCAGTCGTAAAGCCTGAATGATGAACTCATGATGTCAAAAAGGAGCCATCTGGCTCCTTTTTGTTTTAATCAACGTCCAGTGCCTGCCTGAACTGCTCCCACATTTTTGTGGCAGACGGTCTGGCCGACGCCACTTTCACCGGCAGTGCCGGCGGCGCACCGGCTTTCATATCGCCGAGATCGAATACAAACGTGTAATCAGGTTCCTGCCCCATGCGTAAGTCACTGACCAGAATATGGCCGCCCTGCTCTTTAACGCTGAAAAAACCGTGGCTGAACCAGGCGACACGCGCCAGAAACGGGTTATCTTTGTGGGCTTCATACAATGCCTCACCGCGGGGATAGAAGCGGAAACGGATCGGTGAATCCGGGTGCAGCAATGAGGTGAAACCTTCGCCGTAACTGTCTTTACTCATCACGACCACACGCCACACCAGCGAATTGAGGGGTGTCGGCGTGACCAGAACCTGCGTACTGTCAATATTTTGCCGTTGCAGCTCTGTACCGACATGCCGTGTCACCTGATATTGTTCAATCATGGTACAGGCCAGATACAGGCAACTGATGCCCAGTAACACGTTATTCCACATAATGCCGCGCTGCTGCTCGCGATACAGCGCCAGACCAACACCGGTAATCAGCGGCAGGGTATAGAGCGGATCGATAATAAAAATGCTGCCGACCGCAAAAGGATAATGCGTAAAAGGGATACCGAGTTGGGTGCCGTAAACCGTCATCACATCCAGCAGCGGATGGGTGATCAGAGCCAGCCAGACAGTTCCCCACCAGCGCCGGAAATGTTGCCCGGCGCTGAACAGTTTGGCCATCAGCCAGGCCATCAGCGGAGATATCAGCGTCAGATAAAACAACGCATGGCTTTCGGTGCGGTGCAGGGTCATATTGCTGATGACATCACCGTGATCGTAAAACACATCCAGATCGGGCAAGGTTCCGCAGACCGCGCCAGCCAGTGCAGATTTCCATACCGGCGCACGTTTGCCCATCACCGCAATGCCCACTGCAGCGCCAAGCACTAATTGTGAAACTGAATCCATTCTGCCCCCTTAAGCCCGAAGCTGAATGCCTTCGGTAATAATGCGCTGCACATTACACACGGTTTGTTCAAAGAATTCAGGATCACTGAGCGTTTTACCGGTGATGGCTTCGACCTGTACCCCGAAATCGGCGTAGTGCTGCGTGGTCGCCCACAGCATAAAAATCAGCTGCATCGGATCAACCGGCGCGATCAGTTCTGCTTTAATCCAGCCGCGGATCACATCCGATTTATCTTCCACCAGCGTTTTCAGGCTGCCGCCCAGCTCCTGTTTCAGCAGCGGTGCCCCCTGTACCATCTCGAGACAAAACAGCCTGGATGCCTGCGGGTGATCGCGGGAAACGCACAGCTTCAGGCGGATATATTCACGGATAGCTTCCAGCGGATGCTGATCAGATTGCAACGCTTTCAGCGGTGCCAGCCAGATATCCAGCAACCCTTTGAGCACGGCGATATACAAATCTTCTTTTGACGGGAAGTAATACAGCAGATTGGTTTTGGACACATCGGCACGCTCGGCAACCTGATCCAGACTGGTGCCATGCATGCCGTACAACGAGAAAAACTCAAGTGCCGCTGCCATGATATTGCCACGTTTGGCAGCGACTGCCCGCGAACGTCGCGTCGGGGCTTTCGTCAGCGGCTGGCGGGATTTCTTCTCTCCGGCGTCAGCCTGCACAGATTCGACCAATGGCTTCACAATGTCTCCCTGAGACGAATAGCAAGGCTGAAATCATAGCAAATGGCGATACAAGCGACTATCGCTATGCATCCCGGTGATTGCAGTAACACCCACGACAACAATCAGTAACCACAAAGAGTTATGAATTTAACAAATTTGCACCATTTCCGTTCAATCCTGCCTGATAAACGTGCAGCCATTTTTGACCAGATGGTCTGAAACAGACCATTTGCTCTACCAAAAACCAACACCGAAATTTAACTCACTGATAATTAAAAAGATTAAAAAACTGGCATCCCGCTTGCAATACCCATCATGAATTCCTTCCTTCGCGTTGCATCATGAGGTGAGCTATGAAAATCGGTGTCTTCATTCCTATCGGCAACAACGGCTGGTTAATTTCAGAAACTGCGCCGCAGTACAAACCCACCTTCGAACTGAACAAAACCATCGTGCAGAAAGCGGAGCACTATCATTTTGATTTCGCGCTGTCGATGATCAAACTGCGCGGCTTCGGCGGCAAAACCGAATTCTGGGAACACAATATGGAGTCGTTCACGCTGATGGCCGGTCTGGCCGCCGTGACTTCCCGCATTCAGCTGTATGCCACCGCCGCCACGCTGGTGATGCCACCGGCAATCGTTGCGCGCATGGCCGCTACCATTGATTCCATCTCCAACGGCCGTTTCGGCGTAAACGTCGTCACCGGCTGGCAGAAACCCGAATACGAACAAATGGGCATGTGGCCGGGCGATGATTATTTCAGTCGCCGCTATGACTACCTGACCGAATACGTCAGCGTATTGCGCGATCTGTGGGGCACCGGTCACTGCACGCTTGACGGTGAATTCTTCAAAATGGACGACTGCCGCGTCAGCCCGCGTCCGCAGAGTGAAATGAAAGTCATCTGTGCCGGGCAAAGTGATGCCGGCATGGCGTTCTCCGCTAAACACGCGGACTTCAACTTCTGCTTCGGCAAAGGCGTCAACACGCCAACCGCCTTTGCGCCCACCGCTGCCCGCATGAAAACGGCGGCTGAAGCTGAAAACCGCGATGTTTCCTCTTATGTGCTGTTTATGGTGATTGCCGACGAAACCGACGCCGCCGCCCGCGCTAAATGGGATTTGTATAAATCCGGAGCTGACGCCGATGCGCTGGCATGGCTCACCGATCAGAGCAGCAAAGACACCAAATCCGGCAGCGATACCAATGTCCGCCAGATGGCCGACCCGACCTCCGCCGTGAATATCAACATGGGTACCCTGGTCGGTTCTTACGCCAGCGTGGCCAGAATGCTCGACGAAATCGACACCGTGCCCGGGGCCGGCGGCGTGCTGCTGACCTTTGATGATTTCGTGGAAGGCATCGAAAACTTTGGCCGCTACATCCAGCCATTAATGAAAACCCGCCAGCACATCGGCACTGAGCAGAAAGAGGTCGCATGATGAACGTTGTTGAGAATCAAACTGTGGTCCGCCGCGAACCCCACAATACCGGCGAGGAAACGATCCTCACAGCACGCCCTGAAGCCATTGCTTTCACGCCGCAGCAAACGGCGCTGATTGTGGTGGATATGCAAAATGCCTATGCCTCACAAGGCGGCTATCTGGATCTGGCCGGTTTTGATGTCTCCGCTACCGCGCCGGTGATTGCCAATATTAAAGTGGCGATTGCCGCCGCCCGCGCCGCTGGCATTAAAGTGATTTTCTTCCAGAACGGCTGGGACAATCAATACGTCGAAGCCGGTGGGGCCGGTTCGCCGAACTTCCACAAATCCAACGCACTGAAAACGATGCGCAAGCGTCCGGAACTGATGGGCAAACTGCTGGCGAAAGGTGACTGGGATTATGACCTGGTCGATGAACTACAGCCGCAACCCGGCGATATCGTACTGCCCAAACCGCGCTACAGCGGCTTCTTCAATACCCAGCTCGACAGTCTGCTGCGCAGCTACGGTATCCATCATCTGGTATTTACCGGTATCGCCACCAACGTCTGCGTGGAGTCCACACTGCGCGACGGATTCTTCCTGGAATATTTTGGCGTGGTACTTGAAGACGCCACCCATCAGGCCGGACCGGAGTTTGCGCAAAAAGCCGCGATTTATAACATTGAAACTTTCTTTGGCTGGGTCTCCAGCGTGCGCAATTTCTGCGACGCCGTGGGTTATAAAACTGAACAAAACGCGGCCTGACCGCTTTCTTAAAAGGACAATTGACGATGCCTAAAAGTGCCATTATTCCGGCTGGCAGCGGCGTTCCGCTGGCTCCTTTTGTTCCGGGTACCCTCGCCGACGGCGTGGTATACGTTTCCGGCACGCTGCCATTTGATAAAGACAATAACGTCGTACATGTCGGCGATGCCGCCGCACAAACCCGTCACGTACTGGAGATCATCAAAAACGTGATTGAAACGGCGGGCGGCACAATGGATGACGTCACCATGAACTCTATTTTCATCACTGACTGGGCGAACTACGGTGCCGTTAATCAGGTTTACGCTGAATACTTCCCGGGCGAAAAACCGGCACGGTTCTGCATTCAGTGCGGGCTGGTGAAACCGGATGCGCTGATCGAAATCGCCTCCGTGGCGCATATCGGTAAATAATCATTTTGCAACAACCTGTCCTGAACACCTTGAGGAATCAGCATGTATTACCAGGTATTGGGGAAAAAAAATGCCGATGCGGAAACCGTCGTGCTCTCATCGGGGCTGGGGGGGACGGGAAGCTTCTGGCAACCGCAACTGACAATGCTGGCGGCGCATTTTCGCGTGGTGGTGTACGACCAGCACGGCACCGGCGTCAGTCAGGGCACAGTGCCCGCCGGGTACCGGATGGAAGACATGGCCGATGAACTGGCCGGCATGCTCAATGAGCTGGATATCAGCCGCTGTCATCTGGTCGGCCATGCGCTCGGCGGCATTATTGGCCTGCATCTTGCTCTGCGTTATCCGGCACTGCTGCAAAGTCTGGTGGTCATCAACGGCTGGACGAAACTCGACAGCCAGACGCGCCGCTGCTTTGAAGTGCGCCAGAATCTGCTGCTCAACAGCGGGGTCGATGCCTACGTGCAGGCGCAGCCGCTGTTTCTGTATCCGGGTGACTGGCTTTCAGCTAATGATGCCTTATTACAGAAAGAGCGCCGGCATCAGGTGGCGCATTTTCAGGGAATGGAAAACTTACTGCACCGTTTGCAGGCGCTGATGGAGTCTGATCTGACTGCCAGCCTCGGGCAGGTGATTACGCCGACGCTGGCGTTCAGTTGCAAGGATGACCTGCTGGTACCGTGGTCGCGTTCGGTCGATCTCGCATCCCGCCTGCCCCACGGCGAACATACGCAAATGCTGTACGGCGGCCATGCAATGAGCGTGACCGACCCGGAAACCTTTAACCCGATTTTACTGGACTGGCTGCGGCGGCATTCATCGTCATCTTCCGCCACCCCGTCCGGTCACCTGCCCACGGAGACATCATGGCCGAAGCATTAACCGCCAGCGCACTGGCAACTTTATTCACCGAAGCCCGCACACATAACGGCTGGCTGGATAAACCGGTCACCCGCGAACAACTTAAGACGGTTTACGAACTGGCGCGCATGGGACCCACATCGGCCAACTGCAGCCCGGTACGTATCGTGTTTGTTCAGAGCCAGGCGGCGAAAGAACAACTCGCACCGGCGCTTTCAGGCGGCAATCTGAAAAAAACCATGACGGCGCCGGTCACCGCGATCATTGCCTGGGATGCGGAATTCTACGAACTGCTGCCGGAACTGTATCCCGCCGGTGATGCCCGTTCCTGGTTCACCTCCAGCCCGCAACTGGCACACGACACGGCATTTCGCAACAGCAGTTTGCAGGCCGCGTATCTGATCATGGCCTGCCGCTCACTCGGCCTGGATACCGGGCCGATGTCCGGTTTTGACAACACCATCGTCGATAAAACCTTTCTGGCGCAGGAAGGCTGGAAATCTAATTTCCTGATCAATATCGGTTACGGCGACAGCAGCAAAGTGTATCCGCGCGCGCCGCGCCTCGATTTCGACCGCGCCTGCCGCGTGCTGTAAGCATCACTGAAAAATCAGAGGACATCACCATGCCATCAACCCTGAACGCTACATTACCGGCAACCGGCCGCCCTTTCGCCCCGGTGCCTGCGGTGGAAAAACAAGCTGCCGCTGACCAATACGCTGCCGTTGAGAAACAAGAGTATCGCGATGCGATGGCGCGCCTCGGTTCGGCCGTCAACATCATCACCACCGACGGCCCCGGCGGACGCGCAGGTTTCACCGCCTCCGCCGTATGCAGTGTCACCGATTCGCCGCCGACATTGCTGGTATGTCTGAACCGTTCAGCCTCGGTGTATCCGGTCTTCAAAGAGAATCAGGTGCTGTGCGTTAACACGCTGGCCGATTGCCATGAGTCTCTGTCCAATTTATTCGGTGGAAAAACACCAACGGAGCAACGTTTCGAAGCCGCCCGGTGGATGCGTCTCGCTACCGGCTCACCGATCCTTACCGACGCGCTGGTGTCGTTTGACTGCAAGGTTACGCAGATCACCAGTGTCGGTACCCACGACATTTTGTTTTGTGAAGCCGTTGCGTTACGGCGCAACGACGACAGCCACGGACTGGTGTATTTCGACCGGCGCTATCACCCGCTGATGCGCCAGTTAGCCTGTTAACTCCATCCCCTCAACTTAGTAAGGGTCGTGCATGGCAAAGACTTCCTGGTTTCCACAATGGCGTAAAAGAGAAGGCAATCTGGATGGCGCGGTGATCGCGCCGGATGAACGGCTGCCGTTAGGAGCAACGGTCATCATGGGGCTGCAGCATACGGTCGCGATGTTTGGCGCCACCGTGTTAATGCCATTGCTGATGGGTTTTGATGCCAACATGGCAATTTTGATGTCAGGCATCGGTACCCTGCTGTTCTTCCTGCTGGTCGGCGGACGCGTACCGAGTTATCTCGGTTCCAGCGCCGCTTTTGTCGGGCTGGTGATCGCGGTGACCGGCTACAGCGGCCATGGAGCGAACCCGAATATCGGGGTGGCGCTGGGAGGGATTATTGCCTGTGGCGTGATTTACACGCTGATCGGTTTTGTGGTGATGGCGCTCGGTACACGCTGGATTGAGCGCCTGATGCCGCCGGTCGTTACGGGTGCGGTGGTGATGGCAATTGGTCTGAATCTGGCACCGATTGCCATTAACAGCGTGTCGGCATCCTCATTTGACAGCTGGATGGCGGTGATGACCGTGCTGTGTATCGGGTCGGTGGCAGTATTCACCCGCGGTCTGGTGCAGCGTCTGTTGCTGTTACTCGGACTGGTGGCGGCGTACCTGATTTACATGGTGATCACCAACGGCCTGGGGCTTGGCGCACCGGTTGATTTCAGCGCCGTGGCACAGGCACCGTGGTTTGGCATCCCGACCATTACCACGCCGGTGTTCAGTTCTCACGCCATGCTGATGATTGCGCCGGTGGCAGTGATTCTGGTGGCGGAAAACCTGGGCCATATTAAAGCGGTGGCGGGCATGACCGGCAAAAACCTCGACCCGTACATAGGCCGCGCGTTTGTCGGTGACGGTCTGGCGACCCTGCTTTCCGCCTCGGCGGGCGGTACCGGTGTTACTACGTACGCAGAAAACATCGGGGTAATGGCGGTCACCAAAATTTACTCCACGCTGATTTTTGTTGCGGCGGCAATGGTTGCCATTGTGTTGGGCTTCTCGCCCAAATTTGGTGCACTGATCCACACCATTCCCGGCCCGGTGCTCGGTGGCGCGTCGATTGTGGTGTTCGGTCTGATTGCCGTGGCCGGTGCCCGCATCTGGGTACAAAACCAGGTGGATCTGGGACTTAACGGAAATTTGATCATGGTGGCGGTCACGCTGGTGCTGGGCGCAGGCAACTTTACCCTGAGCCTGGGCGGCTTCAGCATGGGTGGCATCGGCACGGCGACGTTTGGCGCCATTTTGCTCAATGCCTTCCTGAGCCGCAGCAAACAGGCAAAAATTCAGCCTGAAATAAAAACTGGCACAGAAGCTGCATTAAAAGATCACTGACGACCTCAGTTTCTCCTTAGCTCATCATTTTTGATGATCGCCAGCGGTTAGCCGGTCCACCCGTCCGGATTAGCCGCTGGTTTTTTTCTTTCTGCCTCCCGTACATTTCTTCTCATGCCATTTTCTCTCCTAATGCTGTTTCCAGCTAACGATTGCAAAATTCCTTCGTTCACCTGTCCTTTAAATTGGTTTGTTATGGGTTCAGCACTTTGGTTCTAAGAACGCCAAAGTCATCACCTGCAACCATGCCAGATAAGAAAAAGGGTTTAACGATGAATAACATTCGCCGGATTAACGCGGTTACCCGCGCACTGGCTTTAGGGGCACTTCTCACCAGCACATTTTCCGCCATTGCCGCTGACGGTACGCCCGTGCAGGGTGGCACGCTGATTTATCTTGAACAGCAGGCACACACCAATCTGTATCCGCCTGCGGGCGGCTTCTATCCGAACGGCGGTATTCTCAATCAGATCACCGACAAACTGACCTACCAGAATCCGAAGACACTGGAGATAGAACCCTGGATCGCCGAATTCTGGTCATTCAACGCCGATAAAACTGAATACACTTTTAAACTGCGACCGGGTGTGACCTTCTCCGACGGCACGCCGCTGGATGCCAACGCGGTGGCCAAAAACTTTGATACTTACGGTCTGGGCAATAAAGAGCATCATTTGCCGGTCTCCGAAGTCATCAACAATTACGACCACAGCGAAGTGATTGATCCGCTGACGGTGAAGTTCTATTTCAAAAAATCGTCGCCGGGCTTCCTGCAGGGTACCGCCACGATTGGTTCCGGGCTGGTGTCACTGAGCACCCTGAACCGTAATTTTGACGCGCTGGGCGACGCCACACATATCATCGGCTCCGGCCCGTTCGTGGTCAGTAAAGAAACCCTGGGTCGCGAAGTCGATCTGACTGCCCGTAAGGATTACCACTGGGGGCCGAAAAACCTTAAACAGCAAGGGCGCGCTAATCTTGACGGCATTAAAGTGATCGTCACCGGTGAAGACAGTGTGCGTATCGGCGCATTGCTGGCCGGTCAGGCTGATTTCATCCGTCAGGTTCAGGCATATGACGAGAAACAGGCCAAAGACCAGAACTTCCCGATTTATGCGGCGCCGACCAAAGGCGTCAATGACAGCATTTCGTTCCGCCCGGACAACGCGCTGGTGTCTGACCTGAAAGTGCGTCAGGCGCTGCTGCACGCCACCAACAGCAAACAGGTGGTCGATACGCTGTTTTCGCCAAACTATCCGCAAGCCACGTCTGTGATCGCCAAAACCGCCGCCGGTTATGTCGACCTGAGCAGCAAACTGACTTACGACCCGACGCTTGCCAAAAAGCTGCTGGATGAAGCGGGCTGGAAGCCAGGCCAGAACGGCATCCGTCAGAAAGACGGCAAAACGCTGTCGCTGACCATTTATGAATCACTGCCGCAACCGCAAAACAAAGAAGTATTACAGCTGGTTTCCCAGCAATGGAGCCAGGTTGGCGCGAAGCTGAATATTCTGGCGGGCGATGCGGGCAGCCGCGTGGCGGATAACCTTGATCCGGAGAAAACCCCGGCTAACGTGGTGGAAGTCGGACGCGCCGATCCGGACGTGATTAAAAGTTCCTTCTACCCGACCAACCGCGATGCATTGCTGCAAAAGGGCGGCCTGAGCAGCAAGGTGAAAAACTTCCGCGACGACAAACTTAACGACCTGCTGACCGCAATTTCTGCCGAAGTGGATCCGAAAAAACGTCTGCAGCTGACCGGTGACGTGCAGAACTACCTGCTCGATCAGGCATACGTCATTCCGATTTTCGAAGAGCCGCAGGTGTATGCGGGGGCGCCATATTTCAAAGGCGTGAGCTTCGAAGCCGTCGGGCGTCCGAGCTTCTACGGTGCATGGCTGGAAAAGCATTAACAGACGGGGAGTAAATCATGAGCCGATACGTGAGCGGTCGATTCGGGCAAGCCTTACTGGTGTTATGGGCGGCGTTTACCGTCTCCTTCATCCTGTTACAGGTGCTGCCCGGCGATGCCATTCTGATTAAATTCCAGAACCCGGACATGGGATTAAGCCCGGCACAAATCGCCGATATGCGTGCCGCGTACGGTGCGGATGTGCCGGTCTGGCAGCAATATCTGCACACGCTGGGCAATTTCCTTCACGGCGATCTGGGCTATTCGATTCAGGCTGGCGTACCGGTGACTGAATTACTCAGCAGCAACTTTCCGCCGACACTGCGTCTGGCACTGATGGGCTTCGCACTGGCCGCCGTGGTGGCCTTTGCACTGGCGTTTCTCTCCAGCCTGCTGCATTTCGGCTGGCTGAAGAATGCTTTACAGGCGGTGCCTTCGCTGTTCATTTCCATTCCGACGTTCTGGCTGGGCATCGCGCTGATTCAGTTTTTCTCATTCCATTTACGCTGGATCCCGGTGATTAATCCGGGTGAATGGGTCGGGCTTATTTTGCCGGTTATCACCCTTGCAGTGCCGATTTCTGCGCCGCTGGCGCAGATCCTGATCCGCAGTATTGATCAGGTGCAAACCCAGCCGTTCGTCGCTGTCGCCCGCGCCAAAGGGGCCAGCCGCAGCGGCGTATTATGGCGTCATGTGGCGCGCAACGCCCTGCTTCCGACGCTGACCATTGCCGGTTTGCTGTTTGGCGAACTGATTGCCGGGGCGCTGATCACTGAAACCGTCTTCGGTCTTAACGGCCTCGGGCAACTCACGCAGCAGGCGGTGAATAATCAGGATGTCGCCGTGTTACAGGCCATTGTGGTCATTTCCGCCACCGCCTTTGTCGGCATCAATTTGCTGGTCGATTTACTGTATCCGCTGCTCGACCCGCGCCTTAAAGCCTCTGCTTCTAAAAATTCACGGGGAGGAGCCACTGCATGAGCAGCTTACCGCTTGGCAAAAGCACGCTTTCATTGCCGCTAACACAGCGTCGCCGCCGGATACCCGCACGCCTGCAACCGGGCTTAATCCTCGCCTGGCTGGTGATGGCGACCGTCATTTTGTGGGCGATTGCCCCCGGCTTATTTACTGATTACAGCGGCACTGAAGGGATTGCCGGTGCACAGCGTCTGGCCCCGCAGGCCGGACACTGGCTGGGTACGGATCAGCTCGGCCGCGATGTCTACGCCCGCATTGTGTATGGCGCGTCACATTCCCTTTCCGGCGCGCTGGTCGCTGTGGCGCTCGGGCTGGTATTTGGCACCGCACTGGGGCTGGCGGCCGGAGCCAGCGGCGGTCTGACCGACGCCATTATTATGCGCATCAATGATGTTTTACTGTCGATCCCCGGCCTGCTGTTGTCACTGAGCGTGATTATTTTGCTTGGTTTCGGCACGGTGCACGCGGCGATTGCCGTCGGTGTCACGTCCGTTGCCAACTTCGCCCGCCTCGCCCGCGCCGAAGTGGTACTGGTACGTCATAGCGATTACGTCGAAGCCGCGTACGGCAGCGGCGGCTCGTTCCTGTCGGTTTTGTGGCGGCATATTTTACCCAACTCGCTGACCTCGGTAATCGCTTTCTCAGCGTTGCAGTTCGGTAGCGCCATTCTGGCCATTTCTACCCTCAGTTTTCTCGGTTACGGCACACCCCCACCGACGCCGGAATGGGGCTTGCTGATCGCCGAAGGCCGCAATTACATCTCCACCGCCTGGTGGCTGACGACCTTCCCCGGCGTGGTCGTGGTTCTGGTGGTGCTTTCCGCCAACCGCATCAGCCAGTCATTACGCAGGAGAACGCGATGAACGCGCAGGCCACTTTTACGCATAACGCCCCACCGGTGCTCGAACTGGATAATCTTTCCATCGCCTACGACGGTAAACCGGTAGTGCATAACGTGTCGTTTTCGATTAATGCCGGTGAAGTGCTGGCGCTGGTTGGCGAATCCGGCTCCGGCAAAACCACCACTGCACAGGCGATCATCGGTCTGCTGGCAGAAAACGGCCATATTGAACAGGGTGAAATCCGTCTGAATGGCACGGACATCAGTCAGTGGTCACAGCGCCGCCTCGATGCTTTGCGCGGTGCCCGCATCAGCCTGATCCCGCAGGACCCGACCAGTTCGCTGGATCCGGTCAAAACTGTCGGTTCGCAGGTCGCGGAAATTCTGGATATCCATCAGCGACTGCCACGTCAGCAGCGCGACGCCCGCGTGGTGGAACTGCTGTCCCGCGTGGGTCTTTCACACCCTGAACAACGGGCGAAACAGTATCCGCACGAGCTGTCCGGCGGTATGAAACAGCGCGTATTAATCGCCATAGCCATTGCTCTGCAACCGGCACTGATCATCGCCGATGAACCGACCAGTGCGCTGGATGTCACGGTGCAAAAACGCATTCTGGACTTGATTGACGACCTGCGCCGCGAGTTTGGCACCGCCGTTTTACTGGTCACCCACGACCTGGCGATTGCCGCCGAACGCGCTGACCGGTTACTGGTGTTCCGTCACGGCAAAGTCCAGGAGCAGGGCATCACCCGTGAAGTCCTTGATGCACCGAAAAGTGATTATACCCGTCAGCTTTTCGCCGACGCCCCGGCCCTGTCCGGCCATCATCGTACGCATCTGCGCACTGCGGAACAGCCGGTGCTGGTGGTTGAAAACATCACCCATGATTTCACGCTGGGCGGCAAAAATCAGCCCGCGTTCCGCGCGGTAGACCATGTGTCATTCAGCATTCCGCGCGGTACCACGCATTCACTGGTCGGTGAATCCGGCTCCGGCAAAACTACGCTGGCACGCATTCTGCTGGGTTTTCAGAAACCGGACAGCGGACGTGTGCTGATCGACGGCGAAGACATCACGCGGCTGAAAGGTGAAGCCTTGCGTCAGTTGCGCAAGAAAATCCAGCTGGTGTATCAGAACCCGTTTGCCTCGCTGGATCCTTCGCAAACCCTGTTCCGCGTAATCGAAGAACCGTTGCTGAATTTCGAAAAAATCCCGGCGGCGGTGCGCCGTGAACGGGTGCTGGATATTGCCCGACGCGTAGCGCTGCCGGAGACATTACTCAGCCGTAAACCCCGCGAATTGTCCGGCGGTCAGCGCCAGCGTGTGGCGATTGCGCGGGCACTGATTTTAGAGCCGAAAGTCCTGATCCTGGATGAAGCGACATCGGCGCTTGATGTCACCGTGCAGGCGCAAATTCTGACATTGCTTCAGCAGTTACAGGATTCACTCGGTCTGACCTATTTATTTATCTCACACGATCTGGCGACAGTCCGTCAGATCTCACACAGCGTCTCGGTGTTAAACCGCGGGCAGCAGGTGGATTCCGGTCCTGTGGAAGATGTTTTCGCCCTGCCTTCCAGCGATTACACCCGCCAGCTTATTGATGCCATTCCCGGACGCCACCGCGCCGCATGAACAGCACACGAAACAAGAGGGACATTATGAGCAGTAAACGTCTTGGATTTTTCACCCGCCTTCTGGACAACACCAGCGCGCAGGAACGTTACCGGCTGGCGACAGAACAAATTATTCACGCCGAACAATTGGGTTTTGATTCTGCCTGGGTCGCGCAGCACCATTTTCATGAAGCCGAGGGCGGCCTGCCTGCACCGCTGGTTTTCCTCGCGCAAGTTGCGGCACATACCCGCTTTATCCGTCTGGGCACCGGTGTCATTACGCTGCCGATGGAAAATGCCCTGCGTGTGGCCGAAGACACCGCCGTGCTGGATTTGCTCTCCGGCGGGCGGCTTGAGGTCGGTTTAGGCTCCGGCGGCACGCCGTCATCCTTCCCGCCCTTCGGGCTGGAAAGTCACGAGCGCGGTGCGGTATTTGGCAATAATCTGCAAACCCTGCTGACCGCCTGGCGCGGTGAACCGCTGGCGGGCACCGGTAACCGTCTGTACCCGGCTGCCCCACAACTGGCGAACCGCATCTGGCAGGCGACCTTCTCGGTTGACGGCGGCGCGCGTGCCGGTAAATCCGGTGACGGTCTGATGCTTTCGCGCACCCAGCCACGTCCGGCTGACGCGCCGGATTTACGCCTTGATGAACTGCAAAATCCGATCATTGATGCCTATCTGGATGCTCTGCCAGACGGCGTTGCGCCGCGCATCATGGGGTCACGTACCGCGTTTGTTACCGAAAACGGCGATGAGGCGCGGGAACTGGCGCAAAAAGGCTTACGCCGTCAGGCCGAAAATCATCGTGCCAGCGGGCAGAGTGTAAAAGGCGACACGCTGGATGATTACATCCGCGCCTTCGATGTGCATCTCGGCACAGCGGCCCAGGTAACCGCTTCCTTGCAGGCTGATACCGCACTGGCCCGCGTCACCGATCTGGCATTTCAGGTGCATTCCATCGATCCGCCGCATCCGTATATTTTACGTTCCATCGAACTGATTGCCCGTCACGTTGCGCCTGCGCTCGGCTGGGTTCGCCGCACGCCGCAGCGCAGTGTTTCCTCTCCATCCGCCGATTCCTCATTTTCAAGGGAAACCCTATGACCACTTATTCGACCGACCTGCTGGAAAAACTGGCTGAAATCGCTCCGGATTCCGCACTGAAACAGGCCCGCGAGACCCGCGACGCCGCCACCCGTCACACCCAGGGCAGTTACGATGCGCTGTTTACCGAACAGGATGGCGTGGATTTTTCGCTGGCAGAACGCCTGCGGCTGGCGCAAAACGTCGCGCGCTGGCACGGCGATTCGCAACTGACCAATCACTATTCCGAGCGTTTGCAGGATTTACCGGACATCGACGAAACCGCCCGCCTCGATGCTGCACTCACGCACGGTGAACGCCTGAGCTTCAAACCCGCCAGCGCCACACCTGCCCATTTGCAGGCACTGAAAAAAGCGGGCTGGTCAGCAGATGCCATTGTCACGCTGTCGCAACTGATCGCCTTCGTCAGTTTCCAGAGCCGCGTACTGCGCAGCTACCGGCTGATTGGCGGAAAACCGGTAGACAATGGCAGCAACAAACCGGTCGGCGCTGCGTTCTGGCGCACCGAACCGAATACCCACAGCGGCCGCGATGCACCGCAGGCATTTACCCAGGAAGAACTGGGTTGGGAACCGTGGATCCCGGCGAAGAAACTGGAAGAATTCGATGACGCCCAGCAGGCAATTTTGGCGAAATTTGGTCATACCGGTTCTGACTATTTCCGCCTGTTAGGCCGCAATTTACCGGTACTTGAACAGCGGACCCTGACGGACAAAGGCATTTTCTATACCTCCGGCGGGCTACCGCGAAAAGAGCGTGAACTGGCTGCCACGGTCGCCAGTAAAATCAACGGCTGTATTTATTGCGCGTCAGTGCATTCGCGCAAAGCCAGCCAGTTGTCGAAACAGACTGAAGATGTTCAGCGCCTGATCGACACCCCGCCGGGCGGCATTCTCAGCAAAGAACAATCCCCGCGCTGGCAGGCCGAAATTGATTTCGCCGCCGCGCTTTCCGCTACGCCACCGGTTGCCTCCGGGCAACATATTACGGCGCTGCGTGAACAGGGGTTAAGCGAACTGGAGATTGTCGATCTGGCCCAGTCCGCCGCCTTTTTCGCCTGGGCCAACCGTCTGATGTTAACGCTGGGAGAACCTTTCAATGACTGAAGCACAACATTCACAGCCCCTGCGCCCGCAGCTTGATCACGCGGTGATTAATGTCAGCGAACAGCTGAATCAGGCGGCACAACAGTTCCGCCGCCTGGGTTTTCATCTCACGCCGCGCGGCCATCATTCGCTGGGTTCCAGCAATCATCTGGCGGTTTTCAGCGAAAATTATCTTGAACTGCTCGGCTATGAGCCGGGCAACGCCCACACCCGTACGGATCTGTGGCAGGCTCCGTTAGGCCTGACCGGGCTGGTGTGGAAAACACAGAACTCCCCTGCAGTGTACGAACATCTGCAACAGCAACATATTGCGGGTTCTGCGCCAGCCGAATTCTTCCGCCCCGTCGCCCTCAACGACGGCACCTCGCCGAATGCACGCTTTCGCACCGTACCGCTGGCTGCCAGCCGCGTGCCGAATGGCCGCAGTTTCTTTTGTCACCATCTGACTCCGGAACTGGTCTGGCGTAATGAATGGCAAAACCATCCGAACGGTGTCGCGGATATTACCGGTTTCGTGATTTCCGCAGACAGTCCGCAGGATGCCTCGCAGGTGTATGGTGAGTTATTTGGTGCGGCTGCGCTGGGCATCAAACCGCAGGAAGTGGTGTTGCGCGCGGGCCGCGCCACGATCCGGTTTATCACACCCGCACAAGCCACAGCGGAATTCGGCGTTGTGCCGGAAGGCGAGAACGGCAGCGCCCGCATGATCGGGCTGGAATTTGCCACACGCTCGCTGGATGCGGTACGCAACAGTTTGCGGGTGGGGGAAATCGCCTTTGACGATAATACGTCTCAGGTAAACGTGCGCGCAGCGGATGCCTTAGGGGTAGCGCTTAAATTCAGCGAGGAATGATCTGCTTTTCTCCTCCCCCTGCGAAGGGGGAGGCCGGGAGGGAGTGTTAAGTATTAACGCCAATGCCTGTCCGGTAACTTGACCCGCTGATTTGTCTTTAATATCCCAACCCTCCCCTTCGCAGGTGAGGGAGTCGATCAAGTTTCCGCTGAAGACTTTAGATCTTTTCGCTCTTAGTTATCACTTTTATTTTGTTGCTTAAATTCCCCGATATGTTAAAACTCTGCTACTGCGAGTCTTAGACGGCTAAACGTCTAA
This sequence comes from Rahnella sp. RFA10(1/100), assembly GCF_004195115.1. Classification (NCBI taxonomy): domain Bacteria; kingdom Pseudomonadati; phylum Pseudomonadota; class Gammaproteobacteria; order Enterobacterales; family Yersiniaceae; genus Rahnella; species Rahnella sp. RFA10(1/100). The sequence continues at coordinate 1,228,671 of NZ_SEWR01000001.1, forward strand.
ATACCCATCCGTCTATTAATAAGGCCCAACGCCCAGTGACTTCCTCCCTTCTTGAGATGCGTAATATCTCGATTTCATTTGCCGGTTTCCCTGCCCTGCGCCAGGTGGATTTCACACTGGAAGGCGGCTCCGTACATGCATTGGTCGGGGCGAATGGCGCGGGAAAATCGACGCTGATGGCCGTGCTTTCCGGTACGCATGATCATTACACCGGGCAGATAAACATTGACGGCGAAGCAGTCAATATCCGCCTGCCGCATCATGCCCGCCAGCACGGGATCCATCTGGTACAGCAGGAAGTCGATGTTGCTCTGGTGCCAACGCTCAACGTCGCTGAAAACATTATGCTGGACCGGCTTTCGGAGCCGGGCCATTTGCACAACTGGTCGCAGCTATACCATCAGGCGCAGTTGCTGACCGAACAACTCGGGCTGAACATCAGCCTGCGGGCGCGGATCGAAAGCTGCACGCTGGCTGAGAAGCAACTGATTCTGCTGGCGCGTGCGTTATCGCATAAATGCCGTTTTCTGATCCTCGATGAACCGACTGCGCCGCTGGATCAGGCGGAAAGTGCGCGACTGTTCGCGCTGGTGCGCAAGCTGAAAGCGGCCGGAATGGCGATCGTATTTATCTCACACCGCATCCATGAGCTGCGCGACATCTGCGACCGCATGACAGTGCTGCGCGACGGGCGTCTGGTCAGCGATGACAGCATGAACGGTCTGAGCAATGAACACATTATCGAGAAAATGATTGGTCATCAGCTTGACGATATTTATCCGCCCCGCCGCCCGCCTCACAGCGGTGAAACCCTGCTAAGCATCCGCGGGATGCACGATAAAGACAAACTGCGCGATATTTCACTGCGTCTGCATCGGGGAGAAATACTCGGGATCGCCGGGCTGGCCGGGGCCGGAAAAACCGAACTTTGCAAAGCGCTGTTCGGCGCGACGCCGAGCCAGATCGACAGTGGTGAGCTGAATGGCAAACCGTGGAAGCCAAAGGAGCCGCACCTGTCCGTGGAACAGGGACTGGCGTTAGTGCCGGAAGAACGGCGCAAGGAAGGGATTTTCATTGACGAAGATATCCCGATGAACCTGAGTGTGACCGCTGACGATACGTTTTCGCGCTGGAGTATTTTCAGTACGCGTCAGTCGCTGTCGTGGGCGAAAGACATTATCGGCCGCTTAGGCATTCGCGCCTCCGGGCCAATGCAAAAGCTGGCACGGCTTTCCGGTGGCAACCAGCAAAAGGTCGCCATCGGAAAATGGCTGCGCAGTGAGAGTCAGGTGCTGATCTTCGACGAACCGACCAAAGGCGTAGACATCAAGGCCAAAACGGATGTGTTCAGGTTGATCGACGGCCTGGCGCAACAGGGAAAAGGCATTATTTATGCGTCCGGTGAGTTCGCCGAACTGGTCGGTTTGTGCGACCGCATTCTGGTGTTATGGGACGGCCGTATCGTCGCCGAACTGAACGCCGCAGACATCGACGAAGAAACGTTATTAGTCTATTCAACCGGAGGAATACCCGCGTGAACAAAGCCGTGGTGAGTAAAGAAAATGTGCCCGATGCCCGCCAGCCGTGGCGTCATCAACTGTTCGAGTTTTTGTATAAATGGGGCATGTTGCTGACCGTGGTATTGCTGATCGCCGCGTTTGGCCTGGCGTCAGATAATTTCCTCGAACCGTCGAACATCATCAACATTCTGCGTTCAATTGCTATCGTGACAGTCATTGCCATCGGCGTATCGATTTCCCTTGCGGTCGGCGGCTTCGATTTATCGGTCGGCTCAACGGCGTCGCTCGCCAATGCGCTGGTGATTTCAATGTTCGTCTGGCATGGTTTCGGCACCACCGAAGCGATACTTATCACGCTGGCGTTGTGTACGCTGGTCGGACTGTTCAATGCCTTTCTGATCGTCATCCTGAAAATTCCTGACATGCTGGCGACGCTCGCCAGTCTGTTCGTGATCCAGGGTGCGGCAATGACCTACAGCTATGGCGGTTCCATCACTGAAAACATGTTATTGCCAAGCGGTGATATGGCCGAAGGCACAGTGCCTGCGGTGTTCAGCCTGCTCGGCCAGGTGCCGGTGATCGTGATCGTGATGGCCGTCGTCACCCTTGCGGTACAACTGTTTATGTCGCTGACCAAACATGGACGCCGCATGTACGCCATCGGCGGCAACCCGCTGGCGGCACGCCTGGCGGGGATCCGCACCGCCCGTTATCGGGTTATCGCGTATGTCATGTCATCGGTACTTGCCGGTGCAGGCGGGATTTTGCTGGCTTCGCGCATCGGCTCCTCGCAGGTCAACGCCGGTGGCGGCTATCTGATGGACGCCGTTGCCGCCGCGTATATCGGTTTTTCGCTGGCAGGTTCCGGTAAACCTAATGCGCTTGGCACACTGCTTGGTGCGGTGATCCTGGGCGTGCTGTCGAACGGGCTGGTGATGCTGTCAGTACCCTATTATGCGATGGATATCATCAAAGGGCTGGTGCTGGCAGTGGCGCTGGCGCTGACGTATATTCAGAAACGGTGATTTTTTGGGTCCGGCACCCAAGCTGGCCCTTAAGGTCAACACCTTGGGTTGCCACCCAAACTGGCCTCAAGGGGCGCCTGTCGCCGCACCCCTTGAGAATCCCGGGCTCTTTTAACTGCGCGGTACCTTCATTTCGGGATTGCAGCCTTAGGTCTGCAACCTCTCATTCAGCAAGCTTTCTGAAACGCCCGCAGCATCTTAAATTCAAGGGCAGACAGTTTTTAGATTTCAAAATCAGTCAGGTTGTGAATTAAGAGCCTGAGGCCGGTTTCAAAATACCGCCGGACGAGAGGTGGAAAACCGCGCATCTTTTTGCGCAGGTTGTAACCCGATGGGAGGGAACCGCGCAGCGGCGGGATTTTGCGGCTATCACTGCGGCTTATGAAACATAGTCAGCGAGCGGAGCGTGCAGTGAAAGAGCCCGGGGGTCTTGGGGGGCGGCGGCGATAGGCCGCCCCCCAAGTCGGTGTGGGCCGACGCCCACGGTTTTGACTTTAAAACATTTCACATCAGCACTTTATACATCACGCTGGTGGACTCCAGCATCCCCGCCGTCGACATCGCATAGTGCGGGATCGTTCCGCTCAGGGTAAAGCCCAGATTTTCATACAGCGTTTGCGCCGGGCTGCCCGTCACCGTATCCAGCACCAGCAGCGTTTTACCCTCCTCACGCGCCAGCGCTTCAACCGCTGTCATCAGTTGGCGCGCAACACCTTTGCGGCGGCCATCAGGATGAACCATCAGTTTAACCACGTCACCACGGTGCGCGCCGTTGGCGGGCTGATCAACCACCAGCTGCACCGTGCCGATGATTTTGCCCGCCAGACGCGCCACCAGCAGACGTTTTTCTCCCCGCGCAAAAGCCGGTAATAACTTTTGCCAGAACGCCTGCGCCTGCACAAAACCGAACGGCAGAATAAAACCGATGCTGGCACCCCGCGCCACGGACTGCATCAGGGTTTCGGCCAGCGCATCCAGATCGTCCACCGGCAATACACCCCCCTGCACTTCACTGATCACCACTTCATGATTATGTTGCATCGGAACCAACCTTTCTCATCAGACATTAAGGACGTGAAATAACAATGGCGTAACGTGCATCAGCCGGGCCGGGAACGTGAAAAGAAGACGCGCCGTGGAGATGAAAACGCAGGCAGTCGCCCGCTTCCAGCCGGTAGCTACGGCTATCGAGCGTGAATTCCAGTACGCCTTCCAGCAGCCAGATGTGCTGTTCGAGGCCCTCTACCGGCGGCGAATCATACGAGATAGTCGCGCCCGCTTTCAGCACGCCGGTAATGAGTTCGGCGCGAAATCCCGGTGCCGGCGCGGAGACAGAACGACGCTCGAAGCCGGTTTGCCGGTCATGCCAGACCGGTTGTTGTGAAGCGCGGATAAGCTCCGGCGGATTATCTTCCAGCGCCATCAGCAAACGGGACATCGTCAGCCCGTAAGCTGCACTCAGTTTGCCAAGTAACGAGGCGGTCGGGCTGGTTTCTGCCCGTTCTACGCGTGAAAGCGTTGCGCGGCTGATGCCGGTCAGCTGCGCCAGTTGTTCGAGTGACCAGCCCTGACTGACGCGCAATGCCGTCAGCCGTTCCGCCAGCCGGCGGTCATGACTCTCCTGCCCTGCGTCCATTTGTTGTCCTGCCGCAAAATCTCAATAAAGGGAAAATATCTCTGATGTGAGAATATTGCAAGTTAAAAACCTGTAACCCAAAAGAATGAGACAAGTTGTACAAAAATAATAAAGTTGTACAAGTTTGAAATCTGGCGCTAGAGTTAGCTTATAAGTGGTATGAATATTTTGGATTGAATTATGTCTCTGTATAGCATCGGCGAAGTCGCTCGAATTTGTGGTATCAACCCGGTCACGCTGCGTGCCTGGCAGCGGCGTTACGGCCTGCTGAAGCCGCAACGCACGGAAGGCGGTCATCGTCTGTTTAATGATGATGATCTGGATACCATCCGCACCATCCTGGGGTGGATCAATCGCGGCATTCCGGTCGGACAGGTGAAATCGCTGCTGGAAGGCAAAGTGGATGCGCTACCCGGCGGCTGGTCACAGTCAGAACATCAGTTGCTCACCGCCTTACAGGACGGCCGCCCGCAGAAAGTTCGTCAGCTGATGATGGAGTGTGGCCGTGAATATCCGGCGGCGGCATTCGTGAATAATGTGCTTCGTCCGCTTCGTGCGCGTCTGAGTTCCGGCGATTCACGACTGCTGATGTTACGCAGCCAGCTCGATGGCCTGATCATTGAACATTCGGTGATGAGCATGAACGCGGCGCGTAAACGTCCCGGCCCGCTGGCCACCCTGGTCGGCTGGGGTCAGGTGGACAGCACCGAGTTGTGGCTCGAAGCCATTGTGCGTTGCGAGGCAGGATTGCAGATCGAGATATTGCCGGTTCAGCTCAGCGAACCTTACCTGGAAAACCTGAGCGGTTCACAAATTCTGTTGTGGTCTGAAGGCCGTCTGACACAGGTTCAGCGCCAGCGGTTGTTGAACTGGGTGGAACAGGGTTTGTCGATAGTCCTGCTGGGCAGTACCGCCGTGTTGCTGGGGGCAGAAGAAACAGACGTAGTGGAAGATGAGTCCGGCGAGCACCTGCATGAGGATGACCGTCATGCCGGTCTTCATATCGTGCCAGTCCCTCAGCAAGGAAAAAATAATGATTAAACATTTTCCTGAGACCACCCTATCCGCCGATGTTCTTGCGCAGCTGTGCGAGTTTTACAGCTATCTCGACACCAGCCGCCTGCCGCAGCTTTCACGCATTTATCATCCGCAGGTAGTGTTTATCGATCCGGTATCGCATTACGAAGGCGTTGATGCGCTGGAACACTATTTTGCGCAACTGCTTAAAAAAGTGAATTACTGCCGTTTTGAGATCCAGCCTCCGCTGGTTCAGGGCGATGAAGCCTCACTGTTCTGGCAGATGGGATTTTCGCATCCGGCACTGAAAAAGGGTCAGGAGATGTTCCTTAACGGCGCAAGCCATCTGCGTATGAATGAAAACCGCATTATCTATCAGCGCGATTATTACGATCTCGGTGCAATGTTGTATGAACACGTTCCGGTGCTCGGCAGTGCCGTACGCGCTGTCAAAGCCAGGTTGAAATAATGCGCCGCGTGCTGATTACCGGTGCCAGTTCAGGTATCGGAAAACAACTGGCGCAGGATTATGCCGCCGGAGGCTGGGAAGTCATTGCCTGTGGGCGCGATGAGGAAAAGCTGATGGCGGTCGCCGCAGCCAGCCCGCTCATCATCCCGCTACGTTTTGATATCACTGATTTACACGCAACCCGTGAGGCCCTGCAGGGCCGGCAGGTCGATTTAGCGATTCTTTGCGCCGGCACCTGCGAATATCTCGACAATGGCGTCGTCGATGCCGAAAAAGTCATGCGGGTGATGAACACCAATTTTACCGGTCCGGTCAATTGCCTTGATGCCCTGCTGCCCGGCTTAGCACCCGGCAGTCGGGTGGCACTGGTGGGTTCCGTCGCCTGGTTGCTGCCATTTGCACGCAGTGAAGCTTATGGAGCATCCAAAGCCGCGCTGGCCTTTTTTGCCCGTTCTCTGGCGGTTGATCTGGCGAAACGTCAGATTCACATTTCCCTGATCCAGCCGGGGTTTGTCGAAACGCCGCTGACATCGCGCAATGATTTCCCGATGCCGATGATGGTAAGCGTCACGCAAGCCTCAAAGCATATCCGTAAAAAACTGGCGCGCGGTGACAATGAAATTGCTTTCCCCCCGCTTTTTGTTCGTTTACTCAAGGTAGCTTCGTTGCTGCCCGTTAGTCTGCAACAAAGGTTATGCCGGAAAATGGTGAAATAAAATGACAACAAAAGTCGCGATTGTGGGCAGTGGGATCTCAGGGCTGAGCTGTGCGTGGTTGCTGGCAAAAAGTCAGCCAGACTGCGAGATTACCGTCTTTGAAGCCGCGGAAACGTTAGGCGGACATACTGCCACGCGGGATGTGATTTCCGACGGAAAAGAATACGCCATCGACACCGGTTTTATCGTCTATAACTCGCGGACGTACCCGCATTTTATTGCCCTGCTCAAAGAACTGGGCATTGAAGGCCAGCCGACGGAAATGAGTTTTTCCGTACGCAATCCGGTTAACAAACTTGAATACAACGGCCACTCGCTGAACAGCCTGTTTGCCCAGCGCCGCAATCTGTTCAGGCCGCAATTCTGGCGGTTTATCCTTGAGATCCTGCGGTTTAACAAACTGTGCAAAGCACGCCTGCTGAACCCGCACAATGACGAAGATACGCTGGCTGATTTGCTTGATCAAAACGGTTTCACGCCGTTTTTCGCCCTGCATTATGTGCTGCCGATGGGGGCGGCCATCTGGTCTTCTTCGCTGAGCGATATGGCGGAATTCCCGCTGTCGATGTTCCTGCGCTTTTTCGATAATCACGGGCTGCTGGACGTCAGCAACCGCCCGCAGTGGATGGTGGTACCCGGCGGGTCGCGGGAATATATCCGCCGGATGCAGGAAAAACTTCCGGCCAACGTCAGGCTGCTCACGCATGCGCCGGTCAGTAACGTCATACGCACGCCTGCCGGCGTGACGCTGCACTCGCCGTACGGCGAGGCGCATTTTGATCAGATTGTTTTTGCCTGTCACTCCGATCAGGCACTGGCGATTCTGGGTGATAACGCCAGCGCAGATGAGCAGAGCATTCTCAGCGCCCTGCCTTATCAGAGCAATGATGTCATTTTGCATACTGATACACATCTCCTGCCACGGGAAAAACGCGCCTGGGCGAGCTGGAATTATCAGTTGCCCAATTCACTGCATCTGACGGACCGCGCAGATATGCGCGACAGTAATGCAGCACACCATCGCCGTGCCAGTGTGACCTATAACATGAATATTTTGCAGGGACTGAACGCACCGCAGACTTTTTGTGTGTCACTCAACCCGCTGACACCGATTGATGAAAACAAGGTTCTGTTCCGTACCACCTACATGCATCCTGTTCTCAATCTCGCCAGTCATCACGCGCAGCAGGAACGCTACCGGATCAATGGTCACAACCGCACCTGGTTCTGCGGGGCCTATTGGTACAACGGCTTTCATGAAGACGGCGTTAACAGCGCGCGTGACGTAGCGGAGAAACTCAACCTGCAACTTTTCAGTGGCCGGTTACACAATGAGCATGAAAAACAGGAAGCGTCATGAACAGCCAGTTGTATGTCGGCACGGTGCGCCATCGCCGGTTTACGCCGGTTGAACACCGTTTCGACTACGATATTTTCATGCCGCTGATTGACCTGGATGAACTGGATCAGTTACCTGCAAAAGGTATTCAGCTCGAACGGTTTTCCGCCGCCAGTTTTCGCCGCAAAGATTATCTCGGCGGCGGTGATATCAAAACCAAAGCGCAGGCGCGAATTGAAGCACTGACCGGCGAACGCCCGGACGGACGGGTGATGTTGTTGTGTCAGTTATGCTATTTCGGCTGCTATTTTAATCCGGTGAATTTTTACTATCTCTATGATCAGCAGGGTGTTTTGCGCTGGATGCTGGCCGAGGTGCGTAATACACCCTGGAACGAGCGCCACACCTATGCCGTCCTCCCTGACGGTTCGCAACCGGTGCCGAAAGCCTTTCATGTGTCGCCTTTTAATCCGATGGACATGGTCTATCACTGGCGGCTGACACCGCCGGGAAAGCAGTTGCATATCACTATCGAAAATCACCGCCAGACACGGGAATTCGATGCAACCCTTTCACTGACAGCCCGTCCGCTGACCCGCACGGCGTTGCGTCAGCAATTGTGGCGACTGCCTCTTATGACCGCAAAAACCGCACTGACCATTTACTGGCAGGCGCTGAAACTGTGGCTGAAACGGGCCCCCGTTTATTCTCATCCTCCCGTTGATAAGGACTGACCATGAGTCAACCTGAAATGCAGCTCGCCCGTGACAGGGCGAATAACAGGCGCAGCAAGGCGGCACGCGCATTGATTCTTGGTGTACTAAAGCAGCTCAAGGGTGCCGGCCTGACCCTGCGGGAACCCGGCGAGGAGGCAATATTATTTGGCGATCCGACTGCGGTATTACAGGGTGAAATCGACATCCGGCACCTGCGTGCCTACCGTCGTGTACTGCTGGGTGGCAGCGTCGCCGCCGGTGAAAGCTTTATTGATGGCGACTGGACAACGCCCAATCTGACCGTTGTTCTGCAACTGCTGGCCGAGAACCTCAGGCTGGTCGACAAACTCGAAGCACGCCTCAGCTGGCTGAGTACGCCAGCCAAAAAAATCGTTCATTTTTTCCGCCGTAACAGTCTGTCACAGGCGCGTAAAAATATTTCAGCCCATTACGACCTGGGCAACGATTTTTACCAGGGTTTTCTTGATGAGAAGATGCTTTATTCATCGGCCTGGTATCAGGAACCGCAGATGACCCTGGAACAGGCGCAGGAAGCCAAGATGCGCCGTTTATGTGAACAGCTGCAATTGAAAGCGGGCGATCATTTATTGGAGATCGGCACCGGCTGGGGCGCCATGGCCGAATTTGCCGCGCGGGAATACGGCTGTCAGGTGACCACGACCACCATTTCCCGCGAACAATATCGCTTTGCCTGTGAACGGATCGAACAGGCCGGGCTGAGTGACCGCGTGACGGTGCTGTTTGAAGATTATCGTTCATTGCGGGGTCAGTTCGACAAACTGGTGTCGATAGAGATGATCGAAGCGGTCGGCAAGCAGTATCTTTCCACCTTTTTCAAACGCTGTAACGCGCTGCTCAAACCTCACGGGCGGATGGCCATTCAGGCAATTACTATTGCAGACCAGCGTTATGCCGCCTACAGCCGTAATGTCGATTTTATTCAGCGTTATGTTTTCCCCGGTGGCTTTTTGCCTTCCATTACTGCCATGAATGACGCGATGACCCGCTGCACCAGTCTGGTGGTGCGTGATCTGTTCGATATCGGTTCCGATTACGCCCGTACGCTTCATGAATGGCGGGAACGGGTTCAGCGCTACTGGAGCACGCAGACAGACGGAGTGCAGGACGAATATTTCCGCCGCCTGTGGTTGTTCTATCTGTGCTACTGCGAGGCAGGTTTCCGTGCCCGCACCATCAGCACCGTTCAGCTTGTTGCCGAGCGACGCGGATGAAATCTTTGCGCTTCTGGCTGCTGACACTGGGCTTTGACGTCTGGTGGACATTGGCCGTGTGGGGGCGCGGGCGCTTTATCCTCTTCCTGCTGTTAAGCAGTTTTCTGATGCTGGCGTTTACGCCAGCAAAACGCCGGTTATGGGTCGCCGTTGCCTGCACGCTGGGCATCATAATGGATTCGCTGTGGTGCATTTTGGGGCTGTTTGAATTTACGGGTTCTTCCGCCGTCCCACCGTGGATGATGGCGTTATGGCTGGGCTTCAGCGCCTGGTGGCTGTGGTTACTCAGCAATTTACGGCTGACGTGGTACTGGCTGATACCCCTCGGCGCGGTCAGTGGCCCGCTGGCCTATTACCTGGGAATGCAACTCGGTGCCATGCAACTTCTCGCTACACCCGTTTATGTCTGGCTGCTGCTGGCAACAGGCTGGGCGATATTCTTACCGCTGATCAGCCTGCCGGTACTGCTCAGCCATAACACAGGACGGAAAACCCGATGACACGCCTATTGCTGGCAGCACTTTCGCTGATGATGTCTTTCTCTGCCCTGGCTGCCACACCATGGGGGGCATGGCAACAGGTCGGACGCGCCACCCTGAGCTGGGGGCCTTTTGAGGTTTATCATTCGCAACTGCTGACACCTGACGGTAAATATCAGACCGGAAAATGGCCGCAGGCGCTGGTGATTGAATATCTGCGCAGCATTGATCATCAGGAACTGACCAAAGCCACCGAAGAACAATGGCAGGCTCTGGGCATACTGGCAGAGGCACAAAAAAATGGCTGGCCGGACGCGGTGCAAAACACCTGGCCGGATGTCAGTAACGGCAGTGAAATCGTGTTTGTCGCGACTGAAAAAGGCGGCCAGTTTTACAGCCAGCCCGCCAACAGCGTGCTGAGTACGCCGGTGGGACGGCCTTTCAGCCCGGCATTCCGCGATGCCTTTCTGGCAATCTGGCTCTCGCCTGCCACGCAGTATCCTGATTTACGCAGTAAGCTGACCGGCGCATCCGCGCCCGATTAATGGCATCTTATGGAGGTTTTATGACTGTTCTGCGCAAGATTTTTGTCACGCTGGTCGTCGGCGGTATGCTGTTACTCACCGGCTGCAAAGCCAATATTCAGGATTACGCACAGGCGCAACCGAAACTGGATATTTTCACCTGGTTCGCCGGTGACAGCATCGCCTACGGCATGGTGCAGGATCACAGTAACAAACAAACCCGGCGTTTCACGGCGAGAATCCACGGTGACGTGGCGGGTGATACGCTGACGTTGCATGAAAATTTTGTGTATGACGATGGTGAGAAACAGACCCGCATCTGGCGTATCCGCAAACTGGCGGACGGCAGTTATACCGGTACGGCAGGCGACATTATCGGCACCGCCACCGGGCAATCCGCCGGCAATGCCTTTAACTGGAAATATGTGATGGATGTGAAATCAGGCGGCAGCACCTATCGTCTGACGTTCGATGACTGGATTTACCAGCAGGATCAGCAGCATCTGTTTAACGTCACCGCGCTGAAAAAATTCGGCGTAGAAGTCGCGCGGGTGACAATCTTCTTTGAGAAGCAGTGAGGTAAGCTCGATCGGCTCCCTCCCCTGCAAAGGGGAGAATTAAACCTTCACTTCTTTAATCTCAGTCTTCCTGCGCCCGAACACGAATTTTCCCAGCGTCACCAGCAATACCGCGCAGAGAATAACACCTAACGCCACCCATTCGACCGGTGAGAGGGATTCGCCGCCGAAGCCGATGCCCAGCAGAACAGCCACAATCGGGTTCACATAGGCATAACTGGTGGCCACGGCAGGTCGGACGGTTTTCAGCAAAAACATATAGGCGCTGATGGCAATCATCGAGCCAAATACCACCAGATAACCGAGCGCCAGAAAACCGCTCATCCCGGGGACTGCCGTCAGATGTTCACCGCTGAACCGGCTGGCTACCAGCAGCACCACGCCTGCAATAATCATTTCTGCTGCACCGGCCATTAAGCCTTTTGGTAACGGCAGACGCGAACTCCACACCGAACCGAATGCCCAGCTTAACGAGGCAAGCAGGATCAGCGCCGCACCCCACGGGTTGCCTACCAGATTGCTGCCGGTATTGAGCAGCACGATCCCGAACAGGCCTATCGCGACACCGGTCCACTCGAGGCGGCTGTTGGGCATACCCCACAGACGACTGAAGCACAATGTAAACAGCGGCACGGTCGCGACCATTACCGCAGCAATGCCTGACGGCACCTGCATATGTTCAGCCACCGTCACCAGCCCGTTACCGACCGAGAGCAGCAAAACTCCCACCGCACCGGCGGCCATCCACTGTTTAAGCGCCGGCACTTTATGCCCGCGTAACAACAGAAAGCTAAAAAGAATGCACCCGGCGAGGAAGAAACGCAGCCCGGCCATCATCAGCGGTGGCCAGCTTTCTACGCCCACGCGGATGACGAAATAGGTAGAACCCCAGATAAAATACAGTGCAAAAAGTGCAGCGATCAGTGGCAGCAGAGAACGGGTAGCAGAACCAGTCATAGGAATAACTTATTAGCGTGATAACGAAGGCAGACAGTTAACGCTATTGGCGCGAATAACGGCAAGGAAATCTGTGCGATCGCGTCAAAATGTTGTTAAAAAGTTTCTGTATATGACGAAAAATGCGATGGCATCCCCCCTAAAAGTAATCACAGCATGAATAGTCTGTTGCAGGGGTGAGGAAACGATTTATAATTCCCCGTTCAAAATCCTGAGGTACTTACATGAACTCGCTTGGCAAAAAATTATTTATCGCGCTGTTTGGTCTGATGGCAATCGGCGCAATTGGTGGCGTGATGGTTGCCGGTTATGCGGTGGTGATTCAGGACGACGCTAAACCGGTCAGCGACAGCGACGCCCCTTCAGTAGTGCCTGCACCAGCGCCGGCATCAGCGAACTGATTTGCCCACTGACCGTTGCTGCCAGCGTTGTAACCATTGGCTCCAGCGTTCAAATAGCATATCCACACAAATCGCCAGCAGTGCGACAATCACCGCGCCCTGCAATACATAAGCGGTATTAAAACCGCTCAGGCCGATGATAATCGGCGAGCCGAGGCTCAAGGTACCGACCGACGAGGCTATTGCCGCCGTCCCGATATTGATAATCACGGACGTGCGGATCCCTGAAATAATCACCGGTGCCGCCAGCGGAATTTCCACTTTTCGCAGCATCTGCCAGCGGCTCATCCCCACGCCCTGCGCAATCTCGCGCGCCGACGCCGGGACCGATTCAATACCGGCAATCGTCCCCTGTAAAACCGGCAACAACCCGTAAAGCACCAGCGCAATAATCGCCGGTTTTTCGCTAAACCCCATCACCGGCACCGCCACGGCCAGCACCGCAACCGGCGGAAAGGTCTGCCCCATGGCCACCAGCGTTTCCACCAGAGAGCGGAATTCTTTGCCTGCCGGACGCGTCACACCGACGCCCGCCGCCACGCCAATCACCACCGCGATCAGACTGGAAATCCCCACCAGCAACAGATGCGCCTGTACCAGCGCGGCGAAACTTTCCTGCTGATACACCGGCCTGCTGAGTGCCGGGAACATCCAGTGGAACAGGCCGCCGAGCGACGTCATGCCGAAAATCAGCGCCAGTAACAGCGCGAAAAGCCAGAGTAAAGGATCGGTGATAATCCGCACTACTGTCTGTTTCATGCGCCGCTCCTGGGTGCCGTCAGATCTGCAAAATGCAGCACGCCCAGCGGCTGCCCCTGCTCATCAACCACCGGCAATTGCTGAACCTGCTGTGCGACAAAGGCTGACAGCGCCTGACTCAGGTTCATATTTTCGGTCAGCGGAGGCTGGCTGCCGGAATACGGCTCGCCGCGTCGCGTCAGTGAGCCAACTTCGCACAGCGACAACAAACGGATCCCCATGTCGCTGCCACCGAAGAAATCGCGCACAAATGACGTCGCCGGTTGCGTCAGCAGTTCCAGCGGCGTGCCCTGCTGCACCACCTGCCCGTCATTGAGCAGTACGATGCGGTCACCCAGCGCCAGCGCTTCATCGATATCGTGTGTCACCAGCACGATGGTGCGGTGAGTGATTTTATGGATACGAGCCACTTCTTCCTGCAACGTAGCACGGGTCACCGGATCGAGCGCGCCGAAGGGTTCATCCATCAGCAACACTTCCGGGTCAGACGCCAGCGCCCGCGCCACACCAACGCGCTGCTGCTGGCCGCCGGAAAGCTGGTGCGGATACCGCTGACGGAACTGTTTCGGGTCAAGACTGAGCAGTTCGAGCAGTTCGGTCACACGGTCACGGATTTTCGCTTTCGGCCATTTCAGCAACTGCGGCACAGTGGCGATGTTTTCTTCCACCGTCCAGTGCGGAAACAGCCCGATGGACTGGATGGCGTACCCCATCCGGCGGCGTAAATCCTGCGCCCGGAATTTTTCTATCGGTTCTCCGGCAAACAAAATCTCCCCGCGATCGTGCTCCACCAGCCGGTTGATCATTTTGAGTGTGGTGGATTTCCCGGAACCGGAGGTGCCGATCAGCACGGTGAATTCGCCTTTGGCCATTTCCAGCGTGAGATCGCGCACGACCGCTTTTCCGGCAAAGTGTTTGCTAACCTGCTTGAAATGGATCATCTGCGTGTGGTTTCCAGAATTGAAACTGCGAATTTAAATATACTGTCGACGACCACGGCCATCAGTACCGCCGGGATCACCCCGAGTAATACCAGATCCAGTGCGCTGCTGAGCAACCCCTGGAACATGATGGCACCCAGTCCGCCCGCGCCGATAAGCGCCGCAACCATTGCCATACCCACGGTTTGCACTGCCACAATGCGGATACCGGTCAGGATCACCGGCAAGGCGATCGGCATCTGCACACGAAGAAAGACCTGTGCGCGGTTCATGCCCATGCCGCGCGCGGATTCAGTCACCGCTTCCGGCACTGACTCAAGACCGGCAATCACACCACGTACCAGCGGCAACAACGAATACAGCACCAGCGCGATAATCGCCGGTGCCAGCCCGATACCGCTGATACCGTGCTCCGCCAGCCACGGCAGCGCTTTTGCCAGCCCCGCCAGCGGCGCGAGCAGCAAACCAAACAGTGCAATCGATGGCACGGTCTGAATAATGTTCAGTACCGACAATACCGGCCCGCGCCAGCGGGGCTGGCGGTGACAGAGCAAACCGACCGGCAATCCAATCAACACAGCAGGCACCAGCGTGCCAGACAAAATGCCCAGATGCTGCCACAGTGCGTCGTTAAACACATCGGAGCGGTTATCGTATTCTTTGAGCAACGAAAGCTCAGCGAGCTGGCCGTACGCCAGCAGCAAAATCACGGGCACAATCATCTGCACATTGAGCAAAATGCGCAGGCTGTGATTACGGGTAAAACGGGAAATAGCATCGGACGCGATCAGCAGACAAAGCGCTGCGCCGGCCCAGAAACCGCCGCCCAGCGAAGTGCGTGCGATACTGTCTTCATTGCCGCCAGACAGTTGTAATGCGCTGTGCCCTGCCAGCCAGACCAGGGCGGTCAGCAGAATTTCTGCCAGCATCATCACCAGTAAATGATGACGGCCATACAGTGTGAGAAAGGCACAAATCAGCAGCAACGCGGCAGGCAGCAGAAGTAACACAGAATAGCCCTGCAACAGGCTCGCCAGCGAAATGCCTTTACCGGACACCAGCCGGTTAGGCGCATGGCTGACGAAAGCCAGACCGAAACCGGCCAGCAACAGCAGCAAAACCAACGTCAGCAGGACGCGGTTTTTGACGGGTGAGTGATAAGTCAAAGCATTACCTGATATCAAAGAGCACGATCCGAAGATCGTGCTCAGGGCGTCACTGCCCGGTTATTTTTTAACGAAACCTTTTTCCTGCAAATACTTCGCAGCCACTTTTTTCGCATCCTGTCCGTCAACGGCGATTTTCGCGTTCAGGCCCTGCAACGTTTTAGTATCAAGGGAGGCAAAAACGGGTTTGAGCAAATCAGGAATATTCGGATGCGCTTTCAGCGCCGCCTCGCGGATGACAGGCGCTGGTGCGTAAATCGGTTGCACACCTTTTGGATCTTCCAGCGTTTGCAGGCCAAGTGCCGCCACCGGGCCATCCGTACCATAGGCCATCGCCGCATTCACACCGGAGGTTTGTTCCGCCGCCGCTTTGATGGTCACCGCCGTATCGCCACCCGCCAGGGAGAGCAACTGTGCCTGACTGAGTTTGAAACCGTAGGCATTTTCAAAGGCCGGTAAGGCATCCGGGCGCTCAATAAATTCTGCCGAGGCCGCCAGTTTAAAATCGCCACCGCTGCTGATGTATTTGCCTAAATCACCGAGAGATTTCAGGTTGTGCGCACTCGCCACATCCTGACGCACAGCGATAGTCCAGGTGTTATTGGCCGGAGACGGGCTCAGCCAGACAATTTTGTTTTGATCGTAATCCAGCTTTTTAACCTTATCGAAACCAGCCTGCGCATTTTTCCACGCGGGGTCTTTATCATCAGAGAAGAAGAACGCGCCGTTACCGGTGTATTCAGGATAGATATCGATTTCACCGGCGGTGATAGCGCCGCGCACCACTTTCGTCGTTCCCAGTTGCAATTTGTTGGTGGTGTGGATGCCGTTCGCTTCCAGCACCTGGATAATTATGTTACCGAGCAGCGAACCTTCGGTATCAATTTTTGAACCGACACGCACAGCATCATCAGCGGCCTGTGCGCTGAAACTTAATGCAGATACCAGCGCCAGTGCTGCCACTGAAAATCCCCGTACTCGCCCAGTTGTTACAGTCATGTTCTATCCTCTTATCGGGTTATGTTGGTTTTGTCGCCCGGCGACTGCTCCGTCATTCAATCTGCTTTCATCGGTGAAAACTTTCGTTTGTGAAAACAAGCTGCTAACAAGAATAGTCCAATTTTGCGCAGGGGAATGGATGGTGATCTATAAAAGCAGGCGGTGATAGCCGGGTAAAATGCCGAAATGTACGAAGCTTATCCGTGAAATCGCTGAGGCGACGTGCCGGCGGGTCTGGCCGGTGGCGGTAACGTGACCAGCACGATTTTATACTGGCTGACATACGCTTAGATCATTGGGTTTTAAGTTATAGCCATTTGTTTTCATGCAATGCTTAATCAGGACTTGTGACCGGTATCACCTCGCCTCTATGCTGGCTTTTTTGTCAAAAAGCGTAAACACAACAATGTCTGACTTAATTGCGGCCTCACAGACCGCCTCTTCAGGGGATTACAGCGCAGCCGACACGGCGACTGACCAGCCGGTGGTGATTCGTTCCGCTGCCGATATTACTCAGTTAGTGAACCGCGGCGCAGCGAAAATCAGCGACGCGCGCATCGTGATTGCTATCGCACTGGGCGGCGTTTTCCTCGACGCTTACGACCTCGGTGCGCTGGCCTTCGGGATGAAAGATATCACCCGCCAGTTCGGCCTGACACCTTCCGGCGCAGGCTTTGTGGCCTCGGCGATTACTTTCGGGGCGATTGTGGGCGCACTCTTCGGCGGCTATCTGACCGACAAAATCGGCCGTTACCGCGTCTTTATGGCCGATATGTTCTTCTTCGTCATTGCCGCTCTGGCCTGTGCCTTTGCACCCAATGAGTGGGTTCTCGGCGGATCACGCTTTGTGATGGGTCTCGGGGTCGGCATCGATTTACCGGTGGCGATGGCATTTCTGGCGGAGTTTTCAAAACTGCAGGGCCGCGGCAATAAAGCCTCGCGCGTGGCAATGTGGTGTCCGACGTGGTACGCGGCGATCAGCGTCTCCTATCTGCTGGTGCTGCTGCTTTACGCGGTGCTGCCCGCGACGCATACCGACTGGTTGTGGCGTCTGATCCTCGGTTTCGGCGCGGTGCCTGCGATTCTGATTATCGCTATCCGTCACCGCTATATGAATGAATCGCCGGTCTGGGCTGCCAATCAGGGTGACCTGCAAAGCGCTGCGGCGATCCTGCGTAAGTCTTACAACATTCACGCAGTCGTGGCTGAAGATGCGGACAAAGCACCGCAGGTGAAAGTGCGCAAAGCCGCATGGCGTAACTACGGTACGCTGTTGCAGGGTATTTATCTGCGCCGCACTGTGCTGGCGACCGTGACGGCAGTGGCTTCATCCTTTGCCTATAATGCGGTGGCTTTCGGGCTACCGGTTATCTTATCCAGCTTCCTGCAACAATCGATGATCAGCACTATCCTGTTCTCGCTCGGCCTGAACCTGTGCTTCGCCTTCGTCGGCGGCCTGATTGCGGTGCGGTATGTCTCGAAATTTGGTGCATGGAAAATGACCTATGCCGGTTACGCCTGTCAGTTGGTCGCGATGATCGGCCTGGCACTGGTCGGTCGCCCGGCAGATGGCGGTGAAGCAGCAATTTCCATCGCCATGCTGGCACTGTTCCTGTTCGGTCAGGGCTTCGGCCCGGGATCGCACACCATGACCTTTGCGTCACTGAGCTACCCGACATCACTGCGCGGCATGGGTGTCGGCTTCAACCAGACGCTGATGCGCGGCAGCTCGACGGTCTCGCTGTTCCTGTTCCCGGTACTTTCCGCAGCACTCGGCACCGGCGTGTTCTGGGTGATCGCGTTAGCGCCACTGGCGGGCTTAATCGTGCTGACAGCGGTACGCTGGGAACCGTCGGGATATGATGTGGATGCTGAGGATTTTCAGCAGGAAGTTAAACCAGTTTAGGTTTTTGCCTTGTTCCTCCCCCCGCGAAGGAAAGGATTTTCTTGCTTCTCCCCCTGCGAAGGGGGAGGGCGCAGATCGGTATTCTTACTCCTCTCGGTTAGAAAACTGAGAGAGTGTCATCAAACCACCGCGCTTCTCGGCGCAAACACATACCCGATATCGTTTTCGATCATCGCGGACACCAGCTCAAAACCGCCATTCGGTTTGGCCTGTGCAAACGCCAGTTCACTGGTGAACACCGGGCTGACCCAAAACTGATTCACCGGATCACCATAGATTTCCGGCAGGCGCATTTTGTCTGCCGGACCGCATAACGCCGAGGAAATGACGTGTCCTTCAAAACCGAGCGGTGCCATCGGTGACATCAGGGTGTGACCTTCACCCAGCCAGCTGAGCGTCGTCCAGGGGATCTGCGCATAACCGGATAACGCACTGGCCATCTGCACGGCATTTTCTTCTGTCACATATTCTTTGCCGACCGAAAAAGCCAGCTCAATACGGCGGTGTTTTTCAGCCTCATCATTGAAAATAATATCGACTTGCGGCATCGGACGGATACTCATGCCAACCGTGAAGAAGTAATAATTTTCTTCATCTTCATGCTGGGAAATCGCCATCGGTGGCCAGTGCCCCTGGTTAATCAGATAATATTTCAGTGAAGGGCCAAAGCGGGCTTCGTAGGATTCCAGCAGCTTGCGCTGGATTTTCGGCCACGGATTGCTGAATTCATTTTGCCAGTCGCGCCAGAACAGACGGGTTTTTTCCGCCAGCTCACATTGCGTATTGGTCGAGGCTGAACCCAGCGGGAAGGTCAGCGGATTCTGTTTAATGCAACCGGCGGAATAACACACCGAATGATCGATATACAAACTCCAGCCGGGGATCACTGCCAGCAACAATCCCTGATACCACAATGCCGCGCCGTCATCGCTTTCATTCCACAGGATCTGGATTTGGGCCGGATCCAGCGGTGCTTCGCCTTCCAGATTGCGGCAATATTGCGCCGCCAGCATCGGGGCAATCCCCTGCTCCATCGCGTCGGTATCATCGTTCGCCGGTGCGGGCACCAGATTGCGAACCCAGCAGGCGCGCATTTTCGGAAAGCGGTCACGCAAATCTTCGCGGGCGAAAATATAGAAATACACCACGCGGTTGTCCTGCTCGACCAGCGCGGTCAGGGTTTGTTTGTCGTTACTGACTTCAGCAACAATGTCGGACTGGCGCATATGACCTCAACAATATAGGAAGTTTATTATTTCCTGTGAGGGTCAGTGTAAAGCGGATAAGCCAGCCCGATAACGGGCAATATTCCCAAAAAAGCCCGATAAATCATTAAAACAGGTGTTTTTTTGTCGAAATATCGACATCAGCGGCAATACATCCGAAACAGATGCGCCAGGTGCGCGGCCATCGGTGTGAGTGTGGTATCACGTCGCTGAATAAGATAGAACGTGGCTTTCGGCAGTGACAGATCGAGATCTAGCGCGATCAGGCTCTGACCGATCACCGGATCATTAATCGCATCAACGGACAATATGCTGAGAAAATCAGTTTTGGCGATCAGGCTGGTGCACGACATAAAGGTTTCACAAATCACGCTGATATTGGGTTCGGTATCCATTTCGCTGAACATTTCGCTGAGCAATTTATAATAACTTCCGCGTGGCGTCGGCATCGTCCAGTCGCAATGTAAAAGCGCCTGCATCGAGCGGGCGTTCTGCATCGGATGGCCGCGTCTTGCGACCACCCGATACTCTTTATCCATAAGTTTTTCATATAACAGTTCGTTATCAAAAGGGCCGTGATAATAGGTATTCACGGTGAAATCCAGCTCGCCCTGTCGCAGCTCGGGGATCATCGACACCAGTTGTCCCTCGGCTATCCGGACCTTCACATCGGGAAATTCGCGGTGAAAACGCTCAATCACTTCCGGCATGATGGTGCGGGCAATACTGGCACCCACGCCGATATTTACCCTGCCGCTGGTGCCGCCGAGACGCTGCGTGATGTCTTCCTGCGCCACCCTCAGCTCTTCCAGAATCAGGCTGGCGTGTTTAAAAAACGCGTCACCACAATCAGTTAGCGTCACACCCTGACGGCGGCGGACAAATAATTTCGTCCCCAGATTTTCTTCCAGCTCTTTAATCGATTTAGTCAGCGCGGGCTGCGAAAGATTCAGCACCCGGCTGGCGGCACGAATGCTGCCCTGACGTGCGACCGCAACAAACGCCCGCAACTGATGCATTTTTATTTGTGATGGCATGAGATTCTTTGATAACCCCTGATTATCACTAAAAAGATTTTGGCATCTTATATGCCCCGAACGCTTTATGTACATTAAAAATCTTATAAGGCCGCCTTTCGCCGCTTTCTGCGTGCGGCTCTGCACTTCCCAACGCTTTGATTTCCTCCTTTCTGCCGCTGCGCGGAAAGCCTGCATGTCTGTGTCAACAAGAGAGTCTGTGATGGTTAATGAGATTTCTGAACGTGTAGAAAAGCTGTTTCCTTCCCTGCAAAAGCAACGCCGTGACCTGCATAAATACGCCGAATCCGGCTGGCTGGAATTTCGTACCTCCACGCTGGTGGCCGATCGGCTGGAAAAACTGGGTTATTCACTGCAACTGGGCAAAGAAGTCATTGACGCGGATTCGCGTATGGGGCTGCCTTCCGCCGCTGTGCTGGCCGAACAAGAGCGGCGTGCTCTGGAACAAGGGGCGATTGCCCGCTGGATGCCACATTTCTCCGGCGGTTTCACCGGTATTGTCGCGACGCTGGAAACCGGTCGTCCCGGCCCGGTGATGGGTTTTCGTGTGGATATGGACGCGCTGGATTTATGCGAAGTCCTGGACGAGGCACACCGCCCGTTCCGGGAAGGATTTGCTTCGGCCAATAACGGCATGATGCACGCCTGCGGTCACGATGGCCACACTACCATTGGCCTCGGGCTGGCAGAAGTGCTGATGCAGGTGCGCGATCAGTTATGCGGCACCATCAAGCTGATTTTCCAGCCTGCCGAAGAAGGCACGCGCGGCGCAAAATCCATGGTTGAGGCGGGGGTGGTGGACGATGTGCAATATTTTACCGCTGTACATATCGGCACCGGCGTACCGGCTAATCACATTGTGTGCGGTAACGATACTTTCATGGCGACAACCAAGCTCGATGTGCACTTTACCGGCGTGGCTTCGCATGCAGGCGGCAAACCGGAAGACGGGCGCAACGCCCTGCTGGCGGCGGCACAGGCCACGCTGGGGTTGCATGCTATCCCACGCCACAGCGGCGGCAGCTCGCGGGTGAATGTCGGCGTGTTGCAGGCGGGCACCGGGCGCAATGTGGTGCCGTCCACCGCCATGATGAAAGTCGAGACACGCGGTTCCACCAATGAAGTAAATGATTTTATTTATCAGCAGGCGCTGAAAGTTATCTCCGGCGCAGCCGAAATGCATCAGGTGAAATTCGACATCAAACTGATGGGTGCGGCGCAAAGCAGCACACCAACGCCTGCCTGGGTAAATTACATTCACCGTCAGGCAGAAAAACTCGGCGAGTTCGAACAGATTATTGACCATCAGGAAGGGGCTGCCGGTTCAGAAGATGCCACTTACATGATGGAGCGCGTCAAAGCCCGTGGCGGTGAAGCCTCTTATGTCATTTTTGGCACGGATCTGAGCGCTGGTCATCACAATGAACTGTTTGATTTCGATGAGAAAGTGATATCTCAGGGCATCAAAACGCTGGCGGCCCTGGCACTGAATATCGCTGAATTCAAAGGGGATATTTAATGGCGACACAACAAAATATCGTCAATTTTATCAACGACTTTATTGATAACCAGCAACCTGCCCTGGCAGAAATCAGTGATGCAATCTGGGACCATCCGGAGACCCGTTTCGCGGAATCGTTCTCCTCAGCATTGCTGGCCGACAAACTGGAAGCCAGCGGCTTTAGCGTGGAACGCGGTGCCGGCGGCATGGAAACCGCATTCATCGCCAGTTCCGGCCAGGGCAAACCCGTGATCGCCCTGCTTGGCGAATTCGACGCACTGGCCGGTTTAAGCCAGAAAGCCGGTTGCGATGTGGCGCAGCCACAGGTGGAAAACGGTAACGGCCACGGCTGTGGTCATAACCTGCTCGGCACGGCGGCACTCGGTGGTGTGCTGGCAGTGAAAGCCTGGATGGAACGTGAAAAAATTCCGGGTACGGTACGTTTTTACGGTTGTCCGGGCGAAGAAGGCGGCTCCGGTAAAACGTTTATGGCCCGCGAAGGGCTGTTTGATGATGTCGATGCCGCACTGACCTGGCATCCGGAAACCTACAGCGGCATGTTCAGCAATCAGACGCTGGCCAATATTCAGGCGTCGTTCAGCTTTAAAGGCGTGTCCTCACACGCCGCTGCCGCGCCACACCTTGGCCGCAGCGCGCTGGATGCCCTGACGCTGATGAACACCGGTTCGAATTTCCTGCGCGAGCACATTATTCAGGAAGCACGCCTGCATTACGCCATCACCAACGCGGGGGGAATTTCGCCAAACGTGGTGCAGGCCGATGCCGAAGTGTTGTATCTGGTGCGCGCACCGCAAATGGATCAGGCGCAGGCAATTTTTGACCGCGTAGTGGATATCGCCAAAGGCGCAGCGCTGATGACCGGCACGCAGATGTCGATGCGCTTTGATAAAGCCTGTTCCAACTACGTGCCCAACCGCACACTGGAAAGCGCGATGTATCAGTACGTGCAGGCGTTTGGCACACCGCATTACACCGCCGGAGAGCGGGCGTTTGCGGCATCAATTCATGCCACGCTGAGCGAACAGGATATCGATAACAATTTGCTGAATATCTCCCGCACCAGCGGCGCGGAAGGCGTGGAATTCGCCGACACCCTGCGCCATTCCCCGCTGACTGACCGCGTTGCTCCGTATGCCCCGAACGGCAATATCCTCTACGGCTCAACGGATGTCGGCGATGTCAGCTGGCTGGTGCCGACGGCGCAATGCTTCAGCCCGTGTTTTGCTGTGGGATCGCCGCTGCACACCTGGCAAATCGTGTCACAGGGACGTACATCCATTGCCCATAAAGGCATGTGCCTGGCGGCAAAAGTCATGTCATCAACTGCGATAGACCTGTTCTCCCGGCCGGATTTACTGGCGGCCTGTCAGAAAGAGCGTGATGCACAACGTGCACGACGTCCCTATCAGTGCCCGATCCCGGCTGGCGTGAAACCGTCGCCGTTGAAATAAATCCCGAATGAGTACACCGCGTATTCGCACCCCGTTCCGGCGCAAATACGCGGCATAAATATAAAAAAGACAAACATGACAGAGGGTTAACAGATGAGTATTCAGGCGCAAGATTCCGGCCGGAGTCCGGGAGGATTTCTTCATTGGGTGGAACGTGTCGGGAATAAAATTCCCAACCCGTTTTTGTTATTTGTTTATCTGATCGCCGTGCTGATGGTCGCCAGTGCGGTAATTTCATGGCTGAATATTACGGCGGTGAACCCGACTAACGGTGATGTCATCCACGTAAAAAACCTGCTGAGTGTGACAGGCATTCAGTGGATTTTGCCGAACGTCATTAAAAACTTCAGCGGATTTACCCCGCTCGGCTCGATTCTGGCGCTGGTTATTGGTGCCGGACTGGCGGAGCGCGTCGGGCTGCTGCAAAGCCTGATGTACAAAATGGCGTCCAAAGTCAATGCCCGTTACGCCAGTTATATGGTGATTTTTATCGCCTTCTTCAGCCATATTTCGTCTGATGCCGCACTGGTGGTGATGCCGCCGCTGGGCGCGTTAATTTTCCTCGCGGTCGGGCGTCATCCGGTGGCCGGTTTACTGGCGGCTATCGCCGGCGTCGGCTGCGGTTTCACGGCTAATCTGCTGATTGTGACTACCGATGTGTTGCTGTCGGGGCTCAGTACCGAGGCCGCGAAGGCGATTAATCCGGCGGTTCAGGTGAGCGTCATCGATAACTGGTACTTTATGGCTGCCTCCGTCATTGTGCTGACAATTGTGGGTGCCATTCTCACCGATAAATTCGTTGAACCGCGCCTGCCGGTGTATCACGGCGAGCGTAACGAAGAGATGAAAAAACTGACACCGGAACAGAATCGCGGCCTGATGGCGAGCGGTATTGCAGCATTGGTGTTTATCGCACTGGTGGCATTGCTGGTGGTGCCGGAAGCCGCACCGCTGCGCAATCCTAAAACCGGCGGTATCATCCCTTCGCCGTTTATTCAGGGCATCGTACCGCTGATTATTTTGTTCTTCTTCGTGATTTCTGTGCCTTACGGCATGGTAACAAAACAGATCCGCAGTGCCAGTGATGTGCCGGATTTGCTGGTGGATCCGATGAAATCCATGGCAGGTTTTATCGTGATGGTGTTCCCGCTCTCCCAGTTTGTGGCATTTTTCAACTGGAGCAATATGGGGAAATTTATGGCGATCGGGCTGACCGATGTGCTGGAAAACTTAGGCATGACCGGTATCCCGGCGTTCCTCGGCCTGATTTTCCTGTCGGCGTTGCTGTGTATGTTTATCGCCAGCGGCTCAGCAATCTGGTCGATTCTCGCACCGATTTTCGTGCCGATGTTTATGCTGCTCGGTTTTCATCCGGCGTTTGCGCAAATCGTATTCCGCGTTGCGGATTCGTCGGTGATCCCGCTCGCGCCCATGTCACCGTTTGTGCCGCTGTTCCTCGGGTTTCTCCAGCGGTACAACAAAGAGGCGAAACTGGGTACCTATTATTCACTGGTGCTGCCGTATCCGGTTGTGTTTTTCGTCGTGTGGCTGCTGATGCTGGTGGGGTGGTATTTGCTGGGTCTGCCCATTGGTCCGGGCGTTTATCCGCATCTTTAACGGTCAGGTCAGACGTCCCATACGGCGCATGGCCCGGTGCCATGAGCCGTTTCTCACCGCCCAGCGCAGTACACCGGCAATACGGCGGGTGGCGAAACGAATCCTTCGGCGCTTTGGCGGGGAAAGGGAAATCCCCAGTTGCGTCGCCGCCCATTCGGGCAATAACTCAATGCCAGCCTGGATCATCAGGCTGCCCACCGGTTTCGCCAGACGGCTCGGAGCCGGTGCATTCTGCAATAATTTCACCACTTCAAGCGTGCGTTCATCGCAGCGTAATTGCGGACGCATCGCCTGCAGATAATGTTCTACCGCATCGACACTCTGCGGCACATCTGCCGCACCCAGGCTTTTCGCCACACGGGAAAACTCCCGATAATAAAGGTTCTGCCCGGCCAGACTGAGCGAAGGGTTGCGATACCGCAAATGTGATTGCAGAAAGCTGTACGCTTCAGCCACGTGCACCCAGACCAGTAATTCCGGATCGCTGGCCGCATAAGGCGTGCCGTAAGCATCAGTACCCGTGACCCGCAAATGAATGGATTTTACTTTTTCGATTAATGCATTGGCATCATCCAGAGGCGCAAAAGTCGTACCCGAGATAAACTGACTGGTGCGACGAAGCCGCCCAAGCATATCTTCACGAAATGAGGAATGATCCCAGACACCGGCAAGCGCCAGCGGATGAAGCATCTGCAGCAGCAAGGCACTGACGCCGCCGCAAAGCATGGACGAGAAATCTCCGTGAATTCGCCAGGTGATGCTTTCAGGGCCAAACAGCCCCGGGTCACCCGGCGGATCCTCAAAGTCTATGCCGCCTAACGCCAGGCCCGAAATACTCAGTACCTGACGTTCTATTCTCTTTCTCAACAATTATCTTAACTCAGTGGTTAATGTTCGGCCTGACTGACTGCCGTCGCTTTGGTCAGTTCCGGCCACAGGTTCATAACCACATCAATCAGGCGGTTCAGTTCATCCGCACTCGCGCCATCACGGGCCTGTACGGAGAAGCCCTGAATGGTGCAGGCCAGGTATTTCGCCAGCAGGGCGCTGTCGCTTGCTGCTGTCAGATCACCACTGTGTTTTTTCTTCTCGAAATATTCAAACAGAGTGCGTTCCTGCGAAAGATGGCGCGCACGCAGCATTTCGGCAATATCCGCCGATGACGAAGACATGCCGGATGATGCGCTGATCATAAAGCAGCCACTTGGCGTGTCACAATCGGTAAACAGTTCGACGATGGCACGCAAATAGCGCCCGACCGTATCCTCAACGGACAAATCTGTTCTGCTCAGTAAACACGAGCTCTTTTCGTAAAAGTTTTTCAGATAATGTTCAACGGCTGCGCGGAAAAGCCCTTCTTTGTTACCAAATTCAGCATACAAAGTTGGCGCTTTTGCACCGGTTGCTTCGACCAAATCGGCTAATGAAGTGGCCTCGTAACCATGGCGCCAGAATAAATTCAGGGCCTTGCTCAGAGCAGTTCCACGATCGAACTGTTTTGGGCGCCCGCGACTTTTCCGGACCAAAGCCGTCTGTTCAGTGCTCATACACCCTCCTTCCATCACCATTGTGATTATGGTTATTAAATTTTTATAGAAATAACTTAACGATCATTATTAAAAATAGTTGCGCACAAGTCCAGCGGAGTTTATTATTTAATTATCGAGCGATAAGAAAATCGCTCAAACCCGCAAAACTGCGCAGCTAAAAACGCTTTTTAAGCATACTATCCAGGACGTAACATCATGAGTAACTTCAAAATCCTTCTTGCAGTTCTGGCATTAACCGCTGTGCCGGTTGCCAATGTTGCCGCACAGCAGGTTATCATGATGCCTTTACAGAGTCAGGAAGTGAGGATGGTCAATGTGACCGGTGACAGTAACTTCTGTAACCCGGGCACCTGTACGAATAAAAAAATCGAACAGGGCCGTATTCCTACTTCTCCTACTCAGCCACCTGCACCCTCGATCCCAAGCCATCGGCCCGCTTCTATTTACTACTAACGAACGCGGTGCCTGACGACAAAGAGTCAGGGCAGGAATAATGATAAGGCGGCTAATGTCGCCTTATCTTTTTATCAGCCGCCCCTGTTTTATCACCCTATCCGGCCAGAACCAACCATTAACTTAGCGATCATTAAAGATTCATTCAGCAAAATTATGCATAAAGGATTTTCCATCCTTCGCATCAATCATTTTAAAAACAATAAATTAACAAAATAAAAACAATGCAGGCATTTAATGTGATATTCGTCACAGCACGATTAGTTAACGATCATTAAAAAAACATCTTGCACAAACTCCCAACACTCCCTATCATTTACTTATCGAACGTTAACTAATAAATAACGTTGACCCAAAACTGAGGTTCCTGAAGAAGGCACCCCAAATAAAAACTGAAGAACAGGAATTAACACCATGAAAAATATCGCTATGACAATCGCTGCACTGACACTGGCTACTGCTTCTTTCTCTACCTTAGCGGCAACTGAAGTTCAGTCTGCACCTGCAGGTGAGCAAACTATCGGTACTGTCAGCGCCTCTTCAAACGGTAACCTGAGTACATTGCAATCCAAACTGAATGCAAAAGCTACTGAAGCTGGTGCAACCTCATACCGTATCATCGGGGCTTCTGGTGAAAACCATCTGTACGGTACTGCTGAGCTGTACAAATAAGTTCTGAAGGTGCTGTTAGCATATTGTTCCGCACAATAAGTTAACGATTAATAAATAAATGAGTTGCACAGAATGTGATCCCGGTCTAACATTTACTTATCAACTGTTAATAAATAACAGTCGGACCGAATAATCACCTGCTGATAAACAGATAAAAAGGAAAACTACCATGAAAAATATCGCCATGACTTTAGCCGCAATCGCACTTGCTACTGCTTCTTTCTCGACTCTGGCTGCGTCTGAAGTTCAGTCTGCACCAGAAGGTCAGCAAGCAATTGGTGTGGTAAGTGCTTCTTCAAGCAATGATTTATCAAGCCTGCAGAATAAACTGAATGCCAAAGCCAATGAAGCGGGTGCAAGCTCATACCGCATCATCGGGGCTTCAGGTGATAACCACCTGTACGGTACTGCTGAACTGTATAAATAAGCATAAAGTACCTGCCATTTTAGGGTAAAACGGCATTTAGTTAACGATTAATAAGCTAGATGTTGTATCGGACAGACGAGAGCTTTGCACATTAAATGAACGTTGATGACAACGCCTGGCAAAGCTTAAAAATACGAAATGAGGAAAATATCATGAAAAACTTAACAATGACCCTTGCAGCTATCGCACTGGCAACCGCTTCATTCTCCACTCTGGCTGCAACAGAAGTTCAGTCAGCGCCGGCAGGTCAGCAACCGATTGGTGTTGTCAGTGCAACATCCGGTAACAGCCTGAGCAGCCTGCAAAACAAACTGAATGCTAAAGCCAGCGAAGCCGGTGCCAGCTCTTACCGTATCATCGGTGCTTCAGGCGATAACCACCTGTACGGCACAGCTGAACTGTATAAATAAGCTGTAATAAGCAATAAAAAGCAGTAAGCAGAAGAGGCGGCGTTTGCCGCCTTTTTCGTGTCTGTGTTACTGAAAATTTCCCGAAAGCCTCCCCGCCTGCCTGACCTTGTGCTACATTTTCCTCTTCTTTTGCCTTCAGGTTCTGCTTCCCAATGTAACGAATTCTCATCACTAACATTTTTTCTTCTCCCGTTGCCTGCGTGCAAGGCGGGGTTTGTGTTATTTCTGATGAGAATCTTTCAAATGAATTCGTTATTGATTGCGCTCGTACGCGCACTTCGCAGCCATTGCTGGCTGCGGTTGCTGGGTTGTGCCTTTATTTTATCCTCTCTGGGCAATGGCCTGACGCAGGTCATGGTATTTGGCCAATTGCTGCGCTGGAATGCCTCCCCCGGCACGCTGACTTTCGCTTATATGCTGGCAACCTTGCCCGGCTTTATTGGAAGTGTTTGGGGCGAACGTTTGTGCAGGAAGATGTCGCCGCTGCGAATTTTGATCCTGACTGAAGTATTTGGCATGGTGGCACTGGTATTTCCACTGTACGGTCTGCTGTCACATCATATTCCCGCACTGCTGGTCATTCAGTCTGCTGAAGCGTTATTCAGCGGGATGAGTTATCCGGCGCTCACCTTGCTATTCAAACGCGGGCTAAGCGCTGAGGAGTTACCGGCGGCGACGGCAATGGAAACGCTGATTTTTTCTGCGCAGGTTTTGCTTGGCACCGGCGCCGGGGTTTTGCTGTTCAATGTTGTTTCGCCGCTGTGCATTTTACTGCTCGATGCGCTGAGTTTTGCCGCATCTGCTATTTTGCTTCTGACCACCCGGAAAAAATTTCGGGTCAGGGACGCTCAAACAATGGCGGCTGATTTTCCTGCACACCTGCCATTGCATTGGAAACATTACTCCCCGCTGCAAAAACAAAGCATCTTGCTGTTACCGGCGCTCGCCGCTGTCGGTTCTCCCGCGATGGCATTATTACCCGCACTCGTGCAGCAAATTCGCCCTGAAGAAACCACCGGTCTGGCACTCCCTTTGCTGTTTGCCCGCAGCCTCGGGCAACTATTCGGCCCGCTGCTGCTCAGTGCTGACAAACTCCGGCAGTTCAGCACCAGTAACAGACGAATATTGTTATGCCTGGTGTTATTTCTGGGGGGATACTTTCTGCTTTCCCCCCTGTCAGCCTGGCCGGCAGTCAGTCTGGCGTTAATTTTTAGTGCTCACCTGGCCTCAAATGTGGTGTTCGCATTAGGCACTTTCGGCGTGCTGCAAAATTTTACGGGCAGACAGGTCGCCACAGCCAGCGCGCTGGCCTGGCGCGGACAAGTTATGGTGGCGGGTTTAGCCACCGGCGCCGCCGGTTTACTGGCAGAAAGTATCGGCGCAACCGGCGCGCTTTATAGCATTTCTCTTGCCAGTCTGACCGGCGTTGTTATCTTACTCTGGCGCTACAGGACGTAATCAGAAAACACAAAAGGCAGGGATTTCCTCCCTGCCTTTTAACACCGTATAAACGCTTTCTTTCGGCACATCTCGCAAGAATTCTCCTTAATTATCTCACCCCCTTTTAGCTGCCGTATAAAGACGTTGGCATAAGGCCCATTTAGGTATAAAATTTTATACACAAGGATAGTGACGGTGATTAAAGATATCGACTGGCGTGGAAGTTCGTTGAAGGACTTACGTGATTTTCCCACAGACGCCAGAAAAAGAGCGGGCTATGAGCTTGAGCAAATTCAGCAAGGGCTTCCCCCAACACAATGGAAGTCAGTCAGCGACTGGGGTACTGGCGTGGTTGAAATCAAACTCGATGTACGCGCCGGTACTTTTAGGGTTGTCTATCTCGCTAAATTCGACGAGGCCATTTACATCCTGCACTGCTTTGCGAAAAAGAATCAGCAAACCAGCCCGAAAGATATTTCCATTATAAAAAGCCGCTATGCCCAAATTGTACGGGAGCGCCACAGGAGAGAAAATGAAAAAGGATATTGATGTCGCATCACGACATATCACGCAAGCTGGCGGAAATGTGTTCGCCGATTTGGGATTCAGCGCTGTCGAAGCCCAGGCTTTACATGCAGATTCACAGAGTAAAATTGCTCATACTCTGGCGCTCAAAGAGCAACTGATGACGGAAATTGGCCTCTGGATCATCCATCAGAATCTGCGGCAGAGTGATGCTGCAAAGGTTTTACAAGTTTCGCGCCCGCGCGTTTCTGACGTCGTAAACAAAAAGACGGATAAATTTACGCTTGATGCCCTGATTCTGATGCTGAGACTGGCCGGAAAACAGGTGAAGCTGGTGGTTGAATAATCAGCAAGGTAAACACAAAAGGCAGGGATTTCCTCCCTGCCTTCTTCGTATTGCCTTAAACCAGCCGGTCAGTTAGCCGAACTTTTCAACTGATTATTCTGCTGATGTTGCTCCATCGCCAGCGCGATCAGGCGCGTGATCAGATCACGGTAACCTAAACCACTGGCGGCCCAGAGTTTCGGATACATACTGATATTGGTGAAGCCCGGCAAGGTATTAATTTCATTGATGACGACTTCACCCTGTTCTGTCAGGAAAACGTCCACACGTGCCATGCCGCGACACTCCAGCACCTGAAATGCCTGCAAGGCGATGGCGCGGATACGATCATGGGTTTCCTGCGGTAAATCAGCCGGAACAGCGATGGACGCGCCAGTTTCGTTGATGTATTTGGTATCGTAGGAATAAAATCCGTCATGCAGGATCACTTCGCCGCACACGCTGGCCTGCGGGTGATCATTACCTAATACAGCGCATTCAATTTCACGACCTTTGATAGCCGACTCCACCAGCACTTTGTGGTCGAAGCTGAATGCTTCATCCAGAGCACGCTGATAGCTCTCTTCATCGCTGACTTTACTGACGCCCACCGATGAGCCCTGATTTGCCGGTTTGATAAACAGCGGCAGGCCGAGTTGTTGCGAAACACTGGCAAAGGTATTTTTCTGACGATTCACTCGCGTGAGGCACACGAAAGGAGCAACGGCCAGACCGGCATCACGCAGCAAACGCTTGGTGACATCTTTATCCATACTGACGGCGGAGCCCAGTACGCCGGAGCCGACGAAGGCTATATTTGCCATACGCAGCAGCCCCTGCAGGGAACCATCTTCCCCCAGCGTTCCATGCACAATCGGGAAGATGACATCCACCTGCGACAATGCGCTGGCGCTGTGGGTTTCGATTAGCTGATTCTCGGTCTGGCCCGGGATCAGCGCAACCTGGTTATTCGAGCGATTCAGGGCAATCAGCGACGGATTTTCAGCATTGATCAGGTAATTACTGGCGTCATTAATGTGCCACTCCCCTTTCTTATCAATACCCAGTAATGTCACATCAAAGCGTTCTTTATCAATCGCATCCACGATATTTTTTGCCGACTGCAGTGACACTTCATGCTCTGCCGATTTACCACCAAAAATAATACCAACCCGTAATTTACTCACCTGCTGCTCCTTGCCGTCTGCCTCAGCAGACGGCGAATGTTTCTATAAACAACCACGCAATAAACCAACACGACTAATCAACAACAAACAGTTTCGCGCCAACCGGTGTAGATGAACGGTGTGCTTCGGCATTGTCCGCTACCTGATAACTCATGCCCGGCGATAAGGTGAACGTACGTCCATCTTCAAGGCGTGTATGAAGCTCCCCTTCAAGGCAGAACAAAACATGGCCTTTACTACACCAGTGATCAGCCACATAGCCTGCTGAATATTCAACGATACGCACACGGATATCGCCAAATTTTTGCGTACGCCACAGCGCCATGCCGGTATCACCAGGATGTTGCGTTGGCGTGACATCACTCCAGTCAGTCGTGCAAAACGGAATCGCATCAAGCTTCATGAATTTCTCAGTGTCGGGAAAGGGAAGGAAAGTCAGCATAAAAGTGAGCGGTAAATTTATCAATCGCTTGCTGAAAACAATTCATTTACTGCCAGTCGCAAAGTTACGTAAAGGCGATTGTTCTTAGAGACAGGCGACAGCAGGCGTATGGCAAGGCCAGTGAGAAAAAAGGACAGAACGCGTCATACCGTTGTGTTGCATGAGATGTCTGTGGGACAGGGGTCACATTTTTTCGACTATGCTTAATGTTCTGTTGAGAACGCAAAAGGCGTACGCACCTCAATTCCAACGTGCCGTTGTTTTCGACGACACGCCACAAAACAAGGAGCAACACATGCCATATCAGACAATAAATCCGTTCAACAATAAGCTCATCAAAGAATATCCAACACATAACGATCAGCAGGTTGAAGAGGCGCTCTCTGCAGCCCATGCTTTATATAAATCTGACTGGGGTCAGGGCGATATTAAGCAACGCGTTAAAGTACTGCATAAATTATCCGAACTGATGGCTTCCCGCGTTGATGAACTGGCGGAAGTGATCAGTGTAGAAATGGGCAAACTTATCGGTCAGAGTCGTGGCGAAGTGCAGATTTGCGCGGATATTGCGAAATTCTATGCCGAAAATGCAGAAGAGTTCCTCAAACCTGTGCCGTATAAATCCGATCTCGGCGAAGCCTGGGTCGAGCATCACCCGATTGGGGTGATCCTGGCCGTCGAGCCGTGGAATTTTCCGTTCTACCAGTTAATGCGCGTACTGGCACCGAATCTGGCCTCCGGTAACAGCGTGGTGGTCAAACACGCCAGCATCGTTCCCCATTGTGCGGAAACCTTTGAGAAACTGGTTACCGAAGCGGGGGCGCCAAAAGGCGCTTATACCAACCTGTTTATTTCTCAGGATCAGGTCAGTGCCATCATTGATGATGACCGCGTTCAGGGTGTCGCGCTGACCGGTTCGGAAAAAGCCGGTGCGATCGTGGCTTCACGGGCGGCCTCTAAGCTGAAGAAATCAACGCTGGAACTCGGCGGTAATGACGTGTTTGCCGTACTCGATGATGCCGATATCGATAAAGCCGCCAAAGCCGGTGCGCAGGCTCGTGTTTCCAACGCCGGGCAGGTATGTACGGCGGCCAAACGTTTCATTATTCATGAAAAAGTTGCCGATGAATTCCTTCAAAAATTCACCGGCCACTTTAAGGCACTGAAGACCGGCGACCCGCTGGATACATCCACCACGCTGGGGCCGCTGTCCTCTGCAGAAGCGGTGAAAACGCTGAGTGAACAAGTGGATAATGCTGTGAAACACGGGGCGAAACTGCACTTTGGCGGAAAAAAAGTGGCAGACAATCCGGGCAACTTCTTTGAACCAACGATTCTGACGCACATTACCCGCGATAATCCGGCCTATTTTGAGGAATTCTTTGGCCCGGTCGCACAGGTGTATGTAGTGAAAAATGATGAGGAACTGGTGAAACTGGCCAACGACTCACATTACGGCCTTGGCGGTTCACTGTTCACCTCCGATTTGTCTCGCGCCCGTAAGCTGGCCAGCCAGATTGAAACCGGTATGGTATACGTCAACTCACCTACAGATACCGCAGCGGAACTGCCGTTCGGCGGCGTGAAACGCTCCGGATTCGGCCGCGAACTCTCCGATCTTGGTATCAAAGAATTTGTGAACCAGAAACTGGTCGTGCTGGCCGCGAAGTCATAAATATTTCAACCAGAGTTCTATACCCAAAATAATTCGGGCTGCAGGACAAAAGCTTCAGCTTTTGAGCAGCGCTTGTGCTGGCCCTAATAGGGCAAGGCTTGCCGGGTAACGCGGCAAGTGAAGGGATCCCGATGAGCTTATTCAGGTAAGTGATTCGGGTCACTGAACGTAGCCAACGCATCTGCGGTTCGAATTATGATGGGTAGCCTTGACCCACAACAAAGCGCGGTAACTTGCACCCTCTCTATAATCAGGCCCGTTTGTCTTCCCACTGGTAAATCACATGGCTTATGAACTCAATCTGAACTGGCCGGAATTTCTCGAAAAATACTGGCAAAAAAAACCTGTTGTTATTAAAAAAGCCTTCCCGAATTTTGTCGATCCGATAAGTCCGGATGAACTTGCTGGCCTGGCGATGGAACCGGAAGTGGACAGCCGCCTGGTGAGCCATAAGAACGGTGAATGGCAGGCAAGCAATGGTCCTTTTGAAGATTTTGACGGTCTGGGTGAAACCGGCTGGTCATTGCTGGCACAGGCCGTAAACCACTGGCATTTGCCTGCGGCTGAACTGGTAAAACCTTTTCGCGTATTGCCGGACTGGCGTTTAGACGATCTGATGATTTCATATTCTGTGCCCGGCGGCGGCGTCGGCCCGCACATCGATCAGTATGACGTCTTTATCATTCAGGGCATGGGCAGCCGTCGGTGGCGTGTGGGTGATGCCTTGCCGATGCGTCAGTTCTGCCCGCATCCGGCGTTACTGCATGTAGATCCGTTCACGCCAATCATTGATGAAGATCTTGAGCCGGGCGATATTCTGTATATCCCGCCGGGCTTTCCGCACGACGGCTTTACCCATGAAACCGCCCTCAACTATTCCGTCGGTTTCCGTGGCCCTAACAGCCGTGATTTCATCAGCAGCTTTGCTGACTACGCGCTGGAAAACGATCTGGGCGGCAGTCATTACAGCGATCCGGATTTAACGCTGCGTGACCACGTCGGTAAAGTGGAAGAGTATGAGCTTGAACGCGTACGCCAGATGATGGTTGAGCTGTTAAACCAGCCGGAAGATTTCAAACAATGGTTTGGCCGTTTTGCCACCACGCCGCGCCATGAACTGGATATCGCGCCGGCCGAACCGCCATACGAATCACATGAAATTGTCGATGCACTGATGCAGGGTGAAAACCTGGTGCGCCTGAGTGGCCTGCGAGTCCTCAACGTCGGCGAACGTTTCTTTGTCAACGGCGAGCCGCTGGAAACGTCCCGGTATGCCGCCGCTGATGCGCTGTGCCGCTATACGCTGATCGGTAAAGCAGAACTGGGGGCTGCCCTGCAGGATCCTGAATTTGTCGCTCTGTTAACAGATCTGGTGAATCAGGGCTACTGGTACTTCGACGCGTAACCTGCCCGGAGTTCAGTCACGATAAAAGGCGGCGTCCCTGAAGACGCCGCCTGTTTAGTGCCCTTAACCTACGGGCGGTAAAGTTCGACCGGCGGCTTCATTTTTCGCTCTTCCGGTGCGAACAAATCAATTTCTTCACCCAGAATGTATTTGGCGCGCAGCATGGCGGAAATTTTGTCCATGATCATCACGATCACTACCAGTATCAGGGTGATAAACATCACCACATCCCAGTTCCACAGACGCATATTTTCCGCATACACCAGACCGATCCCACCCGCGCCGACAAAGCCCAGAACGGCGGCTGAGCGGGTATTAGATTCAATCTGATACAGCGACAACGCAAGGAATGTCGGGAAGGATTGGGTGAAAATCCCGAAGCGGTGTGTTTGTAACGGGGAAGCTCCCAGCGCCCGCAAACCGCGGCTCGGCGAACGATCAACGGCTTCATGCCCTTCGGCATAAAGTTTACCGAGCAAGCCTAAATCCTGCATCACAATCGCCAGCACACCTGCCAGCGGTCCCATGCCGACAGCACGAACGAAAATCAGCCCCCAGATCGCCATATCCAGCCCGCGTAAAACATCCAGAAGACGGCGGATAATCATGGAAACAGGTCTGAGAACCGGCGTAGACATCACATTACGCGCCGCGAGGAATGAAAGCGGTAACGCGAGAAAAGATGCGGTGATAGTGCCGGAAAATACAATCGCCAGTGTGATAGCTATTTGCGAAAAATAATACATAAACGGCCATTCGGAAACGTCATGCCAGACAAACATTCGCAGGAAATAACGCCCGATTTCACGGCTGCCGCGCACCACTTCACTCCAGGGAATGCCGAAGTAACTGAAGAAATAGACATAGTACAGCGTAATAACAACAGCCAGTATCGCAAGGTAACGCAGATAGCGGCGTTGCGCGGCAAACAAATGCCCGTGCTGCTGCTTCATGCTGCTGACGACATGAGGTTCGAGCGCATCAGTTAACATCAGAAAGTGCCCTCCACAACGCGTTTGCGTAATTTACCTGAAAGAAAATCCATCACCGACACAACCAGAATAATCAGCAGTAAGGTCATGCTGACCTGATCATAACGATCAAGTTTGATTGACGTCATCAGCTCCTGCCCGATACCGCCCGCCCCGACCAGCCCGAGGATGGTCGACTGGCGGAAATTAATTTCGAGGCGCATAAAGCTGTAGGATAAAAAGATGGGTTTCACCTGCGGCCACATGGCGAAACGCATACGCTGCAAACGGCCCGCGCCGCATGCTCTGAGACCACGCACCGGTTTGTCCGATGCGGTTTCAATGGATTCGTAGAACAATTTGGTCAGGCTGCCGACGGTATGTAACGTCAGTGCGATAAAGCCAGGAATGGCACCCACCCCAAATGCCATCACACACATCACCGCCCAGGCCAGTTCCGGCATTGTGCGCAGAAAAGCGACAAAGGTACGGATGCTGAATTTCACCCATTTAGGCGAATCTGTATTACCGGCGGCGAGAAAAGCCAACACAATAGCCAGCGCCGTCGACAATATCGTCGAGGACAACGCCAGCTGGATAGTTTCCCAAATCAGCGGCAGCTGAATATTGAGACGGTATCCCCAATACGCCAGTGACCCTTCAGTATGGCCGTCAGCAAACAATAATGACCAGTGTAATACCGGTACAGTCTGTCCAATATAATCAAAGAAGCTGGGTGCGGAGAAAAAAATAGTTTTTAAATTAAGCTCGGAAACATTGCCTGACCACAGATATAACAACAGCATCAACCCTGACCAGATCAGTGCCTCCCGCTTTTGTTTACCGCGTATCTGCTGGTAATAACGATTGAAATCTTTGTTCAAAATAATATTTCCGGTTTGCAGATAATCATTATTCCTCCCCTTCGCAGGGGAGGGAGCTACGGGTTAGCGACTGCCTTTAGTTAACTCACGCTTCATATCAATAATCTGCTGATATTCTGCCAGAGACGTCTCGCCGATATGCTGTTTGCCTCCCACTGCTTTCACGAAACAAGCGTGGTCATCTTTATCCAGTTTCTTAATGGCGGAAACCAGCTTAGCTTTAAATGCCGGTGGCAAATCACTACGCACTAAAATCGGGCCATTTGGGATCAGCGGAGATTCCCAAATAATACGAATTTTCTTCATCAGATCCGGATGGTCCATGCGGATCATTCGGTTGAACGCACCGGAGGTATAACCGGTTTCACGGTCGCCGATCATTGAAGCCCAGGTGACGGCACCTTCAAACTGACCGTTCAGCACACCAAGAATATCCTGCTCATGGCCACCGGAGAAGGTGACACTGGAGAAGAAATTGTTATATTTATTATCCGTGGTACCGCCAAATTCTTTCTTGAATGTCTGGTTCGGGATCAGGTAACCGGAAGTGGAATCCGGGTCAGCGAAACCGAATGATTTGCCTTTCAGGTCAGATAATTTCTGATACGGGCTGTCGGCTTTAACAATAACAACGGAGTGATAACCACGAGATTTGTCGGTATCGTCAATCACGATGCCCACCAGATCCACCGCTTTCGGATTATTAATATAAACCGAAGCAAAAGATGAAGGTGACATGCTTAATACCATGTCGACTTTCTTACCTAACAACCCCTGAATAACACCTGAATAATCGGATGAATTACGCAGTTTGGTATCCACATTTAATTCTTTATCGAAGAAATCTTTTACACACTGATTATCACCGATTTGCTGAGTGGCATTCTGCCCGCCCAAAATACCTAAGTTTAATTCTTTAGGAGCATCTTCTGCCATGCTGTACATCGCGGTAAAAGAACCTGCTACGAAGACTGCCAGACGTAATAACTTCTTCATGAAATAATGACCTTGTGTAGATTGAGTGAAAGTAGAAATAAGCACTGCAAAAAAATAAATAACATTATTATTTAACTGTTTATAGCGTCGTGCTCTTCACCGTATAACTGATGCAAAATATCATCAGTTAACTGATCCGGATGTCCGTCGAAAATAATCTGACCTTTCGCGATGCCGATAACGCGGGTGCAATAATCTTTCACCAGTTCTACCGAATGCAGATTGACCATCACGGCAATATTCTCTTCGCTGACTTTTTTCAGCGCATTCATGATGCGCAGGGTATTTTTCGGATCCAGTGACGCCACCGGTTCATCAGCCAGCAGAATTTTTGGGTTCTGCATCAGCGCACGACAAATCGCTACCCGTTGCATCTGGCCACCGGAAAGGTTTTCGGCACGCTGCAACGCATGCGGCAACATGTGCAACCATTCAAGCAAAGAGATGGCACGGGCACGGTCTTCGTCGTCGAACTGATTAAAAAATGATTTGAACGTTGAGGTGTGACTGAGACGCCCCAGTAACACATTTGTCAGAACATCAAGACGAGGTACCAGACAGAAATCCTGGAAAATCATGCCACAACACGAGCGCCAGCGACGCAACGCTTTGCCGGTCAGCCCTGCCAGTTCCTGGTGTTCGCCATTTTCGTAATGGCATACCACACTGCCTTCTGTGAGCGGGATAGTCCCGTTGAGAACATGCAGCAGAGTGGATTTACCTGCGCCGGAACGGCCAATTACCGCCACGAATTCACCGGCATGGAGATCAAAATTGATGTCATTCAGGACACGCTGACCTGATTTGTAGGATTTCACGAGACCCTTGACGTCCAGAACCTTGTTCAGATGCTGTGGCCCGGTCTGAGGATATTCAGCCTGTGCCAGCTTAAGTTGAGCTTGAGCCATGATGCTGTCTCTCGGTTGCTTTCGTTATCTGGCGTTCATTAAGCGCGAGTTTTATGACACATCAATGACGATTTAATGGACAGCGCATGACAAAAATGCAACAGATTAAGTGAAATTACCTAACCCATATCCCGAATGACATTTAACTTAATAAGTATCATTTAAGCCTATGATTAGATGGCATCACATTAAAAAAGGAAGATGAAATGGATAATCTGTCACTCATCGCCACGCTGAAAGAGATTGCAGGCAGCCGCCACGTGTTGACCGGCGATAGCAATACCGAACGCTATCGTAAAGGGTTCCGCTCCGGTGGCGGCAAAGCGCTGGCGGTGGTTTTTCCGCAAACGCTGCTGCAACAGTGGCAACTGCTCAAGGCCTGTATCGCCGCCGATAAGATTGTCATTATGCAGGCCGCCAATACCGGCCTGACCGAAGGCTCGACGCCCAGCGGCGACGACTATGACCGCGACATTGTTATTTTCAGCACACTGAAACTGGACCAGATCCAGTTACTCGACGGTGGCCATCAGGTGATCGGTTTTCCCGGCAGCACGCTCTACAAACTGGAAAAGATCCTCAAACCCTACAACCGCGAACCGCACTCGGTGATTGGCTCGTCCTGCATTGGCGCGTCGGTGGTCGGCGGGATTTGTAATAATTCCGGCGGATCGCTGGTGAAACGCGGACCGGCATATACCGAAATGGCGTTGTATGCGCAGATCGATGTGCAGGGTGAATTGCAACTGATTAACCATCTGGGAATTAACCTTGGCGAAACGCCGGAAGAAATCCTCACACGTCTCGAAAGAGGCGATTACCGTGAAACCGATATCACGCATGATCAGCGCCTGGCCTCGGATCATGATTATGCTTCTCGTGTCCGCGAAGTGGATGCGGATACGCCATCGCGTTTCAACGCGGATGAACGACGTTTATTTGAAGCATCCGGTTGTGCGGGTAAACTGGCCGTTTTCGCCGTACGGCTGGATACCTTTCCGGCAGAAACACAACAGCAGGTTTTTTACATCGGCACCAATGACACTGCGGTGTTGACAGAATTACGTCGTCAGATCCTGCGTGATTTCGTTAATCTTCCGGTGGCCGGGGAATATATGCATCGGGATATTTTCGATATCACCGAAGTCTACGGTAAAGATACATTTATGATGATCGACAAGCTTGGCACCGACAAAATGCCGGACATGTTTACTGCCAAAGGGAAGTTCGATGCGCACGCCAGTAAGGTTCCATTCCTGCCCAAAAATTTCAGTG
Source organism: Rahnella sp. RFA10(1/100) (assembly GCF_004195115.1). Taxonomy (NCBI): domain Bacteria; kingdom Pseudomonadati; phylum Pseudomonadota; class Gammaproteobacteria; order Enterobacterales; family Yersiniaceae; genus Rahnella; species Rahnella sp. RFA10(1/100). Next base: position 1,269,470 of record NZ_SEWR01000001.1, read on the forward strand.
ACCGTGTGATGCAATGCCTGAGCAAAGCTTTACCTAATCACCTTCCCCCCCGCATGAAACAGTACCGTGACCGGTTTGAACATCACTTACTGCTGAAAATGTCCGGCCCCGGCATTGACGAGGCCCGAACCTTTCTGACACGTTTCTTTACTGAGGGTCAGGGGGATTTCTTTATCTGTTCTGCCGACGAAGGCAAAAAAGCTTTCCTGCACCGCTTCGCCGCCGCTGGTGCCGCCGTGCGCTATCACGCAGTACATGAAAAAGAAGTGGAAGATATTCTGGCGCTGGACATCGCGCTGCGTCGTAACGACCGCGACTGGTTTGAAACACTGCCGGAAGATATCAACAGTCAGCTGGTGGCAAAATTGTATTACGGCCATTTCATGTGCCATGTGTTCCATCAGGATTACATCGTCAAAAAAGGCGCAAACAGCAAGGCGCTGAAACACAAAATGTTAGCGCTGCTCGACGCTAAAGGTGCGGAATATCCCGCTGAACATAACGTCGGCCATTTGTATATTGCGAAACCCCATCTGAAAGAATTCTACCGACAGGCCGACCCGACCAACAGTTTTAACCCGGGGATCGGGAAAACCAGTAAGCTAAAAAACTGGCAGGATTGATACTTTCATCTCTTCCCCTGCGAAGGGGTTAATACCTCCCTCCCCTTCGCAGGGGAGGGAGCAATGCAACCTCATCTCATCAATACTCAGAATAGTTGCGTTCCATAGCCCCACATGATCACCGTCAGAGCCAAAAGTAGTTCTAAAACCAGAACACCCATTGCCAGCGTTGAACTGGAGAACAGAAAACCTTCGCGCCGGTCGATATTGAGAAAGTTAGGGATGCCGAGATATAACAGATATCCGCTGTAACACAGGCCAATGAGTCCGACAAACAGACATAACCAGACCATCGGGTAAAGGGCTACGATCCCGCTGAGGAACATCGGGGTAGCAACATAGCCGGCGAAGACGATACAGCTGTTGAGTGTCGGCCGGCTATCATAACGACGCGCCATTCCATAGATAATCCGTCCCATAAGGGCAACGGCAGCAAGCATCAGAACATAGAAAACGACTGCGATATAAGACGCCGTGAACAGGGAAACCCGCAGCGTCTCGCCGTCACCGAAGTTCCAGCCCAGTTGTGTTGTTCCGATGAAAGAGCAGACTACCGGGATCAGCGCCATTAACAGAACATGGTGTGAATACACATGTGAAACGGTTTCCCGCTCACGCTGGATTTGTTGCAGTTCGGGACCTGGATTGGATATCAGCCCCCAGACATGATTAGCCATGAAACACCCCCTTGTACGCCGAAAGCCGCCAGCAGCGTGCTGTGATAAACCTTCGGCAATGCCGTTCAGACAAGGGCATAAGGAAGGTGGCGGCCTGTCTATATTATAGTCGTTATTGCCAGTTTTGCTGGCACGGCCAATACAGTGTAATGGGTGATTAACCGCATCAGATCGCCTTTAGTGGATATAGCGTGCCGCCGTAAACGTCACGCCAACCAGTACAAGCATCATGCCAATAATCCATCGGGTCTGTGTGATCATGAGTTCATAAAACATTGTCTGCATTGTACTCATTGAAGCTTCAATCTTCACAAAACGTTGATCTATTTTGTCAAAGCGCTCATCCACTCGTTCAAACTGTTTATCCACTCGCTCAAACTGTTTATCCACCTGTTCAAACTGTTTATCTATCCGCACCAGATGGTCGTCAATTCTCAGGAGGTGCCCGTCGATACGGGCGATGCTCTGTTCGGTTTTTCCGACACGCTCACCGATATCGGTCACGACATCGGTGAGCGTGACCATCTGGTATTCCAGTTTTCCGACACGGAGATTCGTTTCTGTAACCACTACGGTCAGCTGGCTGACCTGCTGTTCCACCTTCCCCACACGCAGATTCAGCCCGGCGATTTCCTCACCATTTTTGATTCCCTGTTTTTCAATATTGTTGATCTGGTTTTGCATGAGCTTTTCCATGAATGATTTTCCTTTGTATTCTTCCGGCCACACAGGGGCGCCAGGAAAATAGAGCGTCGGATTGACGGGCGATAGCGTCCGTGTGCTGAGCTGATACATCGTTGTTGTCCCTTACATGAGCGTTCCCTGTTTAGAAATCCTTAATCTGCGTGAAGTGTGCACTGGATAAATAACCACCTCAAATCAATTTCCTTCTCGATAAATACGTCATTACTTATGTATCTATATATGGCTGAGTTGCATTGCCTGGCTGAATAAATACCAATGAAAATAGCCAGTTATGCTTTCCGTTAACAGGCCAAACTTAAAGGGACAACAAGCGGGTGCGGATGACGAAAATCATCACCCGTCCAGAGGGAACCCGGCATTTCCTGCCCGCATTAACGGATGAATATTTACTGGCAAAAACATCTGCGGCGCGGCTAAAAAATCATTAACGTAGAGGCAGACACTCATCAGGAGAAGGGTATGCGCATTACCTGCTTACACACAGCGGACAGCAATATTGCGGTATTTGAAAATACAGCGCGGGCGCTGGGGTTGGATCAGCATCAGTTCCGGCATGTTTCGCGGCCCGATTTACTGGCCGCAGCCGAAAAGGCGGGCGGGCTGACGGCGGAAATTCTTCAGCAGACGGCGGATGTACTGCTGGCATTGAGTGAAAATACCGATCGCGTTTTACTGACCTGTTCAACGCTGGGGCCTGCTGCGACACTTGCCAGTAAAAGCACCATAGTGCCGGTTTTACGTGTCGATCAGGCGCTGGCGGAACAGGCCATGAAAACGGCAGGCAATGTGGTCGCACTGTGCGCGGTCGAAACGACCCTGGAGCCAACGCGGCAGTTATTCGCGCAGGTAGAAAGACATCCGCAGGCACGGCTTAAAACCCGTCTGGTGGCAGGCGCATGGGAAAAGTTTAAACAGGGCGATCTGGCCGGATATTTACAGGCCATCGCGGTGGCGGCAGATGCAGAATATAGGCAAGGCGCGGCCTGCGTGGTGCTGGCTCAGGCTTCAATGACCGGTGCAGCGCAACTGACCCAAACCGGCAAACCACTCACCAGCCCGGAATGTGGTTTACGCGCGGCGCTGATCTGAAAACGGCAGTCAGAAAGCAAAAATACCGCCAGACGCTATACTGATAAGGAATATCATTGGCTTAGCAGGATAGCCGATGACGACTGAAGATTATGTTAAGGAAAAAATATGAAAATTATTCTTTGGATCATCGCCATCATCTTTATCGTCGGCTTACTGACCCTGACAGGGGTGTTTAAACTGATTTTCTGATCATCACATTCCGTTCCTGCAAACCAAAAGTCCGGCACATGACCGGACTTTTTCAGTTTAATTAATAGCCTAAATAATTCGAGTCGCAGAAAGGCGGCAAGTCAGGGAGTCCCGATGAGCTGACATCAAGTCAGTAATTCGGGCGCCTGAGCGCAGCCAACGCATCTGCGGCTTGAAGTATGACGGGTATTTCAATCATCTGCCTCTTCGACCGAAGGCTGGGTTTTTTGCTGCTCTTTCTGCTTACGGTAGTTCCTGGCAATCTGCGGAACAGGCACTGCTTTGCCGGTTTCCATCCAGGTGCGCAGACGGTTAGCATCCGCAAAAGCCGTAAATTTACCGAAGGCATCCATCACGACCAGCGTCACGGGCTTGCCGTTAATGGTGGTACGCATCGCCAGACAATGCCCCGCTTCATCGGTATAACCGGTTTTGGTCAGCTGGATATTCCATGACGGATTCATGATCAGATGGTTAGTATTACGAAACGGCAATGCATACGCCGGATGGCTGAAAACAGCCGTTTTTTCAGCAGTGGTACTCAGCTGACCGATCAGCGGATAGCGCTGGGAAGCCAGCAGCAGTCGCGTTAAATCACGCGCCGTGGAAACATTGCGTGGTGACAAACCTGTCGGTTCAACGTAATGCGTATGGGTCATGCCCAGCGATTTCGCTTTCGCATTCATGGCATTAATGAATGCAGAATAACCCCCGGGATAATGCGCTGCGAGGCTGGCTGCAGCACGGTTTTCCGAGGACATCAGCGCCAGCTGAATCATCTGACGACGGGTAATTTCACTGTTCAGTTTCACGCGGGAGAACACACCGCGCATTTCCGGCGTATTGCTGATATCGATATTGATCACTTCATCAAGTGGCAGATTCGCATCCAGCGTAACCATCGCGGTCATCAGTTTGGTCAGGGAGGCAATCGGCCTCACCTCATCCGGATTTCGGGAATAAATCACTTCGTGGCTTTTCAGATCCACCACCATGGCACTGCCGGAAGCGATTTGAACAATCGGGGCGACGGCCGGTTCATGCTTTGCAGCAATGGCGGCCGGGGCAGACAACATGCCTGTATTTAAGGCTAATAAGCTCAGAACCAAAAGACGGATTTTCACATGCATTGCTCTGTATTTAGAAAGTTGTCATTAAGATATGTCGTAACAGCGGGCGGAATTATAAGTGAGGCGAATAGTCTTAGCACCCGCAATTTTCAATTCTATTTGTCACAAAGTCTGTCACCAGCACCCGCAGACTCTGTAATGGCGAGTAAGTGAACACTTGCGTAAGGTGGCACTGAAAAAAATAAAGGGACACTCAGAAAGCGTCCCTTCGGGATACACAGGGGGATATTATTGATTGTCGATCAGATAACTTATTTCCTGCCCGTATGAAAGTTCAAGCGTATTGCCATCCGGATCATCCAGAAAAGCCCAGTATCCCACCGGCGCGCCGGAATCTGTGGGCTCCTTACGTAAAACGCCTGCGGCACGGGCTTCTGCAAGTTTGGCGTCCATGGCTTCTTTCGTCGCGCAGGCGACGCCGAGATGGCCGAAAGGGCCAAGTCTGGTGTCGGTATTGTCCGGGTCTTCAGCCAGTACGATAGCAAAATGGCGGGTCATGTCGCTCAGCCATGCGACGGGTCTGGCGTTGCTGCCCTTTTCCCCGCGCCGGTGGATCACTTTCATGTCAGCAAACTGCTGGTAGAACGCGATGCTGGCATCCAGGTCTTTGACGGCAAAAGCGATGTGGGTCAGGCCAATGTCTTTATTTTCCATGATACTTCTCCCTTTATAAGCGTTGCCGCGTGGAGAAGTCATGGCAGGGATCACCGGTTAATGCGTCCGGCAATTTCCTTTGACGTCTTCAGCACGCGCACTTCAGTAAATAACTCTGTCGCCTCTTCGTACTCTTTACGTAAATAACTCAGCCACTGTTTGATGCGCGCAACGTGATACAAACCGGTATCGCCCTGCTTTTCCAGACGGGTGTATTTCTGTAACAGCGTCATGACGTCCGGCCACGGCATGCGCGGTTCGTTGTACTTCACCACACGACTGAGGTTAGGAATATTCAGCGCACCGCGTCCGAGCATCACCGCATCACACCCGGTGGTTTGCAGGCAGGCCTGAGCGCTTTCGTAATCCCAGATTTCACCGTTAGCGATCACAGGAATACTCAGACGCTGACGGATTTCGCCAATCGCAGCCCAGTTAATACGCTCCGGTTTGTAGCCGTCTTCCTTGGTACGTCCGTGCACCGTCAGTTCCGTTGCACCGGCCTGCTGCACGGCATCCGCAATTTCAATGCTGCGCTCCAGCGAATCCCAGCCGAGACGCACTTTCACAGTGACCGGCAGATGTGCGGGAACGGCTGCACGCATGGCTTTGGCACCCTGGTAAATCAGCTCAGGATCTTTGAGTAATGTCGCACCGCCGCCGCTGCCGTTAACCAGTTTGGACGGGCAACCGCAGTTGAGATCGACACCATAAGAGCCCAGTTCCACCGCACGGGCAGCGTTTTCGGCCAGCCATTGCGGATATTGGCCCAGTAACTGTACGCGCACTAATGTGCCCGAAGGCGTGCGGCTGGCGTGATGTAGTTCAGGGCACAGGCGATAGAAGGATTTGGCGGGAAGCAGCTGATCTACCACGCGCAAAAACTCGGTGATGCACAAATCGTAGTCGTTCACTTCAGTAAGAAGTTCACGGACCAGAGGATCAAGCACACCTTCCATCGGAGCCAGTAATACGCGCATCGCAGTTCACCCCTTAAAAATGACGCGCAAGATTACCGCAAGGCCCGCCGCCGGGCAATTACCCCTGAGATAAATCGCTGCTTAATGACGGTTTTGCCCCGCCCTGCAAGCGTCTGACCCTGACGGAGCGCCAGGCAATCCACACCGCCACAAGCGCAGGCACCGCAAACAGCAGGAACATCCAGAATGCCGCGCTGGCTGCACCATTATCCCCCTTATCAACACCTGCAAAGTTAGCCACCGTTCCGGCTAACGCCGCACCGAGCGCCGCCGCGAAAGATTGCACGACGGTTATCGACGCCCCGGCTTTTTCGCGATCATCTTCCGGTGCCTGTTGCAGTACGCGGGTCAGCAGATGCGGCCAGCCGAGGCCAATCCCAAAACCGGCCAGCGTCAGCCCGAGCACCACGCCACTGATATTCAACCACGGCAGCCCAAACGCGACCGGCACGGTGAACAGCAGTAAAAGCAGACCGGTAGCCAGAATCAATGGCCCGCAGATAATCGCGCCGTCCGCACGTCGTCCGGTCCAGCCGGAACTCGCCACTTCACTTAATGTCCAGCCTGCGGCTGCGGCGGCAGTAATGTATCCGGCTGCCAGCGGGGTCTGACCGTGTAAATGTTGCAACAGATACGGCACAAACAGTTCGCAGCCGAGGCCGATAATCAGCAATGTCATCACCAGATACAGACCATAGAGCGGTGAGGAACGACGTAAAGCGTTACGCGGCAGCAGCCTGACATCCGCCGTAAATTCGCGGTGGCGTAAGACGAGAATCATCACCACGGCAACCACAAAACCGAGCAGGTTAATCAGGCCGGAGGACGACAAACTGCCCGCCGACACCACTAACACGGCACCGGTCAGTAATGCCAGTTGCATCAATGGCAACGGCTCTTCCGGCTGCCTGTCGCGCTGGGATTTCGGTAAAATCCGCCATACCCACAGCCCGAACAGTGACGTGACCGGCAACAGCAAACCAAATGCCCAGCGCCAGGCGTGCAGTTCAGCAAAAATACCGCCTACTGCCGGGCCGACCAGCGTCGCAATGCCCCACATCGCCGAAATCAGTGCCATCGCACGCGGCCAGAGAGATTCTTTAAACAAAAGATTGATCATCGCGTAGGACAGTGCGAATAAGAATCCGCCACCGAGGCCCTGCAATGCCCGTCCAAGCAGTAATACCGGCATATTCGGCGCGGCCGTGCAAATAGCAGCACCGGCAATAAAAATACCTGTCGCCATCAGATAACTGCCCCGGGGTCCGGCGGTCCGCATCAGCCGCGCTGACAGCGCCGAACCCAGAATGGAACACACAACATACAATGTGGTATTCCATGCATACCACGCCAGCCCGCCGATATCCTGCACGACTGAAGGGAGGATCGTGATAACGATGTAACTGTTAGTCGCATAAAGGGCGACGCCTGCGCTCAGGGTGATGGCGCTGCCCCGGTTTTCTGCACTAAATAAATCCGCCCATCCGTTCTGACTTCCCGACATTTTCTCTGCATCCCTTTAGTTTGTGCTTTCCACGCATTGAAGCATGTGGTGGTTATGATATGATTAAACCAAGAAAATACTTGGAATATGTTTTACGTAATCTAGAACCCGTCGAGGCTATATGTCAAGCAATGGCTTGGAAAATAAAAATGACGTCCGGCAAAGCGTCGCAGAGCGATTACTGACGCTGCTGAAAACCCGCGGAGAACTTCAGGCCAGCGATGCCGGATATCTGCTCGGCACTACCGGCGAAGCCATGCGCCAACAGTTTGTGAAGCTGGCAAAGGAAGGACTGGTGGAAGCCAGAGCCGTTTCGCAAGGTGTCGGCCGCCCGGCACAGTTCTGGCAACTGACCGCCGCCGGCCATGCGCGATTCCCCGATGCCCACGCGGATCTTACCGTACAACTTTTGCAACTGATCCGCACTTCACTGGGCGATTCAGCATTGGATCAGCTGATCACGTCGCGCGAAAACCAGACGCTGGAAAATTACCGGCAGGCAATGAATGGCGCGAATTCTCTGGAAGAAAAGCTACAACGGCTGACGGCTATCCGCACGCGGGAAGGTTACATGGCGGACTGGAAAATGCAGGAGGACGGCAGTTATCTGTTTGTCGAAAATCACTGCCCGATTTGTGCTGCCGCAACCACCTGTCAGGGATTTTGCCGGGCGGAACGTGATGTCTTCAGCGATGTGCTGAACGCCAGCGTCGAGCGTACCGAACATATTTTGCAAGGTGCGCGGCGTTGTGCTTATGTCATCAGGTAGATTACAGACGAAAAAAAACCGCCGGTGAAGGCGGTTTGATTGCAGGGCAGCCGGAAACTTATTTGTTGCCGCTGCCTGCATTGCCGGTGCGACGCTGGCCTGCATGCGCAGGACGCGAACGTGCCGGACGGTTTTCAGCAGAACCACGGTTTTCTGAACCACGATTTTCAGAGGTGCCGCTGCGCTGGCCGTTGCCGCCCTGACGCGGAGCGCCTGAACGCGGTGCACCGGAACGTGGTGCGCCCGGACGCTGCCCCTGACGAGGCGCGCCACGACCGCCGCCACCGTTGCCCTGACGACCATTGATGATCGGCTCAGCTTTAATGCTCGGATCTGGCTCGTAGCCTTCCAGCGCAATGCGCGGAATTTCACGTTTCAGCAGGCGTTCGATATCACGCAGCAATTTGTGTTCGTCTACGCATACCAGAGAAATCGCCTCACCGGTGGCTTCCGCACGGCCGGTACGGCCAATACGGTGAACGTAATCTTCCGGTACGTTTGGCAGTTCATAGTTGACCACGTGCGGCAGCATATCAATATCCAGACCCCGCGCAGCGATGTCTGTTGCCACCAGAACACGAATAGAACCGGCTTTAAAATCAGCCAGTGCACGGGTACGTGCGCCCTGACTTTTATTACCATGAATAGCCGCAGCCGTGATGCCATCTTTATTGAGTTGCTCAGCCAAATGGTTTGCACCATGTTTGGTACGGTTGAATACCAGCACCTGTTTCCAGTCGCCTTCACCGATCATCTGAGACAGCAATTCTCTTTTACGTTTCTTATCAACAAAATGAACGCTTTGTTCAATTTGCGCAGAAGCGGTGTTGCGACGTGCAACTTCGACAGAAGCCGGGTTGGTCAGCAACTTGCTCGCCAGACCTTTAATCTCATCAGAGAAGGTAGCCGAGAACAGCAGGTTCTGGCGCCTGGCAGGCAGTTTCGCCAGCACGCGACGGATGTCGTGAATAAAGCCCATGTCCAGCATGCGGTCGGCTTCGTCCAGCACCAGAATTTCAACCTGAGATAAATCAACAGCACGCTGATGTTCCAGATCCAGCAAACGACCCGGCGTTGCAATCAGCACATCTACACCACCGCGCAGTTTCATCATCTGCGGGTTGATGCTCACCCCACCAAATACCACCAGCGAACGCAGGGTCAGGTATTTGCTGTAAGCCTGAACGTTTTCACCAATCTGCGCCGCAAGCTCACGGGTTGGGGTCAGGATCAGCGCACGAACCGGGCGACGTCCTTTGAATTGCGCGTTGGTATGGCTGAGCATATTGAGTAGCGGCAAAGTAAAACCAGCGGTTTTACCGGTACCGGTCTGCGCACTCGCCATCAGGTCACGACCTTCCAGCACGACAGGAATAGCCTGACGCTGGATAGGTGTAGGTTCGCGATAGCCCTGTTCTTCAACAGCACGCAAAATTTCGGCACTTAAGCCGAGGGAATCAAATGACATATAAGGAAAAGCTCCAGTCCACTCTAACCCGAACGGGGTTCGGTGCAGTTTCAAGAGTGGATGATCAGACGAGGCAAATGAGGCATTACCACGAGGATTCGGCACAAACTGCAGTGCGCCAGTTGCGTCGATACTAGCACAAAACGCCGCGCTGCGTGAAGTTATCTCCGTTGCGGCTGTAACTGACGGTTACAGCCGCAGACTCTGGTAACAAATTCAGGCCATATAATCTGCCGCGATAATCCGAAACTTTGATACAGGATAATCAATTATAAAGCTGATGAATGGGTTCCCACTTTTTGCGCTCCACTTCACAGATTTGATTGCTATGCTTCTTTTCTCTCACTCCTCTGTCCATAAGGCCACATCGCTGCAACATGGAAACCTGGAAAGTAAATTTAATCTCCGTCTGGCTGGGCTGTTTTTTCACCGGCATGGCGATGAGTCAGATCCTGCCTTTTTTACCGCTTTACATCGAACAGCTTGGCGTCACGTCTCATGAGTCCCTGAGCCTGTGGTCAGGGCTGGTATTCAGTGGCACGTTCCTGGTTTCCGCCGTCGTTGCGCCCTTGTGGGGCAGCCTGGCAGACCGCAAAGGTCGTAAACTGATGTTGCTGCGTGCCGCGCTGGGTATGGCAATTGTCATGATGTTGCAGGGGTTCGCCACCAACGTCTGGCAGCTTTTCATTTTGCGCACACTGATGGGGCTGACATCCGGGTATATTCCGAACGCAATGGCGCTGGTCGCCTCACAGGTGCCGCGTGATAAAAGTGGCTGGGCGCTGGGTACGCTGTCTACAGGCCAGGTATCCGGCGTGATTATCGGCCCGCTGCTCGGCGGTTTTATGGCCGACCATCTCGGCCTGCGCACGGTGTTTTTCGTCACCAGCGGCATGCTGTTTATCAGCTTCCTCATCACATTATTTTTAATTAAAGAACGCGTGGTGCCGGTTACCAAAGCCAACCGCCTGAGCGGTAAAGCAGTCTTCACCACGCTGCCTTATCCATGGCTGATTATCAGCCTGTTCGTCACTACCATGATGATCCAACTGGCGAACGGCTCCATCAGCCCGATTCTGACGCTGTTTATCCGCGAACTGTCATCGGATACCAGCAATATCGCCTTTATCAGTGGTGTGATCGCCGCTGTACCGGGCGTTTCCGCGCTGATGGCCGCACCGAAACTCGGCAAACTCGGCGACCGCATTGGCGCGCACCGCATTTTGATTGCTGCGCTGGTTTTTTGCTTCATTCTGTTCTGCCTGATGTCACTGATTAATACGCCTACTCAACTGGGGATCCTGCGTTTCATGCTCGGTTTCGGCGACGGTGCACTGATGCCCGCAGTGCAGGCATTGCTGGTGAAATACAGCAGTGATCAGGTTACCGGCCGGATATTCGGTTACAACCAGTCGTTTATGTATCTCGGGAATGTGGTGGGCCCCTTGATTGGCTCAAGTGCTTCTGCCCTGCTCGGCTTCCGGTGGGTGTTTATCGTGACGGCGATTCTGGTGTTGTTCAACACAGTGCAGGTGTGGTGGAGTTTCCGGCAGGTGCCGACGGGAAGGATCAGGGTTTGATTTGCCCCTCCCCTTCGCAGGGGAGGGAGTAAAAAGCCTCACCAGCAGGCATAAAAAAAGGGACACTTCTCAGTGTCCCTCTCAATCGTTTGAAATCAAAAACCTTAACGACGGTTGCCGAAAATCCGCAACAACATCAGGAACAGGTTGATGAAATCAAGGTACAGCGTCAGCGCGCCAACAATCGAGTATTTACGGAAGTTATCACGGTCATCCTCTGACAACTGCGCACCCATGTTTTTCAGCTTCTGCGTGTCATACGCGGTCAGGCCGACGAAAATCAGCACACCGGCGTACGAAATGATATTCGCAAGGCCGGAGCTTTTCAGCCACATGTTTACCAGTGAGGCCAGCACCAGACCAATCAGCGCCATGAATAACATGCTGCCGATACCGGTCAGGTCACGTTTGGTCACATAACCGTAGACACTCATCGCGCCAAACATACCGGCGGCCACGATAAACGTTCCGAAAATTGAATCACCGGTGTAGACCAGAAAAATGCTGGAAAGCGTCAGACCGGTCAGTGCGGAATATAGCATGAACAAACCGGTGGCCACGGTGCCGCTCAGACGGTTCACCATACCGGAAATCACAAAGACCAGCGCCAGCTGCGCGATAATTAAACCGAAGAAAGTAATCTGGCTTGAGAAAACAAAGCTCATGATTTTTTCAGAGCCGGAAGCATACCAGGCCACAAATGCCGTCAGCAGCAAACCACAGAACATCCAGCCATACACTTGCGCCATGTACGCCTGAATGCCGGTGTTCGCGCGTTCAACAATTGAACCGTTACTGCGTGGATATCGATCCATGATGATTACCCTTTTGCATGGAGGATGAAAAATGAGGCCAAAACAGCCTCCCGATTTTTAAAGCGTATCACAGATAGGAAGAAAAGCATGGAAGGTCTGCGTGCGGTTGAGATGCTATTTACCAGCGGGCCGCCGCCTGTTTATCGCTGTCACGGGCATCGACCCAGCGGTCCCCCTCTTGCGTGGCTTCTCGCTTCCAGAATGGCGCGCGGGTTTTCAGGTGATCCATAATGAATTCATTGGCTTCGAATGCCATGCCGCGATGTGCACTGGTCACACCGACAAACACAATTTCATCGCCCGGATACATCGGCCCGATGCGGTGATAAACCGACACGCGTTGCAGCGGCCAGCGGTTACGGGCTTCGGCAATAATCTCGGCCAGCGCTTTTTCGGTCATGCCCGGGTAATGCTCCAGCGTTAAGGCACTGACATGACTGCCCAGATTGTGGTTACGCACTTTGCCGGTAAACGTGACAACAGCACCGTCGGCGTCGGATTGCGCCAGCCAGTTGTATTCATCACCCACGCTGAACGGCGCAGCATCAACAACAATTTTCGTCTGATCCATCTCAGCCTCCGGTCACCGGCGGGAAGAACGCCACTTCATCACCCGCGCGCAACGGATGCGCCATCGTGGTTAGCGTCTGGTTAACCGCCACCAGTAATTTTCCTGATTCCAGCGCCAGTGCCCAGCGTTCTCCCCGTCCGGTAAGCGCAGCCCGTAACGCTTCCACCGTGGCAAAATCTGCAGGAAGTTGCAGGCTGGAGGTGCCGGTCAGTTCGCGCACCTGTGCGAAGAATAAAATATCAATCATAGTACCGCCTTAAAGTCGCCTGATTTACCGCCACTTTTTTCCAGCAGACGGATCGGGCCGATCACCATATCTTTCTGAACCGCTTTACACATGTCATAGATAGTCAGCGCCGCGACGGAAGCCGCCGTCAGCGCTTCCATTTCCACCCCGGTTTTCCCGCTCAGACGGCAGCGTGACTCGATACGCACGCGGTTATGCTCCGGTTGTGCTTCCAGAGTCACTTCTACTTTGGTCAGCAACAGCGGATGACACAACGGGATCAGATCCCAGGTCTTTTTCGCGGCCTGAATACCTGCGATACGCGCCGTGGCAAATACATCACCTTTGTGATGATTGCCGTTAATGATCATCGCCAGCGTGTCGGCAGCCATTTCAACAAAGGCTTCCGCACGGGCTTCACGAACAGTTTCCGCCTTGCCGGAGACATCCACCATGTGAGCATCGCCGGATGCATTAATATGAGTCAGTTCAGACATACTTATTTCTTCAAATGTGGAGTGAAATTACACGGCCCCTGACGGGCATCAAGCTGCGCTTCAATGATGTTATCCCAGGCGGTCTGGCAGGCGCGGGTTGAACCGGGCATGGCGAAAATCACCGTCTGGTTGGCAATGCCACCTATGGCGCGCGACTGAATGGTCGAGGTACCGATATCTTCAAACGACACCATGCGGAACAGCTCACCGAAGCCTTCGATTTCACGGTCAAACAAGGGCTTCAGTGCTTCCGGCGTATTGTTGCCTGCACTAAAACCCGTGCCTCCGTTGATCAGAATCGCCTGGATTTTTTCATCTGCAATCCATGCGGAAACCACGGCACGGATACTGTAAATGTTTTCTTTGACGATTTGCTGTGCGACGACATGGTGGCCGCCTTCGGTGACGGCTTCTTTCAGGTAATGCCCGGACGTGTCTTCCGCGTCAGTACGACGGTCAGACACCGTCATAATCGCCACAGATAACGGCAAAAACGCTTTACTGGCTTTGCTCATCAGTTTGCTCCTTAAACGATTACTACCGGATTCAGCCGCCGATAAACGACAGATTCTGGGTGATCCCGGTATTGCCTTCATGCAGGAAGTGGGTCTGTTTTTTACGACTGAGGCCCCCCTGAATGCGATCCATCAGATCGTCCTGCTGCATGTCGTCGGCTAATAAATCACGCAGCGGAATACCCTGCTCGCCGAAAAGACATAAATGCAGATTGCCGATGGCCGATACCCGCAGCCGGTTGCAACTGACGCAGAAATCTTTTTCGTACGGCATGATCAGACCAATTTCACCCAGATAATCCGGATGGCTAAATACCTGCGCGGGGCCGTCGCTGCGTGAGCGAAGCTGCAACTGCCAGCCCTGATGCACCAGCTGTTCGCGCAGCACTTCACCGGAGATATGGTGTTTGCGGAACAGGTCACCCCCGTCGCCGGTTTCCATCAGTTCGATAAAACGTAACTGGATCGGGCGGGTTTTAATCCACGCGAGGAAGGTATTCAGACTGGCATGATTCACATCGCGCATCAGCACGGTATTGACTTTTACTTTGCTAAAACCGGCGTCAAAAGCAGCATCAATGCCAGCCATAACCTCGCGGAATTTATCCTGCCCGGTGATGGCATGAAACTGGCGGGCATCGAGACTGTCAACGCTGACGTTGATATTGGTGAGACCCGCGTCGCGCCATTTCGCAATATCACGCGCCATACGGTAACCATTGGTGGTCACTGCCAGAGTTTTAATGGAGGGGTTTTCGCGCACTGCGGCAATGATTTCGCAGAAATCGCGGCGCAGCGAAGGTTCTCCACCGGTCAGACGCACTTTTTCTGTTCCCAGATTGGCGAACGCACGGCTGACCCGACGGATTTCATCGAGCGAGAGAAAACTTTTATTGCTGTGTCCGTGCGGCTTATAGCCATCCGGCAGACAATAGGTGCAACGGAAATTGCACACATCAGTGATCGACAGCCGCAAGTAATAAAACTTGCGGGCAAAAGCATCAGTAAGTTGAAGCACCTTAACACCTTTCCAAATACGGGAGATGCGGGCATTTCTGCCGTGCACCCTGGTGACATAGTGTCACGGCCAGGGCTCCATATTGTTTCTGCGGGAACGACGTCAGAAAAACAACTTAGGAACCAGGGCTAGGAGTTGATTCATCCGGTCCGTAGCGGAGCGATAATGAATACGGGGTAACGGAGCATATTCTAACGCCGCAAAGTCCCGTTCGCCAAGGTGGTTTTTCGTTATGTATTTTGATATATAACGATATTTCACAACAAAAGGCAGCATTTTCAATGCCAAAAGCATCGGGTTTTTAATGTTCTCAGAGTGGCGAGAAGGGGTAACATCTTGTTGCAATATTAGGTAAAATCCGCCGCTGGAAAACGAGGTAAACCCGCCGCTCCCCATTTGAAAGGAAAACCATGCGCAATCGAACATTAGCTGACCTCGACCGGGTGGTGGCGTTAGGCGGAGGGCACGGGCTGGGCCGGGTGATGTCTTCACTTTCGCTGCTAGGCCCGCGTCTGACTGGCATTGTCACCACCACCGATAACGGCGGTTCAACCGGCCGTATCCGCCGTTCCGTTGGCGGCATCGCCTGGGGCGATATGCGCAATTGCCTGAATCAGTTGATCACCGAACCGAGCCTGGCATCGGCGATGTTCGAATACCGTTTCAGCGGCCAGGGCGAACTGGATGGCCATAATCTTGGCAATCTGATGCTGCGTGCGCTGGATCACCTCACCGTACGCCCGCTTGAGGCGATCAATCTGGTGCGCAGCCTGCTGAAAGTTGACGCAGAATTGATCCCGATGTCCGAACAACCCGCCGATCTGGCCGCGATTGATGCCAATGGTGAACATGTCCACGGCGAAGTGAACGTCGATAAACTGGCACAAATACCGCGTGAATTGCTGCTGGAACCCCAGGTGCCCGCTACCCGGGAAGCGTTACAGGCAATCGCCGAAGCCAATCTGATCCTGATCGGGCCGGGCAGTTTCTTTACCAGCCTGATGCCATTATTACTGATGAATGATATGACAGCCGCGCTGCGCCGCAGCCGGGCGCATATCGTGTATATCGGAAATCTGGGGAAAGAACTGAGTGTCGCCGCCGCCTCGCTGACGCTGGATGACAAACTGGATATGATCGAGAAGCGTATCGGCCGCCGCGCCGATGCCGCCATTGTCGGGCCTAAAGTCAACATCGGCAGCAGCGCCGCTGAACATCTGATTATTCAAAGCCCGCTCGAAGCCAGTGATGTGCCCTATCGTCATGACCGCGACATGTTGCGGATGGCGATTGAAGAGACGCTGCAAAAAATGATCTGATTCCGGAAATCACAAACACGAAAGGCCGCTTTAGCGGCCTTTTTTGGGTTCAGAAAACGGAGTTTATGACCAGTCGGCCAGAATTTCCGCCGTCGTTTTTACCGTTACCGGATTGCCCGGCACGGATAATTCACGCCAGACTTCATTATGTTGCCCGATCAGTTGCTGCGCTGAAACATATGTACGATCGCCAGTGGTATGCGCATCCGACGCGACCGTCACGGCATAACCTTTGCTGGCAGCAACCTTGATGGTGGTATCTACACAATAGTCCGTCGCACAACCGCAGATAGTAAAACCGGTTACGTTCAGTTCTTCCTGCAGAACATGATCGAGGGAGGTGCGGTAGAAAGAATCGCAGGCGGTTTTAGTCACGGAAAGTGCGTCTTCCGGCAGATGTAGCTCCGGCAATACCTGCCAGTATTCACTCCCTTCCGTCATTTCGCCTTCAGCGTGTTGAATGAAGATGACGCGCCCTGCCCGGGCTATCAGTTGATTAATCTGTTCGACCCGTCCGCTGCGGTCATAACGCGGCGAAGCAAATACCCCGTTTTGCATATCTACCACAATAAGAACACGTTGCTCTGACACGAGTTTTCTCCTCACAAGAACACGTTGAATTACTTTTTCACCAGCGGATGATTATTCCAGGGGCTGTCGGCTGCAGGTGCGGCGGTACTGACTTTGGTTTTTTGCGGCACCTGTGCAGACGAGGGGGTGCGGCGCTTGCTGCGGGTCAAATCCGGGCGCAGATGGCCTTCGATAAAATCCAGATATAAGGTTTCCACTTCCTTACGCGCCCAGGGTGTGCGGCGCAGGAACTTCAGGCTGGATTTCACACTCGGGTCACTTTTGAAGCAATTGATATTGACCTGTGAGGCCAGCGCAGGCCAGCCAAAGTTATCCACCAGTGTTGTCAGCAGTTTTTCCAGCGTGACGCCGTGCAGCGGATCTTTCGCTGCGCCAGGGTTTTGTGGTGTATCCGTCATTGGCTCGCTCGTCATTTTAAGATGTCAGGGTGATGATTTACAGGCCGCGCAGTCTATCACTTTTATCCCCGACATACTTCACATTGCCTGTGGGTTGGCTGCGTTCAATCACCCGACTTATTTGGGGACCGCTTTACGAAATCGCAATAAACTGCTCGCGCAACGCATGCAGCTCGTCACGGGTGTTAGCCGCTTCTTCGAACTCCAGATTTTGCGCGTGCGCATACATTTTGCTTTCCAGCTCTTTAATGCGCTGCTCCAGCGCTTTTGGCGTAAGCGATTTGAAGGTCTGCGCCGCTTCGGCATCGCGTTTGTCTTTGTTCTTTTTGGTCTTCGGTTGACCGAGTTGCAGGATGTCGGAGATCTTCTTATTCAGCCCCATCGGCGTGATGCCGTTTTCGAGGTTATACGCTTCCTGTTTGGCGCGACGACGTTCGGTTTCTTCAATGGCACGGGCCATCGAGTGGGTAATTTTATCACCGTAGAGAATCGCTTTACCGTTGAGGTTACGCGCTGCACGGCCGATGGTCTGGATGAGTGAACGTTCAGAACGCAGGAAGCCTTCTTTATCCGCATCCAGAATGGCCACCAGCGACACTTCCGGCATATCCAGCCCTTCGCGCAGCAAGTTGATCCCCACCAGCACGTCAAATTCCCCCAGACGCAAATCGCGGATAATTTCCACACGCTCAACGGTATCGATGTCAGAGTGCAGGTAACGCACCTTCTCGCCGTGTTCTTCCAGATACTCCGTCAAATCCTCGGCCATACGTTTGGTCAGCGTGGTGACCAGCACACGCTCGTTAATCGCGACACGTTTACGGATCTCCGATAACAGGTCATCCACCTGTGTGGTCACCGGCCGTACTTCAATGATCGGATCCAGCAGACCGGTCGGACGCACCACCTGATCGACCACATCGTCACCGGACTTCTCCAGCTCGTATTTCCCCGGCGTGGCTGAGACATAAATACTTTGGGGTGCCAGCGCTTCGAATTCCTCAAAACGCATCGGGCGGTTATCCAGCGCGGAAGGCAGACGGAAACCATATTCCACCAGCGTTTCTTTACGAGAGCGGTCGCCTTTGTACATACCGCCGATTTGCGGAATGGTGACGTGCGATTCATCGACAATCAGCAGGCCGTCAGCCGGAAGATAATCAAACAACGTCGGTGGCGGCTCGCCCGGCCCGCGGCCGGACAGATAACGTGAGTAGTTTTCAATACCGGAGCAATAACCCAACTCATTCATCATTTCGAGATCAAACTGCGTACGCTGGCTGATACGTTGCTCTTCCAGCAGTTTGTTATTGGCAAGCAGCACCTTGCGGCGATCCGCCAGTTCGACCTTGATTTCTTCCATCGCCTGTACAATACGTTCGCGCGGCGTTACGTAGTGCGTTTTAGGGTAAATGGTAAAACGCGGCACTTCATGTTGCACCTGGCCGGTCAGCGGATCAAACAGCGAAAGACGTTCAACTTCCTGATCAAACAGCTCAATGCGCAACGCCAGATCATCCGATTCAGCCGGGAACACATCAATCACTTCGCCACGCACGCGGAAAGTACTGCGCTGGAAAGCCTGATCGTTGCGTGCATATTGCAGCTCTGCCAGACGACGCAGGATCGAACGCTGATCGATAATCATCCCTTTGGTCAGATGAAGCATCATTTTCAGGTACAAATCCGGATCGCCCAGACCGTATATCGCTGAAACAGAAGCCACCACAATGACATCACGTCGTTCGAGCAGAGCTTTGGTGGCAGAAAGGCGCATCTGCTCGATGTGTTCGTTCACCGAGGCGTCTTTTTCGATAAAAGTATCTGAACTTGGGACATACGCCTCTGGCTGATAATAGTCATAGTAAGAGACGAAATATTCGACGGCGTTTTCCGGGAAGAATTCTTTCATCTCACCGTATAACTGCGCGGCCAGCGTTTTGTTGGGGGCCAGTACCATCGTCGGACGGTTCAGATCCGCAATCACATTCGCCACGGTAAAGGTTTTGCCCGAACCGGTGACCCCGAGCAATGTCTGGTGCGCCAGCCCGTTCTCCAGCCCTTCTTCCAGACGGCGTATCGCCTCTGGCTGATCGCCGGACGGTTTAAATTCGGAATGCAGTTTGAACACTTTACTCATGACGGGCTACCTGACTGAAATGGGAACGCATAGGGCCGTGCGCGCTGTACGGGTGAACAGTTTGCGGAAAAATAGTATGAAAGACTTCGCGATTTTTGCCAGCCCTGATTTTACCTTCGCTATAATACTGTATATAAAACCAGCTTCCAACCGATAAAGGATGTTTGCGTTTAACCTGCTGGCGCTGCTGCACTTTTTTAGGATATGAAGGATGAGATCTCTCACCATCAGGTGACATTTTTTCCCAAAATTCTTTCCCCTTCCGCTTCCTGACCACAGGCTGACGAAGATTGACACAACTATGACGAACGAATTACGACTGTATTGCTTTTAGGTAACTCATTGATTAAAAAGATTATCACTAAAAAGCTGCGAATACGGGCAAACTGAGCGGAACCCGCATGCTGACTCGTCTGTAGCAACTTTTCTTACTCTCATACACAAGGTTATCCACAGGAATAGTGGATAAGTCTCAGCACGCCCCGCGCTGCGGGAGTTGGTAAAAAACAGGATTTTGCCTCCTGCCGGTCTGAGAGGTCTTTTTTAGTTATTTTTTATCTTTTTTATCTCCTTATTTATGCCTATTTTGCCTAGAGAGTCAGGCTGATGTTTCTTGCAAAAACCAAAAGTGCATCCCGACAGGATTTTTTGCTCATGTTTGTCCATGAGGTTGCACCAAAAGCAGTAAGGGCAGCACTGGCAAAGTGCAGTTCCCTTGATGCCGCACCCTGCGGGGGAAAACTCAAAACCTCAGAAACGCTAATGAATAATCCTAAATTGTAAGGGGCCTGGCTGGTAACACCCATGCAACGCCCCTTTTCCCTGCCGTTTTTACAAACTTGGCCTGAGAGTTGCAACGTCTGTGCATGAAAAGGTTAAGGCAGCCAGAACTGCTTTTTTCACCCCGGCGTAAAAAATGAAGATCTCCCTGTTTTCTGGGGTACAGAATCATTTTTAACGTAGGGAAACCTCTCTTAGCCCCATTTATGACTGGTTAAGGGATATTTATCTGTCATTGATGCTGTCAGATTGTCCGTCAACAAACGGGATTAAATTCTGTCAGGGGCATCAATAGCGGAACATAAATGTCAGAAATATGACAGTGGCCGTCAAAGTGAAGTTCAGCGGAAGGCTCCGTGCGGGAGGGAGATCTGATGTTAAGTGTAAAATCAGTTAATCAGTATTATGGGCAAAAACATATTCTGTGGGATATCAATCTCGAACTGTACCGCGGTCAATGTACCTGCCTGATCGGGCGAAATGGCGTAGGAAAAACCACGCTGGTGAACTGCATCATGGGGCATCTTCCGGTGAAAAGCGGTGCAATTTCCTGGCAATCACGTGATGAAGAACCGCAAAGTCTGCTGAATTTGCCGGTCGAAAGCCGTGCGCAAATGGGTATCGGTTACGTGCCACAAGGACGGCAGATTTTCTCCCAGATGAGCGTCGATGAAAACCTGCAAATTGCTATGATGGCCAGCCGGAATAAGACCCGTCGTGTGCCGGAAGAAGTGTATGACCTTTTTCCGACACTAAAGGAAATGGGAGCGCGCAAAGCCGGTGAACTTGATGAAAGCCAGCAGCAGCAACTGGCAATCAGCCGTGCACTGGTTCAGGAGCCTGAATTACTGATTCTGGATGAACCCACCGAGCATACCAGCGCATCAATGGCGGCGAATATGGGTAATATTATTCACCGCCTGAACCGTGATCTTGGTCTGACATTGTTGCTGGTCGGCCATAAATTGCCGTTCATCCGCAGCGTCGCGGACCGTTTCTGTCTGGTCGATGACGGACGAAACATCGCGCAAGGCACGCTGGCGCAGCTTGACGATACGTTAGTCAAAAATTATCTGACCGTCTGATGTCTCAGCGGGTGAGGCGGTCCAGATCCAGATATTGGCCTAAATTCACGTCCAAACCCTGAGTCAGGTACGGGATCTCGCCCAACAGGGGCGCAGGCAGCATACGCGTGAGTGTCTCTCTGTAAGCCTGATGATGCTTCCCCGTTTCCTGAATGTCATTGGCTATCCAGCCTGCCAGAGGCAAGCCGCTTTGTACAATGGCCTGCGCCGTCAGCACGGCATGGTTAATACAACCGAGCCGCATGCCTACCACTAACACTACCGGCAATTGTTCGGCCACCGCCCAGTCGGCAAACGTGTAATCTGCCGTCAGCGGCGTGTACCAGCCGCCCGCGCCTTCCACCACCACCCAGTCCGCCAGCGGTTCGAGATGACGCAACCCGTCTGATAACACCTGTGGATCAATCGGCCGGTTTTCCAGTTCGCTGACGATATGAGGTGACGTCGGTTCGATAAACGTGCACGGGTTCACTTCGTCATAACGCAGCCCGACAGTGCTGTAAGCCTGCAAGGCCAGCGCATCACTGTTGCGAGGCCCTTCCCCGGTCATTTCACTGCCTGATGCCACCGGTTTATAACCGGCGGTTGTGTGTCCGGCGCATGCAGCAGCCTGTAAAAAAGCAGTGGTCGCCACGGTTTTACCGACTTCAGTGTCGGTGCCGGTAATAAAGTATTTTTTCATCATTTATTTTAATAAAAGTCTGGTGTTGGTTGGCTCCCTCCCCAGCGAAGGGGAGGAGCCGATCAGCGAGGGATCAGTTCTTCGACCTGCAAAATGCCGTAGACCAGCCGGTAGTTGAGCGGCAGGATGCCGTCGCGGCGGGCATAGTGTTTGTCCAGTAATTGCAGACGTTCCCTGCCACCCAGGCCGCCGAGCCGGCCGTTCTTGATGTGCGTCGCGCCGATGCCTTTCAGCGAACGAAGCAGTGACATGACATCAGGAAATCGGGCAACGTGATCGCTGAACGTCACTTCATGACGATACGGCGCACAGGCTTCAGCGATTTTGTCCGGTGTCAGGAACTGGTTCACGTGACGCCGGCCATCGACCTTCATCCACGCCGCAGCCAGTTCATTGAGCGAACCTTCTGCCAGGGTAGAAAACAGTACCAGCCCGCCGTTGCGGGTGACCCGGTGCATTTCTTCCAGCGCGCGCGGCAGTGCGTTGCACCACTGCACGGCCAGATTGCTAAAGCAGATGTCGACAGAATTGTCGGCAAACGGCAGACGTTCGATGTCCCCAGGGATATATTCATCGGCTGAATCCAGTTCACGCGCACGGTTCAGCATGCCTTCGGAGAGATCCAGCGCAATGACATTTTTGCCCTGCGCGCGCCAGTACCGGCTGAAGTGGCCGGTGCCGCAACCGGCATCGACGACAATCTTGCCGGAATCTTTCAGATACGGCGCTGCCAGCGCCAGCAATTCCTCACCCACATCACGCTGCAACTGCGCGGCGTTTTCATAGCTGATGGCGGCGCGACTGAACGCATCGGCCACCGCTTGTTTGTTCACTAATTCAGTGACTGCACCCATAAAGGGACTCCAGCAAAAAATCGATATCTTCCGGCTCATGCGCCGCCGTCAGGGTAATGCGCAGCCGCGCACTGCCCGGTGGCACCGTCGGTGGACGGATGGCACTGACCCATAAACCGCGCCCGCGAAGCGCCGAAGCCAGATCCAGCGCGGGCTGATTTTCACCCACAATCACCGGCTGGATCGCCGTTTGCGAACCGGTGAGCTGATAGGGCAAACCGGCGGCACCCGCGCGAAAACGCGCAATATTGGCCGCCAGTTTATCACGCAAGCCGTCATCCTGCCGGACTCGTGCCAGTGACGCCTGTAACGCACACACCTGCGCTGCCGGCATCGATGTGCTGTAAATCAGATGGCGGGCGAACTGCAACAAATAATCGGCAGTAGCATCATCACACAGCACCGCCGCGCCGCTGCAGCCGAAAGCTTTTCCGAAGGTAACCACCAGCAGTTCCGGCCTGATGCCCTGCTGCCAGCAACTGCCCCGCCCTTGTTCACCGGTAACACCCACGCCGTGTGCGTCATCGACCATCAGCCAGCTGCCGTGTGCCTGGCATAAATGCTGCAGATCAGCCAGCGGTGCCATGTCGCCGTCCATGCTGAATACGCCTTCGGTCACCACCAGCGTTTCACCGGTTACCGGTTTTTCTAACAGGCGTTGCAGGGAATCCGGCTGATTGTGATGAAAACGGCGCAACAGCGAAGGCGCATGCGCTGCGGCTTCCAGCAAAGACGCATGGCTGAGTTTGTCAGCCAGCACGCGATCATCGCTTTGCATCAGCGCCGCGAGAACCGCCTGATTTGCCGCAAAACCGGAGATAAACAGCAACGCACGCGGATATCCCTGCCAGCCGGCCAGCTGTTGCTCAAACTCTGCATGCGCATCGCTGTAACCGGTGACGTGGCCGGAACCGCCGCTGCCGACACCATATCTCTGCGCGCCCTGCTGCCACGCGGCAATCACGTCTGCGTCCTGACTCAGGCCCAGGTAATCGTTACCTGAAAAGTTCAGATAACGCCGTTCGCCCTGCGTCAGGAAGCGTGCGCTGCCGCCCCGGTTTGGCTGCCGTACGCGAAATGCCGCTGCCTGTTTACGCGCGGCTACCGCTTCGTTAATCCGCGTTTGCCAGCTCATCGGTTATACGGCGGCGTTGTAAAACTGGTCGGTATCCGCATGAACCAGCTGTTCAGCCAGCACGGCCTGCTGCTGGTTATCGCCCATTTCTGTTTCGAATGCCTGCGGGTTAAGCCCCAGTTTGCCGAACAGAATTAAGTCTTTGTCTTCCGCCGGGTTGGGCGTGGTCAGCAGTTTACAGCCGTAGAAGATGGAGTTGGCACCGGCCATAAAGCACATTGCCTGGGTCTGCTCGCTCATCTGCTCACGACCGGCGGACAAACGCACATAAGACTGCGGCATCATGATGCGCGCCACCGCGATGGTGCGGATGAAATCAAACGGATCCACATCGTCGTTATCAGCCAGCGGCGTGCCTTTCACTTTCACCAGCATATTGATCGGCACGCTTTCCGGTGGCACCGGCAGGTTCGCCAGCTGCATCAGTAAACCGGCGCGATCTTTCACGGTTTCGCCCAAACCGACAATCCCGCCGGAGCACACTTTAATGCCCGCGCCGCGCACTTCCGCCAGTGTGTCCAGACGTTCCTGATAGCTGCGGGTGGTAATGATGCTGCCGTAAAATTCCGGCGAGGTATCAAGGTTATGGTTGTAGAAATCCAGCCCGGCGTGCGCCAGACGCTGTGCCTGCGTGGTGTTCAGCGTGCCGAGGGTCATGCAGGTTTCCATGCCCATCTCTTTCACACCCTGCACCATTTGTTCAAGGTAGGGCATGTCGCGGTCATGCGGGTTTTTCCACGCCGCGCCCATGCAGAACCGGGTCGAACCGGCGGCTTTCGCCTGACGGGCAGATTCGAGCACCTGCTCGACTTGCATCAGACGTTCAGACTCCAGCCCGGTTTTGTAACGGGAACTCTGCGGGCAATATTTACAGTCTTCCGGACAGGCACCGGTTTTGATCGACAGCAAGGTACTGACCTGAACCTGACGCGGATCGAAATGCTGACGGTGGATTTGCTGCGCCTCGAACATCAGCTCAAGGAATGGCTTATCGAACAGGGCCTGGGTTTTTTCCAGCGTCCAGTGGGTGCGGGTAGTCATTGATGACTTCTCCAAATAATAATCTGTTACCCCTTCATCCTTCAGGCTGCCTAGATGCAATCAGAATGATTTTGGGCTTGATGTTTTCATAATCCGTAAACCATTTTTAATTTGTTTTGGTTTACCGTCAACGTTAAAATTATTTTTTGGTTTACAACTTACCCTCAGCAGGACTCGTTTATGACACCCGCCGATATTGAATTCGACCAGCGCCACATCTGGCACCCGTATACGTCTATGACCAAACCGCTGCCCGCGTATCCGGTCGAATCCGCATCCGGCGTGATGTTACAACTGGCTGATGGCCGCCAGCTGGTGGACGGTATGTCGTCATGGTGGGCAGCGATCCACGGCTACAACCATCCGCAGCTCAATCAGGCGGCCATCGCACAAATCGGAAAAATGTCACATGTCATGTTTGGCGGGATGACTCACCCGCCGGCGATTGCGTTATCCCGTCGTCTGGTAGAGATGACGCCTGCGGGTCTTGAATGTGTATTTCTGGCAGATTCCGGTTCGGTGGCCGTTGAAGTGGCGCTGAAAATGGCGATGCAATACTGGCAGGCGCGCGGCGAAAAACGGCAGACCTTGCTGACCCTGCGCAATGGTTATCACGGCGACACCTTTGGCGCGATGTCGGTCTGTGATCCGCAAAATTCGATGCACAGTTTGTATCAGGGTTATCTGCCACAGCATCTTTTTGCCGATGCGCCGCAGAGCCGTTTTGACGGTGAATGGAATGAGGCGGATATCGCGCCGTTTGCCAACATGCTGGACGAGAATCACCACAAAATTGCGGCAGTCATTTTAGAACCGGTGGTTCAGGGCGCGGGCGGAATGCGGATTTATCACCCGCGGTATCTCAACCGCGTACGTAAGTTATGCGATGAATACGGCGTGTTGCTGATTGCTGATGAAATTGCCACCGGTTTTGGCCGCACCGGTAAGCTGTTTGCCTGCGATCACGCCGGGATTTCACCGGATATTCTCTGCCTCGGTAAAGCGCTGACCGGCGGCTATATGACACTCTCCGCCACGCTTACCACCCGCCATGTGGCGCAGGTGATCAGCGACGGCGAGGCCGGATGTTTCATGCATGGCCCGACCTTTATGGGCAATCCGCTGGCCTGCGCGGTCGCCAACGCCAGTCTGCATTTACTGGCGGAAAACCGCTGGCAGGCACAGGTACTGAACATTGAAAAGCAGCTGAATGCCGGGTTGCGGCCACTGGCAGAGCATCCGGCCGTTGCTGACGTACGGGTGCTCGGAGCAATAGGTGTGGTGGAAATGCGCCAGCCGGTAGACATGGCGCGGTTGCAGAAGCATTTCGTCGGGCAGGGAGTGTGGATACGTCCGTTCGGTAAACTGATTTATCTGATGCCACCGTACATCATTTCACCTGAAGAACTGAGCAAACTGACCGGTGCCATCGCCAGCGCCCTGACCACACTGTACTGATTAACCTGTACTGACTAACCGGTGCGAGGTGGACAACAGCGCGCTCAGTTTTTCCCGGCTGAGCCGCGCTTCTTCATTAAGAAAATCAATGGCAACTTTCAGCGCGGGTGTCGGGTTTTCCGGATACAACAGCGTATACGATGCCCCGCTTGCCACACACAGCGGGAACGGCGCAATCACCCTTCCCGCCTGCAAATCATCTTCAATTAATGTCAGATCACCTATCGCAACACCATAGCCCTGTAATGCCGAGTTGATCGCCAGATCCAGCGTATCAAAATGCTGCGATTTCGCCGAAGGCAGCCCCTGCACGCCTTCCTCACGCAGCCACAACAACCAGTCGCGACGATCCCGCGTCGGGTGAAGCAACGTTTTATCGGCCAGATCCGCCACTTCCGTTTTCCCTTCATGACGCGACAGGAAATCCGGGGTACACACCGGCGTCAGTACTTCGTCAAACAGATGATGCGCGCGGCGCTGTGATTCCGGCTGACGCCCGAACACCACGGCGGCATCAAAATGCTCGTTGCTGAAATCCACGCCGTGGGCAATGGAAGCCGTCAGCTCAATCTGCATATCGGGCCTGTCGTTTTGCAACTGAATCACCCGCGGCAGCAACCAGCGCATGGAACAGGTCGGGCATTTAATGCGTAACGTATCCGGGTGCGAACCGACACGTTTCAGGGCTTCGCCCATCAGCGCCAGCGCCTGTTGTACCGGCGGCAACAGCTGTGCCCCGCGCGGGGTCAGCGTCAGCCCGCGGGCCTGACGTAAAAACAACGGATAACCCAGCGTGGCCTCAAGCCCGGTAATCTGGCGGCTGACCGCGCCTTGTGTAATATGCAACAACGATGCCGCATGCGTCAGATTGAGCGTCTGCGCCACCACAGCAAAGGTTTTCAACACATTGAGCGAAGGTAAATTCAGATACGGCAATTCAGGAGAAAAACTCACAGTTACCTCGTTAGGCACATCGCATAGCCATGACTTCAGATCATGACGAGTATGACAAACTTTCCATTGTCGGCACAGGGGAACTGTTGCTTAATCATTCAACACCTTTTTTTACCTTGTCATGGCCACACGGCCTGTTTTTTGGGGAAATGCTATGAAAAGCGCCATGTCGCCCCGGTCAAAATTACCTGACGTCGGCACCACTATTTTTACCGTTATCGGCCAGCTCAGCGCCGAACATAACGCACTGAACCTGTCGCAGGGTGCACCGAATTTCTCATGCCAGCCCGCATTAATCGACAGCGTCGCTAAAGCCATGCGCGAAGGTCATAACCAGTACGCGCCTATGAGCGGCGTGGCGGCATTACGCCATGCGCTGTCCGCCAAAGCCGAAGCGCTTTACGGCTGCAAATATGATGCCGACAGCGAAGTGACGGTCATTGCCAGCGCCAGCGAAGGACTGTATTCCGCCATCAGCGCTCTGGTACATCCGGGCGATGAAGTGATTTATTTCGAACCGTCGTTTGACAGCTACGCACCGATCGTCCGTTTACAGGGGGCAAAGCCGGTGGCTATCGGCCTGTCGATGGACGATTTCAGCATCGACTGGGATCAGGTCGCAAACGCGATCAACAGCCGCACCCGGATGATCATCATTAACAGCCCGCACAACCCGACCGGTGCTATTTTTACGGATGTCGATATCGAACGCCTGACAGCGCTGACTAAAAATACCGATATCGTGATTTTGTCCGATGAAGTGTATGAGCATGTCGTGTTTGACGGCGAGCGCCACGAAAGCATGGCCTGTCATCCGCAACTGGCTGAACGCAGCGTGATTGTGTCGTCTTTTGGCAAAACCTATCACGTCACGGGCTGGCGGGTGGGGTATTGTCTGGCACCGGCAGAGCTGATGGATGAAATCCGCAAAGTCCATCAGTTTATGGTGTTCTCCGCCGACACACCGATGCAGGTGGCCTTTGCCGACGCGCTGGCTAACCCGCAAAGTTATCTGGAACTGGCCGGTTTTTATCAGCAAAAGCGCGACCTGCTGGCCGAAGCCCTCAGCGAATCCCGCTTTGAATTACTGCCAAGCCGTGGCAGTTTCTTTATGCTGGCGCGCTTTAGTCATTTCAGTCCGCTGACGGACGACGAATTTGTGCTGAGCCTGATACGTGATCATCAGATTGCGACCATTCCGCTGTCAGCGTTTTACAGCAATAACAAACCTACCGGGCTTATCCGCCTGAGTTTCGCCAAAGATAACGACACGTTGTACGAAGGCGCACGCCGCCTGTGTCGCGTCTGAGACCGGGTATTTATCTGAATAACGCAGGGGAATTGTGAATAATGAAAAAATTGAAAATCGCATTGCTGTTAGGTTGCGCCGTGGCGTCTTTCTCCGCACTGGCTGACGGTTCCACACTGAAGTTCGGCCTGGAAGCACAATATCCACCGTTTGAATCGAAAAGCGCAACCGGTGAATTACAGGGTTTTGATATTGATCTGGGCAACGCCGTTTGCGCAGCGGCCCGCGTAAAGTGCGACTGGTACGACACCTCGTTCGACGGCCTGATTGCAGCATTGCAGGCCCGTAAATTTGATGCGATTAACTCGGCGATGAACGTCACGGAAAAACGTCGTCAGGCGATTGATTTCACACAAGTCATTTACCGCGTACCGACAAAACTGATCGCCAAAAAAGATTCCGGCCTGCTGCCGACAACTGAGTCACTGAAAGGCAAGCATATCGGCGTATTGCAGGGTTCGATTCAGGAAAGTTATGCGCAGGCGCACTGGGCACCGAAAGGCGTGGATATCGTTTCTTATCAGGATCAGAACCAGGTGTATCTGGATCTGTCATCCGGCCGCCTTGATGGCACGTTAGTACTGGCGCCGGCCGGTCAGAGCGGTTTCCTGTCGCGTCCGGACGGTAAAGATTATGGCTTTGTCGGCGACGCCGTACGTGATGACAAGATCCTCGGCAGCGGCATCGCGTTCGGCCTGCGTAAAGGCGATACCGCGCTGAAAGATAAACTTGATGCAGCCATCGCTAAGGTGCAGGCAGACGGCGTGGTTAAAGCGCTTTCGAAGAAATACTTTGGTGATATTGATGTGAGCGTAAAATAAAGAAGCTTGTGCTAATGAGCTTTGCTCCTCCCCCTGCGAAAGGGGAAATCGGGTGGAGGTTTTAAGGGCTGACACCCGGCCAAAGCATACTTCAACATTTTGATTTTGATAGTAATACCCCACCCCAACCCTCCCCTTCGCAGGGGAGAATACTCAGAATTCCCAATGACTTCTTCGCCAAACGCACCGGCTTGTGGCAATGATTTCTGGTCTTGAGTTGGAAACACGCAGAAAGCTTTCTAAGCAGCCTGTACGGCAGTGAACTGTTGCGTTTTCAGGTTTACTCTTATTTCAGGGAAAAACCCCACGATTTATTCCAACATGGCATAAACCGCTTCGTCCGATGACTGTTTAGCGTCCTATACTTATTCCCAATTACGTTGACTTTGAATCCCCTTATAAGAAAAAAGGAAGGAACTGATATGCCTCAGTCACAATCTGAAAACCGCCGCATCGTGCTGGCTTCACGTCCTCACGGTAAACCTGTCGATGATAACTTTCGTCTGGAAAAAGCCCCGTTACCGCAAGCCAAAGACGGCCAGTTATTGCTGCGCACCGTCTGGTTGTCACTTGATCCGTACATGCGCGGACGCATGAGCGACGCGCCTTCCTACGCCGCACAGGTGCAAATCGGTGAGGTGATGACCGGTGGTGCAGTTTCCCGCGTGGTGGAATCGAAAAACCCGGATTTCAGACCCGGCGATTTAGTGGTCGGCAGAACCGGCTGGCAGGATTATTCCGTTGCCGATGGCCAGGACGTCAAGAAACTGGAAGGGGCAGCACTCAAACAACCGTCCCTCGCACTGGGTGTATTGGGCATGCCGGGTTTTACCGCTTTTATGGGCCTGCTGGATATCGGTGAACCCAAACCGGGCGAAACGCTGGTCGTGGCTGCCGCGACGGGGCCTGTCGGTTCGCTGGTCGGACAGATTGGTAAGATCAAAGGCTGCCGTGTAATCGGGATTGCCGGTGGCGAAGAAAAATGCCGCTATGCGGTTGAGCATTTCGGTTTCGATGAATGCCTGGATCACCGCGCGCCGGATCTGGATAAACGTCTGAAAGCGGCCTGCCCGGAAGGCATTGATGTGTATTTTGAAAATGTCGGTGGCGCGGTGTTTGATGCCGTGTTGCCGCTGCTCAATACCAAAGCACGTATCCCGCTGTGCGGGCTGGTTTCTCAATATAATGCAACCGGTCTGAAAGATGGTCAGGACCGCCTTTCCTTGCTGACCGGCACCATCCTGAAGAAACGCATGCGTATGCAAGGCTTTATTATTTTTGATGATTACGGCCATCGCTATCCGGAATTTGCAAAACAGATGAGTGAATGGTTTGAACAGGGGAAAGTCAAATTCCGTGAAGATATCGTGGAAGGATTAGAGAATGCTCCGCAGGCGTTCTTTGGTCTGCTTGAGGGTAAAAACTTTGGCAAACTGGTCGTCCGTGTCGGTCAGGACTGATTTATTCTTAACGTCAGCCGGCAACGTCCACAGGAGGTTACATGAAATTACTGATGGTATTGACATCACACGATAAACTCGGTGAAACCGGTAAGAAAACCGGTTTCTGGCTGGAAGAATTTACTGCGCCTTATTACGAATTTCTGGATGCCGGTGCCGAACTGACGCTGGCTTCGCCGAAAGGCGGACAGCCACCGCTCGATCCGAAAAGCGATGAGCCGGATGCGCAGACCGAAACCACCGAACGTTTCCGTAATGATAAAGATGCACAGAAGGTGCTGGCAAACACGCACAAACTTGCTGATGTTAACGCTGATGACTTCGATGCCATTTTTTATCCGGGCGGTCACGGCCCGTTGTGGGATCTGGCTGAAGACCCGCACTCCATCGCGCTGATCCAGGCATTCTGGGCTGCGGGCAAACCGGTCTCTGCGGTCTGCCACGCACCGGGGGTTTTGCGCAATGTACTGGTGGAGGACGGCACGCCGCTGCTGAAAGACAAGCGCGTGACGGGCTTTAGTAACAGCGAAGAAGACGCGGTCGGGCTGACCGATATCGTGCCTTTTTTGGTCGAGGACGAGCTGAAAAAACATGGCGGTGACTACAGTAAGGCGGCAGACTGGCGGCCTTATTCCATTACCGACGGAAACCTGATCACCGGGCAGAATCCGGCCTCTTCCAGAGCGGTCGCACAGGCATTGCTGAAATTGCTGGGCGGCGGCGGGGCCGGCAAGTAATCTGACCGTGACTATTTCATCATCTGAAGAGGGTTTTATGGCATTTACACTGACCAGTAATGATCTGCGCGATGGCGAAAAAATGCCGGAAACGCAGGTTTTTAACGGCATGGGCTACAACGGTGACAACCTGTCGCCGCATCTGACCTGGTCCGGCGCGCCTGAGGGCACCAAAAGTTTTGTTATCACCTGCTATGATCCGGATGCCCCGACGGGTTCCGGCTGGTGGCATTGGGGCGTCGCCAATATTCCGGCTGACGTGACCGAATTGCCACAAGGTGCAGGCTCCGGCAAAGGCGGTTTACCCGCAGGTGCGGTACAAACCCGCACTGACTTTGGTAAGGCCGGTTATGGCGGCGCAGCCCCTCCGCAGGGCGAACACCATCACTATCATTTCACCGTCTACGCCATCGATACAGAAACGCTGGAAGTCGATGAGAATGCCAGCGGCGCATATCTCGGCTTCAACGTGCACTTCCATACTCTCGGCAAAGCATCACTGACAGTGATATACAGCTGATTCCTGTGGTATAAAAGACGCAGAAAAGGTGGTCAGTTTTTACTGGCCACCGTTTTTTTATTGCGGCGTTTGCTGCAACATTGAAAAAAAGAATAATCTTCTTCATCAAGGAGTCAGTCACAGTGAAAATTTCCACCCTGTCGCGCGCGTGCGCTGTATTGTCTGCCAGTCTTATCCTGGCGGCATGTAGCAGCAGCCATCAAGGCTTATCCAGCCAGGTTGCTCCGGGCACCGCGTCACTGCCCGTGTTATCAGCGGACGAAGCGGCCAATTTTACCACGAAAAATTATCTCGCCTTTGGCGGCCCTTCTTTGCAGGTTCAGCAACAGGGCTGGTTCCCTAAACTGGCAAGCACTGACGGTGTGAAAACCAGTTTCGTGGTGGGCCCGCAGTTAGGCACAGATGGCGCGCAATACTCCAACGTTCAGATGGCGGTAAACGCGGCACTGGCTGTGCGTAACCACGGCGAACGTATCTTCATTAAAATTCTGCCAGGCACGTATAACGGTGCGGTTTACATCCCGGCTGGTGCACCGCCAGTGACCTTATTCGGTGCGGGCAATAGCGCTTCTGATGTTACCCTCGCACAGGGTCTCGAAGCGTCCGCCGCTCCGGCAACATACCGTTCAACCGTCAGCCCTAACGGCCAGTTCCTGCCGGGCGATCGCGCGTACTATATGTTCCGGAACTGTGCCACCCTGACCACTGAAACCATCGGCACTGGCTGTACCGCGACCGTCTGGTCACAAAGCAACGGTGTTCAGATACAGAACCTGACTATTGGTAACGCCCTGCTCGATACCGTGGATGCCGGTGATCATTCTGCCGTTGCGCTGCGTACCGATGGTGACAATGTGATTCTGGATAACGTGCGTCTGATTGGCCGCCAGAATACCTTTATGGTCAATACCGCCAACATCCACAACCAGACTGACAACAGCCGTTACAGCCGTGCTTATGTGCATAACAGCCTGATCGTCGGTGATGTGGATTACGTATTTGGCCGCGCTAATGCAGTATTCGATCACGTTGA
Source organism: Rahnella sp. RFA10(1/100) (assembly GCF_004195115.1). Classification (NCBI taxonomy): domain Bacteria; kingdom Pseudomonadati; phylum Pseudomonadota; class Gammaproteobacteria; order Enterobacterales; family Yersiniaceae; genus Rahnella; species Rahnella sp. RFA10(1/100). Next base: position 1,302,800 of record NZ_SEWR01000001.1, read on the forward strand.
GTTCCACACTGTCAGCAGCCGTGGCGTGAAACAGGCGTCCATCTTCGCGCCAAACACGCCAGCCGCCGCGCCTTACGGCTTCCTGGTGATCGATAGCAACCTGACCGGTGACCGTGGCTTCGAGCAGGCAGCGAAAGCCAAAATGGGCCGTGCATGGGATGCTGAGGGCGCAAGCAGCCAGCTGGTGATCCGTGACAGCAGCTTCGACAACAGCTATGACCAGATGAATCCGTGGGGCGCTTCCGTCTTCTCCGGGCATCCGTTTGTTGGCAATGTGCCGAAAGATGAAAAACAGCAGCGCAACGTGAATGACACTAACTTCAACCGCCTGTGGCAGTACAACAATGTACTGACTCAGCCTGCGAAGTAATTCAGTCTGATGCCATGAAAAAACCGCCGGGGTGGGCCTCCGGCGGTTTTTTTTCGTTCAGCCTTCTTCTGCCCGTCTTTTAGCGGGTTTCATTACCGAGGCGGAATACTGACACGGTGCGTTCCAGATTCACCGCCTGCTCATCGAGCGAAGCCGCTGCACTGGCTGACTGCTGAACCAGTGCCGAGTTTTGCTGAGTCACGGTATCCATCTCTGCCACGGCCAGCGCAATCTGACTGATGCCGCGACTTTGCTCGTCAGACGCCGACGCAATCTCATGAATGATTTGCGTCACATGACGCACCGAGCCGACGATTTCTTCCATGGTGTCACCGGCTTTCGCCACCAGCTGCGAACCGTTATTGACATTAATCACCGATTTATCGATCAGCCCTTCAATCTCTTTCGCCGCCTGCCCGCTGCGCTGCGCCAGACTGCGCACTTCGCTGGCGACCACCGCAAAACCACGGCCCTGTTCCCCTGCCCGCGCCGCTTCAACCGCAGCGTTAAGCGCCAGAATATTAGTCTGGAAAGCGATGCTGTTGATAACAGTGGTAATTTCCGAAATCTGCTTCGAACTGACAGTGATCTCTTTCATCACACCCACAACATCCGCCACCAGTTTACCGCCCCGCGCCGCCGTGCTGGCAGCATCGGAAGCCAGCTGACTGGCCTGCGCGGCATTGTCGGCGTTCTGTTTCACCGTTGAGGTCAGTTGTTCCATGCTGGCCGCTGTTTGCCCAAGCGCCGCAGCCTGCTCTTCGGTACGGGCTGACAGGTCGATGTTGCCTGCGGCAATTTCACCCGAGGCACGGGTCACCTGCGTTACGCCCTCACGGATATCACCGATGATGCCGTGCAGATTCTGGTTCATGGTTTCAATTGCGCGGCTCAGTTGCCCCACTTCGTCAAAGCTGTGGCTGGTGGTGTGCGTCGAAAGATCACCGGCAGCGATACGTTGTGCAATTTGCAGCGTGTGACGCAACGGGAGCGTCAGCTGCCGGGTCATGCGCCATGAAATCAGCACACCAGTGACTATGGCTGCCACAATGATCACCAGCATTTCGGAAATGGTGCGCGATACTTCCTGGTGAAGACTGTTCATCTCATGATCGAGCAGCGTGTTAGACGCGGAGGTCAGTGCCAGCCCGGCTTCAGCCAACCGGGCGGTGATGTGTTTTGGATCACTGCCTGCCGGAGGATTCAGCGTCTGCTGCCAGCTTTCACGGTAGCGTTGAATATTTGCCGGCATAGTCTCTACCAGGCGCTGATCTTCCGGCTCCCAGGCATACGCCGCCACTTCTCCCAGGCGGGTTTCCAGTTTATCCAGCGCCTGGCGGTTTTCTTCAACAAATTTAGGGTCTTTGCTGGCCATATAGGAAAGCCGGGTAAATTTGGCATCGCTCAGCAGATCGTTAACGGTTTTGAGCAAAGTCGCTTTTTCAGCGCGTTGATTGATGCTGGTCAGATGGTAGATACCGGACACGGCAATAAAGGAGCCCAGAAGCAATACCAGCGCAAATCCTGCACCGAGCTTGTTAGCGATTGTGGCATGGCGAACCCGGCCAGTGATCCCTGAAAGTACATTCATTTACTTCTCCCTGATAACCAAAAAGGACTGATTCTTAAGTGGCAGCGCCACCGCAGAATGAGTGAATAACGGGAGAGTTATCGACCAGCGCTGTTCAACATTTATAGAGACATTAAAATATTTCTAATCAATAGCACGTCTGGCACAGGCAATAAAAAAGCCCCTTATTACAGGAGCTTGATCATTATTTCACGGCGGTATTATTGGTCAGTTAAAAATATAACATTAACAAAACTAATAAGTAACCTATTGTGATTAATTAATTTCCAGAATGCTTACCCACATCGGGCCTTTGCCCACAGGGTAAGTTTTCAGGGTGGTCAGCTGACCGTTTTGTGGATCGATTTTCGCCACTTCAATCGCGTCCGATTTCTGTCCTGCGGTAATCACATACCGGCCAGTGTGATCGATATTGAAACCGCGAGGCTGTGTCTGGGTGGTGTGATGCCCGACCAGCTCAAGCACGCTGCCATCTTCTGACACCGTCAGCACAGAAATCAGGCTGGCAGTCCGGTCTGAGGCGTAGAGGAATTTTCCATCCGGCGTGATGTGCAAATCAGCAGCCCAGCAGGTGCCGGTGAAATCAGCGGGCATAATCCCCAGCGTCTGCACCTGACGGTATTCGCCGCTGGTGACGTCTTTCTGGTACACGTCCACGCTGCTGTTCAGTTCATTTACACAGTAGGCAAAATGATGATTCGGGTGGAATGCCATATGACGCGGGCCCGCACCCGCTGCAGTTTTCAGCTCCGGCGCGGCGTGCGGCGTCGCTTCGCCGTTGGCACTGAAGTCGAACTGGCGGATGCGATCTTCTTTCAGCGCAGGGATCATCAGTACCTGATTGGTCGGGTCGATATTGGCGGAGTGCGGAGCCTGGATATTTTCCAGCACCTGTACAGGCGCAAGCGCGAGCCCTTTTTCATCCAGCGGATGAATGCTGACATTATTAAAACTGTAGGACGCGGAGAACACAAAACGTCCCTGAAGGTCGATCCCCAGATGCGTCGGACTGCCCGGCAATGGGGCCATCGCAGCTTCTTCCAGTTTACCTTCATGGTCAATGCGGTAGGTCAGCACACCAAACTCAGGGCGCACGCCAACATACAGACGATGGCCGTCAGGATGAATCACCATCGGCTGAACCTGTCCCGGAACTTCCACCGTTTGTAGCAGGCTCAGTTCACCCTTGTCTGCCAGACGAAAAGCGTGGATTTGCTGGCTCTCAGGGCTGGCAACGTAGACGACTTGCTTCATCACATCTCCTTATTAAGAATCAAATAGTTGTAATACCCAAAATAGTTCGAGTTGCAGGAAGACAAGCGCAGCCAACGTATCTGCAACTTGAAATATGCCGGGTATTAAAGCGTAGCTCAGGTTACCACGATACGGCGACCCCTTTGGTGCCGGATACGCAGTTTAATTAGCAGGCTAAAAAAGGTAACATGGCGATAATTTCCCCGATTCCCCCTCACTTACGATGGACTGCTCATGACTTATCGCATTATTGCGCTCGACCTCGACGGGACGCTGCTGGACCGCCAAAAACGTATCCTTCCTGAATCCCTTGCCGCGCTGGCAGATGCCCGTGCACAAGGGGTCAAAGTCGTCGTCGTGACCGGACGCCATCATGTGGCCATCCATCCCTTTTATCAGGCATTGCAGCTCGATACACCTGCTATCTGCTGTAACGGCACGTATTTATATGATTATCAGGCACGTAAGGTTTTAACCTCCGATCCGCTGGATCCGGTCAAAGCCAAAAAAGTGATCGACTTGCTGGAATATCACGGCATCCACGGTCTGTTATATGTTGATGACGCCATGCTGTATCAGCAGCCGAGCGGCCACGTCAGCCGTTCCATTGCCTGGGGGCAAACCCTGCCGGAACATCAGCGTCCGAACATTATTCAGGTTAACAGCCTGCGCGAAGCCGCTGACAACGCACAGTCAGTCTGGAAATTTGCCACATCGCATCAGGATCTCGATACCCTGCACACCTTTGCCGCACAGGTAGAAAATGAGCTGGGTCTGGCCTGTGAATGGTCATGGCATGATCAGGTTGATGTTGCAAAAGGAGGCAACAGCAAAGGCCGCCGCTTGCAGGAATGGGTCGAATCTCAGGGCATGACCATGCAGGATGTGGTGGCGTTCGGTGATAACTACAACGACCTGAGCATGCTGGAAAATGTCGGTCTTGGCGTGGCGATGGGCAATGCAGATGATGCTATCAAAGAACGTGCGGCGCTGGTGATTGGTGACCACGAAACACCGGGAATCGCTGAGGTTATCCGCAACAAAGTGCTGAATTAACCGTTACCGGTGCACCTTCCTCTGCCACAGAGGAAGGTGTTTTTTGCAGGCTTATCCGTCAGTTTCCAACGTCTTATTCCTGACCGGCCGGACGGTACGGGGGATTAATCGTCTGTTTTCGTCATAATACCGGCTGGGCCAGATCACCGAAGGAGGTATATCCAGAGCCTGAGCGATGATCATTTCCCCTTTCGGCCACGGACGCGCCAGTGCATTGGCCAGTGTCGACGAGCCTAAACCGGCTTGCCTTGAGAGCGCCGCCAGTGAGGTTCTTTTCTTACGTAATGCGGCAATAATATCCGCCGGATGCCAGTCATTTTCCATTTTTCATCCTTCTTCCTTTGTTGTTAGTTCAGCTAACTGAATTGTGAATTACACTGACACATAACAATGTCCAGTAACTCTAAACAACAATAATGTTAAGTGATGCTAAACATAACGTCAATACGGTTTCTATGGTTATTGATAATGATCCCACATCGACTGAAATCCGCGCGGGCAAAAGCCAGGCTTACGCAGGAAAAATTGGGTGTTTTGGCCGGAATAGATGAGAGCACGGCGCGTTCGCGTGTATCGCAATATGAAAACGGCACGTACAGCCCGAACTTTGACACCATGTGTCATTTTGCCCGCGTGCTTAACGTGCCGGAATGTTACTTTTATATTCTCGATGACGCGTTTGCCGAAGAGGTTCTGGTGCTTTATGCCGCTTTTAATCCGTCAGAAAAGTAAGGCGCAGTACGCTTAACGATTAACTGACACGCTCTTGATCTGCGCATACAGCCATTGTCCTGCGCGGATCATCAGTTCGTCGCGCGCCCACGGCGTGATCCGCGCCCAGATGATATGATCGGCCATCGCCAGTTTGACCTCCACCTGATTTCCCAGATCCAGACATTCCAGCACTTTTGCCGGCAGAATGTTGCGGATACTGCTGTTGTTCGCCGTCGGTTGCAATACCAGAGAAACGTCCGTGGCATTCACGCGTATACGCAGCGCCGTGCCGGGTACTTCTTCGACTTTACTGATCCATAAACGCTGATCGCCAACCGCCAGCGCCGTCATTTCATAGCGCGGATGATGTTCAAGCACGCTGACATTCAGCACACTGCTTTGCTCTTCTTTGGGCAACCACGGACGCATCACATTGCTTGCCCACACCTCTTCCAACGTTCCCATGGCCAGCACCTTACCGCTGTCGAGTACCAGCACTTTTTCTGCCAGACGTAAAATCTCATCCAGACTGTGCGTCACATACAAAATCGGAATGCTGATTTCCTGCGCCAGACGCTCCAGGTAAGGCATCAGTTCGCGTTTACGCGGAATATCGAGCGCGGCCAGCGGCTCATCCATCAGCAAAATTTCCGGTGCTGTCAGCAGTGCCCGGCCGATTGCCACGCGCTGTTTCTCACCGCCGGACAGCGTAAGCGGGAAGCGATCCAGCAAAGGCGCGATGCCGAGCAAACGCACGATATTATCGAATTGTCCGCGCATCGACGGCGCCATGCCATATTGCAGATTACCTTTCACGCGGTAATGCGGAAACAGGCGCGCATCCTGAAAAACATAGCCGATGCGACGTTTTTCGGGCGGCAGGAAAATGTTGTTTTGCCGGTCGGATAAAACGCGACCGTTCAACGTTATGCGGCCACTGTCAGGCCGGGTGAGGCCACCGATGGCATTAATGAGCGAGGTTTTCCCCGCACCTGACAAGCCGAAAATGGCCGTTATTCCCTGCGCCGGTAAGGTCTGCGTCACCTGTAATTTCAGGCTACCCAGCGTCTGGCTGAAATCGAGTTCAAGCATGTCAGCCTCCCAGCCGGATACGGCTGCGTTTTGCCAGCCAGTCAGAAATCAGCAGTGCAGCCAGAGACAGCAGGATCGCCAACACACACAGCCGCGCGGCAGCCCCTTCCGCACCCGGTGTTTCAATCAGGGTATACATTGCCAGAGGAATGGTACGGGTCTCACCCGGAATATTCGAAACGAAGGTGATGGTTGCGCCAAATTCGCCCAGCGAACGTGCAAACGCCAGCACTATGCCGACAATGACACCTGGTGTGGAAAGCGGCAGTGTGAGGGTGAAAAACACCCGCCACGGTGACGCGCCGAGCGTGCGGGCAGCAAGTTCAAGTTTAGGGTCAACGGCCTCCAGCGACTGGCGGATCGCACGCACCATCAACGGAAATGCTACCACCGCTGAGGCCAGCACCGCACCGTGCCAGCTAAAACTGAAGCTGAAACCAAACCATTCGTACAGTCGCTGGCCAATAAAACCACGACGCCCCATCACCACCAGCAACAGATAACCAATCACCACCGGCGGTAATACCAGGGGCAAATGAATAATGCTGTCGAGCAGGGATTTACCGGGGAAACGGCCACGGGCCAGAATCCACGCCATCAGAATACCAAGCGGCAGACTGCAAACAACGGCCAGGCTCGATACTTTCAGACTGAGAAGTACCGCCTGCCACTCATATTCACTCAACATCATGTCGGTTTCTTAATCCTGAATTTATGTGTCGCAGAGATGAAATATCGGCAAAAATGTCGAAGGCTTTAATACCCATCAAAGTATAGAGAATCGCACACGGGGAAAGAAACAGAGAGGAAAAGATAAAGCCTGCGCAGTGCGGGAAGGCCTTATCTGTTTTCAGCAACAGCGATGAACTCAGGCGCGAGGCGTGAAACCGTATTTTTTGAAGATTTCAGCCGCTGCCGGCGTTTTCAGATAATCATAAAAACCGCTGACTGTCGCATTTTCGTGCCCCTTAACAATGGCCATCGGATACTCAACTGGCTTATGGCTCGATGCCGGGAAAACACCGACCACTTTGACTTTCTTACTGGCCACTGCGTCAGAACCATACACAATGCCCACCGGTGCCTCTTCACGTTCTACCAGCGCCATGGCCGCACGGACGTCGCTGGCGCGCGCCAGTTTAGGTTCCAGCGTGGTCCAGGCTCCCAGTTTTTGCAGCGCTTCTTTGGCATAAATCCCGGCCGGGACATGATCCGGGTCCCCCACCGCCAGGCGGCTGTCGCCCAACAGTTCGGTCCATTCAGTTTTCTCTGAGATGTCGACTTTGTTGATTTTGCTGCCGGCCGCCGAAATCAGCACCAGCTCGTTACCCAGCAACGTATAACGGGTGTTATCCACCATTTGCTGTTTGCTGATGGCATAATCCATCCACTGCTGATCGGCAGAAATAAACATATCTGCCGGAGCGCCTTGCTCTATCTGACGGGCCAGTGTGGAAGATGAGGCGAAAGATGAGACAACCTGCACGCCTTTTTCTTTCTGATACTGCGTTGCAATATCCTGCAATGCGTTGGTCAGTGATGCGGCGGCAAACACAGTGATTTTCTCTGCTGCCTGAGCCTGAACACCAAGTCCTGCTACCAGAACGGTCGCGGTGAATACTTTGCCCCATTGATATGTCATCGTTTTCCTTCGCCTTTGTGAAAAAATGTTTCGTTATGTAATCCTTAATATAACGCAGCAGGAAACGATGTCATGCATTTTTAGGAGCAAGGGGCGGATAACCTATGGTTTTTTGATCTGAACGATAAAAAGAAAACCCGGCGCGATGGCCGGGTTCCGGAAAAAAGCTCATTAATCAGTAATGAGGCTTCTCACGGGATTCTTTAGAGTGACCCACGTGGGAGATGATATTGAATACTTCGCCAAGCCCCCAGATCAGGCCCAGGATCACAGCGATGAAAACCGGTACCATGACGGCAGCGAAAATCAAACTTTCTAATAATTCTAACATGATAGCCTCACTTAACTGGCTGAATCGCCCTGAGGCGATGTTGGACTTCGTACATGAAGCCAAAAACGAAAAATCAAACTGTTGCGGATAATAACAGCACGGGACGGTAATTACTTTAGCATTTCGCCAACTTGCCTGCCTGCTGGTTTAGCGGCGACAATAAGCCCTCATTCTCACAAGGAAGCTGCGATGCAAGCCGAAATTCTCTTAACCCTTAAACTTCAGCAACGTTTGTTTGCCGATCCGCGCCGCATTGAATTACTGCGGCAGGTGCGCCAGACCGGTTCAATCAGTCAGGGGGCCAGGCTCGCGAACATCAGTTACAAAAGTGCCTGGGATGCCATCAATGAAATGAATCAGCTTGCCGATCAGACGCTGGTCGATCGCAGCACCGGCGGCAAAGGTGGGGGTGGCGCGGTGCTGACGGCATACGGCGAGCGTCTGATCCAGCTTTATGAATTACTGGCACAAATTCAGCAAAAAGCCTTCGACGTGCTGAAAGAAGATTCGCTCCCTCTCGACAGTTTGCTGGCGGCTATTTCACGTTTCTCCCTGCAAACCAGTGCGCGCAACCAGTTCTTCGGCAATGTCATTGAGCGCGGGTACAGCATCGTTCAGCAGCATATTGATGTCCTGCTGGCTGATGGCAAAACAAGGATCCGCGCAGCGGTCACTGAACAAAGCGCCGACCGTCTGGCGTTAACGCCCGGTAAAGAAGTCCTGGTGCTGATCAAAGCGCCGTGGATCACGCTGAGCATGCAGGCTGATCACCCGCATAACGCCTTGCAGGGCGATATCACCCACATCCAGCGCGGTGAAAACAGCAGCGAAGTGCTGATGAAGCTCCCGGGCAGTGAAATATTATGTGCGACAGTGCCAAATGCCGAAGCCGACAAACTGACCCTGAAAACCGGCCAGAGCGTTTTCGCACAATTTGATGACGACAAAGTAATCCTTGCCACCTTGTGCTAAAAAAATAAGTTAATCAGGATCTTGCAAAATCAGCGTTTTCATTTTGCAGATTTGTCAATTGACTTGCGAAGATGCAGCGCTTATCCCTTGTTTTATAATCATTTGAAAATGAGAGATTAAATATGTCGTCGTTGCATATCTCGCAAGGCGTTTTCCGCCTCAGCGATACCCGGACCCTCACACTTTCTGATCTCACTGTTCGTCAGTCAGACAGTTGGGCGTTTGTCGGCTCCAATGGCAGCGGAAAATCCGCACTGGCACGTGCGCTGGCAGGCGATTTAACCCTGCTGAAAGGCACCCGGAAAAACAGTTTCCCGCATATCGTTCGCCTTTCATTCGAGCAATTACAAAAGCTGGTCGCCGATGAATGGCAGCGTAACAACACTGATTTACTGAGTGAAGGTGAAGACGATACCGGCCGCACTACTGCTGAAATTATTCAGGATGAAGTGCGTGATCCGGCCCGCTGTGCGGCCCTTGCCGCACAGTTTGGTATTGAGAAATTGCTTGACCGTCGTTTCAAATATTTATCGACCGGCGAAACGCGCAAAACCCTGCTGTGTCAGGTGCTGATGCAAAAACCCGATTTGCTGGTGCTGGATGAGCCGTTCGACGGCCTCGACGTCAACGCCCGCGCCCAGCTGGCACAGTTGCTGGAAACCTTATCCGGCGAAGGCCAGACGATGGTGCTGGTGCTTAACCGCTTTGACGACATTCCTGCGTTTGTGAAAAATGTCGGCGTGCTGGCTGACTGCACGCTGGCCTCTGTAGGGCCGCGAGAACAGGTGATGGCTGATGCGCTGGTTGCCCAACTGGCACACAGTGAAAGCCTGAACGGTATGGCCGTGCCTGAAGCAGAAGATCCCACCGCACGTATCAGCCCGCCTGCCGGCAGTCCGTTAATCGTGCTGCGTGACGGCGTAGTGCAGTACAACGACCAGCCGATTTTGCACCATCTGAGCTGGCAGGTTGATCACGGCCAGCACTGGCAGATCACCGGCCAGAACGGTGCAGGAAAATCCACCTTACTGAGCCTTATCACCGGCGATCACGCACAGGGCTACAGCAATGACCTGACGCTGTTCGGCCGCCGTCGCGGCAGCGGTGAAACCATCTGGGACATCAAGCGTCATATTGGCTATGTCAGCAGCAGCCTGCATCTGGATTACCGCGTCAGCACCAGCGTGCGCAATGTTATTACTTCCGGCTTCTTCGATTCGATCGGTATTTATCAGGCGGTATCCGACCGGCAGAAATTACTCACCTCCCAATGGCTGGAATTGCTCGGGCTGGAAGGTGGTGCCGGTGATACCCCGTTCCACAGTTTATCCTGGGGACAACAGCGTCTGGCGCTGATTGCCCGCGCACTGGTCAAGCATCCGGCGCTGTTAATTCTTGATGAACCGTTACAGGGGCTGGATCCGATCAACCGCCAGCTGGTGCGCCGCTTTGTCGATATCCTGATCGGCGAAGGTGAAACTCAGTTGCTGTTTGTTTCGCATCATGCGGAAGATGCGCCGCAATGCATTACCCATCGTCTGAGCTTTATTCCTGACGGTGAAATCTACCGTTATCAGATTGACATACTGTAACGTTATCTCGCTTCCTCTTTGCGGGGATCATCAGTGCAGTCACTACGCCCGCCAGCGCCAGTGCCGCCAGCAATGAATACCCGTTTTCAATGCCCTGCCGGCCGGGATTATTTTTCAGCAACAGTGTGAGCAGTGCCAGCATCACCAGGGCGCTGCTTACCCGAACCCAACCTCCCAGACGGGATGCATAATGATATTCATCACCGGTGAGCTGATCCCTTTCTGTTGCGGCGGCCTGACGGGCCATGCCCGCGCCGAATCCGGTCAATAACATACCCGGCAGCAGCACCAGCCCGAAAGCAGGCATTATTGCCATCACCCCCAGCCCGCACGCCGCAATCATAAAACCCCACAGCAAGAGGCTGGCAGAGGTGACATTCCGCCCGAGTTTTTCGCCGAACGCTTTGCCCGACACCATCATCAGCAATAAGGTAGCAAAGCAGAGAATAATGCCCGGCCCGCCGAATCCGTAAATCTGATACATCGTCACCGCCAGCAGGAACCACGCAGCACAGGTGACTGCCGTAACGAAAATACCGGTCCAAAAACTTATTTGCAGGGGCAACGAGGCCCGCAAATGACGCGGCATCAGGGGTTGAGGGTGGTAACGCTCGCTGATGATAAACAACACAAAAAACAGTGCGGCGGCTCCCGCCAGCGCGTGGGACAGCGGTGTATCCAGCCCGTTAAAGCCGACATTCAGCAGCGTCAGCACCAGGTGCAGCACAAACAATATGCCCGATGCTGGTGACAACCACCGCGCAGGTGATTTTTTGGCGTTCATAACAGTTCCTTTATCAGCATTCCGCAGTACAAAAGATGAATCTTATTCATCTATATCATGTTGATAAAAGAGCTTACACCGCCTAATTTAGATGATTCAACGTCATAGATTTCAGCCATGGATGAAAATAACTCATCATGAAGAAGATCCGTTTACCGCCTCTCGGTTCGCTCAAAGCATTTGATGCGGTGGCGCAGCAGAAGAGTTTCAAACGCGCGGCAGAAGATATCGGCGTGACAGCCACTGCTATCAGCCATCAGATCCGTGTGCTTGAAGAGTCATTGGGCACGGCAGTGTTTGAGCGCAGCGCCCGTGAGGTCAGGCTTACCGCCGCGGGGCAAATCCTGCGCCACGCCACGCAGCAGGCATTTGCCGGATTACAGGCAGCCGTCGAAGAAATTCATCACGCCGCGTTGCCTGCGGCGCTGACACTGACCACGACATCCAATTTCCTGACACACTGGCTGGTACCGCGGCTGGCGGATTTAAAAGCCGCTGCACCCGAGATGGATTTACGCTTACATACCGGCATTGAGCTGGTGGATTTAACCCGTAATACCGTGGATGTGGCGATCCGTTACAGCGAATCCGCCGGTGAGAATCTTGATTCGAGGCTGCTTTATCACGACACTTTTGTGCTGGTTGCCAGTCCTGCGCTGGCGTTGAAAACGATGGAGGATCTGACGACAGTAACGTTGTTTCATGTGGAAAATCGTCATATTCCTCACCCCTCTCCCGACTGGGAGAACTGGCAAAAACACTTCGGTCCGGCGCAATTAAACACCGACAGTGGCCTGCGTTTTACGGATGAAACCCATGCTATTCAGGCGGCGATTGCCGGTCAGGGTGTGGCGATTGTCAGCAGTTTGCTGGCGCATGACTTCATTGAAAAAGGCATCCTGACCACCCCGTTCCCTCAATACCTGCCCGGCGCAAACTATTATCTGGTGACCACCAAAGAGAAAGCACTGCGCGAAGATATCGTGACACTCCGCCGCTGGTTAGTGGACAAAATGTCGGCATTTCCCCCGGCTGGAGTCTGAAAATGAGTCCGAAAAGCTGATTCACCCCCCGGATAAATTTTAGTGTAATCGATTACACAACCCATCCTTTCTGGCTTATCACCGGTTGCCGAAGGCTTTGCGTACCGCACGCCGCACCTGTTGAGTCACGTTGAAAGGTGGTAAACTGTTTGTGTAAGCGATTCCATTTTATTGGGGATGGATCACCTTTTTCAGCCTTGCAGCGTGATATCGTTGCATCCAGATAATCATCGGGGAGCTATTATGTACGTCTTAGTCACAGGTGGTAGCGGTTACATCGGCAGTCATACTTGCGTGCAATTGATTGATGCAGGCTATACACCCATCATTCTTGATAATCTTCACAACAGCAAAGTGAGTGTACTGGAACGTATCCATACCCTGACCGGCAAAACGCCGCTGTTCTACGAAGGTGATATTCGCGACCGCGCCCTTCTCGATAAAATTTTCAGTGAAAATCCTGTTCATTCCGTTATTCATTTCGCCGGCTGGAAAGCCGTGGGCGAATCCGTGGCAAAACCGCTGGCGTATTACGACAACAACGTCACCGGTACGTTGGTGCTGGTTGAAGCCATGCGTGCCGCCGGCGTAAAAAACCTGATATTCAGTTCTTCCGCCACCGTGTATGGCGATCAGCCAAAAACGCCGTATGTCGAAGATTTTCCGACCGGTAATCCTTCCAGTCCGTACGGCCGCAGCAAACTGATGGTCGAGCAAATTCTGGAAGATGTGCAGCGTGCTGAGCCTGAATGGAGCATCACGCTGCTGCGTTACTTCAACCCGGTCGGTGCTCATCCGTCTGGCCTGATGGGGGAAGATCCACAAGGTGTACCGAATAATCTGATGCCATTTATCGCGCAGGTGGCAGTAGGTCGTCGTGAGTCCGTCGCCATTTTCGGCAACGATTATCCGACACCGGACGGCACCGGCGTACGTGATTACATTCATGTTGTCGACCTGGCAGACGGACATCTGGCCGCGATGAAAACGCTGCACAACAAAGCGGGCGTACATGTTTATAACCTGGGCGCCGGCTTCGGTCACAGTGTGCTGGATGTGGTTAACGCCTTCAGCAAAGCCTGCGGCAAACCGGTGAATTACAAGTTTGCACCACGTCGTGATGGCGACTTACCGGCGTATTGGGCAGATCCGACCAAAGCAGCGAAAGAGCTGAACTGGAAAGTCACCCGCACGCTCGAAGACATGGCCAACGATACCTGGCTATGGCAGTCGAAAAACCCGCAAGGCTATCCGGATTAAGGAGGACTGAGGAAAGTTTATGACCACGTTTAACCCGATTGATCACCCGCATCGTCGCTACAATCCACTGACCGATCAGTGGATTTTAGTCAGCCCGCATCGTGCCAAGCGTCCGTGGCAGGGTCAGCAGGAAGCCGTTTCTCAGGAAACACTGCCTGCGCATGACCCGGACTGCTTTCTCTGTCCGGGCAATACCCGCGTGACAGGCGATGTGAATCCGAAATACACCGGCACGTTTGTGTTCACCAATGATTATGCCGCGCTGATGCCGGATACGCCTTTTGCGCCGGAAAGCGACGATCCGCTGATGCGCGTTCAGAGCGCACGCGGTACCAGCCGGGTGATCTGTTTCTCGCCGGATCACAGTAAAACTCTGCCGCAACTCTCAGTTGAAGCGTTGACGGAGATCGTCAGAACCTGGCAGGAACAAAGTGCGGATCTGGCAAAAACGTATCCGTGGGTGCAGGTTTTCGAAAACAAAGGCGCGGCAATGGGGTGCTCTAACCCGCATCCGCACGGCCAGATCTGGGCCAACAGCTTCCTGCCTAACGAAGCCGAACGTGAAGACCGCCTGCAACGTGCCTATCTGGAACAACAAGGTTCGCCGATGCTGGTCGATTACGTGCAGCGCGAACTGGCCGACGGCAGCCGTACGGTGGTTGAAACCGAACACTGGCTGGCAGTAGTGCCTTATTGGGCCGCATGGCCGTTCGAAACCTTGTTGCTGCCGAAAGTCCACGTCAAACGCATTACTGAGCTTAATGATGCACAACGCAGCGATCTGGCTCTGGCGCTGAAAAAGCTGACCAGCCGCTACGACAATTTGTTCCGGTGCTCTTTCCCGTATTCGATGGGCTGGCACGGTGCGCCATTTACCGAAGGCGACAACGAACACTGGCAACTGCACGCGCATTTCTATCCGCCGTTGCTGCGTTCAGCCACGGTGCGCAAATTTATGGTCGGCTACGAAATGCTGGCTGAAACCCAACGCGACCTGACAGCGGAACAAGCCGCAGAGCGTCTGCGGGCGGTGAGTGATGTTCATTATCGTGAGGCGGAGAAAAAGAATGAAACTGAAGACCAAAACCCTGGAAATCTTTGCCGATAAATTTGGCTACCCTGCGACCATTACCATCAAAGCGCCGGGGCGCGTGAATCTGATTGGCGAACATACCGATTACAACGATGGCTTCGTGCTGCCGTGCGCGATCGATTATGAAACAGTGATCGCCTGCGCGCAGCGCAATGACCGTACGATCCGTGTGATCGCTGCCGATTACGATAACGACGAAGACAGCTTCTCACTCGACGAACCGATTGTGCACACCGATACACACCCCTGGGCCAATTACGTGCGTGGCGTGATCAAGCATCTGATGTTGCGTAACAAAGATTTCTCCGGTGCGGATATGGTGATCAGCGGCAACGTGCCACAGGGCGCGGGCCTGAGCTCTTCAGCTTCGCTGGAAGTCGCGGTCGGCCAGGCACTGAAGTCATTATATGACTTGCCGCTGGACGGCGTAGCACTGGCACTGAACGGTCAGGAAGCGGAGAACCAGTTTGTCGGCTGTAACTGCGGCATTATGGATCAGCTGATTTCTGCACTCGGCAAGGAAAATCATTCCCTGCTGATTGACTGCCGTTCACTGGATACCCGTGCGGTGTCTATGCCGGAAAACGCGGCGGTGGTGATTATTAACTCCAACGTGAAACGCGGCCTGGTTGACAGTGAATACAACGCCCGTCGCGAGCAATGCGAAGTGGCGGCACGTTTCTTCGGTGTGAAAGCGCTGCGTGATGTTGACCCTGCCCTGTTCTTCTCCATTCAGGATGAGCTGGATCCGGTCGTGGCCCGCCGTGCGCGTCATGTGATTACCGAAAACGACCGTACACTGGCAGCGGCTGATGCACTGGCCAGCGGCGACCTGAAACGTATGGGCGAACTGATGGCGGAATCTCACGCCTCAATGCGCGATGACTTTGAAATCACCGTGCCGCAAATCGATAAGCTGGTGGAAATCGTCAAAGAAGTGATTGGCGATAAAGGTGGTGTGCGTATGACCGGCGGCGGTTTCGGCGGTTGTATTGTGGCGCTGGTTCCTGAGGACATGGTGGAAAAAGTCCGTCATGCCGTTGAACAGCAATATCATGCGCACAGCGGTCTGAAAGAGACCTTCTATGTTTGCACCGCTTCACAAGGAGCAGGCATATGCTAAAACCTGAAAACACACAGCTGGCGCCCGATGGCCAGCCGTTTGAACAGGTTACGCTACAGAATGCAGCGGGTGCCACCGCAACGTTCATGGACTGGGGCGCGACCTGGTTATCCTTCACCCTGCCGCTGACGGATGGCTCCACGCGTGAACTGCTGCTCGGTTGCCAGTCGCCGCAGGAATACATGAACCAGAGCGCGTATCTGGGCGCGACCGTCGGACGTTACGCTAACCGTATCGCCCGCTCGCAGTTTGAAATTGACGGCAAAGCGCATCTGGTAGTCGCCAATCAGGGTGTTCACCAGTTGCACGGCGGGCCGGAAGGCTTCCATGCGCGTCGCTGGATCATTCTGGAACAGACCGCGCAGAAGCTGACGTTTCAACTGTTTTCTGTCGACGGCGATCAGGGTTATCCGGGCAACATGACAGCGAAAGTGTATTACCAGCTGACCGACGATAACCGGCTGGAAATCCGTTACGAAGCGACGGTTGACAAACTGTGTCCGGTCAATCTGACCAATCATGCCTATTTCAACCTCGACGGTGAAGGGACTGATGCGCGTCAGCACAAGCTGCAGCTGTTTGCTGATCGCTTCCTGCCGGTCGACAGCGATGGCATTCCTTGTGCGGATCCGGTCCCGGTTGAAAACACCGGCATGAATTTTAATGCCGCCAAAACGCTGGCGAAAGATTTCCTCGCCGACCGTGACCAGCAACGCGTGAAAGGGTATGACCACGCTTATCTGCTTAACCGCACCTGCAATACCGGCAGCAATCCGGCGGCGCATTTGTGGTCTGCTGATGGCAAAGTCAAAATGACGATGTTTACGTCTGCGCCAGCAGTGCAGCTTTACAGCGGCAATTTCCTGGGCGGAACCCCTAACCGTAGCGGCGGCGAATACGCCAGCTACAGCGGTGTCGCGCTGGAAAGTGAGTTCCTGCCGGACAGCCCGAATCATGCCACCTGGCCGCAGCCGAGCTGTTGGGTTAAACCAGGTCAGATCTACAAATCTTCGACGACGTATCAGTTCTTTGCACTGTAATGTCTCACGACAGGGTCGCCCGGCCCTGTCTTCATTCCTTCCTGCTTCTGCGAATTTGTGACTCACGGCGCATCTGTATCAGCACATTTTAAGCTAAAGGCTCTTCCCCCATCTACGCTTAGAGAGTGTCCTGCCGAAAGGACGATTAATAAGGAGTTCGATATGCGTTTACCTGTTGTGTTATCCCTGCTGGCAACGCTGTGCGCGGCGGGTTCCGCTATTGCGGCTGATCCTGTTAAAGTTCCTTCCCCTGCTCAGACTGAGCAACGCCAAAAGATGACCGACTGTAATCAGCAGGCCACTACCCAGTCACTCAAAGGCGATGACCGCAAAAAATTCATGAGTCAGTGCCTCAAAGCGGAAACCAAACCGGCTATGGCAAAAATGACGCCTCAGCAGGAGAAAATGAAAACCTGTAACGCAGACGCCGCCAAAAAAGAACTTAAAGGCGATGCACGTAAGACTTTCATGAGTACCTGCCTGAAAAAAGCCAGCTGATCGCTGACTTTTTACACAAAACGCGCTGTCCGGGAGACCGTACGCGCGTTTTGTTTTACATCGCCGCAGCAAATTCGTTATGTTTAATACAAACGGCGTCCCGCAGAGACTTCCTGAGGAAGTTTCAGATTGCTGTCGGGGAGGCCAAGCCTCTATAATGATAACCGTTATCATTGAAAATTCAGTTAACTGAGGAGTTTAGCTATGGCTGTAACCAAGCTGGTGCTGGTAAGACACGGTGAAAGTGAGTGGAACAAAGAAAACCGTTTTACCGGTTGGCATGATGTTGAACTGTCCGATAAGGGTCGCACTGAAGCAAAAGCTGCAGGTCAGTTGCTTAAAGACGAAGGCTTCCAATTCGATTTTGCGTACACCTCTGTGCTGAAACGTGCCATCCACACGCTGTGGAGCGTTTTGGACGAACTGAACCAGCCATGGCTGCCGGTTGAGAAATCCTGGAAACTGAACGAACGCCATTACGGCGCATTGCAAGGTCTGGATAAAGCAGAAACTGCACAGAAATACGGTGACGAGCAAGTTAAACAATGGCGTCGTGGTTTTGCTGTCACGCCACCAGAACTGGATCGCGCTGATGAACGTTTCCCGGGCCACGATCCGCGTTACGCTAAACTGACTGAGGCGGAACTGCCAACCACAGAGAGCCTGGCGCTGACCATCGAACGCGTCATCCCTTACTGGACTGAGGTCATCAAACCACGTATCGCCAGCGGAGAGCGCGTCATCATCGCCGCACACGGTAACTCCCTGCGTGCACTGGTTAAATATCTCGATAACCTGAGCGAAGACGAAATTCTGGAACTGAACATCCCTACCGGTGTTCCGCTGGTTTACGAATTCGACGAAAACTACAAACCAATCAAACGTTACTATCTGGGTAATGCCGACGAGATCGCAGCGAAAGCCGCGGCCGTAGCAAACCAGGGTAAAGCGAAGTAATTTCGCGTTTTCTGCGTGAAGCACGATGATTGATAAGGCATGCGAAAGCGTGCCTTTTTTGTATCCCCGACCCGCAAGGAAAAATATTTATGCCAGTCAGACGTGCAACACCCGATGAAGCAGAAGCGCTGTGGAACATACGTAATCAGGCAATCCGTCACGGGTGTAAAAACGCTTATGATGCACAGATTGTGATGGCATGGACACCCGATGAGATGCCTGCCGGATACCGCAAAGCCATTATTGATAATCCTTTTTTTGTCGCACAGACACAGGGGCTGAGCACACCGGCGGCAACAGGATTCCTTGATCTGAAAAATGGCAGTGTTGAAGCAATTTTTACATTGCCAGAATTTGAAGGGAAAGGCCTCGCTACGCAAATTCTTGCTGCCATAAAAGCAGAAGCGAAATCACGCGGTTTCACAGCACTTACGCTGGCTTCTACGCCGAATGCGTTTGAATTTTATAAGAGGAACGGATTCAGTCTGGTAAAAGAGAGCCTCTACCGCTCTGAGATGGCGGATGCTGATTTGCGTTGTATGGAGATGCGCTGCGAATTGTAGGGGATATTCAGGCAATAAAAAGCCCCGCTAAAAGCAGGGCTCAGACAAGTATTCCAGCAGGTGACATTAACCGCGGCGAGCTTTGACCGCGCCCGCCAGGCTGCGCAGCAGCACTTCGGTGTCTTCCCAGCCTATACAGGCATCGGTCACGCTCTGACCATAAACCAGAGGCTCGCCGCTGTCGAGGCTCTGATTCCCTTCCACCAGATGGCTTTCTACCATCACGCCCATCACCGACTGCTCACCGCCGGCAATCTGACCACAGACGTCTTCACACACTTCCATTTGTTTTTTGAATTGCTTACTGCTGTTAGCGTGGCTGAAGTCGATCATGATATGCGCTGGCAGGCCGCCTTTTTTCAGGCCTTCTTTCACTTCCTGCACATCCTGGGCGCTGTAGTTTGGTTTTTTGCCGCCGCGCAGAATGATATGGCAGTCATTATTCCCGCTGGTATTAACAATAGCCGAATGACCCCATTTGGTGACAGACAGGAAACAGTGCGGTGCGCCAGCCGCATTGATGGCGTCGATCGCCACTTTAATGGTGCCATCTGTGCCGTTTTTGAAACCGACCGGGCAGGATAAACCGGAAGATAACTCGCGGTGAACCTGAGATTCAGTGGTACGTGCGCCGATAGCCCCCCAGCTCATCAAATCCGCCAGATATTGTGGCGTGATCATATCCAGGAATTCGCCAGCGGCCGGTAAACCCGTGTCGTTAATATCCAGTAACAGTTTGCGGGCAATGCGCAAACCCTCGTTAATCTGATAGCTGTTATTCATATGCGGGTCGTTAATCAGCCCTTTCCAGCCCACTGTAGTACGTGGTTTTTCGAAATAAACACGCATCACCACTTCCAGTTCGCCTTGCAATTCTTCACGCATTGTCAGCAGGCGGGTGGCGTATTCTTTCGCGGCTTTCGGATCATTGATCGAGCAAGGGCCAATGACGACCAGCAAACGGTCATCGTTTCCTTTCAGTATCTTATGGATCGCATTACGGGCCTGAGAAACTGTTTTGGCCGCTTTGTCAGTGGCAGGAAATTTTTCGAGCAGGGCAACCGGAGGTAAAAGTTCTTTGATTTCTTTAATGCGTAAATCGTCGTTTTGATAATTCATAACTGTTCCATTCGGGTGTTCATAAGAGACAAAGCGAAACGCTGACCGCGTTCAATCTAGCCGTATTGAATCCCGGTGTAAACCTGCTTTTACACTTACGATTAGTCTCATTTTGATTTAGGACATAATTTCTTTAGCTAGGCTTTTACCAGACACATGAAAAACGACTACGGACCTTTCTCGAAAAAATGGAGATGACATTATGAAAAAGCTCGCAATCATGTTACTGACCACAACCATGGCACTGACCACCGGTGCTGCTTACGCTGCCGGCGAGTCCTCGGCAAGCGACAACAATGGTCAGGCTAATCAGTCCGGCTCGCCGGGTTCGGTACAGAAAATTGCGCCAAAAAGCGTGAACAATGATCAGATTAACACGACCAATAAACCCGTGAATGAAACGACTACTCAAACGGATGGCACCACCCATCACATGAGTAAAGATAAAGAGCATAAGAAAACGATGTGCAAAGATGGACGTTGTCCGAATCAGACCCCGGATACACCTTCTTCAAAAGCAACCGGTAACTAATTCCGTCACGTTTGCTCACCTGCTCATACAGGAGGGACTTTGCTTCCTCCTGCTTCCCTGAATTCCCCTTCTTGCAACACCTTAGGTTTACGCTATTGTGATTGTCTCGGTTCATCATTTTTGTGAATATAACTATGCCTTCTTCCCTGTTGCCACAGGATAAAAATAGCCGCCGTTTGTTGCTGGCTTTCCTTGTTACTGTAATTTTTATGGTAGCCGAAGTGATTGGCGGGCTGGTCTCTGGCTCTCTGGCGCTTCTGGCCGATGCCGGGCACATGCTGACTGACGCAGCCGCGTTACTTGTTGCCTTGCTTGCCGTACGTTTTGCGAAACGCAAGCCTAACAGCCGTCATACTTTTGGCTATTTGCGCCTGACCACCATGGCGGCCTTCGTGAATGCCGCTGCGCTGCTGGTGATTGTCGTTCTGATTGTCTGGGAAGCCATCGCCCGGTTCTTTAATCCGCAGCCCGTAATGGGCACCACTATGCTGGTGATCGCCATTGCTGGTCTGTTCGCCAATATTCTGGCCTTCTGGCTGCTGCATCAGGGGCAGGAAAAGGCCAACATCAATGTGCGTGCCGCCGCGCTGCACGTTTTGGGTGACTTGCTGGGATCGATTGGAGCGGTCGCTGCGGCGCTCATCATCATGTATACCGGCTGGACGCCTGTGGATCCGCTTTTATCAGTGCTGGTTTCCTGCCTGGTGTTAAATAATGCCTGGCGGTTGCTGCGGGAAAGTTTTCATGAATTACTGGAAGGCACACCGGAAGAGATCGATATCGATAAACTGCGACGGGATTTGTCACTGAGTATCCCGGAAGTGCGCAACGTGCATCACGTTCACGTCTGGCAAATTGGTGAACAGCGGCTGATGACCGTGCATGTACACGTGGTTCCACCGCACGATCACGACGCACTGCTTTACCGCATTCAGCATCATTTGCTGGAGAAATGCCGCATCGGCCATGCCACGATACAAATGGAATATGGCCAGTGTGAAACTCCGGATTGTGAGATGAATGAAATGCCGTTAACCCGTGCCGGGCACGATCATCATGGCCATAGCCATGCACATCATCATCACTGATCCTCAGAGAAGAACCCGAGAATAAAACGCCTCTGTGATAGAGGCGTTTTTCCAGGAAGATGAAATCAGGCCGGTTGCAAAGGCCGTGAACCGTTTTGCTTTGCACTTTTGATCCACAGCCACGAACCGTTCAGCGCAATCAAGGTCAGAAGCACATATTCGAGTGCCATCGCATAAACGCCCTGATAAGCAAAAATCGCGACGCTGATGACATCAATGATGACCCACAGCAGCCAGTTTTCAACATACTTTCGGGTCATCAGCAACATTGCCACAATCGACAGCACCATCATTGATGAATCCCAGAACGGGAAGGCATCAGGTTGCAGTTCAGGCACCTGCACATTGAGCCCCAGCGCCTGCATCAGGTTTACCGCCAACAGCGTCAGGGCGGCAAAAACGCGGTCGATGTTAAAGGTCATCAGCAGAATGCCTGCGACACATACAACGCCCCATATCAGCGCTTTGCCACGTGGCAACCAGCGGATCTGCAATTGTGCTTCCTGGTCCGCTGTCTGGCGGCTCCAGGCATACCAGCCGTAGATATTGGCGGCAAAGAAGAAGATTTGCAGCAACAGGCTGGCGTAAAGCTGGATCTGGAAGAAGATGATCGCAAACAACGTGACGTTGATCAGACCGAAAGGATAGTTGATCAGCTTTTCTTTACTGGCGTACCAGATGCAGAGCAACCCAAAAATGGTGCCTACAGCTTCAATCCACGACAGGTCATATCCCCCCTTTCCAAGCGGAATATGAACCAGAATGTTACTGGTACTGAAAAAATCCATCATCTCATCCTTTCCTTTTATTGATGCTCATAAATCATTATCAGCCATGAAAATGCTTACAACGCTTTAGCCTGTGTTCTTAATCTCAGTTGGGCGGCAAAATCCAGCATGCGGTTGAGCGGGATCAGAGATTTTACACGCAGCGCCTCGTCTACCTCGATAGCATGTTCCGTGCCACCGTGTTCCAGCCCTTGGGCAATCGCTTTCAGACCGTTCATCGCCATCCACGGGCAATGCGCGCAGGTACGACAACTTGCACCCTCACCTGCCGTCGGCGCCTCAAACAATTCTTTGTCCGGGCACGCCTGTTGCATTTTGTAAAAAATACCGCGGTCCGTGGCGACGATAAGTTGCTGCTGGGGCAATGTTTTTGCCGCCAGAATGAGCTGACTGGTAGAACCGACCGCATCAGCCATATCAACGATCGCCTGAGGAGACTCAGGGTGCACCAGAACAGCGGCGTTCGGGTATAGACCTTTCATTCGGGTCAGGGCCTGCGTTTTAAACTCGTCATGGACGATACAGGCGCCCTGCCAGCACAATACATCTGCCCCCGTCTGCTTACGGACGTAATTTCCGAGGTGACGGTCCGGTGCCCAGATTATTTTTTCGCCCAGACTGTCAAGATGTTCAATCAGCTCAACCGCAATGCTTGAGGTAACAACCCAGTCTGCTCTGGCTTTTACTGCTGCTGAGGTATTAGCGTAGACCACTACTGTGCGGTCGGGGTGCTGGTCGCAGAAATCTGAGAAAGCCTGTTCAGGACAGCCCAGATCCAAAGAACATTCAGCATTGAGTGTTGGCATCAGCACAGTTTTTTCCGGGCTGAGGATTTTAGCCGTTTCTCCCATGAAGCGTACACCGGCGACGAGCAACGTAGAAGCTGGATGCTGGCTGCCAAAGCGCGCCATTTCCAGAGAGTCGGCGACAATGCCGCCGGTTTCTTCGGCAAGCGCCTGAATTTCAGGATCAGTGTAATAATGCGCCACCATCACCGCATCACGTTCCCTGAGCAGTTTTCTGATCTTCTCTTTGTAGAAGGTCTTTTCATCTGCGGTCAGCACGGCGGGTTTCGGTGGGAAAGGATAAACCGCCGCATTCAGATCCAATGTTTCGCTCATACTCGTCATCTCATTCAGTCAGACAATTTGCCCGGATAGCCAAAAGCCACCATGATCCCATCCCGGAATCATTAGTTTTGTATGCTAAACAAAATACCGCAAAAAATAGGGAAAGTCGTCCATATAATAGACGCAGGGCTTAAAATGTTTACTGCACTTAAAATCAGAGAGATTTTAAGTAAAGTCAGCAGAAAAAATTTATCTGCCAGGAGGAAGTTTTGAGGGTCAGATGCGAAAAAAGCGCCAAAAGGCGCTTTTCTCTGAATTCTGCAATGTAGATGACTTCACAAAAAGTGGTGGGCCGTGCTGGATTGACTCGGTTTCACCTCGCCCTGCGGGCAACGCTTACGCGTTGTCGTCTCGCTTCGCTCGGCTCGAACCAGTGGTTCTCATCCTGCACTGCTTTATTGCATTTTTCACTTTAACAGTGGTGGGCCGTGCTGGATTAACTCGGTTTCACCTCGCCCTGCGGGCAACGCTTACGCGTTGTCGTCTCGCTTCGCTCGGCTCGAACCAGTGGTTCTCATCCTGCACTGCTTTATTGCATTTTTCACTTTAGAAGTGGTGGGCCGTGCTGGATTCGAACCAGCGACCAATTGATTAAAAGTCAACTGCTCTACCAACTGAGCTAACGGCCCATCTAAATGCTTTTTACTACTTACTTCTGGCTTTCAAAATATTCAGTAGGTTCCACCTAAAAGTGGTGGGCCGTGCTGGATTCGAACCAGCGACCAATTGATTAAAAGTCAACTGCTCTACCAACTGAGCTAACGGCCCTTCCTGAATACTTCTTACAGCCAGTGTGTCTTGCAGTTGGTGTGCAAGGCACTACAGTTTGTTTAGATAACCTGGCCGTGCTGGATTGACTCGGTTTCACCTCGCCATACGGGCAACGCCTGCGCGTTGTCGTCCTGCACTGCTTTATTGCATTTTCCACTGAAAAGTGGTGGGCCGTGCTGGATTGACTCGGTTTCACCTCGCCCTGCGGGCAACGCTTACGCGTTGTCGTCTCGCTTCGCTCGGCTCGAACCAGTGGTTCTCATCCTGCACTGCTTTATTGCATTTTCCACTTTAACAGTGGTGGGCCGTGCTGGATTCGAACCAGCGACCAATTGATTAAAAGTCAACTGCTCTACCAACTGAGCTAACGGCCCATCTAAACCTGCTGCAAATTGCCTAAATCTCTGACAGCGTTAGCCGTTTGGAGTTGTCTGGGCAACGGCGGCATATATTACTTATTTAACTTTTCAGTGCAACTTTAATTTTCAGAAAGAGTGCTAACTGATGGTGTTTCACACACTCAAGCCCAGAAAATGCACGATATGTACATTTTCCGGGCCTGAACGAGTCACTACTTTGCAGATAAGCGTTTTTGAGCTTGTTTTGCCGCATCGGTATTTGGGTACTGTTTCACGACCTGTGCGAAGACGGCTTTGGCTTTATCAGCCTGACCTTTCTCCTGCATGATGACCCCAACCTTGAACATTGCGTCAGAACTTTTTGGAGACTTAGGATAGTTTTTGACCACAACTGCAAAATAATAAGCAGCATCGTCTTTTTTACCCTTGTTGTAATACAACTGACCGAGCCAGTAATTGGCGTTTGGCTGATAAGTTGAATCAGGATATTTTTTTACGAAACTCTGAAAAGCCGCAATGGCTTCATCATATTGTTTCTTTTCCAGCGCCAGTGAAACCGCAGCATTGTAATCGCTGTTCACGTCACCGGTACTTGCAGGAGCTTGTGCAGCACCCGCGTCAGGTGTTGTGGCAGAAGACCCTGCAGCGTCACCTGTGGCTGCAGCAGCACCCGTGCTGGCGGCCCCGGCAGAACCCTGGCTTAAGCTGTCGAGTTGATTAAAAATCTGCTTCTGGCGATCACCAAGCTGACTCAGCTGATATTGATTCTCCTGGATTTGACCACGAAGAGTATCCATATCACGTTGGGTATCAGAAAGTTGTTGCTGGAGTTGAGTTAATAGCTGGCTGTGAGCGTTAGAAATACGCTCCAGAGAGGTGACCCGATCTTCAATCGAGCCTGAGCCGACATTACTGATTGGCGCTTGGGCAGTAGCGGCCCATGGGACCGCTACGCCAACCAGTAACGACAGACTCAACAGGTGAGTTCTGAAGTTACTGCTCATACTATTCTCTTAGTATACCAGTACGGCACGACGGTTTTTAGCGTATGCCGCTTCGTCATGGCCCAGTACAGCTGGTTTTTCTTTACCGTAAGAAACGATAGAGATTTGGTCAGCAGAAACGCCTTTGCCTTGCAGGTACATTTTAACAGCAGTAGCACGACGTTCGCCCAGGGCGATGTTGTACTCTGGCGTACCACGTTCGTCAGCATGACCTTCTACAGTCACTTTGTAAGACGGGTTGCTACGCAGGAAAGCTGCGTGCGCGTCCAACATCTGAGCGAATTCAGAAGACACATCGTATTTGTCCAGGCCAAAGTAAACGATGTTGTTTTTCTGCAGTTCTTGCATCTGCAGACGAGCTTGCTCTTCTGAAGACATGTTAGCGTTTTCAGTGCCTGCGCCAGAGTTCAGACCCATACCATTAGATTGGTCGTTGTCTGCGTTCTTGTGAGAACTACAAGCAGCTACTGCCAGTACAGGCAACGCCAGCATCAGCCCTTTCAGCACTTTGTTCAGTTGCATCTATTCGATCCTTTTATAATTTTTTGCCATACATAGTATTCTATGCATTACAGATACGGCGACCAGGCAGGAAATTTGACCTGTCCATCAGTTGCCGGAAGACGCGCTTTGAAGCGCCCATCAGTCGATACCAACTGCAATACGGAACCCAGTCCCTGAGAGGAGCTGTAAATTACCATGGTGCCATTTGGTGCGAGGCTAGGCGTTTCATCCAGGAACGTGTCCGTCAATGTTTGAACGGCTCCCGTTGCCAGATCCAGTTTAGCGATGTGCTGTGTACCGCTGGCGCTGCTCACCATAACCAGGAACTTGCCATCTGTACTGACGTCAGAGTCCTGATTCTGCGAGCCTTCCCAGGTCAGACGCTGAGGCGCACCGCCATTAATGTTCACTTTATAAACCTGCGGACGACCGCCCTGATCCGACGTGAACGCCAGATTCTGGCTGTCCGGGAACCAGGTTGGTTCAGTATTGTTGCTACGTCCGTTTGTCACCTGGCTAATCTGACCAGAAGACAGATTCATTACATACAGATTCAGGCTGCCGTCTTTAGACAGCGCAAAGGCCAGTTTACTGCCATCAGGCGAGAAAGCAGGTGCGCCGTTGTGACGAGGGAAAGAAGCAATCTGTTTGATTGCACCGTTTGCCAGCGTCTGTACCACCAATGCTGAACGACCGCTTTCAAATGTCACGTAAGCCAGTTTGCTGCCGTCAGGAGACCAGGCAGGAGACATCAGTGGCTCTGGTGAACGGTGAACCACGAACTGGTTATAACCGTCGTAATCGGCTACACGCAGCTCATACGGGAATTTACCGCCGTTGGTCTGCACGATGTAAGCAATACGGGTACGGAATGCACCTTTAATGCCGGTCAGCTTTTCAAATACTTCGTCGCTGGCGGTATGCGCGGAATAACGCAGCCATTGTTTGGTCACTTTGTACTGGTTTTGTGCCAGCACGGTACCCGGTGCGCCAGAGGTATCCACCAGTTGGTAAGACACCACATAGCTGCCATCGGCGGCAGGCTGAACCTGACCGATAACAACAGCATCAATACCCAGCGCGGTCCAGGCAGCAGGTGTAACTTCTGCGGCGGAGGTTGGCTGCTGAGGCATACGTGATGCATCAATAGGATTAAATTTGCCGCTGTTACGTAAGTCAGCAGCAACAATACCACCCACATCTTCAGGTGGTGTACCCGGGCCAGCCCATTTGAATGGCACAACGCCAATCGGACGAGCTGTATCTACCCCTTGGGTAATTTCAATGCGAACTTCTGCATGAACCACAGATGCCCACATCATCAAAAGGCCGAACGCTACTCGAAATGCCTGCTTCATTGTATCTCCCTTATCTGGACGTATCTGCCCGCGATAATTTAGCAGAATTTTAACAAACCAACGCACACAAAACTAGAATTACACCCTGCAATCTATCGTAAAAATCTGAAAAGGAATTATTTTCTTCTTTCTACGGTTTAAAATCTATCGGAGCATTTTTAAACACTTCATAGACTGCTTCAGAAGGCGGTTTCGGGAACTTCGCCTGTCGTGCTGCGGCAAGCGCAGCCTGACACAGTGCAGGATCCCCACCTTCAGCCGACACACTGATCAGCGAGCCATCCGGATTCATTTTAACGCGCAACGAACAGGTTTTGCCTGCATAAGATGATGCGTCATAGAATCTGCTCTCGATGGCAGCTTTAATCTGGCTACCATAGTTCGCAATATCCGCCCCGGATGCGCCCGCCTTTTTCTGAGTTCCCTTCCCTGCAGGAGCAGAAGCACCGCCCCCGGTTGCCCCTTTCGGCGCATTTTTAGAGTCGGCCAGGCCATCAAATAAGTTATTCGCATCAGCGGCTTCTTTGGCAGCGGCGGCAGCGGCAGCTTTTTTATCGGCTGCAGCTTTCTTGGCAGCCGCGGCAGCTTCCGCTTTTTTCTCTGCGGCAGCAGCAGCTTTTGCATCGGCGGCGGCTTTGGCATCAGCCTCAGCTTGTGCTTTAGCATCGGCAGCGGCCTGAGCCTTCGCTTCAGCAGCAGCCTGTTTTTTGGCTTCTGCTGCCGCTTCTTTCTTAGCATCCGCTTCGGCTTGTTTCTTCGCAGCGGCAGCCGCGGCGGCGGCTTCAGCCTCTGCTTGTTTTTTAGCATCTGCAGCCGCTTTTTTCTGCGCGTCAGCTTGTGCTTTAGCCGCTTCTTTCGCGGCATCTGCTTTCGCCTGAGCGGCCGCTTTTGCCGCTTCAGCCTTCGCCTGTGCTGCGGCAGCTTCAGCCTGTTTTTGCTGTTCTTTCGCCTGCTCGGCAGCTTGTTCAGCCTGCTTTTGCTGCTGGGCCTGTTCCTGAGCCTGCTGCTTCGCACTTTCCTGCGCTTGCAGACGCTCTTTCTCAAGTTCTTTCAGGCGTTGCTGTTCTGCGGCCTGTTTCTGTTGCAGCTCTTCAGCCTGTTGTTCTGATTTTTTCTGACGCGCGGCGGCAGCGCGTTGGGAATCAGCCTGTTGCTGTTGCTGACGATTGTACTGATCGACCACGGCACTGGGATCAACCATTACGGCAGAGATATCGCTCCCCCCACCGCCGCCACTCATGCTGGTATCTTCGTCCAGCGATCCCCAAATCAACAGGGCTATAATGATGATATGCAGAACGACCGAAACAATAACGGCGCGTTTGAGCTTATCGTTTTGTTCAGTTGCAGTTGCCTTTACCAAAATAGATTTCCCAAGACAGGATTACTAAAAACCCGGGTTCCTGTATTGCCTGTCATACTTTTAACAAGCCAGAGAATGCCGGGTTTCAAATAAGTGTTACAAATTACCTATCCTCAGATAGGTTGTGTCATCAATCCGACAGATTTCACGCCAGCCTGATGCAGCATATTCAGCGCCTTGATGATTTCATCATAAGGCACGTCTTTTGCACCGCCGATCAGGAATACCGTCTTCG
Source organism: Rahnella sp. RFA10(1/100) (assembly GCF_004195115.1). Classification (NCBI taxonomy): domain Bacteria; kingdom Pseudomonadati; phylum Pseudomonadota; class Gammaproteobacteria; order Enterobacterales; family Yersiniaceae; genus Rahnella; species Rahnella sp. RFA10(1/100). The sequence goes on from NZ_SEWR01000001.1 coordinate 1,332,026, forward strand.
GATTGGCCTGAATACGGCTGGTCGCTTCTGCGATAACCTGTTGTTCAGGCAATTGTTCCATACGCTGATGATCCACCACAATGGTGTACTGACCCACGCCGGAGACTTCAACAATCACGGGCGGATTATCATCGCTGGACACCGTTTTAGAATCCGTTGCGTCAGGCAAATCGACTTCCACACTCTGGGTAATGATGGGTGCTGTTGCCATAAAAATCAGCAACAGAACCAGCAATACGTCCAGCAACGGAACGATGTTGATCTCCGACTTACCTTCGCGGCGGTTACGACGACCTCGTGAACGAGCCATACTCTCCCCCTTTAGTTACTGCTGGTTTCGCGAGAGAAAGCCTGACGGTGCAGGATAGCCGTGAATTCTTCCATGAAGTTATCGTAGTTTTGCTCAAGCTTGTTCACACGCTGGTTCAGGCGGTTGTACGCCATAACAGCAGGGATAGCGGCAAACAGACCAATCGCAGTGGCGATCAGTGCTTCTGCGATACCCGGGGCGACCATTTGCAAGGTTGCCTGTTTCACAGAACCTAAACCGATAAAGGCGTGCATGATCCCCCAGACGGTACCGAACAGACCGATATACGGGCTGATAGAACCCACGGTGCCCAGGAACGGAATATGTGTTTCCAGTGATTCGAGTTCACGGTTAAAAGAAATACGCATCGCACGTGAAGAACCTTCAATCACGGCTTCCGGCGCATGGCTGTTGGCACGATGAAGACGCGCGAACTCTTTAAAACCGGAATGGAAGATTTGCTCTGCCCCGCTCAGGGTTTCGCGGCGGCCCTGGCTTTCCTGATACAGACGGGAAAGCTCAATACCGGACCAGAATTTATCTTCGAACGCTTCTGCTTCGCGGGTGGCGGCATTCAGCACCTTGGTGCGTTGAATGATGATCGCCCAGGACGCGATAGAGAAGCACACCAGGACAAGCATAATCAGCTTAACCAGGATGCTGGCCTTCAAAAATAAATCAAGAATGTTCATGTCAGTCACTGCTTAAACTCCGCGACAATAGACTTAGGAAGCGCTCGGGGCTTCATTTGGTGTGGATCAATGCATGCGATCAACACTTCTGCAGAACTCAGAAGGTTTCCATGCGAATCAAGAATTCGTTGTGCAAAAGTAAGAGAAGCTCCGCGAATGGACGTAATCTCACTCTGGACATCCAGCAGGTCATCTAGGCGAGCTGGTGCAAAGTATTCGACCGTCATGCGGCGGACAGCAAAAGCGACGTGTTCACCCAGCAACTGCTGCTGGTGAAAATTGCGTTGGCGCAACATCTCTGTGCGAGCCCTTTCATAAAAGGCGACGTATCGGGCATGGTAGACCACACCTCCCGCGTCTGTGTCCTCAAAGTAGACACGAACCGGCCATCGGAACAACGAATTACTCACTGTACATCCCGTAATGCAATTTGACGGCACTACTATACGCAAGAGAATTGGGGTTGGGAATGGGTAGGATTGATGGAATGAAAATAATTATGGGCCAGAGCGGCCCATAAGAAAATTACTGTAAATTTGTCTTTTTTTTACGCAAAAAATCAGCTGAAAAAGTAATAAAGTCCTGCAGCTAACGCAATCATCGCCAGCAATGGCGAGAAGAAAGCTTTCCAGATTGATTTATGCGGGCGAAAACCCAGGCCATGGATAACACCACTGCAAACGGCCCATATCAAAATGACCCCGTGCCAGACTTCCAGCTGACTGGTTGACGAGGCAAACATACCGGGTTTCCAAAAAACGCAGCCGGCCAGCACCAGTGACATCACAAGCGAAAGGGCCCTTAACGGGCCCTTATCTGTGACAGCGTAAAGTTTATCCGCGATCACACTCATTATTACTTCTCTTCTTTAGCCGCTTTATTGGCTTCGCTGTGTTCAAACGCCAGCGCGGTAATGATACCGAATGAGCAAGCCAGTAAGGTGCCGAGGATCCAGGCAAAATACCACATGGTGTTCTCCTTAATACAACGAATGCTTGTTGTTCTCGATGTAATGTTTATCGAGGCGCCCGAACATCTTGTAATACGCCCATGAGGTGTAAATCAGGATGATTGGCACAAAGATGCACGCGACAACGGTCATCACTCTGAGCGTCAACAGTGTGGATGTGGCATCCCACATGGTCAGGCTGGCATTCGGCTCAGTAATTGACGGCATCACGAACGGGAACATAGTGATACCCGCAGTCAGGATTACACAGGCGATAGTCAGTGAGTTACTGATGAATGCCAGCGCCGCTTTATTCATGCGTGAGAACAAAATGGTCAGCAACGGCAAAATCACACCCAATGCAGGAATCGCCCACAAACCGGGTGTCTTGTTGAAGTTAGCCAGCCATGCACCCGCTTCATGAGACACGGTTTTGCGCAGCGGGTTAGACGGACCTGCGTGATCCATAACGGATGTCACGGTGAAACCATCAATCCCTTTCACTAACCAGATGCCTGCCAGCAGGAAGCACACCATCATCACCAGCGCAGAAATCTGCGACGCGGCACGGGTACGCAGGTGCAGTTCACCCACAGTACGCATTTGCAGATAGGTGGCCCCCTGAGTGATCAGCATGGTCAGGCTGACCAGACCGGCCAGAATGCCGTACGGGTTCAGCAAGCCCAGCAGATTACCGGTGTAGAACAGACGCAGGTCGCCGTCGATATGGAATGGTACGCCTAACAGAAGGTTACCGAAGGCTACACCAAAGACCAGAGCCGGCACGAAGCTGCCGATGAAAATGCCCCAGTCCCACATGCCACGCCAGCGTGCGCTTTCCAGTTTTGAACGATAGTCAAAGCCCAGCGGACGGAAGAACAAGGCGCACAGCACAAGTACCATCGCCGCATAAAAGCCGGAGAATGCGGCTGCATACACCATAGGCCAGGCCGCGAACAGTGCGCCACCGGCGGTGATCAGCCAGACCTGATTACCGTCCCAGTGCGGGGCAATGGCATTGATCATCACACGGCGGTCCGTATCGGTTTTACCGATAATGCGCACCAGGATACCAACGCCCATGTCAAATCCATCGGTCACTGCGAAGCCGATAAACAGCACGCCAATCAGCACCCACCAGATGAACCGTAAAACTTCATAATCAAACATAAGTGGACTCCCTATTACCGAGCTTGCTCAAGTGGCGCTGAAGGTTGTTCATAATGATAACGGCCGGTTTTCAGGCTGCTTGGCCCGAGGCGCGCATATTTGAACATCAGGAACATTTCAGCGACCAGGAACAGGGTGTAGAGACCACAGATGAGGATCATCGAGGTCAGTACATCACCCACAGTCAGTGAAGAGTGTGCGATCGCAGTGGGTAACACTTCACCAATCGCCCAAGGCTGGCGGCCATATTCAGCCACGAACCAGCCCGCCTCGACAGCAATCCACGGCAACGGCAGGCCGATGAATACCGCGCGGTGTAACCAGCGTTTCTGGCCAATTTTGCCACGTAAGACGGTGTAGAAGGACAGCGCAATCAGTACGAACATCAGGATGCCGCAGGCAACCATGATACGGAATGCAAAATACAGTGGCAGAACGCGCGGGATAGAATCTTTGGTCGCTTTCTGAATCTGTGCGTCAGTCGCCGCCGCCGGGTTGTCGGTATAGCGTTTGAGCAACATACCGTAGCCCAGATCCTGCTTGGTGCTTTCGAAATCGCTGCGCACTTTCGGGTCAGTGTTGCCCGAACGCAGTTCTTCCAGCAGGGTGTAGGCTTTCATACCGTTACGGATACGCACTTCGTGTTGCGCCATCAGGTCTTTCAGACCGGTGACCGGCGTATCAACAGAACGTGTGGCAATCAGGCCGAGCAGGTAAGGGATCTGAACAGAATATTCATTTTCCATTTTGTCCTGATTCGGCATGCCGAACAGCGTGAAACTTGCCGGTGCAGGTTGGGTATCCCACTCTGCTTCGATAGCAGCCAGTTTCGTTTTTTGTACGTCACCCATTTCATAACCGGATTCATCACCCAGTACGATAACGGAAAGCACGGCAGCCAGACCGAAGCTTGCTGCGATAGCAAATGAACGCTTCGCGAAACCGACATCGCGACCTTTCAACAGGTAGTAAGAGCTGATAGCCAGAATGAACATCGCGCCAGTCACATAACCAGACGCTACGGTGTGAACAAATTTAACCTGCGCAACCGGGTTCAGCACCAGTTCGGAGAAGCTGACCATTTCCATACGCATGGTTTCGTAGTTGAAAGTCGATGCAATCGGGTTTTGCATCCAGCCATTCGCCACCAGGATCCACAAAGCTGACAAGTTTGAGCCAAGGGCAACAAACCAGGTCACAGTCATATGCTGAACTTTAGTAAGACGGTCCCATCCGAAGAAGAACAGGCCCACTAAAGTGGATTCCAGGAAAAATGCCATTAAACCTTCAATCGCCAGCGGCGCACCGAAGATATCACCCACGTAATGTGAGAAATATGACCAGTTAGTCCCGAACTGGAATTCCATGGTTAAACCGGTGGCAACGCCCAGTGCAAAGTTAATTGCAAAGAGTTTGCCCCAGAATTTGGTCATATCTTTATAGATTTGTTTGCCGGAAAGGACATAAACCGTTTCCATAATTGCCAACAAAAACGCCATACCTAGCGTTAATGGGACAAATAGGAAATGATACATGGCTGTTAAAGCAAACTGTAAACGCGACAGTTCAACGATATCAAACATCTTGACCCCTTGCTCCTCGGAGGAAGACCACAAATTGTGATCTTTGACGAACCGTGTGCCGGAACGCCTCATGACTACCAATATTTAAATGTGTGTAGAAAAAATGTCAGTACCCGGTTGAGTAAAGCCATCGACCAGACATTCTGAGTCCGGAAAAAGCACGAGCAGCGGGCCTGGAACAGGCTGATGAACGGGCAAAATCACGGGGAAAAATAATCATACAAAAAACGGATGTTACAGGACCATTATGTTACGCCAGTAATCCCACACATTAAATAGGTTTTTTAGTGACCTTAAGCGGATTTCCGTGTACAGGTCAATTTAAGAACAAAACAGTGGAAAACCCTGTAATTGATCTGCCGCAATTTAAGCCTATCTCCTTGTTTATTTCTATAAGCTGTCCATCAATTTCTAAAAAAATATTTCAAAATGTTAACTTTTGGTTTCAATGAGATTTAATGATGGCCTCAATGTTAATTAATTGTGCTTTTATGGTTGTTGAAAATATCTAATTTGCTACCTTCTAAAATCCAATTATTAACCTTTTATTACCCATGAACGTATCGTGCTGTGTTAATGAATATAGCTTAATTCGGCGAATGTTAATTATTTAGCTTAAAATAAAAAAGGCCACCCGAAGGCGGCCAACATGTCGAATCTTTTTTTATAAAAATTGACTTAACCCGTACCGGCGGTTTACCAATACGGGTGGGTAATACTTATTGCGGAAGCAGTGATTTCACGGCTTCGCCGATATCGGCCAGGCTGCGAACGGTTTTAACACCTGCGGCTTCCAGCGCTGCAAATTTCTCATCAGCAGTGCCTTTACCACCGGCAATGATGGCGCCAGCATGGCCCATACGTTTGCCCTTAGGCGCAGTAACCCCTGCGATGTAACCCACAACCGGTTTAGTCACGTGCGCTTTGATGTACGCTGCGGCTTCTTCTTCGGCGTTACCGCCGATTTCGCCGATCATGACGATCACTTCAGTCTGCGGATCTTCCTGGAACAACTTCAGGATATCGATGAAGTTAGAGCCAGGGATCGGGTCACCGCCGATACCGACACAGGTAGACTGGCCGTAACCGTAATCCGTGGTCTGTTTAACGGCTTCATACGTCAGCGTGCCTGAGCGGGAAACAATACCCACTTTACCTGGCAGATGAATGTGGCCCGGCATGATGCCGATTTTGCATTCACCCGGCGTGATCACCCCCGGACAGTTTGGCCCGATCATCACCGCATCGCTCTGATCCAGTTTCACTTTAACCACCAACATATCCAGGGTCGGAATGCCTTCAGTGATACAGATAATCAGTTTAATGCCAGCATCCAGCGCTTCCAGAATGGAGTCTTTGCAGAACGGCGCCGGAACATAAATCACAGATGCCGTTGCGCCGGTGGTTTCTACCGCTTCACGCACGGTGTTGAACACAGGCAGACCCAGATGTTCGGTGCCACCTTTGCCCGGTGTTACACCGCCAACCATTTTTGTACCGTATGCGATGGCTTGTTCGGAGTGGAAAGTCCCCTGGCTACCGGTGAAACCCTGGCAGATAACTTTGGTGTTCTTGTTGATTAAAATCGACATTATTTCCCCTCCACTGCCGCGACAACTTGTTGAGCCGCATTCGTCAGGCTGGTCGCTGCAATGATGTTCAAACCGCTGTCTGCCAGTTTTTTGGCACCCAGCTCGGCATTGTTACCTTCAAGACGCACCACAACCGGCACGCTGACGCCCACTTCTTCCACCGCACCGATGATACCGTCGGCGATCAGGTCGCAACGTACGATACCGCCGAAGATGTTTACGAAGACGGCTTTGACTTTTTCATCGGACAGGATGATTTTGAAGGCTTCGGTCACGCGTTCTTTGGTTGCGCCACCGCCGACATCGAGGAAGTTAGCCGGTTCGCCGCCGTGCAGTTTCACGATATCCATGGTGCCCATTGCCAGACCGGCCCCGTTCACCATACAACCGATATTGCCGTCGAGCGCAACGTAGTTCAGTTCCCACTGCGCAGCCTGAGACTCACGGGCATCTTCCTGACTGTAATCGCGCATTTCACGCAATTCCGGCTGACGGAACAAGGCGTTGCCGTCGGCACCCAGTTTGCCATCGAGGCAGATCAGGTCACCTGCGGTAGTCACCACCAGCGGGTTGATTTCGATCAGCGCCAGATCGCGCTCAAGGAAAATGTTCGCCAGCCCCATGAAGATCTTGGTGAACTGCTGAACCTGCTTACCGCTCAGACCCAGTTTGAAAGCCAGCTCGCGGCCCTGATACGGCTGCGGACCTGCCAGCGGATCAAGCGCCACTTTGTGGATCAGGTGCGGGGTTTCTTCCGCCACTTTCTCGATTTCCACGCCGCCTTCGGTAGACGCCATGAACACCACGCGACGGGAGCTGCGATCCACTACCGCGCCAAGATACAGTTCTTTATCAATATCAGTGGCGGATTCAACCAGGATCTGGTTAACCGGCTGACCGCTGGCGTCTGTCTGGTAAGTCACCAGACGTTTGCCCAGCCAGTGCTCAGCAAAAGCACGGATTTCTTCTTTGCTTTTAACGACTTTCACGCCGCCCGCTTTACCGCGGCCGCCGGCATGAACCTGACATTTCACCACCCACGGACCGGCACCGATTTTCGATGCAGCCTCTTCCGCTTCACGCGGGGTGGAACAGGCGAAGCCCGTTGGTGCTGGCAGGCCGTAGCGCAGGAACAGCTGTTTCGCCTGATACTCGTGTAAATTCATGATGTTCTATCCATTCTTATTCGGTAAGTAGGAAGGCTTATCAGGGCACAGCGAACTGTGCCGCAGATTTTTCGATCTCTCATCTTTCGCTGTGCCGGGACTAGACGTCCAGCAGCAGACGAGCCGGATCTTCCAGCATCTCTTTAATGGTCACCAGGAAACCGACAGACTCGCGGCCATCCACCAGACGGTGATCATATGACAGTGCCAGATACATCATTGGCAAAATCACCACCTGACCATTCACTGCCATCGGGCGATCTTTAATGGCATGCATGCCCAGAATGGCGCTCTGCGGCGGGTTGATGATCGGCGTGGACATCAGAGAACCAAAGACACCGCCGTTGGTCACGGTAAAGTTACCGCCGGTCAGTTCTTCCACTTTCAGCTTGCCGTCACGGCCTTTGATGGCCAGTTCTTTGATTTGCTTCTCGATATCTGCCATGCCCAGCGTATCGACATCACGCAGAACCGGTGTGACCAGACCACGTGGCGTGGATACCGCAATGCTGACATCAAAATAGTTGTGGTAAACCACATCATCGCCATCAATAGAAGCATTCACTTCCGGATAGCGTTTCAGCGCTTCAACCACAGCTTTCAGATAGAAAGACATGAAGCCCAGACGTACACCGTGACGTTTTTCAAAACCATCACCGTACTGCTTACGCAGATCCATGATGGGCTTCATATTGATTTCGTTGAAGGTGGTCAGCATCGCCGTGCTGTTTTTGGCTTCAAGCAGACGCTCAGCAACACGTTTACGCAGACGGGTCATCGGTACCCGTTTTTCGCTACGTGAACCCAGAGCCGGTGCGGCGCTGGCGGCGGCCGGTGCCGCTGCAGGTGCTGCGGCTGGCTTCGCATCCTTGGCCTTCGCCAGGTGCTGTTCAATATCTTCACGGGTCAGACGACCACCGACACCGCTGCCTTTGATGGCGCTGGCATCCAGAGAATGTTCAGCAATCAGACGACGGATAGCCGGGCTGAGTGCGTCGTTGTTCTCTTCTTCCAGTGCTGCTGTGTGGCGTGCCGCAGGAGTCGCTTCTTTATCGGAGCTTTTCTCAGTGCTTGGCTTGCCGCTGCTGTTACCCGGACGAATACGCGCCAGGATCTGACGGGAAATGACCGTCGCACCTTCGTCTTCGATAATGCTGTCCAGAATACCGGCTTCACTTGCCGGCACTTCCAGAACCACTTTATCGGTTTCAATTTCTACCAGTACATCGTCACGCTCAACACTGTCGCCCGGCTTTTTGTGCCAGGTGGCAACCGTCGCATCCGCAACGGATTCAGGAAGGTCAGGGACCAGAATATCTACGCTACTCATTATCAATCCTTCTTATGTTCCATATAGTTAACTGACGCCAACGCGGTTATTTAACGTTCAGCGCATCGTTAACCAGATCTTGCTGTTGCTTCTGGTGAACGGACATGTAGCCCACTGCCGGAGAGGCAGAGGCCGGGCGTCCTGCGTAACGTAAAGAAGCCCCGAAAGGAATCACTTCACGGAAATTGTGCTGGCTGCAATACCACGCGCCCTGGTTCAATGGCTCTTCCTGGCACCAGACGAAATCATGAACGTGTGAGAATTTCTCAAGCACTTCCTGAATTGCCTTGTGCGGGAACGGGTAAAGCTGCTCGATGCGGACGATCGCCACATCGGTTTGCTCGTTTTTGCGACGTTGTTCCAGCAGGTCGTAATAAACCTTACCGGAGCACATCACCACGCGCTTGACCTGTTTTGGATCCAGTTCGTCGACTTCGCCAATCGCAGGCAGGAAGCTGCCGTTAGCCAACTCATCAAGCGTAGAAACCGCAAGAGGATGGCGCAACAGTGACTTCGGTGACATCACGATCAGCGGACGGCGCATACCGCGCAGTGCCTGACGACGGATCATGTGGTAAACCTGCGCCGGGGTAGACGGGATACAGACCTGCATATTTTGCTCAGCGCAAAGTTGCAGATAACGTTCCAGGCGCGCGGAGGAGTGCTCCGGTCCCTGCCCTTCGTAGCCGTGTGGCAACAACATCACCAGACCACACATGCGGCCCCATTTCTGCTCGCCGGAACTGATGAACTGGTCAATAACCACCTGCGCACCGTTGGCGAAATCACCGAACTGCGCTTCCCAGATAGTCAGGGTGCGCGGTTCAGCCGTGGCATAACCGTATTCAAATGCCAGCACCGCTTCTTCGGAAAGCACGGAATCCCAGACGTTGAACTCGCCCTGGCTGTTATGAATATTAGCCAGCGGCACGTACACGGAACCGTTTTTCTGGTTATGGACCACAGCATGGCGGTGGAAGAAGGTGCCGCGACCGGTATCTTCACCGGAAAGACGAATCGGAATACCTTCATCGACCAGCGTCGCGTAGGCCAGGTTTTCTGCACCACCCCAGTCGAATTTCTTATTGCCCTCTGCCATCTCGTTACGGTCAGCATAAATCTTGGCCACGCGTGACTGCATTTCAATCGCATCCGGCACATGACTGACACGACGCGCCAGTTCCTGCAGACGTTTCAGCTCAACCTTGTTCGGGTAAGCTTCATCCCACTCATGGTTCAGATACGGTGACCAGGTGAAAGTGTGCATGTCATTCTGACGCCACTCTTCCACTACGCATTCACCAGCATCCAGCGCATCACGATACAGGTTGACCATTTCCGTGGCATCTTCGAGGCTGGCCACGTTTTGCTCAGTCAGGACATCAGCGTAGATTTTGCGTGGCGTCGGGTGTTTCTTAATCTTGTTGTACATCAGCGGCTGGGTTGCGCTAGGTTCGTCGGCCTCGTTATGGCCGTGGCGACGGTAGCAAACCAGGTCGATCATGACGTCACGTTTAAAGGTGTTACGGAAATCCAATGCCAGGCGGGTTACGAAAGCCACCGCTTCAGGGTCATCGGCATTGACGTGGAAAATCGGTGCCTGCACCATTTTCGCAATATCGGTACAGTAATCGGTAGAACGCGCATCTTTCGGATTCGAGGTGGTGAAACCCACCTGGTTATTGATGACGATACGTACGGTGCCGCCCACTTCATAACCACGTGCCAGCGACATGTTCAGGGTTTCCTGAACCACACCCTGACCGGTAATCGCCGCATCACCGTGAATGGTGATTGGCAGAACCATGTTGCTGCGCGCTTCGTCCAGACGATCACGACGGGCACGAACAGAACCGATAACCACCGGGCTGACGATTTCGAGGTGCGACGGGTTAAACGCCAGCGCCAGATGCACCATACCGCCTTCGGTTTCCACATCAGACGAATAGCCCATGTGGTATTTCACATCACCGGTACCCAGATGTTCTTTATGCTTGCCGGAGAATTCGTCGAACAAATCCTGCGGCTTTTTGCCCAGCACGTTGATCAGTACGTTCAGACGGCCACGGTGCGCCATACCCAGCACCACTTCACGGGTTCCGTTTTTGCCAGCATGACGGATCATGTCTTTAAGCATCGGCACCAGTGCATCGCCACCTTCGAGTGAAAAGCGTTTTGCACCCGGGAATTTCGCGCCCAGATAACGCTCCAGACCTTCTGCTGCGGTCAGCTCTTTCAGGAACGTTTTCTTTTCATCATTGGTGAAGCTCGCACGACCGGCCACGGATTCGATACGCTGTTGGATCCAGCGTTTCTCTTCGGTGTTGGTGATGTGCATATATTCTGCACCAATGGAACCGCAATAGGTTTGCTTCAGGGCTTTATACAGCTCGCCGAGCTGCATGGTTTCCTTGCCAATGGCAAAAGAACCGACGTTGAAGGTTTCCTGGAAATCAGCTTCAGTCAGATGGTGGAACGCCGGATCCAGATCGGGCACGTCGTCCAGTTTCCACAGACCAAGGGGATCAAGGTTCGCGTTCTGATGACCACGGAAGCGGAAGGCGTTGATTAACTGCAGCACCTTGACTTGCTTGGCATCCGTTTGCGGATCGCTGATGGAGGAGTTGTAACGTGACGCGTCTTTCGCCAGGCGGCGGAAGTAGTCCCGTGTTTGAGAATGGAGTTGCTCTGGTTTCACACCCACTGTTGGTAGCTGTTTAAAAATCGAACGCCAGCTATCGTCAACGGAACCAGGATCGGTTAAGTAGTCTTCATAGAGTTGTTCTATGTAAGACTGGTTCGCACCCGCCAGATAGGAGGAATCCAGCCAGGCCTTCATTGCGCCGTTCTGCATCGTGATCCCTTAAGCTTTGAAGCTTTAGTTTTCGCCGTGGTTAATAATATTGACCGTGATACACCGCGGTAAAACGGTTTTCCTTACTAAAACAGTTCGTTGGTTGAGCATTTGGCTCTTCAAGGAACCTTCAGAAATCCGCCATGCGCGTGACTGATTTTTGAAGTTGCCCTGCTTCTTAGTGCTGCCTTTTCAGATGTTTTCTAACACCCAGATTTTGACCCGGCTATCTTACTCCTGTAAGGCGCAACTTTGTTGCACTTGTTGCTATTTTGTTATTAAAAATTTACTTATTTGCTATCAACGCCTCAGTTGCAACATTTGTAACTAAAGAAAGCGCAACGCACCTGGGGATAAATAACAGCGGGAACCTGAGTTCCCGCTGTGGCGTGGCATATCTTCTCAGGCACCGCGTTGTAGCAGCATCGATTTGATATGACCGATAGCCTTGGTCGGATTCAGCCCCTTCGGACATACACTCACACAGTTCATGATGCTGTGGCAGCGGAATACGCTGAAAGCATCGTTCAGATCGTCGAGGCGCGATTGTGTCTCGGTATCGCGGCTGTCGATCAGGAAACGGTAAGCGGCCAGAAGGCCCGCCGGGCCGACAAACTTGTCCGGATTCCACCAGAAAGACGGACAGGACGTCGAACAGCAGGCGCAGAGAATACACTCGTATAATCCGTCCAGCTTTTCACGATCATCCGGCATCTGTAAATGTTCACGCGCCGGAGGATTTTTCCCATCATTCAACAAGTAAGGCTTAATCTTCTCATACTGCTTATAGAATTGCCCCATGTCTACTACAAGGTCACGGACAACCGGTAACCCTGGTAACGGACGGATAACAATTTTCTTGTTGCCGTTACGCAGCGTCGAGACGGGTGTGATACACGCCAGACCGTTTTTACCGTTCATGTTGACGCCATCTGACCCGCAAACCCCTTCACGGCATGAGCGGCGGAAAGCCAGCGTCGGATCCTGCTCTTTCAGCAAAATCAGCGCGTCGAGCAACATCATGTCGCGCCCTTCTTTGGCTTCCAGCACATAATCTTTCATGTACGGCACGTCATCGACGTCCGGGTTATAGCGATAAATCGAAAATTCAATTTTCATAATCTGTCTCCGCTCTGCCCTAGTATGTACGCGCTTTCGGCGGGAACGCTGCGCGAAGCTTAGGCTGCATGTTCACCTCACGGCGGGTCATGCTTTCTGTTTCCGGCTGATACAGCGTGTGGCACAACCAGTTCGCATCATCACGCTCAGGGAAGTCGAAACGGCTGTGTGCACCACGGCTTTCGGTGCGGTAGTTTGCAGAGACGGCAGTGGAGAACGCGGTTTCCATCAGATTATCCAGTTCCAGGCACTCAACGCGCTGGGTATTGAATTCTGAGGACGTATCATCCAGACGGGCAGATTTCAGACGCTCGCGGATCACTTTCAGTTCTTCCAGCCCTTTCGCCATCGCATCACCTTCACGGAAGACCGAGAAGTTGTTCTGCATGCACGCTTGCAGATCTTTACGGATAGCCACCGGATCTTCACCTGAACGGGTGTTATTCCAGCGGTTCAGACGTTCCAAAGAGACATCAATGTCATCCTGAGAGGCATCACGGCTGTCACCCTGCTCTGCAATAGATTCCTGCAAATGCATGCCCGCTGCACGGCCAAACACCACCAGGTCCAGCAGCGAGTTGCCGCCAAGGCGGTTAGCGCCATGTACCGATACGCAGGCAATCTCGCCCACGGCGAACAGACCCGGGATCACTTCGTCCTGACCCTGTGCGTTAACACGCAATGCCTGACCGGTCACCTTGGTCGGAATACCGCCCATCATGTAATGGCAGGTCGGGATAACCGGGATCGGTTCTTTCACCGGATCGACGTGTGCGAAGGTACGCGACAGTTCGAGGATGCCAGGCAGGCGGGATTCCAGAACGTCTTTACCCAGATGGTCGAGTTTCAGTTTGGCGTGCGGGCCCCACGGACCTTCACAGCCGCGGCCTTCGCGGATTTCGATCATGATGGAACGCGCCACCACGTCACGACCCGCCAGGTCTTTGGCATTCGGCGCATAACGTTCCATGAAACGCTCGCCGTCTTTATTAAGCAGATAACCGCCTTCACCACGACAGCCTTCTGTTACCAGAACGCCTGCGCCGGCGATACCGGTCGGGTGGAACTGCCACATTTCCATATCCTGCACCGGAACACCTGCACGCAGCGCCATGCCGACACCGTCGCCGGTATTAATGTGGGCGTTGGTGGTGGACTGGTAAATACGGCCTGCACCACCGGTCGCCAGCACGGTCGCTTTGGCTTTGAAGTACACCACTTCACCGGTTTCAATACAGATTGCGGTACAGCCGACGATCGCGCCGTCCTGGTTTTTCACTAAATCCAGCGAATACCATTCTGAGAAAATTGTGGTGCCATTTTTCAGGTTTTGCTGATACAGCGTATGCAACAAGGCGTGACCGGTACGGTCGGCTGCGGCGGCGGTACGTGCCGCCTGTTCGCCGCCGAAGTTCTTCGACTGCCCGCCAAACGGACGCTGATAAATACGGCCATCGTCCAGACGGGAGAAAGGCAGCCCCATGTGTTCGAGTTCCAGAATCGCTTCCGGCCCGGTTTTACACATATATTCAATGGCGTCCTGGTCACCGATATAGTCGGAACCTTTTACGGTGTCATACATATGCCATTCCCAGTCATCCTCATGGGTGTTACCCAGCGCAACGGTAATACCGCCCTGCGCTGACACCGTATGGGAGCGGGTCGGGAAGACTTTTGAAATCAGGGCACAAGACAGCCCCATTTGCGAAATTTGTAACGCGGCACGCATACCGGCGCCACCCGCACCGATAACGACAGCATCAAACTCTCTGACTGGCAGATTCATTTACTACGCTCCCCAAACAACAATTGTTCCGTAAAGTAGGTAAACCACTAACACCACGACAATAGCCAGTTGCAGCACCAGTCGGACAGCCAGCGATTTCACATAGTCCGTTAACACCTGCCACATGCCGATCCACGCGTGTATCAGAATTGAGAGCAGCGCCAGCAGTGTGAATACTTTGGTGATGGAGGAAGAGAAGAAGCCATGCCAGACATCAAATGTCAGTTCCTGAGCCAGAACCACAAAGCCCAGAATATAGAGGATGTACAAGGTGAGGATAATTGCGGAAGCACGCAGTAACAGCCAGTCGTGCACACCATTACGCCCTAACGCAGAAACGTTGCTTACCATACGAGGACTCCAGCCAGAATTGACAGCACGACGGTCAGACCGATTGCCACCTGGGCAGAACGGGTACCGGCAGCCAAACTCTCTTCGATATAGCCAAAATCCATCAGCAAATGGCGGACGCCACCGCAAACGTGATAGGCCAGCGCAGTGAGTATTCCCCAAAAGATGAATTTTACGAACAAGCTATTCATGATGGCGGCAGCATGTGCAAACCCTTCAGGAGAAGAGAGAGACAGGCCTAACAGCCAGAGGAGGATACCGACGGCGACGAAGGTAATTACGCCAGAGACTCGGTGTAAGATGGACGCTATCGCAGTAACAGGAAATCGGATCGTTTGCAGATCCAGATTGACAGGTCTTTGTTTTTTCACGGTTTTGCCCACACAGCTCTTATTATTTTCCCTCCGGTCCGGAGCAGTATGTCAGACAGCACCCTTTCCTTTGTTCTTGTCGCTGTGGGTGCGTTGGCTGCGCGCTCACCCTAATCACTAACCTGTGTCAGCTCATAAGGATTCGCTTGCTTGCCGCCTTCCCACAACACCAATAACTTTGGAAAGCTGAGCTAAAAGCTCATCATTTTTCGCGCTCAAAGGACGACATCCAGTGTGCTTAAAAGGCGCGATAAAAGTATTTTCGTAGCCGTAACGTGAAGGGCGAAGAAAATGATGCTGGGTGCTCCTACTTCGGATTGTCCGGAGACCTTGTAGGAGTATAGGTTGATCACATTCTTATTACAATTGCCCTACAAATGCTTTATTCACATTTCTGCGAAACAGTGAGTTATCTCTCACTTTTCATAAAAGACACAAAATAAATTATCTGGTTTGACATTTGATCAACATTTCTATTACAAAAGAACTATTCCAATAGGACTGTGATTCTGAGCACATACCGGCTTCGCCTTCACGCACCAAAATAGTGAAAGTTTCTGAAGAATCAGCGGATCACACAATCGCAAGTCGGGGTCTTCCCTGATGGCTCAAGTTATGCAAAAGTGGTGATTGTGTAAATCCTCATACTCTTCACCGGTACTGAGTGACAGAACAGTAATGATTTACCGAATCGTTAACAACGATGAAACGCCGCTTGTTTGTCACAGAGCAGTCTGAGACTGCACTTCGACTCAGCTCTACGTTCCCTTCCCATTCGATCGCAGAGCTAAGGCTGACAATAATAATGACCTTACAAGGCGTCGCTTCCAGGCATTTCTGTTGTTACTGATTTTTAAAAATAAGGCGCTAAGGAGACTGTAAATGGCTGATAAGAAAGCGACACTTACCCTACAAGGTCACGACCCGATTGAACTTAATGTGCTGTCCGGCACACTGGGCCAGGATGAAGTGGATATCCGCACCCTCGGTTCCAAAGGTCTTTTCACTTATGACCCCGGCTTCACCTCTACTGCATCCTGCGAGTCCAAAATCACCTATATCGATGGTGACGAAGGCGTTCTGCTGCACCGTGGTTTCCCGATTGACCAGCTGGCACAAGAGTCCACTTTCCTTGAAGTGAGCTACCTGCTGCTGAACGGCGAAGTGCCGACTCAGAAACAGTATGATGAATTCAAAACCAATGTTACCCGTCACACGATGGTGCATGAGCAAATCACCCGTCTGTTCCACGGCTTCCGTCGTGACTCTCACCCGATGGCTGTTCTGTGTGGTGTCACCGGCGCACTGGCAGCGTTTTATCACGACTCGATCGATGTAGAAAACGAACGTCACCGTGAAATCGCTGCTTACCGTCTGCTGTCCAAAATGCCGACCGTTGCCGCCATGTGTTACAAATATTCTATCGGCCAGCCGTTTGTGTATCCGCGCAACGACCTGTCTTATGCCGGTAACTTCCTGCACATGATGTTCTCCACCCCGTGTGAAGAATACAAAGTGAACCCGATTCTGGAACGCGCCATGGATCGTATCCTGATCCTGCACGCTGACCACGAGCAAAATGCTTCGACCTCCACCGTGCGTACCGCCGGTTCTTCTGGCGCTAACCCGTTTGCCTGTATTGCTGCGGGTATCGCATCCCTGTGGGGACCGGCCCACGGCGGCGCGAATGAAGCTGCACTGAAAATGCTGGAAGAAATCAGCAGCGTTGATCACATTCCTGAATTCGTGAAACGCGCGAAAGATAAAAATGATTCCTTCCGCCTGATGGGCTTTGGTCACCGTGTTTATAAAAACTATGACCCGCGCGCGACCGTGATGCGTGAAACCTGTCATGAAGTTCTGAAAGAGCTGGATCTGAAAGACAACCTGCTGGAAGTGGCGATGGAGCTTGAGCATATCGCGCTGAACGACCCTTACTTCATCGAGAAGAAACTGTACCCGAACGTCGATTTCTACTCCGGCATCATCCTGAAAGCGATGGGGATTCCGTCTTCCATGTTCACCGTGATCTTCGCGATGGCACGTACTGTCGGCTGGATTGCTCACTGGAGCGAAATGCATCAGGAAGGCGTCAAAATCGCCCGTCCGCGCCAGCTTTATACCGGCTATGACAAACGCGATTTCCATTCTCAGCTGAAAAAGTAATCTTCCTCAATATATAATAATCCCCCCTCAATATATAAAGCCGATGAATAACTCATCGGCTTTTTTACGTCATCCTTAATCACTCTCTCCTTTGGAGGGGGATCGTACCTGGGGAGCTTTGCCCATACAGTTCCCATGCTAAATACTGCCCCGGTTTGTCACCAGCAAATCAAAGGGCATAAATTGTAAAAGAAGAAGCAGAGCAACAGTTTCAGCGGGGCTGGAAGGTTAAAGCTTTGGCCTTCTTTTAGAGGGCGGTGTCAAAGCCACCGGTTAATCAGGTGACTTATTTATTTACTTATTTACTTATTTACCCCCAGATAACTTAATTATATATTAAGCCTAAATAAATATTTCTAATTATTAACACTAATATTTGACGCTCCTGAGTTGTTGCTATACCATTCGGAAAAATCTATCGGGCAATAATAACCATAATCCACACCCTCAATATGTATTGCCATTCGATATTTAACTCGTTGAATTAATAAAACATGTTAGACAAGCGCGCTATTTCTAAATAAAGGATATTTTCACATGGACGAATATATGAACGGATCGCGTTCTTTTAAAAGAACATTATTATCGAGTGCCATTTTCAGCCTTTTATTACCGTCATCTGTTGCATTTGCAACAACAACATATTCCACTGGCATAACGCCTGCTGACGCCTTGAGTTTCGCTACAACGGGCGCGGAAGATCATGCTTACACCATCACCGGAGCCGGTACAGAAGTCATTGTTGATGGGGAAATCACGGCTCCTGGGATACCGACACCCATTCCCGTTCAATCCGTAGTCTCCACTACTGGCAGCGAAGCTTATGCATTTAATATTATTGATGAAAGTAAGTTAATACTTAATTACGCTGACGTCAGCACAACAGATTCCAGTAAAACATTTAACATCACAACCGGCGCCTCTGCCGAAATTAATAATGCCGACATCAGTTCCGGTAAAGATGACAGCAGTGTTATTTATGCCTCCGATAAAGGTTCAATATTAACAGGTGATAATATACGTCTCACCAGCGATGCTGCTCAGGCACGGGGGATTAATATCCAGTCGGGCGCATCGGCGAGCCTGAGTAATATAAACATAAAATTAACTAACGCGAAACATGCGCTCACCGTGTCTGACTCCTCACTCGTCATTGAAAACCTCACGGTTGAGCAAACCTCTGCTGGTTCCCAAAATGTGATTTATGCATCAGGCTCCAGCGATGACATAAGAGCTACTGTTGACATCATAAACGGTAACGTTCGAATGACCGGTAATGATGACATCATGGTGAATACCAACACATATAGCGATGTGACGTTGACCGGCGGGACCTACGCGACGACTGGCAGTAATAACACTGGTTTTTTTGCCGCAAGTCAGAGCGCAAAGCTAACGGCCAATGATCTTTCACTCACGACCAATGGCATGCATTCCTATGCGGTCGATGCTCGCGGCGAAGCAGAATTAAATAATGTCAGCATCACTACGCTCGGAGATAAGTCGTATGCCCTGTATGTCGCCGCCAATGAAGCGACAAATGCAGGATTATCCCCGGCCACACTGACCGCCAAAAATGTGGTGATTAACACAGAAGGTAGCAGTTCAGCCGCTGCCGTCGCTGACCACGCGGGGATAATGAATCTTGATACCGCTGAGATAACAACTACCGGGGCACAGAGTAATCAGCTGGTTGCCATGAAAGACTCTACCCTGGATGCAAATAAGGTTAAGGGAATTTCGACCGGCAACAGTGCTTCCGCTGTCCGTTCCTATGCCAACAGCCAGATTACCATCAGTAACAGCGTGTTATCGGCTACGGGTGCATTAGCAAATGGCATTTATACACAGGGTTTTGATGCAGATCATCAGGCCATTGTGACACTGGATAACAGCCTTGTCAGCAGCGCTACCCGCGAGGGCATACTTGCAGAAGGGGCCAATACTCAGATTAATGTGAATAACAACTCAACCGTGCAAAGCGGAAACGGTGTTTTGTTGAGAGCACGAAGTTTCATAGATACTAATACGGGCGTTACCGCGCAAAGCCAGGTGAATCTATCTGCCAGTAACTCTCACCTGGAAGGCGAAATCATTGCCGATACCGGCAGTGTTGTGGATGTAAATCTTAACAGCGGCTCTAACTGGCAAGGCACAACCGCCAGCGCCAACAATGTCAATATTGATGCAAGCAGCATATGGACCGTGACCGGTGACTCCGAAATTTCGCAAATGAATTCCCACGGTACTACGTCCTTCACTCACAACGGTGATGATTATTCTGAACTTACAGTGAACGGCGATATGACCGGTGACGGAGTTTATCGCATTAATACTTACCTTGATGACAGCAATTCACTAACCGACCAGATCCACGTCACAGGCGATATTACAGGAAAAAATATCCTTTATGTCACGAACACCGGCGGTGGCGGGAATAACACACCAGACAATGGGATTGAAGTAATTACCGTGCACGGAACTAACACACAAGGAACAGATGCCTTTGCACTGGGGAATTCTGTGTCAGCCGGTGCGTTCAACTATGGCCTGCGTAAAGGTGATATCAACACCGGAGAAGGGGAAAATTGGTACCTGAGTAACTGCGCTAGTTATGATTGTTCAACGCCAATCCCAGACCCTGATCCTATTCCAGATCCGACGCCAGATGATAACCCTAATGATAATCCGGATGTGGCCCCAACCCCGACACCATCCGATGACATCCTGCCATGGCGCGAGGAAGTCCCCGGGTATATTGCGGCACCAGTACTGAATATGCAGTACGGTTTTGATGTCATTGGGACTTATCACCAGCGTACCGGCGGTGATGTACTGCATAAAGACGGCGCATGGGGCCGGATTGTCGGTACTCATACCGAGAATGACGCAGGCCGCTATAGCTATGACACCGATACCTCGTACGCGCAGTTGGGTATGGATCTGATGTGGGACAAAGACCAAGAAAACACCGAACGCAGCGCCGGTATTCTCGTGACACTCGGACGCCAAAATACTGATGCAGAAGACAGCCTGCGCAGCAACAACTCAATGCTTTCCGTGCAAACCGGCAGTCTTGACAGCGACATCTACAGCCTGGGCGGTTACTACACACTGAAAGCGCAGGATGGCGGATACATTGATACAGTAGGCATGGGCAGTTGGTATAAAAACAGTTACGACAGCACGCATGATGCCGATCAGGACGGTTATGGCATCGCATTATCAATAGAAGCTGGCAAGCCCTTTGTCTTGCATGAAAATCTGAAAATTGAACCACAGGCGCAGGTTATTTATCAGTATCTGAACCTTGAAGATTTCAGTGATGGCGTCAGCAACGTCTCTGGCGTATCAACCAGCAATGCACAAGCACGAGGCGGTGTGCGGTTGTTGCTGGATAATCCGACCTGGACGCCTTATCTGACGCTGGATGTCGTCACCACTATCGGCGATGAACCGGATGTACAAATCGCGGATAAGCGACTTAAAGCGGAATTCAGTGACAGCTGGTGGCAGACAGGTGCAGGTGTTGCGGGCAAACTCAATGAAAACACCACGATTTACACCGATGTTCGCTACCAGAAAGGTTTTGATTCTGACCTGAAAGGCTACAGCGGCAATCTGGGTATTAAAGTGAATTTCTGACCCTGATACCCATCCTAAGGGCACTCCGGTGCCCTTTTCTTTTTTATCTGTCAGACCTGACACACCGGACACCAGAAGAACGGTCGCGATGACACGCTGGTTTTCATAATCGGATCGCCGCAACGTTCGCAGGGTAAGCCTGTCCGGCCAAACACCTTGAAACGAAACAGCGCACCGTGATGCACATTTTCATCCATCGTGCCGCGCGTGGCATACGATAAACGCGCAACAGATAAACAGGCATCGGCCAGCGCCTGCAGTTCCGTTTCGTTCAGCTCTTTGGGTTTATGATCCGGCAGCAGTTTCGCCAGCCAGAGAATTTCCGCCCGCAGATAATTGCCCAATCCCGCCAGAAAGGCCTGATCCAGCAACATTCCGCCTAACTGACGGTTGCAAAATTTAGGGGACAATAACCGCTCACGTACCTGCTCGACAGTCAGACGCTCATCCAGCACATCCGGGCCGATACGTTGCAGGAACGGATGATTTTCGATCTCCGCCGTATCGTAAATACTGATTTCGGATGCACTGTACAGCAGGATCGCCGCCTCCGTGGTTTCCAGCATGACCCGCAGCGAGCGTTTGGTTTCCCTGGCGACTTCGCCGGCCTTCACTACCCGCCAGACCCCGTAAAGCTGATTGTGACTATAAAGAGTCAGACCGTTGGAAAAGTGCGTCAGCAGTGCTTTTCCGCGTGTTTCAATTGACGTGATTTTCGTGCCCCTGAGCGCTGACTGGTAGGGTTTGAGTGCCGGAAACGCAAACCAGACATCGGTCAGGGGCTTATTCACTACCGCAGCAGCCAGCACATCAGCTGCGCGGCGGATTTCAGGACCTTCAGGCATCAGTGAGTTGCACCCCCGGCAATTTTCAAATCCTGCTCCGTATGCAGCGCAATGGCGATAGTCAGCTCAAGGGCGTTCAGAACAGTATGTACTGACATACTTGGCGTACCCGGATGATGTGCGGCCTGTTCCGGCAGATAAGGAATATGGATAAAACCGCCCTTCACCACTTTGCAGGCAGGCTGCGCCAGACGATGTAACAGGCCGTACATCACATGATTGCAGACGTAAGTACCGGCGGTTTGCGACACCGATGCCGGGATCCCTGACTCGCGCAATCCGTTGACAATCGTCTTGATCGGCAGGGTAGAAAAATACGCTGCCGGGCCCGCGCTGACGATGGTTTCATCCACCGGCTGGTTACCCTCGTTATCGGCAATACGCGCATCATCGACATTGATCGCTACGCGTTCGATACTGAAATCACTCCGGCCACCGGCCTGCCCGACGCAGATCACCATTTCAGGCAGCACTTCATCAATGGCCGCATTGAGTGCATCAATGGCTTTGCCGAACACGCACGGCAACTGACGCACCACAATCTGCGCACCCGACAATTCCAGGTCGCCCAGTTGCCTGACCACTTCCCATGACGGATTAACGCGCTCGCCGCCAAAGGGCTCGAAACCGGTGACTAAAACTTTACGCATAGATGCTCCTCAGATTCTGCCAAAATCAGCCTGCGCTGATCTGAATATCCTGTTCAACAAACGCATTCCTCAGCCGCCGGGCAAACGTCAGTGCATGTTCACCATCACCATGCAGACAAACAGTGTCAGCTTTAACCGGCACCCAGACGCCTTCACGGCTGAGCACTTTCTGTTGCTGTACCATCGACAGCGTCTGGTCCAGCGCCAGTTCATCGCTTTCGATCATTGCATCCGGCTGACTGCGTGGCACCAGCGTACCGTTGCTCTGATAACGCCGGTCAGCGAATACTTCCTGACGGGTTTGCAATCCCAGGCGTTCACCGGCATGAATTAATTCGCTACCCGCCAGCCCGACCAGACGCAATGCCGGATCTACCGCATGCACCGCCCGGGCGATAACATCCGCGAGTACGGGGTCGGTTGCTGCCTGGTTGTACAACATGCCGTGCGGCTTCACATGCACCATATGTCCGCCTTCGGCACGGGTGATGGCAGCCAGTGCACCCAACTGATACACCACCTGGGCATACAGGGTTTCGGCAGGCACGTTCATGGCAGTGCGGCCAAAATTTTCGCGATCCGCAAAACCCGGGTGCGCACCAATTGCCACACCGTATTTCAGCGCATGGCGTACGGATTGCCGCATGGTCTGCGCATCTCCGGCATGAAATCCGCAGGCAATATTGGCCGAACTGACGAGTTGTAACAGTGCCTCATCATGTGCACAGCCTTCGCCTAGATCGGCATTAAGATCAACGATCATGCAGCCCCCGTTTAATCTGTTCGATAAAGAGCGATTGCTCACGCAAGGCTTTCTGCGCCTCTTCCGGTGTGCATTTGACGAAATGCACCGGTTCGCCCAGCCGGATTTGCGCCAGATTATACAAATCCGCCTCAATGACACAGGCAATACGCGGATAGCCGCCGGTGGTCTGCGCATCAGCCATTAGCACAATCGGCTGCCCCCCGTGCGGCACCTGAACTACACCCGGCAATAAGCCGTGCGACAGAATTTCACGGTCAGTTTCGCGTTTCAGTGTGTGACCGTGCAGCCGGTATCCCATACGGTTACTTTGCGGGCTCAGCTGCCAGGCGGCGCGCCAGAACTCCCCGCGCGACGTCTCGCTGAACTCCTGATACTCCGGCCCCGGCAATGCACGAATACGGTTACCAAACAGTAGCTGTTTAATGCCACAGGATTTTTTCGGCTGCCCAAACGAATCGCCGGTGGGCAACCTGTCACCGTCTTGCAATGCCCGCCCGTGAAAGCCACCAAATTTGGCTTTCAGATCGGTACTGCGCGATCCCATGACTTCAGGCACATCAATGCCGCCGGAAATCGCCAGATAGCTGCGCATACCACGGGTGGGCATTTTCAGGGTCAGTATCTGGCCCGGCTTCACTTTGTAACACCAGCCGGTCCATACCTCTTTCCCATCAAGCTGTGCATGACAACCGGCCCCGGTCAGCGCTATCCAGCCTTCACGGTAAAATTCAGCACTGAACTGGCCGAGTGTGATTTCCAGCGCCGCCGCATTTTCGTCATTGCCGGCCAGCAGATTGGCAGACCGCAGTGCCGGGGCATCCAGCGCACCTGACTGACTCACGCCCTGCTGGCGGTAACCGTTGCGACCCAAGTCCTGCACCGTGGTCAACATCCCGGCGCGTAAAACCTTCAGCATACGCCCTCCTTCTGTGGCACGAAGCGTACGCTGTCACCCGGCAGCAGTAATGTCGGTGATGCACGCAGGGGATCAAACATCGCGACTGGCGTCTGACCGATCAGTTGCCAGCCGCCCGGCGTCGAGAGAGGATAAATGCCGGTCTGACTGCCACCAATGCCAACCGAGCCCGCAGGCACCGACAGACGCGGTTCGCCGTGACGTGGCGTGGCAAGTTTCGATGGCATGCCGCCCAGATAAGGAAAACCGGGCTGGAAGCCGAGAAAATAAACGGTGTAGTCAACACCCGCATGGCATTCAACCACCTGACCCGGCGTCATACCGGTATGGCGTGCCACGTTGTCTAAATCCGGCCCCTGCAGACCGCCGTAAATCACAGGAATTTCAACCAGCCGCGATTCCGGCTCGATGGCTTCGCTTTCTTCCCACCAGTTTTGCAGTCGCTCAATTGCATCCAGCGCCGAACTTTGCGCCTCGGTGAGTAATACCGTCAGATTATTCATACCGGGAATGACTTCACGCACGCCCGGATACACGGCGCGATCCTGTAAACGTTGCGTCAGTCCCCAGATCCGCTGCTGGCTTGCCAGCGACACCGGGGGGTCAAGTTCCAGCACTACCGCGCGTTCGCCCAGCAGGTAACATCGTGCTCGTTGCACTCAGATACTCCTTAAAGAAGGGTTGTGGATCATCGGGTTATTCATCGAATCAATAGCGTGAGATTTGTTATCAGTTATGCGTGAAACAGAGTACTGATGTCAACTCATCTCCCCGTTGTGCGGGACACTGAGGTTTCGCCCGCCGCCTTCACCTGCTACTCTCAGAAACGTTGCTGTTTTTTAGCGTTTGGATAACGCCTTCGTTACACAATAGGGATGGCCTGTGAGAAAACCATTAGCACTCTTTTTTCCGCTTTATACCACGACATTACTGATGTTATTGGGCTCCGGCCTGCTGACGACTTACATTTCCCTGCGTCTTTCCGCCATTCATGTCAGTGGTGCGATGATCGGGGCGATCATCGCGGCTAACTACATCGGACTGGTGATCGGCGGCAAGGTTGGCCATATCCTGATCGCCCGCGTAGGTCATATTCGTGCCTACGTTTCCTGCTCCGGTATCATCACCGCCGCCGTGCTGGGGCATGGCCTGACTGACATCATCCCGGTCTGGGTAGTACTGCGTCTGATCATCGGCTTATGCATGATGGTGCAATATATGGTGCTGGAAAGCTGGCTCAACGATCAGGCTGAAGCCAACCAGCGCGGTGTGGTATTCGGCTTTTATATGGTGGCGTCTTATCTCGGGATGGCGCTCGGTCAGGTCGTACTGATGCTCAACAGCGATTTAGGCGTGAGTACGCTTATCGTTATTGCCCTGTGTTTCGCCCTGTGCCTTGTGCCGATTGCGCTGACCACGCGCACTAACGTCGGCCATATGTCTCCGGCACCGATGGAGCTTAAATTCTTTATCGGCACGATCCCCAAGGTGCTGGCGATTACACTGGTTATCGGCATGGTCGTCGGCTCGTTTTACGGGATGGCACCGATTTACACCAGTCAGCAAGCGCTGACCACTCAACAAACCGGTCTGTTTATGGCGCTGGCGATTTTCGCCGGTCTGCTGGCACAGTTCCCGCTCAGCTGGCTTTCCGACCGCTATAACCGCAACATGCTGATGCGCATAAATGCCATCCTGCTGGCCATTACCGCCGTGCCGCTGGCGTTGTTCAGCCACATTTCATTCCCGCTGTTGCTCGCCATTGGTTTTGTCGTCAGCCTGATGCAGTTCACGCTGTACCCGCTGATTGTCGCACTTGCCAATGACATGATCGAACCGGAGCGTCGTGTCTCGCTTTCAGCCTGTCTGCTGATGGCTTTTGGCGTCGGTGCCTGTATCGGCCCGCTGGCGGTCGGTGCGCTGATCCAGCCATTGGGCGGCAACATTCTTTACGCCTTTTTCGCGCTGTGTGGTGTAGGTATTGTGGCGCTGAGCCGCACTTCCAGAAAAGAAGAGGCCATGCAAATGGCCACCGATGCGCCGGTTCCGCACATCGCCATACCTGACAGTCTGAGCAGTTCCCCGCTCTCGCCTGCCCTGAACCCGGCGTTTGACGAACAGATGATTCAGGAAACCATGCCCGCGCCGGAAAATGTGGTGGAACCCGTGGTTGACGAAAGCGAAGCCACAGAGGAAGAAGAGGAAAGCAAGTACCCACCCCAGGGCGCAGACCCTGAAGTGGATACCGGATTACAGCGGGCATTTACCCTGCTGGAAGACAGCGTTTCTGAAGAGACTAGCGAAAAGAAAAATTAGGCAGGGTTATCGATGTCGATAAACATGACATCAAGATTATGCTCAGCAGCTAACCATTCGCCCAGGGCTTTCACGCCATAACGTTCGGTGGCGTGATGGCCTGCGGCGTAGAAATGCAGCCCCATTTCACGGGCAATGTGAATGGTCTGCTCGGACACTTCGCCGCTGATAAAGGCATCGACGCCATATTCTGCCGCTTTCTGAATGTAACCCTGACCACCACCGGAGCACCATGCGACACGGCGGATTTCGGCCGGTGCATTCTGTGAACTGTGCAACACGTTGCGATCCAGCGTGACTTCAATGCGCTGGCGGAACTCTTCACCGGTCAGCGGTTTTTCCAGTTCTCCCCAGGGCAACAGCACCGCAATTTCGCCCTGTACGTTAATACCGAACAATTTCGCCAGCTGCGCGTTATTCCCCAGTTCCGGATGACCATCCAGCGGCAGATGGTAGGCGTACATATTGGTATCCGTTGCCAGCAATGTTTTAAGACGGTTACGTTTCATGCCACGGATTTCAGCCGGTTCGTCTTTCCAGAAATAACCGTGATGCACCAGAACCGCATCGGCTTCGACAGCAATCGCAGCATCCAGCAGATCCTGCGACGCCGTTACGCCGGTCACCACACGCTGCACTTCACGCCGTCCTTCGACCTGCAATCCGTTCGGTGCGTAATCTTTGTAGTTGCTGATATCCAGTTTCTGATTAATCAGCTTTTCAAGCTGGAGGTTGTTCATGACGTTTCTCGTTATTAATGGATGGTCTATTTGATCTCTAATTTATCACCCTGCGCCATCCGCACAAACTTCACGCCCAGATTATTCCCTTTTTCCAGCTGCGCCATGATCTCTTTTTCAGGATCAGCACCGGCTTTCAGGCTCGGTTTAACGTGACTGATAATCACCGTGATGCCGTTCAGCGCCCCTTCGCCTCCGGCATATTCCTGCCACCGCCCAAGCTCTTTGAGCAACCAGTCCGGCGTCAGATGTCCGAACAGTTTGCTGTCAGGCACACCATCCGGATAAGACGTTTCGATGATGATGCCTTTCAGCCGTTTAGCTTTCACCTCATCGCCCAGCACGCGCCACACGGTATCGAGATTTTTTGATTTTTCGACTTCATCCGGGCCGGTATCGCCGAAGAAGGCAAACGACGCTTTATTACGGCTCACCAGAATCATGGCCGAGGGTGTGCCGCCGTGGCTGAGCGGGTAAATATTGCCGTCCAGGCCGGTCAGGCCAAGGGAGAACCGTTGCGCCGGGCGCTGCTGGTTCAGGCGATAGGTGCCGATGCGTAAACCACTGCCGGAGTCGGTGAAGTTAGGCCAGACGCGGCCGTTGAAGTAATGCTGACGCAGCGTGCCAATGGTATCCGCTGTGCCGTAAATCGGTTTTTTGCTGTCTTCCGGGGAACTGATGATCAACCCCGCCAGGTGGTCGAGATGGCCGTGACTGATAAAGTATCCGCCAATCAGGTTGCGGAAAACCGCGCCCTGCGGGGTCAGCGGTGCAGCATTTTCAGCCGTCACCTGTGGAAAACTGCCTTTCTCCAGCGCCTTGCGAATGCCGGGCAAAACAGAGCCGGCATCCAGACCGAGATAGAGTTTTTGATCATCACTGCGGATCAGGTACGAGGTGAGATTGCCTTCTTCGACGCCGCCATTCACACCCAGCGCCACGACATCAAACCCCGCACTCGCCTGACCCGTCCAGCATGCCAGCATCAGCGCCAGCAGGTATTTTTTCATCACATCGCTCCTTGTCGTGGTGAGAGAGTAAAGTCAGTCTGACCGGTTTTTTGCCGCCTCAAAGGCTGCAAGCGTGTCTTTTCTCGCCCGCGCGTGATCAATAACCGGCAGTGGATAGTCTAACACGCGCCGGTATTTTTCCGCCCAGCGATGCGGTTGATGAATGTCTCTTTCCGGCACATCCGACAGTTCCGGCACCCAGGCTTTGATAAAGCGTCCGGCTTTGTCAAAACGTTCGCCCTGAGTTGTCGGATTGAAAATACGGAAATACGGCGCAGCATCTGTGCCGGTAGAAGCGCCCCATTGCCAGCCGCCGTTGTTAGCCGCCAGATCGCCATCCAGCAGTTGCGACATGAAATAGCGCTCGCCTTCGCGCCAGTTGATCAGTAAATCCTTCACCAGAAAACTGGCGACAATCATGCGCAGACGGTTATGCATCCAGCCCGTCGTATTCAGTTGCCGCATGGCCGCATCCACAATGGGATAACCGGTTTTTCCTTCTTTCCACGCCTGTAAATCATCCGGGGCGTGACGCCACCGCACGTTATCCGTCCATTCAAGGAAGGGCTGATGTTTGCAAAGTTTCGGCCAGGCGACGATCAGATGACGATAAAACTCGCGCCACACCAGTTCATTCAGCCAGCCAAATGCGCCGCTGTCGGTTTTCTCCAGCACCTGCGGACATTCCGTTCGCAGACGGTTCAGGCACTGGCGCGGCGACAGCACACCAATCGCCAGATACGGCGACAACGAACTGGTGCCACCGGCGGCCGGCAGATCGCGCTGACTGAGATAATCCTGCACCTGCTCCCGGCAAAAACGGCGCAACTGGTTGCGCGCTGCTTCTTCGCCGACAGCAAAATCATCGCCGATATCTTCCAGCGGATAATCGAACGGCATCAGCGGATGGATGACCACTTTTCCGGTATGCTCACGGATTTGCGGCGCAGGCAGCGAACGGCTGTCAGATTCAGTGAGACGGGATAAAAACGCCCGACGAAACGGCGTGTAAACCTTATACATCTCCCCGTTTCCGGTGGTCACGGAGCCGGGTGGCAACAGCAGGCTGTCATCGAAGGCCTGGCACACTACCGACCCGCAGACCGCCTTCTCCAGCGCGACATCCCGCTGGCGCTCATTGATTTCATACTGTTTATTATAAAACAGCGATTCCACCTTTTCGGCTTTGCAGAAATCTTTCAGCCACGCCACGCTGTCGGCAAAATCGTCACACTGGTGGTAATGCAGGGGAATACCACGTTCAGCCAGCGCATGTTGTAACACCTGAAGGTGCTGATAAATAAACATTGCCTGTCGCGGCGCCATTTCATGTCGTTTCCACTGCTCCGGTGTGGCTATAAATACGGCAATAATACGCGCCTGCGGATCTTCACAGGCGGCATGCAACGCGCGATTGTCGGTTACCCGCAAATCATTACGAAACCAGACTAAATGCGTGGTCATAATTTTCCTTTTAATGTCCGTATCGAAGCTTTAAGGCTTCCGGATAAGGCTCGAAATAACGCTGGTCAGCCAGGTAGGCATCCGGGTATTCAGACATATAATGTTTCAGCAAGGTAATCGGCGCCAGCAACGGCTGCATTCCCTGACGGTAACGATCAATAAGCCCGGCAAGTTCTTGTCGTTGTGCCGGACTCAGCTGTTTACGGAAATATCCCTGTACGTGCATCAGCACATTGGTGTGATTACGGCGCGTAGCTTTGTGGCTCATCAGATTCATCAGCCGTAACCGGTATTCGGTGAAATAGTTCTCAAGGGAATCCCATTCAGCCATCGCAGCCACAAAGCGCCCCAGCTCACGATATTCGGGCTGAGAATGGGCCAGTAAAATGAGTTTATAACGACAGTGGAAGGCCATCAGTTTGCCGCGTGTCAGGCCACCTTCGCGAAGCTGATTCAGTTCAAACAGCGCAAAAACGCGCTCAACAAAATTCTCCCGCAGTACGGGATCGTTTAACCGGCCGTCTTCTTCCACCGGCAGCCACGGATGCTGTTTCATCAGCTCGGCGGTATACAGCCCGACGCCGCATTTTTTGGCATCTTTACCGTTGGCGCTGTATACCCGGACCCGCTCCATCCCGCAGCTCGGGGATTTCGCGCAGACGATATAACCGCACAAGCCGGTCAGCGGTGCCACACGTTTTTCGGCGTAATGCTGCATTTTTTCGGTGACGTCAACGGTCTCGTCGTTACTGAAACGCATCACGATACTGTCGTCCATTTTAACCAGACGCAACGCCGGGCGGGGCGTTGGCAGGCCGATCGCCATTTCCGGGCAGATAGGTTCGAAGCGCACATAAGGCGCCAGTTGCTCTACGGCAAACGCCAGACGTTTATGCCCGCCATCAAAGCGGACATTTTCACCCAGCAGGCATGCACTGATACCAATCGGAATTGTTTTCGTCATTGTCGGCACCTTGCATTGAAAGAAGAAAAGAGAGGCGGCGTTGATTCATCACCCTTACGTATAATCTTAGCACAACTTATACATAAAAATAATCTTGTACAGGTTTATCGGCGGGCAATAAAAAAACCCCGCTGGAGGAACGGGGTTTCTTTTGGCACCTCCCCTTCGCAGGGGAGGGAGCTAAATTAATAAAAGTCTTGTGTCGCCATCTCGGCATGACTCAGCCACACCGGCTTATCGCTGGTTTTCATCCAGACGCGGTGTAAATAGCTGTAAAAACGGGCGCGGTCAGCGCGGAACAGCATGACCGGCAGGGCCAGAACTCCGGCGGCAATAACAAAAGCGCGGCGGGCCAGTATGCGGGTCATCGTGTATGGCGTGTAATCATTCATCGCGTTGCTCCTGTGAAATGTGGAAAGTTTTTGAACACTGTAAGTTGCGAAAAATATACCGCAATTGATGAAATTTTACTACTCATCTGACCACTTTTATGTGTAAATTTTCGCCAATTTTACTCTGTCTCCGTAATTTAGTTACAGAATGGTTAAATAAATACGCAACTCAAGTTTCTTTTAGGTTTCATTTTTGCGCATTTTTATACTTTTTTTACACTGTTCAACTCTTTCTTTTCAGGATCTTTTCCCGCCTTTCCTTATTCTCGCCACAACATAAAAACACACCTGTGGAGGTGGATTGTGACTGTTGGCGTAATCTGCGGCGCATTACTGGTTCTTCTGCTGCTCGGCTATCTGGTTTATGCCCTGCTGAATGCGGAGGATTTTTAAATGGCCGCAACCGGATTCTTACTGATTGCCAGTTTTATGCTGGTGCTTTTGCTGCTGGCAAAACCACTGGGTAACTTTATTGCTCAACTGATTGAAGGACAGCCCGGCGCATTTATTCAGCGCATAGAAAACGGTGTTTTACGCACGTCTGGCAGCAGTAATGCTGAAATGAACTGGTGGCAGTACGCACTGGCGATCATGGTATTTAACATCCTGGGCATTGTTGTGCTGATGACGATGCTGATGGCACAGGGTGTATTGCCGATGAACCCACAGCATTTTGGCGGGCTGTCATGGGATCTGGCCTTTAACACCGCAGTGAGTTTCGTGACCAACACCAACTGGCAGGCTTACAGCGGCGAAAGCACACTGAGCTATCTCAGCCAGATGGTCGGGCTGACGGTGCAAAACTTCCTCTCCGCAGCGACCGGTATCGCCGTGGCATTTGCGCTGATCCGTGCTTTTGCACGCCCTTCAGCACAGACCATTGGTAATGCGTGGACGGATTTATGGCGCATCACGCTGTATCTGTTGCTGCCGGTGGCTTTCCTGCTGGCACTGTTTTTCGTCAGTCAGGGGGTACTGCAAAACTTCGAAGCGTATCAGCACATCACCACGCTGGAAGGCCTGCAACAGACCTTACCGATGGGCCCGGTGGCTTCTCAGGAAGCGATCAAAATGCTCGGCACCAACGGCGGCGGCTTCTTCGGTGCCAACTCAGCCCATCCGTTTGAGAACCCGACCGCACTGACCAATATGGTGCAGATGCTGGCGATTTTCATTATCCCTTGTGCATTGTGCTTCGCTTTTGGCCGCGTGGTTGGCGACAACCGTCAGGGCCACGCACTGGTCTGGGCGATGTCGGTGATCTTTGTGGTGTCGGTAGTGGTGGTGATGTACGCCGAACTCAAAGGCAATCCGCATTTCACTGCGCTGGGTGCAGGCAGCAATTTTAATATGGAAGGAAAGGAAAGCCGCTTCGGCATTCTGGCCTCCGCGCTGTACGCCGTCGTCACCACGGCGGCCTCGTGCGGTGCGGTTAACGCCATGCACGATTCCTTTACCGCACTCGGTGGCATGGTACCGATGTGGCTGATGCAGATTGGTGAAGTGGTATTCGGCGGCGTGGGTTCCGGTCTGTACGGCATGCTGCTGTTTGTGCTGCTGACGGTGTTTATTGCGGGACTGATGATTGGCCGTACACCGGAATATCTCGGTAAGAAGATCGACGTTTACGACATGAAGATGACCGCACTGGCGATCCTGGTGACACCCACGCTGGTGCTGCTCGGCACCGCACTGGCGCTGGTCACCGACGCCGGCCGCGCCGGGATTTTAAACCCCGGCGCGCATGGTTTCAGCGAAGTGCTGTATGCGGTGTCTTCCGCCGCCAATAACAACGGTAGTGCGTTTGCCGGGCTGAGCGTCAATACACCGTTCTACAACCTGTTGCTGGCTTTCTGCATGTTCTTTGGCCGCTTCGGCGTCATCATTCCGGTGCTGGCGATTGCCGGTTCGCTGGTGATGAAAAAACGCCAGCAGGCCGGCAATGGCACCCTGCCAACGTCTGGCCCGCTGTTTATCGGTCTGCTGGTCGGCACCGTGTTGTTAGTCGGTGCACTGACCTTTATTCCGGCGCTGGCGCTGGGACCGGTGGCAGAACATTTGCAAGTCTGGTCAGCACAGTAATGCTGCGTAACTCGTTGAACTGATGAATATAGAGACTAAAAAGATGAGTCGTAAACAACGTGCGTTATTTGAACCCCGTCTGATCCGTACTGCCCTGCTGGATTCGGTGAAAAAGCTCGATCCCCGCGTTCAGTGGCGTAATCCGGTGATGTTCGTGGTGTATCTGGGCAGCATTCTGACCACGCTTATCTGGCTGGCGATTCTGATGCACCGCACCGACGGCAGTGCGGCTTTTACCGGCAGCGTATCCCTGTGGTTGTGGTTCACCGTGCTGTTTGCCAACTTCGCCGAAGCATTGGCTGAAGGCCGCAGCAAGGCACAGGCGCAGAGTCTGAAAGGCGTGCAGAAAACCAGCTGGGCGAAAAAAATCTACGAACCGCGCCCTGAATCACCGGTAATTAAGGTTGCCGCCGATACCCTGCGCAAAGGCGATTATGTGTTGATCGAAGCAGGCGATACCGTGCCGTGCGACGGGGAAGTGCTGATCGGCGGTGCGTCAGTGGATGAGAGTGCCATTACCGGCGAATCTGCGCCGGTGATCCGCGAATCCGGCGGGGACTTCTCCTCAGTGACCGGCGGGACGCGCGTTTTGTCAGACTGGCTGGTGGTCGAATGTTCGGCTAACCCCGGCGATACTTTCCTTGACCGGATGATTGCAATGGTCGAAGGGGCGAAACGCCGCAAGACGCCAAACGAAGTGGCGCTGACCATTTTGCTGGTGGCACTGACGCTGGTGTTCGTGCTGGCTACCGCGACACTCTATCCGTTCTCGCTGTTTAGCGTCAGCGCAAGCCATGCAGGTATCCCGGTCACCGTGACCGTGCTGGTCGCGCTGCTGGTGTGTCTGATCCCGACCACTATCGGGGGATTGCTGTCGGCTATCGGCGTGGCGGGCATGAGCCGCATGCTGGAAGCTAACGTTATCGCGACCAGCGGCCGTGCGGTGGAAGCCGCCGGTGACGTAGATGTGTTGCTGCTGGATAAAACCGGCACCATCACGCTCGGTAACCGTCAGGCATCGCAGTTTCTGCCCGCGCCGCAGGTAACGGAACAGGAACTGGCCGATGCCGCGCAGTTATCCTCTCTGGCCGATGAAACGCCGGAAGGTCGCAGTATCGTGGTGCTGGCGAAGCAACGCTTTAACCTGCGCGAACGCGATATTCATTCACTGAATGCGACCTTCGTGCCCTTCTCCGCGCAAACCCGCATGAGCGGCGTCAACGTGGGTGAACGCAGCATCCGTAAAGGCGCGGTGGATGCGATCCGTCGTCATGTGCAATCTAACGGCGGTACCTTCCCGAAAGCCGTCGATGGTCTGGTGGAGAATGTGGCGCGTAAAGGCGGCACGCCGCTGGTGGTCGTCGAAGGCGCAAAAGTGCTGGGCGTGGTTGAGCTGAAAGATATCGTTAAAGGCGGCATCAAGGAGCGCTTTGCCGAGCTGCGCAAAATGGGCATCAAAACGGTGATGATCACCGGGGATAACCGCCTGACTGCTGCGGCCATCGCCGCCGAAGCGGGTGTGGATGATTTTCTGGCAGAAGCGACGCCGGAAGCCAAACTCGCATTGATCCGTCAGTATCAGTCAGAAGGCCGTTTGGTGGCGATGACCGGCGACGGCACCAACGATGCGCCCGCGCTGGCGCAGGCCGATGTCGCAGTGGCGATGAACTCAGGGACGCAGGCAGCGAAAGAAGCCGGGAACATGGTCGATCTCGATTCCAACCCGACCAAGCTGATTGAAGTGGTGCATATCGGTAAACAGATGCTGATGACGCGCGGCTCACTGACTACCTTTAGTATCGCCAACGACGTGGCGAAATATTTCGCCATTATCCCGGCAGCGTTTGCAGCCACTTATCCGCAACTGAACGCGCTGAACGTCATGCACCTGACATCGCCGTCTTCAGCCATTATGTCGGCGGTTATTTTCAACGCGCTGGTGATTGTGTTCCTGATACCGCTGGCGCTGAAAGGTGTGAGCTATAAAGCCATGAGTGCCGCCGCGCTGCTGCGCCGTAACCTGTGGATTTATGGTGCAGGGGGTCTGCTGGTGCCGTTCGCCGGTATCAAGCTGATCGACGTGATCCTGACCGTTTTACATCTGAGCTGATTTTTGAGGAAGACCATTATGTCCGTAAGAAGAATGAACTATGTACGCCCGGCTCTGGTGATGACGGTTCTGCTGACGCTGATAACCGGCGTGGCGTATCCGCTGCTGACCACCGGCGTTTCAGAGCTGGTATTCCGCCAGCAGGCAACGGGTTCGCTGATAAAAGACGGCGGCAATAAAGTGATTGGCTCAGAACTCATCGGGCAAAATTTTACCCGCAATGATTACTTTTGGGGCCGCCCGTCAGTTACCTCTGATTCACCGTATAACCCGATGGCGTCGGGAGGGAGCAATCTGGCTGCCAGTAACCCGGCGCTGGATCAGGCAGTGAAAGACCGCGTGGCGATGCTGCGAAAAGCCAATCCGCAAAGTCCGGCGGCCGTGCCGGTGGATCTGGTCACTGCCAGCGCCAGCGGGCTGGATCCGCAGATTTCGGTGGAAGCGGCACAGTGGCAGGCTCCGCGCATTGCCACCGCGCGCGGGCTGCCACTGGCGCAAGTGAATAAATTGATTGATGATAATACCTCCTCACCACTGATTGGTTACCTCGGCCCGGACGTCGTGAACGTGCTCGGACTGAACTTAGCGCTGGATGAACTGAAAGCAAACTAACTTATCAACCAACCTGACAGGATGATATGACAGACGAAAGACCCGATCCCGACAGCCTGCTGGCGCTCGCCAATGAGAAGCCACGCGGACAACTGAAAGTCTTTTTCGGCGCCTGTGCAGGCGTCGGGAAAACTTTTGCCATGTTGCAGGAAGCGCAGCGCCTGCGCGCCACCGGCCTCGACGTGCTGGTTGGCGTAGTGGAAACTCACGGACGGCAGGAAACGCAGGCGCTGCTGCCGGGGCTTTCTCTGTTACCGCCGAAACGTATTCATCATCGCGGACGTCAGGTTCAGGAGTTTGACCTTGATGCCGC
Organism: Rahnella sp. RFA10(1/100); assembly: GCF_004195115.1. Lineage (NCBI taxonomy): Bacteria > Pseudomonadati > Pseudomonadota > Gammaproteobacteria > Enterobacterales > Yersiniaceae > Rahnella > Rahnella sp. RFA10(1/100). Next base: position 1,368,290 of record NZ_SEWR01000001.1, read on the forward strand.
CCTGGCCCGCCGCCCTGCCCTGATCCTGATGGACGAACTGGCGCACAGTAACGCCGCCGGATCGCGCCATCCGAAACGCTGGCAGGATGTCGAAGAGTTGCTTGATGCCGGTATCGATGTGTTTACCACCGTGAACGTTCAGCATCTGGAAAGCCTGAACGATGTGGTCAGCGGCGTCACCGGTATCATTATTCGTGAAACGGTTCCCGACCGTTTGTTTGATGATGCCAGCGAAGTGGTGCTGGTAGATTTACCGCCTGACTCCCTGCGTCAGCGTCTCAAAGAAGGTAAAGTTTATATCCCCGGTCAGGCCGAACGCGCCATCGAACACTTTTTCCGTAAAGGCAATCTGATTGCCCTGCGGGAGCTTTCCCTGCGTCGTACTGCTGACCGGGTTGACGACCAGATGCGCGAATACCGCGATGATCAGGGTGTCAGTCGTGTCTGGCATACCCGTGATGCACTGTTGCTGTGTATCGGTCACAGCGGGGGTAATGAGAAATTAATCCGCGTCGCCTCGCGCCTCGCAGCGCGCCTCGGCTGTGTCTGGCACGCCGTATATGTTGAAACCCCGCGCCTGCACCGTTTACCTGAAGGCCAGCGCCGCGCCATTCTGCATTCCCTGAAACTGGCGCAGGAACTGGGGGCAGAAACTGCCACGCTCTCCGATCCGCAGGAAGAACAGGCGATTTTGCGTTACGCCCGTGAACATCGTCTGGGCAAAATTATGACCGGCCGGCGGCGGGAAAAGCGCTGGAAATTTAGCGCCAGCTTTGCTGACAAGCTGGCGGAAATCGCCCCCGATCTTGATTTAATCGTCGTCGGCCTGGAAGACGCGCCGGTAACACCTCTGCGTAAAGAGCAGGACTTACGCACTTTCGCCGATCGCTTCAGCCGCCAGTTATGGGGCTGCGCTCTTGCCGTGGCGCTGTGCGCGGTGATCACCATGATGTCGCAATGGCTGGTGCCGACTTTCGATCAGGCCAATCTGGTGATGGTGTATCTGCTCGGCGTGGTGATTGTTGCCCTGTTTTATGGCCGCTGGCCGTCGGTGCTGGCGGCGGTAATCAATGTCGTCAGCTTTGATCTGTTTTTCGTACAACCGCGCGGCTCGCTGGCGGTGACTGACGCGCAATACCTGGTGACCTTCGGCGTAATGCTGATTGTCGGCATTCTGATCGGGAATCTGACCGCAGGCGTCCGTTATCAGGCACGTATCGCGCGTCACCGTGAAAAACGTGCGCAGCATTTGTATGAAATGTCCAAAGGACTCAGTCAGTCGCTGACGCCGGAAGCCATCGCGCAGACCAGCCGCCACTTTATTTCTTCCAGTCTGAACGCCAAAACCGCCATTTTGCTGCCACAGGAGAACGGCGAACTGACGCAGCCGGCCGGCGAAATGACTTCGATTGTGGTAGATGATGCTATCGCCCGCTGGAGTTTCGACAAGAAACTGCCAGCCGGTGCGGGCACGGATACCCTGCCCGGCGTGCCCTACCAGCTTCTGCCGCTGGTTGCATCCGGTGAATCGCGTGGCCTGCTGGCGGTCGAACCGCCGAATATCCGTCAACTGTTAGTACCGGAACAACAGCGTCTGTTACAGACCTTTACCGTGCTGATCGCCAATGCACTGGAACGTCTGCATCTGGCCGCCAGCGCAGAAACGGCGCGGCTGGAAACCGAACGCGAACAACTGCGTAACTCATTGCTTTCTGCGCTTTCACACGATTTACGTACACCGCTGACGGTGCTTTTCGGCCAGGCGGAAATCCTCACGCTGGATCTTGCCGCAGAAGGCTCAAAGCATGCACCGCAGGCCAGCCAGATCCGTCAGCAGGTGCTAAGCACTACCCGGCTGGTCAACAACCTGCTGGATATGGCGCGTATTCAGTCCGGTGGATTTAATCTGCGTAAAGAATGGCAGTCGGTGGAAGAAATCACCGGCAGCGCATTGCGGATGCTCGAACCGGTGCTGGCGCACGACAATATTAAAATCGATTTACCCCAGGAAATGGTCCTGGTTAACTGCGACGCCAGCCTGATCGAACGGGTGCTGATCAATCTGCTCGAAAACGCCCATAAATATGCCGGAACCGGTGCGACAATTGGCATTAAAGCCACGCCGCTGGAGGAGTGGCTGGAGATGGAAGTCTGGGATAACGGTCCCGGTATTCCGGCTGGCGCTGAGCACACTATTTTTGAAAAATTCGCCCGCGGTAATAAAGAATCCGCTATTCCGGGCGTGGGGTTGGGATTAGCGATTTGTCGTGCCATTATTGAGGTGCACGACGGACGGATCTGGGCGGAAAATGGCCCGAACGGCGGTGCGCGTTTTCGTTTCAGGCTGCCGCTCGAGGCGTTGCCGGAGATGGAAGGTGACATGGAAAAAGACATCGACGAGGTATCGTGAGCGCATCCCCGGTAAATATTTTAATTGTTGAAGACGAAAAAGAGATCCGCCGCTTTGTGCGTACAGCACTGGAGGCGGAAGGCTTGCGGGTGTTTGAGAGTGAAACGCTGCAACGCGGGCTGATTGAAGCCGGAACCCGTAAACCGGATCTGATTATTCTCGATCTCGGTTTACCGGACGGTGACGGCCTGACGTATATTCGCGATTTGCGTCACTGGAGCGCTATCCCGATTATCGTCTTGTCGGCGCGCACCCGCGAGGAAGACAAGATAGCGGCGCTGGATGCCGGTGCCGATGATTTTCTTACCAAGCCGTTTGGCGTAGGTGAACTGCTGGCGCGGGTTCGTGTGGCCCTGCGCCGCCATACCGGCAGCGCACAGGAAAGTCCGCTGGTGACATTTGCAGATGTGACGGTGGATTTGATCAACCGGCGCGTACAGCGTAACGGTGAAGATTGTCATCTGACGCCGATTGAGTTTCGCCTGCTGGCCGAACTGTTGGCCAACAGCGGTAAAGTCATCACTCAGCGTCAGTTACTGAGCCACGTCTGGGGCCCGAATTATGTTGAACACAGCCATTATCTGCGCATCTACATGGGACATTTGCGGCAGAAACTGGAGGCCGATGCCACCCGGCCACGTCATTTACTGACCGAAACCGGCGTGGGCTATCGCTTTATGCCTTAGGCCGGTCGGTCTCCGGTTTGGCCTCACCAAATTCGGCTTCCAGACTTTCAGCGGCTTGCTGCAAAATCGCACTCACACGCACCACCTGTTCCGACGTTAAATCCGCCCGCATCATGTTAGAACGCAGCGCGTGACGCAGGCGGTGCATCGATTCCTGAATGCCTTCTGCCAGGTTGTTTTCACGCGGACGCTGCGCCCCCGCCAGACGGGCAAAAATCATATCAACCGTCGCCTGATGCTGTGCCAGTTCCGCTCTACCGGCTTCCGTTATCTGGTAGCTTTTCCGGCCGTTGCCCGTGGCGACAGGCTCAAGGAAGTCCTGCTCTTCCAGCAGTGTCAGCGTCGGGTAAATCACGCCCGGGCTTGGCACGTAAAGACCGGAAGAGGCTTCTTCAATCGCTTTGATCAGTTCGTAACCGTGGCTCGGTTTCTTCGCCACCAGCGCCAGCAGTACGCGGCGTAAATCGCCATGTTCAAACAGACGGTGTGCACCGCGTTCACCACGGCGGCCTTCACCACGCCCGCGATGTTCACGCCCTTCTTCACCACGATGGCGACCGTCACGACGTAACATGTGACGCTCGCTGTGATCGCTGTATTCTGATTCATGACGGCAATGGCCGCGATGCCCTTCTTCACGACTACCGTGGCCGCGATGGCGACCCTCAAACATTTTACTAAACATAGTGCATGTCCTATTTAGATATATCGAATCATTTCGATATATCTAAACTAGATCGGTTTTCAGAAACTGGCAAGACCGGGAAGCGAATTTAGATATATCTTTTTATGTCTGAACTTCCGGCAAAAAACGGGCAAAAAAAAAGCGCTGAATAATCAGCGCCTTTGATGAGATAAAGAAAACGGCTTATTTCGCGTCGGCAAGCACTTTACTGACGATTTCTACCGCTTCTTTCTCGATTTGCTCACGATGTTCAGCACCGAGGAAGCTTTCACAATAGATCTTGTAAGCTTCTTCCGTACCGGACGGACGCGCCGCAAACCAGCCATTTTTGGTCATCACTTTCAGACCACCGATAGACGCGCCGTTACCCGGTGCGTTGGTCAGACGGGCAGTGATCGGGTCACCGGCCAGTGTGTCAGCTTTCACCTGTTCAGGAGAGAGTTTAGACAGTGCGGCTTTCTGCGCGTGCGTCGCAGGTGCCTGAATACGGTTGTAGCTTGGTGCACCAAAGCGCGCAGCCAGTTCGTTGTAATGTTCCTGCGGGTTCTTGCCGGTAACAGCAGTAATTTCTGCGGCCAGCAGGCACATGATGATCCCATCTTTGTCGGTCGACCAGGGTGTGCCGTCGAAACGCAGGAAAGAAGCCCCGGCACTTTCTTCGCCACCAAATCCGAAGCTGCCGTCAAACAGACCATCAACAAACCATTTGAACCCAACCGGCACTTCCACCAGTTTACGGCCCAAATCTTCTACCACGCGGTCGATCATCGCACTCGATACCAGCGTTTTACCGACGGCAACCTCTTTGCCCCATTGCGGACGATGCTGGAACAGATACTGAATCGCCACCGCCAGATAATGGTTCGGGTTCATCAGACCGGCAGGCGTCACAATACCGTGGCGGTCATAATCCGGATCATTGGCAAAGGCCAGATCGAATTTATCACGCAGCGCCAGCAGACCGGCCATTGCAGATTCAGACGAGCAGTCCATACGGATCACGCCGTCATGGTCGAGATGCATAAAACGGAAAGTCTGATCGACTTCATCGTTAACCAGCGTCAGATCCAGTTGGTAATGTTCCGCGATACGCTTCCAGTATTCGATACCGGAACCGCCAAGCGGATCGACACCCAGTTTCAGACCCGCTTTCTGAATCGCAGCCATATCAACGATATCGGTCAGCCCTTCGATAAACGACTGAACCAGATCTTTCGCTTGCAGATGGCCACTTTTCCACGCCAGATCCAGAGACTGACGTTTCACGCCTGCCAGTTTTGAGGCCAGCAATGCGTTAGCACGTTTCTCAATCACGGAAGTCAGATTAGTATCTGCCGGCCCCCCGTTGGTCGGGTTATATTTGATGCCGCCATCTTCCGGTGGGTTGTGTGAAGGCGTGATGACGATGCCATCCGCCAGCGCGCTGCCGTGACGGTTATGCGTCAGAATGGCGTGCGACACCGCAGGGGTCGGCGTGAACCCGTTATCTTCCTGAACAATGACATCCACGCCATTGGCGGTCAGCACTTCCAGCACAGAGATAAACGCCGGTTCGGACAACGCATGGGTGTCTTTACCCACGTAGCACGGGCCGGTGGTACCCTGCTCTTTACGCACTTCGGCAATCGCCTGAGCAATTGCCAGGATGTGCGCTTCATTAAAGCTGTGACGCAACGCACTACCGCGATGGCCGGACGTACCAAATTTCACAGCATGTGCTGTGTTTGCCGGATCCGGTTGCAGAACGTAATACTGTGACGTTAACTGCGCCACATTGATCAAATCGCTTTGCTGAGCAGGTTGCCCTGCACGGGGGTGATTAGCCACTGGCGCTTCTCCCTTACGCTGAAATTAGAGGGTGCCGCATACTTTATCAGTCAGTTCCGCCGGGAACTGCATGAGCTGCATGATGTGTTCGATCATGCTGCGTTTGCGACCTGTGTTGGTATTCGTAATAACCCAATACGGCGTTCCGGGAACGTGTTTAGGTTTGGTATGTATGCCGTTTTGCAGCAAGGTTTGCTGGTCACCGGCAAAATAAGTCCGCGTGCGCCCGGTCAGAGAGTCGGTCGCTGTCGCAAATTCTTTAGGGTTCAGGGTATACAAGGTCGAGAGGATCAGCATAAAACGATTAACCGCTTTAGTCTGTTCTGCGTATTCGTCGGACAACAGCAGTTCACGGACGGCGCGGACTTTATCACGCGACGTCGGTGCCGCTGCGACAGCAGGTTTTTCCTGCGCAACAGTTCCGGCAATAACAGAAGTCGTCGCTGGCGCGTCAGGAGCGGTCTGACCGGCAGTAAACTTCAACATACGGCGTAAAATATCAGACGCACTTTCACCGATTGCCTGCGTGTGGCTGGCAATGTAGCGGTAGAGTTCTTCGTCAACCTCAATAGTTTTCATCTTTATCCAGTACTGTTCTTCTACTTAATTCATTCAAAAGGATTATACAAATTTCTACGCAGTAACAAACAGGGGAATTGCGCTGCAAAGTAAAATCCAGACAACTTCCCGATTTTGCTGCATGCAGGCTCCGGCCCGTTCTGTTCCTGGTAGTCAAATCCCGCTCAGGCATCTGGCAGACACTTTCTGTTTTAAAAAATTATCCGCAAGTCATGATAACCTAATGAGATTGTTTATCTGTATGAACTTCTCTATGAAATTACATTATCGCCTGCAGGGATCTGAAGTGACTGGCAGCACTGCACTGCCGGTTTTGCTTATCCACGGATTGTTCGGCACCCTGGATAATCTGGGTATTCTGGCCCGTGACCTGAGACAACAGCATAACGTGTTACAGGTGGATTTGCGTAATCATGGCCAGTCCGGACGTTCTGATGAAATGTCTTACGCCGCCATGGCACAAGATTTAGAAGAAACGCTGGATGCTGTTGGTTTCCAAAAAATCATCGTTATCGGCCATTCGATGGGCGGCAAAGCCGCGATGGCGCTGACGGCACGGATCCCCGATCGTATCGAAAAGTTGATCGCCATTGATGTCGCCCCCGTGGATTATCACGTCCGTCGTCATGATGAGATTTTCGCGGCCATTAACGCTGTGACCGACGCAAGACTCCGTGACCGCACGTCTGCCAGCGACTGTATGCGCCAGTATATAAAGGAAGACGGCGTGATCCAGTTTTTGCTTAAGTCCTTCCGCCAGGGCGAATGGTGCTTCAACGTGCCCGTGCTGCTCAGTGAATACGAAACCATTACCGGCTGGGAAGATGTGCCAGCATGGGATCATCCGGCGCTGTTTATCCGCGGGAGCTTATCGCCGTATGTGCAGGATGAATACCGCGACGCGATTGCCCGCCAGTTTCCACAGGCCAAAGCACATGTGGTGGCGGGAGCCGGTCACTGGGTGCATGCGGAAAGACCCGATGCGGTACTGCGCGCTGTGCACCGTTTCATCGATGTGGCCTGAGGTTTAACATCCTGGGGATAAATTGTGCAAAAAGTCTGCACAACTTAAGAAGTTATCATGAAATCAGGGCAATCAGGCGTTGTGAACCCCTGGGGCGCCAGTGTATGATTGCGCGCTATAATTTTGCCGCCCCGTTTTACTCACAGTGAGTCGCGGGGGGTGAATTGGGTCAGGGTTTCTTAGCCCGAAATGTGTGAAACGCTCGTCAGGAACGGCTTGCCGTTTCCCGATGTAAAAACTTCCCTGGTTGTACCTCTACCTATGGCAAAAGAACAACTGGATCGCACGACGATTGATCTGTTCGCAGATGACCGTCGTCCGGGGCGTCCAAAAACAAATCCGCTATCCCGTGATGAACAGCTCAGGATCAATAAGCGCAACCAGTTACGCCGCGATAAAGCGAGCGGCCTGCGTCGTGTGGAGCTGAAAATGAATGCCGATGCTGTTGACATGCTCAATAAGCTGGCAGAAGAACGCAATATCAGTCGTAGCGAATTGATTGAAGAGATGCTGCTGTCGCATCTTAACGGTCATGAAGGTTGATTGAAAAGCGGGTAACCCGATAAGGCTACCCGTTTGTTTTTCTTAATTATTCCACGCTAATTTACGTCTTCCCACTCAGAACGTTTCCCAGTTTTCAGCACTTTTCGCCGAAAGCCTGCCGGTATCAGGACGCAACAAGGGTGCTGAAATCGACTTCGCCGGACGTGAACCCACATTCGTGACGCTGTCTTTCAGTTTGAACGTTGCGACGGCGTTGTTGAGCAACGAAGCCTGTTCTTCCAGCGATACTGCGGCCTGTGACGCCTGTTCTACCAGTGCGGCGTTCTGTTGTGTAACGCTGTCCATTTCTGTGACCGCTACCGCTACCTGACTGATTCCTTTACTTTGTTCGTCAGACGCAGACGCAATTTCCGCCATGATGTCGGTGACATGCGTAATTGAGCGCACCACTTCATTCATTGTCTGACCGGCGTTTTCAACCAGTTTCGAGCCGCTGTCGACGCGGGAAACCGATTCGCTGATGAGCTGTTCGATTTCTTTTGCAGCCTGCGCACTGCGTTGTGCCAGGCTGCGCACCTCGCTGGCAACCACTGCAAAACCACGCCCCTGCTCGCCTGCACGTGCTGCTTCTACTGCGGCATTCAGCGCCAGAATGTTGGTCTGGAAAGCGATGCTGTTAATCACGGAAGTGATTTCAGCAATTTTCTTCGAACTGCCGGAGATATCTTTCATGGTGCTGACCACATCCGCCACGATGTTGCCACCTTTCTGCGCAGTGGTAGAAGCTTCCATAACCAGCTGGCTGGCATGATGAGCGTTATCAGCATTGTGCTTAACCGTCGCAGTCAGTTCTTCCATGCTGGCAGCGGTTTCTTCCAGTGCAGATGCCTGCTCTTCCGTACGGGAAGATAAATCATTGTTTCCGGCTGAAATTTCTGACGCGCCCTGATAGATGTGATTGGTGCAGTTGCGGATGGTCTGAACGGTATTCACCAGGCTAGACTGCATCAGGTTCAGTAACGGAATCAGCTTACCGGCGCAGTTTTTACCGAACTCATCCAGATAAAGCGTCAGATCGCCGCTGGCGATCACCGCGAAGTGATCACGGATTTTATCCAAGGGTTTCACCAGCGCCATGACCAGATAACGGTCAGTCAGTAATAAGATCACCAGCCCGATACCAAAGGCCGTCAGCAGAATCACTTTGCTGAATGAGGTCAGATGGGCAGACTGCCGTTGCGATGCATCAAAATCTACCGCGATCTGACCGCCGACTTTGTCCATCGAGACACCAAAACTGCGGCTCAGTGCAGGTACGGTAGTGTTGGCTAACTGGTTATATAACTCCGTGTTCTTACTGAAGGCTGCGTCGAACATTGGCGTGACGCCCTGGGTAATCAGATTTTCCCAATTGGTGATCAGTTCCTGCACGGCAACATCTTCCAGCCCCGGATGCGGCGCCGTTTTAAAATTAGCCAGTGCCTGGGTCAGCCCGGTGAGGGATTGTTTGGCGGTATCAAAAATTTCCGGACCTTTTGACGGATCGGCCTGAAGCTGTGCGACGGCACGCGTAAGGCGAGTTACGGTACGGAAATACTGATCATTTCCTTTATTGATCAGCGCCATATTATTGACCAGCTCGGTACTGTTTTTGGTATTTTGGGTCAGTGTGTCAAGGGAGGTAACGGTGTATAGGGAAACACCCGCCCACATGACACAAAAAATGCCAAGAATTGTTAACAAAGCGGCCCTGATGGTAATATTTTTTAAAAACTGCACGATATGCCTCTCTCGAAACATGACTGTTTCTGGCCTGAGGATTGAGGGGGATGCGGAGAATCAAGACAGGTAACCAGCAGGCAAGTGCCCCAGGACATGTTTGAACACCTCTCCGGGCATCGATTTCTTTATTATGTTGAGATTGCTCTCGCATCATCTATCGGCGGAATATTCTCGAAATTTAGTATTGTGACGACTTATTTCTTCAATTTGCGTTTGACCTTATTCAGCCTGAGGTTAACGCACCCTGCGTGAAAGCACACAAAGGCGATAACACTTAAAAATATTGCCCGATAAACTTATTTCCCAGCTAAGAAGGCGAGCAGAAGCATATTCTCCGCCGCACGAGTTTGCTATCATCTGCATTATTATTGCCTGCGTTGCAGAGCACTTCATTGAGAACAAGAGGTTAGGTAATCTTATGGCCGTTGTAGGTATCTTCTTTGGATCCGATACAGGTAACACCGAAAACATCGCAAAAATGATCCAGAAACAGTTGGGTAAAGATGTTGCAGAGGTGCATGACATTGCGAAGAGCAGCAAAGAGGATCTGGAAAAATTCGATATTTTGCTTATCGGTATTCCAACCTGGTATTACGGTGAAGCGCAGTGTGACTGGGACGACTTTTTCCCAACGCTGGAAGAGATAGATTTCGAAGGTAAGCTGGTTGCACTGTTTGGCTGTGGTGACCAGGAAGACTATGCCGAATATTTTTGCGATGCACTGGGCACCGTGCGCGATATCATTGAGCCACGCGGCGCAGTGATTGTCGGACACTGGCCTACCGAAGGGTATCACTTTGAAGCCTCTAAAGGCCTGGCTGATGATAAGCATTTCATAGGACTGGCAATTGACGAAGATCGCCAGCCGGAACTGACCAGTGAACGTGTTGATGCCTGGGTGAAACAGATCACAGAAGAACTCAGCCTTTCTGAAATTATTGGCTAAAAACCCTGTTGGCCCTGAGGATTTATTCTACAATTGAAGGGCCAAACTATTACTGAAATTAACAATTTAACTGCTACAAAATTGTAACTTTCGGTCGTATCAAGGTACACTGAGTTCCTCTGTTTTTTCTATCGATCAAGTCGTTGCATTACCAATGTGACCGGCAAATTGTGATCTTTATTAACAGGCTATCGTTGACGACAATTGGCACACTTGCGTAAACGAAGAGACTAAACGAATAATTTGTGCCGCCGATGCCACAGGCTGCATGCCTCAACTTGATTAGCACATAGTAACAGGACTGAATCCGCATGACTGACAACAACACCGCACTGAAGAAAGCTGGCTTAAAAGTCACGCTTCCGCGCCTCAAAATCCTGGAAGTGCTGCAAGCGCCGGAAGGTCATCACGTTAGTGCGGAAGATCTTTACAAGCAATTAATTGATATGGGTGAAGAAATTGGCCTGGCAACGGTTTACCGCGTTCTGAACCAGTTCGACGACGCCGGTATCGTTACCCGTCATAATTTCGAAGGCGGCAAGTCCGTATTCGAACTGACTCAGCAGCATCACCACGATCACCTCATCTGCCTGGATTGCGGACGTGTAATCGAATTTCGTGATGAGTATATTGAAGGCCGTCAGCGTGAGATTGCTAAGAAACACGGCATCAAACTGACCAACCATAGTCTGTATCTCTATGGTCATTGTGAAGCAGGTGATTGCCGCGAAGATGAGTCTTTGCACAACGATAAACCTGCGCACTAATATGGCATGTGGCAACCCCGTTGCCGACAGGCTGTGAATTCATTAACCGCTGAAAAGCGGTTTTTTTATGTCTGGATTTCAGCAACCCTAAAAAAACCCCGGCACGCCGGGGTTTGATTTCTGCGATTCGTTTTACGGTTTCGGAGCGTTATTGGCCCGGATTTCCTGCCATATCTTTCCGCAATCTGCGGCATACGCCTGACCATTACCGGTTTTGCGTGCCGTAAGACACTGCTGGTAATCCACCACGCGAACCGTTTCCTGTTCCGCAAATTTTTGGTGGGCTTTTTCCTGTTTCAGTACATTCAGCACCGCCTGACAGGATGCCAGTTTATCCGGATTGCCTTCCGCCGTATTAATACAGGCGCTGTAAGCCTCACGCGTTTTGGATATTTCAGCCTGATCGGCTGTCGGCGCACAACCCGCCAGCAGAACAGCGGATACCACGGTCATCAATAATTTATTCATCGACATAGCGACCTCAGAAAATAGTGAATGGAGCGATAACAATGAATTTCACGTCTTTTTCATCCTGGAAAATATTGCCGTATCCGCCGCCCCAGCTTGGAATATCCGAATGATTGTCATACTGGGTGTAATGCAGTTTGAACAATGTCCCTTTCGCACGGCCTTCCTGAATGGTGTACAGCGCATCCAGACTCCAGGCGCTTTCTTTCAGGCGCTGACTCTGGTCGTAAGCCGCGTTAGTGCTCGGCCTGGCATCCCATGCATAAACATAGGAGCCACCGACGGCTAAGCCCGGTAAATCCCATTTTGCCAGGTCATACAACACGCCTGCATATACTGCTTTTTCACCGTTAGCGTTGAAGTCCGAACGGTTGTCCCACCACACATCAAGACGGCCGTTTGAAGAGGAATACGTCGGCGTCATACGTTGCAGGAAGTAACCCTGGTTCCCTTCCGCTTTCACCATCGTCCCTTCCAGACGCCAGTTGAACTGACCCGTGGTATAGCCGAAAGTTAACGCCTGCAACCAGGCCAGACCATCATACAAACTGTTTGGATCATTTTTGTCGCTGATACGATCTTCTGCCCCATAGAACTGATAGCTGGTAGTCAGCGGATTGCCCAGCAAATCTATTTTGTACGAGGCTTTGCCAAAGTACTGATCGACATAACTTTCAGCCTGACCAAACGCGCCTTCCAGCACGAAGTCATTTTTAAAGTCATATTTCGCACCGAGTGAGTGAATATAAGAAACGCCGGTTTTCTTATCATTCTGGCGGAAATCATCCATTTCCAGATGCCAGGGCGATTTATATTCGTCGGCCCACATATAGGAGAAACTCAGTTCACCCGGATCACCGAAATCATGTTTATACCCGGCTTCCGCACCGCGATAAGTCCCCGGCATGAAGCTCCAGTGCGGTGCGATCAACGTCTGCCCTGTGGGCTGAATATAGCCCGCATGTCCCCAGAATCCGCCATATTTAAATTTACCGGCCGCTTTGTAGAGACTGACCCCGCCTTTATCACCTGAGTAATCCTCGTCATAAGCGTGGTTTTTAGAAGAGAATGCAATTTCGTTTGGATGAGTGCTGTCACTGGCTTCGGCTAATTCAATGGCGGTGAAGGCCGCAACGTCGATACCGAACATGTCCCAGGCATAACCAGAGGAAAAATCGAGATTCAGGTTAGCAGTGGAGTGTGAAAGGTTAGTCGCGTATTTGTTGTAGTCGGAATTATTGACGGTGACTTTTGAGCCATCCGGACGGGTTTCTTCTTTGGTTTTGTTCAAATCTTTGCGGTCACGTTCACGCTGCCAGTAATACACGCCACCGGTCAGTGTGGAATCATCGATAAAACCGGCCGCGCTGGCCTCGTGTGAAAACATCATTCCGCCACTCAGTAAAGTGCCGGCGAGAGAATACATGGCAGGTTTCAGGTAAGCCGATCCCCTGCCCCTGTTAAGGTGCTTGTGCATAGAGATTCCTCATTTTGACTAAAAATTTCGTGCAAAACCCAAACGGGTATCAAAATCGGCCGTCAGAGACGTAACCGGTTAAATCAACATTAAGAGTATTTTTCGCGACGCGAATTATCAATGGGTAATTAATCATTGATCATCGAAGTATGACAAAGTGCACATAAAGATGAAAAAATGTAACTACATGTCTTAAGGCAGGATCAGACCGACAGATTATTTAAATAGAGAGAATAAACAAGTCACTAAGTTTTACTGAGGAAAAGTTAAAACGTTTCAGCCACAGAAAGTACTGAAAATGAGCGTTTAAAAATCATACATCGGGAACACATTAATTCGCGACGAAAACCAATTTTTTGCAGCAGCAAAATAAAACCCGGACATAAAAAAACGCAGCCTGAGCTGCGTTTTTAAACCCTTATCGCGATGACTTTTATGCGACCGGTTTACTTTCCCATGTATCACGCAGGCCCACGGTACGGTTAAATACCAGATGTTCCGCGCCGGAGTAGCGACTGTCAGCGCAGAAATAACCTTCACGCTCGAACTGCAGGCTGATTTCAGCCTGAGCAGACACCAGCGACGGTTCAACAAAACCGTGCGCAATCACCAGAGACTCCGGGTTGATTGTGGTCAGGAAATCTTCTGCCTGCCCCGGGTTGGCAACATTGAACAGACGGTCATACAAGCGGAACTCAGCCGGTTTACCTTCTGAAGCCGAAACCCAGTGGATCACACCTTTCACCTTGCGGCCATCGGCAGGATCTTTACTGAGGGTGTCGATATCGTAAGAGCATAAAATCGTGGTGATATTCCCTTCTGCGTCTTTCTCGATACGTTCTGCTTTGATCACATAGGCATTACGCAGACGCACTTCTTTGCCCAACACCAGACGCTTGTACTGTTTATTGGCTTCTTCACGGAAATCGGCCTGATCGATGTAAATCTCACGGGTAAACGGTACTTCGCGGCTGCCCATTTCCGGTTTGTTCGGATGGTTCGGCATCTTCACCCACTGCACAGCATCACCCGTAAAGTTTTCAATGATCACTTTAACCGGATTGATCACTGCCATAGCGCGCGGTGCATTCTCGTTCAGATCGTCACGGATACAGGATTCCAGCGCCATCATTTCAACGTTGTTATCCTGCTTGGTCACACCGATACGACGGCAGAATTCACGGATTGAAGCAGCGGTGTAACCCCGGCGACGCAGGCCCGACACCGTCGGCATACGCGGATCGTCCCAGCCTTCAACAATCTTCTCCGTTACCAACAGGTTCAGCTTACGCTTGGACATGATGGAATATTCTAGATTCAGACGGGAGAATTCGTACTGACGCGGGTGGCAGGGAATAGAAATATTATCCAGAACCCAGTCGTAGAGACGACGGTTATCCTGGAATTCCAGCGTACACAGCGAATGGGTGATCCCTTCCAGCGCATCGGAAATGCAGTGGGTAAAATCGTACATCGGATAGATGCACCATTTTTTACCGGTCTGGTGGTGTTCTGCGAACTTAATACGGTACAGAACCGGATCACGCATGACAAAGAATGGCGAGGCCATGTCGATTTTAGCACGCAGACAGGCAGCGCCTTCAGCGAACTCACCGTTACGCATTTTTTCAAACAGCGCAATATTCTCTTCTACGCTACGATCGCGATACGGGCTGTTTTTACCCGGCGACGTCAGTGAACCGCGGTATTCACGGATCTGCTCAGGAGACAGTTCATCCACATACGCCAGACCTTTGTTGATCAGTTCCAGCGCGTAAGCATGCAGTTGATCAAAATAGTCCGAGGAGTAATGAATATCGCCGCTCCAGTCGAAACCTAACCACTGAACGTCGTGTTTGATCGAC
Source organism: Rahnella sp. RFA10(1/100) (assembly GCF_004195115.1). Taxonomy (NCBI): domain Bacteria; kingdom Pseudomonadati; phylum Pseudomonadota; class Gammaproteobacteria; order Enterobacterales; family Yersiniaceae; genus Rahnella; species Rahnella sp. RFA10(1/100). Next base: position 1,383,310 of record NZ_SEWR01000001.1, read on the forward strand.
TCAACGAATTCGATATCTTCTTTTGCCGGATTGGTATCGTCAAAACGCAGATTGCACTGCCCCTGATAGTCTTGTGCAATGCCGAAATTCAGGCAGATAGATTTCGCATGACCGATATGCAGATAACCATTAGGCTCAGGCGGGAAACGGGTGCGAACGGTATTATGTTTCCCGGTCGCCAGATCTTCATCAATAATCTGACGGATAAAATTTGTTGGGCGGGCTTCAGCCTCACTCATTGTGCAATTCCTCTACGCAACATTGACTCTACGGATAACCGCTTATGTTCCAACAAGCCACGTCGGGAAACAACCGTTAGTTGCATAAAATCGTGGTTATCTCTGCTGCGTCTGTTCTCAGGCAATAAAAAAGCGGGAAGAGATCGCTCTCTTCCCGCTGTCACTCCGTCAACCTGTTACGCCATCTGGCGAATTATTTGCTCTGGATGTCGAACAGCTTGGTCTGTCCCGCGACCACGAAACCACTGGCCAGTGAGACCACACCGGTATAATCATCAATATTACTGACGACGACCGGGCTTATCATTGAACGGGCATTGGCGTTCAGATAATCCAGATCCAGTTCGAGCACAGGCTGACCGGCGGTGACTGTTGCGCCTTCCTCGACCAGTCGGGTAAAGCCCTGTCCGTTCAGCGCCACAGTATCAATCCCCATATGCACCACGATCTCAGCACCGGAAGTGGTTTCCAGGCAGAAAGCATGATTGGTATTGAAGATTTTCACCACGGTGCCCGCGGCTGGCGATACCACAATTTTATCGGTAGGACGAATAGCGACACCATCACCTACGGCTTTGCTGGCAAAGGCTTCATCAGGCACCTGATCCAGCGCGACGATATCACCCGTTACCGGAGATACTAAAGTTTCCACTACCGTTTTCACGCTGTTTGGCACGGCCTGAGGTGCAGTTTTGACAGCAGCAACCGGCTCAGCCGTTGCAACACCTGCGGCGACTGGCCCGCGAGCCATCACTTTTTTCATTGCATCAGCCAGAGATTCAGCTTTTGCACCCACAATAACCTGAATGCTTTGTTTATTCAGACGAACAATTCCTGACGCACCCAGACGTTTACAGGCAGCATCATCAACGGTGCCCGCATCTTTTACATTCAGACGCAGACGGGTAATACAGGCGTCAATACCTTTGAAGTTGTCAGAACCGCCCAGCGCACCGATGTAACTCAGCGCCAGCTGGTTCAGACCTTCTTCTGTATTGCTGTTCGCTTCCGGCTCACCGATATGCTCAACGTCGTCTTCACGACCCGGCGTTTTCAGGTTGAACATGCGGATAATTACGCTAAACAGAACAAAGTAGATGACGAAGAACACGACGCCCATCACCAGCAACATCCAGACGTTCTTGCTGGCTGCTGGCAGGTTGTACATCAACGCATAGTCGATGGCACCTGCGGAGAAGGAGAAGCCGGCGTGGATACCCAACGCTGTCGCAATGTACAGGCTGACCCCGGTAAGGATAGCGTGGACTAAATACAGTAGCGGAGCCAGGAACATGAACAGGAATTCTAATGGCTCGGTCACACCGGTCAGGAATGCGGTCACCGCGACTGAAACCAGCATACCGCCAACCAACGAACGACGCTCTTTCGGTGCAGCGAAGTACATGGCACATGCTGCGCCTGGCAGACCGAACATCATGATTGGGAAGAAGCCGGACATGAACATCCCTGCAGTGCCGTCACCCGCGTAGAAGCGGTTGATGTCACCGTGGAATACAGTACCCGCAGCGTTAGTGAAGTCACCAATCTGGAACCATGCGATGGTGTTCAGAACCTGATGCAGACCGGTTGGGATCAGCAAACGGTTTACGAAACCAAAGATACCTGCACCGAATGCACCAGCACCTACGATCCACTCCCCACCCGCACGGATTGCATCCTGCACCGGAGGCCAGACGTAACCGAAGATAGCGGCCAGAATCAGACAGAAGAAGCCGGTTGCGATAGGAACGAAGCGTTTCCCACCGAAGAAACTCAGGAAGTCAGGCAGTTTGATATCAGACCAGCGGTTGTAAACCATACCGCCCACCAGACCGGTGATAATACCGGCCAGCACGCCCATGTTTACCGCAGGGTTGATGGTGATCATCGCTTTAGTCAGGATGAAGTAACCAATACCACCTGCTAATGCTGCTGCCCCGGCATTGTCTTTAGACCAGCTGGATGCCACACCAATAGCAAAAATTAATGCGAGGTTATCGAAAATCCCGCCACCGGCTTGCGCGATGAAAGGCATATTAAGAAGATCAGGCTGACCGAAACGCAGCAATAAAGCAGCGACTGGCAGTACGGCTATCGGCAGCTGTAGCGCTCTGCCTAAACGCTGAAAGAATCCAAGAATATTCACATTTCCCCCTATCCGCCGTCAGGCGAATCACCTAAGTAGTTTAATTAGTATGGTTACTACCTTTACATTTACCGTTCCGATTTAACCAACTGCACTTATAACTAACAGCAATGCGAGTGTAAAAAGATTATTTCGTATCGCAAATTAAAACCTCTCTTTTTGTGAGAATCGTCACCAAAAAGAGGTGATAACATGCCATTTTACTGGTCAAGACACCAAACTTATTTTATCATTAAAAAAATCCAGACGGCATTGTGCCACTCATAAACCGTTGCGGTGGTTTACGCTTAACAAAACCGCCTTTGAACCGACGAACTTAGTTTTTGCTTTGACTACCTATATCCGAGTCATTGACGTTGCAGACAGAGAGCAGTCAATACCCCCTGCTACGCCAAGGACAAAGGATATCAACAGTATATTCAATATTCTGAAACTCGAGGTATCTGATGAGACTTATTCCGTTAAACACCCCCACTGAAGTTGGCAAATGGGCTGCACGTCATATCGTTGAACGCATCAACGCGTTTAAACCCACCGCAGACCGTCCTTTTGTATTAGGCTTACCAACCGGGGGTACCCCGCTCGAAGCTTACAAGCATTTAATCGCTATGCATAAAGCAGGCCAGGTTAGCTTTAAGCATGTAGTGACTTTCAACATGGACGAATATGTCGGTCTGCCGCAGGAACACCCTGAGAGCTACCATACGTTTATGTACAAAAACTTCTTTGACCACGTTGATATTCCACGCGAAAACATCAATCTTCTGAATGGTAACGCACCCGACGTCAACGAAGAATGCCGCCAGTACGAAGCGAAAATTAAGTCTTACGGCAAAATTAACCTGTTTATGGGTGGCGTGGGCAACGACGGGCATATCGCATTCAACGAACCGGCTTCTTCTCTGGCTTCCCGTACCCGTATCAAAACCCTGACGCATGAAACCCGTATCGCGAACTCACGTTTCTTCGACAATGATGTCTCTCAGGTGCCAAAATACGCCCTGACCGTGGGTGTTGGCACACTGCTGGATGCGGAAGAAGTGATGATTCTGGTCACTGGTCATGCGAAAGCGCAGGCACTGGAAGCAGCTGTTGAAGGTAATATCAACCACATGTGGACCATCAGTTGCCTGCAATTGCACGCAAAAGCCGTTATGGTGTGTGATGAACCTTCCACCATGGAACTGAAAGTCAAAACTGTTAAATATTTCCGCGAGTTAGAAGCGGAAAATATGAAAAACCTTTAATTAATTGAGTCCCCGAAAGCATTGGAGTTGCAGCAAGACGGCAACTGAACGAATCTCCGGGAGCTTACTCACGTAAGTGACCGGAGTGAGTGAAGGCAGCCAACGCCGCTGCGGCTCAAAGGATTTAGGGGAATGGGGGCATGATGTACGCATTGATTGAGGGCCGGGTCTATACCGGTCATGACGTTCTGGATAACCACGCGGTAGTGATTGCCGATGGCAAAATCGAACGTGTCTGCCCGGTGAGTGAATTACCGGCGAATGTGGAAACCCGCAGTCTGGATGGTGCCATTCTTGCCCCCGGATTTATCGATCTGCAACTTAATGGTTGTGGCGGTGTGCAGTTCAACGATTCACTGGAAGCGATTTCAGTAGAAACGTTAGAAATCATGCAGAAAGCCAATGAAAAATCCGGATGTACCAGTTTCTTGCCGACGCTCATTACCTGTAGCGATGACTACATGAAACACGGCATTAGCGTCATGCGCACCTATCTGGAAAAGTATCCAAATCAGGCATTGGGCCTGCATCTGGAAGGACCGTACCTCAGCCCGCTGAAAAAAGGCACGCATAATCCGGCCTTTATCCGGCTGCCAGACAGCGCAATGATTGATTTCCTGTGCGCCAATGCGGATGTAATTACCCAACTGACGCTCGCACCTGAACAGGTTGATGCAAAATATATCCGCCAGCTGCATGAAGCAGGAATCGTCATTTCCGCAGGTCATTCAAATTCAACCTATGCTGAAGCACGTGCCGGTTTTGCCGCAGGTATCAGCTTTGCTACGCACCTTTATAATGCAATGCCTGCTATCACAGGTCGTCAGCCTGGTCTTATTGGTGCAATTTTTGATACGCCGGAAGTGTATACCGGCGTGATCGCTGACGGTCTGCATGTCGACTGGGCGAATATCCGCAACGCGAAAAAACTCAAAGGTGAGAAGCTGGTGCTGGTCACCGACGCAACTGCCCCTGCTGGCGCGAATATTGATGAGTTCATTTTTGCCGGTAAAACAATATACTACCGTGACGGACTCTGTGTGGACGAAAACGGAACACTGAGCGGCTCGGCCCTGACAATGATTGAAGCGGTGCAAAACAGCGTCGAACATGTCGGGATTGCTCTGGATGAAACGCTGCGTATGGCAACGCTTTATCCGGCACGCGCTATTGGTGTTGCCGATCAACTGGGCAGCATCGAAGCAGGTAAAGTCGCTAATCTCACCGCGTTCACTCATGATTTTAAAATCACAAAAACTATCGTTAATGGTGACGAAGTTTAATTGAGCGGATAAAAGCATTGATGACAACTGGCGGACAGCAGGCACAAATCGGCAACGTTGATCTGGTGAAGCAGTTAAACGGCGCGGCGGTTTACCGCCTGATTGACCAACAAGGTCCCATTTCGCGCATTCAGATTGCTGACATGAGTCAGTTAGCGCCCGCCAGTGTCACCAAAATCACCCGACAATTACTTGAGCGCGGGCTGATTAAAGAAGTTGACCAGCAGGCTTCCACCGGGGGCCGGCGCGCGATTTCTATCATCACCGAAACCCGCCCTTTCCATACCGTCGCAGTGCGTCTTGGTCGTCATGATGCGACGATTACACTCTATGATCTCAGCGCCAAATCTCTGGCCGAACAACATTACGCCCTGCCCGAACGGACTCAGGAAACCCTCGAAAATGCCCTGTTCGAGGCGATTGCGCAATTCATCGAATTTAATCAGCGCAAAATTCGCGAACTGATTGCCATTTCCGTCATCCTTCCGGGGCTGGTCGATCCGAATAAAGGCATCGTGCGCTACATGCCACATATCAGCGTGGGCGCGTGGAAATTAGTCGATGCGCTGGAGGCCCGGTTTAAAGTTACCAGCTTTGTTGGCCACGATATCCGCAGTCTGGCACTTGCCGAGCATTACTTTGGTGCTACCCGCGACTGCCAGGACTCTATTTTGGTTCGTTTACATCGCGGTACCGGTGCCGGAATCATCGTTAACGGCCAGATTTTTCTCGGCAGTAACGGCAACGTCGGTGAAATTGGCCATATACAGATCGACCCGCTGGGCGAACGTTGTCATTGCGGTAATTTCGGCTGTCTGGAAACCGTTGCGGCTAACGCGGCCATCGAAAATCGGGTACGTCATTTACTGACACAAGGTTATGCCAGCAAACTCAGCCTGAACGATTGCTCAATTTCGGCGATCTGCAAAGCCGCCAACCGCCACGATCCGCTGGCAACCGAAGTCATCGAACACGTTGGCCGCCAGTTGGGTAAAGGTGTCTCGATCGCGATAAACCTGTTTAATCCGCAAAAAGTGGTGATAGCCGGCGAAATTACCGAAGCCGATAAAGTGCTGCTTCCGGCGATTCAGAACTGTATAAATGCGCAGGTTCTGAAAGATTTCCGGCGTAATTTACCTGTTGTGACGTCCGCCCTGAATCATCAGTCAGCGATTGGTGCGTTTGCCCTGGTTAAACGGGCAATGTTAAATGGCGTTCTGTTACAGCGCCTGATGGAAAATTAAGACGTGCTATAGTATCTGGCTGCCAGAAATGGGACTGAAAATGTGGGTTTGGAAATCATGACGATAAAGAACGTAATTTGTGACATTGATGGCGTGCTGTTGCACGACAATACCGCAGTACCCGGTGCCGACCGTTTTCTGGCGCGGATTCAGGAACAGGGGATGCCTTTGGTCATTCTCACTAACTACCCTTCCCAGACAGCACAAGATCTGGCAAACCGTTTCAGCGCTGCCGGTCTTGACGTGCCTGAAAGTGCTTTTTTCACTTCCGCCATGGCCACCGCTGATTTTCTCAAACGTCAGGAAGGCAAAAAAGCCTATGTCGTCGGCGAAGGTGCCCTGATTCATGAATTATATAAAGCCGGTTTTACCATTACCGATATCAATCCTGATTTCGTGATTGTCGGTGAGACCCGTTCTTATAACTGGGACATGATCCATAAAGCCGCCTATTTTGTGGCAAACGGCGCGCGCTTTATCGCAACAAATCCTGATAATCACGGGCACGGTTTTGTACCGGCCTGCGGTGCGTTGTGTGCACCTATCGAAAAAATCACCGGACGCCAGCCGTTTTATGTCGGCAAACCGAGTCCGTGGATTATCCGTTCGGCACTCAATAAAATGCAGGCGCATTCCGAAGATACCGTCATCGTGGGTGATAATCTGCGGACTGACATTCTGGCGGGCTTCCAGGCAGGTCTGGAAACCGTTCTGGTGCTGACCGGCGTTTCCACACTCAATGATATAGAGGGCATGCCTTTCCGCCCGACCTGGATTTACCCTTCCGTGGCCGACATTGACGTGATTTAAGCCTTTCCGTTAACTGCCTGAAAACGAGTCTGAATTTTTATTCAGGCTCTTTTTTTTGACCTTTTCGCCTGATTTTTATCCACTTTTCTCTTTTTTTGAATCCTCCTCAATTTTTGACGATTAAATTAATAATCCGCTAATTAAACACCCTAAAAATTGATAATCCATCAAAGATAACCCGTCATCAACCAACTATTTATCAGAAGAGCGTTAAACCGCTTGCACAACATGGGGGTTTTGACGCATTTTCATAGTCAGCAACACAACAACGCCGGGTTAAAACTGAAAGAACGGCAACGTTGATCCTCATTCGTAATCATAAAAATGACAGCCAGAGAAACGTCGTTAGGGAGAAAGTAATATGTGTTCAATTTTCGGTGTGCTCGATATCAAAACTGACTCTGTCGAGCTGCGCAAAAAAGCGCTGGAACTGTCGCGCCTGATGCGTCACCGCGGACCCGACTGGTCCGGTGTGTTTGCCAGCGATAAAGCCATTCTGTCGCATGAGCGTCTGTCTATTGTCGACGTCAACAACGGCGCACAACCTTTGTACAACGCGGCACACACGCATGTTCTGGCTGTTAATGGCGAAATCTACAACCACCAGGCTTTGCGCGCTGAACTGGGCGATAAGTATGAATTCCAGACTGCGTCTGACTGTGAAGTTATTCTGGCGTTGTATCAGGAAAAAGGCCCTGCCTTCCTCGATGAATTGCAAGGCATGTTCGCCTTCATCCTTTATGACACCGAAAAAGACGCGTATCTGATTGGCCGTGACCACTTAGGCATCATCCCGCTGTATATGGGTTATGACGAACACGGCAACATGTATGTGGCTTCAGAGATGAAAGCGCTGGTGCCGGTATGCCGCACCATCAAAGAATTCCCGGCAGGCAGTTATTTGTGGAGCCAGGACGGTGAAATTCGCGAATACTACCAGCGCGACTGGTTTGACTTCGACAATGTCAAAGACAACGTGACCGACGCCACAGCGCTGAAAGATGCGCTGGAAGAATCGGTGAAAAGTCATCTGATGTCTGATGTGCCTTACGGCGTCCTGCTATCCGGTGGCCTGGATTCCTCCGTAATTTCTGCCATTACCAAGAAATTTGCCGGCCGCCGTATCGAAGATAAAGATCAGAGCGAAGCCTGGTGGCCGCAGTTGCACTCCTTTGCCGTCGGCCTGCAAGGTTCCCCGGACCTGCGTGCAGCTCAGGAAGTGGCAAACCATTTGGGTACCGTGCACCACGAAATTCATTTCACCGTGCAGGAAGGTCTGGATGCGATCCGCGACGTGATTTATCACATCGAAACTTACGATGTCACGACGATCCGCGCGTCAACACCAATGTATCTGATGTCGCGTAAAATCAAAGCGATGGGTATCAAGATGGTGTTGTCCGGCGAAGGGGCGGACGAAGTCCTCGGTGGTTATCTGTATTTCCACAAAGCGCCGAATGCCAAAGAATTCCACGAAGAAACTGTACGTAAATTACTGGCTCTGCACATGTATGACTGTGCGCGTGCCAACAAAGCGATGTCAGCCTGGGGTGTGGAAGCCCGCGTACCGTTCCTGGATAAAAAATTCCTCGACGTCGCAATGCGTATCAACCCAAAAGACAAAATGTGCGGTAATGGCAAGATGGAAAAGCATATCCTGCGTGAATGTTTCGAGTCTTATCTGCCACACAGCGTTGCATGGCGTCAGAAAGAACAATTCTCTGATGGTGTAGGTTACAGCTGGATCGATACTTTAAAAGAAGTGGCCTCTCAGCAGATCACCGATCAACAGCTCGAAACTGCACATTTCCGTTTCCCGTACAACACACCAACATCAAAAGAAGGCTACCTGTATCGTACGATTTTTGAAGAACTGTTCCCGGTACCAAGTGCGGCAGAATGTGTGCCTGGCGGTCCGTCAGTAGCCTGTTCTTCAGCGAAAGCGATCGAGTGGGATGAAGCATTCAAAAACATGGACGATCCGTCAGGCCGTGCTGTTGGCGTGCATCAGTCCGCCTACAAATAACCGATTTACCGGTAAATCTCCTTATAGCAAACGGGCCTCTCAGGGCCCGTTTTTTTATGAGGAAAGCCAGTAAAAATAATGTCTTTTGCCCAATTAATCACCAGAGTGGTTATAAGCCAGACAAATGGACGCCCTCCGGCCTTTTTCTCCAAAAAAGGTGTTGACGCAAAACGGTCATATACGCATAATGCGCCCCGCAACGCCGATGAAGGTAGCGCGAAAAAAGATGGCTACGTAGCTCAGTTGGTTAGAGCACATCACTCATAATGATGGGGTCACAGGTTCGAATCCCGTCGTAGCCACCATCTTTTTGCGGGAGTGGCGAAATTGGTAGACGCACTAGATTTAGGTTCTAGCGCCGCAAGGTGTGCGAGTTCAAGTCTCGCCTCCCGCACCATTTCCAGACATCGGTAGCACAGTTGGGGTATCGCCAAGCGGTAAGGCACTGGTTTTTGATACCAGCATTCCCAGGTTCGAATCCTGGTACCCCAGCCATTTTCTTACCTTTCACATTGTTATATTGATGTGGTTGTGAGGAAAATCCAGTTTGAAGAAGTTGTACTGTTGGGGTATCGCCAAGCGGTAAGGCACTGGTTTTTGATACCAGCATACCCTGGTTCGAATCCAGGTACCCCAGCCATACTTCTTTCTGTATAATTGGTAAGCACTTGAAATTTATTATTAAGTTAGTTAAATTAGTGCTTGAAGTTTTGAAGTAAGTCAGTAAAATTTGGCTACGTAGCTCAGCTGGTTAGAGCACATCACTCATAATGATGGGGTCACAGGTTCAAATCCCGTCGTAGCCACCATTTTACTTGCAGTACACTGCTTAAAAGGTAGTGAGAAACAAAATTGGGGTGTCGCCAAGCGGTAAGGCTCTGGTTTCTGATACCAGCATACCCAGGTTCGAATCCTGGCACCCCAGCCACATTAGAAAGGCCTGCTTTTTAGCAGGCCTTTTGCTTTTCTACACTTCTACTATCCTGCAAAAAAGGCCGGCAAAGATGCTCATCGCCAGCCTTTAGGTTGTTAAATCCCTAAAGCATATTTCAGCGCTTTGATTTTCAGCACACCTGCACGTTGAGCAGTCATCAGCGCCAGATTACGCAATGCTTTCACCGGCGGCAGATCATTGCTGAAGGCGGTGTAGAATAAATCCATCCCGCTTTGCATCAGCAGATTATCCAGACGACGCTGGCGCTGATAGCGCCGCAACACTTTTTCGCTGCTCCAGGCTTCATTATGGTCACGTGCCTTCTCCAGCACCGATAATAACGCTTCCACGTCGCGGTACCCCAGGTTCACGCCCTGCCCGGCCAGCGGATTAATGGTATGTGCCGCGTCACCCACCAGCGCCAGCCCCGGTAAGACATAACGCTGAGCGTGGCGTCGAACCAGCGGAAACGCACCTGCAGATATTGCTTTCACCGTGCCCAGACGTGCCGGGAAGGCCTGCATCACTTCTGTCGTGAGCTGCTGCATATTCAGCGTTTTCAGGTAACGGATACGCTGCGGGCTGTCATACCAGACCAGCGAGGCCTGATTGCCGGACAATGGCAGAAACGCCCGCGGGCCGGAAGGGAAAAATTGCTGCCACGTCACGTCCTGATCCGGCGTGGCAGTTTCGACATTAATCAGCATGCAGTGCTGACGGTATTCCCACCCGTCCACCCCAATTCCCGCCAGCTGGCGCACCAGGGAGTTCGCACCGTCGGCGGCAATAACCAGTTTCGTGCGCAGCAAATCCCCGGTAGTCAGTTGCAGTGACCAGGTTTTATCACCGTGCTGCAAAAGATGGCGTAACTTTGCCGGACAAAAACAGGTCAGATTGTTATGGGCATCGAACTGTTGCCACAGCGCGAGCTGAAGTACCCGATTTTCGACCATGAAGCCCAGTTCCGGTAATCCGAGGGATTGCGCATCGAATTTCACTTCAGAGCCGTCCGCTTCCCAGGTTTCCAGACGGCGGTACGGTACTGAGCGCATTTTTTCAACCGCATCCCACGCTCCCAGTTTCTGTAAAAAGCGTACTGATGCGCAACCAATCGCGGAGATGCGCAAATCAGCGCGCGCTGACGGGTCAAATCCGGCAGGCGCTTCGTTCTCTATCAGTGCGACCTGCAATCCCTGCTGCGCCATCCCCAGTGCGGCTGCAGCACCAACCATGCCGCCACCGACAATCACTGCATCAAATGTCTTATCAGAATTATTCATTGTGTTCCGGCTTTCTGTTCGGTTCATTATGCGAAGTGTACCGGATTTTTGTGTCAGCATCAGGGCCTAAGCTGTTTTCCTGCACTGGTCAGCACCGGAGTGAGGGTTTACAATAGCCCCCCTGAATAGGCTATGCACTGCGGCACTGCCGATCTAACGTTCCCCCGTATTGAGTACTGACACGCTGATGACTAAAAAACTGCACATAAAAACCTGGGGCTGCCAGATGAATGAATATGATTCATCCAAAATGGCTGACCTTCTCGACAGCACCCATGGTTACCAGCTGACGGATAACGCTGATGAAGCAGATATCCTGCTGCTGAACACCTGCTCAATAAGGGAAAAAGCGCAGGAGAAAGTGTTCAGCCTGCTCGGACACTGGAAATTACTGAAAAAGAAAAACCCGGATATCATCATCGGCGTCGGGGGTTGCGTTGCGTCGCAGGAAGGAGAAATGCTGCGTAAACGTGCGCCTTGCGTCGACATCGTCTTCGGCCCGCAAACTCTGCACCGTTTGCCGGAAATGGTGAACCATGTACGCGGCACCAAAAGCCCGGTCGTGGATATCAGCTTTCCTGAAATTGAAAAATTTGACCGCCTGCCGGAACCCCGCGCAGACGGCCCGACAGCCTTTGTTTCCATCATGGAAGGCTGTAATAAATATTGCAGCTTCTGTGTGGTGCCTTACACCCGTGGCGAAGAAGTTAGCCGCCCGTGCGATGATGTCCTGTTTGAAGTCGCGCAACTGGCCGCGCAAGGCGTGCGTGAGGTTAATCTGCTGGGTCAGAACGTTAACGCCTATCGTGGTGAGGCCTTTGATGGCGGCGTCTGTACCTTCGCGGAATTGCTGCGTCTGGTGGCGGCCATTGACGGCATTGACCGTATCCGTTTCACGACCAGCCATCCGGTCGAATTTACTGATGATATCATCGAGGTATATAAAGACACGCCAGAAGTCGTGAGCTTCCTGCACCTGCCGATCCAGAGCGGTTCCGATCGTATACTGACGATGATGAAACGCCCTCATACGGTGCTGGAATACAAATCGACGATCCGTAAATTACGCGCCGCACGCCCCGATATTCATTTCAGTTCAGATTTCATCATCGGTTTTCCTGGCGAAACGAACGAAGATTTTGAACGTACGATGGATCTGATTGCGCAGGTCAATTACGACGTCAGTTTCAGCTTTATCTATTCTCCGCGTCCTGGTACACCGGCAGCCGACATGATTGATGATGTGAGCATGGACGAGAAGAAACAACGTCTGGCGCTGTTACAGGACCGAATTACCCAGCAGGTTATGCGTTTCAGCCGCGCCACGCTGGGCACCGTTCAGCGCATTCTGGTGGAAGGGACATCCCGCAAGAACATTATGGAACTGACGGGCCGGACCGAATGTAACCGCGTGGTCAATTTCGAAGGTACGCCGGATATGATTGGTAAGTTCGTTGATGTCGAAATTGTCGATGTTTATGCCAATTCGCTGCGCGGTGTGGTTGTCCGCACGGAAGAACAGATGGCGCTTCGCCTGCATGAATCTCCGCAATCTGTTATCGAACGCACCCGTAAAGAAAATGAATTGGGCGTTGGAGTGTATCAACCCTAAACCATCAGAAAGAGGCATTACCTTAAAACAACAGGGCGCTCCGGCGTCCTGTTTCTTTTGAGATTTTCGGTAATAACTTCATCACAAGGGTTTAATTTTCCAGCAAAGGCCGCATATCCGGATGAAGGTACCTGCAACGGCTGCCACCGTGCAGCATATTTTGCCAAGGGCATGTATTATTAACTCAGGTATGGTTGACGGCTGAAAGTAGTTATCAGCCGGGTGTTTAATAAAACGTACCCGAAATAATTCGAGTTGCAGTAAGGCGGCAAATTCGGGTGAGTGAATACAGCCAACGCATCTGCGGCTTGAAATATGAAGGGTAAACTGGTCCGAAGCGACCCAAAGGATTCGTTTGAACGTTGTAACACAAGAGATTTTACTGGAGCCCGAAGACAACCAGCGTTTGCTGAGCCTGTGCGGGCCGTTTGATGACAATATCAAACAACTGGAACGCCGGTTGGGCGTTGAAATCAACCGTCGTGATAACACGTTTAAATTGGTCGGAAAGAGCCTGCCTGTTGCGGCAGCCGCCGACATCCTGCGTGATTTATACGTAGACACTGCGCCGCTGCGCGGTGAAATCCAGGATATTGATCCTGAAAAAATTCATCTGGCGATCAAAGAAAGCCGTGTGCTGGAACAAACGGCAGAAAGCGTACCTGATTTCGGCAAGGCCGTGATCATCAAGACCAAGCGTGGCATGGTAAAGCCGCGCACGCCTAATCAGGCGCAATATATTGCCAACATTCTCGACCACGATATTACCTTCGGGATTGGCCCTGCGGGGACCGGTAAAACCTATCTGGCCGTGGCTGCTGCAGTGGATGCACTGGAGCGTCAGGAAGTACGTCGTATCCTGCTGACCCGTCCTGCCGTTGAAGCGGGTGAAAAACTGGGCTTTCTGCCCGGCGATCTCAGTCAGAAAGTCGATCCCTATCTGCGCCCGCTGTATGACGCATTATTTGAAATGCTCGGCTTTGAGAAAGTTGAAAAACTGATTGAGCGCAACGTTATTGAAGTCGCCCCGCTGGCTTACATGCGTGGCCGTACATTGAACGACGCCTTTATTATCCTTGATGAAAGCCAGAACACTTCGATTGAACAGATGAAGATGTTCCTGACCCGTATTGGTTTTAACTCCAAAGCGGTAATCACCGGTGACGTTACGCAAATCGACTTACCGCGTCATCAGAAGTCAGGCCTTCGTCATGCGATTGAAGTCCTCTCGTCAGTCGGGGAACTCAGTTTTAACTTCTTCCACAGTGAAGACGTGGTACGTCATCCGGTAGTTGCGCGCATTGTTGTCGCCTACGAAGCCTGGGAAGAAGAAGATCAAAAACGCCGCGATGCGATTGCCGCAGACCGTAAACAAGAACATCAGCACAATGCAACACAACAGGTCAGTCAATGAATACGGTAATTCTCGATTTACAAATTGCCTGTGAAGATGCAGCAGGTTTACCGTCAGAAAATGACTTCCAGACCTGGCTTGAGGCGGTGCTTCCGCAATTTCAGGAAGAATCGGAAGTGACAATTCGGCTGGTCGATATCCCTGAAAGTCATGAACTTAATATGACTTATCGGGGGATGGATAAACCGACCAACGTGCTATCCTTTCCGTTCGAAGCACCTCCGGGTATGGAGATGCCACTCCTTGGCGACCTGATTATTTGTCGTCAGGTGGTTGAGAAAGAAGCCAAAGAGCAGGACAAAGAACTTCTGGCCCATTGGGCGCATATGGTCATTCACGGTAGTTTGCATTTGCTGGGTTATGACCATATCGTTGACGAAGAAGCCGAAGAAATGGAATCGATTGAAACTGAGATCATGCAGGGTCTGGGTTATCCTGACCCCTACATTTCAGAGAAAGAAGATAATTAAGATCCACCGTAAACTCGCCTGACGTCTGCCTGATAACGTTTTATCCGCAGGCGCCTGGCCTAATTTTCACTAACTACGAGTAAAAAAAACCAAACGCCATGAGCGATGACCATTCACAAAATAGTGACAGCCCCAGTCCCAAGAAGGGCTTCTTTTCCCTTATCCTTAGCCAGCTGTTTCACGGTGAACCTAAAAACCGTGGTGACCTGGTTGAGCTGATCCGTGATTCAGAACAAAATGATCTGATCGACCCCGATACCCGTGACATGCTGGAAGGCGTGATGGATATCGCCGAGCAGCGCGTCCGGGACATCATGATCCCACGTTCACAAATGATCACGCTAAAACGCAATCAGCCGCTGGAAGAGTGCCTCGATGTCATTATCGAATCTGCACACTCTCGCTTCCCGGTGATCAGCGAAGATAAGGATCACATTGAAGGCATCCTGATGGCCAAAGACCTGCTGCCGTTTATGCGCACAGAGTCTGAGCCATTCAGCATCGATAAAGTGCTGAGAACCGCAGTCGTTGTTCCTGAAAGCAAACGCGTAGATCGCATGCTGAAAGAATTTCGCTCACAGCGTTACCATATGGCAATTGTCGTTGATGAATTCGGCGGTGTTTCCGGTCTGGTGACCATCGAAGATATTCTCGAACTGATCGTCGGTGAAATCGATGATGAATACGACGAAGCAGAAGATCTGGATATCCGCCAGCTCAGCCGTCATACCTATACCGTCCGCGCTCTGGCACCAATTGAAGATTTTAATGAAGTGTTCCAGACCCATTACAGTGACGACGAAGTCGATACGATTGGGGGGCTGGTCATGCAGTCATTCGGCCATTTACCGGCGCGTGGTGAAAGCATTGAAATCGACGGTTACCTGTTCAAGGTTGCGATGGCCGATAGCCGTCGTATCATTCAGGTTCACGTAAAAATACCGGACGACGCGCCGCAACCGATACTGGAAGAATAATCACTCCATGGCAATTGCCTCTTTATATCAACGCCAGCGGGTTCGCGCCCTGCTGGCGCTCTTTTTCGGTGCCTGTGGCACGGTGTCATTTTCCCCTTATGACTTCTGGCCTGCGGCAATTATTTCACTCTGTGGACTGCTGGCCTTAACGCTGGATCGCCGCCCGGCGCAGGCAGCGCTGCTCGGCTTCTTCTGGGGAATGGGGCTGTTTGGCAGCGGCGTCAACTGGGTGTATGTCAGCATTGCCACCTTTGGCGGCATGCCTGAAACCATTAACCTTTTCCTGGTCGTTTTGCTGGCGGCCTATTTGTCGCTGTACACAATGCTGTTTGCGGGCTTGTTCAGCAAACTGTGGCCAAAAACCACCTGGTGGAAACTGGCACTTGGTGCACCGGCATTGTGGCAAATAACCGAATTTCTGCGCGGCTGGGTGCTGACAGGCTTCCCATGGCTACAGTTCGGCTACAGCCAGATCGACGGGCCTCTGAAAGGTCTCGCGCCGATCACCGGTGTCGACGGTATCACCCTTTTACTGACCTCCCTGAGCGGATTGCTTGTCTACGCTGTTTATCAGCGTCGTGTCACGCCGGCGATTATTGCTGCCGCGATGCTGCTCCTGCCGTGGCCGCTGCGCTATATCCATTGGTATCAGGAACAGCCGGATAAAACAGTTGATGTTGCCCTGGTCCAGGGCAATATTCCACAATCCATGAAATGGGATCCGAAAGCGCTGGAAAGTGCGTTACAGACCTATCTGGATCTCAGCCGTCCGTACGTAGGCAAATCCAGCATGATCATCTGGCCGGAATCGGCAATTTCTGACATTGAATCCGATCAGCAGGGTTTCCTGAGCATGGTGGATAATCTCTATCGCGCGCAAAACACCCAGCTCATTACCGGCATTATTGATGCCCGTCGCAACGAAGAGGGTATGAAGGTGTATAACAGCGCCATTGTGCTCGGTGGCGAACAGCAATATCACTATCCTGACGAAAACCGCTTCAACAAACATCATCTGGTGCCTTTTGGTGAGTTTGTGCCGCTGGAGGCTATTCTTCGTCCCCTGGCCCCGTTCTTCGATTTACCGATGTCCGGGCTGACCAGCGGTGATTACGTGCAGAAACCGTTGTTTGTCAGCGGCCTCAATCTGACGACTGCAATTTGTTACGAAGTGGTCTTTGGCGAGCAGGTGCGCGACAACCTGCGGCCGGACACCAACTTCCTGCTGACGATTTCAAACGATGCCTGGTTCGGTCATTCGATTGGCCCGTGGCAACACTTCCAGATGGCGCGTATGCGTTCACTGGAACTGGGCCGCCCGTTGCTGCGCAGCACCAATAACGGCATTACCGCCGTCGTGAATGCACAGGGGGATGTGACCCACGAAATTCCTCAGTTTACCCGCCAGGTGCTGAACGTGAAGGTCACGCCGACCACGGGCATGACGCCTTATGCCTGTGCTGGCTGGTGGCCGGTGTGGTTTGCTACGACAGTCATGGCGGCGGTTGCGCTGTGGCTCTGTCGCCGTAAATCCTAAGTAAAAGCACTGCGTTTTAAAACAGGCACCCGGGGTGCCTGTTCTTTTTTGTAGCACCGCTTTCTTCCCCCTGATTCTCCCCCCTTTTACCTGCTGCCGATTGTTTCGACTGCGGTATTAAGCGCTGCCTTTTTGTCCACTTGTGAAGTTAAATCAGGTCATCTGGCATGACTCTTGCTACATCTGATTGAAAGATATCTGATTAGTTACTTTTTATGACGGAATGCATCATTTCGGTACAAACACGCTCTTCCTCATGCACTTTCTCAGTGCATAGCCGTTTGATTGCTTTGATTTGGTGCGTGTCTCGTCTCAAAAAAGAAACAATGTGGTTTCATAATATTCACATTCAGCTATTTTCTAGCTTCATATGACGAGGCATTAGTACTTTCTGATCCCTGAGTTTGGATCCCTAATGACAGCAAGGAGTTGGACATGCAATTGCGCAAATTGGCGTTATCAGTACTGTTGGCAAGCGTTACCGTAAGCAGCTTTGCTCACGCAGAAGAACTGACCGGCACCCTGAAAAAAATTAAAGACAATGGCGTTATCGTGGTGGGTCACCGTGAATCCTCAGTGCCATTCTCTTACTACAACAACGAACAAAAAGTTGTGGGTTATTCACAGGACTATTCTGACGCTATCGTTGACGCGGTGAAGAAAAAACTGAACCTGCCAAATCTGCAAGTCAAAATGATGCCAATCACTTCACAGAACCGTATCCCGCTGCTGCAAAACGGCACCTACGATTTTGAGTGTGGTTCAACAACCAATAACCTGGAACGTCAGCAACAAGCGGCCTTCTCTGACACCATCTTTGTGATTGGTACGCGTCTGCTGGTGAAAAAAGGTTCAGAGATTAAAGATTTCACTGACCTGAAAGGCAAAACTGTTGTTGTCACTTCCGGTACGACTTCTGAAGTTCTGCTCAACAAACTCAACGAAGAGAAGAAACTGGATCTGCGCATCATCAGTGCAAAAGACCACGGTGATTCCTTCCGTACGCTGGAAACGGGCCGTGCAGTAGCGTTCATGATGGATGATGCCCTGCTGGCGGGTGAACGTGCGAAAGCCAAGAAACCCGATAACTGGGAAATCGTCGGTACGCCGCAATCTAAAGAAGCTTATGGTTGCATGATGCGTAAAGATGATGCTGAGTTTAAAAAATTAGTTGATGACACCATCGTGCAGGCGCAAACCTCCGGTGAGGCAGTCAAGTGGTTTGAAACCTGGTTCAAAAAACCTATTCCTCCGAAAAACCTGAACATGAACTTTGAGCTGTCCGATGACATGAAAGCTCTGTTCAAAGCGCCAAACGATAAGGCGCTGTAAGTCATACCAAATGGACGGGTATAACCAAGAGAAGAGTGAAAAGTGACTAAAATACAAGGTTGGACCACCAACCTGTGATGATACAGATGCGGGGTGGTCGTTCCCCACCCCGCATTCTTTCCCATTCACTTTAGGCGAATTGCGTCATCACTCAGATGGGTAAGCCTTTACCCGCTTTACGGAGTTTTTATGTCAATAGATTGGAACTGGGGCATTTTTCTGCAGCAAGCCCCCTTCGGTAACACCACTTATCTGGGCTGGATTTGGAATGGATTTCAGGTCACTGTCGCACTGTCAATTTGCGCATGGATAATCGCTTTCTTCGTCGGATCTCTGTTCGGTATTTTGCGTACCGTTCCAAACCGCATCCTCTCAGGTATAGGGACTTGTTACGTCGAATTATTCCGTAACGTGCCATTAATCGTGCAATTCTTTATCTGGTATCTGGTGGTCCCTGAACTGCTGCCTGAAAATATCGGCATGTGGTTTAAATCTGAACTGGCACCTGACGTGCAGTTCTTTACCTCCTCAGTCATTTGCCTTGGGCTGTTTACCGCCGCCCGCGTATGCGAACAGGTGCGTGCAGCGATTCAATCTCTGCCAAGCGGACAACGCAATGCCGGACTGGCGATGGGCCTTACGCTGCCGCAAACTTACCGCTATGTGCTGTTACCCAATGCTTACCGCGTGATCGTCCCGCCAATGACCTCAGAGATGGTCAACCTGGTGAAAAACTCCGCTATTGCCTCGACCATTGGCCTGGTTGATATGGCCGCGCAAGCCGGTAAGCTGCTGGATTACTCCGCACATGCATATGAATCATTCACAGCAATCACTGTTGCTTATGTCCTTATCAATGCCGTCATCATGCTGCTGATGCATTTCGTAGAACGTAAAGTCCGCCTGCCGGGCAACATGGGAGGGAAATAAGCATGCATGAATTCGACTGGAGTTCTATTGGTCCCGGCCTGCCCTATTTATGGCAAGGCATGATCATCACGCTGAAGATCACCTCACTGGCCATTGTGGTGGGTATTTTGTGGGGCACCCTGTTGGCGGTCATGCGTCTGTCGACGTTCAAACCTATCAGCTGGTTTGCCTCGGCATACGTCAATCTGTTCCGTGCCGTTCCGCTGGTCATGGTCTTGCTTTGGTTTTACCTGATCGTGCCGGGTTTCTTGCAAAAGGTGCTCGGTCTCTCGCCTAAAACCGATATCCGCCTGATTTCTGCGATGGTGGCATTTGCGCTATTTGAAGCGGCCTATTATTCAGAAATTATCCGTGCCGGGATTATCAGTATCGCCCGTGGTCAGTCCTCCGCCGCACTGGCGCTGGGCATGACACAATGGCAATCCATGAAGCTGGTTATCCTGCCGCAGGCTTTCCGCGCGATGGTGCCATTACTGCTGACGCAGGCTATCGTTTTATTCCAGGATACCTCTTTGGTTTATGTTCTGGGCCTCGCAGACTTCTTCCGCAGTGCCTCTAACATTGGCGATCGTGACGGTACGCTGGTCGAGATGGTGCTGTTTGCAGGATTTATTTATTTTGTTATCAGCCTTTGTGCTTCCTTGCTGGTGCGTTATTTGAAGAAAAGGACCGTTTCATGATTTCACTGAAGAATGTTTCTAAATGGTACGGGCACTTTCAGGTGCTTACCGATTGCAGCACCGAAGTTAAAAAAGGTGAAGTTGTGGTGGTTTGCGGGCCTTCCGGCTCAGGAAAATCAACGCTGATAAAAACCGTGAACGGCCTCGAGCCCGTTCAGAAAGGCGAGATCCTGGTCAACGGTACGCCGGTCAATGACAAGAAGACCAATCTGGCACAACTGCGTGCAAAAGTAGGGATGGTTTTCCAGCATTTCGAACTGTTTCCGCACCTTTCTATCATTGATAATCTGACCCTGGCGCAAGTTAAAGTGTTAAAACGTGACAAAGCGGCAGCGAAAGATAAAGGGCTGAAATTGCTGGACCGTGTCGGTTTATCGGCGCACGCCAATAAATTTCCCGGCCAGCTTTCCGGGGGCCAGCAGCAGCGTGTAGCGATTGCCCGTGCGTTATGTATGGATCCGATCGCGATGTTGTTTGACGAACCGACGTCCGCCCTTGATCCGGAAATGATCAATGAAGTCCTCGACGTCATGGTGGAGCTGGCAAACGAAGGCATGACAATGATGGTGGTAACGCACGAAATGGGCTTCGCCCGTAAAGTGGCCAACCGCGTGATTTTCATGGATGAAGGCAAGATTGTAGAAGATCGCAACAAAGACGATTTCTTTAATAATCCTGAATCAGACCGCGCACGGGATTTCCTGGCGAAGATCCTGCACTGACCCGCACTGAGTCAAAAATAACACCTGCCCGCATTATCAGGGGCAGGTGTTTGTCCGTTAAGGCTCAAACGGGCGACGCGTAAACTCCGTGTTACCACATTTCGGGCATTTACTCAGAATTTCCGGCGTATACACCGCTAAGTGGAAATGACAATTTTCACAGACCAGGTTGCCCAGTCCGACGACTTCTCCGCTGTGATAGATCCCATGGTGGCTGACATCTTTAAAAACCTCTTTCCATTCCAGCTGGGTCTTATCAGTCATATCTGCCAGCTCTTTCCACAAGCTTTCTTTAATGACCCGCATGAACACGCTGTCCGTGCCATCATCTTCTTCAGCCACGGCTTGCTGGTTTTCTTCATAGCTGCGGGCAAATTCATGCAAATCGCGACGCACCGCTGATGTCAGTTGTTCAATCTGGATTTCCGTCAGCTTGCCCTCTTCCTGCAGCCTGACGCGGGCATCCTGCACCAGCGCGCTGATATCGCGTTCTCCCTGTTTTAACCGTTCGGTCAGTGATGCCACCAACTGACGGTAAGATTGCGTAATATTGCTCATATTTCCTCTCCTTGAACTGTCATAACCATTTTCACGGCGGGAGCGCACTGCCTTTATTTTAGTCGTAAATGCCTGATCCGTGGTGCAGATTATCCCGCGCTGACTCGCAGATTATGAATAATGCGCCAGAAGCGGACAGAAATTCCCTTTAGCCTTCGCTGGGTGTTGTTGCTCCAACCGCTTATCAGCTATGCTATGCGGATCTTTTGATTAAAACTTTTTGAGCTACAGGCGTAGCTGTTTTCACTCACAGGACCACCGGCCGCCATGCAAGAGCAATACCGTCCAGAAGACATCGAGTCACACGTTCAGCTTCACTGGCAAGAGAAGCAAACCTTTAAAGTTACCGAACAGCCTGGTAAGGAGAAATATTACTGCCTCTCCATGTTGCCTTATCCGTCAGGCCGTCTCCACATGGGGCATGTGCGCAACTACACCATCGGTGACGTGATTTCCCGTTATCAGCGCATGCTCGGTAAAAACGTCCTGCAGCCTATCGGCTGGGATGCGTTTGGCCTGCCAGCGGAAGGGGCAGCGGTTAAGAACAACACCGCACCTGCTCCGTGGACGTATGAAAACATCGAATACATGAAGAACCAGCTTAAATTGCTGGGCTTCGGCTATGACTGGGATCGTGAAGTTGCGACCTGTAAACCTGATTATTATCGCTGGGAACAATGGTTCTTCACCAAGCTTTACGAAAAGGGCCTGGTTTATAAGAAGACCTCCGCAGTGAACTGGTGCCCGCATGATCTGACCGTTCTGGCGAACGAGCAGGTTATCGACGGCTGCTGCTGGCGTTGCGATACCAAAGTAGAACGTAAAGAAATTCCTCAGTGGTTCATCAAAATCACGGCTTACGCCGATCAGTTGCTCAATGATCTGGACACGCTGGAAAGCTGGCCGGAGCAGGTGAAAACCATGCAACGCAACTGGATTGGCCGTTCGGAAGGCGTGGAAATCACGTTTGACGTGGCTGACAGCGATGAAAAAGTAACGGTTTACACCACCCGCCCTGATACGTTTATGGGCGCGACCTATGTTGCCGTCGCTGCCGGTCATCCGCTGGCCCAGTTGGGTGCACAGAAAAACCCTGCCCTGAACGATTTTATCGACGAATGCCGTAACACCAAAGTTGCCGAAGCAGAAATGGCGACGATGGAAAAGAAAGGCATGGCAACCGGTCTGTTTGCCATTCACCCGCTGTCCGGTGAAAAGCTGCCAATCTGGGTCGCTAACTTCGTTCTCATGGAATATGGCACTGGCGCGGTGATGGCCGTTCCTGGCCATGACCAGCGTGACTGGGAATTCGCCACCAAATATAACCTGCAGATTAAACCGGTTATTCTGAACGTTGATGGCAGCCACCCTGATATCACCGCAGAAGCGATGACAGAGAAAGGGACGCTGTTCAATTCAGGCGAATTTGATGGTCTGAATCACGAAGACGGTTTCAACGCCATTGCCGACAAACTGGTTGCTCAGGGCGTGGGTCAGCGCAAAGTAAACTACCGTCTGCGCGACTGGGGAGTTTCCCGTCAGCGCTACTGGGGCGCGCCAATCCCGATGATCACGCTGGAAGACGGTACTGTTATTCCTACACCAGAAGATCAACTGCCGGTTGTGTTGCCGGAAGATGTCGTCATGGACGGTATCACCAGCCCGATTAAAGCGGATCCTGAGTGGGCAAAAACGACGGTGAACGGCATGCCGGGCCTGCGAGAAACAGATACCTTTGACACCTTTATGGAGTCTTCCTGGTATTACGCGCGTTACACCTGCCCGCAATACGACGAAGGGATGCTGGATCCTGCGGCCGCCAACTACTGGCTGCCAGTGGATCAGTATGTCGGTGGCATCGAACACGCCATTATGCACCTGATGTATTTCCGCTTCTTCCATAAACTGATGCGTGACGCAGGTTTGGTGGATTCTGATGAACCGGCCAAACGTCTGTTATGTCAGGGTATGGTTCTGGCTGATGCCTTCTACCACACCGGCAGTAACGGCGAACGTATCTGGGTCTCTCCTGCCGATACTACAGTTGAACGTGACGAAAAAGGTCGCATCACCAAAGCGACCGATTCACAAGGCCGTGAGCTGGTTTACGCCGGCATGAGCAAGATGTCCAAGTCTAAAAACAACGGCATCGACCCGCAGGTGATGGTTGATAAATACGGTGCAGATACCGTGCGTCTGTTTATGATGTTCGCCTCTCCGGCAGAAATGACGCTGGAATGGCAGGAATCCGGTGTCGAAGGGGCAAACCGCTTCCTGAAACGTGTCTGGAAACTGGCCTTCGAACATACAGAAAAAGGCCCGGTTGCCGCCCTGGATATTGCTTCCCTGAATGAAGCACAGAAAGATCTGCGTCGTGATTTGCATAAAACCATCGCTAAAGTGACCGATGATATTGGCCGGCGTCAGACCTTTAACACCGCTATTGCGGCGGTGATGGAACTGATGAACAAGCTGGGTCGTGCACCGCAGGATACCGAACAAGATCGGGCACTGCTGCAGGAGTCCTTGCTGGCGGTTGTCCGTATGCTTTATCCCTTCACCCCGCATGTCTGCTTCAGCCTCTGGCAGTCGCTGAAAGGCGAAGGTGACGTGGATACCGCACCATGGCCACAAGCTGATGAGCAGGCAATGGTTGAAGACTCCAGGCTGGTCGTGGTGCAGGTGAACGGTAAAGTGCGTGCTAAAATCACCGTAGCCGCTGATGCTACCGAGCAACAAGTGCGCGATCGTGCGGCAGAAGAACATTTGGTCGCAAAATATCTGGATGGGGTTACCGTTCGCAAAGTAATCTACGTCCCGGGCAAACTGCTTAACCTGGTTGTAGGTTGAGTCAAGGAGGATCTGTGCGACATCCCATAATGACACTGCTGCTCACCGCAGCAGTGCTGGTTACAGCAGGTTGTGGATTCCATTTGCGTGGAAAAACCAATGTGCCTGACGAACTGAAAACAATCGTTTTGGACAGCGGAGATCCGTATGGGCCGTTGGCCCGTAATATCAGGACTCAGTTGCGTCTGAGCAATGTGACCATTGTTGATGATCCGACCAAAGAACAGCGTAAGAATATCCCGTCGCTGCGCATTGGTGCTGAGTCAGTGGGTCAGACTACCGCATCGATCTTCCAGGACGGTAAAACCGCTGAATATCAGATGGAAATGACGATTAATGCAACGGTACTGATGCCTGGTAAGGATTTGTATCCTCTCCATGTCAAAGTGTTCCGCTCCTTCTTTGACAACCCGTTAACGGCGCTGGCGAAAGATAACGAGCAGGACATCATTACAGAGGAAATGCGCCAGCAGGCCGCACAGCAACTGATCCGTAAGTTGCTGACCGTCCATGCTTCAGAATTGCACAAAGCAGACGATGTCGGCGGACGTCAGGTAGAAGTCATTTCTACCGGTTCATCAGCGGCCACGTCGTCTGATGCTTCTGCGGCATCTTCTACGGCACCGGCCACACCTTCCGCACAATGATCCGAGTTTATCCGGAACAACTTGCTGCGCAGCTCCGTGAGGGGCTGCGTGCTTGTTATGTGTTATGTGGAAATGACCCTTTGCTTTTGCAGGAAAGCCAGGACAGCATCCGTCAGGCGGCCCAGCAGGCGGGTTTTGAAGAACACTACACTTACCTTCTTGATGCCCATACCGAATGGGAGTCCATTTTTAGCATCTGTCAGGCACTGAGCCTGTTTGCCAGCCGCCAGACCCTGATGCTTATTCTGCCCGAAAATGGCCCGACGGCGCCGATAGCAGAACAATTACTCAAACTGACTACCCTGCTCCACGACGATATCCTTCTGCTGTTTCGCGGTACAAAACTGACCAAGGCACAGGAAAACGGCGCCTGGTTTAAAGCGTTAAGTGACAAAGGTGTTTTCGTCAGTTGTCAGACGCCTGAGCAGGCACAACTTCCCCGCTGGGTAACCCGTCGCGCCAAAGAACTTTCGCTTGAACTTGATGAACCGGCTAATCAGCTTTTGTGCTATTGCTACGAAGGAAATTTGCTGGCACTTGCGCAGTCGCTGGAGCGCCTTTCCCTGCTCTATCCGGATGGCAAACTCACGTTACCACGCGTCGAAGAGGCCGTTAACGATGCAGCACATTTCACGCCCTATCATTGGCTGGATGCATTGCTGGCCGGGAAAAGTAAGCGTGCCTGGCATATCTTGCGCCAGTTGCAACACGAAGACAGCGAGCCGGTTATTTTACTGCGAACCGTGCAGCGCGAACTGCTGATGTTACTCAATCTGAAACGTAAAATGGACACCATCCCGATCAGGACCCTGTTTGATCAGCAAAAAGTCTGGCAAAACCGTCGGCCGCTGGTCACCCAGGCACTGCAGCGTCTGTCTCTTGCCCAGCTGGCTCAGGCTGTGCGCTTACTGACCCAGATAGAAATCACGCTGAAACAGGATTATGGTCAGTCAGTCTGGGCCGAGCTTGAAAGCCTGTCTATGCTACTCTGTGGGAAACCCTTACCTACCGGCTTTAATGAGTTGGGTTCGTATTGAAGCAGGACATCAGTATGCCGCACCGCACTGCACATTCTTTTACAACCACTGAAAAGCTTCTGGCTTTTTTCGGCGGCACATTTGACCCGATCCATTATGGACATCTGAAACCCGTTTCGGCACTGGCAGCGCAGGCCGGGTTTGATCAGGTGATCCTGCTGCCCAATAACGTCCCCCCGCACCGGCCGCAACCCGAGGCAACCCCGCAGCAACGCCTGCAAATGGCGAAGCTGGCGGTGGCGGATAATGCGCTGTTTTCAGTCGATCCCCGTGAGCTGGCTGTGGATACGCCCTCGTACACGATTGAGACACTTGCAACGTTACGTAAAGAACATGGCGATAAATGCCCGCTGGCGTTTATCATTGGTCAGGATTCGTTACTGATGCTTCATAAGTGGCACCGGTGGGAATCGTTACTGGATTTCTGTCATATCGTGGTCATGGCACGCCCGGGTTATCAGGAACAACTTGATACACCAGAACTGCAGAAATGGTATGACACCCATCGGGTGAATAATGCCGATGCACTTAAGCAAAAACCGGCCGGATTCATTTATCAGGCCAATACTCCATTGCTGGATATTTCAGCGACTGAAATCCGTGAGCGCCGCCATGCGGGTCTTGAGTGCTCAGATTTATTGCCTTCCGCCGTTGAGCGCTACATAGAATCACAGGGCTTATACCGCGAGTAGCTAACGCGTGCTATACTGCGCCGCTTAATTTCGGCTCTCGATAACGCTGCGTGATCAACCAGTACAATGTATTGATTGTTAAACGTTTTAAGCTGTTTTCCAGATAACCGCTATGTTTATCCTTCATGAGATTTTTCATTGCTTCGGTGTTACACCGGCGAACATCTCGTGAGGTCAATTGTTTCAAACATCCCCAGGGGGAACCTTTGCAAGGTAAAGCGCTCCAAGATTTTGTTGTCGATAAAGTCGATGACCTGAAAGCACAAGACATCATCGCCATTGATGTTAAAGGTAAATCCAGTATTACTGACTGCATGATTATCTGCACCGGCACGTCAAGCCGCCATGTCATGTCCATCGCAGGGCATCTGGTTGAAGAAATTAAAGCCGCCGGTCTTGATGCCATGGGTGTGAAAGGTATCAATGAAGCTGACTGGGTAGTTGTCGATCTGGGTGAAGTGATTGTGCATGTTATGCAGGAAGAAAGCCGTCAGCTGTATGAGCTTGAGAAACTCTGGGGCTGATGCGTGAAGCTGCAACTTGTCGCCGTCGGCACTAAAATGCCTGACTGGGTGCAAACCGGTTTTAACGATTATCTGCACCGTTTTCCTAAAGACATGCCGTTTGAACTGACTGAGGTTCCGGCCGGGAAGCGTGGGAAGAACGCAGACATCAAGCGCATTCTTGAAAAAGAAGGTGAACAGATGCTGGCCGCCGTCGGTAAAGGGAATCGTATCGTGACGCTGGATATTCCAGGCACACCATGGGAAACCCCGCAACTGGCGCAACAACTGGAACGCTGGAAGCAGGACGGACGCAATGTCAGCCTGTTAATCGGCGGCCCGGAAGGGCTGGCGCCTGCCTGTAAAGCTGCAGCGGAACAGAGCTGGTCGCTCTCTCCGTTGACCCTCCCTCACCCGCTGGTTCGGGTTCTGGTTGCGGAAAGCCTTTACCGGGCCTGGAGTATTACCACTAATCATCCATACCACCGCGAATAACGGGTGGTGAATGTCAGCAACATGAATTAAGTAGTGGGATGAAAATAGATCGTAACCCTTTTCGCGACTATACGGCTGAATCAGCCCTCTTTGTGCGCCGTGCACTGGTGGCGTTTATCGGCATTCTGCTACTTAGCGGCGTTTTAGCTTTTAATCTTTATAATCTGCAAATTGTCCGTTTCCAGGATTACCAAACCCGCTCTAACGATAACCGTATCAAACTGGTGCCCATCGCGCCCAGCCGCGGGATTATCTATGACCGCAACGGCACGCCACTGGCGCTGAACCGCACAATTTATCAGCTCGAACTGGTGCCGGAAAAAGTGGACGATTTGCAGGCCACGCTTGAAGGCCTCAAACCGATAGTTGACCTCACGCAGGAAGATATCGATAACTTCAAAAAAGAGCGTCAGCGTTCGCGACGCTTTACGTCTATTGCGGTGAAAACGGCACTGACTGAAGTCCAGGTTGCACGTTTCTCGGTAAACCAGTTCCACTTCCCTGGCGTTGAGGTCAAGGGCTATCAGCGGCGCTATTATCCTTACGGCTCCGCGCTGACGCACGTTATCGGCTATGTATCGAAAATCAATGACCGTGACGTTGAGCGCCTCGATAAAGACGGCATTCTGGCCAACTATGCTGCCACGCACGACATCGGTAAGCTCGGTATTGAGCGCTATTATGAAGATACACTTCACGGTAAAACCGGCTATGAAGAAGTTGAAGTGAACAACCGTGGCCGTGTTATCCGCCAGCTTCACGAAGAACCGCCGCAGGCGGGCAAAGATATTTACCTGACAATCGACTTACCGTTACAGCAATACATTGAAGTGCTTCTGACCGGCAGCCGCGCCGCAGTCGTGGTGACTGATCCCCGTGATGGCGCTATCCGCGCACTGGTCTCTAACCCGAGTTATGACCCGAACCTGTTTGTGGATGGCATCTCCAGCAAAGATTACAACACACTGCTTAACGACCCGAATAAGCCTTTGATCAACCGGACGACTCAGGGCGTTTATCCGCCAGCGTCTACTGTGAAACCGTATATTTCAGTTTCTGCGCTGACAACCGGCGTTATCAATAAAAATACGTCCCTGTTTGATCCGGGCTGGTGGCAATTGCCGGGCTCAGACAAGCGTTACCGCGACTGGAAACACTGGGGACATGGTCGCCTGAATGTGACTAAAGCCCTTGAAGAATCGGCTGACACCTTCTTCTATCAGGTTGCTTATGATATGGGGATTGACCGCCTTTCCGAGTGGATGGGGAAATTTGGTTACGGCCAGTACAGCGGTATCGATTTATCAGAAGAACGTAGCGGGAATATGCCAAACCGCGACTGGAAGTTTAAACGCTTCAAAAAACCCTGGTATCAGGGCGATACCATACCGGTCGGCATTGGTCAGGGCTACTGGACTGCCACGCCTGTCCAAATCATGAAAGCCATGACCACACTGATTAATGACGGCAATGTCAAAACGCCGCATTTGCTGCTGAGTACTAAAGTTGACGGCCAGCAGGTGCCATACAAACAGCAGGAAACCACTCAGATTGGCGATATCCATTCCGGCTATTGGGAAATCGCTAAAGACGGTATGTATGGCGTTGCAAACCGGCCGAACGGGACTGCCCGCAAGTATTTTGCTGACGCGCCTTATAAAGCCGCTGCAAAATCCGGGACAGCACAAGTTTACGGTTTGAAAGCCAATGAAATCTATAATGCGCATAAAATCGCTGAGCATCTGCGTGACCACAAGCTGATGACCTCTTTTGCACCGTATGACAAACCGACCGTGGCGGTTGCCGTGGTTCTGGAGAACGGGGGCGCGGGGCCGGCTGTAGGAACAATTTCACGCCAGATACTCGACCATATTTTACTGGGCGACAACACGACACAATTACCGGCCGACGCGCCAGCGCCGCCGGGAACCGAAGGTGATTAACCGTCAATGACTGAGAACCAACAAAAAAGATCATTGTGGTCGAAAATGCATATCGACCTGACGATGCTGTTGATCGTGCTCGCGCTGCTGACCTACAGTGCGTTCGTGATGTGGAGCGCCAGCGGTCAGGATATGGGCATGATGGAGCGTAAAATTGGCCAGATCCTCATGGGTCTGGTGATTATGCTGGTCATGGCGCAAATCCCGCCGCGCGTTTATGAAAGCTGGGCACCTTATCTTTACATCTTCTGCGTCTTTTTGTTGGTGCTGGTTGATGCTTTCGGCAGTATCAGTAAAGGTGCGCAGCGCTGGCTGGATCTGGGGATCATAAAATTCCAGCCATCAGAACTGGCGAAAATTGCCGTGCCTTTGATGGTGGCGCGCTTTATCAACCGCGACGTATGCCCGCCTTCACTCAAAAATACCGCAATTGCTCTGGCATTAATCTTTATCCCTACCCTGCTGGTCGCAGCACAGCCCGATCTGGGCACCTCAATTTTGATTGCCGCATCCGGATTATTCGTACTGTTCCTTTCGGGCATGAGCTGGAAACTGATTGCCGTCGCCGCCCTTCTGGTTGCCGCGTTTATCCCGATTCTGTGGTTCTTCCTGATGCACGACTATCAGCGCGACCGCGTCATGATGCTGCTTGATCCTGAAAGCGATCCGCTGGGCGCGGGCTATCATATTATTCAGTCTAAAATTGCCATCGGCTCTGGCGGTCTTTCCGGCAAAGGTTGGTTACACGGTACGCAGTCTCAGCTTGAATTCCTGCCCGAGCGACATACCGACTTTATCTTTGCTGTACTCGCCGAAGAACTTGGGCTGATTGGCGTTCTGGTGCTGCTCGGGCTGTATTTATGTCTCATTATGCGTGGTCTGGTGATTGCCGCCCATGCACAGACCACTTTTGGCCGTGTAATGTCCGGCGGACTGATGCTGATTCTGTTCGTTTATGTGTTTGTTAACATTGGTATGGTCAGTGGTATTGTCCCGGTAGTTGGGGTACCTTTGCCTCTGGTCAGCTATGGCGGGTCGGCACTCATCGTGCTAATGGCAGGGTTTGGTATCGTTATGTCGATACATACTCATCGAAAAATGTTGTCGAAAAATTTATAGAGGTGAGCAATGCGTAAGCAGTGGCTTGGAGCTGTCATTATCGGTTTGCTGTTAAGTGGTTGCGCCACTGACGAAACACAGCAACAACAACCGGCACCGCAGCAAGCCTACAATGGCCCGGTGGTAGAAATCGGCGGGGCAGATCCGCGTTACGAACCTTATAATCCGGGCACCCTGCAGGATTATACCGTTAACGGTAAAACCTATAAGATCATTAAAGACCCGTCTAACTTCTCGCAGGTCGGGCAAGCCGCCTGGTACGGGCAGGAGAACGGGGGCAATACCACGGCGATCGGGGAAGAATTCGACCCGACAGCCATGACCGCAGCGCACCCGACACTGCCGATCCCAAGCTATGTGCGCGTCACCAACATGGCGACCGGCCGAATGCTGGTGGTGCGTGTTAACGACCGCGGCCCTTACGTTCCCGGCAAAATCATTGACTTATCTCAGGCTGCGGCAGACCGTTTGAATCTGACCAACAGCACGAAAGTCCGTATTGATTTCATCAACGTTGCACCAGATGGCACACTCTCCGGCCCGGGTACGATTGGGACGACCGTCGCCAAACAATCTTATGCCCTGCCATCACGTCCGAATTTAGGGGCCAGCAGTATGGGCACGCCTACGCTGAGCGCTCAGCCGGTCGATACGTCAGATGTGCGTCCAATCAGTAACAGCACGCTCAGCAACCCAAATGCCGCACCGCTGACCAATGACGAAGACAACGCAGGCAATACCGTTGCTGCCACCGGCACCACCACCACGTCCGGCAACAGCGGCGGCGGTTTTCTGAGTGCACCGACACCATTACGTCAGGGTGTTTTAGAAGGCAGCGCACCGGTTGCCGCACCGGTGGCTGTCGCTACTGCCGCGCCGGTGGTTGCTGCTTCTGCGGCACCCGCGCATACCACGGCAATTCCTGCCTCAGGCTTTATGGTGCAGGTTGGCGCACTGAGTAACCCGCAAAATGCGCAGTTATGGCAAAAAAGCCTCAGTCAGCGTTTCTCGGTACCAGGCAAGGTGCAGGCTAATGGCAGCACCTATCGTGTGCAACTCGGGCCTTTCAGTACCCGCCAGCAGGCCGAAAAATTGAAACAGCGCCTGGCCAGCGAAGCTCAGCAGCAATCTTTTGTCACCGCCGGTATGTAATTCTCCAGTGCGGGGCTTCGGCCCCGTTCTTATACGTCCCCTTTCGTATAAGTAAAAGTCAGTAAGCGTCGGTAATCGAAGATGTCTGACTTATGACTCTTCTGCTATAGTGGCGCACGTTTATCACTTACTCCCACGGATGTTGTTGTCCCGATCATGAAACTTGTAAATACTTCACGTTTAGTCAAAAGCCTCGCATTGGGCACCGTAATCACTTTGAGTGCAGCGTCCGCCTATGCCGACGATGTCAATTTAAAAACAATGATCCCTGGCGTTCCGCAGATTGATGCTGAAGCCTATATCCTGATCGACTACAACTCCGGCAAAGTTCTGGCAGAAATGAATGCCGATGCGCGCCGCGATCCTGCCAGCCTGACAAAAATGATGACCAGTTATGTTATCGGTCAGTCCATCAAAGCCGGCAAAATCTCTCCGACCGACATCGTTACCGTCGGTCCGGACGCCTGGGCCACTGGCAATCCGGTCTTCAAAGGCTCTTCCCTGATGTTCCTCAAACCGGGTGATCGGGTACCGGTTTCTGAGCTCAACCGCGGGATCATTCTGCAGTCAGGTAATGATGCGTGTGTCGCCATGGCCGACCATGTCGCCGGGAGTCAGGATGCTTTCGTTGCCATCATGAACAACTATGTGAGCTCACTGGGACTGAAAAATACCCACTTCGGTACTGTTCATGGTCTTGATGCCGCGGGTCAGTACAGCTCAGCCCGCGATATGGCGCTGATTGGTCAGGCGCTGATCCGTGATGTGCCGGAAGAGTACGCCACGTACAAAGAGAAAGAATTCACCTTCAACAATATCCGCCAGATGAACCGTAACGGTTTGTTGTGGGATAACAGCCTGAATGTTGACGGCATTAAAACCGGTCATACCGATTCAGCAGGTTATAACCTGGTGGCTTCTGCGACAGAAGGCCAGATGCGTCTGATCTCCGCCGTGATGGGGGGGCACACGTATAAAGGCCGTGAAGTAGAAAGTAAAAAGCTCCTGACCTGGGGCTTCCGTTTCTTCGAAACCGTTTCTCCGCTGAAAGCCGGTAAAGAGTTTGCGTCAGAACCTGTCTGGTTTGGCGATACTGATCGCGTCGCGCTGGGTGTTGAAAAAGATGCTTACCTGACGATCCCGCGCGGTCGCATGAAAGATCTGAAAGCCAGCTATGTGCTGAACACCCCGGAACTGCATGCACCCTTGCAGAAAAATCAGGTGGTTGGGTCAATCAACTTCCAGCTTGATGGAAAAACCATTGATGAACGCCCTCTTGTCGTCATGAATGAAGTAAAAGAAGGCGGCTTCTTCGGCCGCATCGTGGATTACATCAAACTGATGTTCCACCACTGGTTTGGCTAAGTTGTCCGCTTGAAAAAATTTGCAACAACCCCCATATAACCGGTATAGATTATAACTCCCGCTACGGCGGGAGTTATACTTTGAGAGATAAAACTTAATACGCTGTACAACACGCTGGAGTGCACATGAAAACCAAACTGAACGAACTGCTCGAATTCCCTTGTCCCTTTACCTACAAAGTAATGGGCCTGGCACAACCCGAGCTGGTAGACCAGGTTGTGGAAGTCGTGCAACGCCATGCGCCTGGCGATTACAATCCTCAGGTAAAACCGAGCAGTAAAGGGAATTACCACTCCGTTTCAATTACGATAACTGCGACTCACATCGATCAGGTCGAAACCCTGTACGATGAGCTGGGCAATATCGAAATTGTCCGCATGGTGCTGTAAGCCCTTTCTGACCGATCCGCGCGGGAGCCACACTGTCGCGCGTTTTTCCCCCTCTTGATTGACGATAACTGCCGTGCAACCACAAAATCCGCAAGAACGTATCGTACTGCGCCAGCTTGGCCTTCAGCCCTATGAGCCGGTTTCTCTGGCCATGCACCATTTTACGGAACACCGCAACGCCGACTCGCTTGATGAGATCTGGCTGGTTCAGCATCCCCGTGTATTTACGCAGGGGCAGGCTGGCAAAGCCGAACATGTCCTGATGCCCGGTGATATTCCGGTTATCCAGAGCGACCGTGGCGGCCAGGTGACGTATCACGGTCCCGGTCAGCAGGTGATGTACGTGATGGTGGATTTGAAACGCAAAAAACTGGGTGTTCGTCAGCTGGTGACGGCGATTGAACAAACGGTAGTCGATACGCTGGCGCATTTCTCCATTGAAGCTTACCCGCGCGCGGATGCACCGGGTGTATATGTCGGGGGTAAAAAGATTTGTTCGCTGGGATTACGGATCCGCAAAGGATGTTCGTTACACGGTCTGGCATTAAATATTGATATGGATCTCGAGCCTTTCCGTCGCATCAACCCCTGTGGTTACGCCGGCCTTGAAATGACGCAGGCGAGCCTCGAGAAGCCGGGGCTGACGGTCGATCAGGTGATGCCTGTTCTGGTGAAATGTTTTAACCATCGTCTTGATTACCTGCAGGTTGATTACCTGCCCTGGCAGGTTGAACATTATGCCTCTTCAGCGCAGTGATTATTGGCCGTTGCTCCCCCGGCATTAATCTTTTCCCGCATACCTCGCGTTTCCGGGATTTATCAGGCGCGCGGGAAAATATTTACACACTATTAACACCGTCTCAGCCCTCGTAATGAATCGTTAAAATAATCAGTCTTTTCAAAAGACTAAATGCGATAAAAAGTGATTTCATCGAGGCCACTTCTTCTTTAAAGTTAAAAAATTGCACTATTTAGCACTTCCGGCCATGACGAAGGGCTGAACGAAGAGATGCTTCAATGATATAATTTCCGCATTATTTCTACTTTTTTTGATGAATCAGCCAGTTCATTGAATGTCCTGAAAAAACTCGGGTAACGAGTGACAAACCTGGAAGCTGCAAGATTATGAGTAAACCGATTCAGATGGAACGCGGTGTCAAATACCGCGATGCAGATAAGATGGCGTTAATTCCGGTGAAAACCGTGGTCAGTGACCGGCAGGAAATGTTACGTAAGCCGGCATGGATGAAAATCAAACTGCCAGCCGACTCAACGAAAATTCAGGGCATTAAATCAGCACTGCGCAAAAATGGCCTGCATTCTGTTTGTGAAGAAGCGGCCTGCCCTAACCTTTCCGAGTGCTTCAACCACGGTACCGCAACATTCATGATCCTCGGTGCCATTTGTACCCGTCGCTGCCCGTTCTGTGATGTGGCACATGGTCGCCCGACAGCTCCGGATACTAACGAACCGGAAAAACTGGCGCAGACCATTTCTGATATGGGTCTGCGTTATGTAGTCATCACCTCCGTTGACCGTGATGATCTGCGCGACGGCGGGGCTCAGCACTTTGCAGATTGTATTACGGCTATCCGCGCGAAAAACCCAACCATCAAAATCGAAACTCTGGTGCCGGATTTCCGTGGCCGTATGGATCGTGCGCTGGAAATCCTTAATGCAAGCCCGCCTGATGTGTTTAACCACAATCTGGAAAATGTGCCGCGTGTTTACCGTCAGGTTCGTCCGGGCGCAAACTACGAGTGGTCACTGACGCTGCTGCAACGTTTTAAAGAAGCACATCCTGAAATACCCACTAAATCAGGACTGATGGTCGGCCTGGGCGAAACGAACGAAGAAATCATCGAAGTGATGCGCGACCTGCGTCGTCATGGCGTGACGATGCTGACACTCGGCCAGTATTTACAGCCAAGCCGTCATCATCTGCCGGTGCAGCGTTATGTCAGCCCTGAAGAGTTTGATCAGATGAAAGAAGCGGCGATGGAAATGGGCTTCACCCATGCGGCATGCGGTCCGTTCGTGCGTTCTTCTTACCACGCCGATCTGCAAGCGAAAGGATTAGAAGTTAAGTAACATCTCGTAACTTCTTTGTCTGACAAAAACAAAAAGGTTGTTCGCAAGAACAACCTTTTTCGTTTGGCTAAAGGGCCGGGAACTGTCGCTCTGAAGACTCAGTCTTTATGCTCAACACGTTCAGCAGGCTTCTCTTCTGCGGTTTTTTCAGCAGAAGCGGGAGCAGGATCATCATTCATGGCTTTCTTGAAGCCACGCAGTGCCGCGCCCAGGTCGCCGCCCAGAGAACGGAGTTTGCTGGTACCGAACAACAAAACGATCAGCACGCCGACCACCAACAATTTAGTAATACTTAGACCTTCCATACATACCTTCTTAACACTGAGTGCTGGAAAACAGCAATAGCTATATGCCGTTATTAACGGCCATTCGCGACGTTAATACAACCCGAAAATGTAACAGAACGGATCCAGAACTGTGCGCATAGTGACCAGAGTGAGCTATTATGAGCGTGAACAGTACGCTCATAAAGTATTTCTGTTTTTATTTACCGGGCAACCCTCTCCCCCGGCATGTTTGTTTTCGACCCGATGATCCCTCCGGCTTACCACCTGCAATGAAAATCCATGCGGAAAACGCTTCATACCATCCGGCTTAGCGGTATTCATCATTGCGGACTGCATTGCGTAAAACGGACGAAACCGGGTGGAAATTGCAGAATAACGGTCTGCACTCCCGGCTTCAGCCCGTCTTACCGGTCAGATAAAGCGGCTCAGGAACGCCTGTGTCCGCTGATGTTTCGGACTGACCAGGACATCTTCCGCGGCCCCCTGCTCAACGACAACCCCGCGATCCATAAACACTACGCGGTCTGCTGCCTCTTTCGCAAAGCCAATCTCATGCGTCACCACTATCATCGTCAGCCCCTGCATGGCCAGATCCCGCATAGTGGCCAGAACTTCGCCGACCAGTTCAGGGTCGAGCGCTGACGTCGGTTCATCGAACAGCATCAGTTTAGGTTTCACCGCCAGCGCACGGGCTATAGCCACACGCTGTTGCTGACCGCCGGAAAGATGGCGCGGATAAGCATTGGCTTTATCGCTCAGGCCGACTTTTTGCAGCAACTCATGCGCATATTTCTCCGCTTCATGGCGGCTTTCTTTATGCACACCCACCGGTGCTTCAATGATATTTTGCAACACAGTCATGTGCGGATAAAGATTGAATTGCTGGAATACCATGCCGATATCCCGGCGCTGCCGCGCAATTGCCCGTTCAGGCAATTTATGCAGACGGTCCCCGCGCAGTTCATAACCTATTTGCTCACCGCCTACCATAATGGAACCGCGATCGATATCTTCCAGATGATTTATACAGCGCAGAAAGGTGGATTTACCCGAGCCCGACGGCCCGAGGATCACCACCACTTCGCCGGGTTTCACATCAAGATCGATTCCCTTCAGCACTTCGTTATCACCATAACTTTTATGCACGTTACGGGCGATCACCAGTGATGCTTGTCCGGACGACTGTGTGTCAGCGTGTAATTGACTCATAAATCCTCCTTCCGGACCATGTCCGGTGTACTGATGATCGGCGCGGTTTTTTCTTCCGCATTGCTTTGACGACGTTTGACGTTAGGCAATGTCCGGCGTGTGCCGCGGGAATAATAGCGTTCAATTGCAGACTGCCCAAGATTGAGCAATGACGTGATAAACAGATACCAAATCACTGCCACCATCAGCATAGGTACCACTTCAAAGGTACGGTTGTAGACAGTTTGCACGGAATACAGCAAATCCCCCATGGCAATAACGCTGACCAGCGATGTCGCTTTAATCATACTGATGAGCTGGTTACCGGTCGGCGGAATAATCGACCGCATGGCCTGAGGAATAATGATCCGGCGCAGCGCACGGCCACGACTCATGCCAAATGCCTGTGCGGTTTCCGCCTGACCGTTATCGACTGACAGCAAACCTGCCCGAATGATTTCTGCCATATAAGCCGCCTCATTCAGCGCCAGACCGGCAATGGCAGCTGTCAGCGGGGTGATCAGATCATTCGTATTCCAGCTCAGATATTGCGGACCAAACGGGATCCCCAACACCACACGCGGGAACAATGTCGACATGTTGTACCAGAACAATAACTGCACCAGCAGCGGCGTACCGCGGAAGAACCAGATATACAGCCCCGCTAATTTCCTGAGCAATATGCTGTCAGACAGACGGGCAATGGCCAGCATCAGGCCGATGAACACTCCGAGCAGCATCGACACCACAGTAAGGCCGAGCGTGACGCCCAGGCCTTTGATCACCGAACCTTCCGTGAACCATTGCGCCACCACGTGCCATTCGAAGTTCTGGTTGTGCGAAACCGCCCAGATCACGTCAGCGGCAATCAGCAGCACCACTATCCAGGCCACCCAGCGGCCGTAATGACGCGGGGCGTGGGAAAACTCAACGTTGCGTCGCGGATCCTGCGTATAGTCGTCCCTGACTGCCGGTGTTGAACTATACGTTTTATCAGTCATTTAGGCTGCGCCTTTGCCAGGTTAATACCCGGTGCCGGGATCATATTGCCTTCCAGGCCCCATTTTTTTATGATGATGGCATACGTGCCGTTGTCGAACAGTTTCTGATAACCGGCGAGGATCGCGTCACGAACCGGTGAATCTTTGGCAACGACCGTCCCCTGGAAGATATCGCCAAAGCCATTTGATTTGCCGGTACCGGTCAGTTCAAGCTGGCCGTTGGCTTTTTCAACAAAATAGGTCAGCGGTGCCTGAGAAGAGAAGAATGCGTCGGAACGGTTAGAACGAACCGCCAGAATCGACGTTGGTTGATCGGCAAATGACTGTACTGTCACCGCCGGTTTACCGTCTTTAACGCACGCGTCAGACTGCTTACGGATCACCTGTTCAGCAGAACCGCCCGCCATCACGGCAATGCGTTTACCGCAGGTATCATCGAGGGAACTGATGTTTTCCGGGTTACCTTTGCGCACACCGAAAACAACGTATTCTTTGACGAAATCAATGAAATCATTTTTTGCCTGACGATCAGGATAATCGCCAATCGGGCCGATACCCATCTGGTAGCGCCCTGCGGCCATGCCACTGAGGATGCCGGATAAACCGCTCACGGAAGCATGCTCTATTTTTACACCCATCACTTGTGCCAGCGCGTGCGCCAGATCCGCACTTGCACCATCCAGGCCATTGGCACCGGTCACAATCTCATACGGAGGGAATGAGCCATTGTTCACAGAGGTCATCACGCCTGACTTCTGAATATCCGCAGGTAATTTTGCATGGATCGCCGGATCCATCGTCTGAGCCGGGATTGTCACATTTTCAGCAGCAAAGGCATTTATCGAAGATACGGAAAGTAATGCAGCAGTCAGTACAGCAGCCTGACGGAGTTGTTTTGCCATCATTCTTTTATTTCCTCTGTGTTAAAAGTCGGTCTGTGAGTTTATGAATGTTGTGTATTTTAGAGTGGTTACCTTCCGTGGCAGCTTTCCGGGTGTTTCTATTTATGGTGACTGATATAAGAAATAAACGCGTTCCCTGGTGAAGGCGCGGTACTGCATGAAATCTGAGGCAGCCGTTGAGGACCGGCCACACAGCGTTAGTCGTTACGCAGTTGCGGTAAACCAAAACGGCGGTTTGCCAGCACTGGTAATACTTTTCGGGCATGAGCCAGACGATCTTTATCCAGTTCAGCAAATACCAGTGCCGGGGCTTCGGCGGCGCGGGCAATCGCCACACCCAGCGGATCGACGACCATGCTGTTGCCAACATTGCGCTCGCCGCATTCACCCACCGCCACCATATAGGTGGTATTTTCCAGTGCGCGTGCCGTGACCAGTATTTCCCAATGCATTTCTTTCAGCGGGCCTTTCACCCATGCGGCGGGCAGCACCAGTACGTCGGCTCCATCAAGCACCAGGCGACGTGCCAGCTCCGGAAAACGCACGTCATAGCAGGTCATCAGGCCGACCGTAAACCCGGCGACATTCACCAGCGGCGGCACTTCGTCGCCTGCGGTGACGTTTTTAGATTCCTGAGAAGAGAACGCATCATAAAGATGCAGCTTTCTGTATTCAGAAATAATTTCGCCATTCCGGAGGGAAATCAGCACATTATAAGCACGGCCATCCGGTGCGGGCGTATGGACACTCATCATGGTGGTCATCTGATTACCCCTGCTGGCCGCCAGCATCTGGCTGACAAACGGACCATCAAGAGGTTGTGCCGCTTTTAAAACCAAATCCGGATCGGTAATATCACGCGCCAGAATACCCTCCGGCAGCACCAGCAAATCCACCCCCGCTTCCACAGATTTCGCCATCAGCGAAAGGCAGGTTTCGACATTCGCTTCCCATTCACGGGAAACGGCAAACTGACCTAATGCAACTTTCATTTTTGACTCCCCTGTCGCTCATGGGTCAAAGCGATCGGTTAAGTGTTACTGAGCAAAGTTCGGGAACAAATCTCGCGGCGTCAGGCGTTTAGCACTCAGCCCCTGTGCATAT
The DNA here is from genome assembly GCF_004195115.1 of Rahnella sp. RFA10(1/100). Taxonomy (NCBI): domain Bacteria; kingdom Pseudomonadati; phylum Pseudomonadota; class Gammaproteobacteria; order Enterobacterales; family Yersiniaceae; genus Rahnella; species Rahnella sp. RFA10(1/100). Next base: position 1,423,516 of record NZ_SEWR01000001.1, read on the forward strand.
AATTCCTGCGCAAAATCATCAATCATCTTTTCATTGGCAGCGTAACCGTTTGCATTCCAGTCCGCAGGTAAATCGGCCACGGTGCGGCGTAAATCATCCAGCAGCCATGGCGTGGTATCGGCGTATTTTGCGCGCTTATCCATCCAGATTTCATAAGAACGGTCAATGATGTCGCTCAGTGCCTGCGGCAACCACGGATGCTCTTCGGCCAGCGCAGGTTTGACCGCCAGCAGGTGGATACCGGGGATATACCCGACGCGGTTGAAATAGGCCAGTTCAGCGGCACGGAAATCCGGCTGGAACTGACGGAAACCGGAATCAGGCTTGAAAAAGCCCTCAGGCATAAACGGTGTAAATACCGCATCCAGCCAGCCTTCCTGTAATAACGCCATCAGAGGACGCTCTTGCGGAACGGCTTCAATGCGTCCTTCGCGGCCAAAACCGGCCAGACGGTCGACAATCGGGTGCGCTTCGGTCAGACGGCCGACATACCAGTTCGCATCTTCAATGCCCACACCTTCCCGTGCCAGCAATGTACGGGTCCAGGTATTGCCGGAATCCTGCCAGCCGGTCAGGCCAATACGTTTACCGGCCAGTTGCGAAAGTTCGGTCAACGGGCTGTCTTCGCGGGTGATGATGCAGCGCTGGCGGAATCCACGCATCAGGAAATGCGGTATCGCCAGCAAATCAGATTCGCCCCGCGCACGCCCTTGTGCATAACGACTGAAAGACACTTCACCCGCATCGTATTTGTCGCTGCTGCCCAGGTTATCAACCAGCGTCCCCACGCGGTCTATCTCAAGATTAAACCCTTCCGGTTTAAGATCGCCTAATGCCAGCGGCGTAAAATAATCCCAGTCACGAACTGCCAGCCTGATGGTAATCGTCACATCTTTCCCCTTAAGTGTCAGCATGGTTGATATGCAGAAAAACAACGGTGCGTTTACAAACCTTCCCGGAAACACACCAAATTTTTTACGAAGGCCCTTATCTTTGCGGCAATGTGATTATTTTATCGCCTCCGTTGGCTAAGTTTGATACTAATGGCATAAATTAATATGTACAATAGAATCTTTGTTACTGAACAAAAGGCATAAAAATGGCAGAAAACGCTCTCGAAAAAACGCTGGATGCAGAATGGTTAGCGACACAATTACAGGATCGTTCCATGCGGGGTATTGCGCTTGAAACCGCGGCGATGATCCGTTCCGGTGTGATCGAGATTGGTTCGCATCTTCCCGCCGTGCGTGAACTCGCGCAGGCGCTGGGAGTCAGTCCGGCCACGGTTTCTGCCGCCTGGGGTCAGTTACGACGTCAGAAAGTGATCGCCGGACGCGGACGCAACGGCGTCTGGGTGTGTGGCGATATGCTGTCACCCAGACCGGCACGCTTTGAAAAAATCGGTAATTTCGGTGAGCATATTATTGCGGATCTGGCCCTGTCGTCGCCGGATCCGGCACTGTTACCTGACCTGCACGAAGCCATGCAGCACGGTGTGGGTGCCGGCAATCTGAACAGCTATCAGCGTGAGGCTATTGCGCCGTCGCTGCTTAAAGCCGCGCGGCAGGACTGGCCCTATGACGCCCCCGCTTTTATGGCGGCGGATGGCGGATTTGATGGGATGAATCTGACGCTGCAAACCCTGCTGATGCAGGGGTCGGTTGTCGCGATTGAAGATCCGACCGCCACACGACTGCTGGATATGCTGGATAATCTGGGCGCACAGGTAATTGCGGTGAAGTGCGACGAATTCGGGCCCAAACCGGAGTCACTCAGCCAGGCACTGCTGAAAAATCCTTCCGCTTTTATTTTTCAGCCACGCACCCATTCACATTGCGGCCACGCAATTAACGCAGAACGTTATGCTGCGCTGGCCGATATCCTCAGCCAAAGTAACACGCTGATTATTGAAGATGACGGTATCGGCCAGTTGTCGCGTTATGCGCCGCTGAGTATGGGCAGCAAGCTACCGGACCGCACGGTGCATGTCCGTTCTTATTCCAAAGCCTACGGGCCGGATTTACGGCTGGCGGTTATCTCGGGCTCACATGATTTAATCAGGCAAATCAAATCATTCCGCAATTTTGGTGCCGGCTGGTCGAGCCGTATTTTGCAGGAAGCGCTGGCATGGCTGATTAACGATCCGAAAACGCAGCAAGGAATTACGCATGCTAAAACAGTGTATGCGGAACGTCGCAAAGCCATGTCCGATGCATTGCGCATGCGCGGCGTGAATATCCCCGACCGAGACGGGCTGGCGCTGTGGATCCCGGTGCCATCAGAACAGTTTGCGCTGGTGACCCTTGCCGCGCGCGGTATTGCAGTTCTGCCCGGTGAGCGCAGCCGCATCGGGCCGGGGCAATTTATCCGTATCAGCACCAGTCAGGTGAAACCTGAGCAGGTTGATTTGATCGCCGACGCTATCGTGCTGGCGCTGGATGCCTGATTGCTCAGAGTTTTTTGAGCAAATACTTCGGTGATTCCTCGTACTGTGCCCGCGCATAAAAAGTGTGGGCCCGTACGCGGCGGGTATGGCTGTGAACCTCCATCCGGTCACAGCCCCGCTCTGTTGCCAGACGTTCGGCTTCATCCAGCAATTTCTGGCCGATACCGCCGCCACGTGCATGATCGCTGACACACAAATAGCTGATACGGCAAAATTCTCCGGCCAGCGCAATTTGCGGGATGAAATGTAACGAAATAAAGCCGACCGCTTTGCCTTCTTTCTCGACCACTAACAGACGACTGTCCGGGTTGACGGCCATTTTTGCTACACGCTCTGCTATCGCTTCAGACGTATTGGGATAATCCAAATCCCCCAGTAATTGCGCCAGAACCGGCGCATCCTGCACGGTACCTTCTCTGATCAACATGGTATTTTCTCTTTAAAAAACTGTTACGGAAACACGGCTACACAAGCGTCATAACACGATGTAAACTGAGCGCCTTCACGACTCTGTACCAGGGAGATGACATTCCTCCCAAACCGCCTTTACCGGCTGATGATGTCTGCGCAATCTCGCGAGAGGTTCGTAGCGCTGTGCCCGGACCTTTCTGAATTTCATTTATTTTTTAAGGTATTACTATGTTTAGCACCTTACTTGCAGTCTTTATTGGCGGTGGTACAGGCAGCGTTGTGCGTTGGTATGTCAGTCTCAAAATGAACGGCATGAGTCCGGTACTGCCCGCCGGCACCCTGACCGTGAATCTGGTCGGTGCCTTTATCATTGGCCTGGGCATCGCAATTTTCACCCGCCTGACCCATATCGACCCTGTCTGGAAGCTGCTGATCACCACCGGTTTCTGTGGCGGCCTGACAACCTTCTCCACCTTCTCGCTGGAAGTGGTCTACATGCTTCAGGAGGGCCGCTTCGGTGCCGCGCTGCTGAACATGGCGCTGAACATGGCCGGTTCACTGGCCATGACATTACTGGCGTTTATGCTGGTCAGCTGGTTCAGCGCGCACTAATCCTATCTTCCGGCGATGCCTTTTTTATGACAAGAGGCATCGCTGTGATAAATCTGTGATGGCGGTCCATCTCCTCACGCGCGTATCTTAATGTTTCCTTCATCTTATCTGCAGATAATAGTGTCAGTTCAACCTGGTTTACCTTTGAGGCATGACATGTTTTCTGTTCCAAAAACATCTTCTGAATTCCTGACTGTAGCCCTCTGTGTGCTGACTGTGGTGGCATTTTTGCAGGCATACTTTGCTTAACAGCCCCGCGTAGCCCGCAGCTTTATCTCTTTCCGTAAACGGCGCTTTCTTCCTGATGGCGCCGTTTTCATGTCTATATTGTGCTTAATAGCGCAGAAATAAAAACCGCTTTTTACCCCATTCATAATACAAATATTTACCTGCCTCTCTCTATTCCCTATACTTGAGAATGATCGTTCACAATCCACATCAGCCAAATGACCGGATATCTCATGCATCCCCCACCACAATGCACTAAAGATGCGCGCATCAGCGCACGACGCGACCAGATCATTGCCGCTGCACGTCTGTGCTTTCGCAAGCATGGTTTCCACGCCGCAGGTATGGCTGAAATAGCGAAAACGTCGCAGCTCAGTGTGGGACAGATTTACCGCTATTTCGCCAATAAAGACGCGATAATAGAAGAAATCGTCCGGCGAATTGTGATGAAGAAAATCCGGCTGATGACCGGCAACGCGCACAATCTGCAACAGGTGGCCCACAACCTGGCGCACCGGCGGATCGGCAATTTAAGCGCGCCGTATAAAGAAGATCAGTGCGCCGGACAAAAAGAGCAGGCCGAAATTGACCATGCCCTGATGCTGGAAGTCGCTGCAGAAGCGACCCGCAATCCGATTGTGGAAAAAATCTGGCGTGATTCCGAAAAGCAGCTGTTTAAGGAAGCAAAATCTTTTCTCACTGCCACTTTCCCTCAATTTTCTGATGCTGAAATGACAGCAAAAGTCGAATCCTTAGCCGTGATTTGTGAAGGCACTGCTTTTCGTCGTATGACGACTGTTCACGCCGACGCTGAGCTTCTGGAAGCCTTATACCATCGCTACTTCCAGAGCCTCTTCGAAACGGATTTTACCACCAGCAAACGGGAATAAACTTTTACCATGAGCGCTCACCTGCACGAAAAACGCCTCGGTTATGCCCTTGTTCTCGGCTCGCTCGCCGCACTCGGGCCGTTATGTACAGATTTATATTTACCGGCATTGCCGGAAATGGCGGGCGATCTGAATACGTCCACCGCCAGCGCACAGTTAAGCCTGACCGCAGGTTTACTTGGCCTCGGTTTCGGTCAGTTACTGTTCGGCCCGCTGAGTGACCGTTATGGTCGTATGCGCCCGCTGTTGTGGTCCCTGGCTTTATTGCTGGCTGCATCGGTCTGGTGTGCGGTGGCGCAGGATATCAATCAGCTGATTGTCGCCCGTCTGTTACAGGGGATCGCCGGAGCCGGTGGCGCGGTATTATCACGCGCAGTGGCAAGGGATTTGTATAACGGGCATGAACTGACACGGTTTTTTGCATTGCTGATGCTGGTGAACGGACTGGCACCGATCATCGCCCCGGTACTGGGCGGCGCATTGCTGAGCTGGGTTAACTGGCGGGGAATATTCGGTGTACTGGCGTTTATTGCCATCTTACTGTTCAGCTTCTCATCACTAAAACTGCATGAAACCTTATTGCCCGAACGCCGTGCCCGGGGCGGTATTTTCAGCCTGTTAGGCTCGGTATTCGGCCTGCTGAAACATCGTCCGTTTATGGGTTTATGCCTGACGCAGGGCTTTATTATGGCCGGAATGTTCGCGTATATCGGCGCATCACCTTTTGTCTTGCAACAGATTTACCATCTCAGCCCGCAGATGTTCAGCCTGTGCTTTGCGATTAACGGCATCGGTCTGGTGATTTCCGCTCAGGTCTCTACCCGCCTGAGCCGTCGCTTCGGCGAAATGGCGCTGGTCAAAGCCGGTTTGTGCATCGCCGCAGTGGCTTCTGTGGCGCTGGTGATTTCCGCCAGCCTGAATGCACCACTCGTGTTGTTGCTGGTGCCCCTTTTCTTCTCTGTGATGGTGATCGGGATTATCAGCCCGAATGCCGGATCGCTGGCGATGCAAAGTCAGGGGAAAAATGCAGGCAGCGCGTCTGCCCTGCTGGGGGTGTGTATGTTTGCACTCGGGGCGATTGCCGTACCGGTAACAGGTTTTGGCAGCCAGCCCGCATTATCGATGGGGCTGACCATTCTCGGCTGCTACGCGATTGCCATCGTGATGTTCGTCATGCTGGTGCGGAAACCGGCGTAAGGTATTGACGCATGACGGACAAAAAAAAACCCGCTTCGGCGGGTTTTTTTAATAAATCGGCTAAAGTCAGATAGCGATAACGTTAGCAGCCGACGGGCCTTTGGCACCATTGGTGATTTCGAACTCTACGCGTTGGCCTTCAGCAAGGGTTTTGAAACCGTTGCTGGAAATAGCAGAGAAATGAACGAAAACATCTTTGCTGCCATCTTCAGGGGTAATGAAACCAAAACCTTTAGATTCATTGAACCACTTAACGCTACCTTTAATCTTAGACATCAAACTTACCTTTACGTGAATGTTGGACACAAAACGTGTGTCAAATACAGTACAGCAACAGATTTCACTTTTGTCCAGAATTCTGATGGCAATAAGCGATAAACCTCTCACTCTTCGCTTTCTGTTACTTTTTTCTGCTGCCAAAAGGGCCGTTAATAGCCGTCTGACATCAAGCGGTTAGAAAAATGAGTCATCATCATTGTTGAAATCGTCAGTGTCGAAATCATCATTTCCGAAACCGGGATCCGCATTATCATTACGCAACGACGCATCTTCCCATGAAAGCTGATTGCTGTCGAAACTCTGACTGTTATCGAGGAAGCTGCTGTCAGCCGGATTGAGATCCTGAACCGGCGGTTCTTCGATGATATTGACGATTTCCTGCGGCTGGCTGTGATGGAACATGCCGGTCAGCATATCTGCCAGCACCACCCCGCCCGCGACGCCCGCCGCCGTGCGCAATGCACTGCCCAGAAAACCCGGTTGCTGCGGTGCGGCCGGTGCCTGCTGTTGCGGCTGTGAGGCATATTGCGGTTGCTGAGGCGGGTTTCCCCACGCCTGCGTACCAGGAATGGGCTGACTGCCCTGCGACGTCTGGCGTTGCGGTTCAGGCTGAGACGAGCCACCGCCAAACAAGCCGGCCAGAAAACCGGTGCTTTGCGGTTTAGCGGTCTGTGCCTGTTGTTGCAACTGCTGTACCTGCTGTTGCAGTTCCTGTACCTGCGCATTCAGTTTAGTCAGCGCCGCTTCCTGAATAATCATCGCCTGCGCCATGTAATACGGGGCAGACGGCTGCTGCCGGATATGAGCCTGAATCACACGTTCAGCCTCCGCATCACGCGGTGCCGTACTGGACTCAGCCTGTTGTAAGCGACTAAAAAGCCCGTCAATTAAACGCTGTTCTTCAGATTGCATAAATTCACCTTGTTGATGTGTCGCACTGCGTCAGAAACGACGCCAGTCGGCGTTATACAGATACAGTAATACAGTTATATTTTTGTATGAATTAACGGAGTGTCAACAAATGTGACGGAGCTAAAGTTAGTGAGGAAAACGCGCTGAGGGGTTGCAAATCCGCCTGTGAGGCCACAGGCGGGGAAAATATCTGTACTTACTTTTTCGGGGTCCAGCCGAAGATGAAATCCTGATCCGGCAGATTAGTATAGTTACGCACGATGTCGTGGTAAGTCTTCGCCGGGTCCAGATCTTTAAACTGTTGCGGATAAATAAACTTCGCCAGGTATTCCATGCCGACAATATTATACGGATGGTTGTAGAACTGGTGATAAACACCATAAACACGGCCCGCATTCACTGCAGGGATTTGCGCCACGCCGGTGCGTGAAAGCAGCACTTTAGCCTCTTTCTCCACATCCGCTTCATCTGCGCCGTAGCCGAACGGCAGAATGTGCGTCACGGAACCGCTTTTCGGACGCGCCGAACCGGTCATGATGTAAACGTCCGGCTTCATGCTGATCACCTGTTCCAGAGAAACAGTGCCTGATGCGCCGGGCAGCAGTTTGGAGCCGATGTTACTGGCACCTACCGCCTGGATAAGTTTTCCCCATCCTGCATTACCGTGGGTGAAACAGCAGGAGTCGTCACGACCGGCAATCGGCTCGATAAAGACATGCGGCCTGGTTTGAATCGCCGAGACGGCTTTCTGAATAGCCTGGAAATGTTGATTATAGAATGTGGTATAAGCGCGGGCATTGTCTTCCTGATTCATCACTTTGCCAAGCAGCTCAATACTTGGCGCGGTATTTTTTGCCGGATCCAATTCATAATCGACAAACAGCACAGGGATATGCAGCGCGGCAAGTTTATCCAGTACGCCCGCCTGAGCCAGTGAATCTTTCGCCCGCAATTGCGCAATCATCAGATCCGGTTTTTTAGCGATTACTGTTTCCAGATCCACCTGCCCTTTATCATTGAATCCCATATCGAGAATTTTCGCCGATTCAGGCCATTTGCTTTTCAGCATATCCCAGGTGCCACTGTCGCTTTTCTTCAGCAGATTATTCCAGGCTACTACATGCTGAAAAGGATTGGCTTTATCTAACACGGCCAGGGCCAGAAGATCGCGTCCGTCCTGCAAAATAATCCGCTGAGGTGCTTTATCAATGATGACTTTCTGGCCGGCCATATCCGTGACCGTCAGCGGATAGGTGGTAGCAAAACTGGCGAAGGAAGTCGCCATCAGACCGGTAACAGCCAGCACACGTGCAGTGTTCTTTAACATACGATCACCTGAAAATGAGAATGAATAAAAAATGATTTTGATAATTGTTATCAATTCAGGCCGAAATAATAAACAAGGAAAGGTGGAAGGAGCAACGTTTTTAAAGCCGATATGAAGGGATAAAACATGTCGAAATATTAACGGGATACCGCAAGGCATCCCGTTTTACATCAGACTCTCACAGGTTATATCAACCGGCGGCTTTGTCACGGCCGATAAAGTGCAGCAGGAATTCGCTCACCATCGCCCGTTTAAACGCGGATTGTTTTTTGTCAGCCGCCGCACTGTGGCCGCCGTCCGTATTCTCGTAAAAATAGACATCCGGAATACCCAGCGCCTGCATTTTCGCTGCCATTTTACGTGCATGGTCAGGCCCGACACGGTCATCACTGGTCGCTGTTGAGAACAATACCGGCGGATATTTTTTTGTCGGATCGATATTATGATACGGCGAAAATTCGCGGATAAATGCCCACTCTTCTGGTTTCTGCGGGTCGCCGTATTCAGCAATCCACGACGCGCCTGCCGAGATTTGCGTGTACCGGTACATATCCAGCAGCGCCACTTCACACACGATGGCCCCGAATAATTCCGGGTAGCGCGTCAGCATATTGCCAACCAGCAAGCCGCCGTTGCTGCCGCCTTGCGCCGCCAGGTGGGCCGGTGAGGTGATTTTGCTGGCAATCAGTGCCTTCGCCACAGACGCGAAATCTTCATAAGCGCGCAGACGTTTTTCTTTCAGCGCCGCTTTATGCCATTCCGGTCCGTACTCACCACCGCCACGTATATTCGCCACCACAAACACGCCGCCGCGATCGAGCCACGCCACGCCACTGACGCCAAGATAATACGGCTCAAGTGAGACCTCGAAACCGCCGTAGCCATACAGCAGCGTCGGATTTCTGCCGTCATACGCCACGTCTTTGGACGAGATGACAAAATACGGCACACGGGTACCGTCGTCGGACACCGCGAAATGCTGGCTGACCTGATAACGGGTGGCATCGAAATGCGAAGGATCTTGTTTCAGCAGTTCGGCTGCAACGTCCGTACCGTTATCGAGATTTCCGAGTGACAAACTCGCCGGTTGCAGGAAACCACTGACACTCATGAAATATTCATTGGTCTCATCATCCACGCCCCACGCATTGATTTTGCTCAGTTCCGGCACTTTACCGAACGGTTCACGCTGCCACCTGCCATCTTTCGGCGTCAGCACTTCAAGCCGGTTGACGACATCCCGCGTGATGCTGAGAATAATATGATCACGGGTGTAGGAATAGCCGTTGAGCTGGTCACGGGTTGACGTAACACCACTGAGAGCAACATGCGGACCCGGTACAAACAGCGGTTTCAGCGTACGTTCGCCCGCCATAAAGGCGTCAAAATTCATGGTCAGCAGCGAACCGGATGGCCAGCTTTCACCGTTCACCTGCCATTCACTGGAAGGCTGGATCAGGATCCACTCCCGCCAGGTACTGAATTTGGCATCCGCCGGTACGTCGATTTTGACTAAGTTTTTAAGGTCATCCAGCAGGAAGACTTCGCGGTGATAGAAGTCAGTGACACGCACCACATAATTGCGCTCAAATCCTTTCAGGGCATCGCGATACCCCACCGCCATCATGTCTGTCTTTTCGGCACTGAATACGGTGACCGCTTCACTAAGCGGTGTTCCGCGCTGCCAGATTTTAACGATACGCGGATATCCGGAACCGGTCATGGAACCTTCACCAAAATCGGTGGCAACAAATAAATGATCGCGGTCAATCCAGCTGATGCGGCTTTTAGCGACCGGTAAATAAAAACCGTCCGTCACAAAATCCTGAGTGAGTAAATCAAACTCACGCACTTCAGAGGCGTCCCCCCCGTCCGGAGACAGCACTAAAAGTGCACGGTCAAAATCCGGTTTCAAATTCCAGAAACCGTGAAACACCCACTCTTTCCCTTCAGTTTTACCCAGTGCATCAATATCCAGCACGGTTTCCCATTGCGGTTCGGCTTTACGGAATTCATCCAACGTGGTCTTGCGTAAGATGCCCTTCGGGTTCTTCGCATCCTGCCAGAAGTTGTACCAGTCGTTGCCACATTTCCAGACACCGGGGATTTGGTCCGGTGAGTTCAGGCCTGCCAGCACTTTCTCCCGCAGCGGGTCGAAATCTTTGCCCTGCGTAAAGGCGGCCAGTGTGATGGTATTTTGCTCACGCGCCCATTCCAGCGCTTTCTCGTTGCGTAAACCTTCGAGCCAGATGAAATCATCTTGTGGGGGAAAGATTGAACCGGTTGTCATAATATTCAGCCCTGAAAATTATAAAGAGTTCAGAAATACCTGTTTTCTGATAGTGATTTCAAGTCTTTTACGTTTCTGTCAGGTTCGGAATAACCTTCCGAAAATCGCGTTTATTTTCTTAAATAATCCATTCTGCGATCTGCAGGAGTTTCTGCAATCCTTTTTTGTGAGTCACTTCAAGCATTGAAATAACAGGAACGCCTATAAAGAAATCATTACCTTGTGATGACAAAAAATGACAGGGAACTGATGTAGAAAAGGGAAACGAAAAATCAGGCAGTAACAGAAAAGGAGTGCGCGTATGGAATGGAAAATCATAGAAATCCTGAATATCCCACAGAGCGGGTTGAAATATATCTGCATTCAGGCTTTTAAAAACCTGAAGCTGATTTTGTCCGTTGATAATGACTTTAAGCTGCAAACCGGCGACACGTTAGAAATTACGCCGGAGGGCTATTCACTGAACCGTCATCAGGCACAGAGCCTGAAAATTCACCGAATGATGCCGTATTGTCAGCAGCGCTGGCAATCGCTCTCCATTCAGTAAATGGGCTTAAAAGCACGTCTTCACGAGAAAAGCCGGTATTCAACTGACCGGTTTTTTCTTTTGCTCACGATGCAAATCCGACAGGCCGTCATGATCACCAAATTGCTGCTCCGGTACGTCCCGCCAGCGGTCTTTGCGCGTCGCTTCATATTCCTGATTCAGCGGATAATAAATGCGATTTTCCGGCTTGTTGGCCTCGCCGACGACCAGCAGGCGCACTTCCTCATCGCTGTTGTTAATGAAGGTGTGGCAGATACCGGTACCGTGCGGAAATGCCACAGCATCGCCCGGTTTCAGCGGGTGCAGATAACCATTAATCCACGCATCAGGATGCCCTTCCAGCACATACACAAATTCATCTTCAGCACTTTCCGCGTGGGCGTAACAGGTACGACGTCCCGGTAACAAACGTTCGTGATGAATGCCAATTTTCGTCAGGCCAAGCGCTCTGCCAAGGGGGGCACCCAGCGACATCAGTTCATCATCACCGGGATAATTGCCGTCGTCAGGACCTTCAAGTTCGGTCCAGTGTCGGATAAAATCAGGTCTTTCCTTGTGCATAAAATCTCCGGATAAAGTTGCCGATAGTCATTTTTAGTACAACGAAGGTGACGTCTGCTGCATGGAGTACGAGTTTTGCGTCTGTACAGTCTGTTTCGGCAAGCAGGTAAATCTTATATGAACCTTCTCACCGTCATTACTCTCCCCCATTGTCTGGAATTTGCCGGTACAGAAATCGAAAATCTTTTTATAAGTGTCCGCACGGCGCTGACGTTCAAGGATTGAAAAGACGGACGTTGTGTAACTTGCCTCACCCTGGGTGAAGGAAGGGTCAAAATTGGCCGGGCGATAGGGAGCATCGCCAACCGGTTTATCGATAGATGAACAGCCTGCCAGTAAACCCGCAGCGACTGCCGCGGCAACCCACATCATGGTGATCTTTTTCATTACTCATCCCGGAAAACGTTAACGTTATAAGTGTAGCTGAGCAGAGACATCCGTCCGGCTCACGCTGCCAATACTGTTTTTGCCATTGTGTTTCACATTCACCAATGCCCGTTCGGCAGCCTCCAGCCACTGGTTATAATCATCATAATTTCGGGATGTCGCCACGCCGATACTCAGCGAGCACTGGAAACCTGAATCCTGCGATAAGCGTATTTCTGAGGTTTTGAGTAATAACCGGTAACCCACGGCATACGCTTCTTCTTCGGAAATACCCGGCAGGATTACTACAAATTCGTCACCCCCCAGAATAGCCGGGAAATCATTTTGCCCGGTTTCCTGACGTAAAATCGCTGATACCGAGCGCAAAACATAATCCCCCGCTTCACGCCCGAACAAATCATTCACCATTTTCAAATCATCGACGCCCAGCACCATCAGGCAGGATAAATCATGTTTTGCGCGTTCAAACTCCAGCATCAGCCGCCGGTCGAGTAGCCTCCGGTTAGGCAAACCGAGAAAAGGATCCATCAGGGCGGCTTTTTCCAGCTCGTGTTGTTTATCCCGCAGCTTTCTGGAAATAGAATAATTGGCGGCACTGAAAGCAATAATATAAATCGTGGAAAGCGGCAACGTCAGCCACAACGTCCGGTTGGTAACGGTGGAGTAAAACGTCATTCCCGATAATGGCCAGCAGATAATAAAACCAGCACAATAAAACAACGCGGCGCGGCGCAGCAATTGCCAGCCACCGGCGGAAAAGCGGTCAGCGATGAGAATAGCCGTAATAATGGCCGACGGCAGCGGGCAAACCCCCATCAGCGCCACCCAGGCGCCTCCCGCGATGGCATCGAATGCCAGGTTTCGGAATTCCGCCTGATTAGGATGATTTGAACGCTGTGCAATCAGCATGGCAATATGCGGCCAGACAAAGGCATTCAGCGCCAGCAGGCTGATGGGTATCCAGGATGCATTGCGTTCAAGAAGCACCGAAAATACAGGAAAAAAGCAAAGAAAAGTGCCAAGTATCCGCATTAAGTACATTCGCCGCAAGAAGCGCTCTGAGCGCTCGCGAACGAGACTTTCACCTGGAGAATAATATGGCATACGGGAAACGGCTCTTGAGTTGATTTTTATTTATATTAGTCGAGTTACTGATCTCAGAGCTACTGAAAGCGGTGTTTTTAATGGGCCGAACAGCGTGGGTTTTTAGCGTTAAATAAGACAGGACAATGGTTAACCGAAAAGTTTAGGTTAAAAAGCCGGAAAAACAGAAATAGCTGTCGTGATTTTAAGCATTTACCTTATGCTGCAAAAAAGCGGCTTTTACCCTCCCCTTTGAGCAAAGTGATATAAATTTCACAACAGCAGAAAATTACTTACTGTACTGAGCTTCCGTCACTTTCTCCATCCACTCAACCGGACTGCCATTGAGGGATTCAGCAATCGCGATGTGAGTCATCGCATTCTCCGGAGTAGCTCCGTGCCAGTGCTTCACCCCTTCCGGGATCCATACAATATCACCCACATTCATTTCGCGGATTTCGCCGCCGTCTTCCTGCACCCAGCCGCGGCCGTGTGTGATGATCAACGTCTGACCCAACGGATGCGTATGCCATGCGGTACGTGCGCCCGGTTCAAAGGTCACGGTTGCGCCACCGACACGGGCGGATTCGGTGCCGCTGAACGGCGCGTCGATACGTACTGTGCCGGTAAAATAATTTTCCGGCCCTGTTTGTGAAGGTACAGAACCGCTTTTGGTAATTTTCATTTTATCTGTCATCTCATTCTCCGCTTCGGTAACCACTGCTGGAAAGTTCGTCATGGGATAAACCATAACGCCGTTCGTTTCTTGCGACCAGAGGGCAAGTTTGCCTTGCTGCTTGATGCGCTGCGATATAAAAATTAGTCGCACCGATCACTATTTAATCAAAACACACGCAAAGAGTGTTGATACTTATTTCATGAAGATAATTAATTGATTTTATTTAAGTTGTGTCTCATTCTGTCCGCACTTTAAGAAATATTGTACTTTTTGCATTTGCAGCCCGCCTGGAGCGGGCTTTTTTATGGCTGAAAGACTGTCAGATATAAATTACGTCAGGTTGCGTACCACCCGGCAGGGATTTCCACAGGCGACAACCCCCGCAGGCACCGGTCGAGTGATGACACTTCCGGCGCCAATTGTGCAGCCATCGCCGAGGGTCACACCGGGTAATATCACGCATCCGCCGCCAACCCAGACATCGTTACCCAGGCTCACCGGCCGGGCGCTGCCAATATGTTCACGACGTAAATCGATATCCAGCGGATGCTGTGCGGTATAAATTTGCACATCAGGGCCGATAAAAACGTTATTCCCTATTGTGACCGGCGCGCAATCGAGTAATACAAAATTAAAATTGATGAATACATTATTCCCGATTCGGGTATTTATGCCGTAGTCAATGCGCATGCCTTTTTCAAAATGGACATTGCTGCCTACTTCCCCAAAAATTTCCCTGATCAGGGCATCTTTCTCCGCCGTCTGACGGGCGCCCAGCGCATTAAATGCGTCCACTTTATCTCGGGTCTGATAACGAATTTCGCGTAATTCGTCGTCATTAATATGGTAATCCAGCCCACCCGTCATTTTATGTAAATCGCGCATCAACTGCTCCTTGATAAAGTTCACATCCACTATGAAGGATCGGGGTCTTTACTGCCCGATATCGCGCAGTTTTTTCCCGGCCATAAGATTTCTTTCAATTTGCTCCAGCGTGACGTTTTTCGTTTCCGGTATCAGGATGAAAGTGATCACCACAAACACCACGTTCAGCGCGGTGTATAGCCAGAATGTCCCTGCCGCACCGATATTATCCATAAATGTCAGGAAAGTAGCGCCGATAATCATGTTCGAAATCCAGTTGGTGGTCGTCGAACAAGTGATACCAAAATCACGGCTTTTCAGCGGCTGAATTTCAGAACACAGGATCCACACCACCGGCGCAGCACTCATGGCGTAACCGGCAATGCACATCATGGTCATACCGACCGACAGCCAGGAAAGTGCTGTACCGGCCGTACCCAGATTGAACTGCTGAAGGCAATATCCCAGCACCAGCGTGCCGAGCGCAATCACGCTAAACCCAATTTTCAGTGCCGGTTTGCGTCCGGCCTTATCGACCATGCCGATGGCAATAAACGTCGCAAGCACGAACGTCAGCCCGACAATAATGGTGGCGATCATCTGCTGGCGTGTACTGGTAAATCCCGCCAGGTTAAAAATCTTCGGCGCGTAATACATGATGATATTCATGCCGGTAAACTGCTGCATTGCCTGCAACAACATGCCTAAACCGACGGCGCGGCGCACGTTGCCGTTGGCTTTAAACAATTCCCATCCGCCCTGTTTCAGTTTAAGGCTTTCACGGATTTCATTCAGTTCCTGACGGGCTTTTTCCGAGGTGTCGCGCAGCATTCTCAGCACACGCTCGGCTTCAATATGCTGCCCTTTGGCAGCCAGCCAGCGCGGACTGTTCGGTAAAAAACACACGGCGATCATCAGAACAAATGCCGGGATAGCCAGCACGCCCAGCATCGCGCGCCAGTCACCGCTGCTGCTGAAGGCGGTGTCAGAAAGGAAGGCCAGCAAAATGCCAAGTGTCACCATCAGCTGATACATGGCAATCATCTTACCGCGAATAGTTTCTGACGCCATTTCAGACAGATACAACGGTGCGGTGTAGGAGGCAATGCCGACAGCAAAGCCGAGGATCAGGCGCGACACCATCAGGATTTCGACGCTCGAAGCGAAAGCCGAGCCCAGAGAACCGAGGATAAACAGCAGTGCCGCCGCCATCAGGCTGTATTTACGTCCCAGCCGGAAAGAAAGCCAGCCATTGGCCAGTGCACCGAACGCCGCACCAAGCATCATGATGCTGACAACCCATTCCTGCTGACGACTGCTCAGCACAAAATGATCAGTAATAAAGGGAAGCGCACCAGAAATCACGCCAATATCGAGACCGAATAACAGCCCCGCCATCGCCGCCGCAAAAGACACAAACAGGTTCATTACTTTGGTATTTTTGAGCGGACTTTCAGTCAGTTTTGCTACATCAGATGACGACATTTTTTTCTCCGGAAAGAGGGAATACAGCAACGGACATCAGAAAAAAATCATTCAGTCATTACGATAAGCACAAGTGCCCTGTGGGGTGAGAGCAGGAAAGGCACATATATACACAATCGTGCTGCGCCGGACTTTTTGTGATCGGGATCACCGGAGAGAAGATGACGGGGAAATATTACGGCAGAATAAAAGACAGGCAGAGCAGAACCTTACGAGATGTCTTCCAAATCTGAATACAACTCCCTGTAAATGCATCCAGCCTGTTTATTTGTTCCGGCAGCAGGAATAAAGTTTCCCCGCTGCGGCACGATCCGCAGCCGGAATTAGCGTTCCGATACTTACACGACGAAATTATGTGATAATTTCGTATGCTTTGATTCACCCCAAATAATGGTGGCTCAGGCAGGGGCTTCGCAAGAAGCATCGGATTCGTGTAAGCCGGTACGCTAACCCTGTCTGAGCTGCCACCCGAGTCTAGCGTCTCAGGTGGTCGTCTTTATGGTATCAGCGCGCTGGCATCCGACTCTGCCGAAGGGTTGTGTCACGGCTTATTGTGCCTGAGTGAAGGGCTGGAGAATGGCGAGATAGTACCGCCGGAAGGCATCCCGCAGGTCAGCGCCTATCTGAAGGCGACCGCACATTTATTACCCGTATTGTTTGAGCTGAGTGAACGGGCGAATGGCGGGTTAGGGAAAGCGGGAAAAGTAACTGCCGCGATTAACTGACCGGTCTCAGACATGAAAAGGCCCGCCGAACTCCACTGGCGGGCTTGAGAGCACACTGCTCCCCACATCGTTTAATCATGAAAATTTTTTACTTTTCAGTTTGCACTGAATGGGTTCAGGCGTCAGGATCTTCCCTGATTCTTCCATCAGCAGTAAGAAAGGTTCAATGATAATGACGACTCAGACACCTAAAACGCCGGTTGCGGCTGGGACAATCTTTAGCGCCGCCGGCCTGCAATTTCTGAATAAGCTCGCGCAAAACAATACCCGCGACTGGTTTAAAGCCAATCAGGATGAATACGAGAACACGCTCAGAACCCCCGCGCTGCGCTTTATCGAGCAAATGCAGCCTGAGATTATTGCCATTTCTCCGAGACTGACTGCCGTCGCGAAAAAAGTGGGCGGCAGCCTGATGCGCCCGCAGCGCGACAGCCGGTTCAGCAAAGATAAAACGCCATACAAAACCAATGTTGGCATTCAGTTTCGTCACTTTCAGGGCAAAGATGTTCACGCTCCGGGACTCTATCTGCACATCGCCGAAGACGGTTGTTTTATTGCAGCGGGGATCTGGCATCCGGAATCAAAAGCGTTAAACGCGATTCGCGCGTGCATTGATGAAAACCCCAATGCTTATCAAAAAGCGCTCAAAACATTGCATGATAACGGGTTTGTAATGGATGGCGACAGTCTCAGTCGTCCGCCAAGAGGCTTCGATAAAAATCACCCATTGTTAGCTGAATTAAAACGCAAAGATTTTATCGCAATTAAAAACATCGCTTTTGAGGATCTGTGTAAGCCTGATGTTATCGATTTTTGCGCTGAACAGTTCAGACATTGCGCGCCGTTGATGTCCTACCTGTGTTTTGCTCTTGAACTGGATTTTTAGTCCCCGCCCTTTTACAGGGACTGAAGTTCAGGCATATAAAAGATGTTGACTGAAATACCTGTATTAAAAGGAAAGTCAAAGATCTTATCTCTCCTCCGTGTTAAATCGGAGGACACACTTTACCGGTGCGCTGATAGTTAGCGAATCCCCTTGCGTAAGACAGTTGCCACCCAGTAAAAGTCGTGATCACATGAAGCCAGATATGACTCCTGATACCCAAACAGCCAAAATTTCATTTTAAGCCGTCATAACAGCAATCAGCCAGAGGTCTCGTAGTGGAATGCGCAGGCGTTAAGGACCTCGATTTCGGATCACTCAGGCCACTCATTGTTCCCATGCTTGAGTGACCGGTAGCAAAGAAATTTATATCAATGCCCCTTCTAAGAGTTTTCTCAAAGAAATCTCTAATACCCTTGATAGCTATTGTGTTAAGTTACAGTATATTTCAATGACAATTTGAGTTTATTTTCATAAATAAGGCTTAACAATGAAAAAATTGGCTAAATATTTATTATCACCTTTCCTTAAAAGATTTGATAACATTCATTATGGTATTAATGAAAATAAATCAGGCATTGATAATTTATTAATGTCAGTCAAAAACATGCAAGACATTTTTGTTACTGAGAAAGAAAAAGAGCAATTAGCACTTTCTCATATTACAGATGAATTAGTAATACTAAAAGAACAAATAGAAACTTTAAAATTAACGAATAAATCTTTAGATACTATTTCCTCTGGAGTTTTAGAACTGCTAGAATCGCCGGTTAAAGGAGAGGATGCAGAGCGAATCTTTAGCTTACTGAATATTATATCAAAGAAAAATTCATATAATAAAATCAAACCACATGTTTTATTTTTAATTCATAATATGAATACATGGTATTCTGTCGCTAATTTATTTCTTGAATTATCTCAAGATCCCGATTTAAAAGTAACCATTGCAAGCATACCGAGATCCTTCCCTGGTGTAGAGGGTTATTCTGGCGAAGAGATTACCAGTGCTGCCTTATCAAAAATCGGCATTAATCATATGAGAATTACTAGTTATTCTGACAAGGAAATTTCTACAATCCTCACAACACTATCTCCTGATGTTATATTTAGACAATCGCCATGGGATCATGATATTCCACCAGGATTCAGTGCTAACAGAATAAATTTCGCAAAATTATGTTATGTTCCTTATTATGCAGTAAATATAGTAAAAAATATTTCATCAGGAACAGATTTTGACTTCCAGTCAAATCAGGATCTGCACAATAATAGTTGGCGGATTTACTGCGACACACAATATGCCTATGAAAAACTGTGCAAAAACTCTCTTTTACGCGGCGTGAACGCAAGATACTTCGGACACCCGAAGCTTGATTACATACATACTAAAATGAAAGAAACTGGCGATTCTGAAAAAAAATCCGGAATTACAAATATATTATGGGCACCGCATCATAGTGTAGATCAAGGGTGGCTATCATTTGGTACGTTCGATAAAAATTATCTGGATTTTTTGCGTTACGCTGAAGAAAATAACGATGTTCACATCAAATTAAGACCGCATCCGGCCCTTTTTGATTTTATGCGGGCAAAATCTGACGAAATAAAGAGCAATGTTGATTATTTTCTTTCTAAATGGACATCGCTGAATAATACCAGCATGGACTACGATTATGATTATGTTGCTTCCTTTGATTGGTCCGATATCCTTGTGACCGATGGTATATCCTTTATTGTAGAATATCCTTTATTCCATAAACCATCCATTTTTATTGAAAATGATAACCACGCTGAGTTCAACGAATTAGGAATTCTTGCTGCAAAATGCAATCACATAGCGAATGATTTCGCTAGTGTTCTATTTTTCCTCGACAAATTTAATGATGGAAGTCTTGAAGATAAAAATAATGAAATCGCTGAATTGGAAAGCATTGTACTACCCAACAAAGGCATGGTTCATCAGATAATAGCAAACGATATTAAATCAAACATTTAAAGATACAGGCGCCCTTATTGGGCGCTTATGTTAATAACGAAATATAGGATAAGCCGGTTTTTTTGTTATATCGTATGTTTCATTATTGAATTCTGTAGCCACATATAAAATTTTTGCAGCACAGGCAGGGATTATACCCTTTGCAGTTACGATAGTATCAATAGTGGTTGCTAAGGCATTTGCATCATTGGCCGCGACAGGCAATTCTTCATGGATGGCATTATGGTTTACTAATGATTGCATTACCCTACCCTGCAAAATGATTGTTTATTGCCAGTAAGCATTATCTTAACACTTCCCAATTCAACATCAACTACTGACTGAATTTTATGACAGAGCAACAGGCTACCGCTGTAGATTTTTCCGGCATCGGCTTTCAACCCGGTTTGCCTGTCCCCGACCATGATACTTACTGCGGCACGGGAGTTGTAGTACTCAACAATTATGTATGCGGAGAATACCAAGGCGGAGGGTATTACTGATTTCATGGCCTTCGCAATACGCAGGCAAGCTGCCGGGCTCAGGCCGGCGTGTCACTTTCGGCATTGCAGAAAATGGAAGATGGCTCATCTATCGTAATAGTACGCAGGCACGTATACCTAAATCAACAGGCCAAACGCGCATGCAAAAATTGACGACGTTATGGCAATTCATGTGACTACTCTGGCACTTTTGGATGGTGATGGTGATGAGGCCCCTTTGAAGATTCTGAATGAATAAATGGTTGTAACATTCAGCACTTTTGATCAAGGCGTACCAGTCAACAGATGGGTAAAGCTTTAAGAAAAGATGGAGTGTTAGCCGGGTAGCCGGCGCGATAATTCACTAATCTTAAATACCTTATACCGCAATCTGCTGATACGAACTAAGACTGTATCCTTCCAGCTGCCGGGCTTTTCTATGCTTGCCGCAAGTAATTTTCAGTAATTATTGCGATCGTTTGAGATAAGACTTATCCTAAAGAACCATAAAGACTTATTAATCATTTAAAAGATGCCATTAAGCAATGGAATTTACATATGCCTATAAATCTTAACAATATAAAATTTATATTATTATCCTATTTCATAGTAATAATTTCTTTTTACTCAAGTGTCTTAACATCCACTTATGCTTTTTTGGATGATTTTGGCACTATTGAAAACGCATTAGCAGGTTTAGATGCACCCTATGTATTTGATATATCCTCAGGCAGGCCTCTTTTTGCCCTTTTCAGAATAATAGATGGAGTGATAACTAGTGGCATTGAAGACCTTTGGATGCAGAGATCGTTTTCAGTGATATCTCTTTTTGCTCTTGCTGTATTTATAAACAGATTTATAACTAAAATACATCTTTTTAACAGGGACGAATATAATTTCACATTTCCCTTGATGATTGCCTTGCTTCCTTCTTTTCAGGTGTATTCGTCTTGGGCAACATGTTATCCTTTTACTCTTGCTGTATTGTTTAGTGGTTTATCTTACTCTTGTTTGACTTCTTCTTTTTTTAACAAAAAACTGGTCAGATGGTTAATATCATGGATGTTTATATGTTGCTCATTTGCAATATATCAACCTGCCGGCATGGCATTTATGGCTTTTGCTTTGTTAGATCAGTGCCTCTCACCAAAATCCGTTAATTACCGCGTTCTTTTTAATTCTTTTGTGATGATGTGCTCTGGCATGCTTTCAAGCCTCATCATGATTAAAGTTGTCCCTCTGCTAGCTTTTGGACAAACATTATCTCGCTCTACGATGACAGATAACCCAACGGGTAAAATCCGATGGTTTTTTGGTGAAGCTATACCAAACTCCTTGGCTAACTACAGTATATCTGCCAGCGAACCCATGCTTATAATTGGTCTTGTCTTCTTTTGTATGGGCCTGGCCTATATCTACAGTAATAAAGATGGAATTAAAAAAGTTCTCTTCACGCTTGTTTTTATTGCTGGGTCGTACTTCCCTAACTTATACGTATCTGAAAGTTGGGCTGCACAAAGATCCATTGTTGCAATGTCTATCTGTATAGTTGCGGTCTCATTATTTGGTTTAATGAAATTTTCTGACTTTTTATTCACACACTTCAGAATCAAAGGAGCTGGAGTATTATCAGTTCTGTTGATTGCATCTGCCGGAGTGACCGCGACAGGAAATATAAATAACTATATGATATCTAACCAGATATCAGAGATAGAATCCGTAGCTTCTGAAATTAGTAACAAAGTAGATAAATCTTTTAGCGGAGCCGTTATGGTAGATATCTCTAAGCGTAACTGGGGTGCCTTTTCCCGTATTGTGAGATATGACGAGTTCGGAGAGAACTCTGTCTATGCACCATGGGCTGCAAGAGGCATACTTTTAACTATTAAGAAAAGCAAGGGATTCTCATACTCTGTACCCAAAAACCCTGTGATTTCCAATAGCAACAATTGTTCTGAAAACTGTATTACCATTCAACCAAATGAAGCAATGCTGAAATCAACTTTAAATTACTAGATATATGACGGATATTTTAGCTTCTGTTATTCTTAGCCTGGTTCAACAGACCAGGCTGTATGTCTTTTTCAGTAGCTTTATTTATTCCTTCAACAGTATCAATGTAATCAAGCCATAGATTCAGGATTTTTTGATCATTTCATTTCCTACCTATGAGTATTTTATTTACCAAACCATATTCTTGTGCTTAGCTGAATCTATCAGACATTTCTTAGTGCTGATGCAAGCTGGCTGATTCAGGCCGGTGTCCCGCGATCAGTTCTTCAGGAAATGGGCGGCTGGGAGTCGCTCGAGATGGTACGGCGATCGCGCTTCTGGCGACAAATCATTTAACGGAGCACGCGAAGCAGATAGACGTTATTTTTGGGGTTCCAGTCCCAAATCTGTCCCACTCGCAAATTTGGGAGGGAACGGCTGACAGTTAACTGCTTGATTTGAATGGGACGCCTTACAGGGCTCGAACCTGTGACCTAAGGCTTAGAAGAACGTCGGCGTATCAATAAGTCACTGTTTTAACTGGCTTATCCTGCATTCACAAGTGACACACAGGAAAGTAATGACATATCAGTGACACTCTTGCGGCACTATAGGTGCGTCACTAATTTGTCACTCACTCGTCAGCATAAAATTATCCAGGCTGTCATCGAATTTCATAATCCCCTCTTCATTGCTCTTTATTGATATCAGATACTGCATGCCACGATGTAGCGAAACCGGTTCTTCCACAACAAAGCTGAACCAGTCGGCGTAAACTTGTCCAAGCCAATACCCACCACCATACTCCTCGCGTCGCTGAAAGAAGATATATCTGCCAGGCGGTATCCAGTCTCTCACCTCTTCCCTATACACGATGTCGAAATTAGAATCCTTACCCATAACCCACCTCACAAATACTGTTCATGCATACAGCATTATCACGATAATTTTAAATTATGAAGCGGGAAAAGCCGGAGAAATCTCAGGTGCCTGATCAGCAACGAAAGAATGATTGATGAAGGTTTCTTGTAAGGGGCCTTATTGCTACAATCTTGAGACAAAATTCAAAGGTATAATTTCATGCAAAGACTTAAAAGATCCGGTGGCGTTCGAGGTTTGCTAGCTATTTTTGTTGCATTAGCTTGTGTCTGGCGAGCAGGTTGTATCAAAATGTATAATAAGGAGAAGTGATAAATAATGGGAAAGCTACATAACCTTCACTATTTGAGAGGGGTCGCTGCTCTACTCGTTGTATTTCTTCACTATAACTTTGTACTTCCAGAATACGCACAAAAATATGTAACAACCGATGGCATTGGTGTAGACACGTTTTTTATAATAAGTGGTTTTATTATAACTTATGCGACACAGAAAAAAGAGAGTGTAACAGAATTTGCAGTTAAGCGACTATTCAGGATATACCCACTTTTTATAGTGGTGTGGTTTATTGCTTCTCTGACAATATATAGTAACGCCTCATGGAAGGATTTAATAAAATCACTTCTGTTGTTTCACAATGATTATAATTACAGAAATGCACCAGCATACGGTTTCAATTTAATGGGTACCCCATGGACATTAACTTATGAAATTTATTTTTATACTATTTTTTGTGTCTCCATGGCAATCTCGCAAAAGTACCGCGTTGCTGTATGCTCTGCAATTATCTTAATTATTGTCGCTGGGATGCAATTAATATTCAATCATGAATTTTCATTTTCATCTCAAATGTCTGCAAAATTGTACATAAGCGAGTGGTGGATGGTTCCAACAAAAATATTGAGTACTACAGTCCTTTTTGAGTTTATAGCTGGGATGCTGATCGCTAAGGCTTTCATGCAATTCAATCATAAACCTGGCAAGTCTACTACCTGCTATATATTACTAACTTGTCTATTTGTAATCATTTCGGTTGTTATTATTTTCGGATTTGGACCCGTTGGTTTATTTGGAAGTTTCTGGGTTGCACTTCCATTGCTCATCGCTACTGTATGCATTGATAAGTATGGGCCTACATTTAAATCATCTTTCTTAAACAATGCGGGTAATATCTCATATTCACTTTACATCATTCACTTCCTTTTGATGACGTTTTTCAGGCAATATTTTTTTGAAAAACACCAACTAACCGACACGCAGAGATTTATATGCTTTAGCTTAATGATAGCACTTTGTTATATAGCTGCAAACATTGCACATACTTTAATTGAAAAACCTGCAATTAAATTATCACGTAAAATTTGCATGCGATTCAAAGCACCACCTCTTAATTTCAGTTAATTACATTTCAACCTATTAGAGTTACTCCAATGTGACTCTAATAGAGGTGGTAAAGCCTTCGCCATAATAAAATAACCCATCTAATTCATTATAATACATGCCGGTTTGGCAAAATATTCCATCTAATATTTCTATCAAATAATAACCTTCAATTTGAAATGTTTCATCGGCAACAATAGTGTTTACGACTAATATTGTTTCATTTGCTATGAGAGCATAACTCTTAATCATTATGCGTACTCCTCAAGTGTGATGCAGCCGTTAGCCCCTTTATCCGCACCGTATGAAGACTGGCCAGACGAACTACCGGCTCCACCGCCACCCGGGAAACCGCCAACATCACCGTTAGATGAGTACAAAGAGAAGCTGATTTCAGCGGCCACGCGCAGCCAATACCTTTCATTCATTCGCGGATTATTTCGGATCGCCGCTGATGAATGGAAGTGGCTAAGCAAAGCACCTGTCATCAAGACGAGAAAGCCAATCTCCCGCCGCATAAAATGGCTGACACGCGAAGAGGCATTAACGCTCATCGAATGCATGCCGGACGGCTTCAAACCGATTGTGATCTTCGCGCTGGCCACAGGAGTGCGCAGGTCTAAGATCTTGGATTTGGAATGGTCGCAGATTAGTATGCAGCGACGGGTAGCGTGGATACATCCGGAGAACGCCAAAGCGGGCAAGGCTATTGGCGTCGCACTGAATGATACCGCATGCAAAGTTCTGAAAGAGCAGATTGGTCGTCACCACAAGTTCGTATTTGTTCATAACTCAGCTAGCACCGCGCTGATGGAACAAAGACTGCTGAGGTGAGAAAGATGCGCGTTGATGATAACACGGCCTGGAGGACTGGTTTAAAGCGGGCTGGTATTACAGATTTCCGTTTCCACGACCTGAGACACATTTAGGCAAGTTGGTTGGTCCAGGCTAGGTTGCCACTTTCTGCACTGCAGGAAATGGGAGGTTGAGAATCTATCGAGATGGTACGCAGGTATGCACACCTGTCGCCAAATCACCTGACCGAGCACGCATGCAAAAATCGATGACGTTATGGCAATTCATGTGACTACTCTGGCGCTTTTGGATGGTGATGGTGAAGTGAAGAAGGCGTAACTAATTGATTTGAAATGGTCCCCTACAGGATTCGAATATAGCCATTACAACCCTTGTTATTACAGTATTTTTGCCTGTTCGAAAAACGCCGGAGCCCCCAATTAGGCCCCCAATCATATTTCGCTGAAAAAATAAGCAACTTCGAGGCTAGTGATTGTAACTGTGAATCACCACGCTGCCAACCTCTCTGAATATCGTCTTATTATTCAACAAATGTAGATGTGCTTTGATTTGCTTCTTGGCCTGGTCAGTTCAGACGTAGGAAAGTCTATTCATTCGCGGCACCGACTTTGTTGGTGCGATTCCATGTCTATGTAGTCCAGTCAGCATTAAGGGATATTTCAGCTAGCCCTTCATCCTTCAGTTCCTCCCGCCCCCTCCGTGATACAGGCGACGCCTGTGGTAAAACAATGGGATAATCGCTTAAGTTTTACGCCTGAGTGCCGATATTATTCTTAATAGCTTTCGACAGAATAATTAATGTCAGAGTTTTTTCATACGTGACACAACCTGTCAACTAGCGCATGTAAGCTTACCAACAGATGAACAACACGGAAGTGAAAAATGAGCAAAAAAAATCTCTTATTGGCTACGCGTCTTGCGGATATTTTATTACGTTTTAACCGTGGTGAAACTTTAACGCTTAGCGGTCTGGCTGAAGAATACGGGGTGCATCAACGCACCATTCGTCGTGATATAGAAGAGCGACTCTCCATCACAGGGATAGAGAAAAACGCTGCCCTCAATGGCTATAGTCTGCGTCCTGAGTATCTGGGAAAGTTTGATGCCTCAAGCATTGATACTTTTGCCTGCGTAGCGGGAGTAAAAGGATTATTTCCAGTATTGGACAGGAAAATGCTTCAGTCCATGTTTTACCCGACTTCGACGCAGAATATCCTTGTGATGGGCCATCACTACATCAAAAGTGAGCAGCAAACTGACAATTTCACACGTTTACAGCAGGCAATTGATGAACGTCGTCGTGTGTCATTTAGCTATTACAAACGCGCCGAACAGCGAAGTTACAGCGTAGAGCCCTATCAGTTGATTAACCACAACGGGGTCTGGTATCTCGCCGCGCAGCATGAAGAAAAAATTAAGAAGTTCACGCTCGGTAAAATATCTGCCTTAAATTGTACTTTCGATCTCTTTGAGCGCTCTCAGGCGCTAACGGAAACGTTGAAAAATGAAGAGAGTGTATGGAGTACTGAACAAAAATTTGAAGTGGTAATAAAAGTATCCCCTGAAGTGGCTGAATACTTTCAGCGCCGGGATTTGGTAGTTGGACAGATCATAGAAAAAGAACTGACTGATGGTGGGTTAATTATATCTACAAATGTATCGCATAAAAATGAAGTGTTGCCTGTGGTGCAATACTGGTTACCCCACTTGAGAATTATTTCACCTGAAAATTTACAGCAGGAAATGGAAAAAGTAATCAGAAATTATCTGGGAATATAAGGTAAGGGCATGGCAGAAAACAAACCAAGCAAAAAAAAGTCCGCCAGGAAACTATTTACCAGGCCGGAACATTGTAATGTAATTATTGCGGCTACAATGAGTGCAGGGAAAACTTCGCTTATTAACGCGCTACTTGGCAATGAAATTCTTTTTTCGGCTAATGAAGCAGCAACGGCGACGCTAACACGTATTACTCATAACCGCAGTTTACGTCAGCGCATCGAAGGAGTGAGCTACAACCAACAGGGCGAATGCCATGAACGTAGTAACAATGTGCAAAGTGCGACGCTCAGGCAGTGGAACAGTCATCAGGCAGTGAAATATATCGAGCTGGATTGCCGTATTGACAGCTTGCGCAAAACAGTGAAGCCGCTGGTTATTTACGACACCCCAGGGCCGAACAACAGCCAGGATGCCAGTCATAAACACCTATTGGACGCAGCGCTGACATTACCGGGGAAAAAACTGCTGGTATATGTGCTCAATGCAACCCAACTGGCAACTCTTGACGATAAGCAACTGCTGCTAGACATAAAAAATAGCCCGGCGTTAGCATCAGGCAACCAGATTATTTTTATCCTCAATAAAGTGGATCAGCTTGATGACGAGCGCGGCGAGACCATAGAGCTTTTTCTTGAAAAAGCTCGAGAATATCTGGAGCAAACAGGGTACCGGCAACCGGTCATTATACCGGCGATGATGCAAACATCCTTAATTGCCAAAAAAGTACTCAATCGCAAAAGTATTACGCGTAATCAAAAGCATCGTTTGCAGGCCGAACTCGAGCGTTTTCGAGAAAACAAATTTAGTCTGAATGAAGCATCGCATATTTCTGTGGCGATTAAGCGCAAAGTTCGCGCCGAATTGAAAAGGACACTGCCTGAAAATAAGCAGTCAGACATGTTTGATAAAACTGAGTTGATTCAATTTATTGCCTACAGCGGTATTCGCACCCTGGAAATTTTTCTTTCACAGCATAATTAATCCTTTGGAAATCTATGAACAGCATATATCTGGAACATAACCCCTTTACCGTGGAATCTACGTTTTTGGTCAACGGAACCGAGCCTGCGCCAGGATGTAAACTCTCCAGTTATAAAGAAGCGCGGTTACAGCTTTGGGTGGAATCATTGTTTAGCGAGATACAGGCGTTGCTTAACGGAGAAACACAGCTTGAGGTTGAGTTTAAAGGCGTTGAATCGGACTTTATGGATGTACAGGATGCCGCCACAAAAGCACGTGAGAGCGGCATGGAAATTAGCCTGCGCTGGCAACCAGTGCGTGCGACGGAAGACCGTCTGGACGAGATTAATGCGCTGATGGAAGAGGCGAAGCTCAACCCGCAGTTCAATGACTACATCGTCAACAACGAACAGGTGCGTAACGATTTTCGCGAAGCCTTCAACAATGACTTTAACGTATATGTTGTCGCAACCATGTCTTCGGGCAAATCAACGTTAATCAATGCCATGCTTGGCCAGGATCTGCTGCCCGCGGCAAACGAAGCTACCACCGCAACCATCGCGCAAATCATTGATGATAAAACCACTGGGGCAAATTTTACGGCGCGCCGCTTCTCAAGCGCAGGTGAGGAAGAGTCGCTGCCAGAAATCAACGTTGATACGCTCAAAGAGTGGAACCAGTTACCGGATACGCAGGAAATTGAACTGCGTGGCAATATCGTGGCGATGCAACCGCGCGATCATGTTCGTCTTGTACTGACCGACACGCCAGGACCAAATAACAGCCAGGATGCAGATCATGAGCTTAAAACCATGGGTTTCATTAAGGATTCAAGACGTAACCCATTGATTCTTTATGTGCTCAACGGTACGCAACTGGGCACTAACGACGATAAAAACCTGCTGGGTCTGGTCGCTGAAACCATGCAAAAAGGCGGTAAACAAAGTAAAGATCGTTTCATTTTCGTCGTGAATAAGATGGATGCTTTTGACCCTGAAAATGGCGAAAATGTTGGTGCAGCGCTGCAGCGGGTGAAGACCTATCTTGAAAGTAACGGTATCCGGAACCCGCAGGTGTACCCGGTATCAGCACACTTAACTCGTCTGTTACGCAAACACCCGGATTCCTTAACCCGCAAAGAACGCGGAGATGTGAATACCCTGACGGATCTGTTCCTCGAAGAGCCGACGATGAACTTCCCGGAATACATGCCGCTTACCTCACGCGTGCGCCGGAGTCTTGAAGAGCGTGGCTTTACCAATGTGCTAAAGCGCAGCGGTTTGCCCGCCGTAGAAGTGATGATTGATGAATACATCGATAAATATAACGTGCCAACTCGTCTGAATCGCGCTTATGCCGCGCTGCATCGTGCCATTGGTCTGGGGATGAAAGAAACCCAGCTTGCCGAGCAGCTCAAGAAAGATGAAAAAGAGCTGGTGCTGATTAATGATGAAATTACTTTGCTGCAGGAAAGGCATAAAAAGGGGCTGAATACCGAAGCTTATAAAGAGCAGCTTCGCCGTGAAGGGAAAGGGCTGCCGGCGTTCATTGCTGAAAGATTCACTCAGGAAGATATGAAATTCCGCCGCCTGTTAAAGGAACTGTCCAATGAAATTAGCGCTCAGGGAGAGGTGGATGTAAACCGTGCAAAAATTGAATTAGAAAATGCCGAGCGGAAACTGACGTTTGCCAGTAACGATCTGATCGGTAATTTTGAAATTGCCTTCTCGGACGGTCAACAGCATATTAAAGATGAATTACAAAAAGAGTATCTGAAATTTATCGCCGAGATATTTGGTGAAGCCCGCACCCTGGCTTTGCCTTTGCTGCAGGGCCTCAAAGAGAGCATGCAGGATATGTCGCTTAACCTTAGCCTCAACGATCGCGATGTTAAAACCAAAGAGGAACGCTATAACGGCCGCGAGGTCAGCGACTCCAACTGGTATAACCCATTCTCCTGGGGGCGTAAGCGTACCGAATACGATTACCGCACCGTCGAATATGTCGATATGAATGAAACCTGGAAAGAGAAACGAACCATCATCGAAAGCGAGTTTAATGACTTCCGGGCCAGCGCGCTGAAAAAATTTGAGTCGGATAAAGATAAGCTGGTGAAAAACTATCTGGCCTTTATTGAACGCGAATTTAACGAGAAGTTCGAAGCTTTAATCGGCGCGATGCAAGAGCAGCTAAATAATAAAGAGGTTCGCGAGCAGACTATCGCTGAGGCGAGAGAGCAGCAGCGCTGGATTATCGATTTTAAAGCGAAGCTTGATAATACGCTGGCCATTTAATAAGGAAGTCATGATGGACGATAAATCTAAAACACGGCAAAGCCTGCGCCAGAATTTACTTGAGCAGTTAACCCGTAACGAACTGGAAGGCGATGAAATACGCCAGATTGTTGCCTCCAGCGCCGCTATTGCTGATTTCTTTGATGACTACCTGGTCAACGAGATCTTCGCGGCCATTGAGCCGGATGAGCTTGACTGGAACGCCGGGTATTTCGACCGCCAACGCAAGCTGGCGCAGAACAACTTCGCCGAGAAGCGCATCAGTCATCTTATTGATGTTCGTGAGTATCTGATTCGTAATGATATTGCTGGATTTGCAAAAGCGCCGGTAACCGGGCGCACAGAGGGAACGAACACAATGAATATGCAAGGCTATTTACCCGGCGCTAATCTGGCAAGAATGGTTGAACAAGGCGTTACCAGCATGGTGCGTTCGGCCTTAATCAATGAGCTTGAAAACAACCGCCTTGAAGATAATGAAATCAACAAGGCCGTCGCCTGGACACAGGAGCGGGTCGCCGATTTATTTGTCGACTATGAAGAAAACTCTCTGGCAGGGAAAATGAATAACAACCCCAGCCAGTGGGATGCCGATTACTACGACCTGCAAACTTCTTATCTGAATAGCAACTTTGCCAAAGTCCGTTTCGAACACTTGATTACGGTACGAAACTCGCTGCGCCTGCACGGAGTTAAGGGTTTTGAGCACATCATTATCAAGCCAAAAACCCAGCCACAGCCTAAGTCACAGACAGCTCCACGCCCGCACTCTGATGCTTCCTCCCACCCACAGCCTGGCTTTCTGCGTATCGCGTTGATGGCTGGCGGGGCACTGGCAGTACTGGCGGCGCTGGTGATTTCTCTACTCTAAGGATGGATTTATGACGCAATTAACGATGACGCCAGCGCGCCTGAAAGAACTAGAGCAGCGCACGGATGTAACTTTGCAATCAGCAAGAACGCTCATCAATCGCAGCTATCTGGCGGAGATGAAAAATTACCCGTTGCAGTCTATATCCACTCAGACAGGGCTACCAACCAATCGTGCCGGGGATGTTCGTATTTTCCGCATCGAACGCATCGTGCAGGAAAACAAACAGTCGGTGCTTGAAAGCACCACGGCTGCTTACACCGCATTGGGTGCAGCCGGTTACGCCGTCTTTCTGTTCCTGAAATCCGATGGACGTGAAACCAATTTGTACATTGGCACACGCGGTACGCCGGGAAAAATGCTGGGGCATAACTCAGGTGAACTGCTGAAAGAAACCTTCAAAGGGCACTTTTCCGGCAGCAGCCTGGTACCGCTTGCAGCGGGTGAAACCGACGAACTGCTTGATGGGGCGCTGGCGCAACAGGATGAACCTTCGGCGACAATCACCGCTGTCACGGGCGTGCCATCCTTGTCTACCGATAATCATGAGCATTTCATGCAAGGGCTGGAGCATTTTATCGATGCAGCGGAAAGCCGTGTTTATCAGGCACTCATCCTTGCAGAACCTGTCTCGCCACAAAATCTGGAAGTGATCCGCACCGGTTATGAGCAAGTAGCGACACAGCTCTCTTGCCTGGCAAAAAGGCAGTATTCGTTTGGGGTACAGGATAGCGAAAGCGTTGGTCTGAGCATCAGTGAAGGGTTGAGCCAGTCGTTGGGTGAAAGCCTGGGAATGACTGAAACCAAAGGAACTTCCGATACCACCAGTAAATCGACCACGGAAAGCTGGGGAGAGTCGCAAACCGTAAGCACGTCCGACGCTTTCACGCGCACCTATGATGAATATCAACAGGCACGCGCTCAGGGCGATAGAATGGGGGTAGTCGGCGGTATCGGCACCCTGCTGAAAAATACAGTGTTACCAAGAAATATTTCTGCCAGCCAGAATAGTGGCGGGTCAGAGAGTCTTTCCGATAGTCATACTACTAACCTGTCACAAGCCAACAGTTCAACGACGAGCAAAACCGATACGACCAGCCATACCGACAGCCAATCGCTGAATAAAACCCAGGGTAACAGTCAACAAATTTCCTTTGAAATCAGCGATAAAACTATTGAAAAGATGCTGGAAAAAGTTGACCACCACCTGGAGCGCGTCAATGAAGCACGAACCTACGGCGGCTGGCAAACCGCTGCCTACTTTATCGGTGACAGTGCGGCCTCTTCGGAATCATTAGCCAGTATTTTCCTGGGCCTGATGCGCGGCAGTCGTTCCAGTACTGAAGATTTTGCACTCACGACCTGGCAGTCACAAAACAAAAAAATGGTGCTCGACTGGCTGGCAACGCTTACACACCCGCGCCTGACTCCAGTTTTTTCTGAAGGCATCAATATTGATTACCTGACGCCTGCAACGCTTGTTTCAGGCAAAGAAATGGCGATTCAGCTTAGCCTGCCGCGCCGCTCTACCTCCACCGTGGCGGTACTTCAGACGCAGGCTTTCGGGCGTAAAGTTCAACGCCTTGATAGCAACGGCATTAGAACGCATGCTGAACGCGAAATTTGCCTGGGCTCTATACGCCATCTTTGGAACGATCTACCACAAACTATCAACTTAGATGTCAACCAGTTAGCGAGCCACCTATTTGTGACGGGTTCAACCGGCGCGGGGAAAAGTAACGCTATTTACGAGGTGCTTTCCCAACTGGGCCATCATAAGGTTCCGTTTATGGTGATTGAACCGGCGAAAGGCGAATACAAGCATATGTTTGGTCACCGCAGCGATGTGCGGGTTCTGGGCAGCAATGCGAAGTACAGCGAATTGTTGTGCATAAACCCATTCCGCTTCCCGGATGAAACCCATGTCCTTGAGCATATTGACCGGCTGGTGGAAATATTCACCATGTGCTGGCCAATGTATGCCGCTATGCCAGCAATTCTGAAAGAAGCAATTCTGCAAAGCTATAGTGAATGCGGCTGGAATATGGTGAGTTCCGTCAACCGTTTCACCCCAGCGCTGTTCCCGACATTCAACGATCTGCTAACGCAACTGAAAGCGGTGATTGATGATTCCGCCTACTCTCAGGAACTAAAAAGCAATTACACCGGTTCGTTGGTGACACGCGTAAAATCGCTGACTAACGGATTGAATGGACTGATTTTCTGTGGTGAAGAAATTGATAACGCGGAGTTGTTCGACAGCAATGTGATTATCGATCTTAGCCGCATTGGCTCTCAAGAGACGAAATCCCTGATTATGGGGATTCTGGTTATCCGCCTGAGTGAACACCGCGCTGCATTTTCAGGTATGAACCAGCCGTTGAAACATGTCACGGTGCTGGAAGAAGCTCACAACATTCTTAGACGCAACGCCTCTGGCGGTGGCGGCGAAGGGAATGACATTACGGGAAAATCGGTGGAGATGCTCTCTAATGCTATTGCCGAAATGCGTACCTGGGGTGAAGGGTTTATTATTGCTGATCAATCCCCTTATGCCGTTGATATTTCTGCGATTCGTAATACCAACACTAAAATTATCATGCGCCTGCCAGAGGAGGCTGACCGGCGTATCGCGGGAAAATCCGCAGGTCTGAACGACGAGCAGCTTGATGAGCTGGCGCGGCTACCGCAAGGGGTGGCGCTAGTTTACCAAAACGACTGGCTGGAGCCGGTGCTATGCCGGATTAATAAATTTGCCGGTAAAGAAGAGATATTCCATTACGAAGCCACAGCCGTTGTTACCGACAATCACCAGCTCTTTAACCAGCAACTGATTGCCTGGCTGATGGCTCCGCGCCTGTGCCAGCCTCAGGAGATCCCCCTGGAGTCGCTGGAAGCTGGGCTGGAAGGTAGTTTGCTGGCAACCGGGCAAAAAATTGCGCTGAAAACACTATTTGATGAGTTCCGCGCAACCGGAGGAATCAGTCTGCAAAAAGAACAGCATTTTACTCGCATGGCAAAACTGGTAGTTAACCTTCTCAACTGCACCACCTCCATTGAACGATGCGTCCGCGCCGCTCCGGACTTCAATCAGTTGGAACAGTCGTTCCGCCAGCTTATTGCTAAGCAAACCGGTGAACTGCCCGCAGGACTTGAGCGGGCGGTGCAGCAGTGTTTTATGCGCGAACTGGCTGGCAGAAATGATGAATACCTGAAGGTCTATGCCGCATGGCGTAAACACGTCACCGCGGAGGCTGTAGCATGATTGAAATGGCTGTATTAAAAGAGCTGGCGATGGAAGCGCTGGGTGATCTGATGGAAAGTGTGAAAGACCTGAAGATCGAGGACATTAATGTTGAAGATCTCGACAGGCCCGTTGATCTGGATTTACCGCGCAACGAACTGACGCCGCTTTCTGACGAAACTAAAGAGGTTCTCAGCGAGGAAGGTTACAGCGACGAAGTTATCGATAGTATTGCCAGCGAAGAAGAGGCGGCGATTTATCAGGATGCAGGGCTGGAATGTCAGACCGTTAACGGCAATGATGCGTTAATTAATACTGAAATCGATTTGGACCAAACAGATTCCCTGGGTGACACCAATCTTGAACGTATGGAAAAGGGCAAAGCGCCGCTGGATGCCAATGGTAAACCTATAGAATTACATCATGTCGGGCAGAAGGCAGATTCCCCGCTGGCAGAATTAACGCACGCGCAGCATATGGAAGGTGGAAATAATACTATCTTGCATGACACTACAAAAGAATCTGAAATCGACCGTGGGGCATTCGGCAAAGAGCGCGAAGCGCACTGGAAAGCACGAGCGGAAGAGATTAAGCTACTTCAGGAAAAGGAGGCAGCATGAAAAAGTTAGAGCAGCAGGTTGCAACGCACGACGCCGATATTCGCCCTGCAACAGAAAATGAAATTAACGCTGCGGAACAGGCGCTGCGTATGCATTTTTCAGAGGAATATAAAACCTACTTGTCTGAGTTTGGTTTGGTCGCCTCTGGTGCTACGGAAATTTACGGTCTTGGCGTCCCTGCCACTTCACATCTGAATATTCTAAGCGCGATAGAACCGCTACGTGAAGGCAAGGATTATCCACAGCAGGCCGTACCACTTTATGATATCGGCGATGGTTACTATTCTCTCTACGACAATCGTCAGTGCAAAATCCTCACCTGGTCGATGATAACCGGGGTGGTGGAAATAAGTGATGAGACGCTTGAAGCCTTCCTGCTACGTGTCATTTTTGATATTAAATAATAAATGCTTAGTATTCCGCTTAATTAGTCCATAAAATAAACCCGTCAGCTAGGAATAGCTAGCGGGTAATGCTGTAAATAAAAAGAGACAAATTTCGGGAGCGTATATCATAGTGCCCCTAACTGGAACCCTATAACTGAATCGTCACAGTGACAGCATTAAGCACAGAAAAATAATTTGGGTTTGTCGTGATTCGCGCTGGATGGTATCCGGCAACATTCCTTATCCTTTCAGGCTGGCAAAAGCCACAAAGATATTCTCTGGACCATCCATCTCGCAACCAGCAACGGGCGCTTTTATCTGTCGGATTGCAAGGATTACACCTATAAGGTGAATGCGCATTCCATCACCCACCGGCGCGATTATTATGATGTCAGGGCACAAAGCTACATTGAAGTCATTGCGGAGATTATCCGGCTTGCCAGGCTGGAGGAAAACAAAGACATCAGCCTGTTTTTGTTCCGGCATGCTTTGGTCGAAGCTCGGCATTTTTTGGGACTTTACCGGAAAAGGGTTCAGAATACCTCTGGCATGAAAGCTAATTTCATATCTCAGATATCGCTGCACTGTTTATTCAAAGGAATAAGTAACATTAGTGATGCATTGTTTTTTATCAAGTTGATGAGAAAAATCTGGCTTTAGTGAAGGCGCGATCATTCAATTAATTAGCAAGCATCTAATCATTCAGACTTTTCGCTAAAGAAAAATCCGAGTGATTTGCGAGAATAGTCCTAATAAATCTCCACACCCTCCCTCATTAATAATTTCGTTACATTTTTCCGTGACCTAGTTTGCTTTAGTGCATCACTGACTTATGCTACTTTCTCATTTCGGGAACGGAAGATTTAAGACAATGGTGTGCTGTAAGTATTCTGTTGATGCAGAAAACTTAAACTCATTGATATATTCACACCATCAATGCTTTATTATTGAATTATGACCATCAATTATCATCGCCTTCCACTGCTGCACTATGGATTGATAAGCAGGAAGAGCTTTAAGTAGTCATTGCTGTTTACATAACGTGATTGCCCGTTATTTGGTTTCAGTTTTGGTATTCACGCCCATGAGCGTTAAAAGGACTTAAACGATGAGCATTCAGGAATACATTCTTGCTGGCAGTAAATTACCGGTCCACAACCATTACCAGTTAAGACTTAAACGGCTGGAATCCCGGCAGCCCGGCGTTGATATTTCGGTGCTCAGGTTCAGCGGCAGCGAGGCCATCAGCGATATCCTGCGCTATGAAATTGCGTTCACCAGTGCGGTGAAAGACATTCCCGC